>JBMOQY010000036.1:0-81336 GCA_049322455.1 Verrucomicrobiota bacterium | reverse complement strand
CTTCCCGCTTCTGCCGCGCAATCCCGCCGCGATTGCCCCAACGAACCTCAAACCCCGCTCCAGTTCCAGCAACTTCCCCCTACGAAAACCTCACCGCCTAAACCTCAATCGCGGAATCCGGGTTAAATCACTCCTGCTCCCCATCCTCGATCTCCGGCGGCTTGATGGCCGTGAGCAGGCGGTCGAGTTCCGCCTGCGTCGGATTGCGGATCGAGAGCACCGTCAGGATCGCCGGGCCGGCCGGCAGGTTCACCTGCGCCGGCCGGCCGGCGGCGAGACCCAGCAGGGCCGCCGCCAGCGGGGAGTTGTGCGGCAGGCACTCGATGCCGCTCTCCGGATCGGTCGCCGTCTCGCCGTGGGTCGCGACGAGAAACGTGAAGCGGTGCTTCCGCTTCGTGCCTACGTCCTCCTTCTCTATGCGGATGACGTGCCCGAGCTGGACGAAATCGACCGGCTTGGTGAGCCACCCGGCCGGGTCCACCTCGATGAAGGTGTTGCGCCGGTAGAAGCGGTCGAGGTCGTCCATCTTGCGGTCCACGGCGCGGATCGCGTCCTTGGCCGCCTTGAAGCCGAAATTCTCGCGCAGGTCGCCCTGGCTGTGCGCCTCCATCTTGTCCTCGACGAGCGCGGCGCGCTTCACCTTCAGCGCCTCGAATTCCTCCGTGAGCCGGCGCAGAAAGCCGGCACGCACGTAGATGGTCATCGGCGGCGGCGGAGCCTGACGGAAGATGTTCTTGCGACGCGGAGGAGCCATGCCCCGCCGAGTGAGCGAGCCGTGGAACGAAAGGCAAGCCGAGCATCAGACATGGCCAGAACAAACCGGTTTAACCACGAAGGACACGAATCGGCACGGAAGGAAATCCGCTTCCGAGGCGCGGCCCCAGCGTCGGCCAAAGTAGTTTAATAGACTACTTGCGAGTGAAGGTCAGGCCAACGGCAACTCGTCGTCCGTCCGGAGGCCGAGATCGGCGGCGGGGGATTTCTTGGGAGCCCTTTCGGGAGCTGGCGCTGAGGCGGTTCCCTCGGTGGGGGCAGACGCGAAGGCGCCGGGCCAGCCGCCGTGTTTCTCGATGACAAGGTCGATCTCGGCCATGAGGCGGATGGTCTCCGAGAGCGCGACGGCAATCTTGTGGTAGTGGGCGATGTCGTCCTTCGAAAGCGTGCGGCCTTTGCGGTCCTTCAGCCATTTCTCGCAGACCTGCTAACCGCCAATGCGAAAATCCCAGACCTCCTCGCGCACGCCTCGGAAGCCGGTGGACTGCGCCTTGTCCACCCAGACGGTGTTCTTGGACCACGAGACTTTTTCGACCCCGGGATCTCGACGGCCGATGAATTCGGTGATGGGTTTGTCGAGTTCGGGTGATTCCAAAAGGCGGAGGGCGGTGAGTTCAGCGCCGAACTGGGCCAGCGCGCGGAACAGCTCCAGTCTCCCAGTCAACGGCAGGCGCGGGAAATCAATCTTCAGAAACTCCACGTAGCGGCTCCGGTAGCCGGGGCTGTGAAACACCGCATAGGCGTGGTGGAAGATGTCTTCGGGTGTCAGCTTTGCCGCTTCGGAACCGAGCGCTTTCCGCAGCGGCGTCAAAATGAAGGGAGTAAAATTGCTCCGCCCTGACTTTCGGCTCGCGAGCAAATCGTCGTCGAAAGCCAGTAGCGGAGCAAAATAGTCCTGCCCTTTGTTGCCGAGGTAGAATGTGCCGTGGCAAATTGGTATTCGCGCGACGCTGAAGTGGGAAACACTGTCGCCTACGATCTGCCGATTGAAAATCATACCCACGTTCTTGTGCCCGACGATGTGCTGCATCACCTCCCGGCGGGGGTTCGCGAAATGGTTTATGCTTAAGGTCTGGGTTTCAGGTTCTTGGTTCCTAGTAAAACAGAATAGCCCGTTGCGAAGAGCACGCTAAGGAGCACGCTGCCACCGGTAGCAAAAGCGGAGCCGGCGAAACACGGAAACAAGGAAGGCGACGGCGGCCAAGGGTGCAGCCCGGCCGGCGAAGCGTCGGTCGGCCTCATAGCCAAACCCGCCGTTGACGGGGCGCCTCCAAGAACACGCCCGCCCGTTCCACGACGCTGCCCTTCGCTGAGTTTCTTTCCGTGTTTTCCGCGTGTTCCGTGGTGACCCAACCCGCTCGCCAACCCGTCCGGAGGCCGGGTTCCACCTCTGCATTCCGCAACTGTGCCGGGCGATTCCGCCCGCCGCCGTGACTGCGGCGGCCCTCGGCCCGGTTGACACCCCCGCCCCGCCGCCGCATCGTTCCGCCCGTGAGCAAGCCGCGCAAAGTCGAAGAGCCCCAGGCCCCCTGCGCCGCCAAGAAGCCGGCGAAGGCAGCGGCGCCTGGCGCCAACGCGGATCAACCTCGGCAGGTCCGCTATCTTGATCGCGAGACCGCGCGCAAATTGACCAAGGACATCCTGGACAAGCATCACGACCTGTTCCGCAAGCTGGCCCAGTAGCGCGGAGTGGCTACCGCGCCCCTTGGCATGAATGCTCCGATCTTCATTTCCCGGGAGGCCGTGCTGGATATCCACCTGGCCTCCCTTGAACGCCACGGCGGTATGGATGGCCTGCGCGATCCCGGCCTGCTGGAGTCGGCCCTGATGCAACCGGAGGCGGCCCACTATTACAGCCACGGGGATCTGGCGGCCATTGCCGCCGCCTATGCGTTTCATATCGCCCAGAACCAACCCTTCATTGACGGCAACAAGCGCACCGCCATGGGAGCGGCCCTACTCTTCCTGAAAGCCAACGGCGTGGACGTGGACAGATATGACGACGCCGAACTCTACGACGCCATGATCGGCATCGCCGAGAAGCGTTTGGACAAGGCCGGGCTGGCCGAAATCTTCCGGAAACGCCTGCCCGCATGAACCAGGGAAACATGATTAAACGCGAAGTGCGCGGAGTGACCTCAGCACGTGCCGCTCGTCTCGGCTCACGCACTTGGATCGCAAGTGGTTCCGGATGGAAGATTACTCCAGACATTCCTTTTTCTGCGCCTTTTGCGCCTTCTGTGGCCATACCTCCTGCGAATTTCCAGAGATCAGTGTATGAAGGTTTCTCCGCGTTCTCCGTGACCTCCGCGTTTCAAATGCATTTTCCACGATGAAAACCGTCAATCTCCACACCCTGCCCGAGGAGGAGCGCAAATCACCCAAGGGCAAGTATCTGTCCTTCTGCAAAAACGTGTCGGTCGCGCTCGGTGCGCCGCCACGCCTCGGCGACCCGGGGGAACCGCATCCCTTCGATCTGCAAATCCGGCGCCTGCCGCCCGGCAAGTCGGTCTGCCCTTATCACGCGCACACGACGCAATGGGAGCTTTTCGTCGTCATGAGCGGAACCGGCACGGTGCGCCGCGACGGCGCCACCCACCCGGTGCGGACGGGCGACGCGTTCATCCACCCGCCGGGCACGGCGCACCAGATCACCAATGCCTCCGCCACCGAAGACCTCGTGATCCAGATCATCGCCAACAATCCGCCGATGGACTTCTGCCATTATCCCGATTCCGGCAAATACGGCACCCGCCCGCTCGGCAAATGGTTCCGGTTGCAGGAGGTGGACTACTTCGACGGGGAGGAGTGAGCGGGCATGCGGGTTGGGATTCCCGATGTCCTGCCGGAGCGGACCTTGGTCCGCCTTCGCCGGGCGCAGCAGCAACCGCCGCCAAGCCCATGGCTGACAGGAGCGGCGCCCTACAAAGAAGATTGTGAAACGGGCTCCTGTTTGGCCCCGCAGATCCGTTTGGCGGCACGGTAGAGCGCGGCGATGGCGCCGCAGAACAGCAGCACGCCGATCACCTTGGCCGGATTTTCGAAGGTGTGTCCGACGACCGCCAGCGGTGTGTCGGTGCCGGTGCCCGCGACGATGCCGGCGAAGGCTACGCCGAACAGGCTCTCACCCACGATCAGGCCGGTGGCCGCCAGCACGCCCATGCGCTTGGCAAAACCCGGGTTGGCGTGGCCGTCGGCCCACTTCTCGTAGCAGTGCCCGATCAGGGCGCCGACGGGGATGAGCAGCGTGAGCGCCATCGGCAGGTAGATGCCCATGCCGACGCACAGCGGCGGCAGGCGCATCTTGCCGGCCTTGCGCAGAATCTCATCGAGGATGATCGTGCCGATGCCGAGCAGCGCGCCGAAACCGATCAGGTTCCAGTTGATGTCGCCGCCGAGCACGCCCTTGGCGAGCGAGGAAATGAGGGCCGCCTGCGGTGCGGCCAAGGCGCTGTCGCCCGCGCCGGGCGCGCCGGCGAAGCCGAAGGCCTTGTTGAGGAGATCGAGCACGGGCGGGATCACCAGCGAGCCGAAGATCACGCCATAGACCAGCGCGAGCTGCTGCCGCCATGGCGTCGCGCCGACCAACTGCCCGGTCTTCAGATCCTGGAGGTTGTCGTTCGAGATCGTCGCGATGGAAAACACGATGCCGGTGGTGAAGAGCGCGTAGGCCACGAGCGCCTTGGTCTGCTCCGGATCGCCGCCGTGCCCGTAGGTCAGGACGAGCAGCAGCGAGGCGCCGATCACGGCGAGGATGCCCACGCCCGAAACCGGGCTGTTCGAGGCGCCGATCAGGCCGGCCATGTAGCCGCAGACGCAGGCGATGACGGCGCCGATGAGCACGACATAGACCAGCGAGCCGAGGATCGTGGGCCCGATGCCGGCCGCGATGACGGTGCCGGAGCTGAAATACCAGAGCAGGCCGGCGATGGGCAGCAGGAGGCCGAGGATGCTGCCGCCGACGATGCCGATGGGCAGGTCGCGCTCGGTGAGGTCGAGCCGGGCGCCGGCCGAGCGCGCCTTGGAGGCCGCCATGGCGGAGGCGATGCCCCGCGCGATCGGGCCGATGATGCGCAGCAGGCTCCAGATCGCCGCCACGCCGATCGTGCCGGCGCCGATGAAGCGCACCTCGCTGCGGAAGGTCGTGCCGACGATCTGATCCACGTTGTCACCCACCCCGTGCAGGGCCGTGAGATACGGCACGAGCCCGACCCACGAGATGAGCATGCCGAAGAACATCGCCGCGCCGACCGACAGGCCCACCAGATGCCCGACGCCGATGAGCGCCATCGAAAGGCTCGTCGAAACACCCGACGCGCCCGCGCCGACGCGGAAATTGACCGCAAGCGCATCCGCCGCGAGCTTCATGGCCGCCAGCACCGCGTAACCCGCCGAGGTCAGCGAGCCGGCGATGATCATCCGCAGGCCCTTCGCGTTCTCCTCCTTGCCCTCCGCTGAGCCGAAACCGACCTTCAGCACCTCGGCGGCGGCAACGCCCTCGGGGTAAGGCAGGTCGGAGCCCGTCACCAGCGCGCGGCGCAGCGGCACGGAGAACATCACGCCGAGCGTGCCGCCGATCGCGCACACGGCCACCGTCGTCCAGTAGGGGAAACCCTGCCACCAGCCGACCATGATCAGGCCGGGGAGCACGAAGATGATCGCCGACAGCGTGCCGGCCGCGGAGGCGATGGTCTGGACGATGTTGTTCTCGAGGATGTTCGAGTTGCCGACCAGGCGCAGGGCCGCCATCGAGATGACCGCCGCCGGGATCGACGTGGCGAAGGTCAGGCCGACCTTCAGCCCCAGATAGACGTTGGCGGCGGTGAACAGCAGCGTGATGAGGCCGCCGAGGATGACGCTCCGGACAGTGAGCTCGCGTAGAACTTGGGGTGATTGCATGACGCACTCTGGGAAGGAGTATGACACGTATCAAGCCTCGGGCGGCGCGGCCGCCTGCGCCCTGCGGCCGGAGGACCGAGCTCCCGCGAAGCCGTCGATCTGCTCTGTGGGGGCGGTTTTCCGCCGCGGCTCTTCATCCTCTCGCGCCCCATGTCGCGGCGCAAAGCTCCGCCCGCCCGGCCTGGGGCGTGCCTCAGCGTTGCGGCGCCAGCAGCTTTTCCCGGGCGACGAAGTAGAGGAACCCGCAGAGCGCGCCGAAGGGCACGAGCGACAGCAGGTCGGCGTGCGCGCCGCCGTAGAAGGGATTGTGCGCCGCGGACCAGCCGGTCACCGCGGCGTCGAAGTCCACCGTCACCCCCTGCACGATGGCGATGACGATGCCGGCGATGGCGCCGCCCGCGATGTAACCGGAGGCCAGCAGCACGCCGGGGCTCTTGTCGCTCTCGGCCTCGAGCTCCTGCCTGCTCAGTCCGGCGCAAGCCGGTTTCTGGCGGAGCTTCCGGTCCACGAGCCAGCGGATCAGGCCGCCGGCGAGGATCGGCGTCGTGGACGACAGCGGCAGATAGACGCCCACCGCAAACGCCAGCGCCGGCACGAACGACAGTTGCAGGGTCAGCGTGATCATGACGCCGAGCAGGACGAGCGCCCAGGGCAGCTTGTGGTCGAGGATGCCCTTGATGATGTAGGAAACGAGCACGGCCTTCGGCGCCTCGAATTTCTGCACGCTGGTGCCGTCGGGCCGCCGCGTGTGCGTGCCGTTGATGCCCGGATCCACGAGCCACACGGCGTCGCCCTGCGCGTTGACGAGATACTTGCCGGCGGGCGCGCCCGCCTCGTCGGTCTTGTGCCACGCGTAGTAGGTGTTCGCGTCCTGCTGCGCCTGCGGGCCCTGGAGTTTTTCCCGTTTCTGCAACCCGGCGGGCGCGACGTGCAGGCCGGCGGGCGCGACCTCGGCGACCGGCACATAGACCGTGGCGGCGGCGTTCAACCGCAGCAGGATCGGGCCGAGGATCAGCGCCGAGCACAACGAACCGGCGAGGATGGCGTATTGCTGGAGCTGCGGCGTCGCCCCGAGCAGGAAGCCCGTCTTCAGGTCCTGCGAGGTCGTGCCGCCGTTGGCCGCGGCGATGCAGACGATGGCCCCGACCGACAGCGCGGTGACGTGGTAGGCGTTGCCCGTCCAGCCCACGAGCAGGAAGATCAGGCAGGTGAACAGCAGCGTCGCCACCGTCATGCCCGATGTCGGGTTGGAGGTGGAGCCGATCTCGCCGGTCAGGCGCGAGGACACCGCCACGAAGATGAAGCCAAACACCACGATCAGCAGCGCGCCGAGCAGGTTCATGTGCAGCGCCTCCTGCGCGAGCAGGATGGCCGCCATGAGCACGACCACGCCGATCGCCACAACCTTCATCGGGAGGTCGCGCTGGGTGCGCGGCACCCCGCCGTTCACGGCGGACGATTCCGCCGGACCGCCGCCCTGCACGTCGCGGAAGCCCGCCTTCAGGCTGCGCCAGATGGCCGGCATCGCCTCGACCAGACTGATGAGGCCGCCGGCCGCCACCGCGCCGGCGCCGATGTAGAGGATGTAGGCGCCGCGCACCTCGTCGGGCGACATGGCGCTGATCGGGACGCTGCCCGGTGCCAGCGGCGCCGGCAGACCGTCGCCGAAGAATTTGATGGCCGGGATCAGCAGCAGATACGACAGTGCGCCGCCCGCGCACATGATGCCGGAAATGTAGGGGCCGATGATGTAGCCGACGCCGAGCAGCTCCGGCGAGACCTCGGCGCTGACCGAGCCGCCCTTGAACGGCGCGCCGAAGACGCGCTCGGGGATGTCCTTCCAGCCCTTGAGGGCGACGTTGACCGTCTTGTAGAGCAGGCCGATGCCGAAGCCGGTGAAGATGTGCCGCGCCCCGGGCGCCTGGCCCAGTCCCGCGGCGGCGGCCGCCGCCATCTCGGCCTTGGCCGAGGGCGAGGCGGCGGCGCGATCCGCGGGATTGGCGCCGGCCTTGAGCACCGCCGCGCAGGCCGTGCCCTCGGGGAATTTCAACACGCCGTGGTCCTCGACGATGTGCGTCCGCCGCAGCGGGATCATCATCAGGATGCCCAGCAGGCCGCCCAGCACGCCCACGAGCATCACGCGCGTCAGCTCGAGGTCGAAGCCGAGGATCAGGATCGCCGGCATCGTGATGCCGACGCCGAAGGCGATGGACTCGCCCGCCGAGCCGGCTGTCTGCGTGATGTTGTGCTCGAGGATGGTCGAGTCGCGCCCGCCGGCCTTGGACCAGGCGCGGAACAGCGCCAGCGAGATCACCGCCACGGGAATCGACGCGCTCACGGTCAGGCCCACCTTGAGCACGAGATAGAGCGACGAGGCGCCGAAGACCATGCCCAGCACGGCGCCGGTCAGCACGGACCGCGCGGTGAACTCGGCCAGCTTCGCGGAATCGGGGATGAACGGCTCGAACTTGGACGGGGACGGCTGGGACATGCGGGCGGAATTGGCGCGACGCTGGAAGCCTTATGACACCGGCGCAATCCCGGATAACGGAGGGGGCGGGGCCCATCTTTGGCGGGCGCCACAAAAGAGGCGAAATGCTCCTCAGCGCTTGCGCGCCGCGGCCTTCGCCCGGGCGTCGCGCACGGCCAGCCGGTGCTTGATCAGCCAGTAGAGCATCTCCATGCGCGGCACGGCGGCGCCGACGGCCTTGGCGCGGCGCACGGGCTCGCCCCAGATCTCCTCGATCTCCAGGTCGCGGCCCTCCTCGAAATCAACCAGACTCGAGGGCTTGTAAGCGCCCATCTTCTCGGTGCGCTCGAACTGCAGATCCACGAAGGAGCGGGAAATCTCGTGACCAAACTTCGCCGCCGCCTCGACAACCTCCTCCATGAGGCGGCGCGCCAGCAGGCGCAGATCCTCGTCGGCGATGAGCACGTCGGTCGTCGTGCCCGCCACGATGGCGAGCCCGTTGAACGGCACGTTCCACACGAGCTTGTGCCAGCGTTGCGACTCAAGGTTGTCCTGGGCGGTGCATTTCACGCCGGCGCGGCGCCAGAGCGCCGCCACGGCCTGCGTGCGCTCGCCCGCCGGCTTGCCGAACTTGCCGATGGTCATCAACCCCGGGAAAGAGCAGTTCACCACGCCTGGCGCCGTGCGCATGCACCCGATGTAACAGATGGCGCCGATGACCCGGCCCGGCCCGACGATCTCGGCGACGGGCTCCTCGACACCGAGCCCGTTTTGAAGGGAGAGCACCACGGTCTCGGGCTTCAGCAACGGCGGCAGGATGGACTTCAAGGCCTCGTTGGCCGTGGTCTTGGTGGCAATGACGACCAGATCGCAGGGACCAATCTCGGCCGCCGAGCCATAGACGTGGATCTTGCGCGCGGTGATGCGCTCGGTCGGGGTTTTTACCTTCAAGCCGTTCGCCGTGAGCGCCGCGCGCGCGGAGCGGACCAGAAAATGAACGTCCTCCCCCGCTTTTACGAGGCGTGCTCCGTAATAGCAGCCCAAGGCGCCGGCGCCGATGATCGCGATGCGGGGTTTGTCGGGGAAAGTGGTGCTCACGGCGCCCAGTCGTCCCAAAGCCCGTCCCAAAACACAACCCCGCAGTCGCAAGCCCGCCCCGCCGCCAAACCGGCTCTTCTTCACAGTGGCGATTTACGCATCCGTAACGTCGGCACAGGGAGAAACCGCGAAAATTTGCATGCGCGGCAGGCCGCTCATTCGATGCCTAAGTCCCCCGTGCCGAACGGCCCTGCCGAGTTGCCCGCGTTTGCGCCAAGGACTGACCGCACCCGGCCAGCTTCTTTGTTTCCAGTATTTTACGAGAGTGCACCCGTGCGTTCTGGCTGCCGCAAATTGCGCCACCGTGGAGAGGCCGGGATGGCCATGCCAGCATCCCCCTTCGAGCAACCGGCGAGGCGCATGCTGTTCACAGTTTTCATCGGAAGCCGTTTTTCGAGCGAGTGCCGGTCTCGGCTGACAAGTTATTCACAGCCCTTTTCGCAACTTAAAGCGGCATGTTGTCGGTCAACCGCACCTCGTCCACCCAGTAGGAAACGGCCATGAGACACTGACCCGGCGCAACCTCGCGCAAGGGCTCCATCGTGCGCCGGTCCACGACCGAAATGTAGATGACCCGCAGGCGCCGCTTCTGCGCGATGATGTGCGTGGCCTCGGCGACGAGCCGGTCGGTGCTTTTCACGCCGGCACCGACCATTTCCTTCGCCGTGCGCAGGGCCTGTACGACCGCGAGTGCCTCCCCGCGCTGGGACGGCGTCAGGTAATTGTTGCGCGCGCTGACCACCAGGCCGTCGGCATCGCGCACGGTCGGACCCGTCATGATCTCGACCGGCAGCTGCAGATCGGCGGCGACCTTGCGGAAGACGGCAACTTGTTGGGCATCGCGTTCGCCCAGCACGATCACGTCGGGTTGCACGATGTTGAGCAGCTTCAGCCAGCACGTGAGCATCCCGCGGAACAGCGCCGGGCGGGCCACGCCGCACAAGGGCCTGCTGATCACGTCCTCGTGCAGTTGCGACGAAAACCCTTTGGGAAACATCTCCTCGGCGGTCGGCGTGAACAGGATCGTGACGCCCTCCTTCTCGGCGAAGGCCGCATCCGCCTCCGGGGTGCGCGGATATTTCGCATAATCCTCGCTCGGACCGAATTGGAGCGGGTTGACGAAAGCCGACACCACGACCGCCGCACCGCTTTCCCGGGCCTGGCGGATCAGGCTCGCATGTCCCGCATGCAGGGCCCCCAGCGTGGGCAGGAACGCGATGCGCCTCTGCCGGGCCCGCAGCGCTGCCGCGGCTTCGCGCATGGCTGTGATGGTTTGAATCTTCTGCATGGCCCGGAAGACGCTTGAATAACCAGACCCCGTTCCCTTTATCAAGCCTTCCTCCTGGTGCAGCCCTGCGGCGCAAGGGCGGCATCCACTTCCCAGACCCTAGATCCCAGCTCCCAGACCCGATCCCGATGATCCGCATCAACGAGAACTACACCAAGCTCAAGGCCTCCTACCTCTTCGCCGACATCGCCAAGCGCGTGAATGCCTACGTCGCCGCCCACCCGGCGAAGCCCGTCATCCGCCTCGGCATCGGCGACGTCACCGAGCCGCTCCCCGCCGTCTGCGTCGAGGCCCTCCATGCCGCCACCGACGAGATGGGCGCCCGCGCCACCTTCAAGGGCTACGGCCCCGAGCAGGGCTACGCCTTCCTCCGCGACGCCATCGCCCAGCACGACTACGCCGCCCGCGGCTGCAAGATCGAGGCCGACGAGATCTTCATCTCCGACGGCTCCAAGTGCGACTGTGGCAACATCCAGGAAATCTTCTCCCCCGACGTCCGCCTCGCCATCCCTGACCCGGTTTATCCGGTGTATGTGGACACCAACGTCATGGCCGGCCGCACCGGCGCCAACGTGGACGGCCGCTACCAGGGCATCACCTACCTCGAATGCACGCCCGCCAACGGCTACGTGCCCGCCGTGCCCGCCGCCGCCACCGACCTCATCTACCTCTGCTTCCCCAACAACCCCACCGGCGCCGTCGCCACCCGGACCCAGCTCGCCGCCTGGGTCGCCTACGCGAAGAAGCACCAGGCCGTCATCCTCTTCGACTCCGCCTACGAGGCCTACATCCGCGACCCGCAGATCCCGCGCTCGATCTACGAGATCGAAGGCGCGCGCGACGTCGCCATCGAGTTCCGCAGCTTCTCCAAGACCGCCGGCTTCACCGGCACCCGCTGCGCCTACACCGTCGTGCCCAAGAACCTCGTCGCCTACGACGCCGCGGGCAACGCCCACCCGCTGCACGCCCTCTGGAACCGCCGCCATACGACGAAGTTCAACGGCGTCTCGTATCCGGTCCAGCGGGCCGCCGCCGCCATCTACACCGACGAAGGCAAGAAGCAGACGAAGGCCCTCACCGATTTCTACCTCGGCAACGCCAAGCTGATCCGTGATGCGATGACGAAGCTCGGCTTCGGCTGCGTCGGCGGCGACAACGCCCCCTACATCTGGATCAACACCGGCCGCGACTCGTGGGAGTTCTTCGACCTGCTGCTGCACAAGGCGCAGGTCGTCTGCACGCCCGGCGCCGGCTTCGGCAAGTGCGGCGAAGGCCATGTGCGCATCAGCGCCTTCAACTCCCGCGAAAACGTCGAGAGCGCCCTCGCCCGCATCGCCGCCGCGCTGAAGTGAGGTTGGGCGAGTCCTCCGGACGAGCCGTGCAGTCGCCTTCGCTGTAGCCGCGGTCTGTGACCGCCGAACCTTCCCTGTAGGGCGGGATTTCCAAATCCCGCCTCTGGCCATGGAACCGGAACGCCCTCATCCCGGTTCTTTTTCACTTCCGCCAAGGCGAAAGCTCTGGATGCGCCTCTCCCAGCCAACCGACCACCCGGCCGCGTAACTCGACCGCAAACTCCCGGAGCTCCTTCGCCTCCTTGGCGCTGACTTTGCCCGCAGCGTCGTATTCGAGCCCATTGCGTTTGGCCCGGCAGGCATCGAGGTAATCCGCATCATTCTGCCGGTCCGCGCCCAGGATCAAGGGCAGCGCTGAGATCGTGCGGTGGTGCGCGTTGAGCTTGTCCGGTTTCCAACCCTCGGTGAGTAGCACGATGGCGCAGAGCTGGAGCGCCGCGTTGTAGGCGATGTTGAACTGGCCGTCGGGCGACAGGTTTCGCTTCGAGTCTTCGATATCGCGATCCACGACGCCGAATATCTTCGTGAGCAGTTCACGGGTGGGTGTCTGCGGCTTCAGCCATCCGGCCTTAGCCCAGTCTTGCAAGCTCATCGGGACCTCCTTTCACAAACAGTTTCGGTTTGCCGAGCACATCCACGAGAAACGGATTCTTCGCCCGGCCCTTGGCGAATTCCGCGGCACTCATGGTGACAGGATTGATCTCGCGACCGAGCTTTTCGCCGGCCCCTCGCAACACCGGCGCCAGCTTTCGCAGGCTCACGTCGCCGATGACCAGCAGGTCCACATCGCTGGCCGCCTTGCCCGCATCCGCCGCGAGCGAGCCGAACACGAAGGCCACCTCCACACCGGCCACACCGCGCAAGGCATCGGCCAGCACGTCCCGCAGCCCGGCCGTCTTTAGCACGATCTGCTGGAGATCGACGAACAGCGGATGACTGGCGTTGGCGCGAAAGTAGCGCCGGTTGCCATCCCGCCGGCTGGTGACAAGGTCGGCTTGGGACAGCTTCTCCAGTTCCCCTTGCATTGTGCCAAGACCTAGCCCGCTCTGGCGTGTCAGATCACGCAAGTGCAGCTCCCGCGAGGCATCGGCAAAGAGCAGCCGGAGCACCTCGGCCCGGACCTTTGGGAATAGCACCGAAAGCGTCATGTATGGATATACATTACGATTGACCGGTTTATGCTGTCAATCCTTCAAACCACCTCGCGCCCGCCGTCGGTGCTGATTCTGCGCTTAAACTCACACCGATCGGCTAATTCGATCACATTTTCAGAACGCGCAATGCGTTTTCTAATCCATCCCTCCCTCGGTTCTGCCAAATATTAAAGAAACCCATCTGCTCGGTGATAGGGCCGGTCTCCGACCGGCCCTATCACCGAAAACAATCCACGCCGCCCGCGGGCGGCCTGTGGTTTTTCACGGAGTGGCGCCGGGGATGGCGGCGGGGGTGTTGTCGTGCACCCAGAAGCGGGAGAGCACCTGGTGGTCGCGCTTCAGCTCGTAGCCCCACTCGGTGTCCTTGATCTTGATCTCGACCACGCGGCCGGGGGCGGCGCTCAGCTCGGGCTGGTTCACCGCCTCCTGCCACTCGCGCAGCGCCTCCATGCGCGCGGTGTCGAAGGCCTGCTCCACGTCGGAAAACTCGCCGCAGCGCCGGACCTCCTGCGTCAGGCGCCCGTCGGGCGCCTTCTTCAGCACGAAGCGAAGGACCGAAAAACCTGATTTCATGGGTGGCCGGAAACGCTGCCTTGTTCAGCCGAAACCGTGCCACGCCGGCCGCCCTTGCGAAAGGAAAATCTTGCGCCGGCGGCAGTCATTTTTCCCCGGCCGCGGTCGCGATGGCCCCGGCCAGTTCCGCCACCGCCTCGCCCAGCAGCCCGACCAGGCTGCCGTGGTCGCCGCCGCCCCAGGGGCGGGGCTTGGCCGTAAAAACCCCGGGGCGGGGTTCCCCGGCGGGCGGGGTGATCGTGTAGGTGGCTTCCAGACGGACCTGGTTGCCGGCGACGCGGTCCAGTTCGCAGCGCTGGATCTGCACCACGACCGACGCCCCGCCGCCGACCTGCCGGAGCCGGTTGCGCAGGACCTGGGTGATCGCCTCGTCGAGCGGCTCGGCCCAACGGACGCCGTCGAGGTAGGCGACCTCGTTCTCCCCCACGCGCACGGCCATGTTGCGGTTGCGCAGATGGCCGGCCAGACGCACGGGGCGCACCACCACCGCGTCGGCCGCGGGGGCGCCCGCCGGCGCCCCGCTCAGGGTGAAATACCGCACCGTGTCGGCCTGCGGCTCGGGCAGCACGCTGCAGCCGGACAGGAAAAGGCTGAAGGCTGCAAGCTGAAGGCCGAGCGCCAGAGCCCTGCATCTGTGTTTATCGGTGTTCATCTGTGGTTTTCCCGATCGGGTTCACTCCGTCTTTTTCTTTTTGCCCACGAGCAGCGAGCTGGGATTGCGCTCGATGGCGTTGGCGAGGCTTTCGAGGGCGCTGGCGGCCTCGGCCACCTGCCGGAGCGCGAGCGTGAGCTCGTCGCCCACGTCGCCCTGCCGCTGCACGAAGCGCCGGGTGGTGGCCGCCGTGGCCTCGAGGGTCTTGAGGGCCGACTGCGCCTGCCCGAGGGTCTGTTTCAACTCGTCGCTCACCGGGCCGACCTGGGCGTCGATCCGTGCGACCGCCGCCTTGGTGGCGGCCAGCGCCTCGTTCAGGTTGGTGAAGGCCTGTTTGGCCTCGGGCGATTCGACGAAGGCGGTGACGGCGTCGGCCGCGCGCCCCACTTTCTCGCCCAGGCCCTTCACATCGGCCTCGCCGATCTTCCGGTTGGCGGTGGCGAGGAGCGTCCTGGCCTCCCGCGAGATGCCGGCGAAATCCACCTTCTTCAAGTCGCTCAGGATCTCGCTGAGACTGGCCTGGTATTCCGAGATGGCCGAGGGCACGGCGGGAATGACGGCCAGTTTGGACGGCGCGCCGGGCGCCGGCGCCGGGTAGGCCGCCGGATCCTCGAAATCCAGTTCCACGAACAGCAGGCCCGTCGCCAGGCCGAGCACGCCGAGCTGCGCGCGCAGGCCGTGGGCCACCATCGTCTGGATGTCCTTCGGCCCGGCGATCTTGAGCTGCGCGCCCTTCTCGTCGGTGATGACGTTGCGGTTGAGCTCGCAGGTCACGGCCACCACGGAGCGGTTGGCCACCTCGTCGTAGTGCACGGCGAGGTCCACCACCCGGCCGACGCGCACGCCGCGCAGCTTCACGGGCGAGCCGAGGTCGAGACCGTGGATGGACTCGTCGAAATACACCATGAACCGGTGCGGCTTGCTGAACAGGCTCAGCCCGCCGACCGAGAGCAGCCCGATCAGCCCGAGCGCAAAGGCGCCGAGCACGAAAATACCGACGATGGCGGGACTGACCTTGGTCTTCACGGGGAGGGATGGTTAGCGGGGTCGGGCGGGTATGGACAGGTTTTTCAGCCGGCCGGCGCGGCTGGCGGGCGGTCGCGGCGCAGGAGGAACTCCGCGACCCGCGGATCGCGCGTGCGTTCCGCCAGACCGGCGGGCGGACCCTCGGCGATGACGCCCTGCACCTCGCGATCGAGCATGATCACCCGGTCGGCGATGCCGAAGATCGACGCCAGCTCGTGCGACACGACCACGAGCGTCGTGCCGAAACTCTCGCGCACCTGCAGGATCAGGTCGTCGAGCTTGCGCGAGGTGATCGGGTCGAGGCCGGCCGAGGGCTCGTCGAGGAAGACGATGTCGGGATCGAGGGCCAGCGCGCGGGCCAGGCCGGCGCGCTTGCGCATGCCGCCGCTGATCTCCGAGGGGTAGTAATCCTCGAAGCCCGTGAGGCCGACCTGCGCGAGCTTGAGGGTGGAGAGCTCCGCGATTTCTCGCGCCGTGAGCTCCGTGTGCTCCTCCAGCGGCAGGGCCACGTTCTGCCGCAGCGTGAGCGAGCTCCAGAGCGCGCCGCCCTGGTAGAGCACGCCGAAGGTCTTGAGCAGGGCGCGCCGGGCGGAAAGGTCGGAGGTGGTGAAGGAATGGCCGAAGAACCTCACCTCGCCGGCGAGGGGGTGGTGCAGGCCGACGAGGTTGCGCAACAGCGTGCTCTTGCCGCAGCCGCTGCCGCCGATGATGAAGAACACCTCGCCGCGCTTCACCGAGAAGGTCACGTCCTTGAGCACCGTGCGGCCGTCGTAGGCGCATTGGAGGCCGGTCACCTCGATGGCGGGGGCGGGATCGTGGGGACGGGCGGCGAGGCTCATGGCTCAGAGTCCGAGGATGTCGAAGATCACTGCGTAGAGCGCGTTGGCCACGATGATGAGCAGGATGGCGGTGACGACCGCCGAGGTCGCGGCCCGGCCCACGCCGGCGGCGCTGCGCTCCGCCTCCATGCCCCGCAGGCAGCCGGACAGGCCGATGATCAGTCCGAAGGTGGCGCCCTTGATCACCCCGACGAACAGGTCCGACAAATCCACGATCGTCAGCAGTTCCACCCAGTAGGCGGCGGGCGGGATTGACAGCACGCCGCCGGCCACCGCCATGCCGCCGAGGATGCCCAGCGCGTTGGCGTAGAGGGTGAGCAGCGGCATCATCACGCACAGCGCCAGCAGCCGGGGCAGCACGAGGAAGTCGATCGGCGGGATGCCGAAGGTCTCGAACGCGTCGATCTCCTCGTTGGCCTTCATGTTGCCGAGGGTGGCGGCGAACGCCGCGCCCGTGCGCCCCGCCAGCACCACGCCGGTCATGAGCGCGCCCATCTCCCGCACCATCGAGAGGCCCACCAGATCAGCCACGTAGATGTCGCCGCCGTATTGGCGCAGCACGATGGCCCCGATGTAGGCCAGCGTCACGCCGACCAGAAAGCTGATGAGGCTCACGATGGGCAGCGCCATGGCCCCGCAGTTCTGCATCTCCTCCAGCGTGTCCGCCCAGCGGAATTTCCGCGGACGCTTCGCGACGCGCAGCACCCCGAGCACGCATTCACCGAGGAAATGGGAGAAACCGCGCGCCTTGTGCAGCGCGTCGAACGTGGCCTCGCCCACGGCGGTGAAGAAATTCTCCGCCCGGTCGAAGGGCACGCTCGTCTCGTGCGACACCGACATCTGCCGGAGCAGCGCATGGATCTTTTCCGGCAGGGCCGTGGTGTCGCATAAGGCGCCCGTGAGGCGGCACCAGGTCTGCACCTCGAAGAGGAAGAGCAGCAGCGAGCTGTCCCAGTCGCCCAGGCCGGAGCCGTCCAGCACCACCTGCTGCGGCCGGCGGCCGGCCAAGGTCGCCGGCCAGGTCGGCCGCGCGCCGGTGATGGCCCAGTCGCCGGCAATCGCGACCTTCAGCGCCGTGCCCTCGAGGACGGCGTCGGCGCGGGCGGCGGTGGCAGACGGGGCGGACGGCATGGACGGGGCCAGTGTGCGGGCGGCGGCGGGCCGCGCCAGACTGATTTTTCAACCGGCGGATTTCCCGAAAAACCGGGAACTTTCACCCGAACGCCCTCCCCGGCGGTTCATGCGGGCGGCTTGCGCAGCACGGCGAGCTTGGTCTCGACCAGCTCGTGCGTCACGCCGTGCTTCGCGCAGAATTCCAGCACGGCCTGCCGCGAACCGTCGTAGGCGTGGTCGGCCTGGCAGTCGTCCACCACCACGAGCCCGCCGGGGGCGAGCAGCGGCCAGACCTTGGCGAGCCCCGCCACGGTCGGCAGGTAGAGATCCACATCGAGCAGCACGAAGCAGAGCTGCGTGCCGGCGGGAAAGGAAAAATCCTGCACGGCTGCGGCGTGCGTGCTGACGCGCGTGATGCCGTTGTGCCGCAGGTTGGCCGCGAACCACGCCCGGGAATTCACCGTGAACTTGTCGAGCGCGCGGCGCTCGTCGCGGCCGGTCTTGCCACGCACGCCCGTCTCGTGGGCCACATCGGCCGCCACGAAGCCGCCGAAGGTGTCCACGGCCCAGTAGCGCTTCGCCGGCGCGACGGCGTCGAGGTGGCGGTTGAGGAAGACCGTGGTGTAGCCGCGGTAGCAGCCGATCTCGCAGAAGTCGCCGGGCGCGGCCGCCGCCTCGGTGGCCAGCATCGTCAGCCGGGCGAGCTGCGCGGGCGTGAAGGCGTAGCGGTATTTGTAGAGCAGGTAGGGGCGCAGCGGCGACCAGAAGAGCAGTTTCTTCGCCAGCCCGTCCCAGAAGATCTCCCAGCGCGAGTTGGTCATGACGGGCGGCCCCGGTCGCCCGGCCAGGGGGCGCGGGTGGCGGGTTTTTGCCGGGCGCGGGCGACCTGCAGGCGCAACGCGTGCAGCGACACGAAGATGTCCCGCAGGAAATCCACCAGCGAGGCCGTCAGCAGGAGGATGCTGGCGGCGAAGAGCACCAGGACGACCACCCGTATGTTCCAGTCGAACATCGCCGCCGCAAACAGCGCCACGATGAGCAGGCACGACACCAGCATGCTCAGGCCGTTGGTGGTCACCGCCCGGCGGATCATCAGCGTGCGCCGCCACATGATCGTCAGTTGGTCCTCGAGATGCTGGCGTTCGTCGGCGTCGGCCGCGGGGATCTTCTCCGCCAGCTCTCGCGTGCGGTCCACGATGCGGGCCATGCGGTTGGTCAGCGTGATCATCAGCGCCCCCATGCCGGAGATCAGGATGACCGGCGTGATCGCCAGTTGGATGATCGGCAGGAGCGAGGAGAGCGATTCCATGGCCCGCAGGTTGGCGCTTCCGCCCCGCAGCGCAACCCTGCGCTCGGGGACCGCGGCGAGCTTTTGCCAAGGGATGCCACGGGTTTTGCCTCGCCCGGGCGACGTGCATCCCCTGATGCTGGCGGTTTCCCATGTCTCCCGCCTGCGTCCTCTTCGACCTCGACGGCACCTTGATCGACCACTTCAAGGCGATCCACCGCTGCCACACCCATGCCATGACGCGCCTCGGTCTGCCCGCGCCCACCATGGCGCAGGTGCGCGCGGCGGTCGGCGGCGGTCTCGACGAGGCCATCGCCCGGCTGGCCGGCCGCGACAAGGTGGCGGCGATCCTGCCGGTTTACACGCAACACTTCGACGCCACCCATCTCGACGACGTCGAATTGCTGCCGGGGGCGATCGAGCTGCTGGAAACACTCAACCGCGCCGGCACCCTCTGCGCCGTGCTCACCAACAAGCGCGGCTACGCCTCCCGCGAGGTGTGCGACCATCTCGGGCTCACTCCCTTGCTGCGCGGAATCTTCGGCGTCGGCGACACGCCGTGGCTCAAGCCCGACCCCGCCTTCACCCGCCACGCGCTCCAAAAACTCGGCGTCCCGGCGGACCGCACCCTGCTGGTCGGCGACTCGCCCTTCGATGTGCAGACCGCGCGCAACGCCGGCCTCGCCTTCATCGGCGTCACCACCGGCACCCACAACGCCGCCGAACTGCGCGCCGCCGGCGCCGAACGCATCTGCACCGGCCTGCTTGAGGTCGCACGCGAATTGAGTCTGGCCTGAATTTGATGTGGGAGGGGCTTTACGCCCCGACAATCACGCTGCGCAACTCAGCGCCACCGCCGCCAGCAGCGCCTGCACCTGGAGGTTCTTCCGGCCGACCATCGCCGCGCCGAAAATCCCCGCCACGATCACGCAACCGAGGAAGAACAGCCGGATCGCCCGGCCCTCGGTCCCGAGTGACAGCCCCCACACCAGCCCCGCCGCCAGAAAGCCGTTGTAGAGTCCCTGGTTGGCCGCGAGCGCCTTGGTCGCCTGCGCCTTTTCCCCGGTCTGCCCGAGCGCCCGCCGACCATAGGGTTTGGTCCAGAGGAACATCCCCCGCACGAGAAACCAGACGTGCAACAGGACGACGAAGGCCGTGGCCACCGTGACGGCGGTTTGCCTGGAAGGCAGGCTGCCGGACACACACCCACCGGCGGCAAGCGGTGTTCCCCGCTCCCTCGCCTCGCCGCAGCCGGACGGCAAAGGCGGACCGCTCCGGGCTTGAGCTATCATCACGGTATCGCTGCCATTTCATCCGTGGCGGCTTCCCCCCCAGCAACCCTGACCGGCGTCCTCGAGCGCATCATCTTCTTCAACGAGGAGAACCACTACACCATTGCCGAGCTGAAACCCGACGGGGTGAAGGGTGCCGACGCGCGCGTGACCATCACCGGCCCGCTGCCCGGCGTGCAGTGTGGCGAGACGCTCCAGCTCACCGGCGAGTGGACAAAGCACGCCCAGCACGGCGCGCAGTTCAAGGTCGCTTCCTTCAAGAGCGAACTCCCCTCCTCGGTCTATGGCATCCGCAAATACCTCGGCAGCGGCCTCGTGCCCGGCATCGGCAAGGTCTATGCCAACAAGATCGTGGATGCCTTCGGCACCGACACCTTCCGCGTGCTGAGCGAGGAGTCGGCCAAGCTCCGCAAGGTCCCCGGCATCGGCAAGGTCCGCGCCACCTCCATCAAGCAGGCCTGGGACGAGCAGCGCACGCTGCGCGAGGTGCACATCTTCCTCCAGACCTACGGCGTCACGACCTCCCAGTGCGTGCGCATCGTCAAAAAATGGGACGCCGCCGCGCAGAAGATCATCAAAGCGGAGCCCTACCGTCTCGCCCGCGAGATCGACGGCATCGGCTTCAAGACCGCCGACCGCCTCGCCATCAACCTCGGCTTCGCCAACGACGCCCCACCCCGCCTCGACGCCGGCCTGATCTTCGCGCTCCAGACCCTCGAGGAGGAAGGCCACACCGCCTACCCGCGCGGCGAGCTCGTCGCCTACACCGCCAACCTCCTCGAAACCTCCGCCGTCCGCATCGAGGCCCGCATCGACGCCCTGATCGCCGCGAAGGATCTGGTGGCGCATGCGCCTTCCGGTTCTCAGCCCTCAGCTCTCAGCCCTCAGCAGGCGCAAAGCGCCTTCATCCAGCTGCCCCACAACGACCGCGCCGAGCAGAAGATCGCGGCCGTCGTGCAGCGCCTCCACGCCGTGCCCTCCGGCCTGCCGGCCATCAAGCTCGACGTCGCCGTCAAGTGGGCGCAGGACAAGGCCGGCTTCGAATTCCACCCGCTGCAAGCCGCCGCGATCACCAATGCTCTCACGCACAAGTTTTCCATCCTCACCGGCGGACCCGGCACGGGCAAGACCACGATCCTCCGCGCCCTCGTGGACATCCTGAAGGCCAAGAGGGCGCGCGTCACCCTCGCCGCGCCCACCGGCCGCGCGGCGCAGCGCCTCGCCGAAACGACCGGCGGCTTCGCCTCCACCATCCACCGCCTCCTCGCCTACGACCCGGCCGGCGGCGGCTTCGTCCACAACGAGTCCAGGCCCCTCGCCACCGATTTCCTCATCGTGGACGAGTCCTCGATGCTCGACACCCGCCTCGCCGCCGCGCTGCTGCAAGCCGTGCCGGTGCGCGCACACTTGCTGCTTGTCGGTGACATCGACCAGTTGCCCAGCGTCGGCGCCGGCAACGTGCTGAAGGATCTCATCGCCACCGGGCGAGTTCCCGTCACCCGTCTGCAATTCGTCTACCGCCAGGGCAAGGAGAGCGCGATCGTCACGACCGCCCATGCCATCAACGAGGGCATCGCCTCGCCGCCGCCGGTCGTAAACGAGGTGGCCAAGGCGCAGGCTTGGAGCGACCTCAACTTCATCGCCGCCTCCAGCGCCGACGACTGCCTCGGCAAGGTCGTCGAGCTGTGCACGCGGTTCATCCCGCAACATTTCAAGTGGTTCGACCCGGTGGCCGACGTGCAGGTCCTCGCCCCGATGCACAAGGGCGTGGCCGGCGTCGCCAACCTCAACACCCAGCTCCAGGCCGCGCTCAACGGGCACGCCCGCGGCATCAAGACCGTCAGCGGCGAATACCGCCCGGGCGACAAGCTCATCCAGCTCCGCAACAACTACGACAAGTGCCTCTTCAACGGCGATATCGGCACCGTCGTCAGCGTGGACCTCTCGAAGGGCACGCTTATCGCCGATTTCGACGGCGAAAAGCACGTCTTCGAGCGCGGCGAGTTCGGCGACGTCGCCCTCGCCTACGCCATCAGCATCCACAAGTCGCAGGGCTCCGAATATCCCGTCGTCATCATCCCACTGCTCAAGGGGCATTTCATGATGCTCCAGCGCAACCTGGTTTACACGGCGATCACCCGCGGCCGGAAAAAGGTCTTCGTCGTCGGCGAACCCGCCGCCTGGGGCATGGCCGTCCGCAACGCCGAGTCCAAGCAACGCTGCACCCACCTCCGCGAGAGGATCCTAGGCTCCTAGAATCCCCTCTTCCCCATCTGGCGGCCGACCAAACCGCCGGCCCCTCTATAGGTCGGTGCCTGTCCGCGCTTGCCGACAGTTAGCGCCTGCGCTTTGCTGCCTCCGGGCCAAATCTATGCTGATTCAAGGTATTCTTTTCCCCTGACTTAAACCAATGGACGAATGTCCCTCGAAACTACACTGACTGACATCACCGCCCGGCTTCGTCAGGGCCGTTTCCCGAACGAGCAGGCGATCTCTCAGGGAATTGTTCTCCGTGTCCTGCAAGAACTCGGCTGGGACACATGGGACACCAATATCGTCTGGCCTGAATACCAGACCGGAGAGGGACGGGCTGATTTCGCCCTCTGCCATCCGGCGTCGAACCCCTCCATATTCATCGAGGTGAAGCAGCCCGGCAAAGCCGAGGATGCTGTCCGTCAAGCACTGGAGTATGCCTTTCATACGGGAGTTCCCTTCGTGGTGCTGACCGATGGCAGAACTTGGAGTTTCTATCTTCCCGCCGAACAAGGCAGCTACGAAGACCGCCGCGTCTATAAGCTCGATCTGTTCGAACGTCCTCCAGCTGAAGCTGCGACTACTCTCGACCGTTACCTTGCGCGAGCGCGGGTCGAATCCGGTGAAGCACTTGATACTGCACGCAAAGAATACCGAAGCCGTAATCGCAAATCCCAGGCTCGGTCCGCTATTCCAGACGCTTGGCGGGAGTTGGTCGAGAAAGGCGAT
Source organism: Verrucomicrobiota bacterium (assembly GCA_049322455.1). GTDB lineage: Bacteria > Verrucomicrobiota > Verrucomicrobiia > Opitutales > Opitutaceae > Lacunisphaera. The sequence continues at coordinate 58,536 of JBMOQY010000036.1, read as the reverse complement.
GAGCTCCTTGTCGAACTTCTTGCCAGTGCTGTTGAGTCCAAGACCGGTGTTCGTCCTGATGACGACGATGTTGCAGAATACCTCGCTGGTTTGGGCAAGCCTGTCTTTATTGAATCGGCCCCTCGCCCAGCATCCATTCAACAAACCTCATCCTCTCAATCTGCGCGGCATGCTGCGCCACGTCTGATTGGAGAGAGCTCACGCAACGGCCGGCTCACCCTACTCGGCAAAGCTCACTCCTACAGTAACGCGAAGGAAGCCATGCTCATCGTTCTTCGAGAACTCGCAAAGACCGACCCCACTTTCCTTGAGCGGTGTTCCCAGCACCCCGACACTCAGGGACGTAAGCGCCGGTATATCGCTCGCACTCCTGAAGAACTTTATCCCGACCGAGAAGACCTCCGTGAAATGCGTGAATCTCTACCTGGGGGTTGGCTCGTCGCCACTAATCTCAACAACGTGCTCAAGAAAACCATCATCCGACTTGCGACCGAGGTCGCAGGCCTCGAATTCGGAAAAGATGTGGTCGTAGAATTTTGAGTTCACAACTTTGAGCACGTTCCGACACAGCATTAGCGCCCTCGACCAGCTTGTCTATCAGCTCTACGGCCTGACCGATGATGAGATCAAACTTGTCGAGCAGGCCACCGCCCCGACGACGTCGAACATCGACTCTGATCAGGAAGCCGTGTCCGCTCCCCTGCCATGACACCGCGAGAACTCCTCCAGCAGCTCAATGAGCTTGATGAGCACACCCGTATCGAAGCCAAGGCTGCTTCGGAATTGAGCCGGTCGGTGATGGAGACTGTCTGCGCCTACGCCAACGAGCCCGGCTTGGGTGGCGGTTGGATTGTCCTCGGCGCCAAGGTCGAAGAGGGGCCCTTTTCCGCCAATACATCGCCACCGGTCTGCCCGACCCCGACAAGGCCGCCCGGGACATCGCGACCCAGTGCGCCACGGCCTTCAATCGCCCGGTCCGGGTGCAGATCGAGTCCGGGCAGGTGAACGGGCGCACGCTGCTCGCCGTTTTTGTCCCCGAGGCCGAGCCCGCCGAGAAACCGATTTTCTTTCACAACCGGCCACTCCCCGGCTCCGCTTTCCGTCGCATTGGCTCAGCCGACGTCCATTGCACCGACGACGACCTCGCCATTTTCTACCAGGAACGGCGCAACGAGTCCTACGACGCAACACTGATCCGCGATGCGGACCTGACCGCCATCGATCCCGCGGCGCTCGCCGAATACCGTCGCCTGCGTGCCGAGGCCAACCCCACGGCGGAAGAGCTGCGCTGGACCGACGAGGAACTGCTGCATGCGCTCCGTTGTGCCTCGCGCGACAACGGAGTCATGCGTCCCACGGTGGCCGGGCTGCTTCTTTTCGGCACCACCCAGGCTCTGCGCCGCTGGTTTCCGCTGATGCGGATCGACTACATCCGGGTGCCCGGCCGCGAGTGGGTGCCCGATCCCGACCGTCGGTTCGAGACCATCGAGATTCGGGCGCCGCTCGTCGCACTTATCCGCCGGGCCCGCGCCGCCATCCTCGACGACCTGCCCAAGGCGTTTTCACTGCCCGCGGGCCAGCTCCACCGGAAAGACATCTCCCTTGTCCCGGATCGCGTGATCCGCGAAGCCGTCGTCAATGCCGTCATGCACCGCAGCTATCGGGTGCAAGGGGCCGTGCAGATCATCCGCTACGCCAACCGACTGGAGATCCGCAATCCCGGCCACTCTCTGGTTGCCGAAGACCGCTTGGGCGAGCCCGGTTCCGAGACGCGCAATCCGCTCGTCGCGGCCGTGCTGCACGAGACCAACCTCGCCGAGACCAAGGGCAGCGGCATTCGCGTCATGCGCCAGCTCATGAACGAGGTCGGCCTCACTCCGCCCACGTTTGAGTCCGACCGTGAACACAACCAGTTCATCGTCACGCTGCTCTTTCATCACTTCCTCACGCCGGAGGACTGGGCGTGGCTGCGCCAGTTTCAAGAGGTCGAACTCAGCGATGAGGAGGCGCGCGCCCTTGTGTTCGTGCGCGAGGCCGGCGCCATCACCAACGCCGCATACCGCAACCTCAACCGCGTGGACGTGCTCAACGCCAGCGTCCATCTCCGCCGCCTGCGCGACTACGGGCTCCTCCAGCAGAAGGGCAAGGGCACGGAGACCTACTACATTCCCACCGACAAGCTGCTCACCCCCTGGTCCGGCGCAGCCTTTCCCACCGAATTGGCGCCGGTTCCCCAACCCGGGCCGGAGGGCAAATCTGTGAACCCGGCTTCACACCCTGTGAACCCAGGTCCGGAAACACCCCATGAGAATGGTAAATCTGTGAACCCTCCCCCTGAATCTGTGAACCAGGTTCACAGGTTTGCGGCCATGCCCGGGATGCCGGAAGCCTTGGTTGCCGCCCTCCACACCCTCAAAGCCAAGGTGCCCCAACCCGAAATGCAGGATTTGGTTTGGCAGCTCTGCGCTTGGAGGGCGCTTTCCACTGAAGAGCTGGCTCAGTTTCTTGATCGCAATCGCAACTACGTCACCAATCGCCTGATCACCCCCATGCTCCGCGCCGGCCGGCTGGAAATGACGTTGCCCGATCAGCCCAACCACCCCGACCAGCGTTACCGGGCCCTCGTCACGCCCCAGACTCCATGAGCGACACTCGTCGTCTCACCACAAGCTGTCGCTATCGTCGCAAGCATTCTGATCTTCGCCACCGGTCTTCCACTGCGCAGCCGTCGCGCCGGGAATTCCACCTAGCCGATCTTGGCCGGGAACACCCAGGCGCCGACGTCGTGCACGCGGTGGAAATCCGGCGACCACTCGGGGATCGGGGCCAGGTCCCAGCGCCAGATGCGGTCGGGCTTCGGCAGGCCGAAGCGTTCGTGCAGGGTCTCCTTCTTGAGCTGCCTCCCATCGGGGCCGAGATCGTAGCGCGCGGCGTCGGCGAGGAGCAGGCGGACGCCGGGTTGCTGCTGCAACCACGCAAGGTGGCGCTTCGCCGCGGCCTTCGCACAACGGTCCGGCAGGCCCTTGTCCTTCTCCTGCGCGGGCAGCGAGTGCCCGGGCACGAGACCGAGTTGGGAGATGCAGTTGGCCGATACGATGAAATCCGCCTCCCCGCCCGGCGGCGGCCCCGGGTCGGCCCGGGCGAAGATATCCGGCGCCTCGTGCGGCGCCACCGTCTCGCGCACGGCGGCCAGCGTTGCAAGCGCGCCGCTGGCGTCCCAGTTCACTCCGCGGACCTTTCCCGGCAGCTTCCTCTCCCACCGCCGCACCTCGGCGCTCGTCACGATGTCGGCCAGCACCACCTCGCGGAAGATGTCCGCCAGCTCCGCCACCGGCACGTCGAGGCAGTCGCCGGCGCCGATGACGAGCACGCGGCGGTGCTGCGCGCAGCGCGCGGCCGTTTCGCGGATGACCTTGCGGCTCTCCGCGAGATGCGGCGCCCAAGCCGCGCGCACCTTCGCGTGGCGTTGCGCGATGTCCTCGTGCTCGCGCAGCAGGCCGAGCTTCCGCGCGGCGGGCGGGCAGGTGGTCTGCAGACGGCGGAGGAACCGGGCGATCACAGCGGCAGAAGTCCAACCACAGATGGACACAGATTCACACAAATGAAATTCGGGAGCGGGGCGGAAATGGAGCCGGGGCGCCCTCGCCCCGGTGCTCGATCTTTCGGGTCGGCGTCGCGACATGAAGTCCCTCCCACACCCAAGCCAAGGAAATCCTATCTGTGTCCATCCGTGTTCATCTGTGGTTCAAGAGTCCTACTCTTACTTCTTCAGGTATTCCGCCAGCCAGTCGAAGATCGTGGCGTGCCACAGCTCGCTGTTGGCGGGCTTGAGCACCCAATGGCCCTCGTCGGGGAAGTAGAGCAGCTTCGACGGCACGCCCTGGCGCTGGAGCGTGGTGAAGAGGCTCAGGCCTTGGTTGAGCGGCACGCGGAAGTCGAGTTCGTTGTGGATGATCAGGTTCGGCGTCTTGAAGCTGGCGGCGTAACGGTGCGGGGACCATTTTTCGAAATCCGGGTTCTCCCACGGGATGCCGTGGTCCCACTCGTCGAACCAGGTCTCCTCCGTCGTGCCATACATCGAGATGAAATCGTAGACGCCGCAGTGCGTGACCAGCGTGCGGAACTTGTCGGTGTGCCCCTGGAACCAGTTCATCATGTAGCCGCCGTAGCTGCCGCCGGCCGCGGCCATGCGCGCGGGGTCGATCCACGGCTGCTTTTCCAGATGCGCGAGCGCGGCCATGAGGTCCTCGAAGACCTTGCCGCCCCAGTCGTGCGAGATCTCGTCGGTGAACTGCTGGCCGAAGCCGGTCGAGCCGCGCGGATTCGGCAGCGCCAGCACGTAGCCCTGCGCGGCCCATACCTGGGGGTTCCAGCGCGTGGACCAGTTGTCGAGCCACGCGCTCTGCGGTCCGCCATGGACCCAGAAGACGAGCGGGTGCTTCTTCGCCGGATCAAAACCCGGCGGCTTGATGATCCACATCTGCACGGGCGTGCCGCCGGCGCCGGCCACGGTGACGCTCTCCGGCTTGGGCAGATCGATCTGCGCGAGGAGCGCGGCATTGGTGCGCGTGACGGGCGAGGCGACGCCGGTCGTGAGGTCGCGGCGCCACACCTCCGGGGGTTCGGTGAAGCTGGCGTGCAGGAAACAGAGCCAGCGCTGGTCGGCAGAGCGGCCGAGGTCGGTGTTGACGCCACCGCCGTGGATTTTGCGCGGCGTGCCGCCGTCGAGCGACACCTCGAACACCGGCTCGGCGCCCGCCTCCTGCGCGGGGAACACGATGCTCCGGCTGTCGGCCGACCAGTCGAGCGCGGCGACCGATACGTCCCAATCGGCGGTCAGGCTCCAGTCCTCACCGCTGCTGCGGGAGTGCAGACGCACCTGCCAGCGGTCGGCCTCGAAGCCGGCGCGGGCCTGCGCGCGGTAGGCGATGAACTTGCCGTCGGGCGAGTAGCGCGGGTGCGTGTCGGCGGCGGGGCTCGTGGTGATCTTGCGGCGCTCGCCGGTCGCGAGGTTCACGGTCCAGACATCGTGGTTGGTGCTCCAGGCCTGCTCACGCGTCACGTGGTGCGGCGCCGCGAAGGCCAGCTCCTGGCCGTCGGGGGAGAAGTCGAATTCGTCACCCTCCTCGAAGGTGGAGGACGTGGGCACGGCGTCGTTCTCGCCGGGCGTGACGTTGCGCGGCTCGCCGGTGGCGGCCCCGTCCTTCACCGGGAGCACGAAGAGGTGCTTGCGCTTGCCGTCCACCCACGAGTCCCAGTGGCGGTAGAGGAGCTGGGTGAGGACGCGGGCCTTCACCTTGGAATTCTCGCGGGCGTCGAGCTTTTCCTTGTTCAGGCGGTCGGCCTCGGCGAACGGCCGGGCGGAAAACTCGGGAAACACCTCGGAGACGAACGCGATCTGGTCGCCGGTCGGCGCCCAGACGGGCTGCGAGGCACCGGTGGAAAGGCTGGTGAGCTTGCGGGCCTCCCCACCCGCGGCCGGCACGATCCAGATCTGGAATTCGCCGTCGCGGTTCGACTCGAAGGCCACCCACCGCCCGTCGGGCGACCAGCGGGGGTGGCGGTCATGCTTGGGCGACCCGGCCAGCAGGCGGGCCTCGCCGCCCCCGGCCGGGACCACCCAGATGTCGCTCTGGGTGCGGTTCTCGTCCTTCAGCACCTCGGTGACCACGTAGGCCACGGTGCGGCCGTCGGGCGAGAGCTGGGGATCGGACACGCGCTTGAGACGGAACAGGTCCTCGACCACCATCGGGCGGGCGGCGGCGACGGAGGCCGTGACGAGCAGGAACAGGGCGACAGGGGGAAGTTTCATGGGGCTTTTTTTGCGCAGCCTAGGTGGATTGGCCCCCGGAAGGAAAGCCCGGGGTGCGCCAAACCGCACCCGCCCATCCCGCGAATGCGCCTTTTGTCCTATTGGCATCCGCGCCGAAGCCGACTTGGCTTCGGCTCCACCCAACCCGTTCCTTCCCCATGCAGAAACATACCCTGGTTGTCTTCGCCCTTCTCGTGGCCGCCGCCGGCCTGCGCGCCGCGCCCGTCGCCGCCGAGGGCTTCACCCATATCAAATCCCTCGGCGGCATCGACGAATACCGCCTCGACGCCAACGGCCTGCAGGTGCTGCTCCTGCCCGAGCACTCCGCCCCCGTCATCACCTTCATGGTCACCTACCGCGTCGGCTCGCGCGACGAGGTGACGGGCACCACCGGCGCCACCCACCTGCTCGAGCACCTGATGTTCAAGGGCTCGGCCAACTTCAACGCCGCGAAGGGCAACAAGGTGGATCAGCTCCTCGACCCGATCGGCGCCACCAACAACGCCACCACCTCCGTGGACCGCACCAACTACTACGAGACCTTCGGCAGCGAGCACCTGCCCATGGTCGTCGAGATGGAGGCCGACCGCATGCGCAACCTCCTCCTGCGCGAGGACGACCGCCGCCCCGAGATGACCGTCGTGCGCAACGAGTTCGAACGCGGCCAGAACAACCCCATCCAGGCCCTCTTCCTCGAGCTCGGCTCCTACGCCTACCTCGCCCACCCCTACCACCACGCCACCATCGGCTGGCGCTCCGACATCGAGAAGGTCTCCATCGAGAAGCTCCGCGAGTTCTACGACACCTTCTACTGGCCCGACAACGCCACCGTGACCGTGATCGGCGACTTCCAGCCGGCCGAGGCGCTCGGCCTCATCCGGAAATTCTACGGCCCGATCCCGAAGTCCCCGAAGCCCATCCCGCAGGTCTATACCGAGGAGCCGGAGCAAAGCGGCCCGCGCCGCTTCGTCATCAAGCGCGCCGGCCAGCTCGGCGCCGTCGCCATCGGCCACAAGATCCCCGCCGGCACCCACCCCGACTTCCCCGCCATCCAGGTGCTCAGCGCCATCCTCGGCAACGGCAAGGGCAGCCGCCTCTACAAGTCCATCACCGACCAGAGCCTCTCCACCGGCGTCTTCACCTACGCCCGCTTCACCCGCGACCCGATGCTGCACTACACCTTCGTGCCCCTCGCCCCCGGCGTCGGCCACGAGCAGGTCGAGAAGATCGCCCTCGCCGACATCGCGAAGGTGAAGCAGGACGGCGTCACCGACGCCGAGGTCGCCCGCGCCGTCAACCAGTTGCTCGCCGACTCCGCCTACCAGCGCGACGGCACCTTCGCCATCGCCGCCCAGCTCAACGAATGCATCGCCGTCGGCGACTGGACGCTCTACCACACGCTCGACGAAGCCGTCGCCAAGGTCACGGCCGCCGACGTGCAGCGCGTCGCCAACCTCTATTTCAACGAGGACCAGAGCACCACCGGCTGGTTCATCGCCCTCGTCCCCGGCGCCGCCCCGGCCGCCGGCTCCAACTAACCCTTCATGCTTCCCGCCATGAAACGCCTTCGCCTCCTGCTCTCCATCCTCGGTCTTCTGCCCGCCGTCCTCACGGCCCAGATCGCCGGCAACGTCACCCGCACCCGCATCGCGGGCCTCGACGTCCTCCTCTACCCGACCGGCGTGAAGAACGTCGTGAACATCCGCGGCTCGCTGCCCGCCGGCGACGTCTTCTCCGCCGCGACCAACCCCGCCGTCGCCACCCTCACCGGCATGCTCCTCGACCAGGGCACGGTGAAACGCGACAAGTTCGCCATCGCCGCCCAGCTCGAGGCCGTCGGCGCCACGCTTGAGTTCAGCGTCGGCAACGAGACCGTCGGCATCAGCGCCAAGTGCCTCAGGAAGGACGCCCCCCTGGTCATCGCCCTCATCGCCGAGCAGCTCCGCGAACCGGCCTTCGCGCCGGAGGAGTTCGCCAAGGCGAAGGTCCAGTATGCCGGCTCCATCCAACGCTCGTTGGAAGATCCCGACTACCAGGCCGCCGAGGCCGCCGCCCTCGCCCTCTACCCCCCCGGCCACCCCAACCGCCCCACCCCGCACGCCGAGATGCTCGCCGCCATCGAAAAAGCCACGCTCGACGAGGTGAAGGCCTTCCACGCCGCGCACTACGGCCCCGCCCACCTGACCCTCGCCCTGGTCGGCGACCTCGATCTCCCGCTCCTGCAGGCTGAGATCGGCCGCGTGTTCGCCGGCTGGTCCGGCGGCGTGCCCCTGCCCGCCGCCCCCCGCGCCACCGCCGGCGACAGCATCCGCGAGCAGGACGTGTTCATGCCCGAGAAGACCAGCGTCAGCGTCATGCTCGCCCAGCCCACGCGCCTGCGCTACGGCGAGCCCGGCTACCAGGCCCTGCGCCTCGGCACGGCCATCCTCGGCAGCGGCTTCACCGGCCGCCTCATGGGCAACGTGCGCGACAAAGAGGGCCTGACCTACGGCATCTACGCCCAGTTGGCCAACGACACCTTCGCCGACGGCGACTTCCGCATCGGCGCGACCTTCGCGCCCAACCTGCTGGAGAAGGGCATCGCCTCCACCCGCCGCCAGCTCGACCTGTGGCACCGCGAGGGCGTGACCGCGAAGGAGGTGGCCGACCGCAAGACCAACCTCATCGGCCGCTACAAGGTCGCCCTCGCCACCACCGACGGCCTGGTCGGCCAGCTCCTCGTGACCGCCAACCGCGGCCTGCCGCTGTCCTGGCTCGACACCTACCCGCAGGAGATCGCCGCGCTCACGACGGACGAGGTCAACGCCGCCATCAAGCAGCACCTCGACCCGGAGAAGATGGTCCTCATCAAGGCCGGCACCATTCCCGGCGCGGTGAACAAGTAGGCCGGTCTCCGACCGGCCCCGACACCCACGCCCGCCTGCCGGCGGGCGTTTTTTCGCCATCCCGGACCGTTCAGGGCCGGCCCAGCAGCTCCAGCACCGCCGCGGTCATCGAGATGACCGCGGCCTTCAACGTGGGCTCGGGCACAGGTGCGAAGCCGGAATTGTGGTTCGAAGGCACCGGCACGCCGGTGCGCTCGCTCTCCGCGAACTTCTCCGGCGCCGTGCCGCCCACCCACCAGATGCAGATCGGCACCTTGTCAGCAGTGCGCCCGAAATGCGTGAAATCCTCCGCACCCGTGATCGGCGGCACCTCCTTCACCCGTCCGGTTCCCAGCCACTCCGTGAAAGCCCCGGCCAGCCGCCGAGTGAGAACGGCGTCGTTCGCGGTCACCGGCGAGGACTCCTCGGTGACGGTCACCACCGGCAGGCGGTCCTCGGGCAGGCCCGCGGCGCGGGCCGTGCCGTCGCAGATGCGGCGGATGGCCGCCACGAGCTGCTCCATCACCGCGTCGTCGTAGGCGCGGAGGGTGAGTTCGAGCTTCACCTCCTCGGAGATGATGTTGCGCTTGAGGCCGCCGTGGATGGTGCCGACCGTCACCACGGCGGTCGTGCCGGGCTTCACCTCGCGGCTCACGATCGTCTGCAGCGCAAGCACGATCTGCGAGGCGAGCACCACGGGGTCCTTGGCCGTGTTCGGCGCCGAACCGTGCCCGCCCACGCCGCGCACGAGGATGTCCACGGAACTCACCCCCGCGAGAAACGGCCCCGCCCCGTAGCCGATGGTGCCCGCCGCATGCTGGGAGGAGGTGTGCAGGGCGAGGGCGAAGTCCGGCCGCGGAAACCGCGTGTAGAGTCCGTCCATCAGCATGGCGCGGGCGCCGGCCACGATCTCCTCGGCCGGCTGGCCGATCAGCACGAGCGTGCCGCTCCATTTGTCCTTCAAGGCGGTCAGCACCCGCGCGGTGCCGATGAGCCCGGTCACGTGGGTGTCGTGGGCACAGGCGTGCATGGCCGGCTGGTCCTTGCCGGCAAGGTCCTTCACCACGGCCGTGCTCGCGTAGGGCACGCCGCTGGTCTCCTTCACGGGCAGCGCGTCCATGTCGGCGCGCAGGAGCACCGTCGGGCCGGGGCCGTTCTTCATGACGGCGACGACGCCGGTGTTGCCGACCTTTTCCGTGACCGCGAAGCCGAGCGCGCGCAGCTCGCCGGCGAGCAGCGCCGCGGTCTTCACCTCCATGAACGACAGCTCGGGATTCGCGTGCAGGTCCTGATAGATCGCCTCGAGCGAGGCATACTCGGCATCCACGCGAGCCTTCACAGCCTCGCGCGTTTCGGACGTGGCCGCGGGCGCGCCACCGGAGACGGACAGGGCAAGCAACAGGCCAAGGCAGATGGTGGTGTTTTTCATAAAGAGCTCAAGCGGAGTGCCCGTCGGACGATCTTCTGATTCCCGGCGGTCGCCGATCTGCCCGCTTCGGGCCGAACCCAAGGAAAGCGGCTTTGCCGGACTTGCTCATTTTTTCTCCTCGGGTTCAGCCAGCAGGGCCTTGATTTCGGGATCCTCCCGAAACGGCGCCATGCGCGGGTCGAGCTGGAAACGCACGCGGAAGGCCGCCCGGCTTTCCGGCAAGGTGGTGACCGACTCGCGCAGGAGTTCCAGCGCCGTGTCCCGCTCGCCGAGCAACAGCGCGCCGGGAATCAGCGTGAACCACCAGCCGTTGACCAGGCTCTGCGAATAGGGCCGGCGCTGAGCCTCGATCAGGCGCTGGAACACCACCTTGGCCTCCTCCTTCCGGTCCAGGCCGAGCAGGGGCCAGAATTCCGCAAAGCCGAGCCAGATGCGGGTCGGATCAGCCACCTTCATCCGCTGGGCTTCCAGCAGAGCCGCCTCATATTGCTGCCGGGCCAGTTCGGTTTTCCCCTGCCGTTCCAGGAGACAGGCATTCAGCAGGGCGGCCGGACCGGCATACTCGAAATCCGTGAACCACTTTTGGGTGAACGCCCGCAGCGCCGTGAGACCCGTTTCCGCATCGCCGCCAAAGGCCGCGTAGACGAAGTAGCCGAACACGGTGCGCTCGGTGCCACGCACCCGCTCCGGCACCTGGTCCAGCCAGCGCTTCATGCCCGGGATGTCGTTGTGCAGGCCGAACTGGAACCGCGCCTTCCACGCGATGGCATTGGGCAGCGGGGCCAACGCCAGGGTCGCATCCAACTCGCGATCGCTTTCCTCGTAGCGTCCCTGGTCCTTGAAAACGCGGGCCATGTCGTAGCGGGTCAGCACATCATTCGGGAAGCGCCGCGCGTTCTCCTGCGACTGGGCCACGGCCTCCGCCTCGCGACCCGGGCTCACGTTCAACAGGTCCGCCAGCATCCGGCCATGCCGGGGATTGCCGGGATCAACCTCCATGGCCCGGCGCAGCAGCCGCTCCGCCCGGGTGACTCCGGTTTGCCGGCTGAACAGGTAGGCCGCGACGGCCAGCATGGCCTCGGGCTCGTTGGGATCGAGCTGCAGGGCGCGCTCCCCGTAGAGCCGGGCCTGGGTTGAGCGCTCGTCACTCCGGTCAAAGCCCCGGCGCATAAACTGGGACTGAACCCGGGCCATGACGGTCACGGCTTCCACGTCGGCCGGCGCGCGGTCCAGGATCGGTTTCACGAGCTGCTCCGCCAGCGCGAAATCATCGGGAATGGATTCCAGACCCTCGATCAGCTCGATGGCCTTCTTCAGCTCCGGATTCCTCGGCCAGTCGCGGGGCGGGGCGGTTTGGGGCGCGGGGCGGGGATCGACCCCGGCCCGGCGGAGGTGCTCGGCAAAACGTGGGTCGGCCCGCAGCGAGTCGAAATCCGGGCTGATCCGCAGGATGACGACGCCGTCGTCGTCCGGCGGATGCGCGAAGATTTCATCGAAACGCCCGAGCCGTGCATAGACGCGGGCGACCCGGTTGGGCAGGCGCTGGCCGGCCGCAAGGTTCAGGCCCTCCAGCTGCCCGGAGGCGCGCAACGCCTCGCCGGCCGCGGCCTTTTCCCCGAGGCAGGCCAGGAGCAGGGCCTGACGCAGATACAGGACGGGGTTGTTCGGGGTCGCGGCGATTCTCTTCTCCACCACCTGCAGGGCGGACCGCCATTCGATTTTTGCGGCCGCCTCCCGGCCGTCGAGTTCGTAGGCCAGCCCGAGGAGCAGGCCTTTCGGGCCCTCGTAATTGAAGTCCACATAGTAGTCCCGGGGGAAGGCCTGCCAGATCTCGAGTGCGGCCTTGGCGTTGCGCTGGTAGTAGCGAAGAAGGCCGGCGTGATAGTTGGCGCGATCCTCCTGCAGAGCCGACGGCGGGATTTCCCGCAGGGTCGTTTCCGCGGCCGTGAGATCACCGCGCCAGTTGATCTCCATGACCATCTTGAGCACCAGCGCCGAGGCGAATTTCCTCTGGGCCAGCGCCCGCTGGAGCATGGCATACCCCTCGGCCTTCTGGCCGCGGTTCCACAGGTATCGGGCGCTGTTGAAAAGCGCGAGCGGATCGCCGCCGGGCAGCGCCGCCGAACGTTCGTTGAGCGCCAGGCATTCCTCGAAACCGTCCGGCCGCGCCAGGACGGTGACGGCCAGAAAGCGCAGCGCCCCCTGGTTGGCGGGATCGTCGCGCACCACCTCCCGGAGCAGTTTCTCCCGCTCGTCGCGGTTGATGCCGAAGGTGGCCCAGGCACCGGCCTGGGCGAGACGCGCCTCCGCCGAATCCGGCGCCAGCCGCATCGCGCGCTCCGCCATCACCCGCGTCTGCTCCTTGCGTTCGGGCGAGGCATCCCAGCCCCGGTAGACAAAGGCGGCGTTGACCTGCGAGTAGGCGGCCCAAGCCTCGCCGTCCTCGGGGTCCAGTTGGATGGCACGCTGGCAATACTCCTCCGCCAGTTTGTAATCCTCGCGGGTGGCCTCCAGGCCGTGGAGCAGGGCGAAGGCTCTGGCCGTCAGCCGGCGGGCCTCGGTCGGAGCCGGTTCGGCTGGCCGGGCCGGGGCCGCCGGCGCCGGCGCGACCTCCCTGGCGCGGGGCTCCGGCTTGAGCGCGAGGTAGGCCACAGCCCCGGCCAGCAAAGCGCCACCCACTGCGGCCGGCGCCACCCAGGCCCGGACACTGCTGGCGGGCCGCACGGGCCCCTCCGGCGCCGGCAGCGGCCCCAGACTCCCCGTGCCGCGGTGCTTCAGCACGCCGGTGCGGTGCGACCAGAGCTTGATGAACTTCGCCCTGGCCTCGGGCGTCATTTCGCCACCACGCAGACGCGTCCATTGCACCGAGCGGAAGCGGTCGGGCACGAGGGCCCCGGGTTCGCGCGTGTCGTCGATCACCACGGGCAAAATGAAGGCCACGCCGCTGGCGATGCCGAGCGCGCGCTGGGCCGCCAGCTCCCACTCGATGCGGAAGTAGCCCTCCTCGCGCGCCTGCGTGTTGGCCGAGATGATCGGGAGGAAGAGCACGCACTCCTTGATCTGCCGGCGGATCTTCGCGTCCCACTCGTCGCCGGTCTCCAATCCCCCCTCGACGTCGAACCACACCTCGATGCCCGCCGAACGCAGCGCGTCGCAAATGCGTTTGGCGGCCTCGGCGTCCTGGGAGGCGTAGCTCAGGAAGACGGCTTTGCCGGAGTCGCTCATTTTGAGCCCTCCGGCAGCGAATGTTGTTCCAGCAATTTGCTGAAAAGCGGATCGCCGCGCAGTTTGTCCCAGCGGGGATCCAGCTGCAGCAGCCGGGCCGTCAGGGGCCAGCCCGCGTCCATGGCCAGCTGCCGCCCGAGGAGCGGGAGCGCCAGATCCGCCCGCCCCAGGGCGGCGTGGATGGTGACTTCCGAGATGTTCCAGCTGGTCGTCTGGCCACGGTTGATCTCGGCCACGGTGCGAGCCTCGGCCAGCGCTTCCTCCCCGCGCCCCAAGCAGGCCAGGATTTCGCCCCGGCTGCGATGCAAGACCGGGTCGCCGGGTTCGTCCCGGAGCTTCTGCTCGACCACGCCCAGGGCCTTTTCCCATTCGATGCGGGCGGCGGCTTCCCGCCCCGCCAGCGCGTGAGCCCGGCCGACGAGGTAAGCCTTGGGGCCGGTATACCAACTGCTCGACAGGAACTCGTCGGGCAGCCGGTCGAGCGCGCGCAGCGCCCGCTCGGGGTCGCGCCGCACGAGGTGCAGCTCGGCAGTCGCCCAGACCACCCGCGGCGCGGTCAGCAGCGCCGGCGGCAACTCGGCGAGAAGGCGCGCGGCGGCCTCAAGGTCACCCTGCCAGGTCAGTTGCTGCACGGCGATCGCCGCCGCGGAGTTGGCCGAGGGCCTGGCGTCCTGGGAGCGTCGGATCGCCTCCTCGGCGGCGACGAATTTCCGCCGGGTGAAATTCCGCAGAAACTCGAAATAGTCCACCAGCGGGGCCCACTCGGGATTTTCCCGGGCCCGGGCCAGCAAGGCCAGCCCCTCGATCGTCGTCTGCTCATTCCGCGTCAGCTCACTGCCCAGGAACAACAGGGCCCGGCCATGCGTGGGGTTGAGGGCCACGACCCGCCGCAGCGTCTCGATGTATGCGGCGCCGTTGTTCGTGTAGCGATGGGCCAGGGCCACCGCAAAGATTGCCTCGGGCGAGTCCGGCGCCAGCCGCACGGCCCGCTCCGCCTGCTGGCGACCGGTGGCAATCCGTTCCGGAAAAAAATCGAAGCCCCGGTTGCGGAACATGAAGTTGAGCTGTGCGGAATAGGCCCAGATCTCGCCATCGTCCGGATCGAGCGCCAGCGCCCGCTTCAGCAGGTCCTCCGCCACGGCGAAGTCGTCCTGCGTGGAGTCGAAGCTGTCCACGCTCAGCTCGAACCCGCGCTGGGCGAGCTGCCGGGCTTCGGAGAGAGATTGGGGGGATGGGGTCTGGGATTTGGGGTTCGGGGTTGAAACCACGACCGGGGCCGCCGGCCTCTCGCGTTCGGGCCGGCTCTTGAGCAGTCCGATGATCGGCATCGCCATGCCCATGATGGGAAAGACGATCCACCACCACTTCTCGAAGCCGGATTTCTCCCTTCGTAGGGGCGCGCCTGGTGCGCGCCCGCGGGCGTCGTCAAGCGACGCCCCTGCATCCCCGCTCAGCAGCCTCGTCACCCGCGCGGCCAACTCGGCCGGCGTCTCGTCGAGCCGCAGGCGCGTCCACTGCACCTCGCGGAACCTGTCGGGCACGCGGGCCGTGGCATCGTTCACGTCGCCGACCACGACGGGGAAGAGAAACGGCGCGTCGTCCGCCATGAGATGGGAGCGATCCACCGCCAGTTTCCACTCCAGCCGGAAATAGCCCTCGGACCGGGAATCCGTCGTCTCCGAGATCAGCGGCACGAAAAGCGCGCACTCCTTGATCTGTTTCCGGATCTTCTGGTCCCACGCGTCGCCACCCACCAACTCGCTCTGGTCGAACCACACCTCGACGCCGGCCGCGCGCAAGGCGTCGCAAATCTTCTTCGCCGCCTCAGAATCCTGAGACGCATAAGACAGGAAAACCGCCTTTGGGCCCTCGCTCATCGAACGTCACCTCCCGACAGCGCGGCATCCTGCCCGCCGGTCGCAGCTTGGACCAAGATTGGCGAGGAGGAGAAACAGACGGCTGGACTGGCTTCAGACATTTTTTACCCGGCGGAGTGACGTTGGTCGTATTCTCACCATGCGAGATTTCACTCCCTCTCAGGCCAGCACACCGCTTGCTCCAGGCCATCATCCGTGCCCCGTGGCCGTTTCGTGCCGGTCTGGCGCACAGGCCAGGAGAAGGCCGCAGAAAGTCCGGAGGGCGTGGAAGCGTCCGACATAAGTTGCGAAGTTCATGCCGGTTAAGCTTATGCCTTGCCAGCCCAAACCGGCACTGGCACCCGTTGCAGCCGTCATAGGCCGAATGTCCTCACCCGCCGCCAGCACCAGCCAGCTGCCCCTCTTCCATGTCGTCGGCTTTTCCGGCCACCGGCAGCTGGCTGACCCGGATGGCGTGACCAAGGCCGTCCGGGTGGCGCTTGAGGAACTGCAGCGCGAGGCACCCGGCGAATGGATTGCCCTCTCCTCGGCCGCGGCGGGGGCCGACCTGATCTTTGTCCGCAATGCCCTCGGTTTGGGCATGGGCTGGGAGGCGCTGCTCCCCCTGCCGCTGGTGGACTTCGAACGCGATTTCCCGGCCGGAGAATGGCAGGAGGTCAAAGCCCTGCTCGCCCGGGCCGAACTCACCGAGATCGCCGCCGAGCCCGGCTCGCGCGAGGAGGCCTACCTGTCGGGCGGCTTCGAGATCGTGAACCGCTGCGACGTGCTCCTCGTCGTGTGGGACGGCCAGCCCGCCCGCGGCAAGGGCGGCACGGCCGACGTGGTCGCCTACGCCCGCGCCATGGGCCGGCCGATCGTCATCCTCAATCCCGACACCAGGGCCGTGCGCCGGGAGAATTTCGAGAAGGTGCGGCTCCACGACGAGAATCTGCGCTTCCTCAACGCCGTGCCGGGCGCCGCCGGCACCCCGGCCGGCACGTCGCGCGAACTGGTCGCTGCCTTCCAGAAGAAGGTGGACGCCGCGGCCACGCACAGCTCGCCGCATTTTCGGCGGCTGATCGCGTTCACCCTCTGGCTGCATGTGTCCGCCACGGCGCTGGCCACGGCCGGGCTGGCCTTCGACTGGCACTGGGTGGGCCTGCCCTGGGGCAAGCTGCTGCTGCTGCTCGGCGCGCTCGGCGTGGCCATCGTCGTGCGTACGAAGCGCACGCACCATCATTGGACCCGCTGCCGGCTCGCCGCCGAGATCACGCGCTCCGCGCTGGCCATCTGGGGCCTGCCACGCGCCACGCGCCTGTTCGCCGACTTTGACTGGGCGGGCGTGGAGCCGCTGCGCCGCTCGCTCGACGTGCTGCATCGCCGCGCCGCACGCGAGACCGGCGCGGATTTCGACACGTTCCGGCAGAAATACCTCACGGGCCGCATTGACGACCAGCTCGCCTACTTCGCGCGCCAGGAGGCCAAGGCCATCCCCCTGCTCACGCGGCTGCGCACCGGTTTCGGCGTCTGCTCGATCCTCGCGATCGTGTTCACGACGGGCTACGCGCTGGCCCACACCTTTCATTGGGAAGTGCCGGGCTGGGTGGAGCAGTTCTGCTTCTATTTCGCTCCGATCATCCTGCCGGTGCTCGCGGCGGCCTTCATCTCGCTCATTTCGATCAACGACCTGCACCGCCGCGTGGCGCGCTACCGCGAGATGTGCATCCGCCTGGAGACCGTGCGCAAGGAGATCGCCCACAGCCAGACCTGGGCCGGCCTCGAGCGCGCCATCGCCAAGGCCGAGCGCGTGCTCCTGCAGGAGGTCTTCGAGTGGCACTCGATCACGAGCTTCACCGAATCGCACTGAGTCTGGGGCGGGCGCTGCGCCAAGAGGGAATGCACACGTTTGCTTGCTGCGGCGGGGATGGGGCGTATCCTGCGCCGGTTGCCCAAACCCATGCCCCCGCGCCCCAAAACCGCCAAGCTCGACCGGGTCGGCATCGTGCAGATCGCCGCCAGCATCGGTGTGTCCCCCTCCACCGTCTCGCGCGCTTTGCGCCCGGAGACCGCCCACTTGGTGCGGCCCGACCGGCGCAAGCAGATCCTCGATCTGGCGGAGAAGCAGCATTTCTCCCCCAACCCCGGCGCCCGCATGCTGCGCAAGGGCGTGAACACCTCGCTGACGGTGGTCGTGCCGCTGGATGAAAACATTTTCTACTCGGAATACTACGGCCGGTTCCTCGCGGGAACCCTGCACGCCGCCGCGGCGCGCGGCTGGGGCGTGCATATCTCCACGTTGCGGCGCAGCGAGGGCACCAGTTTCCGGGAGGCCATGCAGCATCTCAGCCTCGATTCTTCCGGCATCATCTACCTCGGTGAACCCCTCGACCGCCAGGAACTGGAGGAACTGAAAGGCTTTCGCCGGCCCTTCGTGCTGACCAAGTCAACCCTGCCCCAAGACACTGACGCGCAGGAGCTGGGCGTCCCCGTGGTGGGCGTGGACAATCTGGCTGGCGCGCGCTCGGTGGCGAGCCTGCTGCTGCAGCTCGGCCATCGCCGCATCGGGCTTCTGCTCGGTCCCGAGGGTTCGCGCGACGCGCACGAACGGCGGCAAGGCTATCTGGAAATGCTGCAGAGGGCCGGCGCCACACCCCGCACCGAATGGATCTACAGCGGCCCGTTCAGTGCCGAAACCGGTCGGCTCGGCATCGCCAAACTCCTGCATGCCTCCGAGCGCCCGACCGCCATCTGCTGCGCCAACGACGAGATCGCCTTCGGCGCCATCCATGCCGCCCATCTGGCCAACGTGCGCTGTCCGGAGGACATTTCCATCGTAGGCTTTGACGACGGCATTTGGGCCACAGCCTGCCAGCCGGCGCTCACCACCATTCGCCAGCCGCTCGCCGACATGGCCGAGCGTGCCGTCGGACTGATCGTGGAGGCTGCCAACGCCCCGGGCCGGTCCCGCCGCGTGATTCTCGACGATCTGCCCGCCCCCATGATGATCCGCGAATCCACCCGCCCCTGCGCAACCACTGAACGGGAGACCAAGCGGATCCGTCCAAACTAGCAAACGTTTGCATATACAGTTGATCGGGAGTTCCGGGTGCGCGTCAGCCACGGAAAACGCCATAGCCCCCTATGGCATTGGCTACAAATGGGCATCGCGAAAAAAGACGGAAAGAGATTTTTTTGCTTGTTATGCAAACGTTGTCATTCATTTTCCCTACTCACTTGCCGGACTCAACCCCGGCGCCACCCCCTCTCTTTCCCCCTTCGCCATGCCCCTGGCCTGTTTTGTCCGACGTTGGTCACTATCCCTGCTCGGGGCTGGACTCATGGTTGGTGCCAACGCCTCCCCGTCGTCGGTGGAAGCCGACGACTACGTCCTGAGCGCGGCTGATCACGCCCTGCTGGAGGAGATCGAGCGCACCGCGTTCCGTTTTTTCGTCGAACAGGCACACCCGCGCACCGGCCTCGTGCGTGATCGCGCCCGAGCCGACGGCTCGCCCAGCAAAGGCAAGGCCAGCATCGCTTCCTCGGGTTTCGCCTTCAGCGCGTGGGTGATCGCAGCCGAGCGCGGCTGGGTTTCGCGCGATGAGGCGGTCGCGCGTGTGCGCACCAAGCTGCGCTTCCTTGTGGACGAGGCGCCGCGCCAACACGGGTTCTTCTATCATTTCATGGAGTTGGACACGGGGGCCCGTGCCTGGAAGTGCGAATTGTCGTCCATCGATTCAAGCCTGCTCTACGCCGGAGCCATCGTGGCCCGGGAATACTTTGGCGATCTGGAGATCACCGGCCTCGTCAATCGCCTGCTCGGCGACATTGACTGGGACTGGTTCCGCAACGGCGGCCAGCTCGTCACGCTGGGTTGGCACGACGAGACCGGCTTCTCACGCTACCGCTGGAACCGCTACTCCGAGCACATGCTGATGAGCTTCCTCGCGCTGGGCACCTCGCCCCGCCCGCTCGAGGCCGCCTACTGGAACCGCTGGCACCGCAGCCCGGTGGGCCGCTACGGAGACTTCGTTTACCTGCAGGAGCCGCCGCTCTTCGTGCATCAGTTCCCCCAGGCCTACCTCGACCTGCGCGGGCGGCGCGACGCCTTCGCCGACTATTTCCACAACAGCCGCCTGGCCACCCTCGCCCAGCGCCAGTTCAGCCTGGACCTGCGCCGTGAATTCCCGGCATGGAGCGAGACCCTCTGGGGCGTGACCGCCTCCGACTCGGCCAACGGCTACAAGGCCTGGGGTGGCCCGCCGCGGACGCTGCGTTTCAACGCCCTGGACGGCACGATCGTCCCTTGCGCCGCGGCGGGCTCCCTGCCCTTTGCCCCCCGAGAAACTCTCGCGGTGCTGCATCATCTGCGCACGGCCTGGGGCGACCGCATCTGGAAACGCTACGGCTTCGCCGACGCCTTCAACCCCCAGACAGGCTGGGTGAACCCCGACGTGATCGGCATCGACCAGGGCATTTCCCTCGTGCAGGCGGAGAACCTGCGCACCGGCCTCATCTGGCGGCTCTTCATGCAGTCACCCGAAGCGCGCCTGGCCCTGAGCAAGGCCGGCATCCTTTCCCACAGCCGGGTGCTCGACCCGACTGCGCGAGCGGCCCTCCGTTCGCACGCCGGGACCGCCTGGCGGTCGCTGCAGGCCACGTCGGCCAGTCCCGGCCTGCAGCTCACCGCCCTCCTCGCCGCCCGGAGTCTGGGCCTGCTCAACGACGGCGAACTGCCCGACAAGGCGCGCGCGCATCTGCTGGCCGCCGTCGCTCCCGCCACTCTCGCCGAGGCCGCACAGTGGGCCGCGGCCCTCATCACCCTCCGCCAGGTCGTGCCCGCGCTCGCGGACGAAGCCAGCCGGCTGCTTGCGCAGATCCCGTGGAATTCGTTCCCCGCGCCGGCGCACCTCGGCGACTCCGCACGCCTGGGCGTTTTCCTGCAAATCGCCGCCGGCCTGCGCCCTGCCGCCGACTGGCTGAACCTGGCCCGCGACACCGCAGGCCTCGGCCCCGTGCAGGTTCTCGTTCCGGTCGATGTCGCCGGCGCGTTGTTCCCCGGACTCTGGCTGGAGGAACGCATGATTCTCCCCGGCGCCGCCGCTTCCCAACTGGCCTACGCCAGCGTGACCGGCGCCACCGCGCTCACGGATGCGTTGCTGCCGGTCCTGCAACTCGCCCATTTCCCGAGCGAGGCGTTGCCGCGACTGCCCGCCCCCGCCACACCCGCCGCCGCGGCAGCAAGCCTCATCACGATCGCCAATCTCCTCGCCGAGGACGGGGTGCACCGCGCTTTCCAGCAGGATGCACTCGTGCAGGCCGGTCGCGCCGCGATCGCCGAATTTCGCGAAGCGGCCTTCGGCGCCAACACGGCGGTCATCGCCCAAGGCGAACTGGACGGCACGCCCCCGCCGCCGGCGCCCCGGCTCGCCGTCGGTGTCCCGCACACCCAACCGCGCGACCGGTGGCACTGGCAGCACGTCGCCGGCCGGGAGTTTCTCGACTCGGAAGCCGATCTGCGGCCGGGCGACGCCCCGCTTGCGTTCCGCTTTGCGTTCACGTGGGACGAAGCCGCGCTCCATTTCCACGCCGAGGTCACCGACACGCCGGCCGGCTACACCGTGCCCGCGAAGCGCAAACGCGTGGTCGAGCTCTACGTCGATCCCGAGCGCGACGGCCTGGTCTGGACCGGCCCGCGGGACTTCCAATTCACCTACGCTCTTACCGAGGGCATGCGTGAGACCTTCAATCACGTCCCGAACCGCTCGCGCTTCACCCCCGCCGCCGAGGGCTACTCCCTGGAGGCGAGCATCCCCTGGACCTCGCTCGGCGTGACCCCCCGGCCCGGCCTTGAACTCGGCGTAAGTCCGGCGGTGGTCGCCGCCGGCAAGCGCGAATGGGAGGCCCTGATCAAACTCAACTGGTCGTTCCAGCCTCTCCGCGCCGGGATCTACCGGCTAGGGACGATCCGCCTGGAGTGAACCCCCACCCCCTTCTTTTCCCCCATACACGCAGCATACCGTCAAAGGTTACCCACATGAAAACACCCATGCCCAGCAAACTCGCGTTGGCCCTCGGACTGACGCTCGGCCTGCCGGCCGCACTGACGGCACAGACCGCCCCGCCCGCCTCTCCCGCCACCACGCAGGAAGAGACCAAGGAGGAGGTGTTCGAATTGAGCCCGTTCGTCGTGGACGTCGAAAAGGACTACGGCTACATCGCCGTGGACTCCCTGGCCGGCGGCCGCACCAACACGCCGCTCAAGCTCACGCCCGCCTCGATCTCGTCGCTCACGCGCACCTTCCTCGACGACCTCGGGATCCAGAACATCCGCGAGGCCGTGAAGTGGGCGCCCAACGTGGTGCCCACCGACGTGAACGCCGGCAAGGGCTTCGGCGGCCAGGCCTTCCACGCCTGGTCCTTCAACTACCGCAGCGCCGGCGCCGGCCAGCAGGGCGGCCCCGGACCCACCCGCAACTACTTCTCGTTCTACCAGGACGCCGACTCCTACAACATCGAGCGCGTCGAGTTCCTGCGCGGCCCCAACTCGCTCATCTTCGGCCTCGGCACCGTCGGCGGCACCCTCGCCACCTACACGAAGATCCCGCGCGTGGACAAGTCGTTCACCACCGTCACCACGACGATGGACGACAACGGCAGCCTGCGCTTCGAGTTCGACGTCAACCAGCGCCTCACCGACAAGCTCACCGCCCGCGTCAACGCCCTCTACGACGACAACGAGGGCTGGCGCAACGGCGACACCAACGAGATGCGCGCCGTGGACCTCGCCCTCCTCTACCGGCTGTCGCAGCAGACCACCCTGCGCGTCGAGTTCGAGGGCGCCCACAAGGAGAAGACCCTCATCTCCTCATCCATCTCCGACAAACTCTCCGGCTGGGACGGCGTGACCGCCTCGCAGACTTGGGGCGCCACGCCCACCGGCGGCACCGCCCGCACCGAGCGCATCCAGAACGCCGGCGCGTGGGGCGACTGGCTGAATCCGTTCTGGGTCTATACTCCGACCCTCGGCCGGAACTCCCTCATGGGTTGGGCCGGTGGCTGGGCTTCGACCACCTCGATGACCGAGACCTGGGCGGCGCTGCCCTACCAGCCCAAGGCCGGCTGGTATCCCACCGCCATCAAGCTCCCGTGGCATTCCACCTACCAGTCCACCGCCAAAATCCCTCTCATGCCCAGCAGCGACTGGACCTACGGCCATGGCATCAACGACATCGAGTATCGCAACCTGACCGCCTTCCTCGACCACGAGTTCTCGCAGAATCTGCAGGCCTCGGTGTCGTTCTACCGCTATTACGACAACCAGGCCGCCAAGGATTACGAGGGCACCGGCGGCGCCGCCATCGACATCAACAAGCAGTTGCCCGATGGCTCCCCGAACCCGAACTTCGGCAAGGCCTTTGCGGACTTCTTCCTCAGCAAGCAGACGCAGCGCCGCGCCGTCACCGAGGCCCGCGCCCAGGTGGACTACAACTTCGAGGCCGACGTTTTCGGCACCAAGCTCAAGCAGCGCTTCAGCGCCTCCGCCGCCCGGAAGGAGGTCAACATCTCCGCCCGCCAGTATCTCGGCCAGATCGGCAACGGCACCACCATCACCAACCCCGCCGACTGGGTGCAGAACATGGTCTGGGGCCGCATCTACCTCGACCGGCCCAACCAGCTTCTCAACCCGCCCGAGGTCGCGCCCAACGGCCGCGCCATCTCCTACATGCCCAAGGCCGACGGCTACTGGTTCGACTTCGACGACACCTTTGAGCTCACCGACTTCGCCGCCGTGTCGCACTCCCTGCTCTTCAACGACAACCTGAGCATCCTCGCCGGCGTGCGGCGCGACCGCTACGACGAGCACATCGTCGAACTCCGCCGCGGCCCCAACCTCACGGACAAGATCTCCGACGAGAGCCAGAGCGGCACCACCTACTCGGCCGGTGCGATCCAGTATCTCCCCGGTGCCCCGTGGCTCGGCCTGTTCGTCAACTACTCGCAGAACATCCAGCCGCCCAATCCCGGTTCGCAACCGCTCATCAGCGGCGCGCGCCCCAGCCCCGAGGAGGGCAAGGGCCTCGACTACGGCATCCGCATCTCGACCGGCGACGGCAAATACTACGCCGTGCTCAGCCGCTACGACACCCAGTCCGACGGCCACCTTGTCGAGAACCCGATCGGCCTGCGCGGCATCTGGCAGAAATACAACCTCGTGAAGGGCCTCAGCAACGACTCCGGCTTCGGCAGCCTCGCCTACTCCGACACCACGGCCCGCGACGTCACCGGCTACGAGTTCGAAATCACGGCCAATCCGTTCAACGGCCTGCGCATCCAGGCCAGCTACGCGAAACCCGAGGCCACCGTGGTGGATTTCTACCCCGGTGCCCGCGCCCACTTCGCGGAAAATCTCGCCACTTGGAACTCCGCCGTGAACGGCACCGAGGGCACCGCCTCCAACCGCGACGCCCTGCGCAACGAGATCGCCAGTGTCCAGAGCGCCCTCAACAACGCCGTGCCGGGCGTGGTGCAAACCGGCTCCGTCAAATACACGGCCAGCCTCTTCGCGCACTACACCTTCACCGACGGCGCCCTCAAGGGACTGTCGTTTGGCGGCGGCGCAACCAAGACCGGCAAGGTCTATGCCGGCATCTTCGACACCAAGGAGACCTGGGCCGACGCCGTCACCAACACCTCCGCCGTCATCTCCTACGAGACGAAGTTCGGCCGCTTCCCCGCCCGTTTCGCGCTCAACATCGACAACGTGCTTGATGAGGACGACCCCGTCGTGACCGGTTACCACTGGGGTTACCGCGACCAGAACGGCGGCCTCGTGGCCGACCAGTTCTACCTGCGGTCCCCGCGGTCCTACCGCCTCTCGGCCCGCTTCACGTTCTGATCCTGCCCTCATCCATCCGCAAACCGGCGGTCCGACCCCGCCGGGCTGCGTTCCCTGCGCCTCGATTTCCTTTCCCTCATTTTCGCCGCGTGGTTCCGGGAGTTCTTTTCAGAGCCTGCCTTGTCATCGCGAGCCCGGCGCAACCGGGCGTGGCGATCCAGCTAGATGGCTTGCTTCGTCGGCCTGGAAGCCGGGCCTCCTTGCAATGACAGGTTCTGAACAGAACTTCTGCCCCGCGCCACCTTTCATGGACGCCAGGTCCACCGTCACCGTCACCCCTTCGTCCCGCCACCTCCGTTCCGCCCGTGGCTTCGCCCTTCGCGAGCTGTCCGGCGCCGACGGGCTGCGCGTGCAATTGCTGCCGACCGGCGCACCCCATGCCTGGCGCCACCGCGAGACGCTGATCAACCAGTTGTTGCCCGGGCCGGCTGAAGACGGCTTGTGCCGGCTCCTGGTGCGCTGGCTGGATTCCGCCGGCCGGCCGATCGGCTGGGCGCCGCTGGTGGGGTCGGGCCTCGCCTTCGGCTGCGACGACCGCACCGCCACCTGGCAGCATTCTCCCGCCGGCTGCACCCTGGGCTGCACCACCACGCTCGCGCTGCACCCCGACCGGACCGCCTGGGCCTGGCGGCTGCGCCTGCGCAACACCGGCGCCGCCCCGCTGCGGATCGACGCGCTCCTCGCCCAGGACCTCGGCCTCGCCCCCGAAAGCGCCGTGCGCAACAACGAGGCCTACACCTCCCACTACATCGATCTGCTGCCCGTGGCGGACACCCGGCTCGGGCATGTCGTGCTAGCCCGGCAGAACCAGTCGGCCGGCGGCCGGCATCCGTGGCTCGCCTGCGCCTGCGCGAACGGGGCTGCCGCCCATTGCACCGATGGCTGGCAGTTTTTCGGTGCCGACCACCGGCTCACTGGCGAACCGGCCGCCGTGCGCGCGCCGTCACTTCCCTCACAACGCCTGCAATACGAGTTCGCCCTCGCCGGCCTGCAGAGCCGGCCGGTCGAACTCGCCGCCGGCACCACCGCGGAGATCGTCTTTCTCGCCCGCTACCTCGCGGATCACCCCGCCGCTTCCGGCGCAAGCGATCTGGCCGGGTTGCATGAACTGCTGCCCGCCACTTGGATCGGATCCGATGCGACCGTCTCACCCGCAACCGGCAGCTCGGTTTTCACCTCGGCCCCGTGGCTGCACGGCGAGGCACCCACCGCGGCCGACTGCGATGCGTGGTTCCCGGGGGCGCGCCGCCATGTGGAGCAAGGCGCCGGCGGCCGGCTCCTCTCCTTTTTCCACGGCGAAAACACCCATGTGGTCACGCGCGCCAAGGAGGCGCTCGTCGCCCGCCCCCACGGCCACGTGCTGCGCAGCGGCGGCGGACTGTGGCCCGACGAACTGCAGTTCGGCCTCACCTGCTATGCAGCCGGCGTCTTCGGCGCCCAGTCCTACCTCGGCAACCCGAGCCTGGCGCGGCTCCTGAGCGTCGTGCGCAACCAGCTCAATGTCGCTCGCGCCCACGGCCAGCGGATCTTCCTCCGCCACCAAGGCGCGTGGCACCAGCTCGGTGTGCCCTCCGCCTTCGCCCTGGAACCCGGGCGCGTGCGCTGGCTCTACCGCCTGCCGGACGGCGTGATCGAGGCGCGCGTGTGGTGCTCGGACCGCGCCCCGGCCTCCTTTCTTGAACTGCGGTCGGGCGGCGGCGGTCCGCGCGAATTCCTCGTCACCCACCAGCTCGCACTCGGTGCCAACGAATTCGACACCGCGGGCGAACTCGCCGTGCACGCCAACGGCTGGATCGCCGCCCGGCCTGATCCGGCGGGTTTCACGGCGAAGCATCAGCCGGGCCTGGCATTCGCGCTCGCCGCGACGGAGCCGGCCCTGCTTGCGGCCTGCGGGGGCGATGAGCTGCTCTACGCTGACGGCCGGTCCCGCGAGGGTCCCTATGCCGCCTTCCGCACCGCTCCCGTTGCCAGCGCCGCGTTCCTCATGCTCGGCACGCTCGGCGGCGCCGCCGCGCTCGGCGGCGCGGTCGCGGCCGCGCGGGCGGAATACGCCGACGCCGCACCCCCGGCCCGTCCGCCCGCTCCGCCCCTGCGCATGCGGCTCCCCTCCACGTCGGGCACCTCATCCGCTCACCCGCCTCTCTCATCTCCAGCTTCCTCCCCGCCCGCCTCAGCTTCGCCCACCCCATGCACAAGTAACCCATTAGGTTATCTGCCGGAAACGCCGGCCACCGCGGACAGTGCCGCGGTTGGCCGCCTCGACGAGGTGCTGCCTTGGTTCGCCCACAACGCCTGCATCCATTTCTCCGCCCCGCACGGGCTGGAGCAATACGGCGGCGGCGCCTGGGGCGTGCGCGACGTCTGCCAGGGTTCGCTCGAATGGCTGCTGGCCGCGGGCGATCTCGCCACGGTGCGGCGCATCCTCGGCACCGTGTTCGCCCAACAATACGCGGGGGAACCCGGCGGCTGGCCGCAGTGGTTCATGTTCCCGCCGTTCCGCTTCATCCAACAGGTCCACAGCCACGGCGACGTGTGCTTCTGGCCTGTCAAGGCGCTGTGCGACTACGTCGAGACGGCCAACGACCCGGGCTTCCTCGCCACCACCGCAGGCTACACCGATCCCGAACGTTTCACGCCCGTCGGTCCCGAGGAAAGTCTCTGGGCCCACTGCGACCGCATCGTGGCGCTGTGCGAATCGCGCTTCGTCCCCGGCACCGCCCTGGTCAACTACGGCGACGGCGATTGGGACGACACGCTGCAACCGGCCGATCCAGCCATGCGCACGCGCATGGTCAGCACGTGGACCGTCGCGCTCGCCTACCAGACCTTCGGCCAGTTGGCCGAGGTCAGCCGCCGCGCCGGCGAAACCGCCCGCGCCGCCCGGCTGGAGCGGTTGCGGGCCCGCATGCGCGCGGATTTCTCCGGCCATGCCATGCCCGACGGAGTTGTCGCCGGCTTCCTCGTCCACGAGGCCGACCGCCGCTTCCGCCCCTTGCTGCATCCGGCGGACCGTGTCACCGGCATCCGCTACCGGCTGCTGCCAATGACCCGCTCGATGCTGGCCGGGCTCTTCACCGCCGCCGAGGCCCGCCGCCACGCGACGCTCATCGAGCAGGAGCTGCGCTTCGCCGACGGCGTGCATCTCATGAGCGAACCCGCCGCCTACCACGGCGGCCTTGAAAAGCTCTTCAAGCGCGCCGACACCGCCGCCAATGTCGGCCGCGAGATCGGCCTGCAATACGTCCACGCCCACATCCGCTATGCCGAGGCCATGGCGCGGCTCGGCGACGCCGAACGCCTCTGGACCGCTTTGCAGGTCGTCAATCCCGTCGGCCTGGAGCATGTGCTGCCCGGCGCGGCACCGCGCCAGGCCAACGTGTATTTTTCCAGTTCCGACGCCGACTTCGCCGACCGCAACGAGGCGGTACGCCGCTGGCCCGAGCTGCGCGCCGGCCGCGTGGCTGTGCGCGGCGGCTGGCGGCTCTACTCGAGCGGTCCCGGCCTCTACCTCCACAAGATCCGTTCCTGTCTGCTCGGCGTGCGCGAATCGTTCGGCGACGTCGTCTTCGATCCGGTGCTGCCGCGCAGCCTCGACGGACTCGTGGCCGAACTTACGTTGCTCGGCTGCCCCGTGCGCATCACCTACCGCGTGCGTCGCCGCACCAGCGCGCCCGACGCCGTCACCGTCAACGGCCGCCGCCTGCCCTTGAGCCGACGCGAGCCGAATCCCTACCGGCCCGGCGGCGCCCGCATCGCCGCTGCCGGACTCGCCCCCCTCTTGCAGCCGGCCGGCAACCAACTCGAAATCGAACTGTGAAACCTCCGCTGCCTGCGCTGGTCGTCGCCCTCCTGCTCGCCGGCCCGGTGGCGCCCGCCATGCCCGCCGACCTCCCACCCTACCGCCGCGCCGACCTGCCGATCGAGGAACGCATCGCCGACCTGCTCGGCCGCATGACACCCGGCGAGAAGCTCGACCAGTTGCACCAGTGCGGCCTCGGCGACACCAATCCCAACAACCTCGCCCAGCGCACCGACGAACTCCGCGCGAGCTACGGCTCGTTCATCGTCGGCGGGCCGCCGGAAACGCTGCTCGCCACGCGCAACGCCGTGCAGCGCCGCGCCGTCGAGGAATCGCGCCTCGGCATCCCCGCGCTCTTCGCCGCCGACGTGATCCACGGCTACCGCGCCATCACACCCACCCCGCTCGCGCAGGCCTGCGCCTGGGATCCCGCGCTGGTGGAGCGCGCCTGCGCCCAGGCCGCGGCGGAGGCCCGCGCGCACGGCATCGACTGGACCTTCGCGCCGATGGCGGACCATTGCGTGGACCCGCGCTGGGGCCGCATCGCCGAGACTTTCGGCGAGTCGCCCCACGCCGCGTCGGTGTTCAGCGCGGCCGCCGTGCGCGGCTTCCAGGGCGCGCAGCCCGGCGGCCCAGGCTCGGTCGCCGCCTGCCTCAAGCATTATGTCGGCTACGGCGCATCCGAGGGTGGTCGCGACTACGTTTATACGGAAATCTCGCCGCAGGCCCTCTGGGAAAGGCATCTGCCGCCCTTCGAGGCGGGCGTGCGCGCCGGCGCGCGCTCCGTGATGAGCGCGTTCAACGACCTCAACGGCGTGCCCGCCAGCGCCAACCCGGACACGCTCACGGAGATCCTGCGCCGGCGCTGGGGTTTCACCGGTGTCGTGGTCTCCGATTGGGCCGCCGTCGCCCAGCTCGTCAACCAGGGTTTCGCCGCCGACGGCACCGAGGCTGCGCAGAAAGCCCTCGCCGCCGGTGTGGACATCGACATGTCATCGGGACTCTACCGCCAGCACGGCGCCGACCTGCTCGCGACAGGCCGGCTGAAGCAAGCCGACGTGGACGAGGCCGTGCGCCGCGTGCTCCGCCTTAAGTTCGAACTGGGGCTCTTCGAGCGTCCCTACGCGGAGGCCAACGCGCTCACGGGCACCGCGCCAAACGCCACCCAACTCGCATTCGCCGAAGAGTTCGCCGCCAGGTCCATGGTGCTGCTGAAGAACGACGGCGTGCTGCCGCTCACCGGCGCACGCCACATCGCGCTCGTCGGCCCGCTGGCCGTGGCGGGCGGCCCGCTGCTCGGTTGCTGGGCCCAGCAGGGCAAGTGGCAGGAGACTCCCTCCATCGCCGACGCCCTGCGCGAGCGCCTGCCCGCCGGCGTCAAACTGACGGTCGAGGCCGGTTGCTCGATCCAAGGCGACCCGAAGGACGACCTCGCGCCCGCGCTTGCCGCCGCGCGCAAGGCCGATCTCACCGTCCTCTGCGTCGGTGAGGAGGGCTGGATGAGCGGGGAGAACGCCTCGCGCACCACCCTGCGGCTCGCCGGCCGGCAGGAAGAACTCGTCCGCGGCGTGCTCGCCGCCGGCAAGCCGGTCGTGCTCGTGATCGTGTCCGGCCGGCCCATCGACATCCACGAGTTTGAACCGCGCCTGCACGCCGTCGTCGCCGCCTGGGGCGGCGGCAGCCGGGCCGGCGCGGCGCTCGCCGACATCCTGCTCGGTAAGCGCAATCCGTCGGGCCGGCTCGCCGTCACCTGGCCGCGCACCGCCGGGCAGGTTCCGCTCTACCACAACATGCGGCCGCGCGCCCGCACCGGCACGGATGGCGAATACAAGGACTTCCCCACGACGCCGCTCTACGAATTCGGCCATGGCCTGGCCTACACGACTTTCAGTTACAGCCCGTTGCGGCTCGACCGCACCGAGGTCGGCAAGGATGGCCGCCTCACCGCCGAGGTCACTGTCACCAACACGGGGCCACGCGAGGGCATCGAGACCGTCTTCTGGTTCATCCGTGATCCGGCGGCATCCATCACCCGGCCATTGAAGGAGCTGAAGCATTTCGAGCAGGCCGCCCTCGCGCCGGGCGCCAGCCGGGTGTTCCGCTTTGTCATCGAACCGGCACGCGATCTGGCCTATCCCGATGCCGACGGACGCCCTGTTCTCGAACCCGGCGAGATCATCCTGACCGCCGGCGTCCACAGCGCCCCCTTCCGCGTGCAACCCTGACCCCACCCCACACCGCCCCGCATGAGCCCTGCCCAACACCACGCCACCGCCGCAGCCGACCGCATCCCGGTCTCTCAGAAAATCGCCTACGGCATGGGCATGGTCGTCACCGTTGTGGCGGTGAACTCGGTGATCCAGCTCACGAACCTCGTCTATATCGTCGGCCTCGGAGTAAGCGCCATCTGGATCGGCTACGCGCAGGCCTTCCCGCGGCTCTGGGACGCGCTCATCGACCCGCTGCTCGGCAATTTCTCCGACAACTGCCGCTCCCGCTTCGGCCGGCGCATCCCCTTCCTCGTCGTCGGCGGCGTGCTGATCGGCATCGCCTTCTGGCTGCTGTGGACCGTGCCGCGCGACTGGAGCAAGGAGTGGATGTTCGGCTATTTCGTCGTCACGTCGCTCTTCTTCTACACCGTCGTGCCGGTCTATGCCATCCCGCACGGCGCGCTCGGCCTGGAGATGACCGAGGATTACCACGAGAAGACCAGCCTGTTTGCCTTCGCCAGCTTCATCGGCAACATCGGCGCGCTCACCCTGCCGTGGGTCTATTTCCTCGCCAACCGCCCGGTCTTCGGCGGCGACACGGTCAACGGCATCAAGTGGGTCTGCCTCGGCATGAGCGTGATCCTCACCGGCGCGGCGATGTGGTGCGCGCTCGTCTGCAAGGAGGGCAAACTCCGGCAGGCCAGCCAGCAGCCGCGCGTGCCCATCGTCGAGAGCTTCAAGACCACCTACCGCAACCGCACCTTCGTGCGCCTTGTGACGGCTTTCGTGCTGCTGATCGTCGCCTTCCAGCTCGTGATGGGCTTCAACAATTACATCCAGATCTTCTACCTGTTCGGCGGCAACACCGAGGCGGCGTCCCGGATCATGGCCGTCAACGGCACGCTCTGGGCGGTCGTCGGCATCGCCGGCGCCATGCCCATGGCCTGGATCTCGCGGCACTACGGCAAACGCTTCACTGTGCTCCTCGCCTTCGCGCTCATCATCGGCGGCAACCTCACGAAGATCGTCTGCTACAACCCCGCCGCGCCCTACCTGACGATGATCCCGACGTTCTGCCTGTCGCTGGGCATGGTGTTCGCCTTCTCGCTCGTGAACGCCATGATCGCCGACATCTGCGACGAGGACGAGCTGGCCACCGGCATCCGCCGCGAGGGCATCTATTTCGCCGTCTATAACTGGTGGTGGAAGGTCGCCGTGTCGATCGCGACCGTCCTCAGCGGTTACCTGCAGCGCCTCATCGGCTTCATCGAGGGTGCGACGACTCAGAGCGACGCCACGCTGCTCAACCTGCGCATCTGGGAAATCGGCCTGCCGCCCGCCCTTTGCCTCGTCAGCGTCTGGCTGCTCGCCCGCTATCCGCTCACCGAACAGCGCGCCTACGAGGTCAAGGCGCTGCTCACCCAGCGCAAGGCCGCCGCGGTCACGCCGGCGCCCGTCACCTGAACCATCCACATTCCTGTCATGAAACCGTCCCGCACCCCGCTCCTCGCTTCCTGCGCCTTCGCCTTGGCCGCCGCCGCGAGTGCCGCCGTGCCCTTCGACCGGCACGTGTTGTTCGCCAACGCACCCGTCAACACCGGCGGCTACTCCCACACGAAGACGATGGTCGTCGCCCCGAGTGTGCTCGAGGCCGCCGACAACCGCGCGCCGATCGCCACCGACCGCTTCGTCAGTCCGCCCAATGCGCTGAAGCTGCACTGGAAATCTGCCACCGGCGGCGACTGGAATGTGAAACTCAGCCAGCCGGGCCGCGACTGGCGGAAGTTCGGCCTGATCGGTGACACGCTGGCTTTCTGGTGCTGGTCCGACACCGAGCTGACGGAGCTGAACTCCCCGCTGGTGTTCATGCAGGATCCGGAAGGGCGTGGCTCGGACGCGTTCCGGCTCGTCAGCGGCGCCGGGCGCATCCCCGCCCGCCAATGGGTGCGGGTGGAGATCCCAATCACCCGCAGCAACTCGCTTTACCGCGGCACGGGCGACCGGATCTTCGATGTCAGCCAGGCGGTGAGCGTCAGCTTCATGCAGGGGCTCGACGACGGCGCCGAGCACACGGTCTATCTCGACGACTTCATGATCATGGACAGCACGGCCCTGGCGGACACCACGCCGCCTGCCGCCCCGGCCGGTCTCACTGCCCGCGGTTACGAGCGGCACTGCGACCTCTCCTGGCAACCCGCCACGAACGACGACGTGCTGGTCTGGCGCATCTACCGCTCGGAGAACGGCACAGACTTCACCCCCGTGGCCACCCAGCGCGGCAACTGGACGCGCTTTCCCGACTTCACCGGCGTACCGGGCCGCGCCTTCCACTACAAGATCAGCGCCGTGGACCTCGCCGGCAACGAGTCGCCGCTGTCCGCGTCCGTCAGCGCCGCCACCCGGCCGTTCAGCGACGCCGAGCTGCTCGACCTCGTGCAGGAGGGCTGCTTCCGTTACTATTGGGAGGCGGGCCACCCCGACGCCGGCATGGCACCCGAAATCCTGCCCGGCGATGAAAACCTGATCGCGCTCGGCGGAAACGGTTTCGGCGTCATGGCGCTGATGACCGCCGTGGACCGCGGGTTCATCACCCGCGAACAGGGCGTCGGGCGCATGCTCAAGATCGTCCGCTTCCTCGCGAAGGCCGACCGCTTCCACGGCGTCTGGCCGCACTTCCTCGATGGCCGCACGGGCAGGACCCTCCCCTACTTCGGCCAATACGACAACGGCGGCGACCTCGTCGAGACGGCCTTCATGATCCAAGGCCTGCTGGCCGCGCGCTGGTATTTCGACCGCGACACACCCGGGGAACGCGAAATCCGCGACACCGCCACGCGGTTCTGGCACGAGGTCGAGTGGGACTGGTATCGGCAGAACGGCAGCGACGTGCTCACGTGGCACTGGTCGCCCGATCACGGCTTCCACATCAACCATCCGCTGATCGGCTGGAACGAGACCCTCATCATCTACCTGCTCGCCATCGCCTCGCCCACGCACCCCGTGCCCGCCTCGATGTGGCACACCGGCTGGGCCGGGCGGTCGGACTTGCATGTGAAATACCGCCGCGGCTGGAGCCGTACCACCCAGGGCGACCGGTTCACGAACGGCAACTCCTACTACGGCATCAAGCTCGAGGTCGGCGAGGGCAACGGCGCCGAGCTGTTCTTCACGCACTTCTCGTTCATGGGCTTCGACCCGCGCGGGATCCGCGACGCCTACACCAACTACTTCCGGAACAACCGGGCGATCGCACTCATCCAGCACGCCTACGCCATCGACAATCCCCGCAAGTTCACTGGCTACGGCGCCGACTGCTGGGGTCGCTCGGCCGGCGTCAACTCCGGCGGCGCCAAGGCGCTGCCCCGCGACGATAACGGCACGATCAACGTCATGGCCGCGCTTTCGTCCATGCCCTACACGCCCGACGAGTCCATGGCCGCACTGCGGCATTTCTACCGCGACCTCGGCGACCGCATCTGGGGCACCTACGGCTTCCACGACGGCTTCAACCAGACCGAGAATTGGTTCGACGAGGACTACATGGCGCTTAACCAGGCACCCATCGTGGTCATGATCGAAAACCACCGCACCGGCCTTGTCTGGAAAAACTTCATGGCCAACCCCGAGATCGCCCCCGCACTCCAAGCCATCGGCTTCCAGCCCGACCCGGGCAGGTGAGGCCGAGCGCGCTGACCTCAGTGCGCTCGGCTTTCCCTCCATGTAGGAGCTTGCTTGCAAGCGACTCTTCTCATCGCCTGTAAACAGGCTCCTGCAAAGCACCCATGCCGCAGATCCTCTACACCGTCAGGGCCACGTGCAAAGATGTGCAACAACGCGGGCGTTTTCTCGCCTGGCTCGCGCCGGATCACGTGCTGGCGGTGAAGGCCGGCGGAGCCGCCGCGGCGCGGATCGTGCTGCCCGACCGCGCGGGCGAGGCGGCGCCCGCCATCGTCGAGACGCAATACGTGTTTCCCTCGCGCAAGGTCTTTTCCAACTATCTCCGGGATCACGCGCCGGCGCTGCGCGCCGACGCGCTGAAGCACTTCCCGCCGGAGAGCGGTGTCACCTTCGAGCGCCAGGTCGCCGAAATCGCCACGGAGCTTTGAGCCCATGGAGAAGATATCCGTGTCGGTCCGCCCTTGGCGCCTGGCAGGCTTTGCGCACCCGGAGTACACACCCCGATCTGCGGGCACCCCTCTTGGTGGAGGGGACCCAAGCCATGGTCGCCGGGCTGGCGCTGCACCTGTTTTTCCTGATCGGCTTCCGCAACCGCCTCTCGGTTCTCCTCCACCGGACCTACCCCTGCTTCGCCTGCAAACGCGGCGCCCGCATCATCCTCGGCCTGGAATCTTCCGCTCCGCCACTGGCGAAGTGATCACCACACGCGTTCGATCTTCCGAGCTTCGAGCGTGGGCTCGGCGGGGGGCGGCAGCTCGCGCAGGAAGTCCAGGCGCGTGCGGCGCTCGCTCTCGCCGACGCTGGTGAGATAATCCTCCAGCGGCGCCTCGGGCGGGGTGCCCTGCGGGAGCAGGAACGCCGCCGGGTGCACGCGGGCCCCGCTCTCGCCCACGATGATGATCATGCAGGCTGCGGGGGCCGGCCGGGTGCCGAGCACCGAGCCGCGGAGGGGCGGGTCATTTCTTCTCCTTTTCCTTCGCCGGTCCGGCGGATTTCGGCGCCTTGTCGCCGTCGGGCACCTTGAAGTCCCACTGGATGTCCATGTTGACGTAAACCTTCTCGTTGTTGGCCATGACCTGCGGAGGAAACTCGAGCTGGGCGGCCGTGGCCAGGGCGGGCATGATGAATTCGGGATACGTGGCCTTGACGATCCGCGGGTTGATCACCTTGCCCTCCTTGTCGATGGTGATGTTGACGACGGCCTTCCCGTATTTGCCGGTGCCGGCCAGGGAGGGCGGATAACGCGGGACGTAAAACTGCTTCGGTCGGGGCCAAGAGGGAAGCTGCGCGGCGGGGATGACGGTCTCCTTGACCTCCTCGAACAGCGGCCGCCCGGTGAGGGTTTCCAGCACCTCCTGATGCGACAGGCGGAATTCAAAAGGCACGCGGATGCGCACCGGCGCGAGCTGGCCGTCCACGGTGCCGGGCTGGAACTCCCATTGCCGCAACGCCTCCTCGGCGGCGGCGGCGAAGCCCGGATGCGATTCGTTGATCACCTTCACGTCGCGCACCTCGCCCTCCTTGTCCACGACGCATTCGAGCAGCACCTCGCCGTTGACGAGTTCCTGCCGGAGCGCGGGCGGATGCACCGGAGTCACCCGCCGCACGGCCACCGGCGCCACCGTGCGGCCGCGCTTGGTCGCGTCGGGTGCCGGCATCGTCTCGAGATCCGCGGCCGCGGCCCACCCCCCCCAGAACAGCAGGGCGGCGAAACCGCCGCCGCGCAGCGCAACGACCGCGGGCCCGAAGCGGCGCAGCGACAACCAGGGATGAAGGGGCGACATGGGGACGGGGGTCATTTCACCAACTGCGGCGCCATCTTCTGGCCGCTTTGCCGGTAAATCTCAAGGGCCTTCGGCATCAGGTCGATGAGCTGCAGGATGCGCTCGGGGTAGCTCGGATGCGTGGAGAGCAGCGCGGGCGGGGCCGGTTTGCCGGCGGAGGCCTGCTCGAGGTTCTCGATGACCCTGGCCGCTTCCTCGGGATTGAAGCCGGCGCGCGCCATGTAGATGACGCCGATGTGGTCGGCCTCCTTTTCCTTCTTCCGGTCGAAACTGTTGGCGCCGAGCTCCCCGGTCAGGCCGTAGGCCCCGAGCACGGCGTTGGAGGTGAGGGCGCCGGCGCCGGTGGTGGACATGAGGCCGCCGACGATCAGGCCGCCGCCCTGGATCGCCATGTCCTGCGAGAGCCGCTCGTTGACGTGCTTGGCCGCCACATGGGCGATCTCATGCGCGAGCACGGAGGCGAGCTGGTCGTCGTTGTGCACGATCTTGAAGAGGCCGGTGAACACCCCGACCTTGCCGCCGGCCATGGCAAAGGCGTTGATCTGGTCGGGGGCGTCGAACACGACGAACTCCCAGTCGGCGGCCGGCACATCCCAGAAGGCCACCTTGGCCAGACGCTCGCCGACACGCCGGACCCGCTCCAGATAGTCGGGGTTGCGGCTCAGCCGGTGCTGCTTCTTCATGTCGGCGAAGGCCTCGGCGCTCTTCTTGATGACGGCCTCGTCGGACACCATGTTCATGGCGGAGCGGCCGGTGACCGGAACTTCATAACAACCCGGGAGAACCCACTGAGCCCCGAGGGCGCACAGGATTACAAGGCGGTTGGCAGCGCTCATGCTGGGGTGTCGGGCAACTTCCCATCCGGGATGAATCAACAGGACCCACAGTAACCGCATTTGCAAGCAACCGGCGACGCCCGTTTGACTTTTGTTCTCCGGAATTTACCGTCGATTCTGCTTCCTTCTCCACCCCTCCCCCAGCAGTCCAAGCCCGCGCCACTGCCAGCGCCTTCACGCGTATGAGCGATCCATCGGATTTTCCCCCTGCCAGGAAACATCGCGTCATTCATTGGGATCCGGATCACGGGAGAGCCAGCGGCGCCAAACGCTGGACCGCGCTGCGCATCGCCGCCTGGAGTGCGGGCGGATTGCTCGGCCTGCTGATCGCCGCCGGCCTCGTCATCCGCGGCATCCGGCTCGTCGTCGGGCCGCAGTTTCTCCGCCCCGCCGCCATCGTGGCCGACGGCGCCGCGCCCGATCCGAGCCTCGCCTTCGTGAGCGAATCCAAGGCGACCCTCGCACGCGAAAACGTCGCCAAAGCCCTCGCCGAGATGCGCCGCCTGCCGCAGGACCATCCGAGCCAGTTGCAGCAGCTCGTCCTCATCGAGAAGGCCTTCCTCGGCGGCGACGCGCTGCTCGCGTCGCGCAACTACAGCGCGGCCTACGCCCACTTCACCGCCCTCGGCCGCGAACTCGACGCCTATGGCGAGAACGTGAAGCTCAAGCAGAGCACCCAGAAGGCCTACGACGAGGTGCTCGTGCGGATGCGCGAGCTCGACCGCGCGCGCCCGCTGGCGCCGCAGGAATTCGAGACCGCCTTCGCCGCGGCCGGCGCCGGGCGGCAATTCTTCGTGGACGGCAATTTCGCCACGGCCAAAAACCAGTTCGACGACGCCTTCGCCGCGCTCGCCCGCGCCGAGCAGGCCCTCAAGACCTACGTGGACGACAACCTCCGCCAGGCCCTGGCCGCCGTGGCCGCCGGCGAAAAGCAGACCGCCCTCGCCGCCTTCCAGGCCGCCCTCGAGAAGGATCCCGGCAACGAGCTGGCGCTGCAGGGCCTCAAGCGCGCCGAGGTCGCCGACCGCGTGCGGGCGCTCATCCTGCAGGGCGAAAGCTACGAGCAGAAGAAGGAACACGCCCAGGCCGCCGAGGCCTACGCCAAGGCCTTCGAGCTCGACGCCTTCTCCGCCGTCGCCCAGCAGGGCAAGGCGCGCAACGAACGCCTGCGCCGCGAGACCGAACTCAACGCCGCGCTCGCCGAGGCCGCCGCGCACCGCGAGGCCCGCACCTGGGACATGGCCATCGCCGCCTACGAGCGCGCGCTCAAGGTCAACCCGCAGGACGAAAACGTGAAGAAGGCCCTCGCCGAGACCCGTGAGACCGCGCATCGCGAGGCCGTGAAGACCGCGCTGGCGAAGGCCCTCGCCTACGAGAACAAATACGAGTGGGAGCAGGCCCGCGGCGCCTATTACGAGACGATGGAACTCGACCCCAACCACACCGAGGCCAAGGACGGCTATTTCCGGACCGGCAAGATGATCCGCACGCTCATGCAATACAACAAGCTGGTGGACATCGCGGAAGCCCACGCCCAGCGCGCCGAATTCCAGCACGCCATCCGCAACTTCAACGAGGCCATGGCCATCAAGCCCGCCTACCTCGCCCTGACCGACCGCGTCAGCCAGTTGCGCGCCCTGCTCAACCAGCAGAGCCGGCCGGTGGACGTGACCTTCCACTCCGACGGCAACTGCTGGGTCTCCATCAGCAATTACCGCATGCTCGGCAAAATCACGTCGCAGACGGTCAAGATGCTGCCCGGCGACTACGAGATCGTGAGCCGCCGCAAAGGCTACCAGGACGTGCTCCTGATGCTGCAGGTGCGGAACGGCTCCACCCCGCCCGTGGTCAACGTCGCCTGCACCCTGCGCGCCAACCGCTGACCCCGCGCCATGAAGACCGCCACCGCCCTGCTCGCCTTGCTCTTTCTGTTGGCGGCCGATGCCGCCGCCCAGAGCTCCACCACTCCGCCGGTCGCCCCCGGCGCCACGTCCGCGCGTCCCCGTCAGACCACGACCGGCCGATCCACGGTCAAGGCCAAGGTTCCTCTGCCGGATCCCGATCTGCTCGACGGCTCAAAATACGAGGAGGAGAAGCGCCCGCTCTTCGGCATGCTTTCCGAGATCGAGATGGGGGAGCAGGAGAGCGATCAGCAGGACCGCATCTCACCCAATTCCGGCCCGCAGGGCCAGGCCTCCCCCGAGACCACCCAAGCCGGCG
The DNA here is from genome assembly GCA_049322455.1 of Verrucomicrobiota bacterium. Lineage (GTDB taxonomy): Bacteria > Verrucomicrobiota > Verrucomicrobiia > Opitutales > Opitutaceae > Lacunisphaera. Next base: position 19,927 of record JBMOQY010000036.1, on the reverse strand, counting down.
GCGGCGCGCAACAGCAGCAGCAACAACAGCAGGAGCAGCAACCGGGCGGCGGCTCGTCGCAGCCGATCGCCCAAGGACCCCAGGCCCAGGCCATGGGCGCACAGGCGCAAAGCCTCCAGGTCCCCCAAGGCGCGCAGGCAGCCGGCGGCCCCGAAGGCGGCGCCCGCGACATGCAGATCGGCGACGCCACGCTCCAGATCCAGACCGTCCCCCAGACTCCCGACATGATCGGCTCCGAGGCCAGCAAGGCCCAGCAATACGAGAAGAAGGTCCCGCCCGGCCAGCAGACCAACAACCGCAACCAAGGCGTCGAGAAGGGCAAGGTCATCCCGAAGGGACTCTGAACCGCCCATGAAACGCTTCCCGCCCCTTCTCCTGCTCGGTCTGCTCGTCACGTCCGCGCCGGCCAAGACGATGATCTTCCCCGTCGAGGGCATCGCCGATCTCTGGCAGCTCGCCGAGGCCGAATACATCGAGAAATACGCCGGCATCAACATCACCGGCCTCGGCCCCAGCGACGAAGGCTGGTATGTGCGCTACCGCCACGAAAACCTCACCTATCTCTTCGGCCCACTGACCGACGAGGAGTCCGCCCGCAAGGCCCGTTGGGAACTCGAGGCCGTGCGCGACGCGGCCATCCGCAACCGTCCCACCCTCGACACCAGCGAGGTCGATGTGGTGAAGTTCACCTTCAGCGGCGAGATGGGCCGGCGCGGCGAAGGCGGCGGCCGCAACGGCGGCGGCCACGAGGAATACGACCTCGACGGCAAACCCACCGGCGGCGAGGGCGACATGGACGGCGACGGCATCCCCGATTACAAGGACAAGGACATGGACGGCGACGGCGTCCCCAACCGCCAAGACTCCGACATGGATGGCGACGGCATCCCCAACGACCAGGATGGCGACATGGACGGCGACGGCATCGAGAACCACAACGATGGCGACATGGACGGCGACGGCGTCCCCAACACCGCCGACAGCGACGTGGATGGCGACGGTCAGGGCGCCGCCCTCGACTCCGACATCGACGGCGACGGCATCCCCAACGACCAGGATGGCGACATGGACGGTGATGGCGCCGAGAACGGCCGCGATTCCCAACCCGGCCAATACAGCGCCGAGGGTCAGACGGTCGCCGACGGACAATCCCAGGGCCAGCAGGGCCGCCAGGGGCAGCGCAGCAACAGCCGCAGCCAGCAACCGGGCGGCCAGGGCCAGCTAGGGCAGGATTCCCAGCAATTGCAGATGCCCGGCCAGCAGGGACAACCCGGACAACAGGGCCAGCAGCCATCCCGGCAGCAGAGCCGTCAGATGATGGGCCAGCCCTCTTCCTCCCAAGGTCAGATGGGGCAGCCCTCCCAGCAGCGCTCCCAGTCGCAGCAGCAGCAGAGTTCGTCCAGTTCCAGCTCGAGTTCCAGCAGCGGCCAGCCGGGGCAGCCCGGTCAACCCGGTCAGCCCTCGCAGCAACAGCAGCAACAGAGCAGCCTGAACATCATCCAACTGTTGCGCTGGATCCTCGGAATCTGAGGCACGGCCGCGGTCAAGGGCTCCGGCTGATCGCGAAACGATTCCAGCCGTTGACAGGCCTGGTGCGGGATTCTTCGCAGCCCGCTGAAACGCCCCGGGGCGAACGGCCGCGTCAGCGCTCCTCGATCTCGCGCAGCGCGATGAAGGCCCCGCCGTGCTGGTAGCAGACCTCGCGCATGAGGTTGGCGTATTTCACACCGGTGTTGCCCATGGAGAAGCCCATCTTCACCGCGGTGGGAAAGCCGATGGCGTTGATCACCACCGGGCGCTTGCCGGTGGTCTCGTCCTTGGGATTGAGCTCGTCGAGGCGGCGCAGCACGGCGTCGGCGGTGCCCGTGAACTCGTCGCCGAGGATGAAGATCGTCATCTTCATCTCCGGGTCCTTCTCGTCGTAGAGCGTGCGCAGCGCGCGCACGATGCCGGGCACGGGATTGCTGTTGCTGAAGATGTCGTAGTTGAAGAGCGCTTCCTTGATGGCGGCGCGGTTCGCCGGGTTGTCGGGCAGCCATTTCTGCTCGGCCTGCCGGCCGCCGAGGATGAACCGGCCGTCGGCGTCGAGGAACTGCACGCCCTTCACCTCGGGATAGGCGTCGAGCACCTCGTCGAACTTCTTGAGCACGATCGCCCAGATGCGCTCGGTGTTGGGATCGCGCATGGAGCCCGAGCTGTCGATGATGAAGGCGACGTGCGTGCCGCCCGGCGGCAGGCCGATGGGGGTGGGCTCCACACCCTTGAGTTCCATCACCTTCGGCTTCTGGCGCGCCGCCAGATCGACCTTCACCTGCTCGAGGTCCACCAGGAGCTTGTCGCGCGCGGCTTTTTGCTCGGCAACCTGCTGGTCGAGCCGGGCGAGGAGCTGTTTCAGGGTGTCGCGCTCCTGCAGGGCGAGCGTGGACTCGCTGGCGCGGGCCTGCGTGAGGAGGATCTCCTCCCGGCTGCGGCGCAGCTCGGAGAGCGTCACGAGCTGCTGGGCGATGACGCGCATCAGCCGTTCGCGCAGCTCCTGCATGACCTTGGTCTGCGAGCCCATCGTGAGCACGAACAGCAGGATGATCGCCCCGAAGCCGCAGCAGATGCAGTCGAGGAACGAGAGGCTGAAGAGGGGGACGTTGGAGCGGCGGATCACAGGTCGATGTCGGGCCAGTCCACGGAGGGGCTGACCAGGGCGCCGTTGGTGAAGCCGGCCAGCTCCCAATAGAGCGCGGGCGCGCCGGGATCGCCGCTGGTCGGAAAGAGGATCGTGCTGACGGGAATGCGCGGCGGCAGTTGGCGCACCGCCTGGCGCAGGAACAGCATGCGTGTCTCGTCGTCGGTGGTGTCGGTGGACGCCGAGGTGTCGCTGGCGGTGGGCAGGCCGTCGGTGAGCAGCACGATGGCGTCGGGCAGCGTGGGCATGTAGCGCACGTGGTTGAAGGCGCGCTCGAGGTTGGCCGAGCCCTTCGGTACCACCTGCTTGAGGCGGGTCAGGGCGTCCTGCACGCCCGCGCGGTCGCTGCGTGCGACCCAGCCGTCGGCGCGGTCGGGCAGCAGGGGCACCGTCTCCTCGTTGAAGAGCAGGATCTGGAAATTCGCGTCGGGCGCGAGGCTGGCCACGAGCCAGTGCAGCGAACGGACGACGCGCTGCCACTTGGGCGCCTCGCGTTTCTTGAAGTCGGGCTCGTCGAGCCGGGCGATGGCCTCGTCGATCGTGTCGCCGAGCATGCTGCCCGAGGCGCGCACGACGAAGAGGATGTGGCTGCCCTCCATCTGCACGCCGGTGAGATACTGCCGCCGGTCCACGTCGGGGATCGGCACGGGCTGCTGCTCCTCCTCGGGCACGTTCTTGAGGTCGGCCATGAGCCTGGCCTCCTCCTGCTTCAGCGCGGCAAGCTGGCGCAGCAGGCGCTTGAGCTCCTCCTGCTGCTCGTCGGCCTTGCGCCGGGTGTTGAGGTTTTCCTCCTTGAGGGAGGTGAGCTCGCCCTCGGTGAGGGTGACCGGACGCGCCATCCTGGCGAGTTCGTCCCGCTCCTTGGTGATTTCCTGATCCATGGCCTCCACGCGTTTCTTGAGCTCCTCCACGGTCTCCTGGCTGTAATCCGCCTTCTGGCCGGTGGTCAGGATGAACAGCAGCAGCACGGCGCCGAAGCCGCAGCAGATGCAGTCCATGAAGGACAGGCTGAAGACCTCCGTTTCGCGACGCTTGCCTTTCAGCATGGCGAAGGGGCCGCGTCAGCCGTGGCGGCGGAGCACGGACGGCGAATCGGGGCAAAAGGCGAAAAGCACCTCGGTCTCATGCACGCCGTGATGGATGGTCAGGCGGTCGCCGGCTTCGATCAGGGTGCGCTCGTGAATCTGCGTGCTCGGGGAACCGGGCAGCCACCAGAGGCCGTCCATCTGCTCCAGCAGGATCTGGCAGCCGGGGCCGGCGGAGTCGAAGTCCTCGGGCAGGGGCAGGTCGGGGTTGATCGTGGCGGGGCCGATGGTGAAGACCTTCTGGCCGTCGAGCGGATGGCCGAGCCCCTCGCAAAAGGCGTGCGTGGGCCGGCGGGCGGGGGGCGGCCGGCGGGCCTTGACCAGACGGATGATGCAGCGGTCGGCCGACGCCTGCGGCAGGAGGGCGGCAGGGGCGGAGGTTTCCACCGGCACGTCGGCGATCTGCGGCACGGCGGCGTGCAACGCGCCCCACCGGGCGGCCCCGCACGCGGCGGCGCCGGGCAACAGATGCAACACCCGGGACAGTCCCGCGGCGTGCAGGACGCCCGCGAGCCCGGGCAGCAGGTCCGCTCGCGCGGTGAGGGCGGCGGCGCAACGGGCCGGGCGCCCCGCGCTTTTCTTGAGAATCGCCTGCGCGCCCTGCAGCACGGCCTGGTTGAAACCGGCGAGATCCGCGGCGAGCTGGTCGCGGGTCGCGATGAGCTCATAGGTGCGCGTGCCCGTGTTGATCTGGTAGTGGTAGCCCATCACGCCGGTGAGCAGGAATTCCTTGGTCTGCCGGTAGAACGCCTGGCCGATCCGGCCGTCCTCCTGGATGTCGAAGGTCGTGTGCCGGAGGAAGCGGTTGGCCATGGTGGAGGTGATGTGGCGCAGCAGTTCGCCGAAGCCGATGTGCGCGACCTTGGCGAAATCCCGCCGCACCAGCCGGCCGTCGGTCTCCGGCTGGAGCAGGGTGAGCTCGGCGCCGCGCAGATGGATGTCGATCACCAGCAGCGGGAGGTTGCGATCGAAATATTCCAGCCGCGGATCGCACAGCGCGGCGGCGGCCATGTCCACGATGCCGGCCAGCGGCAGCTTCAGCTCGCTCGCCATGCCCAGCAGCAGGCCCACGCGCTCCTCCTCGGTGTCGGTGTCGAGCAGGTAGTCGCCGGGGACGGCCAGCACCGTCTTCTCCGGCGGACCCGAGACCGAGGTGACCCGGCCATAGTAGTCGCGGAGGAAAAAGTAGGCGAGCTGGGAATAGGACAACGGCCGGCCAGCCGAGCCGAGGGGCGAGGCCTCGTGGGAAAGGCGGCTCCAACATTCATGGGCGACCTGTTTCGGCCGGGCATACCAGAGATCCTCCGCGGCGGGGCCGAACCCGGTCTTCAGGCCGTCCTGGCACGCCAGACCGAGCCAGCCAAGCGGACCGCTGGACTCGAGGATCGGATAGGCCTCCCGCCCCTGCCGCGGGCAGGCCGCCTCGAAGCCCGCATCGCACAACTCAATGCCGAGGACCGCCATGGCTCAGACTCCCGGGGTTTCGGTTTCGCGCAGGGGCACGCGCATGATGTCCACGAGTTTTTCCCGGCAGTAGTTTTGCAGCTCCAGGATCAGCGCCTCCTGCCGCGACTGCAGCATGTGCAGCATATACATCAGCACCATGCTGAGGATCAGCGCCACCAGCGTGGAATTGAAGGCGAGACCCAGGGCCGAGATCACGCCGGTCAGGTCGCCCTTGATCGCCTCCTCGGCGTGGGTGAGGGCGTCGCCGATGCCGCGCACGGTGCCGATGAATCCCACTGCGGGGATGGCCCAGGCGATGTAGCGGATCAGCGAGAGCTCCGAATCGAGGCTGTCGGCGACGAGTTCCGCGCGCTCCTTGATCGCGCTGGCGGAGTCCTGCACGGAGTGGGTCGCCTGAAACCGGTGCAGCGCCGCGAGCAGGAAATCGGGCAGCAGGCGCTCCCGCCAGCGGGGGGTTCCCTCGACCGACGCCTTCAGCTCCTTGTAACGGTCTAGGGCATCCTCCGGAATGATGCGCTCGCCCTGCCGCACGCCGATGAAATCGTGCCGCAGGAGGGAGCGTTCGCGGCCGACCTCCACCAGTTTGTAGGTCAGGATGATCGTGGCCCAGATCCAGAGGATGATCTCCACCTCCTGCTCGGGATCCTTGATGATGATGTAAATCGAACGCGGAGCCACCTTGGGGCTGTCGGCGCCCTGCTGCGCGGCGGCCAGCCGCTGGGTGATTTCCAGCTCGGCCACCCGGGGGCGAACCACCGTGGCGAAGAAACCTTCTATGAGGAGAATCGAGGCCAGCAGACCGACATTGGAAACAAGAAAGGCGAGCGAGAAAATGCCCTTGTTGCGGGAGAGAATGGCCATGGTGCGGTGTGATCGGATTGCGCCGGATCAGGGCAAATCTGCGGGGTTTGGGGGATCTCGGGAGGCGATTAAAAGTAGATTTGATAAAATAGCCAATACAACTACTCTGCTCCCGTCCACGAGGAGCTTCCATGAATTTGCCAGGTACCCGCCGCGCAGTTGAACCGCCCCGCTTGCTGATGTCGGGCTCCTTGGTCGCCCTCGCCCTGTGCGTGGCGGGCTGCCAGGTGGCGCCCTCCAAGACCGTGACCGGCGCCGGCACCGGCGCGGCGGCGGGCGCGGTGGTCGGCGGCGTGGCCGGGAGCGCCAGCGGCAACTCCAGCCAGGGCGTGCTCGCCGGCGCCGGCGCCGGCGCGATCATCGGCGGCATCGTGGGCCTCACCCAGGAGATCAAGGAGCGCAAGGAACAGGACCGTCTCGCCCAGGAGCGCGCCTACCAGCAGGAACTCGCCCGGAAACGCGCCGAGGAGGCCAAGGCCAAGGCCCTCCTGGAGGAGGAACTGGCCATCGCCCAAGGATTCCAGATCTCCGACCTCGAGCTCAACGAGGCCCAGAAGAAGGTGGACAACGCCAACGCCCGCCTCAACAAGCTGCGCGAGGAGCGCAACGCCGCCCTCGCCAAGAAGAAGGCCCTCGACGAAGCCAACGAGAAACTGCTGTCCACCGAGGCCGAGATTGTGCGCCTCGAGGAAGAACTGGCACGGCTGAAGAACGCCCCCATTGAAACGACCACCGCCTCCAGCACCGACACCCCCTCGGAGGCTTCGGCGAAGAACTGATTCCGGTCCCTCCGCATCCTTATACCAAAGTCCACGTCCCACCCCCGGCTGGTATGAACACGCAACCACGCCCCCGTTTCATCGTGGCGGCGATTCTCGGCGCCACCGTGGCCCTCCTGTCGGGCTGCAACACCACCAAGACCTATACCGTGCAGGTTGACGCCATCTCGTCGCCACCGGAGACCGGGCGGCCCGCCCCGGCCGCTCAGTCCTACCATATCCGCACCCACAACCCCAAGCTCGACGAGAGCAGCCTGCGTTACAAGGAGGTCGCCGACTACGTCCGCACCGCCCTTTCCGGCAAGGGCATGTATGAGGCCCCCTCGCCCGACAAGGCCGATGTGGTCATCGACATCGACTACGGCATGGACGCCCCGCGCATCAAATTCGAGACGATCAGCAGCCCCATCATGGTCGTCGTGCCCGGGGAGGTGCGCGAGGAGCTGGTGCCGGTGCGTGATCGCACTGGCAACATCATCGGCTACCGCACCATTCTCATCCGTGAACCGGCGCGCCATGAATTCATGGGGATGCAGGAGTCCATCCAGCCGGTGATCGTTTACGAGAAATACCTCAAGCTCTCCGCCCGCCCCAACCAGGAGGCCGTCGAAGGCCGCCCGGCCCCGGAGGTCTGGAGCGTAAACGTGTCCGCGGAGGACAACAGCCAGGAGCTGCGCAAATACATGCCCATCCTCGTCTCGGCCACCGCCGACTACATCGGCACCAACACCAAGGAATCGAAGCCGGTCAAAATCAACGAGGAGGACGAGGTGGTGTCCTTCATCAAAAAGGGCATGTAACCTGCCGGCGGCGCCGCCGCCCCGAGCCGGTTCCTCCCCGCCCGCGCTCATGCAATCCACACGCCCGGCCTGCCTCGCCGTTCTGGGATCGCTTGCTTCCCTCCTGCTGGGGCTCGTCCTGACGGGTTGCATCACCTCCCATACCTACACGGTGCAGGTTGACGCCATCGCGGCACCCGCGGAGACCGGACCGTCCGCCCGACCCGCGCAATCCTACCACATCCTCACGCGCAACCCGCAGCTCGACGAGAAAAGCCTGCGCTACAAGGAGGTCGCCGACTACGTCCGCACCGCCCTTTCCGGCAAGGGCATGTATGAGGCCCCCTCGCCCGAAAAGGCCGACGTGCTCATCGACATCGACTACGGCATGGACGCCCCGCGCATCAAATTCGAGACCTACAGCAATCCGGTGGTGATCGAGGTGGCCGGCAACGTGCGCGAGGAGCAGGTGGCGATCCGGGACACCTCCGGCAACCTCGTGGGCTATCGCACCGTCTACATTCAGGAACCGTCCCGCAATGAGTTCATGGGCATGCGTGAATCCGTGCAGCCCGTGCTCATCTACGAAAAATACCTCCGGCTCTCGGCCCGCAGCAACCGGGAAGCCGACGAGGGCCGCCCGGCCCCCGAGGTCTGGAGCGTGAGCGTCTCCACCGAGGATGGCGGCCAGGAGCTCCGCAAATACATGCCCATCCTCGCCTCGGCCACCGCCGACTACATCGGTCGCAACACCAAGGAGGAAAAACCGGTCAAGGTCGGCGAAGGCGACGAAACGGTGGCCTTCATCAAAAAAGGCCTGTGACGCCCCGCCTGCTTTGGCGTTGTGTGGCTCGCGTTTCCTTTCAACATCGGCGCCATGCTTGTCCGGTTTTTCTGGCGGTTTGGATGGATGCCGATCGCGGGCGTGCTCGCCGGCTGCTCGACCGTGCACGAAGTCACGATCGACGCCATCAGCGACAAGACCCATCCGCTGGGCGCTTCCTATCACCTGGAGGTCAACGACCCGACCGGCGGGGTGGACGCCGGCCTGCAGGCGCTCGCCATCGCCACCATCAAGGACGCCCTGGCCGCGCGCGGCCTTTATGAAGTCCCGCCCGGCGTGCGCCCCGACATGGTGATCCAGGCCGATTACCGGATCGGCCACGGCCATGTGAAGATCGTCACCGAGCGCAACATGGACGTGCTCATCGCCGGCCCGACCCTGCCCAATCCCGGTTCCAAGGCCATCGTGGTCTATGACAAGACCCTCGACCTCACCGCGCGCGAGCCGGCTCCCCCGTCCGCGCCCGGCAGTCCGCCCAAAACCGGCAGCGAGCTCTGGAGCGTCAAGACCAAGATCGTGGACACGAAGCAGGAAATGGCTCCCTACCTGCCGGTGCTCGCCGCCGCCGCCATCGATTACATCGGCGAGAATCCGGGCCGCGAATTGCTCCTGCCCGTGGACTCCGCCACCACCCGGACGCTGCTGGAGCAGCGTCCGGCGGCGCCGGCCGGGCCGGCCGCGAAATGACGCGGCCCGCCCGGCCCCACCCGGCTCAGAAACGCCAGGCGGCCGTCACCCCGAGCTGGCGCGGGTCGGCGCGGTCTTCGTAGCGGGTCTCGATGTAGTCGGGATCCGCGTTGCCGAAGAAATACACGCGCTTGTCGTATTTTTCATCGAGCAGGTTCCTCGCCCAGAACGTGAGGCTCCAACGGTCCCACGCGTAGCCGAGCGTGGCGTTGACGACCCGGAAGGCGCGGCGCGCCTCGTTCTGGTTGTTGGAATCGAACTGTTGCGCACGACCGGTCAGCTCGGCGTTGCCGAAGAACCCGCGGCCGGCATCGTAGCGCACGCCGAACGCGTAGCCGTAGCGCGGCGTGTTCGCCAGCACCCGGCCGCCGCCCGCGTTGCCGTTGCTGAGCGTGAAGGGTTCCAGTCCGGAACGCATCAGGGCCAGCGAACCGCGCACCGACCAGGCCTCCGTCAGGGCGAACGCGCCGGACGCCTCGAGGCCGTGGATGTGCGAATCGTTGCCATTGTCGGTGAAGAACCGGTAGCTGCCGCCGAAGCCCGCCGAGTCGCGCACCTGCGTGTCCTTGCGCCGCAGCCAGAACGCCGTGACCTCGCCCGTGAAGCGCCCGGCCAGCGCGTGGCCGCGCAGACCGGCCTCCGCGTTCCACAGCGTCTCGGTCCCGTAGGTGAGCGGATCCGTCGCCGGGTTGATGCGAGCGTCCACGTTGATGCCGCCGGCCTTGTAGCCGCGGGTGAGCGACACGAAGCCGAGCGCGTTGGCGCCCAGATCGTGCTCGAGCGCGAGCCTGCCGCCGACGAGCGAGTCGGAAAAGGCGGGACGCGTGGCGACTACGGGGTCGTGACGGTTGCTGCTCGCCCGGTAGCGGGTCTTGGTGCCGTCGCCGCCCACCTCGATGCGCTCGAGGCGCAGGCCGGCGACCAGGCGCGTGCGCGGCGACAAATCGCGGCCGGCCTGGCCGAACAGCGCGGTGTTTTTCGCGCGGTAGGTCGTGCGCAGGCCGCGCACGTTCCACGGATCGGTGTTGGTGTAGCGCGAGAATTCCTCCGTGTCGGAGTAAAACGCCCCGAGCGTCCAGCGGTCGAGCCCGCCGGCGGATTCGCCGGGCGCCGAGTCGAGCCGCAGCTCCTGGTTCAGGACCCACCGCAGACGCGCGAGATCGCTGAAACCCATGTAGGAGGCGTCGGTCCAGTCGTCGTCGTAGCTGTAGCGCGAACGCGTGCGGGCGCCGCTGCTGACCGTCGTGAAGCGCACGCCCTCCCAGCCCGTGTAGGTGCCGCGCAGGCTGGCGGCCAGCGACGCCTGCTCGTCCCGGCCCGGCTGGTCGCTGTAGGTGAACTCGCCGTTGTTATCGAGGGCGAACTCGTCGTAACCGTTGTCGAAGTCCGCCGCCAGCAGCGTGGCGTCCCAGCGCCAGGGCGCGGCCGGGTTCCAGGTCAGGCGCAGGCGCGCGGTGAGCTCATCGCGCGCGTTGGTGTCGCGGTTGAGCGTGAGGTTGCGGCGGAAGCCGTCGCTTTCGCTCTGCTGCACGGCCAGGCGCATCATGAGCTGCTCGGGCTTCGCCGCCACGAGCGGACCGCCGACGGCGAATGCGCCGCTGCGCAGCGAGTCGCCGCCCACCGTCGCCTCGGCGCGGCCGGTCCAGTAGGGCGTGGGCGCGTTGGTCACGAGCCGCACGACGCCGCCCGCGGCGTTGGCGCCGAAGGCGCCGGCCTGCGGACCGCGCAGCACCTCGGCCTGGCTCACGTCGAACGCCGTGCCGATCGTGCCGAGCCCCGTGAAGTCGAGGTCGTCCACGAGAAACCGCACGGCCGAGTCGGGCGTCTCGCCCTCGAATTGCGAGTTCTCGCCGATGCCGCGGATCTGCAGGTAGCGGGGCCGCGAGGTGCCGCCGGTCCAGGTGAGATTCGGGACCTGGTCCACCAGGTCGCCAAAGTGGCGGACCGCGCCCGCACGCAGCGCGGGCTCATCGTAAACGGTGACGCTGGCCGGGATGCGCGCGAGCGGCGAGGCCCAGAGATCGGCGGTGACGAGCACCGGCTCGAGCTTCACCGGGGCGGATCCGTCCGCCGGCCGGGTGTTTTGGGCCCGCGCGGCTGTCAGCGCCGCGCCGGCCAGGGTGAGGAGGAGGATTCGTGTCGGGATGTGCATTGTGTGATGATGCCCGACCCAAATCGGACTCCCGAGTGAAGGGGCGACGCGGCGCCCCACGGCGCGTTTCGCGGCGCCTGCTGTTTCCTTCGTCGGCATGATCCGTTTCAGGTTCCAGGGTCGAGCGGCCGTGCGCGCCGCAATCTCAGCCCTCCGCGGAGGACACCCCTACAGGCGGGAGGAAAACAAACCATCCCGTCGCCGGCGTCAACCCCCGGCTTTGTCACAAGCCGCCGGTAAAGTTGCTTGTGTCGCTGGGTGAACCATTTCGCGCCGATGACAAAACTTGCCGTGGACAAGTCCCGGCCGGCCTGCCCACATGCCGGCTCTCGATGAAACGCCGTCACGCTTCCCTCCTCGCTCCCGGTCTCTTGCTCGGCCTCACCGCCGCATTGGCGCAAACGACGGCGCCCGCGGCCGGCGAGTCCGTCACCGAGCTGGAAAAGTTCATCATCACCGAGAGCACGGGCTATGATGCGGGTGACGTGCTGCCGACATCGCGGCCGGTGGACTCGGTCTTCGGTCCCGGGATGTCCGTGTTCGATTTGCCGCGCTCGGTCACGGTGGTCACCCCGGAACTCATGCGTCGCTTCGATCTGCAGAGTCTCGCCGATCTCGGGCGCCTCGGCGCGGGCACGCAGGCGGCGAACTATTTCGGCATCGCCGGCACGCCCTACCTGCGCGGCGTGAAGGCCAGCGTGTTTTTCAACGGCATGGCCCGCGCCTACCAGCGCAACGAGATGCCGGTCTCCTTCGGCTCGCTCGAGGCGCTCGATCTCGTGAAGGGTCCGGCCCCGTCGCATCTTGGCCCGGTGCCCGAGGGCGGCTACGCCAACTTCATCCCCAAGTCGCCCTATTTCGACCGCGCGCGCGGCTCGGTCACGCTCACCGCCGGCACCTACGGCCACCGGCGCGCCCAGCTCGACCACGGCGGCCCCGTGATGCTCGGCGACAGGCCCGCGGCCTACCGCGTGTCGCTCACCGCCCAGGAATCCGCCAGCTACTGGCACCACGTCGGCAACGACTACCTCTCGGCCTACGCCGCGCTCAAGGTGCGCCTCGCCGAGGACGTGAGCCTCTTCACCGGCGCGGAATACTACGATTTCCACAGCAACGAGAACCCCGGCTGGAACCGCGTCACGCAGGATCTGATCGACCGCGGCGAATACATCATCGGGGAACCCCAGAACATCGTGAGCGCCGCCTGGGGAGGGAAAGCCGACCAGTCGCTCATCACCTTTCCCGGCGCCTTCACCGGCCAGCCGGCGAACTTCCGCGCGCTCATCCTTCCGGCCGCCACCGCCGAGACCCGCATCGCGCCCGCCCTGCTCGCCCTCCTGGAGGACCGCCGCGCCACCGACGGCGGCTACCGCTACACGCAGGCCTACTTCGACGCCGGCGGCACAGCGCTCACGGAAAAAATCGACGGCGCCACGGTGCTGTCCGACCCCGATGACTACGCCAACGCCCGCGACTTCCTCTGGTTCCTGGACCTTGTCTCCAACCGCGCCGCCGACCGCACCGTCACCTGGAAGTCCCTTATCGAGAAACTGGAGACCGACAAGCACTCCAGCTACGGCTACGGCGTCGCCACCGCGCAACTGATCCTCGAAAACAAGCTGCTCGTCGAGCAACGCGGCCTGCCGGTCGCCGACACGACGCTGACCTGCGGCGCCTCGTTGCGCTACAGCTACGGCTGGATGGTGCAGGACTTCGCCGCCGAGCCCTTCAACCGCCGCGACATCAGCCGGGCCGAAATCTCAGCCAACAGCCGCGTGCCCGCCGGGGCGGACCGCGATCCGAACGGCCGCAATCTCTGGTCCACCAGCATCGGTGGCAGCACGGAATCGGACCTCTGGCAGGGGGCGCTCTTCGCGCTGGCCCGCACGCGGTGGCACGAACGTTTCGACACCACCCTGTCGCTGCGGGCCGAGTCGGTGAGCTACCGCGCCGACCTGCCCGTCGAGGTGGGCCGCGCCACGCTCGCGCAACGCGAGGCCGCCGTGCGCCGCGGGGAAAAGCACCACGGCTCGGGCGCGTTGAGCACGGTCTGGCGCGTGCGCGACGGCACCAATCTCTACGCCAGCTACCAGCGCGGCACCGCCCTGCAACCCGGCCAGGGCGGCACGGTGAACAGCAAGAGCAACTTCGCGCGCGCCGAGCTGCAGGAGGTCGGCGCCAAGATCGCGCTGCCCGGCGGCCGCCTCTTCGCCGGCCTGGCCGGCTACCAATGGCGGAACGCCCGCTTCAACGACCGCGAAAACCGCGCCGAGCGCCTGCGCGGCCGCGGCGCCGAGCTGGAGCTCACGTGGGTGCCGACCGACCGCCTCAACGTGATCGCCTCCGCCGGTTCCCAGCGCGTGTTCCGCATCGACCCGCTCGGCTTCCGCGCGCGCTACGGCACGGCCCAGCGCATCGCGCTCGAATCGGGCTCGTTCGACGCCGGAGTCACCCCCACCCCCGCGCTCAATCCGCAGCTCATTTATCCCGGCACGCCGGAATCCCAGGTGAAACTGGACGTCGCCTGGCAGGCCACGCCCGCGTGGGGCTGTTCGCTCGGCGCCGTGTGGAGCCATGCCTTTTACCACAATTTCGAGCGCACGCTCGTGCTGCCCGAATCGTTGGTCTGGCGCGGCAGCGTCCATTGGCAACACGGCCCGCTCACCCTGCGGCTCAGCGGCGAAAACCTCTTCGGTGAGGACTACTTCCTGGGCGCCGACCCGTTGTTCTCCCACAACGATCTCGTGACGAAGGCACCCGGCCCCGAGGGCAAGCTCACGGTTACTTGGAGTTTTTAAGCCGTCCGGCGGCTGCCGGCAACGACCCCGGCAAACATGAAGGGCGCCCCTTGCGGGACGCCCTGCATGACCTAACACCAAGCAAACCGTAAGAACTACAAACAATGTTCGTTGCGATGAACGCGCACTGATGTCGTTAGGATAGACGCCGGCTCCGGCCAAAACGTTGAATCTTTCTGAAGAGATTTTCTGCGCCGTTGCCGAAGTGCGTTTCCACTTCCCCCGCAATGAGTTGAGCAACAAAGAGTCTCTGGCGCAGGCTGTGGCCAAGCGTCCGGGTTTGTCACAAACCCATGAAATCCTGAACGCGACCTCCTGTCGCGCAGAAGTGGCTCCGGTTTACAGGTGGAGCTCCGCCGGCAGCACCTTGCCGGGGGGCGTCTCGGGCACGGGCTCGGCCTTCAGCGGATAACGGAACTGCCGGCCCTCGAAATTGCGGAAGATCACCTCGTCGTCGGTGATGCGCTCGACATAGTCGGGGTTCACCGGCACCTTGCCGCCGCCGCCGGGGGCGTCGATCACGTATTGCGGCACGGCGTAGCCGGTGGTGTGGCCGCGGAGCGCGCGGATGATCTCGATGCCCTTGCGCACATCCACCTTGAAGTGGGCGCCGCCGGTGATGAGGTCCATCTGGTAGATGTAGTAGGGCCGCACGCGCATGCGCAGCAGGCGGTGCACGAGCGCCTTCATCACGTCGGGGTCGTCGTTCACGCCGCGGAGCAGCACGCTCTGGTTGCCCAGCGGCACGCCGGCGAAGGCGAGGCGTTCGCACGCGTCCTTCAGCTCCTGTGTGGCCTCGCGCGGGTGGTTCACGTGGATGCTCATCCAGACCGGGCCGTGCTTCCTGAAGACGTCGGCCAGCCCGGGCGTGATGCGCTGCGGCAGGAACACCGGGATGCGCGAGCCGATGCGGATGAACTCGACGTGCTTGATCGCGCGCAGGCGGCCGAGCAGGTGCTCGAGCTTCTTGTCGGAGAGCAGCAGCGGGTCGCCGCCCGAGAGCAGCACGTCGCGGATCTCCGGGTGCGCCTCGATGTAGCGGAGGGCCTGCTCGTATTCGGGATGGAAGTTGTAGTCCTGCGCGTTGCTCACGAGGCGGCTGCGCGTGCAGTAGCGGCAGTAGGCGGCGCACCGGTCGGTGACGAGGAAGAGCACGCGGTCGGGATAACGGTGCACGAGGCCCGGCACGGGCGAGTGGCCGTCCTCGCCAAGGGAATCGAGCATTTCGCCGGTGGAGAGCACCATCTCGTTGCTGCGCGGAACGACCTGCTTGCGGATCGGGCAGTCGGGATCGTCGCGATCGATCAGGTTGAAGAAGTAGGGCGTGATCGCGAGGGCGAGCTTCTGGTTGGCGAAGAGGCAGCCGGCCTTTTCCTCCGGCGTGAGCGTCAGGTGGCGCTCGAGTTGGGCCACGGTCGTGATCCGGTTCTTCAGTTGCCAGGTCCAGTCCTGCCAGTCCGAGGCCGGAACGTGGGACCAAAGGCCCTGACCCGCAAACCAGGCGGAACGATCTTCGTGGTAAGGCATGCTGCGAACAGGAGGGTGTAGCCTGTTCACCCGGGGTGTCAAACGGCGGCCCCTCCGCCTCCCTCCGTGTTCCCCCGGCAGTCCGCCCGCACAAACGCCTTGCCGGCAGTTTGTTGCCTCGCCCGGAGCCCGTCGTCCCGGCGCAGGCAGCACACATTTCCCGCAAGGGAAGCGACGATTGTGCCGATGGTGCGGGTGATGCCCCGCCCGCGGCGGCCTTCTCCGCATGCCCCCCACCCCCCACGCCCTCGACGAACTTGTCCAAAAACCTGCCGCCCTCTCCCGCCTGTCGGCATCCCTTCTGGTCGTCAGTGTGCTGGTGGTTGCGGGCGGATTCGTGGCGTTGTGGCTGAACACGGCGGAGCTGCCGGGTCGGTCGGCCTTGCTGGCTTATGCCGGCGGGTGCGCTGCGCTCGCGCTGGCGGCCACCGGCTGCGCCGGCTGGGTGCTGTCCAAATCCGCCCTCCAGCGTGAGCAGGACCAGGTGGTGCACACCACCCTCGCCCAGTTGAAAGCCATCTGGGACAGCGCCCCGCTCAGCATCATCCTCTTCGACCCCCACGATCCCGGGGTGCCTGTCAAGATCGTGGACTGCAATCCGCGCGCCTGCGAGATGCACGGCTACACCCGCGAGGAGCTGATCGGCCGGTCCATCGACATCCTCGAGGCCCACCCCTGGGCCCACCGCACGCCCAACTGGATCGAGCAGTTCCGCGTCCAGCGCCGCTACGAGGGCGAGAGCGAGCACCAGCGCAAGGACGGCTCGCCGTTCTGGATCGAATACTTCACCAGCCTCATCGTCGTGGACGGCCGCGAATACGTCATCGGCATGGACCGCGACTGCACCGCGCGCAAACTCGCCGAGCAGGCGCTGCGCGACAGCGAGGAACGCTGGCAGCTCGCCGTCGCCGGCAGCAACGAGGGCGTGTGGGACTGGAACATCGAGGACGACACCTTCTGGTTCTCGCCCCGCTGGAAGAGCATGCTCGGGTTCTTCGAGGACGAGCTGCCCGGCCGGCGCGAGGCGTGGATGAACCGCATCCATCCCGACGACCGCAACCTCGTCGAGGCCGCCTTCGCCACGCACCTCATGCAGAACACCGCCATCCTGCATTGCGAATACCGCATCATGCACAAGGACGGCTCGTGGATCTGGGCCCTCGTGCGCGGCAAGGCCATCTTCGGCGACGACGGCCATCCGCGCCGCATGGTCGGCACCCACACCGACATCACCCGCCAGAAGGAGGCCGAGGCCGAGCTGCGCCAGGCCAAGGAGGCCGCCGAGGCCGCCGACCGGGCCAAGAGCGAATTCCTCGCCGTCATGAGCCACGAGATCCGCACGCCCATGAACGGCGTGCTCGGTTTCACCAACCTGCTGCTCGACACCCCGCTCGGCGCCGAGCAGCGCGACTGGCTCTCCATCATCCGCTCCAGCGGCGAGTCGCTCCTCACCCTCATCAACGACATCCTCGACTTCTCCAAGATCGAGTCGGGGAACATGGAGTTCGACCGGCACCCGGTCTCCGTGCGGCGCACCGTCGAGGAGGTGCTCGACCTGCTCTGGAGCAAGGCCAACGAGAAGAAGATCGAGCTGCTCCACTGGATCGAGAGCGACGTGCCCGAATGGATCCTCACCGACGGCACGCGCCTGCGCCAGGTGCTCGTCAATCTGGTCGGCAACGCCATCAAATTCACGAAGCGCGGCGAGGTCGAGGTGCGCATCAGCCTGAGTCCCTCGGGTGGCGAGGATGGCCCCCAGCTCGTGATCAACGTGCGCGACACGGGCGAAGGCATCCCGGCGGACCGCACCCACCGCCTCTTCAAGCCCTTCAGCCAAGCCGACTCTTCCACCACCCGCAAATACGGCGGCAGCGGCCTCGGCCTGGCCATCAGCCGCAATCTCGCCCACCTGCTCGGCGGAGACATCCAACTGGCCGCCACTTCCGAGAAAGGTTCCTGCTTCCGCTTCACCATCGCGGCCCATCCCACAGCCGCGCCCGCCGACGCCCTGGACGCGCCTGCGCCCACCCAGCCCGCCGTGCCCTTGACCGGCCGCCGCGCCCTCGTGGTGGACGACAACGAGGCCAACCGCCGCATCCTCACCAGCCTGCTCCAGCGCTGGGGCCTGAACTGCCTGAGTTTCGAGCACCCCAACGCCGCCATCGAATACACGCGCACGCACGGCGACTTCGACCTCGCCATCCTCGACATGATGATGCCCGACATGAACGGCGTGGAACTCGCCGCCCGCCTGCATCATCTGACCGGTCGCGAAAAACTGCCGCTGATCCTCCTCTCCTCCATCAGCCGCGAGGATCTCCGCGCCTTCAATCCGATGGATCACTTCACGGTGATCCTCACCAAGCCGCTCCGGCAGCACCTGCTCCTCGAGGCGGTGCAAAAATCCCTCGCCGACACGCAGCCTCCGGCCGCCGACCCCACCGCTCCGCCTTTCGAGCCGCCCAAACCGCAGCCCCTGCTCGATCCAGCCCTCGGCAAGCTCGTGCCGCTGCGCATCCTCGTGGCCGAGGACAATGCCGTGAACCAGAAACTCATCGCCGGCCTGCTCCGCCGCCTCGGTTACCAACCGCAGATCGTCGGCCACGGCCTCGCCTGCCTCGAAGCGCTGCGCCGCGACCCCTACGACCTCGTGCTCATGGACTGCCAGATGCCCGAGATGGACGGCTACGAGGCCACCGCCCGCATCCGTCGCGGCGAGGCCGGCGCGCAGCATCGCGACCTGCGCATCGTCGCCCTCACCGCCGCCGCCATGGCGGGCGACCGCGAACGCTGCCTGGAGGCCGGCATGAACGACTACATCACCAAGCCCATCCAGGCCCCGGAGGTCGTCCGGGTCATCATGGCGGTCCGCCATCCCGCGCAATCCGCGTCCTGAGGCGCGTTTGCGCGACCCGTGCACTATTCCTCGGAAACCGCTTGGCAGAGGCGGACGAACTCTTTTTCGTGCGTCCTTAATGCCTGCCGCCCAGCCCGCAATCCTCGCCCTCGAAGATGGTTCCGTATTCCGGGGCGTCGCTTTTGGCGCCACCGCCACCGTTTCCGGCGAATGTGTGTTCAACACCGCGATGACCGGCTACCAGGAGATTCTCACCGACCCCTCCTATTTCGGCCAGATCGTCACCATGACCGCCGTCCAGATCGGCAACTACGGCATCAACGCCGAGGACGAGGAGTCGTCCGCACCCAAGTGCTCCGGTTTCGTCGTGCGCGAGGTTTCGCCTGTCGTCAGCAACTGGCGCAGCACGATGTCCCTCGACGCCTACCTGAGGAAACACGGCATCCCCGGCATCAGCGAGGTGGACACCCGTGCCCTCACCAAGAAACTGCGCGTGGACGGCGCCATGAAGTGCTGCCTTTCCACCGTGCCCCTGAGCGAGGCCGACGCCGTCGCCCGCGCCCGCGCCTGGCACGACATGGCCGGCAGCGACTACGTCAAGGACACCACCTGCAAGGCGCCTTACGTGTGGAGCGCCGACGACCCCGCACGCCACAACGCCCAGTATCTCCCCGTCGGCACCACCGGCGGCGCCACGCTCACGCCGGCGAAGAAGTTCAAGGTCGCGGCCTTCGACTACGGCGCCAAATACTCGATCTTCCGCAAGCTCGTGCGCCACGGCTTCGAGGTGCACGTCTTCCCTGCCACCGCCACCCATGAGCAGGTGCGCGAAGCCGGCGTGGACTGCCTGTTCCTCTCCAACGGCCCGGGCGACCCGGCCGCGCTGCCCTACATCCACCAGACCGTCACCGCGCTCCTGCCCGATTACCCGACCTTCGGCATCTGCCTCGGCCACCAGATGGTCACGCACGCCCTCGGCGGCTCGACCTACAAGCTCAAGTTCGGCCACCGCGGCGGCAACCAGCCGGTCAAGAACCTCGAGACCGGCAAGGTCTCCATCACGGCCCAGAACCACGGCTTCGCCACCGACCCGGCCTCGCTCGAGGCGCACGGCGCGCTCGTCACCGAAATCAACCTCAACGACCAGACCGTCGAGGGCCTGCGCCACAAGGAACTGCCGGTGTTTTCCGTGCAATATCACCCCGAGGCCGCCCCGGGACCGAACGACGCCGACCCGCTCTTCGAACACTTCTACCGCCTCGTCGAAAAGCGCAAGGCGGGGAAGCTTTAGCAGGCTGCTGAAAAAGTCCGACAGAGATTGAACAAAGTGCGGTGCGCTGCGTCGAAGCAGGCGACATGCGTGGCCAACTTCCCTCCCAACCGAGTTTCGTGAGTCTGATCAATGTCGAGACGA
>JBMOQY010000035.1:0-290669 GCA_049322455.1 Verrucomicrobiota bacterium | reverse complement strand
GCATACTCGCAGCGCGTCACCCGCCACTGCCGGCCCAGCCCAAGGAGTTCATGAAATAATTGCTCAGGAGTCACACCCCAAGCCTACCATCCTCCACCGCTCTACCCACTGAAAACAGCGAGGAACCTGAAAACATCCACAGCATCGTGGACATCTATTACTCCGACTTCAGCGAGGACCAGCTCCTCCGCGGCATGGAAGTGCCGCTGGCCTGGAGTTCCGCGTCGTTGCAGTCCGGTTACACCACCAGCAACGGCCTGATCACCAACTCGACCTGGACGAACGTGCAGCCCGTCGTGCGCAACGACATCTTCACGCGCAGCGACAAGCCGATCGCCATCGGCTGGAATCTCGTGCTGGGCAAGGCCTCCGAGTGGCCCGTCACCTTCGACCTCGGCTACTCCGCCGTCAAGCGCGACGACTTCAACCTCGAACTGTGGTCCGGCATCAGCGCGACCGGCACGCCGTTCACCACGGCCGACACCATGACCGTCAAGCTGACCCCCGGCCAGATTCCGGTGGTCACGGGCGTCAAAAACTACGGCGACGGCTCCATCCTCCGCATCAGCGACCCGCAGGGCTGGCAGACCTGGAAGTTCCCCGGCACCGGCGCCCCCGGCTACTACAAGGGCTTCCAGTCCAAGGATGCGCTCACCTCGCTCAAGCTTTCCACGCGCCACGAGCTCGCGCGCCTCTTCTCGGCCGTCGAGGTCGGGGTGAACTACAGCGACCGCTACAAGCGCGACGGCGAGAATCCCTCCGGCTTCCCCGTGCTGAAGAACGGCCAGGCCACCGCCGCGATGCCCGCCAGCATCGGCACCACGGACTTCAGCTACATCGGCATCGGCCCGATCTACGCCTTCGACCCGCTGGCCTACTTCAACTCGGGCGCCTTCAACCTGGTCGGCAACGACGGCACCGACTTCGTCGCCCGCCGCTTCCAGGTCCGCGAGGAGGTCTCCCAGTTCTACACCCAGTTCGAGATCAACTCCAAGGCCGGCAACGTCCCCGTCACGGGCAACGTCGGCTTCCGCATCATCCACACCGACCAGGAATCCCGGGGCCTCTCCGCCAACGGCAGCACCGTGACGGCGGTCACCTCCGGCGACACCTACACGCAGTTCTCGCCCAGCCTGAACCTCAACTTCGAGCTGACGGACCGGAGCGTCCTGCGCTTCAGCCTCGCCCGGCAGATCGCCCGGCCCCGCATGTATGACCTGCGCGCCTCGCGCACCTGGGGCTTCGACACGACCAAGGCCGGCTCCACCAACATCAACCAGAGCCCGTGGAGCGGCGGCGGCGGCAACAGCGCCCTCCGCCCGTGGGTCGCCGACTCCGTGGACCTCTCCTACGAGCACTACTTCCAGCAGAGCAAGGGCTACTTCGCCGTGGCCGGCTTCGCCAAGAAACTGCGCAACTTCATCTACGAGCAGAGCGCGGTGGCCGACTTCACCGGCTATCCCATCACCGGCACCACCCCCGCCCTCTTCCAGGGCGTCGTGACCCAGCCGATGAACGGCGACGGCGGCAACATCCGCGGCCTCGAACTCTCCCTGACGCTCGCCAGCGAGCTGCTCAACGAGAATATCAAGGGCTTCGGTGTCCAGTTCGGCGCGGCCTACACCAAGAGCAGCATCAAGCCCTGGGGTCCGACCAGCGGCGACGCCCCCATCGCCGGGCTCTCCGAGAAGGTCGGCCAGATCACCGTCTATTACGAGCGCCACGGCTGGTCCGCCCGCGTGAGCAACCGCTACCGCTCCGAGAATCGCCAATACATCACCAACTTCGGCGTGCCGAACCCGGGCGGTGACGTGAATCCCAACGGCGGCTTCTCCATGGCCCAGCCCGAGAGCGTGGTGGACGCCCAGGTCAGCTACACGTTCCCGAAAGACAGCCGCCTGAAGAACCTCTCCGTCTTCCTGCAGGGCTACAACCTGACCGATGAGCCGCTCATCACTTACCAGAGCGACGATCCCCGGCAGGTCATCAACTACCAGAAATACGGCGCCTCCTACTCGCTCGGCGCCGCCTACAAGTTCTGAGCGCCGGTCCGACCGGCTGTTTGGTTAACACACACGCGGCCACCAGTGGGGTTACTGGTGGCCGCGCTTTCTCCCCCTCCCGTGCCATGCCCGCCCGCACGCAGACCCGCTCCGTCCCCAAGGCCGCCGCCACCCGCCGCCGCGTAGAGATGCCCCCGCCCGCCACGTGGCTGGACACCCGCTCCGCCGGCGTGCTCGCGCATGTCTCGTCGCTGCCCGGCGAATACGGCATCGGCAACCTCGGGCGCGGCGCCCGCGCCTTCGTGGATTTTCTCGCCGAGGCGGGCGTCCGCTACTGGCAGATCTGCCCCATCGGGCCCACGGGCTACGGCGACTCGCCCTACCAGCTTTTCTCCGCCAGCGCGGGCAACCCCTACTTCCTCGATCTCGGCGAGCTCGCCGCCGCCGGCCTGCTGGCCGAGCCGGAGCTCGCCCCCCTGCGGCGCCTGCCCGCCGACCGCGTGGACTACGGCTGGCTTTACGCCGATTTCTGGCGCGTGCTGGCCCGCGCCGCCGACCGGTTCCTCGCTTCCGGCGCCGACCGGCTCGCGGGCCACGGCTCCTTCCGCACCTTCCGCCGCACACACGCCCGCTGGCTCGAGCCTTTCGCGGACTTCATGGCGCTGAAGGCCCACTTCGCCGGCTGGCCCTGGCCCTCCTGGCCGGCGGAATTCGCCCGCTGGACGCCCCGCCTGCGCGCCACCCTGCCCGGCAGCGTCCGTGCCGAATCCGCCCGCCACGCCTTCTATCAATACGTGTTCTTCGGCCAGTGGGAGCGCCTGCGCGCCCACGCCCGCGAGCGCGGCGTCGGCATCATCGGCGACGTGCCGATCTTCGTCGCCCTCGACAGCGCCGACACCTGGCGCAACCGCGCGGTCTTCCGCCTCGATGCGCACGGCCGGCCGCTCGCGGTGGCCGGCGTGCCACCCGACTATTTCTCCGCCCTCGGCCAGCTCTGGGGCAACCCCCTCTACGACTGGGAGCGCCTCCGCGCCACCGGCTTTGCCTGGTGGCTGGAGCGCCTGCGCGCCGCCTTCGAACTCTACGACGTCATCCGCCTCGACCACTTCCGCGGCTTCGACACCTTCTGGGAAATCCCTGCCGACGCGCCCGACGCCCGCACCGGCCGCTGGCGCCCCGGCCCGGGACTCAGGTTTTTCCAGGCCGTGCGCGCCGCCCTGCCCGAGGCGCGCATCATCGCCGAGGACCTCGGCTACATCGGGCCCGACGTCGTGAAACTCCGGCGCGCCGCCGGCCTGCCCGGCATGAAAATCCTGCAGTTTGCCTACGGCCACGACGCCAACAACGCCAACCTCCCGCACTTCTATTCGCCCGACAGCGTCGCCTACACCGGCACCCACGACAACCTCACCGCCCGGGGCTGGCTCGAGTCGCTCAAGCCGCCCTATGCGGCGAAGATCGCGGAGTATTTCGGCCTCAACGGCTCGAAATCCGCGTGGCCGATCATCCGTGCCGCGCTGGCCACGACCTCGCGCCTCGCCGTCATCCCCGTGCAGGACCTGCTCGACCTGCCCGCCGCCGCCACGCTGAACCGCCCGGGCACCACCGAGGGCAACTGGCAGTGGCGCTTCACCGCCGACGAACTCGCCGCGCTCCGCCGCGACTGCGCCGCCCGGCTCCGCCACTGGATCGAGCTCTACGACCGCACCGGCGACCGGCCGGTGAAGGACTACAGCGAGCCGCCGGAAACTTGACCCGACATGCCAGGCGGCCTTGTGGTGGGGCCGGTCTCCGACCGGCCCAAAGCAGGCCGCCAAACCCCAAAGCCGGTCTCCGCCCAACCCGACCCCATGCAACCCCGCCCGCCCCTCTCCCTCCCCGCCATCTGGAACATGAGCTTCGGCTTCTTCGGCATCCAGTTCGGCTGGGGCCTGCAGATGGCCAACATGAGCGCCATCTACGAGTTTCTCGGGGCCTCGGAGAGCGCGATTCCGATCCTCTGGCTGGCGGCGCCGCTCACGGGCCTGCTCGTCCAGCCCGTCATCGGCTATTGGAGCGACCGCACCTGGCACCCGGTGCTGGGCCGGCGGCGCCCCTATTTCCTCGCCGGGGCCATCTGCGCCAGCCTCGCGCTCGTCGCCCTGCCCAATTCCTCCGCGCTGTGGATGGCGGCGGGCCTGCTCTGGGTGCTCGACGCCTCGGTCAACGTGAGCATGGAGCCGTTCCGCGCCTTCGTGGCCGACCTCCTGCCGCCGGCGCAGCGCCAGGTGGGGTTTGCCATGCAGAGCCTGCTCATCGGTCTCGGCGCGGTGCTTTCTTCCGCGTTGCCCTGGCTGCTCACCAACCTCGGCGGGGTCGCCGCCGGGGCGACCGCCGGCGGCATCCCCCGTTCGGTGCACCTGTCGTTCTGCATCGGCGCGATCGTCTATGTCGTGGCGGTGCTCGTCACCGTGCTCACCACGAAGGAGCATCCGCCCGAACCGGCGGCCAGCGGGACGGCGCGGCCCCCGGGTTCGTTTTTCCCCGAGGTCGCGCGGGGCATCGCGCACATGCCGCGCGTCATGCGCCGCCTGGCCGTCGTCCAGTTCTTCACCTGGCTCGGACTCTTCTGCCTGTGGATCTATTTCACGCCCGCCATCGCACGCACCGTCTTCGGCGGCACGCCGGGCTCGCCGGAATACCAGCAGGGCCTCGAATGGGGCGGGGTCTGCTTCGCCACCTACAACGGCGTGGCCTTCGGCGTCGCCTTCCTGCTCGTCGCGCTCGGGCAGCGCGGGGTTTCGGCGAAACACCTGCACCGCGTCGGCCTGCTTTGCGCCGGCGCGGGCCTGCTCAGCGCGGGTTTCGTGCGCACGCCCGAACTCCTGCTCGTCTCCATGGCCGGTGTCGGCGTCGGCTGGGCGACGATCCTGTCCATGCCCTACGCCCTGCTCGCCAACGCCATCCCCCCCGCGCAGATGGGTTTCTACATGGGCGTGTTCAACTTCTTCATCGTCCTGCCGCAGATCATCGCGGCCACCCTCCTCGGTCCCGTGGTCGAGCACCTGCTCGGCGGCCGGGCGATCGCCGCGGTGATGACCGGCGGCGCCTGCCTGCTCGCCGCCGCCGTGGCCCTGTCGTGGGTGCCGGAGGAGACGCCGGCGCCAGGCTGATATCTTGGTCGGGCCGGTCTTCGCCCGGCCGCTGGTTCAAAACCCCTGTCCAACCCGGTCGGTCTGGGACCGGCCCCACTCTCCGCCCCATGAAAAAGCCCCCGTCACGCCTCCTCGCCCTCCTGTTTGCGCTCGCCCCGTTGCTCTCCGCCGCACCCGCGCCGGAACGCGAGAAAGCGGTGCCCAGCGCCCACCTCGCCGCCGTCGGCCTGCCCGCCTGGGCGCGCGGCAGCACGATCTACGAGATCAACGTCCGGCAGTTCTCCGCCTCCGGCAAATTCACCGCCGTCACCGCGGACCTCCCCCGCCTCAAGACCCTCGGCGTGGACATCCTCTGGCTCATGCCCATCCATCCGATCGGCGAACTGCACCGCAAGGGCACGCTCGGCAGCTACTACGCCGCGAAGGACTACCTGGCCGTCAACCCCGAGTTCGGCACCGAGCAGGACCTCCGCGACCTCGTCAACGCCGCACACGCCCAGGGCCTGCGCGTCATCCTCGACTGGGTCCCCAACCACGTCTCGCCCGACAATCCCCTCACCAAGACCCACCCGGAATTCTTCTGGCGCGACGAAAAGGGCAACCTCACGCCCCCGCACGGCACGGACTGGACCGACGTCGTGCAGTTCGACTTCAACGCGCCCGGCCTGCTCGATTACCAGGCAGAGGTGCTTCTCCACTGGGTGAGGAACTTCGGCATCGACGGCTTCCGCTGCGATGTCGCCTGGGGCCTGCCCACGCCGTTCTGGAACGAGGTGGTGAAGCGCGTGCGCGCCGTGAAGCCCGACGCCTTCTTCCTCGCCGAGGCCGAGCTGCCCCAGCAGCAGGTCGCCGCCTTCAACCTTTCCTACGGCTTCGACCTGCACCACGCGATGAACAGCATCGCGCAGGGCAAAAGGTCCGCCTCGGCCATCGACGAGGCCTGCGCGAGGATCCGCGCGCACTTCCCGCGCGGCAGCGCGCTCATGGTCTTCACCAGCAGCCACGACGAGAACAGTTGGGCGGGCACGGAGTTCGAGCGCCTGGGCGCCGGCTGGGCGCCGTTCGCCGTGCTGACCTTTCTCCTCGACGGCGTGCCGATGATCTACAACGGCCAGGAGGCCGGCCTCGACCGCCGCCTCGCGTTCTTCGAGCGCGACCCGATCGTCTGGCCGACGGAGCCCCACCCGGCCACGAAACTCTACCAGGTGATGACCAGGCTCCGGCGCGAGCACCCGGCGCTGCACACCGGCGCCCCGATGCGCCGCCTCGACACGACGGACAACGCGACGATCTACGCCGTCGAACGCACGGCGTCCGCCGGGCGCAAGGTGGTCGGCATCTTCAATCTCACCGCCAGGGACGCGAAGGCCGACCTCTTCGACCCCGCGCTCGCCGGCGAATGGCGCGACGCCTTCACCGGCGAGACCGTGAAGCTCGACGCCCTCGTCCCGCTCGACCTGAAGGCCTGGCGCTACCGCGTGCTGGTGAAGTAGGGCCGGCCCGTGGACCGGTCAAAGGCCGGTCCTACTTCCCCGCCGGGGCTTCCCGCTTCGCCGCCGGCACGCCGGGCGAATAGTCGAGATGGTCGTGATAGACCGTCTTCGGCCGGTCCTCGGTCTGCGAGCGCCTCGCCTCGCATTGCAGCCGGAATTCCTGCGGGGTCACGCCCTTGTGCTGCTTGAAGACCCGCGCGAAATACGCCGGGTCGTTGAAACCGCTGGCGTAGGCGATCTGCGAGATGGTAAGCGTGCCCGCGTCGAGCGCCACCAGCGCGCCGTCGATGCGGATGCGCTGGATGTAGTGCGTGAGCCGCTCGCGCGTCTCGGTGTGGAAAAGGTGCGACAGGTAGTCCGCCGAGCAGCCGAGCTGCTCCGCAATGCGCTGCACGCTGAGGTCGGGGTTGGCGAACTGCTCGCGCACGAGGCACTTCGCCTGGAAGACCTTGCCGATGTCGCTGTTGAGGTGGCCGGTGCCGGTCTCGACGAGGTTGCGGAACAGCCCGAGCAGCGAGAGCACCAGGCCCTTGAGCACGGCCTCGCGCGCCGGGACGCGCATGGCGTGCGTGTGCACGAGCGCGCCGCAGAGGGTGAGGAAGACATCGAGGTTCGGCGCGTCGAAGAACTCGATCGCCTCGATGTCCGGCTTCCGCGGACGCGCCTCGTGCGCGAAGTGGAGGCTGACGGTGTTGTTGTAGAAGCCGGCGACGAGGTTGCGGAACGGCCGGGCGGGCTCCGCCTGGACGATCTCGCCGTGCGGCACGCCGGCGGGGATGACGCAAAGTTCGCCGGGGCCGACGCGGAAACCCTCCTTCGGGAAGCTGAATTCCGTCCAGCCCTGCAGGCCGAGGAAGATCTCGGGCCGGTAATGGTAGTGCATGCCGCGGCGGTTCTGGATCTGCTTCACCTCCTGCGGCACGCGCAACAGCAGCCGGCCGTGGTCCGCTTGGCGGATGGCCGTGTCGAAGGCCGCGCGCATTTCCGCGCGGTTGTGCGGATTCATGGAACGCGCCGAAAGCAACGCATGATGGGGCTGGGGCGCGCCCGGCTCTGCTAGGGTGGAAGGGACCGAGGGCACGGCGGTCAGGGGTGTGTAGTCAAGCGGGAGGAAATCCCGTTGGCTCCTTGAACACAAACCCGAAAGGCAGCTTTGCACGGCGGCGGATCGGGCCGGGGAGGACGGCTCCAAAATGCCGCGGGGCCGGGCAAGCGCTTGCCCGCCAAGAACCTGCCCGTAGCCTGCCCGCGCCCCGGAAGCCGGCGTCCTCCTACGCGTCCCGCGGGTC
Organism: Verrucomicrobiota bacterium; assembly: GCA_049322455.1. Classification (GTDB taxonomy): domain Bacteria; phylum Verrucomicrobiota; class Verrucomicrobiia; order Opitutales; family Opitutaceae; genus Lacunisphaera. The sequence goes on along the minus strand of JBMOQY010000035.1, from coordinate 282,750 downwards.
GTGTTGGGGTCTGGGTCGCCGCCTTTTCCAGCCCGAGTCGTTCGACCCGGCGGCGGAGCAGGCGCGGCTGGACCAGCAGATCGCCTGGCCGGAGGAGCGCTGCCCTGTGCCCGGGAGAAGAACCAGGACGGGCGGATGGTCGCCCGCCTGAACCGGCCGTTGGCAACCGCCCGCCGGATGGGCAGAAACCGGGCCCCGGGCAAGACACGATGGGGCCTTGCCGACGCCACGCCGCGGGCTAGGTTGCTCCCTCCCATGATTTCCACCGCCGCCATTCCCGCCCTCACCCCCGCCGAACTCGAGGCCGAGACGGAGCGCCTCTTCAAGGCGTTCCTGCATGTGGACTGCACGCCCGGCAAATCCTGGGATTACGCGGCCTGCCGCCGGTTCGCGCCGCTCACCCTCGAGATCAACCGCCTCAAAAAGGAGAAGGACGCCGTCATCCTCACCCACTCCTACGTCGAGCCCGAGATCGTCTATGGCGTGGGCGACTTCAAGGGCGATTCCTACTTCCTCAGCCTCAAGGCCCGTGAGGCGAAGGCGAAGATGATCGTCTTCGCCGGCGTCGTCTTCATGGCCGAGACCGCCAAGATCCTCTCGCCCGACGCCACCGTCGTCGTGCCCGACCGCGGCTCCGGCTGCTCGCTGGCCGACTCGCTCACCGGCGACCAGTTGCGCAAACTCAAGGCCGCCTGGCCCGACGCCGCCGTCGTCTGCTACATCAACTCCACCGCCGACGTGAAGGCCGAGTCCGACGTCTGCGTGACCTCGGGCAACGTCCATGACATCGTGGCGGCCCTGCCGCAAAAACGCATCCTCTTCGTCCCCGACCGCCTCATGGGCGAAAACATCCGCACCGAGCTGAGGCGCCGCGGCGTGGACAAGGAAATCATCACCGCCGACGGCACCTGCATCGTGCACGACGTCTTCGACGCCGCGGCCGTCGCCGACGCCCGCGCGCGGTTCCCCGGCCTGAAGGTCGTCGCCCACCCCGAGTGCACCCCCGAGGTGGCCGCCGCCGCCGATTTCGTCGGCAGCACCGGCGCGATGATGAAATACGTCAAGACCACCCCGGCGCCCTACTTCCTGATGCTCACCGAGTGCGGCCTCGTCGGCCGTCTGCAGGTCGAGACGCCCGGGAAGCACTTCATCGGCGGCTGCCGCCTCTGCCCCTACATGAAGCTGAATTCGCTCGAAAAGGTGCGCGACGCCCTGCGCGCCCCGCGCCCCGACCAGATCGTCACCCTCGACGAGGGCATCCGCCGGCGCGCCGCCCGCTGCATCGACCGCATGTTCGAACTCGCCCCCAAGGACTGATCCTGCGCCGGAAAGGTGCCACGCATCATATTACACCTTTCCGGACCAGCCCCCCGATCTCCCCTCTCCGAACTTCGATTTCCGACCATGCTCACCGCCCGCACCGACCTCCTGATCGACCTCGCGCTCGAAGAAGACGCCGGGCTGGGCGACATCACCAGCCGCGCCATCTTTCCCGCGAAGCACCGCAGCCGCGCGGTCATCGACGCCAAGCAGGATCTCGTGCTCTGCGGCGTGCGGATCGCCGCGCGCGTCTTTGCCAAGCAGGACCCCAGCCTGAGGGTCCGCCTGCGCGCGCACGACGGGGCCCGGATCACAAAAGGGGCGGCGGTCCTGGCGGTGGAAGGCTCCACCGCCTCCATCCTCACCGCCGAGCGCACCGCCCTGAACTTCCTCCAGCGCCTCAGCGGCATCGCCACGCAGGCCGCCCGCTACGCCGCCGCCGTCAGGGGCACGGGCGTCCGCCTCGTGGACACGCGCAAGACCACCCCCGGCTGGCGCGCCCTCGAGAAATACGCCGTGCGCACCGGCGGCTGCGGCAACCACCGCAGCTCCCTCGGCGAACACGTGCTCATCAAGGACAACCACATCGCCGCCGCCGGCTCGCTCACCCGCGCCGTGAAACTCTGCCGCGCCGCCGCCCCGCACGGCGCCAGGATCGAGGCCGAGGCCAAGACCCTCGCCGAGGTGGAGGAGGCCGTCCGCGCCAAGGCCGACATCATCCTGCTCGACAACATGACCCCCGCGCAGATCCGCGCCGCCGTGAAGGCCATCGCCGGCCGCGCGCAGGTCGAGGTGTCCGGCGGCGTCACCTTCGCCACCCTGCGCGACTACGCCCTGCCCGGCGTGGACATCATCAGCATCGGCGCCCTCACCCACTCCGTGGCTGCCGCCGACCTGAGCCTGGATTTGCAGCCCGTGCGCCGGCAGCGATGAAGATCGTCACCACCGACTGCCTCGTGCTCGGGGCCGGCCTCGCCGGCTCGGCCTACGCCTTGCACGCCGCCCGCGCCGGCCGGAAGGTGGAGCTGCTCTCCCTCGCCGACCCGCTCCAGGCCAACAGCGACTGGGCCCAGGGCGGCATCATCTACGACACCTCGCCCGATCCCGCGCGCCTCACCCAGGACATCCTCGACGCCAGCGACGGCACGGCCAATCCTGCCGCCATCGCCCAGCTCGTGGCTGAAGGCCCCGCGGCGGTGAAGGAACTCCTGCTGGACGAGCTCAAGGTCGGCTTCGACCGCGAGGCCACGGGCCGTCTCCATCTCACCCGCGAGGGCGGGCACCACGATCGCCGCATCATCCACGCGAAGGACACCACCGGCCATGCCATCCTCGCCGCCGTGGCCGCGCGCGTGGACGCCACCCCCGGCATCACGCGCCGCGGCGGCTTCGTGGCCATCGACCTGCTCACGCTGTCGCACAACTCCACCGAACCGCGCGACCGCTACGAGCCGCTCACCTGCTTCGGCTGTTACGCGCTCGACACCGCCGCGGGCGAGGTCGTGGCCTTTGTCGCGCGCAAGACCATCCTCGCCACCGGCGGCCTCGGCGGGATCTTCCAGCACACCACCAACCAGCCCGGCAGCGTCGGCCACGGCGTGGCCATGGCCTACCGGGTCGGCGCGCGGCTCATGGACCTGGAATACGTCCAGTTCCACCCCACGGTGTTCTTCAAGAAGGGCGCGCAACCCTTCCTCATCACCGAAGCCCTGCGCGGCGAGGGCGCCGTGCTGGTGGACGCCCAGGGCCGGCGCTTCATGGACGCGGCGCATCCGCTCGGCTCGCTCGCCCCGCGCGACGTGGTGGCGCGCGCCATCCAGCACCACCTCGCCGCCAACGGCGACCCCTGCGTCTTCCTCGACCTCTCGGCCCTCAAGCCGGAGTTCATCCGCGAGCGCTTCCCTTCCATCCACGAGCGGTGCCTGGCCAACGGCGTGGACATCACCCGCGAGCCGATCCCCGTCGTGCCGGCGGCGCATTTCTCCTGCGGCGGCGTCCACACCGACCTGCAGGGGCGCACGAACGTCCGCCACCTCAACGCCATCGGCGAGACGGCCTGCACCGGCCTGCACGGCGCCAACCGCCTCGCCAGCACCTCGCTCCTCGAGTGCCTCGTCGCCGCCAAGGCCTGCGCGGGCGCCGACCTCGTCGAATGGTCGGCCATGCCCGCCGCCGCGCTCCCGCAGCCGCGCGAATGGCGCAGCCCGGCCAAAACCGCCGACCCGCTGCTCATCCGGCAGGACCTCCAGCAGATCCGCCAGACCATGTGGAACTACGCCGGCATCATCCGCTCGCCCCGCCGGCTGGCCCGCGCGCGCCGCATCCTGCTCGAGCTGCGCGAGGACATCCAGGCCTTCTACCGCGACTGCCGCCCGACCCGCGACCTCATCGAGCTGCGCAACGCCGTGCAGACCGCCCTGCTCGTCGTGCACGCCGCCTCGCTCAATCCCGTGAGCAAGGGTTGCCATTTCATCGCCCCGGAGGGTGAATAAAGCCGCCCCCGCCGGCGTCTCACCGGCATGAAAAACCCGCTGCTGCCCCTCCTCGCCACCGCCCTGCTGTTCCCGGCGTCCCGGGCCGATCATCGCGCCGACCGCGATTACGACAGCCGGCGCCAGGGGGCCCGGGTCATCCTTTACGCCGACGCCGGCTTTGCCGGCGACTCCCTCGTGCTCTATCCCGGCGAGTCCATCGAGAACATGTCGGGCAAGACCTTCGAGAACGGCGGCAAGCTCAACGACCGCATCTCCTCCCTCTGGCTCGAGGGCGACGTGGAGGTCTTCGTCTATGCCAACGCCCGGTTTCGCGGCGACGCCCTCCGCCTGACCGACAACGCCGGCGACCTCACCCGCCGGTTGGTGGCGGGCGGCGTCGGCGTCACCTGGAACGACCGCATCTCCTCCATCCGCATCGAGCGCGTGCGCGGACGCGACCGCGAGAGAGACCGGGACCGGCGTCGTCCGGATGACGACCGCCCGCGCGACAACCCCGACCGGATGGTCCAGGAGGCCTTCAGCGACATCCTCGGCCGCGAGCCCGACGCGGGCGAGCGGCGCGAGTTCCGCAGCCGCATCCTCGACGCCGGGTGGACCGAGAGGATGCTGCGCGACCACCTGCGCCGGGAAGACCGTTATCGCACGGAAGCCGCCGAACTCATCGTGCGCCGCGCCTACCGCGACGTGCTCGGCCGCGAGGCCGACCCGAGCGGCCTGCGGCAATACACCTGGGCCGTGCGCGACAAGGGCTGGACCGAGAGCGACGTGCGCGACGACCTCCGCCGGAGTCCCGAATACCGCAACAAACCGCGGGGCTAGGACAGCGGCAGCATCACCGTCTCGCCTGTGGCGGGGGCCGGAAAATCGGCGGCGCTCACGCCGGCTTCCTCCCGCGCTTTGGCCAGGTCGCGCACCGGCGCGTCAATGCCCTCGTCGGTCAGGCGCCAGGTTGCGTGGTGCATGGCGAGGCTGCGGCGTGCGCCGAGCGCCAGGTGGGCGCGGACCGCCTCGGCGGGATTCAGGTGCACCGCCTCCATGAACCAGCGCGGTTCGTAGGCCCCGATGGGCAGAATGGCCACGGCTGGCGCGCCCAGCCGCGAGCGGATGTCCCGGAAATGATCCCCCCAGCCGGAATCCCCGGCAAAGAAAACCGCCCCGCGGTCCGCGCGCACCAGGAAGCCGCCCCAAAGCGTGCGACAGCGGTCCCATGGTCCGCGCGAGCTCCAGTGCTGCGCAGGCGTGCAGACGATTTCCCTGTCCCGCCCCGCGAAGTGCGACTGCCACCAGTCGAGCTCAACCACGCCGGGCACCCCGCGGGACGCCAGCCAGGCCTTCAGCCCGAGGGGGGCCACGATGACCGGCCGGCGGTGCCGGGCGAGCCAGCGCAACGCCGCCACGTCGAGATGGTCGTAGTGATTGTGGCTGAGGAGCACGAGGTCCACGCGGGGCAGTTCACCCAGGCGCAACGCCGGCGGCTGCACCCTCCTCGGACCGAGCAGGCCGAAGGGACCGGCGCGCGAGGCGAACACCGGGTCGGTGAGCACGGTGGCCCCGGAAAACTGCAGCAGCCAGGTGGCGTGGCCGAGCAGCGTCGCGACCACATGGCCGGCCGGCGCCTGCGCCGGAAGCACGGGGGCGGGCGCCGGCGGCACGGACCGCGGCCAGGGCGCCGCCGGGCTGATCGCATGCTGCCACCACCACTTGGGCAGGTCCCGGAACGGGCGTGCCGCCGGCCCGTGCGGATTGAAGAAACGCTCGCCGTCGCAATGATCGCTGACGGGGAAGCGGGTGCTCATGACGCGGCCAGCTTGCGCTGCGCCTGCTCCCAGTAGTCGCGCAGCGCGCGGAAGTCCTGCTCCTTGGTGGAGCTGTGGATGATGTAATCGTAGCTGTAGCGCTCGGCCAGCTCCCGCTCGGCGCTCTGCAGGCGGCGGGCCAGCTCCTCGGCGGGGAGCGGGCCGCGGCCCTCGAGACGCTCGCGCAGCACATCGAGCGAATCGGGGGCGATGAAGATCGTGACGAGGGAGCGCTTAAGCAGCGGCAGGCCGGCGGCGGCGGCGCGAATGCTGCGCACGCCCTGCACGTCGATGTTCATCACGAGGCTGGTGTGCGGCAGACGGTCGAGGACGGCGGACTTGAGGGTGCCGTAACGGTGCTTGCGGTGGACCCAGGCCCATTCGAGGAAATCGCCGGCGGCCAGCCGGCGGTCGAACTCGGCCTCGCTCAGGAAGTGATAGTCGCGGCCGTCGGCCTCGTTGGGCCGGGGCGGGCGCGTGGTGGCGGTGATCACGCGCTCGAAGCCGGGCACCTCGGCCACGAGCCGGTCGCACAGCGTGCTTTTGCCGACGCCGGCGGGACCGGCGAGGATGATCAGGCCATGCGGGGCGGCGGCCATCGGCTCAGTAGGTGAAAGCCGCGGCCGAGGTCGCGAGGCCGTAGGCGAGCAGGATCGCGCCGAGCAGCCGCGGCCGGCCGGGGGTGCGGAACAGCCAGTCGAAGAAATCGCGCAGCCGGAAGGGATAGGCCGCGAGGTAGAGCGCCGCGACCAGGCCGAGATAAACCGCCGTCACCATCAGCAGCCGCTGCGGGTGGGCCCACTCCATGTAGGCGGCGTGCAACAGCGGCTCCGCACCGAGCAGCACCAGCACACAGAGCCCGCGCACGGCGAGGAAATCGGGCGTGCAAATGAAGGCGAGGACGGCCAGCGCGCCGAAGCCGAGCATCACGGGCCGCGGGGTCTGGAAGAAAATCAGGTCGGCCTCGCCGGTGCGCGCGAGGCGCCAGAGGAACCAGAGCGCCCCGAGGCCGAAAAGCGCCCAGGCCGCGGGCTGCGAGCGCGGCAGCGCCTTGGCCGCCGCCGCCGCGCCCGGCCAGAAGAGCAGCCCGCCGAGGACGACAAGCAGCAGGCCGGGAAGGAGGGTGGCGAGGAAGAGGCTCATGGCTGGTTGAACCACGCAATACACGAGACACCCCAAAAGGAGTCAGGCCTTTTCGTGTTTTTTGTGTATTTCGTGGTGATCATGCCTCCACTCCGGTGAGCGCCAGCTCGCCGTAGAGCACGGCGGTGGAGGCGCGGTTGATCTTCACGGGCACGAGTTCGCCGATCAGGCGCTCGCTGGCGGCGAAATGCACGATGCGGTTGCCGCGCGTGCGGCCCATGAAGCCGAGGCCCTTCCTGTCGGGCCCCTCGACCAGCACCTCCTGCACGGTGCCGAGCAGGGTGGCGTTGCGGCGGTTGGAGTTGGCCTCGAGGATCCGCAGCAGCTCCGCGTTGCGCGCCTCCTTCACCCCGTCGGGAATCTGCGCGCCCATCTCCGCGGCGGGCGTGCCGCTGCGGAGCGAATACTTGAAGATGTAGGCCATGTCGAAGTCGCAGGCCGCGAACAGGTCGCGCGTCTGCGCGAAGTCCTCCTCCGTCTCGCCGGGGAAGCCGACGATGATGTCGGTCGAGAAATACATGTCGGGCCGCACCCGGCGCAGGTCGTCCACGAGCTGTTTGTAACGGTCGCGCGAGTAGGGCCGGTTCATCAGCTTCAGGATGCGGTCGCTGCCCGACTGCATGGGCAGGTGGACATATGCGCAGAGCTTCTCGAGGCGGCCGTAGGCCTGGATGAGATCGTCCTTGAAGCCGCGCGGGTGCGGCGAGGTGAAGCGGATGCGCTTGATGCCGGGGATGGCGTTCACGCGCTCCAGCAACTGCACGAAGGGCGTGACCCCGCCGGCGTGCGGGTAGTCGCGCCGGCCGTAGCTGGTGACGATCTGGCCGAGCAGGGTGATCTCGCGCACCCCGCGGTCGGCCAGCTCCTCGCACTCGCGCACGATCTCGTCCATCGGCCGCGAGCGCTCGTCGCCGCGGGTCTTCGGGACGATGCAGAAGGAGCAGTCCATGTTGCAGCCCTGTTGGATGGAGACGAAGGCGCCGACCTGCCTCTCCTCGAGCACATGGTCGCGAATGGTGTTCTGCGAGCCGGCTTCCTCGGCGATGTCCACGATGTGCGTGGGCAGCACGGCGCCGGACGCCTGCGCGGCACGCAGGTTGTCGAGGTAGTCGGGCACCAGGTGGAACTTCTGGGTGCCGACGATGAGGTCCACGTCGGGCAGGGCGTCGAGGAGCGCCGCGCCGCGGTTCTGCGCCATGCAGCCGAGAATGCCGAGGATGAAGCGCGGGTTGCGCTTCTTCTGCTGGACGAGGTAGCCGGCCTTGCCGATGGCCTTCTGCTCGGCCATGTCGCGCACGCTGCAGGTGTTGAGCAGCATCACGTCGCAGGCGTCCTCGTCCTGCACGATGCGGTAGCCGCGGGCGCGGAGCAGCGCGGCGACAGCCTCGCTGTCGCGTTCGTTCATCTGACACCCATAGGTCTTGATGAAGACGCGGTTCATGGTCGGGACGGGTCTGATTACCCGCCCCGCCCGGCCGGTCAACGCGGGAAAAATGCGTCCCGCGCACTGGCCGCGCGGGACGCTGTCAGCCGACAGCCTGGGTGGCGGTCGCCCGGAGTCACTGGGGGCCGGCCGCCGCCAGGGCTGCGGCGGTAAGCGAAGACACCCGGTTGCCGTAAAGGTTGCGCTAATCAAGGTGTTCAATCAGTCGAGCGGCGCCCGCGGCCCTGCGAAAACAGGTTCGCATCCGGGCGGTTCGGACCTTTCTTTCCCCACATGGGATTTTTCGACCGCTTTACGTCCGGCTCCAAAACGCAGCCCGCCACGACGGCGGACAAGCCCGCCCCGGCGCCCTCCGGCGGGTCCGCCACGCCCCCGACGGAGAAGCCCGCCATCGCCGGCGGCGTGATCCCGCGGATGGCGGAGGCCAAGGCCAGATTGGACGCCAAGGACCTGGCGGGCGCGGTTGCCATCTACCAGGAGGTGCTCGCCTCCGCCGGCGCCCGGCCCGACGTGCTCGTGACCCTCTCCGGCGAACTCGGCGTGCGCGGACATGTGCGCGAGCTCATCGAGTTGGTCGCCCCGCACTACGACGCCCAGCGCCACGGACCCGCGACCGGCATCAACCTCCTGCAGGCCTACCTGGCCCTGCGCCAAATCGAACCCGCGCAGCACCTGCTGGACATCCTTTTCGCGCTGAACCGGCCGGAGCTGGAGGAGCGCCTCTTCGGCTTTTCCAACGCCCTCGGCGAACTCATGGCCGGCCACGAGACCGCCGCGCCCACCGCGGAGCAGATCGCCGGCGCCGCGCCGGTGGAGAACAAGATCAACCTGGCCAGCATCAGCAAACCCGTGTGGTTCTACGGGCTCGAGGAAACCGCCCCGCACCTGCTGCCGGCGAAGGACGGCAAGCTCCGGCGCGTGGCCTTCGCCCAATGTGCGCTGCCCGGTCTGCCGGAATTCGCCGAGCGCTCCGCCCGGCCCGAGGACGAGACCGGCCGCTTCTGCCGCGGCCTCGCCCTCTGGCTGGCCGAGACCTTTGCCGCCTCGGCCGGTTACGACGCCATCGCCGCCGTCGGCCTCTCCAGCCGCCAGCACTACTTCCTGTTCCCCGTCGAGTGGTCGGCCGACAACATCCGCGAACTCAACGAGACCAGCCCCGCCGGGCTCGACTACGTGGTCACCACCTCGCTGCGCAACCGCAACGACGACTTCGAGCTCGTGCTCCGCATCTGGGAGGTGAAGAAGTTCCGCGAGCTGAAACAATTCACCACCCGCTGGACGCCCGCCACGGCCGACGCCGTGCTCGCGCAATTTCACGCGCAGCTCCGCCAATACATGGAGTGGAGCGCGCTGCCCGCCGGCCACGGCCCCGCCTACGCGCCGCCCGCCGTTCCCGGCGCGCACATCCAGGCGCTCGGCGCCACGCTCACCCAGTTCCTCGGCACCAAGGGCGCGCTCGCGCCGGACCAGGTCGAGGGCGGCACCGCCGCGCAACTGCGCAATGCCCGGGCCAACCCCGAAGACGTGCGCGCCCAGCTCCTGCTCGTGGCCGCCCTGCTCCGGCAGAAGGCGCTCGGTGCGGAGCCCGAGCCCGCCGCCCGCCAGCACGCCCTCGACTGGCTCGCCGGCCCCGCGGCGCAACAGGCCGATGTTTCGGCCCTGCTGGTGAAGCTGGCGTAGTCTCCCGGCGCAAAGGGGATCAGCCGCCTTTGCCCTCCGGGCTGCGGCGAGAGGTTTCCCGGCCAAGCCGGAAAACAAAAGGCCCGGCGGAGGCCGGGCCAAAAAGAAGCGAAAGCGCCTGGACCCGCTTACGGATTCGCCGCGTTGAAATACGCGATGAAGTCCGCGGTCACGTCGAGATCCTCCTTGGTGTAGAGCAGGGCGTCACCGAGCTTGGCGGCGTCGAGCAGCACGCCCAGGTCGCGCTCCTTGGCATAGGCCTGCAGCGCCTTGCCGATGTCGGCCATGACCGGACCCTGCTTCTGCTGCTGGGCCTGGCCGAAGGCCTGCTGGGCCTGCTGCTGCTTGGTCTGCAGCTCCTGCTGGAGCTTGAGGCCCTCGGTCTGCTTGTCCTTGGCGGCCTGGGCGTTGGCCTCGCCGCCGGCCTGGAGCTTCTGCAGCTCGCCGACGATGGTGCGGAGCTTCTCCTGGAGGAGGTTCAGCTCGCTCTGGGTGCCGCTGAATTCGAGGTCGAGCTCCTTGACGGAACGCACGAGGCGCTTGATGCCGGCCTCTTCATTGAAGAAAGCGCGGCTGTCCAGCCAGGCGACCTTGGAAACGGACACCTGCTTCGGGGCCGCCGCAGCCGGCGCCGTGGTCTGGGCCGCCAGCGGGGAAGCCACGAGGAGGGCGAGGAGGAGGGAAGAAAGCGAACGGGTGAATTTCATGAGGGGGCCCAAAGCAAGGGTTTCGGGGGCCTTTGGCAAAGGTTAAATCGTCCTTTTGACATCCCCGGGACCGGCCCGGCGCAGAACGGCCTGCCCCGGGTGGTTTTAGCGGGTCGCGGCCAGTTGGCCGCAACCGGCGGCGATATCGATGCCCCGGCGCTGCCGGATGGTGCTCGGCAAGCCGTAATCCGCGAGGATGCGCTGGAAGCGGCGCGCCGCCTCGCGCCCGGTCGGATTGCCGTCGTAACCGGCCGTGGGATTGAGCGGGATGAGGTTCACCTGTGCGTCCTGGCCCCGCAGCAGACGGCCGACGGCATGGGCGCTGTCGGGAGTGTCGTTTTTCCCCGCGATCAGCGTCCACTCGTAGAAGATGCGGCGCCGCTGCTTCGCGATGTAGTGGCGGCAGGCGGCCATCAGCTCGTCGAGCGGCCATTTTTTCGCCGCCGGCACGAGGGCGGCGCGCTCCGCCTGGGTGGCGCCGTGGAGCGACACGGCGAGATGGATCGGCCGCGCCTCGTCGGCCAGGCGGATGATGCCCGGCACGACGCCGACCGTGCTGAGGGTGATCTTCTTCGCGCCGAGCGCCAGGCCGTTGGGGTCGCGCAGGATGTCCACGGCGGTCATCACGGCGTCGTAATTGTGCAGCGGTTCACCCATGCCCATGAGCACGAGGTTGCGGAGGCGTTCGTCGGCGCCGGCGCTGCGCAACACGCGATCCACGTGCAGGGCCTGCGCCACGATCTCGCCGGGCGTGAGGTGGCGGGCGAACCCCGTCTGCCCGGTGGCGCAGAACACGCAGCCCATGGCGCAGCCGGCCTGGCTGCTGATGCAGGCCGTCACCCGGCCCGTGTAGCGCATGAGCACGGTCTCGATCCGGCGCTCGTCGGCGAGGGCGAGGAGATATTTGCGAGTGAAGCCGTCGCGGCTGTGGGTCTCGACCGCCACGGCCGGGCGGACGAAGGCCAGCTCCGCCGCCGCCCGGTCGCGGAATCGCGCCGGCAGGTCGGTCATCAGCGGCCATTCCTCGATCCGCTCCAGATAGACGTAGGTCCACAACCGCGCGGCGTGCACGGGGCTGAAGCCCCAGCGCACCGTCTGGAGGCGCAGCGCCTCGCGCGTCAGGTCGTAAAAGTTGGCGGGGGCGGAGGACATGGCGGATTTGCAGAGGCGATGGCCACCAAAAGCACAAAAAACGCAAAAAGATTCAGACAGGAAGGCCGCCCGGCATCGTTCTCGTAACCATAATCCTTCTCGTTCTCACGGGTTTCCAAGGAAGCCAGGAGAACGATGACGATTAAGAGAACGAGGGAGAAAAGGCCTGGGATTGAACCCCGCGCAACATCTGCCAGCATCCTCCCCATGGCAAAGGTCGTTCTCGCCGGCGGCAGCGGCTTTCTCGGGCAGGCGCTCGGGCGCCGGCTGGCTGCGGAGGGCTGGGAGGTCGTCGTTCTCACGCGGGACGCCGGCCGGTTTGCCGTGCCGGACGACCTGCCGGCCTGCCGTGCGGTGCAGTGGAACGCGGAGACCGGCGGCGCCTGGGCGGCGGAGCTCGAGGGTGCGGCGGCGGTCGTCAACTTCGCCGGCCGCTCCATCAACTGCGTGCACACGCTGGAGCACAGCCGCGAAATCCTCGAATCGCGCGTCAACGCCGTGCGGGCCCTCGGCAAGGGCTGGGCCCGCGCGAAGCATCCGCCGCCGGTGTGGATCCAGTGCAGCGCGACCGGCTACTACGGCAACGCCGGCGACCGGTTCTGCGACGAGTCGCTTCCGTCCGGCCCCGGGTTCCTGGCGGAGGTGTGCCGGCGCTGGGAGGAGGCGTTCCAGGCCGGCGAGCTGGAGGGCGTGCGCCGGGTGGTGTTGCGACTCGGCGTGGTGCTCGATCGCGATCATGGCGCCCTGCCGCCGCTGGTGCGGCTCGTGCGGCGGTTCCTCGGCGGCGCGGCCGGCAGCGGCCGGCAGTTCATCAGTTGGGTCCACCGCGACGACGCGCTTGCGGCCTTCATGGCGGCGCTGACGAGGCCGGAGCTGGGCGGCGTCTTCAACGTCTGCTCCCCCGCCCCGGTGAGCAACGCGGAGTTCATGCGCGAGCTGCGCAGGGTGCTCGGCCGTCCGTGGGCGCCACCGGCGCCGGAGTTCATCGTGCGGCTGATGGCGGGTCCGCTCATGGGCGTGGAGGCCAACCTCGCGCTGCATGGCCAGCGCTGCACCCCGCAGCGCCTGCTGGCGGCGGGGTTCGCGTTCCGGCATCCGGCCGTCGGCGCGGCGCTCCGCGATCTGCTCGGAGCGAAGCCGCGCTAGACCGAATACTTGCTCTTCATCGGCTCGACGGGCTCCATGCCCTCGTAGTTGTGCACCGAGCCGGCGCTGTCGCTCCACAGCGGCAGGTTGTCCTTCCGCCAGCGCAGGGTGAGGACGATGTCGTCCTGCACGGCGCGGTCCTTGGCGACGAGCATCAGGCGGTTGAGCGCGGCGTAAGCCACGTCCTCGGGTTTGACCCGGAGCAGGTCGGCCAGGCGGACAACGGCGTCGTTTTCCGCGTGTTCGAGGTGGATTTTGATGACGGGCATAAATGCCTCCTTTCGGCGGGTAATATACCACCGAATCCCCCTGCGTGCTCCGCGCGGATCGTGTCCAAACCTGCGCAGGGCTTGTCCGGGCGGATTTTCGGGCGCATGGGCCCGCGGGCGTTGCCTTTTCCCGGCGGGCCGGCACGCTGCCGGCATGCTCGACTGGTTCTCCCGTTTCGTGCAGGCGTTCATCCCGCTCTTCGTGGCCATCGACCCGGTCGGGCTGGCCGCGATCTTCCTCGGGCTCGGGCACCACCTCGACCGGCGCGAGCGCCAGAAGATCGCCGACCAGGCGACGTGGACCGGCGGACTCGTCGCGCTGGGTTTCCTGTTCCTCGGGCAGAGCGTCTTCAAGGCCGTGGGCATCTCGGTGAGCGACTTCCAGATCGCGGGCGGGCTCATCCTCTTCATCCTCGCCGCGCGCGACCTCGTCCAGTCGGCGGCCGAGCCGGAGAAGCTGCCGCCGGACTTCGGGGTCGTGCCCCTGGGCATGCCGCTGATCGCCGGGCCGGCGTCCATCACCACCCTGCTCGTGCTGGCGCAGAGCGCGGCGGTCGGCCTCGGGCCCACGCTGGTGGCGCTGGCCGCCAACCTCCTGCTCGTGGTGCTGGCGCTGCACTACAGCGAGTGGCTGGTGCGCAAGATCAGCGCCACCGGGCTGCGGGCCATCTCCAAGATCATCTCGATGCTGCTCGCCGCCATCGCCGTGGCCATGATCCGGCAGGGGCTGCGGAGCTGAAGACCGCCTTGACCACGGATTTCACAGAGGGACACGGATAAACTGATCCATGCGGAAGTCAGTGAGGCCGTCATCGGGGCCGCGATGAAGGTGTTAAACACCCTCTCAAACCAGGCTTGGATGAGAAAGCCCACGAAAACGCCCTTGTCATCGAATTGCGAAAGCGTGGGCACGCCGTGGATCAACAACGGAGATTCGAAGTGATCTACGAGGGCGTGGTGGGGGACACCTTGGTCCCAGACCTGATCGTGGACGGATGGGTGATCGCCGACCCCAAGGAGACAGGAGACTTTACTCCCACCCACATCGCTCAGATGCAGGGTTACCTGGCCATCACGCGCCTGCGGTTGGCCATGCTGCTCAATTTCAAACACGGCGACCTCAGGTGGAAACGGGTGGTTCGTGGATCCATCCGTTGCGATCCGTCCCATCCGTGGTGAAAAAATTCAGCCGCGGAACGTCGTCAGCAGGTCGGTGTAGATCACGGCGGCCTCGACGAGGTCCTTGAGCTTCGCGCGCTCGTCCACGGCGTGGTAATTGCGGCCGCCCGGGCCGTAGCCGAGCGTGGGGATGCCGCGGACGTTGGCGAAGAAATGCATGTCGTTGAACCCGGTGGACACGCAGAACCTCGCCGGCCGGCGGCGGACGCGGGCCACGCTGGCGCGCAGGGCCGCGGCGAAGGGCGTGGCGGGGTCGCGGTAGCAGGAATGGTTGTCCGAGACCTTCTCGATGGTGATGCGGCATTGCGGGATTTTCGCGGCGGCCTGCCGCAGCCAGGCCCGCAGGTCGCGCTCGGCGGCGGCGACGGTCTCGTCGGGCAGCACGCGGCGGTCGATGGTGAAGCTGGCGGCGGCGGGCACGGTGTTGATCTTGCCGCCCTCGCCGGGGGCGAAGACGCCGCCGACGTTCAGCGTGGGCGTGCGCAGGAGGCCGTCGGGGGTGCGGAATTTCCGGCGGGCGAGGCGCTGCTTGTAGCCGTCGAGGGCGAGCACGAGGGCGGCCATCTTCTCGAGGGCGTTGACCCCGCGCTCGGGCGTGGAGCCGTGGGCGGCGCGGCCGTGCACGCGGACGTTGAGCCAGACGACGCCGTTGTGGCCGCAGCAGATCTCGTCGCCCTCGCCGCCCTCGCCGACGATGGCGTAGTCGGCGCGCAGCCGGCCGTGGCGGGTGACCCACTCGGCGCCGAGCGTGCTGTCGGTCTCCTCGTCGGCGGTGAACGAGACCTCGACATTGAGGTTGGGTCGCGTGCCGGTGGCGCGGAGCGCCTTGAGGGCGAAGACGATGCTGGCGATGGCGCCCTTCATGTCGGAGGTGCCGCGGCCGTAGATCCAGCCGCCGTCCACCGTGCCGCTGAACGGGCTGCCGTGCCGCCACCGGCCCGACACGGGCACGACGTCGAAGTGGGCGTTGAAATGCAGGGTCTTTTTCGCGCCGGTGTCCCAGAAGCCGACGACGTTGTAGCGCGGGTGGTCGAGCAGGCCGGGCTGGGTTTTCCGCTGCGTGGCGCGGGGGACCGGGATGCGCCGCACCTGCAGGCCGAGGCCGCCGAGGGTGCCGGCCAGCAGGCGGGTGATCTCGCCGTAGTGCTCGCCGGGCGGGTTGACCGTGGGGAGGCGGACCAGTCGCTGCAGGTAGCGCACGAGATCGGCCTGGTGGCGGGCGAGATACTGGGCGGGGGTCATGCGGAGGCTGCCAGTCAGGCGGATTGGCCCGCCGGAGGCCAGCCGCGACTGGCGGCGGCGGAATTTCAGTCCGGAGCGGCGAGGTTGCCTTTGACACCCGCGGTGCGGCCGGCGCACGATGCGGGCATGGCACTGGCCGACATGCGCAAAGACTACGGACTGGCGGGGCTGCTGGAGAAGGACCTCGCGAAGAACCCGTTCCAGCAGTTTGAAAAATGGTTCCAGGAGGCGGAGGCGGCCAAGCTCGACGAGCCCAACGCCATGGCGCTGGCCACAACGGGGCGCGACGGCCGGCCCTCCGTGCGCACCGTGCTGCTCAAGCACTGCGACGGCCGGGGCTTCGTGTTCTACACCAATTACGAGAGCCGCAAGGGCCGCGAACTGGCCGACAACGGGCACGCTTCGCTGCTCTTCCCCTGGGTGGCGTTGGAACGCCAGGTGATTGTCGAGGGGGTGGTCGCGCGCGTCACCCGCGAGGAGGCCGACGCGTATTTCCACAGCCGTCCGCGCGCCAGCCAGCTCGCGGCCTGGGCCTCGCCGCAGAGCACGGTCATTGCCGGTCGCGGCGTGCTCGAGGAGAGCTATCGCGTGGTGGAGAAGAAATACGAGGGCCGCGAGGTGCCGCTGCCGCCGCATTGGGGTGGCTACCGGCTGGCGCCCGAAACGGTGGAATTCTGGCAGGGCCGCCGCAGCCGCCTGCACGACCGGCTGCGCTACCGGCGCGAGCGGGACGGCGACTGGGTGGTCGAGCGGCTCGCCCCCTGAGTCCGCATGCCCGCCAAGGCCAAGCCGCCCGTTGCCGCCCGGGCCGTGATCGACCTGCTGCCGGAACCGGCGCTCATCACCGCGGGCGGTTGGACCGGGGGCGGCGCCGAAATTCTCCACGTCAACGGGCTCTTTTGCGCGCTGACCGGCTACACCGCCGCCGAGCTCGAGGGCCGCAACACACGCCTGCTGCACGGCCCGCGCACCGACGTCACCCTGCTGCGCCTCGGCCGCCAGGCCGGGCCCCCGGCGCACGCCGGCGGCTGGCTCTACCGCAAGGACGGCACCGAATTCTTCGCCCAGTGGAACCACCGGCCGCTCACCGCCGCGCCGGCCGGCCCGCTCGTGGTGGTCTATCACGACCACACCGAGTTCTGGCGGCAGCGGGAGGCGCTCCTGCAGTCGCAGAAGCTCGACACGATCGGCCTGCTCGCCAGCGGCGTGGCGCACGACTTCAACAACCTGCTCTCCATCATCAACGGCTACTGCGAAATCCTCGGTCCCAAGATCGCCGGCCGGCCCGCCGCCGGGAAGGACCTGCGCGAAATCCACCGCGCCGGCCTCAAGGCCGCGGCCATCGCCCGCCAGATCCTCGAGTTCAGCCGCCGGCAGGAGAGCGAGACCATCGTCATCAACTACAACACGCTCATCCGCGAGATCTCCGAGATCATCCGCCGCGTCTGCGGCGAGGCGATCGGGCTGGAGCTGCGGCTGGCCTCGGACCTCGGCAACGCGCGCATCAACCCCACGCACTTCCAGCAGGTGCTGCTCAACCTCTGCTTCAACGCCCGCGACGCCATGCCCCGCGGCGGCCGGCTCACCATCCGCACGCGCAACCAGACCGTGGCCCCGGGCGCCAACGGCCCGTCTCCCGCCCTGCCGCCGGGAGGCTATGTGGTCCTGGAGGTGACCGACCAGGGCGTGGGCATCGCCCCCGCGGCGCTGGAGAAGATCTTCGAGCCCTTCTTCACCACCAAGCCGCACGGCACGGGGCTCGGCCTGGCCATCGCGCAACGCATCGTGCGGCAGGCCCACGGCCTTCTGGCGGTCGAAAGCACCGTGGGCCGGGGCGCGAAGTTCACCCTCTGGCTGCCGGAGACGGCCGAGCCCGAGCAGGTCTCCACCACGGTGCTCGGCAGCCTGCCCGCCGCGCGGGGCACCGAGGCCGTGCTCGTCATCGAACATGAGGAGGCCCTGCGCAAGATGATCGCCGGCATCCTCGCCCTCGACGGCTACACCGTCACCGAAGCGGCCAGCGCCGAGGAGGCCGGGCGCAGCGGCGGCGGCCCCCAGCTCGTCATCGCCGACACGGCCACGACCGCCGGGCAGCAGGTGCTGCAACGCTTTCAGGCGGCCAACCCCGCGCTGCTGCTGGTGAGCACCGCGGCCGAGCCGCCCGCGTGGGCCGGCCGCCCGGGCCGCGGTTGCGTCCACCTGCCGAAGCCCTTCGCCCTGAGCTCGCTCCTGCAGGAGGTCCGCCGCCTGCTCGATGCGAAGGTGAAGTAAACCGGCGCCCGTCCGAGCAAAGGCGTTGCACCGGCCGGGCCGGCCGCCTACCCAGAAGTCCTCTCCGCATGGAGTCCGTCCCGCCCAGTCCGCCCGGTTCCGGCCAGCGAGCGCTGGCCGCCATCGTCTTCACCGACGTGGTGGGCTTCAGCGCCCGCATGCAGGCCGACGAGGAGACGACGCTGCGCCTGCTGAAGCGCGACTTCGACGCCATGCGCGCGATCTGCACGCAGCACCACGGTTCGGTCCTCAAGACGACCGGCGACGGCCTGCTGCTCTATTTCGCCAGCGCCGTGCAGGCCGTGGCCTGCGCCCTCGCGGTGCAGCGCACCTTCGCCGCGCAGGCCCGGGGCCTGCCCGCCGGCGAAATCCTCAGCCACCGCGTCGGCATCCACCTCGGCGACGTGTTCGTGAACGAACAGGATGTGATGGGCGACGGCGTGAACATCGCCGCGCGCCTCCAGGCCGAGGCCGAGCCGGGCGGCATCTGCATCTCGCAGACCGTCTATGACGTCGTGCGCAACAAGCTGACGCTCCACGCCACCCGCCTCGGTCCGCGCGAGCTGAAGAACATCACGCAGTCCATCCCCATCTACAAGCTGCTCCTCGAGGCGCAGGCGATGGGCGGCCCGGAGCCCGCGCCGCCACCCGAGGAGGAGCCGGCGGCCGCGCCCGCCGCGGGCGGGCGACACCCGGTCGCTGGGCAGAAGTGGCGGACCACCCTGGGGGTGGCGGGCGCGGTGGCGCTGGTCGCGGCCGTCGCCCTCGGGGTGCGCGGCTGGTCGCGGCACAAGCGGGCGCTGGCCCGCGCGGAAACCGAGCAGGCGGCGCTGAACGCGTTGATGACCGACGAACAGGCCGCCGAAGCGGATGCGCCCGCCGGCGGCCCGCTGCACATCGCGCGCACCCTGGCCGACTGGCGCGCGGAGTTGCGCCAGCAACGCTCCCGCGCGCTCGAGGAATACGACTTCGCCGAGCTGGCCCGGACGCTGCGCGATCCCGGTTCCCCGGTGGCCGGCGAGCCCGAGGCCAAGATCCGCGCGCAGGTGCTCCAGCGCACGCAGCTGCTCTTCGGCTGGCTCGCCACGCACCTCCAGAAATACAACCGGCAGAACCCCCTGGTGGTGCGCGAACTCACCGGCACGGCGCCGAAGGAAATCCGCGTCTATGTCGGCGCGGACCGCCGCCTCTATTACGCCGAGGGGGGCGCGGTGCGGCAGCGCGCCTGGACCGACCTGCCGCCCCCGGTGCTCGCCGCCATCGTGGCCGGCGCCCTCACCCAGGCCGAGCCGCTGCCCCCGCGCGAGGCCGTGCAGGGCGCCCTCGCCTTCGCCGCGCTTTATCACCTGCCGGAGCTGCCCGCGGCCCTCCGGCAGGGCAAAGTCCAGCGGCTGAAACGCCGGTGAGCGCCCGGACATGGACATTTTGCTGACCGGCGCCTCGGGTCTCGTGGGCTGGGCCTTCGCGCGGACCGCCGCCGCGGCCGGACACGCCGTCACGGGTGTGGTGGGCCGGTGGCCCGATCCGCTGCCGGGACTGGCCCGGCAGGTCGCGCTCGACCTGCAGGACGGAGCGGCCCTGCGCGCGCTGGTGCACGAGGTGCGGCCCGAGGTCATCGTCAACGCCGCCGCCGTCTCCGAGCCCGCCCGGTGCGAGGCGGAGCCCGGGAAGGCCTGGCGGCTCAACGTCGCCCTGCCGGAAACGCTGGCGCGCCTCGCGACCGAGACCGGCGCAC
This sequence comes from Verrucomicrobiota bacterium, assembly GCA_049322455.1. Lineage (GTDB taxonomy): Bacteria > Verrucomicrobiota > Verrucomicrobiia > Opitutales > Opitutaceae > Lacunisphaera. The sequence goes on along the minus strand of JBMOQY010000035.1, from coordinate 263,171 downwards.
GGCTCATCCAGCTTTCCACCGAGCAGGTGTTCGACGGCACGCAGGCGCCGTATGCAACCGGCGCGCCGCGCCGAGCGATCAACCTCTACGCCCGGCACAAGCTCGAGGCCGAGGACCGCGTGCTGGCCGCCGCCGGCCGGGCGGTGGTGCTGCGGCTGCCGCTGCTCATGGGCAACAGCCCGGGCGGCCGGCGCAGCGTGCACGAGCGGCTCCTCATGCTCTGGGCCGCCGGCCAGCCCGCGCGCCTCTACGCGGATGAAATCCGCCAGACCTGCACGGCCGACAGCGTGGCCGAGGTGCTGGCCGAACTCTGCGCGCGCGCCGACCTGCACGGCGCCTTCCACTGGGCTGGCGCGGAGCCGGTTTCGCGCCTGGAGATCGGCCGGCGCGTGCGCGCGCATTTCAACCTGACCGAAGCGCAGGCCCCGATTGTGGCCGTCGCCCGGGCGGACGACCCGGCCGCGCAGGCCTCGCGCCCGGCCGACCTTTCGCTGGACCTCGCCCCGCTGGACAAGTTGCTGAAGACGCAGCCGGAGACCCTCGCACAGGCGTTGGCGAAACTCAGGCTGCCGGCGTGGTGGCGGAGCACGCCTTGGTAGCGGCGGTCCAGGACCGCCGGATCCATCCATCGGCGCCCGCGGAGCGCCGCTCTACAGACCCCACCCCAGCGTTGCCAACCTGCACGCCCTGTGCCCTCTGTAAGGGCTCCGTGCCTTCCGTATCCCAGCTTCACCTCCTCCCCGTCCGCACCGCCGGCGCCGCCGAGAACATGGCGCTGGATTTCCTGCTGCTGCAGCGCTATCCGCAGCCGGGCGCGGCGCGCTTCCGGCACTACGAGTGGCGCACGCAGGCCTTCACCTTCGGCCTCAGCCAGGCGATGGCCTACATCCGCGCAAACCTGCCCGCGGGCGGGGCCTTCGACCTTTGCCGCCGGCCCACCGGCGGCGGCTTGGTGGACCACCGCAACGACTGGACCTATTGTCTGGTGATCCCGCGGGCGCACGCCCTGTTCGACGCGCCGGCCACCCAAGCCTACCGCGAGGTGCACGCCGCGCTCGCCGCCGCGATGCAGGCGCTCGGCCAGCCCGTGGCCTTGCAGGACAAGCGGCATCCCACGGAGGAGGGACCGACCATCTGCTTCGAGCGGCCCGAGCTGCACGACGTGATCAACACCGCCACGGGCGGCAAGATCGCCGGGGCGGCCATGAAGCGCAACAAGCACGGCCTGCTGCTGCAGGGTTCCATCGAAAAGAGCCGCGTCGGCCCGCTGGATTGGGACCGGTTTCAGGAACGCTTCGCGGCGGAGCTCGGCCGCACGCTCGGCGCGGAGCCCGCGGCCACCCCCTGGCCCGAGCTGGACGAGCGCGAGGTCGAGGGGCTGGTGGAGCGCTATTCCAGCCCCGAGTGGATGGAGAACCGGTGAGAGGGGCGCTGTAGGGCGGCATCTCCGAATGCCGCCAAATACAGAAAGGCGGGGTTCGGAGACCCCGCGCTACAAAAAAACAGGCACCCCGCCGCAGCAGGGTGCCGTTTGCTTTATGGGTCGTCGGCACGGTGGCCGGGACACTAGCGCCTAGGAGCGTTGTTTTTGGCGCTGCCCGCCCCCCGTGGGGCTTGCAGCGTGGAACGTGGAAGGCCGCACTGCGCACGGGGGTTGTTTCCAACCACAGGGCCCGGTGCTTCCTTTCACGACCGGAAGATACTCCCGGCGGGCGCGCCGCGCCATGCATAGCTCGCCGGAGAACAACTTTTTTCGCCGCTGGAACGCGCCATGCAGCGGGCGGGGCGGTGGGGCGGGGCGGCCCGCACCGCCGCGGCCCACCGGGCTGAAGCGCCACAACCATCTCAGCCCCGCGCCAGCGTGATCACGCACTCGAGGTGGCGCGTCTGCGGGAAGAGGTCGAAGGGCTGCACGGCGGTGAGCTTGTAGCCGGCTGCGAGGAACCCCTTCAGGTCGCGCATCTGCGTGGCCGGGTCGCACGAGACATAGACCACGGCGCGCGCGCCGAAGGCGAAGAGCTGGCCGAGGAACGACTCGTCGCAGCCCTTGCGCGGCGGGTCGATGACGACGGCGGTGTCGGCCGGGGGGAAGTCGAGCCCGGCGAAGATCTGCGCGGCGTCGCCGGCGCGGAAGGCGGCGTTGGCGATGCCGTTGGCCGCGGCGTTCTCGGTGGCGAACTGCACCGAGGTCTCGGAAACCTCGATGCCCGCCACGCGCGTGAAGGCCGGCGCACAGCTCAGGGCGAAGAGCCCGCTGCCGCAGTAGGCGTCCACGAGGAATTTCGCCCCGCTGGCCGCCGCCTGTGCGCGCACGTAGCCGGTGAACGCCGGCAGGATGAACGGGTTGTTCTGGAAAAAGTCCCGGGCGAGGAAATGCAGGCGGAGGTCGCCGACCTTCTCGTGGATGACGGCGTCGTAGTCGGTGACGACGCCCTCCTGCGCGTGGCGCAGCAGCAGCGTGGCGTCGCGCTTGTATTCGCCGGCCGCGAGTCGCTGGCGCGTGCGCGCGCGGACTTCGGGCAGCTTGGCGTTGATTTCGGGTGTCGCGATGGGGCACTGCGGCACATCCACGAGATCGAAGCGCGTGCCCTGCCTGAGAAATCCGATCGGCGCCGCTTCTGGCGCTCCGGGCTCAGGATGCCGCACGCCGCCCCGAAAGTGCGGCGTGATCTTCGACCGATAGCCGAATTCCCGCGGCGACGGGACGGTGGGCGCGACCGGAAACTCGATGCCGGCCATGTGCCGCAGCAATTCCTCCACCTGCCGGCGCTTCCACGCGAGCTGTTCCGGGTAGGCGAGATGCTGGTATTGGCAGCCGCCGCAGGTGCCGAAGAGCGGGCATGGCGGGGCGATGCGGTGCGGCGACGGCGTGAGGACCGCCAGCAGGTCCGCTTCGGAGTAATTCCTGTGGTTGCGATAGACCCGCGCGCGGACCTTCTCGCCGGGCAGGGTGAACGGCACCATGACGACCCAGCCGGAGGAATTTTCGATTTTCGATTCCGGATTTTCGATTTGGACCCGACCAAGCCCGACACCGAGGTTGGTGAGCGTGGCAATCTCCAGCTCGATCTCGGTGCGGTAGGGGAAGGGATGATCGTTGAACTTTTTCTTTTTAGCCACGAAGAGGCACAAAAATTCACAAAAACAAAGGGTTCCCAATCCTTTTTGTGTCTTTTAGTGACTCTTTGTGGCCATTGCTCCGGAAAAGATCACCAGCCTCCAGAATCCCCGCGTGAAGCAGCTCGTGCGGCTGCGCGAACGGCGCGACCGCGACGAGGCCGGGGTGTTCCTGATCGAGGGCTACCGCGAGATCCGGCGTGCGCTGGAGAAGGGCGTGCAGCCCCGGGAGTTCTACTTCTGCCCCGACTGGTTTCTCGGCGAGAACGAGCCCGCCCTGATCGAGCAGGCCCGCGCCGCCGGGGCGCAATTGTTCGAGCTGTCCAAGGACGCCTTCGCCAAGGTGGCCTACCGCGAGCGTCCCGACGGCCTGCTGGCCGTCGCCCCGCAGTGGCAGCGCGGCTTGGCCGACCTCGCGCTCGGCGCCACGCCCTTCCTGCTCGTGGTCGAATCCATCGAGAAGCCGGGCAACCTTGGCACCATCCTGCGCAGCGCCGACGCCGCCGGCTGCGATGCCGTGATCGTGTGCGACCCGGTGACCGACATCTTCAACCCCAACGTCGTGCGCGCCTCCACCGGCGTGCTGTTCTCCGTGCCCGTTGTCGTCTCCGACAGCGCGACGGTCCACGCCTGGCTGAAGCAGAAGGGCATCCGCACCGCGGCGACGACGCCGCACACAACAAACCTTTACACGCAGACTGACCTGCGCGGCCCGCTGGCCGTCATCATGGGCAGCGAGCAATACGGTCTGAGCGAGTTCTGGATGAAGGGCGCCGACGTCCTCGTCCGCATCCCCATGGCCGGCCAGGCCGACTCCCTCAACGTCGCGATGGCCACGATCATCACGCTGTTCGAAGCCGTGCGGCAGCGGAGCGGGTGAAGAGGGTTGGCCACAAAAAGCACAAAAAACGCAAAAGTTCGGAACTGTAGGAGGGGCTTTATGCCCCGATGGATTGTGCCCGGTGCCGGTGGGTGATACGTTGAAGTCCTCTGACTGGGTTTTACCACTGATGGGATTCATCAACGATGAATCCTACAAGCACCGGCTCCGGCTGATCGCCTCCGCCACTGGGTTCCGGGGACCGGCTGGTCGTCGGTTGGGTTTTTGCTCATCGGTCCGCACTCTAATTCTGGAGCCCGCCCGCCCTCGGGCCGGTCTTTCCTGTATCTGTGTCCATCCGTGTTCATCTGTGGTTAAAACCAGTTGGTTACCCGGCGTCGGTTTGGGTGACACAGGGAGGTCCCCGGACTTGCCACCGGAGCCTAAGAGTTCATTTCAAAACCTGACTTGGACAGGCGAAGTGAAGATGGGCACAGGGAGGCATGGCTGAGCTTTTATCGGATGAACTGTGGGGTGTGATCGAGCCGCACCTGCCGAAGCGCAGGCGGCGGGCGAGACGGCGAGGTGGCCGGCCGCCGATCCCGGATCGGCAGGCCCTGACCGGCATTCTCTTTGTGTTGCGCCACGGTTTGCCGTGGGGTGCGCTGCCGAAGGAACTCGGCTGCGGTTCAGGAGTGAGTTGTTGGCGGCGGTTGGTGGCCTGGCAGGCGGCGGGGGTGTGGGCGCGGGCATGGCGGGCCCTGCTCGAAGCGCTCCACCGCGACGAGCGCCTGCAATGGGAACGGGTCGCGCTGGATGGGTCCGCCGTCCCGGCGCCAAAAGGGGGCCCCAGACGGGACGCAATCCCACCGACCGAGGGAAAATCGGCACCAAACACCACCTCGTGGTCGATCAACAAGGCATACCGCTCGCAACAACGCTCTCGGCGGCGAACACGCATGATTCCAAGATGATGGTGGCGACGCTGGACGCCATCCCCGCCGTGCGGGGCCGGCGCGGCCGGCCCCGGCGGCGGCCCACCAAGGCGCACCTGGACAAGGGCTACGACTATCCGCAATGCCGCCGGGCTCTGCGCCGCCGCGGCATCGAGTCCAGCCAACGGTTGGGCCGTTACCGCTGGGTGGTGGAACGCTCGTTCGCCTGGTTGCACGCCTTCCGCCGTCTGCGCGCCGTTACGAGCGCCGCCCAGACGTGCATCACGCTTTCCTCTCCCTCGGCTGCATCATCATCTGCGCCCGCTTCCTTCATCGGGAGTTTTGAAATGAGTTCTTAGTGACTAGCAAGTTCACGACAGGCACAGCAGACGTGGTCTCGGCGGAGCTGTTCGTGAAGTGAGCCTCAGAATGCATTCCCGGCCTTGTAGTGTGCGATCAGCTCGGCGGTGCCTTGGGCGACGGTGACGAGGGGGTGGTAGCCGAGGTCGCGGCGGGCGGCGGTGATGTCGAACCAGTGGTCGGTGGCCATTTCCTTGGCGACAAAACGGGTCATGGGCGGCTCGCCGGGACGGCGGAAGAGACTCCAGGCCGTTTCCAGCACGGCCCCGGCGGCGTAGGCGACGGGCAGCGGGACGTGTTGGGTGACCGGCGGCAGGCCCACCCCGCGCAGCACCTCGTTGATCCAGTCCCAGAGGACGACGGGTTCGCCGTTGGTGATGAAGTAGGCGCGGCCGCCGGGATGGCTGGGTGCGCGGCAGGCGGAGGCAGGCGCAGGCCCGCTTTCGCCCTGCGGGCTCGGGCGCGGCTCGTCCCGCGGCTTGCCCGCGGGCGAGAAGGGGGCTTCGCTGCCGGTGAGGAGCGCGCCCTCGGCGAGAAGGTGGGCGTCCACCACGTTGCTGATGTGCGTGATGTCCACCTTGTTCCGGCCGGGGCCGATGATCTTCAACCGGCCGGCGCGGGCCAGGGCGATGACGCGCGGGACGACGTTCCGGTCGCCCGGCCCCCACACGAGGTGCGGGCGCAGGGCGATGGTGGCGAGGTCCCGGTCGTTGGCGGCCAGCACGAGTTTTTCCGCCGCGGCCTTGCTGGTCGGGTAGGCGCAAGGGGCCGCGGTGCAGAGCGGGGCCGACTCGTCCACGTTGCGCAGGTCGCCGCCGTTATAGACCACGCTGGGCGAGCTGGTATAGACGAGGCGCGGCACCTTGGCGTCGCGGCAGGCGGCGAGGAGGTTGCGCGTGCCCCCGACGTTGACGCGGAAGAAATCGTCCGGCGGCCCCCACACGCCGACGCGTCCGGCGACATGGAACACCGTGTCGGCGGAGCGGCAGCCGCGCTCGAGCGCGTGCCGGTCGTGCAGGTCGCCGAGGACAACCTCGGCCCCGCGCGCTTCCAGCTCCGGCAGCGGCCGGCGCGAGAGCACGCGCACCCGGCGTCCGTCGGCCAGCAGGCGCTCGGCGAGCTTGCGGCCGATGAAGCCGCTGGCGCCGGTGACGAAGACGGGGAAGTTTTTGCGGATCGTGAGCACGGGGCTGGAATTCAGTTCACTACGAATAGACGCGAAAAAACACGAAGGCCAAGGCGGTTTGAACCACAGATGAACACGGATGCACACAGATATGATTCGAAGCAGGGCCGCGAACCAGGCCTCGGGAGGCCAACCGATCCGTGTGCATCTGTGTCCATCTGTGGTTAACCTGGGATCGTTTCAGGCAACCTCGTGGCCATTATGGCCCGCGGCCCAGCGGGCGAGGGCGAGGCGGTGGATTTTGGCGTTGTGGCGGACATCCACCGGGAAGGAGGGATGGAAGAAGAAGCGCCGGATGGCCGCCGTATGGGGGTGGCGGCGTGCCAGCGCGCGCAACCCGGCGGCCAGGGCGGCTTGGTCGGCGGAGCCCAGGGGCTGCACCACGAGCGCGGGTTCCTGTTGGCCGCGTTCGCCCAGACCGATGAGCGCGCAGCGCGCCACCTGCGGGTGGGGGCGGAAAACCTGCTCGCAGGGCTCGGTGTGCAGCGGGCCGTCGGCGGTCTCGACCCGCTCGGCGACGCGCCCGCAGAACCAGAGGCGGCCCGCGGCGTCGAAGTAGCCGGCGTCGCCCATGCGGTGCCAGACGACGGCAGAGCCGGCGGGCCGCGAGCCGGAGATTTTGGCCGCAGCCGTGGCCTCGGGCAGGGCGTCGTAGGCCTTGGTGACGGTCGGGCCGGTGACGATGATCTCGCCGATCTCACCGGTGGGCAGCTCGCGGGCGTCGGCGAGGCTGGCGAGCGGGCCGTCGTGCAGGGCGATGATCTTCACGCGGTTTTCGGCGAGCGGGCGGCCGACGAGCGAGCCCGCGGCCGGGGCGAGCGAAACCTCATCGGCTGCGACGCTGGCGACCGGCAGCACCTCGGTTGCGCCGTAGGGGCTGTGCAGCGTGCCGTTGGGCAGCACGCGCGGAGCGTCGGCCCAGAGCGACGCGGGCACGGCCGCGCCGGCGCAGAGCACGCGCTTGAGCGAGGGCAGCGCGATGTGGTGTGCGAGGCAGTGGTCGAAGATTTTGCGCCAGAGCGTGGGAGAGCCGAAGGAGTTGGTGACGCCCTCCTGCCGGATGGCCTGCACGATCTTCGCCGGGTCCAGGGAGGCGGGCCGCGAGGGGTCGAGTTCGGGCACGATGGTGGTCATGCCGAGCGCGGGGTTGAAGAGCGCGAAGATCGGCAGCATCGGCAGGTCCACCTCGCCGGGCCGGATGCCGTAGGCGTCGCGCACGAGCCGCACCTGGGCGTCGAACATGCCGTGCTCGTAGCACACGCCCTTGGGCGCGCCGGTGGAGCCGGAGGTGAACAGCACCGCCGCCAGGTCGGTCGGTGCTGAATTTACGATTTCAGATTTACGATTTCCGATTTCCGAACCGGAGATGAGTCGTGCGGTAGGCGATCCACTCACCCACACACGGACCTCCACGTTCTGAAAAGCACTTCGGAAAACATGGCTCATTATCTGCGCGAGGGGGATGCCGAGGAGGACGCGGGGCCGGGAGCGGGCGACGCAGGCGAGGAAGTTCTTCCGCCCCATGCCGGGGTCGATGATCACGGGCACGGCGCCGAGCTTGAAGAGGGCGAAGGCGGCGGCGATGAGCGGCAGGCCCTGCCGCACCAGCACGAGCACGCGGTCGCCGGGGCGCACGTCCTGGCGTTGCAGGTGCGCGACCCAGGCGTCCACCTCCGCGTCGAGTTCACGGAAGGTGAGCGTGAGGTAGTCGAGGCGGCCGTCGCCGGTGCGCCCGCGCGGAATCCTGACCGCCGGGTGATCGGGCTGGCGCGCCGCCATCAGCGGCAGGTGGCGGGCGATGTTGGCGGAGTCGGTCATGCAGCGTCGGGGCACCAGGCCCCTCCCGCGCTCAGGACGGCCAGGCGGGGTCGGAGGTGAGGAGCTGGGCCTGCCAGGGCAGGAGGACGGTGGCGGCACTGCCCGGGTCGCGGGCGAGCTGGGCGAGCTGGGAGCGGGTGGCGATCAGCGTGGGGTCGAGTTTGAGGCTGGCGGCGAGGCGGTCGCGCAGGGCCTTGATGCGGTCCTGGCGGGCCAGCTCCTCCGGACTCATGGGGTTGAAATCGCGGCGGCGCTCGCGGCGCGGCAGGGTGTGCGGGTCGGTCTCGAAGCCGCGGCGGATGGCCGTCTCCAGCGAGGGGGCGAGGCGCTCGTGGCGCTTGCCGAGGTGGACCTGGAGAAGCTCGCCGGGCGAGGCGCCCTCCTCGGCGGCGCGGGCGAGGCGCATGAGCAGCTCGTTGCCGGTGACCTTGAAGGGCGGGGTGTTGAGCTTCTCGGCCCAGCTTTCGCGCCAGTGCCAGAGGGCGTGGAGGACGGCGAGGCCGCGGCCGCGCAGCTTCTCGGAGCCGCCGATGCGCCAGTCGTTCTCGTCGGGCCCGGCGAAGCCGTCGCGGGCGACCTCGATCTGCCAGCGGCATTTCTGCTCGAACCAGTCGAGCCGGCCGAGCTGCACGAGCGCGGCGCGCAGGCGGTCGCGGAGCGGGGGCAGGTAGTGCACGTCGAGCGCGGCGTAATCGAGCATGTCGCGGGCGAGCGGGCGCTGCGACCAGTTGGCCTTCTGGTGGTCCTTGTCGAGCTGCACGCCGAAGTGGTGCTCGAGGAGGGCGGCGAGGCCGAAGCGCGGGATGCTCAGGAGCTGGGCGGCGAACATCGTGTCGAACAGGCTGTGCGGGCGGAAGTCGCAGAGGCCGTGCAGGAGGCGCAGGTCGTAGTCGCTGCCGTGCATGATGAGCGGCTTGGCGGCGAGGCGCGGCCAGAGTTCGCCGAGCGGGAGGTTGGCCAGCAGGTCCACGAGGTAGATCTCGCCGCCGGCGAGGATCTGCAGGAGGCAGACGCGCGTCTTGTAGCGGAAGAGGTTGTCGGCCTCGGTGTCGAGCGCGATCTCGGGGGCGCGGTCGAGCGCGGCGAGGAGCGGCGGCAGTTGCGCGGGCTGGGCGATGTATTGGTAGTGCGGGACGGAGTTCAAGGGATCGGGTCAGGATTCGTTCTCCCAAGCGGCGAGGAAGGCGTCAACAAGCGGCGGCAGGTCGGGGCTGTAGCCGCCCTCGAGGATCGCGGCGGCGGGGCGGGCGGCCTGGCGGAGCCAGCGGCCGAGTTCGGCAAAGTCCGCGGCTTCGAGGGTCATCGCCGTGATCGGGTCGCGGGCGTAGGCGTCGAAGCCGGCCGAGACGAGCACGAGGTCGGGCTTGGCCGCCAGCACGGCTTCCCAAGAGCGGGCGAGGGCGCCCATGTGCTGTTCGCGCGGGGTGTGGGGCGCCACGGGGAAATTGGCGATGTTGCCGGCCGACGCGGTGCCCGTGCCCGGGTAGCCGGGATGCTGGTGGACGGAGGCGAAGAAGAGGCCGGGGCGGTCGCGCAGGATGTCCTCGGTGCCGTTGCCGTGATGGGCGTCGAAATCCCACACGGCCACGCGGGCCCCGTCCTTGGCGGCGTGGAGCGCGGCGATGGCGATCGAGTTGAGGTAACAGAAGCCCATGGCCTGCGTGCGCGTGGCGTGGTGGCCGGGCGGACGCATGAGCGCGAAGGCCTTCGCGCCGGAGCGGGCCAGGGCGGCGGCCTCCAGCGCGGCGCCCGCCGAGCGCAGGGCGTGTTCGCGGATGCCCGGGAAATACGGCGTGTCGTCGTCGAGGTCCGGTCCGTGGCCGATGCGTGCGAGCAGGGCCGGCGTGTGGGCACGCAGGACGGTTTCCTCGGGTGCCGCGGACGGCACGCGCCAGGTCCACGCGGGGTGCGCCTCCTTCAGGCGGGCGCTGCTTCGGAGCACCCGGGCCGGCTGCTCGGGGCGCATCGAGGAGCCGTAATCAGCGCATTGGGGGTCGTGGACGATGGTCATCAAGGTGTCCGCCTACGGACGATGGGAACTGCTTCCAAAGAGAACTAAACCGTGCCGCGCAGCAAGGCCGGATCATCGCCCAGCAGGGCGTCCACCCCCCACCCTGCCAGCCGGCGGGCCGTGACGGGATCGTTGACGGTCCAGGCCCAGACCGCGCAACCCCGCTGGTGAAAATGGCGCACCCAGGCGGCGGAGCGGACGGCCCGGTGGCGCACGCTCAGGCCGGCGGCTCCGCAGGCGGCGAGTTTGCGGATCAGGCGGGCCGGGGCTTCGCGCCCCTCCGAGATGAGCATGCGCGGGATCGCCGGGGCCAGATCGCGCGCGGCGGCGACCAGCCGGTGGTCGAAGGACGCCAGGACCACCCACCCGGCGGCGCGGGTGGACCTGATAGCGCGGACGACCGGCTCCACCGGGCCGGCCTTCAGTTCGATCTGGACGACCACCAGACCGCGGGTGAGGCGCAGCACGTCCACCAGCCGCGGGATGGATTCGCGGTCGCGGATGCGCAACGGACGCAGGTCCGCCCATGTCCGCCGGGCGATCCGGCCCGGGGCGCCGGTCAGGCGGCACAGGTCGGCGTCGTGGAACACCACCGGCACGCCGTCACGGGTGACGTGGACGTCGAGCTCGATGCCGTCCACATCCAGGGCCAGCGCCCGGCGGAACGCCGCCAGGGTGTTTTCGGGCCGCTCGGCCGAGGCGCCGCGATGGGCGATGATCAGGGGAGACACCACGGAGGAAAGCCCCACGAAATACACGAAACCCAGGAAAGGGAAAGCCGCTGAACCGGATCGGCGCAATTTTTGTGGGTTTTTGCGCCTTTTTGTGGCCAAAGTTCCCCCATGAAAGTTGTCGTCTTGTGCTCCGGCGGGATGGATTCGGTGTCCGCGCTCCATTGGGCGCGGGCGCACCACGACGTGTCGGCGGTGCTCAGTTTCGACTACGGCTCCAAGCACAACCACAGGGAGCTGCCGCTGGCCGCCGAGCACGCCCGCAAGCTCGGCCTGCCGCATCGCATCATCCGCCTGGATTTCATCGGGCAGCTCTTCGCGTCGGACCTGCTGAAAACCGGCGGCGCCATCCCCGAGGGCCACTACGCCGACGACAACATGCGGCGGACCGTCGTGCCCTTCCGCAACGGCATCATGCTGGCAGCGGCGGCGGGTTTCGCCGAGAGCGCGGGGGCGGAGGGGCTGGTCATCGCCGCGCACACGGGCGACCATGCGATCTACCCCGACTGTCGCGAGGACTTCATGCGCGCGATGGGCGACGCGATGAAGGCCGGCACCTACGCCGGCATCGGGCTGCTGCGGCCGTTCATCGCGCTGACGAAAGGGCAGATCGCCGCCGAGGGAGCGCGGCTCGGGGTGGATTTCGCCCGCACCTGGTCGTGCTACAAGGGCGGCGCCATCCACTGCGGCAGGTGCGGCACCTGCGTGGAGCGCCGCGAGGCCTTCCAGCAGGCGGGGCTGCCTGATCCGACCGAGTATGCGTCCACGCCGCCGCTGCCCAACAAACCCCGAGCCCTTTAACCACAGATTTCACGGATTAACACAGATGAAGTGCTGCTATACGCAATCATCCGTGTAATCCGTGGCCAAAACTGATCGATGCTGATTTCCGAGATATTCTACTCACTGCAGGGCGAAGGGCAGTTGGCCGGCGTGCCGGCGGTCTTCGTCCGCACCAGCGGCTGCAACCTGCGCTGCAACTGGTGCGACACGCCCTACGCCTCGTGGAATCCCGAGGGCCGGCAGATGGAGGTCGGCGAGATCGTCGCCGAGGTGGCCAGGCATTCCGCGAAGCACGTCGTGCTCACGGGCGGCGAGCCGATGATCGCGCCCGGCATCCATGAACTGGCGTTTCAACTGCAGGAGCGCGGCCACCACCTCACGATCGAGACGGCCGCCACGATCCGACCGGGCGGCATCGCCTGCGACCTGGCTTCGCTCAGCCCCAAGCTCGCCCACTCGGCCCCGGATGCACGGCTGGACGACGCCTGGCGGCGCAAGCACGAGGCGTTGCGCTGGCAGCCGGCCGTCGTGGCCGAGTGGATCGCCAGCGCCCCGGACTACCAGCTGAAGTTCGTGGTCAGCAGCGAGGCCGACGTGGTCGAGATTGAGAGGATGTTGCGCGAGACCGACTGTGACATCCCGCCGGCCAAGGTGCTGCTCATGCCCGAAGGGGTGACGGTCGAGGCCCTGCGGTCGCGGGCCGGCTGGCTCGGCGGGCTGTGCAAGGCGCGCGGCTACCGTTATGCCCCGCGGCTGCACATCGAACTCTACGGCAACAAACGCGGCACATGAAAATCCGCCTCCACTCCGTCGCCGCCGAGAAACCGCGCAAGCTCTCCGAGGAGCTGGCCGACCTGCGCGCCGGTTCGGCCCAGCGGGCGATCACGCTGCGCGAGGTCATTTACTCGCTCGGCGGCCGGGCCTACATGCTGCTCGTGCTGCTGCTGGCCCTGCCGTTCATCACGCCGGTGCCGCTGCCGGGCCTGTCCACGCCCTTCGGGCTGGCCATCGCGCTCATCGCGCTGCGGCTCTCGCTCGGGCAGCGTCCGCTGCTGTCGAAAAACCTCCAGCGCAAGGAGCTGCCGGCGGGCTTCATCAACAAGGTGTTCGGTTTCGCCGAAAAGGTGCTGCGTTGCTTCGAAAAGTTCCTGCGCCCGCGCCTGGTGTTCCTGAGCGACACGCCGCTGCTCGTGCAATTGCACGCCCTGCTCATGCTGCTCGCGGCGCTCGCGCTGCTGCTGCCGCTGCCGATCCCGTTCACCAACAGCTTCCCGGCCTGGGCCATCCTGCTCATGGCCGCCGGCCTGCTGGAGCGCGACGGCGTCTTCATCCTCGCGGCCTACGCGGTGTTCGCGCTGGGCGTGCTGTATTTCGTGTTTCTCGGCGAGGCCGCGGCGCAGCTCGTGCAGGCGCTCGTCAACCGGCTGTGGTCCTGATGAGCCCGCAGGCGGGCTCAGCCGCCGCCAAGGCTATGGGCGGCACGGTCGCCGATCCCGCCATCCCGCGACAGGTCAAATCGCCAGCACGATCTTGCCGAACTGCGCGGCGGCCTCCATGCGGCGGAGAGCCTGTTCGGTCTCCGCCAGGGGGAACACGCGGTCCACGACCGGCACGATCCTGTGCCGAGCGACGAAGGCGCTCATGCCCGCGAAGTCCGCCGGCGAGCCCATCGTGGTGCCGAGCAGGTTGATCTGGCGGAAAAAGCACTTGCGCAGGTCGAGGCCGGGCGGGTTGCCGCGGGTCGCGCCGAAGAAGGCGATGCGTCCGCCCGGCCTGGCGAGTTCGATGAGCTGGCCGAAGCCCTCCCCGCCGGCGCTGTCCACGATGACATCAAACGGGCCGCCCGCCGCCGCCTGCAACGCGGCGCTCCAGCCGGCATCGCGATAATTCACACCGCCGGCCGCCCCGAGCATCCGGGCCCGGGCCAGCTTGTCGGGCGAACCGGAAGTGACCCACACCTGCGCCCCGGCCGCCACGGCGAACTGCAGGGCGAACAGCGCCGCGCCGCCGCCGATGCCGGTGACGAGCACGCGCTCGCCGGGTTTGAGCTGCGCGCGTGTGAACAGCGCGCGCCACGCCGTGAGTCCGGCCAACGGCAGCGCGGCGGCCTGCTCCCAGGCGAGGTGCGCGGGTTTGGGCGCGAGGTTGGCAACAGGAATGGCGATCTGCTCCGCAAAGGTGCCGCTGTCGGGGAGGCCGAGGATGCGGAACTTCGGCCCCTGCGCCCGCGGGTCATCGCCCCAGTCGAGCGCCGGGTTGATGACGACCTCACGGCCGACCCACGCCGCGTCGGCGGGCGAGCCGACGGAAACGACCGTGCCGGCGCCGTCGGAGCCGGGGATCAGCGGCAACCGGATGTTCGCGTATTGCCCGAGCCGGATGAAAAGGTCGCGGTGGTTGAGGGCGGCGGACTTGAGCCGGACGACGGCCTGCCCGGCGGCGGCCGCGGGCGCAGGCACGTTCTGGAGCGCAACAGGTTGCTTGGTATCGGACAGGACAGCGGCTTGCATGGGGTCATCCTAGCGGCTGTGCACGGGTTGGCAAATTTCGCGCAAATCCAACGGTGGCACGCTATGCGCTTGAACCCGTCCGTCCCAGGCGGGATTTTCCCCCCATCTGCGCATGAACCACGTTGACCGGACAGAGCTGAAGGAACTGATCAACTCCCAGTTGGCCGAGCTGGCCCCCCGGCGCGCCCGCCGCCCCGCACCGGCGGACCTGCGCGTCCAGGCCTGGCTCGACCGGACCTTTGCCGCCGTCGGCCCGCTGCCGCGCCTGCCGGTGGAGACCTTCTCGCTCGACCGTGCGGGCATGGCCCGCGAGCTGTCGCTGCCGCGCGAGGGCGACAGTTGCGAGTCGCCCCTGCTCAAGAGCTACCGCCTGCGCAACGGCGTGCTGCACAACCCGGCCAACGACCGCCGCACCACCCAGGGGGTCTTTCACATCGTCGAGGGCGGCCTGCCCGTGCCCGACGACAAGCTCGCCGTGCCGCCGGCGGCCTTCGTGCGCATGCTCGCGCGCGCGCTGCAGCCGCCCGCCGACCTCGCCCGCCTGCCCTACACGGCCAACGACCCGGTCGGCACGAGCTGCTTCGTGTCGCTGCTGCTGCGTCCGCTCGTGGTGCCCGCCGTGCCGGGCTTCTGCGCGGAGAAGCGCATGGAAGTGCGCTTCTTCGCACCGGGCTCGCTCGTGGCGAACCTCGATTTCGTCGAAAGCATCTTCGGCAACGCGGGCGACCCCACCCGGCCCGAGAACGATGCCGCGCTCGATCCCGCCGGCTGGACCGGCCACACGGGCTGCGTCATCCTCGCGCCGCACCTCACCGCCTGTCTGAAGAAGGACCTCGGCCTCCCCCATTACGACCGGGCGACGGAGCGCCAGCGGCGCGACGGCATGTGCTGGAAATCCGCGGACGAGCGCTACAACGGCGGTGCGGCCTTCAAGGTCTGCGCCCGCGACGCCGCGGGCGTGGTCGTGACCCTCATCGCCGACAACTATTTCGGTTACTGCAAGAAGGAGGTGAAGACCCAGATCAGCTACTCGGCCAACCTCTTCGGCCTCGCCGAGGAGGAGCACGCCGGCGGCGCGCTGGTTTACCCGGCCTACGACCTGGGGGAGGAATTCTCCGGCAGCGTGCATGTGCAGCAGCGCGGCCACTCCTTCGCCGAGGTGACCGAGCGCTACGCCGCGTTCATGGACGTGAAGCCCGAGGGCTACGCCGTGGACCGGGAATATCCCGACATCCTCTACGTGCCCGAGGACGTGGCGTTCGATCTCAACGCGCAGACCGTCACGTGGACGTGGAACGGCCGGCCGCAAAAGCTGCCGTTGCTCGCCGGGCGCACCTACGTGCGGCCCTCCGGCTACAAGGTCCACATCGAGCAGCCGCCCGCGCACACCGCCTGGCACCTCGTCGGCACCGTGGCCGAGGGCACGCTCTGTCACAAGCCCTGCACGGTTTCCGGCGGCGGCAAATCCGAGATTTCCAAGCCCATCTCCGACGCCATCCTGCCCGGCCCGGTCTTCGTGGCCGACTTCGAGCAGGACATGGATCGCGTGGCCGCGCTGATCGACCGCGACTACTCCACGCGCTTCCGCGACCCCGCCAAGCGCGGCACCGACCTCCGCCCGATCCTCAGCCCCGAGCGCTCCCTCGGCTCGGTCATCAAGCTGCTCACGCCCGCCGAGCGCGAATACTCCGACGAATACAACGCCTGGCTGCGCTCCATCCCGCAATACCTCAAGGAGATCGTCTTCGTCGTGAAGCGGCACTACTCGCTCACATGGGGCGCGGACTGGCGCGCGCACTTCTCCGTGGACCTCATCAACGGCAACCCCGGCAACGAGCTGAAGTGCGACAACCGCAAGCTCACGGCCAGTTACCTGCGCATCGGCTTTGACGCCGACGGCGCCTGGCGGGTGTTCGGCCTGCGCGAGGACTACCATCCCGCCTGCAAGATCCAGATGGAGGATGACATCACCGCCTCCGTGGTCGTGCCCGGCGCGACACCCGCGGAGCCCTCGCGGAAGTTCGTGGAAAACTGCGAGCAGCGCCTCTTCCAGCGCCCCGACGAAGCCGTCCACCGCGGCTACGACAAGCTCACCGAGCGGGAACTCGCGCAGCCCGGCAACTTCATCTCCAACTTCGAGCCGCTCGGCCGCGCCGACGCCCAGGCGTTGGTGGACGACGCCATCGGCTTCTCCAAGTTCACGGCGCCGATGCAGCAGCTCGTGCGCGCCGCCGCCGCGGGCGCGCCGGGCCCGGCGTGGTTCGTCTCCTCCGCCCACCCACGCCTCGTGGACGGCAAGCCGTCGAAGAACCCGCGCTACCTGCAGCTCCGGCCGGACCTCGTGGACGCGCGCGGCGTGCACCTCGCGCGCATGGCCACGCGTCTGCACCGCCGCCTGCCCGCCGACGCCCCCGTGCTCACGCCGGTGGACGCCGTCGTGCCCGGCCGGCGCAACAATCCGCCGGAGCCGGCGGCGCGCCTCCGTTCGCTCGCGGTTTACAATCCCATCCACCACATGGAGCTGCCGGAGCTGTTCATGGAATACATCAGCTCCATGACCGGCAAATCGCCCTCGACGACCGGCGCCGGCTCGGAGGGCGCCCTGACCAAGGGCCCGTTCAACTGCCTGCCCGCGATCATCGACCTCAACGCCGCGCTCGTCTCGCAGATCCTCACCGCGCAACCGGTGTTCATCTCGGCCGCCGGCTACGTCGGCCCCAAGGCCCGCGTGGACCACGACGTGAGCCTGCTCGTGCCGGAGCTGTGGAGCCGCATGAGCGCGGCCGAGCGCGACCCGCGGTTCTTGCTCGACCACGGCTACCTGGAGAAATGCCCGGACCTCGAATGGGCGGGCCGCAAGGTGCTGGCCAGCCGCCTCGGCTACCGCATCACGGCGAAGTTCGCGCGCGTGTTCTTCGGCCGCATCTTCACGCACCCGCACTCGATCTTCACGCCGGAGATGCTGCGGCCCGAGCTGCAGGACATGGCCTGCTTCGCCGACGGCATGGACAACATCTGCGCCACGCACGAGCGCGTCGCCCGGCACTACTTCGCCGACGGCACGATCACGCTGGCCTGCCCACCGTTGCAGGCCCTGCTGCACATCATGGCCCACGGCCACTTCGAGGGGAAGGGTCTCGACGCCCCGGAGGTGCGCGGGCTCTTCACGCGCGAAAACCTGCTCGCCAGCGACTGGTATGCCGCGCGGCTGCAGGCCAAGCAGCAGACCGACATCGGACTCTGGACCCGCCACGTGCAGACGCTGGAAAAGTTCACCGCCGACCCGGCCAACGTCGCCACGGTCGCGCAGCTCGGCCTCACCGAACGCCTTGCCGCGGCCCGCGCCGAACTCGCGAAGGTCTCCGCCCCCGCCTACCTCGACTCGCTCAAGGGCACGCTGGGTCGGCAGCCGCTGTAAGGTTTACCCGCTGGGCGGGGTATCCGCGCCCCGCCGAGATCACGGCGGGATCAGCGATCCCGTCCTGCAAGCTTCTGCAGCTTCTTGACCTCGGGGCTGACGGCGCCGCAGGCGCCGCCACCACAGGCGGAGGAATTCTTTTTCTTCCCGAACCACGAACGCAGCAGGAAGGCCAGCGCGAGGGCGACAAGACCTAGGGCGAGCAGGGTTTGGAGGGAAGAGGACATGCAGGTGAAACCACAGAATACACGGAAAACACGGAAAGGCTAATACAGGGCAGATTCATTGGTGTGTATTCCATGTGTTCCGTGGTGACTAATACCCCAGCGCGCGGCCGGCTTGGTAGAAGAGCAGGCACAGGAGCCAGGCGGTGCCGGTCATGTAGGCGATCTGGAACAGCGGCCAGCGCCAGGAGTTGGTCTCGCGCTTCACCACGGCGACGGTGCTCATGCACTGCATGGCGAAGACGTAATACACCATGAGCACGAGGCAGACGAGCGGGGTGAAGAGCGGCGCGCCGTCGGGCCAGTGCGCGGCCCGCAGGGCGTCGCGCAGGGGTGCGGTGTTGTCGGCCGCATCCTCGACGCCGAAGATGACGCCCATCGAGCTGACGAAAACCTCGCGGGCGGCGAAGGAGGTGATGAGGCCGATGCCGATGCGCCAGTCGAAGCCGAGCGGCTTGATGACCGGTTCGAGCACGCGGCCGGCGCGGCCGGCGAAGCTGTGGGCGATCTGCTCGGTGACGGGGGCGGCGGGATCGGGGTGCTTCGGGTAGGTCGTGAGGAACCAAAGCACGATGGAGATGGCGAGGATGATGGTGCCGGCGTTCTTGAGGAAAAGCCAGGCGCGCTCGGCCATGTGGCGCAGAATCTGCCCGAGGCGCGGCGGCTGGTAGGGCGGCAGCTCCATGATCATGTGCCTGGTGCCACCCCGGAAGAGCGTGCGCTTGAACAGCCAGGCGAAGCCGAAGGCGCCGAGGGTGCCGAGCGCATACATGAGCAGCATGAGCCCGGCCTTGGTCGAGGCGGGCACGGCCTCGCCCGGCAGCAGCGTGGCGATCATCAGCAGATAGACGGGCAGGCGCGCCGAGCAGCTCATGAGCGGCGTGACCAGGATGGTGACGAGCCGGTCGCGGGCGTTCTCGATGGTGCGCGTGGCCATGATGCCGGGGATGGCGCAGGCGTAGCCGCCGAGCAGCGGGATGAAAGAGCGGCCGTTGAGGCCGACCTTGCTCATGGGCCGGTCCATGATGAAGGCGGCGCGCGCCATGTAGCCGGTGTTTTCCAGCAGGCCGACGAAGAAGAACAGGATCAGGATCTGCGGCAGGAAGATGATCACGCTGCCCACGCCGCCGATGACGCCGTCGGTGAGCAGATCGCGCAGGTCGCCCGGCGCCATCGAGCGCTTGACCCAGTCGGCGAGTGCGGCGACCCGGCCGTCGATGAACTCCATCGGCGGTTCGGCCAGCGAGAAGATGGAGTAAAAGAGCGCGGCCATGATGAGGCCGAAGACGGCCCAGCCCCACACCGAGTGGCAGAGCACGGCGTCGATGCGGTCGGAGCGCGACGGGCCCTGGATGCCGGGCCGGGTGATGACGTGGCGGCAGAGCTGGCCGATGGCGTCGTAGCGGGTGCGGATGAGGGCGGCCGGCCAGTCGGCCCCCTCGCTTTCCCAGCGCTGGCGCCAGTGGCCGAGGATCTCGTGGGTGCGCACGCTCAGCGGCTTGGAGCCGGCGACGCGCACGGTGTCGAAATCGGTGAGCAGCAGCAGCGCCTCGGCGCGGGCGACGAGCGGCGGGCGGGCGTCGTTGTCGGTGAGCGAGGCCTGCAGCTCGGCGACGGCGGGGGCGACCGGGCCGGGGACATCCCAGCGATGGCGCGCCAGCGGCAGTTCGATGCGGCTCAGGGCGAGGCGGAGTTCAACGAGGCCCTTGCCGTGGACGGCCTCGCAGGCGATGACGGGGATGCCGAGTTCGCCCTCGAGCTCGGCGGGATCGATCTGCAGGCCGGCGGCGGCGGCCATGTCCATCATGTTGAGCGCGATGATCACCGGGCGGCCGAGGTCGAGGATCTGGTGGACGAGGTACAGGTTGCGCTCGAGGTTGGTGGCGTCCACGACGCAGATGATGCGGTCGGGCTGCGGGGTATCCTCGCGCCGGCCGAAGAGCACGTCGCGGAGCACGGCCTCGTCGGGCGAGCGCGCGGCGAGCGAGTAGGCGCCGGGCAGGTCGATGATTTGGATCGGGCGGCCGTGCTGGGACCAGGTGGTGCCGATCTTTTTCTCGACGGTGACGCCGGGGTAGTTGCCGACCTTCTGGCGCAGGCCGGTGAGGGCGTTGAAGAGGGTGGTCTTGCCGCAGTTGGGGTTGCCGACGATGGCGTAAACGGGCGTGCGGTCCGGGGGGGCCGGACGTCGCCGCGCAGGCGGCGGCGTGATGTGCGGAGGCAGCTTCACGGCGAACAACGATCAAAAGAACCCAAGCCGGGTGAACCACAGATGGACACAGATGGACACAGATATCCTGGTGGGGAAAAGACGGTAGGCGTGGTGGAGAAACTCACTGAATGCTCAATCAGAGTGGATCCCGGTCTGAGCCCAATCTGTGTGTATCGGTGTTAATCTGTGGTTGAAAAGGTCCGCTGCTCAGCGGGCGTTGGCGGGGAGCGGCTCGACCAGGATGCCCATCGCCGCGTGGTGGTTGAGGGCGATGCGCGTGCCGTTGACGAGGCAGAGACTGGTGGTGCGGCCGGAAATCTTGGTGACCAGGGAAGCCTCGCCAAAGCCCATCTCCCTGAGCCGCTGGCAGAAGCTGTCTTCACCCGTCAGTTCGCACACCCGGGCGGTGGTTCCGGGCGGCAACTGACAGAGGGGAGACAAGTTTCTGAGGGAGGAGGACATTTGCGTTTGAGACCGAGTATCAGGAGAGAACCGGAAAAAAGCCCCGGGTCAAACAAGGGTTGCCCGGGGCGAAAGGTATCAGCGTTTCTTGCGCTTCACCGCGAGCTGGACGCCGGCATAGCGGACAAGGCCCTGCAGGTGCTCGTATTGCTGGGGGTCGATGTCCTTGGCTTCGCGAAGCTGCTGCTCGGCGCGCTTGAGGGCGGCCTCGACGGCTTGTTCGTCGATCTTCTCCTCGTTGATGGCGTTCTCGGCGAGGACGCGCACGCGGTCGCCGTCAATCTGGGCGAAACCGCCGCTGACGACGAGGAGCTGTGTGGTCGCGCCCTTGGTGACGCGGAGTTCGCCGTCCTCGACCTGGGTGAGCAGGGGGATGTGGCCGGGGAGCACGCCGATCTCGCCCTCGACCGTCGGGATGACGACGGAGTCGATGGTGTCGGAATACACCTTCGCTTCTGGGGTGACGATTTCGAGGGTGAGGGGCATGGCGCGTTATTTCTTCTGCGAGGCGGCGATGACCTCGTCGATGCCGCCCTTCATGTAGAAGTCGGTCTCGGCGACGTTATCGAGCTCGCCGTCGAGGATCATCCTGAAGCCGCGGACGGTGTCCTTGACCGAGACGTATTTGCCGGCGGTGCCGGTGAACACCTCGGCGACGTGGAACGGCTGCGAGAGGAAGCGCTGGATCTTGCGGGCGCGATAGACGGTGAGCTTGTCCTCGGGGGAGAGCTCGTCGAGGCCGAGGATTGCGATGATGTCCTGCAGGTCCTTGTAGCGCTGGAGGACGCGCTGCACCTCGCGGGCGACCTTGTAGTGGTCTTCGCCGACGATGTCGGGCTGGAGGGCCTTGGACACGGAGGCGAGCGGATCGACCGCGGGATAGATGCCGAGCTCGGCGATGGCGCGCTCGAGCACGATGGTGGAGTCGAGGTGGGCGAAGGTGTTGGCCGGCGCCGGGTCGGTGAGGTCGTCGGCGGGCACATACACGGCCTGGAAGGAGGTGATGGAACCCTTCTTTGTCGAGGTGATGCGCTCCTGGAGGATGCCCATCTCGTTGGCGAGGGTCGGCTGGTAACCCACTGCGGAGGGCGAGCGGCCGAGGAGCGCGGACACCTCGGAGCCGGCCTGCGAGAAGCGGAAGATGTTGTCGATGAAGAGCAGCACGTCCTGGTTCTTCTCGTCGCGGAAATACTCGGCCATCGCGAGGGCCGAGAGCGCGACGCGCATGCGGGCGCCCGGGGGCTCGTTCATCTGGCCATAGACCAGCGCGACCTTGGACTTGGCGATGTCCTCCTGCACAATGACCTTGGACTCGGACATCTCGTGGTAGAGGTCATTGCCCTCGCGGGAGCGCTCACCGACGCCGGCAAACACGGAGTAGCCGCCGTGCGCCTTGGCGATGTTGTTGATGAGCTCCATGATGACGACGGTCTTGCCGACGCCCGCGCCGCCGAACGCGCCGACCTTGCCGCCCTTCACAAAGGGGCAGATGAGGTCGATGACCTTGATGCCGGTCTCGAGGATGGTCGCCTTCACGTCCTGGTCGGTGAGCGAGGGGGCCGGGCGGTGGATCGGATAGCGCTTCTGGTGCGGGACCGGGCCCTTGCCGTCCACCGGGTCGCCGGTGACGTTGAAGATGCGGCCGAGCACGCCCTCGCCGACGGGCACGGAAATGGGGCTGCCGGAATCAACGACGGGCATGCCGCGGACGAGGCCCTCGGTGGAGGACATGGCGATGGTGCGGACGAGGCCTTCGCCCAGGTGCTGCTGCACCTCGAGCGTGAGCCGCTCCTTTTTGCCGGCGACCGTGAAGTCCACGGTGAGGGCCTGGTAGATGGGCGGAACGGCGTTCTGGGCGAACTGGGCGTCAACGACGGCGCCGATGACCTGGACGATTTTGCCTGGGTTACTCATGTCGGATTGGGCGGGCGGTGGTGGGGAAAGTCGCCTGCAAGCAGGCTTCTGGAAGCTGGGTGGAGGCGGTCAGGAGGCGGCGAACTGCGCGGCGGCGATCTCGAGGATTTCCTGGGTGATGCCGGCCTGGCGGGCCTTGTTGTATTCGAGGGTGAGGTCGCCGATCAGCTTGGTGGCGTTGTCCTTCGCGGTCTTCATCGCGACCATGCGTGAGCTGTGCTCGGAGGCCTTCGCGTCGAGGATGTGCTGGTAGATCTCGCGGTTGACGTAGAGCGGGAGCAGGGCTTCGAGCACGGTGTGCGCGTCGGGCTCGAAGAGGATCTCGCGGTCGTCGGACTTGGCGGCGTGGCCGGCGTCGTTGCGCAGGTCGGCCACGACGGCGGCGAGGCTCTGCAGCGGCAGCAGCGGCAGGTTGGTGGGCACCTGCACGAGCGTGTTCTTGAAGTGGGGGTAGATGAGCTCGACGGTGTCCACGACGCCGTCGAGGAACTGCTTCACCATGAACTCGGCGACGGTGCGGACCTCGGCGAAGGGCACACGGTCGGTGACGGTGAACTCGGCGAGCAGGTCGCGGCGGGTGCGGGCGACGAACTGCGCGCCCTTGCGCCCGATGACGGCGTATTTGGCCGGCTCGCGGATGTCGGTGACGAGCTTGAACAGGTTGGCGTTGAGCGGGCCGCAGAGGCCCTTGTCGGTGGTGACGAGGATGATGCCCCGCACCTTGACCTCCCGCCGGGCGAGGAACGGGTGCCGGGCCTCCTCGACGCGGCCGGCGACGGCGGCGAGCATCTCGGCCATGAGGCCGGCGTAGGCGCGGCCGGCGAGGGCGGCCTGCTGCGCCTTTTTCATCTTCGAGGCGGCCACGAGCTCCATCGCCTTGGTGATCTGGCGGGTGTTCTTGACCGACTTGATGCGCCGGCGGATGTCGCGGAGGGAAGCCATGTAGATTTACGATATCAGATTTACGATTTCAGATTAGATCACCCGGAAGCGGAGGTTTTGCGGAGGATTGCTCGGGCCGTGGATGTGACGGGTTGGTCAAATCGGAGTTCGTAAATCGTAATTCTGAAATTACTTCGCAGCGAAGGTGGACTTCCACTCGTCGGCGGCGGCCTTGAGGCCGGCCTCGATCTCGTCGGTGAGCCTGGCCTCGTTGCGGATCTTCGCGAGGAGGTCGGCCTTGCGGCTGGTGAGGTAATCCTTCAGCGAGTTCGCGGCGGCGACGATGCTCTTCACCTCGATGGCATCGAAGTAGTTCTTCTGGAGCACCCAGAGGACGGCGGCCTGGACCTCGATGGCGACGGGGTTGAGCTGCGGCTGCTTGAAGAGTTCGACGATGCGGGCGCCGCGGTCGAGGGTGGCCTTGGTCTTGGCGTCGAGGTCGGAGCCGAACTGGGCGAAGGCCGCGAGTTCGCGGAACTGGGCCAGCTCGCCCTTGAGCTTGCCGCCGACCTGCTTGGTGACCTTGATCTGCGCGGCGGAACCCACGCGCGACACGGAGAGGCCGACCGACACGGCGGGGCGGATGCCCTGGTTGAAGAGATCGGTTTCGAGGAAGATCTGGCCGTCGGTGATCGAGATGACGTTGGTCGGGATGTAGGCCGAGACGTCGCCGGCCTGCGTCTCGATGATGGGGAGGCCGGTGAGCGAACCCTTGCCGTCGAGGCGGGCGGAACGCTCGAGCAGGCGCGAGTGGAGGTAGAAGACGTCGCCCGGATACGCCTCGCGGCCGGAGGGACGCTTCAGGATGAGCGAGATCTGGCGGTAGGCGACGGCGTGCTTGGAGAGGTCGTCATAGACGATGAGGGCGTCCATGCCGTTTTCCATGAACCACTCGCCCATGGCGGCGCCGGAGAACGGCGCGAGATACTGGTTGGCGGGGTTGTCGGCGGCGGGGGCGGCGACGATGATGGTGTATTGCAGCGCGTCGGCGGCCTCGAGGGCGGCGATGGTGCGCGCGATGTTGGACTGCTTCTGGCCGACGGCGACGTAGATCGAATAGACGGGGCGGAAGCCCTTGTCGCCCGAGGCGAGGCCGACCTTGTTGATGCGCGCCTGGTTGATGATCGTGTCGATGCAGATGGTGGTCTTGCCGGTGCCGCGGTCGCCGATGATGAGCTCGCGCTGGCCGCGGCCGATCGGGATCATCGAGTCGATGGCCATGATGCCGGTGAGCAGCGGCTGGGAGACGGACTTGCGGACAATGATGCCGGGGGCGATCTTCTCGACGGGGTAGAACTCCCTGGCGTCGATCGGGCCCTTGCCGTCCACCGGGCGGCCGAGGGCGTCCACCACGCGGCCGAGCAGGCCCTTGCCGACGGGCACGGAGAGGAGCTTGCCGGTGGTGGAGACCTCGTCGCCTTCCTTCAGGTGGGAGACGTCGCCGAGGATGACGCAGCCGACCTCGTCCTCCTCGAGGTTGAGGGCGATGCCGATGACGCCGCCGGGGAACTGCACCATCTCGTTATACATCACGTCGGAGAGGCCCTCGATCTTGGCGACGCCGTCGGCGACCGTGCGGATGACGCCGGTGTTCTTCCTGACCGCCTTGGTGGAAAGCCGGGCGATCTGTTGTTCAATTTGTTCGATGACGTTGCTCATGGCGTGACGTGGGGAGAGTGGAAATGAGGGTGAGGCGGGCGGATTCAGACGGAAAGGGCGGCGAGCTGGCCGGCGACGGAGGACTCGTAGAGGTCGGAGCCGACGCGGACACGGAGACCGGCGAGGAGCGCGGGATTGGGTCTGGCCGAGGCGGTGATGGCGCGCTGGTAGCGCCGGGTCATGGCGTCCTCGATCATCCGGAGGGTGGCGTCGGTGATGGGGCCGGCGTGCTCGACCTCGGCGCGCGACTTGGCGAGTTCGCGGGCGATGCGGTGGTGGTAGGCCTTGAGGAGGGCGACGGGGCGGCGGGGCGAGTGCTTCTCGACCCAGCCGAGGACGCCGGCGACCTGCTCGGGCGAGACGACGCCGTTGACGAGGCTCAGCTTGAAGAGCTGCTTCGCGAGGAGCTTGGTTTGTTTGTCGGCGGCCATTCCGGAAGGAGGGAGAGCGGGGTTCGGGAGGAGAGATTAGAGGGCGGACAGTTCCTTGGTTGCGGCGTCGTTGTAGGCGGCGCGGTCGGCGTCGGAGAGCTTCTTGGCGAGGACCTGCTCGGTGGTCTTGACGACGAGGCGGGCGATCTCGCCGCGGGCCTGGTCGAGCATCTTCCGGTGCTCGAGCTCGATGGCCTGCTGGGCCTTGGCCTGCAGCTCGGCGGCGCGGGCGACGGCCTCGGCCTGCTGCTTGTCGGCGAACTCCTTGGCGGCCTTGCGGGCCTCCTCGACGACCTTGGCGGCGTCGAGCTGGGCGGCCTTGATGAGGGCGGCGCTTTCCTGGTGGGCGGCGGCGAGGCGGGCCTGGGTCTCCTCGGCGTGCTTGAGGCCCTCGGCGATCTTCCGGTTGCGCTCCTCCATCGTGGCGATGGTGGGTTTGATGCCGAATTTGTAGAGGACGCCGAAGAGGATCAGGAAGCTGATCACCTGCATCACGAGATACTTCGGTTCGACGCCGAAGTGCACGAAGGTCTGCTTCAGGCCCTCGAGAGGGCCGGCGGCTTCGGCGGAGTGGGCGGTGGTTTCGACCGTGGCGAGCAGGAGGGTCAGCATGGCGGTGGAAAGGGAGTGGCGGCGCGGGCGGTGAGGCCGGCACGCCGCCGGTGAAACGGGGTGATTACTTCGCGAGGAAGAGGGCGAGGATGCCGAGACCTTCGGCGAGCGCCATGCCGATGATGGCCTGGACGAGGATCTTGCCGGAAGCGCCGGGGTTGCGGCCGACGGCTTCGGCGGCCTTCTGGCCGATGAGGCCGACGCCGAGGGCGGCGCCGAGGAGACCGAACGCGCTGGCGATGTTGCCAGTGATTTCAGCGAGGAGGATTGTCATGTGGTGGGATGGTTGTGGTTGCGGTTGCCGCCGTGCGCGCGCGGGGCACGCTCCCGGCGGGAAAGTCTCAGTGGTGCGCCCCGGCGGCGTGCCCCTCCGCGTGGTCGTGGTCATCGCCGTGGTTGCAGATGAGGCCGATGTAAACGGAGGTGAGGAGCGTGAAGACGATGGACTGGATGAGGCCGACGAGCAGCTCCATGAAATAGAACACGAAGAAGAAGCCCGTGCCATGGAGGAGGTTTTCACCGCCGAAGACGTTGCCGAAGAGGCGGACCGAAAGG
This sequence comes from Verrucomicrobiota bacterium, assembly GCA_049322455.1. GTDB lineage: Bacteria > Verrucomicrobiota > Verrucomicrobiia > Opitutales > Opitutaceae > Lacunisphaera. Next base: position 236,471 of record JBMOQY010000035.1, on the reverse strand, counting down.
GTGAACGGCCGGATCATGATCGAGAACACCTCGATGCAGCCGACGATGAGGAAGACCAGCGAGAGGAACGGATAAAGCCAGCCGGGCGTCTCGGCCTTGTCGGCCTTGTTGCCGAAGAGATCCCAGAGGATGAGCTTGGGGCCGGCGTATTTGAAGATGATGATCAGGTAGGCGCCGAACGAGACGAGGGCGAGGGCGATGGTGCCGTTGAAATCGGAGGTGAAGGGGCGGATCCACGGCACGAACTCGTGGTGGCCGTCGCTGTAGCCCTTCTCCCAGCCGATGGTGCCGACACCGGGCAGGAGACCCATCCAGTTTTGAATCAGGATGAAGACGAAGAAGGAAACGAGGAGCGGGAAGGCGGCAGGGAAGGCCTTCTTGCCGACGATGGGCTCGAAGAGGTCGCGCAGGGCCTCGAGGAGTGATTCGAACACGGCCTGGCTCCTGGTCGGCAGGATCTGCGGCTTGCGCACGGCGAACAGAATCAGGCCGATGAGGATGGCCGACACGACCCAACCGGTGGCCATGCTGCTGGTGATGGCCCAGCCGTGGCCGAAATCCACGAGCTTGGCCGCAGCCGGGGCGACCCCCTCCCCTTCACTGGCATGCGCGAACGTCGCGAGACCGAGCACCGAAGCGAGGCGGAGAAGTTTGGTAATGCGCAGCATGATTTCCGGCAGGGGGATGTCGGGGGTGGAAAGGGCCAACTAGGTAGGTTTTGGGCCGTCGTAGCGTCAACCTTGGAAATCAGAAATCGGGGTAATTAGCGGTGACGCGAAACCGGCGCGGGGGCGCTTATGCCCGGCGGGAAGCGGCGCTTGCCAGCCGTTGCGGAGTCGGACAGTTGTAAAACATGGAGTCCCCCACCCCCGCCCTGCTGGAGCGCACTGCGCAGCCGCGTTACCCGAACGGCGAGCGGAAGCTGGCGCGCAACGCTTTCATGCAGACGACCTGGGGCTTGCTGGCCCTGACAGCGCTGGTGCAGTTGTTCCTGCTGGTCTGGCTGGATATCCTGTGAGGCGAGCTGGGCCGAATTTGTTGCGGTGGTCTATGACCGCCGGACGGCGCACACAGAGCGCCGCTACAGCCAGGCGGCCCTACTGGCGCACCGCGACGAGCGACTGATAGCTGGGCGCGCGGGCCTGGAAGACCGTTTCGTGCTCCATCAGCCAGGGCGCGGCCGGGTCGGGTCGCCAGGTTTTCAGTTCCCGCAGAAAGGCGGCGACTTCGTGAAAATACTCCGCGTGGTCGGTGCGGAAGTAAAGCCGCGCACCGGGGGCCGTCCGCGTCGCGAGAAAATCGAAGAAGGCCGGCTGCAAAAGCCGGTTCTTGTGGTGGCGCTTCTTGGGCCAGGGATCCGGGAACAGCACCCAGATTTCGGCGAAGGTCACGCCCGGCGGCAGGCACTCGATGAGTTCGCGGGCCTCGGCGCGGACGAAATGGCAGTTGGCGAGTCTGGCGCGGTCGGCCTTGCGCTTGGCCCGGTCCACCCGCTCGCCCCGCAGGTCCACGCCGAGGCAGAATTTCTGCGGATGCTCACCGGCATAGCGCACGAGAAAATGCCCGTGGGCGCTGCCGATCTCCAGCACGAGGGCCGCAGCCGGCGGCAGCAGCGCGGCCAGCTCCGCCCGCAGCGCGGCGCGGCGCTGGGTGACGTGTTCGACGAATGCCGGTGTGGGACCCACGGGAAAGAAGGCTGAAGGAGCGAAGGGCTGAATGGCTGAAGCGGGGGGCCGCGGGCGCAAGGCGATTTTGCGCGACCGTTGCCGGCGGGTTTCAGCCGTCCCGTTCCTCCGTCTTTCAGCCCTTCTGCTTCCGCGGGAGGCGCAGGCGGATCGTGAGTCCCCCGCCCTCGCCGTTCTCGGCCCAGACGCGGCCGCCGTGCAGCTGCACGATGTGCTTCACGATGCTCAGGCCCAGGCCGGTGCCGCCGGTCTCGCGCGAGCGGCCCTTCTCCACGCGATAGAAACGCTCGAAAATATGCGGGAGGTCGGCCTCGGGGATGCCGGGGCCGTCGTCGCGCACCCAGCACTCGACCTCGGCGTCGTCGGCCGCGGCGGCGCCGAGCTCGATCCGCGCACTCTTGGGCGTGTATTTGAAGGCGTTTTCCACGAGGTTGCCGAAGACGTGCGCGAGCTTCTCACCGTCGGCCTCGATGAGGCCGATGGACGCGGGCACGGTGACGGCGATGGTGCGGTCGGCGGCCTGCGGGCGGTGGCGGTATTCCTCGGCCAGCTCGGCGAAATAGGCGGTCAGGCTCAGCGGGGCGAATTTCAGGCCGGGCGTGGCCGACTCGAGGCGCGAGAGCGCGAGCAGATCGTCGATGATCGACTTCAGACGGTCGCTGTGCCGTTGGATCGTCCGGAGGAAGCGGTCGCGGTCGGAGGGTTCCATGGTCTGGTGTCCGTCCACGAGGGTCTCGATGTAGCCCTTGATGATGCTGAGCGGCGTGCGGAGTTCGTGCGAGGCGTTGGCGACGAAGTCGCGGCGCACGCGCTCGAGCTTCCGGTGACTCGTCATGTCGTGGATGACGAAGAGCGCCCAGCGGGACTTGCCGTCGGGCGACGGGATGGTTGCGCCGGAAGCCTCGATCCAGAGCGTGTGGTCGCCGTCCACGATCTCGAATTCCTGCCGCGGCAGCTCGGCGCCCTCGCGCGTGGCGCGGACATACTCGAGGAAGGGGCCGCTGCGCACGATGAGTTCGAGGCGCAGGTTCACGATTTCACGGGCGGCGGGGAAGATCTCGCGCAGCGCCCGGTTGGCGAGGTGGATGTAGTTGGCCTCGTCCACAATGAGGACGGCCTCGCGGAGGTTGCCGAGCGTGGCCTCGAGCTGGGCGAGCTGGTCGGAGCGCTGCTGCTGGAGCGAGGAGTTCCGGGTGATGAGGCCGTTCACCGACTCGGTGAGACCGTGCCAGGCCGGGAGGTAGGAGGCGGGGCTCTCGTCGTGCAGCAGCGGCTGCCCGCGCCGGGCGGCCTCGTCCAGCTCGCGCAGGGCACGGTTCTGTTTCCAGAGCGCGCGCAAACAAAAGGCGAGGGCGAGGCCGAGGGCGGCGACGAGGAGGGCGGTCATGCGGGAAGTTTTTTCTCCGCAATGCGGTAGCCGACCCCGCGGATCGTTTCAATCCAGCCCGCTTCGGTGCCGAGTTTCTCGCGCAGCCGGCGGACGTGCGTGTCCACGGTGCGCGTCTCGATCTCGGTGGAATAGTTCCACACGTTGAGCAGGAGGTGCTCGCGGGTCTGCACGCGGCCCTGGCGCTCCATCATGAGGCGCAGGAGCTTGAACTCCGTGGCGGTGAGTTCGAGGGCCTCGCCCTTCACCGTCACGCGATGTGTGTCGCTGTCGAGCTGGATGTCGCCCACCCGGAGCCTGGCGGAGACGGGTTCCTTCGGGGCGGAGACGCGGCGCAGGATGGATTCGACGCGCAGGACGAGTTCTTTCGGGCTGAAAGGCTTGCTCAGGTAGTCGTCGGCACCGGATTCGAGTCCCTCGATGCGGTCGTGCGCCTCGGCCTTGGCCGTGAGAAAGATGATGGGCACGCGGGCGAGCTTGGGGTCGGCACGGAGGATGCGGCAGACCTGGATGCCGCTGAGATGTGGCATCATTATGTCTAAAATAACCAGGTCCGGCTGATAGGTGCGGGCTTTGGCGATGCTGGCGGTGGCATCGTTGAGCGTCTCCACGTGGAACGACTTTGCCTTGAGATGATAGGCTACCAGATCGGTCACGTCGGGCTCGTCGTCCACCACCAGGATCTTTTTCTTCTCCATAGTAGGTTGCGAAGTTATTGCGGAGCCGACGACGCTTTCCAGTGAATTAACCCCGCGTCACGGGAATGTCACACCGATATCACTGTCACGGTGACGGGCGGCATCCCGGTAGCCTTTCAACTGGGCGGTTGGGTCGGTTTTTCGGCGGCGAGCAGCACCATGAGCACGCTGAGATCGGCCGGATTCACGCCGCTGATACGTCCGGCCTGGCCGAGATTGACCGGACGAAATTGCTGGAGCTTCAACGCACTCTCGCGGCGCAGGCCGGAAATTTTCAGGTAATCGATGGAGGCGGGGAGTTTGATTTTTTCGACGGCCTTGAGTTTCTCTATCAGGCGCTGCTCACGCTCCAGGTAGCCCCGATAAGTGACACGATAGATGACCTCGTCGCGGACTTCCTTGGATTGGGCACAGAAGTCGGCAGGGAGATCTTTTTGATCGCCGGTGCGCCGGATATGGTCTGCCCACGAGCCTCCCTTGGTCTTCGTTCTTTCGAGAAAATCCAGCCATCGGGAAACAGCTTCCGCTTTCAGGTTTATTCTTTCTAAGCGGCTTTTTGACAACAGGTTATGTTCATATGCGTGATGTCTAAGGCGCAGCTCGGCGCTGCCGTGGTTGAAAAGCAGGCGATGTTCAGCCCGGCTTGTGAACATTCGATAGGGCTCGCTTGTGCCCTTGGTGACAAGATCGTCGATCAGCACGCCGATATATCCTTCATGTCGTTGAATAATCATTGCGGGTTGTCCCCTCGCCTTCCGCACGGCATTGACGCCGGCGACCAAGCCTTGGGCGGCCGCTTCCTCGTAGCCGGAGGTGCCGTTGATCTGGCCGGCCAGGAAGAGATTCTCAACCTTGCGCGATTCCAGCGATGGAAACATCTGGGTCGGAGGAGCGAAGTCGTATTCGACGGCATACGCCGGCCGTAACAGGACGGCCTGCTCCAAGCCCGGGATGCTGTGCACCAGATCGAGCTGCACATCGAATGGCAGGCTCGTGGACAGACCGTTAATGTAATACTCATTTGTATTACGACCTTCCGGCTCCAGGAATAGCAGGTGGCGGGGTTTATCGGGGAAGCGGACGAACTTGTCCTCGATGCTGGGACAATAGCGCGGCCCCACTCCAGAAATCTCGCCGGAATACATGGCAGACTTGTGGAGATTCTCCCGCACGATTCGCTCTGATTCCGGTGTTGTGTAGGTCATCCAGCAGGAGATTTGTTCGGTGCCAGGCTGCCAGCCGATGCGGCGCTCACCGGTCCGTTCCACGTGGAACAGGTCGCCCTTGTCCCTAGTGTCGTGGAAGGCAAAGAGCGAAGGATCGGCGTCGCCCTTCTGTTCCTGAAGTCCGGAAAAATTGATGCTCCTGCCCAGGATTCGCGGCGGTGTGCCGGTTTTCAATCTCTGGAGTTCGATACCGGCCTCCAGCAGGCTTCCAGACAGGGTTTTTGCGCTGAAATCCCCGAGACGGCCGCCTTCGTTCTTGTTCTGGCCGACGTGCATCAAGCCACGCAGAAAAGTCCCGGTCGTGATGACCACCGTCTGACCCAAGAAATCGATATCCAAATTTGTCCGACAGCCGATAACCTTGCCGTCTTTGAAAATCAGGCCTGTCACGGTGGCTTGGAAAAGCTGTAGGTTCGGTTGAAGTTCCAAAGTGTGTTTCAGGCGGAACTGGTAGGCTTTTTTGTCACATTGCGCACGTGGTGACTGGACGGCCGGACCTTTGGACTCGTTAAGCAAACGGAATTGGATGCCGGTCACGTCGGTGTTGATCGCCATCTCGCCACCGAGGGCGTCAATCTCCCTCACGATCTGCCCCTTGGCCTGGCCACCGATCGCCGGATTGCAGCTCATCTGGGCGATGGTATCGATGTTGCCGGTCAGCAGCAGGGTAGAGGCCCCCATCCGCGAAGCCGCCAAGCATGCCTCAACGCCAGCATGCCCAGCACCGCAGACGATTACATCGAAGGGTTTTGCGTTATAGATCACGAATCAAAGCCCGAAGTTTTGATATTATATTTCGATGCCAAACTTATTTTCCTATACAGAACGTAGAAAACAATTGGTCAAGGACTTGCTCGTTTTCTATCTTGCCGGAAATCTCGCCAAAAGCGTCCAATGCGCTGCGCAAATCGCTAGCGACCAACTCGGTGGAAACGTTGGCGCGCAGTTTGCCGGCGGCAGTTTCCAAGCCTTGACGCGCCTGTTCGAGGGCATGGGCATGGCGCGCGTTGATGGCGATGACCTCGTCCCCGGTGTCGGCCTGGAAAGCATCCGCGAGCGCGACGATGCGCGCCCGCAAGGTGTCCAAGCCGGCGCCGGTCAGGGAGGAAATCCGCTGGTGGGGCAAATCCGGTGGCAGGGGTGCGGCGGCGTCCGGCAAATCGGTTTTGTTGAGCACGACGATGGTGTTCGTCGCGTTGAGCCGGGCGCGGGTGGCCGCAGGCAGGTCGGGCAGGGGACGCGTCGCGTCGAGCACCCACAGGAAAAGATCCGCCTCCGCCGCTTGCTCGAGCGTCTTGTCCATGCCGCGTCGCTCGAGGGAGGAGGGGCTGGGATTGAGCCCGGCGGTGTCGATCAGGCGCAGCGCGTGCGGACCGACGAGAATGCGTTCCTCGAGATAATCCCGCGTCGTGCCCGGTTCGGCGCTGACGAGCGCGCGCTCGCGGCCGACGAGGCGGTTCAGCAGGCTGCTTTTGCCGGCGTTCGGTTCGCCGAGGATCACCGTCTTGATGCCGTCGCGCAGCATGGCCCCGTAATGGCTGGTCGCCAGCAGTCGCGCCGTGCCGGCCTGCAACTGGTCCAACTGCGCGAGCACGGCCTGCCGGTTTTCCGCCGGCAGGTCTTCGTCGGGAAAATCAATGTAGGCCTCGATTATGGACAAAACATTGACCAACTGCGAGATAAGCGAATCCATCTGCCGCCCGAGAGCGCCGCGCAACTGCTGGTTCGCCGCCGTCAGAGCGCGTTCGCTGCGCGCATGGATGAGATCCATCACCGCTTCGGCCTGGCTGAGGTCCATCCGGCCGTGGAGGAAGGCCCGTTTGGTGAATTCGCCTGCCTCGGCCGGGCGGCAGCCGCGGGCGAAGAGGTCCTCGAGGATTTTCTGCGCGATGAACGGATTGCCGTGGCAGGAAATCTCGACCGTGTCCTCGCCGGTGAAAGAGTTCGGCGCGGCGAAAAAAGTGAACAGCACGTCGTCCACCAGCGTGCCGCGCGCATCCCGATAATCGGCATGCTGGGCGTGTCGGGGCGGGGGGAGGGCGCCGAATACCGCCGTCACCAAGGCGCGCACATCCGGGCCGCTGGCGCGCACGACCGCGATGGCGGCGGTGCCGGCCGGCGTGGCGGGGGCGGCGATGGTGTCCGTCGGAAACGGCATCGGCCCCACCCAAGCGAGGGCGTCGGCGAAGGCAAAAGGAAATCGGGTGCGCGCGTCCGCAACCGATGCGCAAGGTTCACCAAGCGCGGCGCGGCGCGGATTATGCGGCCCTGCGACACTGAAGCATGCAGTTGCCCGACCCGATGCGCCTGTTTCAGGAGTGGTTTGCCGAGGCTCGCGATCGCGAGCGGAGCGACGCCACGGCCATGGCGCTGGCGACGGCGGACGCCACCGGCCGGCCCTCCGTGCGCATGGTGCTGCTCAAACACGCCGACGCGCGCGGTTTCGTGTTCTACACCAATCTCGACAGTCCCAAGGCGGCGGACCTGCATGCGAATCCGCGCGCCGAGCTCTGTTTCCATTGGCCGGTGCTGGAGCGGCAGGTGCGCATCGCCGGCAGCGTCGAGGCGGTCGCGGACGCCGAGGCCGACGCCTACTTCGCCACGCGGCCGCGACTCAGCCAGCTCGGCGCGTGGGCCTCGCACCAGTCGAAGCCGATGAACGGGCGCTACGAACTCGAGCAGGCGGTGGCCCGCGAGACCGTGCGCCACGGCGTGGGTGCGGTGCCGCGTCCGCCGTTCTGGTCGGGCTTCCGCGTGGTGCCGCACTGGATCGAATTCTGGCAGCAGAGACCCTTCCGCCATCATGACCGTCAGCGCTACACGCGCAGCGGCGCGGGCTGGCGGCACGAGTGGTTGTTCCCGTGAGCTGTCGGGCGGGGTCTCCGACCCCCGCCTAGGTTCGATGCGTCAGCCGCGGGGGAGGCGGGGTTCGGAGACCCCGCCCGACAAACAAAAGCAGACCGGCGCCTATTCCGCGCTCTCGCCCGTGACGGATTCGCCGCCCTTGACGTTCACCTTCTCGAGGATCGCGGCCTTCACCTTCTCGGCGAGGGTGGGGTTGGCTTTGAGCGCGTCCTTGGCGGCTTCGCGGCCCTGGCCGACGAGCTCGCCGTTGAAGGCGATCCAGGCGCCCTTCTTTTCGAGCACCTTGTGGTCGAGGCCGAGGTCGAGCAGCGAGCCGGTGGCGGAGATGCCCTCGTCATACATGATGTCGAACTCGCACTCGGTGAACGGCGGGGCGACCTTGTTTTTGACGGCCTTGATCTTGGTGCGGTTGCCGATGACCTTGCCGTCGGGCGTCTTGAGCTGGTCCTTGCGGCGGATGTCGAGGCGGATGGAAGCGAAGAACTTCAGCGCGCGGCCGCCGGAGGTCGTCTCGGGATTGCCGAACATCACGCCGATCTTCTCGCGGATCTGGTTGGTGAAGATGCACACGCAGTTCGTCTTGCTGACGACGGCGGTGAGGCGGCGCATGGCCTGCGACATGAGGCGGGCCTGCGCGCCGACGGTGGCGTCGCCCATCTGGCCGTCGAGCTCGGCCTTGGTGGTGAGCGCGGCGACGGAGTCGAGGATGATGACGTCGATGGAGTTCGAGCGGATGAGCGTCTCCATGATGTTGAGCGCGTCCTCGCCGGAGTCGGGCTGGGAGACGAGGAGGTCGTCGAGGTTCACGCCGACGACCTTGGCGTATTTCGGGTCGAGCGCGTGCTCGACGTCGATGAAGGCGGCGAGGCCGCCCTGCCGCTGGGCCTCGGCGATGACGCTCAGGCAGAAGGTGGTCTTGCCCGACGATTCCGGGCCGTAGATCTCGATGATGCGGCCCTTGGGCAGGCCGCCGACGCCGAGCATGAGGTCGATGGCGAGGGAGCCGGTCGAAAGGGTCTCGACCTTCATGTGGGTGTTGCTGCCGAGGCGCATGATCGAGCCCTCGCCGAACTGCTTGGTGATGCTCGAGACGGCGAGCTCGATGTTTTTCTCGCGGGCGGGATTGGCGGATTTCTCGGCGGTGGCGACACGCGAGTCGGACTTGGACTTATCGGCTTTGGACATGGGAATCGGGTGAGGGGGGTGGTTGTGCGGGCAGCCTAGCAGACGGCGATGACAGCAGTATGTCAGGAGACATTTGCCCCGCGCGCGGACCGGGCAAGAGCGGAGTGCGCAAAAAACCGCCTGAAATCAGGCCGTCCGGGTCAGGCGGCGGGAGCCGGAGGCCGGTTCACGCCGAAGGCGAACCACGCCGCGAGCGCGAGGCAGAGCAGGCTCACGGCGTAGTTCCACCGGAGTCTTTCACCGAGCACCAGCCAGGCGAAGCCCACGAAGACCACGAGGGTGATGACCTCCTGGATGATCTTCAGTTCATAACCGGTGAATTTGCCGTAACCGAAGCGGTTGGCGGGGACCATCAGACAGTATTCGAGGAACGCGATTCCCCAGGAGACGAGGATCGTGGCCCAGAGCGGCTTGTCGTGCAGAAACTTCAGGTGGCCATACCACGCGAAGGTCATGAAGACGTTGGATAGGGCGAGAAGCAGGATGGTGCTCATGGGCCGGATGCCATCCGGCAACGCCGAACTTTCAACCAGCAACTTCCAAGGCTCCGGCCGGTTGGGAAGTTCCCGGCCGGTGCGGGGGATTCCCCGCGGCCGGGTGCGCGGGGCTCAGGATTCCGTCAGCGCATACACGGCGAACGAGGCCAGCCAGTGCGCGCGGTTGAAGTCGGTCACGTCGATCATGGGCAGCGCGGCCTCGAGGTGGCGCACGGCGGCCTCGCGGGTGCGGGCCTGGCGGGGGTCGGACTCGGCCAGCGCCAGGCTGATGCGCCGCCAGCACCAGGCGCGGTTCAGGTTGAGGCCGATGAGGTGCGCGATCTTCGGATCGGAAGGGTTGCTCACGCGCACCGGCGTGAAGAGCTTCACCGGCTCGCCGGTGTGGAGGTTGGGCAGGAAGCGGCTGAGCCAGCGGCTGAAATTGTCGGGCGGCAGCACCGCCGCCATCACCTCGGCCTCGGTCAGGGCGGGCGAAAGGAAGTCCTCGCCCGAGGGCTCCCAGCGCGCGCCGTAGTCGGTGTCGTGGCCGAACCAGTAGGCCATGCGGCTCGTGCAGAATAGCTTCAGTTCCTGGTCGTCGGCCGCGCGGGCGTAGTCGAGGGCGAGCTTCACGGCGAAGGCGGTGTTGTTGTGCACGCCGTGGCGGACGGGGTGGGTGAGGGCGGGCAGGTAGGCCAGCAGGCCGGAGCGCATCACCGCCACGAGGGGGGCGAGGTGGGCGGCCAGCGCCGGATCGAAGCGGCGCAGCTCCTCGGCCAGCTTGAGCAGCCAGGCCCAGCCGTAGGGGCGCTCGAAAAAACTGCGCCCCGGCGCCGCGAAGTAGGCGGCCTCGGCGGCGATGTTCCCGGCCGAGAGGTTTTCCCGCAGCACGCGTTCGATCTCGGCGCGCTCGGGCAGGGCGGGGAAAAGCCGGGCCAGCCGCGCGAGCATGCAGTGCTGGTGCACGCAGGAATGCCAGTCATAGCTGCCGTAGAAGGCCGGGTGCAGCACGCGCGGCGCCTGGACGTCACTGGTTTCGTTCAGGGCGTGGGTCAGCAGATGCGGGTATTCGCGGCGGACGTTGGCCAGGCCCAGACGGGCGAATTCGGAGGCCTGGCCGGCGGAAAGGGTGGGAAAGGTGTCGGGCACGGAGGCGGTCAGACTAGGCGGATTGAAAGAATGAGTTGAAGAAGAAACCCCGCCGCATAAGTTGTGCCGGGTTGTAAAATCCCACGCACTTTCACTCATGAAAATCAAAGCTTACCTGAAACCGTCCTGCGGTTGGTCCAACGGCGTCCGTGCCATCATGCGCAAGCACGGCCTGGAATACGAGGACATCGACATCATCAACAACCGTGCCAACTACGAGGAGATGGTGCGCAAGTCCGGCCAGCCCCTCTCGCCCTGCGTGGAGATCGACGGCGTGATGCTGGCCGACATCTCCGGCGAGGAGGTCGAGAATTACATGCTCGCCAACAACCTCATCAAACCGAGCGACCGGCCGGTGGACGTCGCCACCAACGCCGGCTGCTCCGACGCCGAGCACGCCGCGATGCAGGCCAAGCCCGTGCGGTTCTTCTGAGCGCCCAGCCAGGGTGTCTTCACGGGCCGGTCTCAAGCGAGGCCGGCCTTTTCTTGTTGGAGCGGGGCGGTCATCCGCCGGGCGGACGGTGGCGGGCCTGCAAACGCCGCCAGATGATCCCGGAGAGCCACACCCCGACGGCGAGCGCCGCCCCGATGCCGGCGACAACGAGCAGCACTTGCGCGGCAGGACCGCGCCCGAACCTCATGGCGACCCACGCCCCGCCGCCGGCGAGCGCGCTGATCACGACCGCGACGAACAGGCTGCCCGCCAGCAAGGGCGGCGCGGGCACACCGCGAGCGCGCCCCATGCGCACCGCCGCGCCGATCGCAATCGCCAGCACAAGGATTCCGAGGAGTAATTCCATGGCACGCAGCAGTTGTTTCCGGGGTTCTGCGCCGACACTGCGGTGTCGGGCGGGGAAATACAACCTTGCGATGCCGGCCGCGCGCCGCTTGACTTTGGGCAGTTCGCCGGCGACCGCACCGCTCCGGGCCACCGTGCCGGTCGCACCCCCACATGAAACACCCCTTGGTTCTGCTCGGCGGCCTTTGCACGGGCCTTGGCGCGTTGCTCGCCATCCTCGGGCTCGCTCGCGTCGGCGAACGGCCGGCCCGCCTGACATGGAGCGCGCCCGAGGTGAAGTCCGCCCTGATGACTGCGGGCTACAAGGTTTACGGCAACCGCAACATCGAGGAAGGCCGCCACTATCTTTCGAAGATCGTCTTCAAGAACGACGGCGAGCGCCCCGTCACCGGCTTCGCGATCAGCTACAAGATCGACGACTACATCGAATGGACCGAGCCGACCGTGCGCCGCGAGATCCCCGCGGGCTTTTCCTTCGTCGAGCTCTATTATCCCCGCCTGCCCGCCGCCGTCTCGCAACTCCGCAACGCGGTCACGACAACGCTGCGCACACGCATCCGCTGGACGGAAAACGGCCGCGAGCGCGAGGAGAACATCGCGCGCGACATCACCCTGCGCGCGGTCAACGAGATCGCCTATTGCGACGTGCCGCAGAGCGAGGCGGTGCTCTTCACCGACTATTTCAGCGCCGCGGCGTTCACGATGACGATGGTCACGCCCAACGACCCGGTCGTGACGCTCTACACCTCCGAGATCACCCGGCTCGCCGGCGGCACCACCGCGGGCATCGCCGGCGGACCCGACGAGGTGAAGCGCATCTGCGCGATCATCTACGACTACATGGGCCGCACGGGTCTGCGTTATGTCGGCGATTCGGGCGTGCCCTCGAATTTCGACAACATCGCATCGATGGTGCAGACCGTGCGGCTGCCGCGCGACGTGATCGTCAACAACCAGGGCCTCTGCATCGAGCTGTCGCTGCTCTGGTGCTCGATCCTCGAGCACCTCGGCGTGCGCAGCGCGATGATCCTCGTGCCCGGGCACGCGTTCGTCGTCGCCTATTCGCCCGACCAGGGCATGCCGCTCGCCGCCGGCCTCCCGATCGAGTGCACCGCCATCACCCCGCGCGCCGTCGGCAAGGACGCGCCGGTGCCGTTTGCCGAAGCGGTGCAGATGGCGGCGCAAACGGTGCAGCACTGGGCGAAGGACGGCCGGATCATCCCGCTCGAGGTGCAAAAGATCCAGGCCTACGGCTTCACCCCGCCCGAACTGCCCGAGATCGATACCGCCCGCCTGGCCGAAACGCTGGCGGCGCGGCTCGGGCGTGGCGCCTCCGTTGCGATGCCGATGCCCGCCGACATGAACGCGGCCGCCGCACCCGCGCCGCTCGGCGACGACTCGCCGGCGCCCGCGCCGCTCGAGCCGGATGATCGCAACGTCGGCCCCTCCCCGGCGCCAGACCCGGGCACCGGCGCGCGCGGCTACCGCGACCCCGAAGGCCGCTACACGCTCGAGATCATGCCCGGCTGGCGCGCCGAGAGCGTGGGCAACGGCGCGGTGGCGATCGCCAACGGCGAGAGCTCGATCTTCATCAGCCCGTTCAGCGGGGTGCGCCAGGCCGAGCAGGTGCTCATACAGCTTTACCAGCAGCTTCAGCCGCAGTTCCGGAACTTCCAGCCGCTGAGCCAGGACATCGCCGGTTTCGGCGGCCGGCGCGCCGTGATCGCCCGTTACACCGGCATCAGCCCGAAGGGCACCCTCACGCGGCTCTCGCTCGCCGGCGTCGATGCCTCGGCGGGCCCGGCCTATGGCATCATTGTCAGCATGCCGCTCTCGCTCTACGAGAGCATCCGCGGTTCGGTCGATCAGATGCTGCGGAGCTTCCAATTCGCCCCATGAAACCGCGCCGCCTCCCCGAGTATCTCCTCGCGGTCGCGCTGGCCGTGCTCGCCGCGGTCGCGGCGCCCGCCCAGCCGGCCGCCAAATCCCTCGACGAGACCGTCGAACTGGCCGCGGATGGCAGCGGCACCGTCACGGTCGCGTGTGCGTTCGACGCCGGTCCCTGGGCGGTCTGGAAGGCGAACTTCGGCGACGACCCCGCGCGCGCCCGCGCGTCCATCCGCTACAACCTCGGCGCCCGCGTGGCGTTCGACGGCTTCAAGCTCGACCGCGACGACCTCAACCGCACCGCCACCATGACCGTGCACAGCGCCGTTGCCGCCGAGTTGCGGCCGGACGGGCGCTTCTCGTGCCCGATCGACAAGGAATTCCGCCTCGTCAACCACGTGGGCCGCGTCTGGTTCTTCAGCGGCAACATCGCGGGCACGCTGAGCACGATCAAGGTGGTCCTCCCCGAGGCCGCGCGCGACGCTTCGCTGGTGGACGTGGGCAGCTCCGAGCAGGCGCTGACCTACGAACTCCCGCGCCCGCGCGGTTCGGCGCACAAATACCTCGTCGCCGGCCTCGCCCTGACGGGCCTCGGCGTCGTCCTGCTGGGCGCGGGCTGGTTTGCCGGCCGGCGCGGGCCGCAGACGGCCTGAAACCATGACGACGACCAGACACCTCTCATGCGCGACGGCGCTCCTCCTCCTTGTGCCGGGTGCCGCCTTCGCCCAGGAGCAGCCCGGCGCGCCGGCCTGGATCAAGCCCGGCATGCGGATCACGTTCTACGTCGCCTCCGCGACGACCGGCTCCGGCGAGATACTCGAGCCCGACGACCAGGCGATGGAGAAGGAAAGGCAGAAGGCCCAGAAGAAAGCCGACGAGACGGGCGAGAGGCAGCACTATACCTACTGGAAAAACGACCGCGGCCAGCAATACAGCCTCAACGAAAGCCCCGGGTTGTCGGGCCAGGCCTATCTGGAACTCAACGTCGCCGCCATCGATCGGACCAGCGCCGCGCTCGACATGCGTCTCTACGCGATCGATCCCGGCTCGGGCGTCGTGCGCGCGCCGACGCCGACCGGCCAGGTCGTCGCGGCGCACACGGGCGGCGATTTCTGGATGCATCCGGCCGTGTTGCGCCAGCTCGCCGGCTCCGGCGGCACGAAGGAGGTGGCGGTCCAGAGCACGGCCTGCGAGTTGCGCGGGCGCACCTACCAGGCGGTCCGCATCCGCGTGCGCGGCGCGGACGGCTACACGCAGCGCATCTACGACGCGACGAGCGGGGTGCTCCTGCGCATGAGCGCCGCTTCGTTGCGCAAGGCTCACGCCTGGGTGCCCGAACCCGGCGGCACGTCGCGCCGGGGCGGCGAGGGCACCATGCTCAGCGAAGGGTGGCTGGTCGGCACGCGCCAGCTCAAGGTGCCGTGGATCGGGCTGCCCGCGCCCGACTGGGTGGCGAAAACCCGCACGCTCCGCTACGCGGGCACGCAAGGCGCGTTCGTGCCCGGCACCGGGCCGATGGGCTTCCCGCTGAGCGTGCGGATCTCCGTCCGCCGCGCGGGACCGGACTGGTTCGAGTTCAACGAGGCGGCGGAGGTCACCAGCCCTTACGGCCAGCCGCCGCAACAGGCGGAGGCCACGCGGGTCGCGGGCACGAACCAGCTCGGCGGGTTCTGGGTGCCGCCGGCCGCGCTGGCGCAACTGCAGGCCGGCCAGCAACTCGACAACGATTCGGTCACGCAGGTTCGCGTCGTGGTCGAATCGGCCGCCGCCGGCCGGGTTGCGCTGCTCGAGACCGGGGCCGAACACCGCACACGCTATGTTTACGACCGCGCCACCGGCATTCTCGTGGCGACAAGCCAGGAACAGCAGGTCGGCCCGAGCACGGCGCAGATGAGCGTCGAGCTCCAAGGGCGCGAGTGAAGGCGCGGCCGCCGGCGGACGGGCCCGCCCCGGCGCTTGCCAGGCGGGGGCGATTGCTTTCCGCTGACCACCCATGCCCTCCAGACCCATTCCCGGCTCCTCCGGCGAAGTGCTGACGACGCTGCCCTCGGCCTACCTGCCGCACGCCGCGACCGGGCTGCTGCACCTGCCGCGGTTCATCGCGAAATGCAAATACGTGAAGCAGCACGGCGCGCTGCCGGCCAGCTACGCCAAGAACTACAAGCGCGGGATGGACCGCTTCCTCTGCCTGCACCTCGGCATCGCTCCCGACGCCGTCGAAAAGATCGTGCACGAATGCCTGGACGCCGGGCTGGGCGACGACGAGATCGACCGCCGCCTGCTGGCGATTTTCCCGCGGGACCCGCGCGTCGCCAAGTGGAACCGCGACTACGTGCAGAAGGGCATGACGCCCTCCGGCCGCGAATTCCTCCGGGAGGCCCTCACCGCCATGGGCTGCGCCGACCGCGTGGACCAGATCGTCAGCGTCGTGGACCTGATCGAGTTCGACGAAGGGCGCATCGAATGACCGCACTCAGCGCCGGGTGCCGAAGGGGGCCACGGTTTCGAGGATCGGCTTCGGCTTGCGCGGGAGCCAGCGGGGCACGTCGCGCCTGTAGTCCTCATACATCGCGCCGAAGCGGAAACGCAGCGCGTTCTCCTCGTGCAGCACCACGAGCAGATGAACGGCGCAGACGAGGCACACCCAATACACGCCGATGTGCCACGATTGGAAAAACAGGCCCTCGCCACCGACGAGGGCGAACAGCCCGAGATACATCGGGTTGCGCACCCACTTGTAGGGACCGCGCCGCACGAACTTCACCGGCGGGTCGAACGGCGCCGGCGTGCCCTGGCCGCGATGGGCGAACACCCACACGCACGGCACTATGACGGCGGCGCCGAGAGCAAAGCACAGCGCACCGAGCGACTGCAACCAGCCCCAGTCCACCGGCCAGCGCGGACGCCGCTCGAAGAGCCGCAGCGGCAGCCAGCCCGCGGTCGCCAGCAGAAACAGTCCGCCGTAAAGGGTGGTTTTCAGCAGCAGCCAGAGGGATTTCATTGCGTGGCCCGCCGGGGAGCCTGTCCGGTCGGCGGCCGGTGGCAATGCCGGAACGGCCGTATGCCGCGGCCGATGCCAGCGTCTCCCCCTGCCTTTGGACTGTCATGGCGAGGGAGCGTAGCGACGAAGCCATCCATCTGGATCGCCAAGGCGCGCTTCGCGCACCTCGCGATGACAACAGTCGATAAGCTACGGGGTTTGGGATGAGCCCTCCGGCCTCAGGGCGCCGGTGTGGCGAGGTTGGCCCCGAGCGCGCCGAGGCCGTCCACCTGGTGCTGCCGGAGCATGGCGATGTTCTCGCGCACCAGCGCCCCCATGCTGGCGCACCGCAGGTAGCGGTCCGATTGGAAGTGCGCGGCCAGGCCCTCGCGCAGCGTGCGCACGTTCTCCTCGGGGGCGATGGGATCGCCGTCCATCGCGCCGAGCAGGCCGTCGAGGCGCGCGGCCGCGAGTTCGGCGCGGGCGAGCATGAGCGTCTGCTCCTCGCGCTGGTATTGGAGCGCGGTCTGCGGGTGCAGGTGCTTCATGCAGAACTGCGCGAGCCGGGCGTTCTCCTTGAAGAACTGCGGGAGGTAGAAGTTTTTCCGCCCGTGGTGCGACTGCTGGTCGAAGTCCATGGCGCGGATGCGCACCTGCCAGCCCTCGAAGTCGGGCGTGAGCACGACGACGTAGTTGTAGCTGCGCATGTCGCCGAGCAGGCGCACGAAGCACCGCTCGTTGAACTTCACCATCTCCTTGGCGATGCGGATGGGCTTGAGCTCGGGACTGTCGAGCCAGCGGGCGATGAAGGCGTCGCCCGGCACGCCGGCGATGTGCTCCTCGACGAGGGTGTTGCCGGCGGTGAGGAAGTTGAGGCGGTTCGGCGAGAGCAGGTGCTCCAGCTCGAGGCCGTAGATCCGCGAGGCGTCGGCCTGCTTGATGTAGAAGTAGTCGGGGTTGTCGTTGAACGCGTTGACGATGCGGATGCGGAAGGGCATCGAGTTGCCGAAGGTGCAGAAGTCCACGCGGTCGATGTAGAGGTGCTGCATCACCGTGAAGTCGCCGTCCACCCGCAGGAGCGCGTAGATGCGCTTGAGGTCCTCGTTGAGCGCGGGGATCTCCTCGGCGCGGTAGGCGACCGAGTCCCACAGCGTGGGCCGCCCGGCGGGGTCCATGATGGGGGCGGCCTCGTGGAAATCCCGGAGCCGCGCGTAAGTGACGGGCAGCTCGCGCTCGCGCCGGAACTTCTTCAGGTAGGCGCGCAGCGGCGCGCCGATCGGGTAGCTCGGCTTCTTGCGCGTGCGCGACGGCGGCTGGGGAGGGGTGGCGTCCATCCGCCGCGAGGATGACCGGACCGCGGGCGGTGGCAACTCCCGCTTCAGCCGGCGAGCAGGCGCTCGCAAAGCGCGATGAGGCGGGCGCGGAGGGGCTGGCTGCGCGCGGCGAAGGCGCGCTGGTGCCCCTCGTATGCCGCACGGCCCTCGGGGGTCTCGATCGGGATCGCCGCAAGGCCGAGCGACGTGCAGTCGTAGGGGCTGGCGCGCATGTCCACCTGGCGGATGTCGCGGGCCAGCGCGAAGCAGTCGGCCATGAGTTCGCCGGGGGTGAACGGCGCGAGTTTGAACGCCCACTTGTAGAGGTCCATGTTGGCGTGCAGGCAGCCGCGCTGCTCGAACTCCGGCGTGGTGGCGCGTGCGGGCTGGAGCCGGTTCAGCGGCCGGGCCGGCGGCGTGAAGAAACGGAACGCGTCGAAGTGCGAGCAGCGGATCGGGAGCGATTCGGTGATGCGCGCGATCTCCTCCGGCGGGAACCGCAGCGGCAGCGACGGGTGGCGGATCTCGTCGGGGCGCAGCCGGTAAACCATCGCCCACTCATGCAGGCCGAAGCAGGCGAATTGCGGCGGGCGCTCCGTCGTGGCGCGCAGCAGGCCGTGCAGCCAGACCAGCGTGTCGCGCCGCTTCGGATCGAAGGCGGCCGCGTTCAAGGCCACGCCTCCCTCGGTCTCGTGGTATTCCGGCCAGCGCAGGAACTCGCGCGCGGCGTCGCCGAGCAGCACGACATCGGGTCCCGGATGCCAGCGGCGCAGCCAGCCCGGGCGGAAACTGTAATACTCCCACAGGAAGTCCTCGACGGGGTGCTTCTCCCCGCGGGCCTGCCGGGCCTGGTGCGGGTCGGTCCACGCGCGCACGCGCCGCTCGTGCGCCGCGCGGCGGGCGAGCCACTCGGCCTCGGGAAGGACGGTCAGGGGAATGCCGGCGACCATGTCACGTGGATTTCCGGAGCAACCGCCGCACGCCTTCGGCGGGGGATTCGGTGATGAATTGGAGTGCGACGGGCCAGCGCAGCTTGGCCGCCAGGGAGCGCAGGGCGAAGGCGGCGGGCACGGAATTCAGGATGCGACCGCTCACGCCGCAGGGCACGGGCGCGACCGGCGAAGGGAAGAGCCGGTGGATGACCTGGTCGGCCAGCCGGGCCAGGTCGGTGACGGAATCGGCCACGACCTGCTGGGCGGGGCCGCAGTCCTGCGCCGCCAGCGCGAGCACGCGCGGGGCGAAGCCGGCGATGGCGGCGTTGGCCCCGGGATCGTTGTAGAAATAGCGGGAGTTGGCCGCGTAGTCGGCCAGACCGGTGTGGGTGCGCAAGGCCTCGGCCAGCGGCGAGAGCGGCCGGGCGCCGGGCATGGACTGGCCCTGCAACTCGAGCAGCGCGTGGGCGATGGCGCGGCGGCCGAGGTCGAAGCCGCTGCCCGCATCGCCGAGCTTCCAGCCGAGACCGCCGGCGTAGTGGACCGAGCCGTCGGTCGCGCGGGCCGCGACGAAGGAACCGGTGCCGGCGTGCAGCACGAGGCCCGGGGCGCCGCCGGTGGCGAGCTCGAGCACCGGGAGGGAGTCGGGGCCGGTCGTCACGGCGCCGCAATCCCGCAGCGAATCCGCGACCTTGCGCCAGAACTGCGGCGAGCCGGCCATGTATAAATGCGTGGCGGAAATCGGGAGCCGGGGATCGGAGTTCGGGGCGGAGGCGACGAGGGCGGCGAGGCCGGTGCGGAGGACTTCGCCGGCCCGCTCGGGGCCGACCTGGCTCGGGTTGCAGCCGGGGGCGAGGTGGCGGGCCACGATCGCGCCGGCGGAGTCCACGAGGATGAACTCCGTCTTGGTGCCGCCGCCGTCCACGCCGATTCTGAAGTCAGATTGGGACACAGAGACGCAGAGTTAGGAAGAGGACACAGAGGATTGGCGCGGTGATCTCGGGTTGGGACTCTCAGTGGCCACTGGGACAAAATACTATGCCAGTTGGCGGCTGAGGCGGCCCTTGTAGCGCTTGCCGAGCTCGCGGTTGTATTCGATGGCGCCGGGCAGGTTCTGGCTGCGCAGGACCGGGGGAGTGTGGCCGTGGGCCTTGAGCCAGTCGGTGATCTCGAGCGAAAGCAGGTTCAGCAGCATCGTGCCGACGAGCGTCGAGGTCGGCCCCGCCTTCGTGCCGTCGCCGAGGTCCACGACCGCGTCGCCGGGCGTGCCGCCGTTGTCGAGGACGTAGTCGGCCACCTCGTGGAGCTTTCTGCCGTCGGGATGGACCGTGGGGGCGGCCTTCGACATCTCCACGCAGGTGAGACCGACGACGGTCATCTGTTTCTGCCGGGCGTAGAGGGCGACCTCGATGGGCGAGGCGTTCTTGCCGGAGTTGGAGATGACGATGATGGCCTCGCCGGGGAGCAGGCCGTATTGGCGGTCGTAGCGCTCGGCGAGCTTCGTGCCGTAGCCGACCATGTTCTCGACGAAACCGCCGGTGGGGTCGTAGAGGCCGCTGACGCACACGAGGCCGCCGGCGCGGCCGATGATCTCGCGCGAGATGACCTCGCTGTGGCCGCTGCCGAAGGTGTGGATGACGCCGCCGGCGGCGACGGACTGGCCGATGACGGCGCCGAGCTTTTTCAACGTGGCGGCGTTGGTCTCACGGGCGCGGGCGAGCAGCGCGGTGGTCTGGGCAAAATAGGCGTCGGCCGGGGACATGGTGCTGGGGCATGACTGCCAGCCGGGCGGAGTCCGGTCAATCACTCAGCCGGCGATCAGCGCAGGTGGATGATCGAGAGCGAGCCGAACACGTCGCGGTTCTTCTGCCCGTAGAACTCCTTGGTCCGGTAGTTCTGGGTATAGACGAAGCGCCAGGACCGCCAGCCAAGGGTGCAGCCGAGATTGAGATCGGCGACCACGGGCCGCTTGCGGACGGAATGACTGTGGCGCCAGGTGTTGCCGTCGAGAAAGATGTTGCGCCCGACCAGCCGGGCGTCGGCGCTGGCGAAAAAATAGGCGCGAAAGCCGGGAACGGGGCGGGCGACATCACCGTTGCCGGCCCGGATGAGGTCGTGCCCGAAATCGTCCGGCAGTTGCGGCCCGAACCGCAGGGCCCCGCCGGCACTGAGATGCGTCTGCACGTTGCCCAGCATGACGGCGGTGCGCGGCACGGCATCGAACCAGGTCGCCGGGCGCAGCCGGTGGCGCCATTCGAGGGCGAGATTGCACCCCGGCTCGTCGTGCAACTGATTGGCCCAGCCCGCGGCATGCTCGACCACGTGTCCGTCGTCGAAATGTTTCGAGAACCAGCTCATGACATCGTGCCAGCCGTTTTGGAATTCCTCCCCGCGGGCCGACGGGCCGACGATCCCCGTGCTGAACTCGACATGGAGGCTGTCGCGCTCGCTGATGGCGTGAAAACCGAGCGCGAGATACGCCCAGGCCGCGTAGGGACGATCCTCGGGGACGAGTGCGACGACAGACGTATCCTCGGGGGTGAACATGTCCTGACCGATGGCGACGGAGAGTTTGGCCGCGGCCAGGTCCACGGGCAGTTGATCCAGCCAGTTGCGGACGGCGGTGGTCAGCCGGCTGCGCGGCCCCGAGTCGTAGAGGTAGGTCAGCCGGCCACCTTGGGTGTAGTGCCGGTCGGAGCCGGCGAAGAATTTGTCGTTCTCCAGGCTGAGGATGACCGCATGGAACGGCTCGCGCGGAGCCGCCAAATCGAGAGCTGCGCCGGCGGCGGATGCGGCAAGCAGCAGGAAAATCGCGCGGTGCATGCCTCAACCCGCTGCTTCCCAGCGGCCAAAGATGCCACAGGGCAGGATCTTGCCGTCCTTCTGGATCGGCAGGCCGACCTCGCCGCCGTGGATGCGGCCGCCGGCGTGGCGCAGGAGGCCGTCGAGGAGGTTGATGACGACGGAAGGGGAGAGGCGGGCGGTGTAGGCGTTGATGAGGAAGAAGAGCGGGCGGTCGCTGAGCACCTGCCTGCATTCGTTGAGCAGGTCCCAGAGGTGGTCCTCGAGCTTCCACATCTCGCCGGTGCTGCCGCGGCCGTAGGTCGGCGGGTCCATGATGATGGCGTCGTATTTGCGGCCGCGCTTGATCTCGCGGCGCACGAATTTCAGGCAGTCATCGGTGATGTAGCGGATGGGCGCCTCGGCGAGGCCCGAGAGGGCGGCGTTCTCCCGGCACCATTTGACCATGCCCTCGGCGGCGTCCACGTGGCAGACACTGGCGCCGGCGTGGGCGGCGGCGACGGTGGCGGCGCCGGTGTACCCGAAAAGGTTGAGCACGCTCACCTCGCGGCCGGCCGCGCGCGCGTCGCGGATTTTCCTGGAAAACCAATCCCAGTTCACCGCCTGCTCGGGGAAAAGGCCGGTGTGCTTGAAGCTCGTGGGGTGGATCTTGAAGGTCAGGGCGCCGTAGCGGACGGTCCAGTGTTCGGGCAGCTTCTTGTGGAACTCCCATTTGCCGCCGCCGCTCTCGCTGCGGTGGTAGAAGCCGTCCCAGCCGTGCCACAGCCGGCCGCCGGTCTTGGGCCAGATGATCTGCGGGTCGGGCCGCACGAGGTTGTAGGGGCCCCACTGCTCCTGCTTCATGCCGTCGCCGCAGTCGAGCAGGCGGTAGTCCTGCCAGCGGTCGGCGACGATGAGGCCCGGGCGGTCGATTTGCATGCAGGGAGAAAGAGGGGGAAAAATCCAAACGCCAAACGCCAAATTGGCTCCCAAGCCGGACAAAGAATCGAAGCCGGAATGTGGGCGGCCAGCTTGCTGGCGCCACGCTCCTCTCGGGCGGTTCGTGGCGTGAGCAAGCTCACCGCCCACCGGCCGGTCCTTGGCCTTTATCTTCCAGTTCATCCATGGTCCGGAGGAACTCCTTTTCCAAATCCACCTGGTAGAGCCGCGCCAGCACGAGGACGCTCCACAGGCAGTCGCCCAGCTCATGGGCGAGCTTGCGGTCAGCCTCATCCGCCCGGCGCGCGCCCGCCTTGGCCATGACGAGCTTCATGAGGTCGCCCACGTCGCCGACGAAACCCTGCATGACCTCCTCGCGGGTCCAGGGGCGGACGTCCTCGCGCCGGGCACGGGCGGCGAAGGCGGCGTGGATCTGCATGGCCCGTTCGGTCAGCTGGGTAAGTTCCATGCGGCGAGTCTGGCGGCCGCCGGCGCGAAGGCACGGCGGAATTCCACTGGCGGCGCGGCGCAACCGGGTGTAGGAATGGCCAACCCCGTCCACCCCATGACCGTTCCTTCTGTCCCGTCCCGCCGCTCCTTTCTCAAGACCACCGCGCTCGGTGCCGCCGCCCTGTTGAGCGCCCGTTCGTGGGCGCAGGTGGCGGGCGCCAACGGCGACGTGCGCGTGGCGGTCGTCGGCCTCAACGGCCGCGGGCGCGAGCACCTGCGGCAATTGCGCGGCATCCCAGGCGTGCGCCTCGCCGCGATCTGCGACGTGGACACGGCCGTGCTCGACCGCGCGGCGGAGTCGCTGGCGAAGGACGGGCACGCGCCGGAGAAGTTCACCGATGTGCGCCGACTGCTCGAAGCGCCCGGCGTGGACGCGATCACCATCGCCACCCCCAACCACTGGCACGCGCTCATGGGCATCTGGGCCTGCCAGGCGGGCAAGGACGTGTTCGTCGAGAAGCCCGTCTCCCACAACGTCTGGGAAGGCCGCCAGCTCGTGGCCGCCGCCGCGAAATACGGCCGCGTCGTCCAGGCCGGCATGCAGATCCGCTCCGGCGAGGGCTTGCAGGAGGCCGTGGCCTGGGTGCGGGCGGGCCACCTTGGCAAAATCACCGCCGCGCGCGGCTTCTGTTACAAGCGGCGCAAGACCATCGGCCGCACCACCGGCGCGCAGCCCGTGCCGGCCACCGTGGATTACGACCTGTGGCTCGGCCCCGCGCCCGTCGAGCCGCCGCGCCGCGCCCGCTTCCACTACGACTGGCACTGGTTCAACGCCTACGGCAACGGCGACATCGGCAACCAGGGCGTCCACCAGATGGATGTCGCCCGCTGGTTCCTCGGCGAACCCGGCCTGCCGCGCGCCACCCTGAGCATCGGCGGACGTCTCGGCTACGTGGACGACGGCGAGACGCCCAACACGCAGGTCATCCTCCACGACTACGCCACCGCGCCGCTGGTCTTCGAGGTGCGCGGCCTGCCGGCGAAGGCCGACCCCGACGAAGGCAAACCCGGCGAGGCCGGCGCCGAGGCCGCCGGGGCGCTCGCGGCCACGATGGACGAATACCGCGGCATCCGCGTCGGCAACATCATCGACTGCGAGGGGGGCAGCGTGATCGTGCCGGGATATTTCGACGCCACCGCCTACGACCGCGACGGCCGGGTCGTGCGCGAGTTCAAGGGCGCCGACCGCCTGATGCGCAACTTCATCGAGGTCGTGCGCAGCCGGAGGACGGCCGATCTCCACGGGCCGATCGAGGAGGGCCATGTCTCCAGCGCCCTCTGCCACCTCGGCGGCATTTCGCACGCGCTGGGGCGCGCGGCCCCGCCCGAGAAAATCCGGGAGCAGATCAAGGGCGACGCGGCGTTGCACGAAGCCTGCGGGCGCATGTTGGAGCACCTCGCCGTCAACCGGGTGGATTTCGGGCGCACCCCGCTGCGGCTGGGTGCTCCGCTGGCGGTCGATCCGGCAGCCGGGCAGTTGGTCGGCGTCGATGCGGCCGCGGCCAACGCCCTCCTCACCCGCGCCTACCGCGCCCCCTACGCCGTGCCGCCGCTGGCGTGAGCCATGGCTTGGCCGGGAGCGGTTTGTCAGACATTTGTCAGGCATGGAAACCACCGCCCGGGAATTTCCCGCAACTTCCGCAAGCTCCGCGCCGCCGCGGCCCGGGGCAAGACGGTGCGGGTGCGCGCGCCCGAGGGCGTCTATCCTTTCACCCGCGAGAAGCCCACGAAGACCTGCGACGCCGTGCTGGAGGGGCTGGCGGCGTATGCCGGCCGCGGATTCCTGACCGACGCGGGGGCGGCAGCCTTCGAGGCGGCGAAGCGGAAGCCGGCCCCGGCGCGTTCGCCATGGGATGGGCGCCGTGATTTTCGACTCCATCTTCTTTGTGGCGTTGCACCGGGAATTGCAGCGCGGGGACCGGGGACCGGCCCAGGCGCTGCTGGCCCGCCACGCCGATGAAATCTCTGGCATGAGCGAAATCACCCGCGGGGAGCTGGCCCGGGGCTTTGCCCATCGGGCGGCCTGGACGCGTTTTGCGACCAGTTCGTGCTTTATCCTTTCACGGATGCCATCGCCTGGCGGGCGGCGGAGATTTTCCGGGATGTGCGCAAACGCGGCGCCATGACCGGCGAGAACGACCTGTGGACCACCGCCACGGCCGTGGAAGCCGGCGGCGTTTTGGTGACGCGCAACGAAAAGCTCTTCCGCGAGAACCGCGGTCTGAAAATCCTGTCCCACTGACGGACCTCACCCGCCATCGCGCCAGCGACGAAGCCGCGCGCCGAGGATGGCCGGCACAAGGAGCAGAAGCGAAAGCACCACGAAAGCAACCAACCCAAACGGAGGGAGATTCGCGATCGGGCCGCTGGTGAAAAACGCGGTGGCCTGCCCAAGGGCCATGGCCAGCGGCCAGCGCCACGGGTGCGTGCGATGGAGATAGCCCAGCACCGCCGCGCCGATCGCGGAGAGCGGACAGGAGACCGTGCCGTAGTATTCGCTGTGCCACGCCTCGGTCCTGCCGCCCGGCAGACAGGCGATCCACCAGCCGAGGGCTCCGTTCAATACAACCGGCGAACCAGGCGGACCATTGGGGCTTGGGCGGGGGGCCGGCCCGGCGGGTTCGCGCATACAATCACGAGCCGTTGGAAACCCGGGTAATGAGAGATTCGATAGGCCGACACTCACTATGGCGATGAATCATCGCATGGCAGTTGGCACAGACTATGACCAAATCGCTCAGTTTGGTGACAGATGGAGCACTATAGTCGGAAAGAGGTTTGCGATGATGCACCTGCGCATAGCCCCGTCCTACAGCGCCATATCGCTTTTCAAAATCGAATCCACAGCCCGGAACCTCGCAGAACAAACGATTGGCATGTTCCCTCATAAATTGGGCCACCTTATCGGCTCTCAGCTTAGTTTCTCGTTTCCGGTGGCGGACCAATTTCAAAGACACACTTCCTTCGACACCTTCATCAGAGTCGGCATTGTGAGACTGAACACGCATGGTCTGAATGTGCGTTTCCCACAAATGCTCCAACTCCGTCGCTGCCACAGCGGGAATAAGTATGCCAGAACTCTGGCTGAACCAATGGACATCCCGTAAGGCATCGTCGCGGAACTTTCGCACATCTAGCGGAGGATCGAGTTCCGGATTAATGATTCGCTCAAAATCGAATTCGATATACGGGCGTTCTTTACACGCAGCCGCCAACTCCGACTTGTAGTGCAGGCCCATCTCAACGTCACCCTTTGCCCAACCCGATGCCATGATTCCCTTTGGCTCGGAACCGACTCGGATGAGAAAGAGGCGGTCTCCTGCTCGAACCCTGCGATTTGCGCAGCTCCATTCTCCAGCGACTGGAATATCGCGTGCAGTCTTCTCAGATTCTTCAGCGAGAAATTTCCAGTCCCAATGCTTGGGGTTCCAGACTAACAGGTAAGTGTTCACACTCTGGTGGCACAGGCTCACGTCCCGTAGAGGCGGTCGCCGAAGTCGCCGAGGCCGGGGAGGATGTATTTCTTCGTGTTGAGCGCGCGGTCGAGCGCGCCGGCGTGGATCGGCACCTCGGGATGGGAGTGCTCAACTTTCGCCACGCCCTCGGGCGCGGCGACGATGCAGACGAAGACAATCTCCTTCGCGCCGGCGGCCTTCACCACGTCGAGGGCCTGCGCGGCCGAGCCGCCGGTGGCGAGCATCGGGTCCACGACGACCACGCGCTTGCCGTCGAGCGGGGGCAGCTTGCAGTAGTAGCTGCGGGCGATGGCGGTCGTGTGGTCGCGCTCGAGGCCGACATAGCCGATGGAGACGTCGGGGAAGATGTCCTGGAAGGGCTGCACCATGCCGAGGCCGGCGCGCAGGATGGGCACCACGGCGAGGGGGCGGGCGAGCACCCGGCCGGCGTAGGGCTCGAGCGGGGTCTCGATCTTCTTCTCCTCGGTGGCGAGGTCGCGCGTGGCCTCGAGGGCGAGCAGCAGCGAGATCTGGTAGCTGAGGGTGCGGAACAGCGCGGGCTTGGTGGTCTTGTCGCGCAGGTGGGTCAGCACGTGCGTGCCGAGCGGGTGTTGCAGGACGTGGAGAGGCATCCGGATTTTCGATTTTGGATTTCGGATTCCCGATGGGGACGAACCCCGGGCACACCGACCGTAAACCAAGAACCCGGCCGGGAACGAGGCTGATTATTCGGGATTGAGCGTCAGCGTGTGCTCTGTCGCCCCCGGCAGCAGCGGGGTGGGTTCGCCCTGCACCCAGGCGGCGTGGCCGGCGCGGTAGTAGGGCGAGAGCGGGTTGCCGCTCTGGCCGCCGGGCATGTGGAAGAGGCCCTCGGACTCGCGGCCGGGCGCGACGACGAGGCGCTCGCTGGCGCCGTGGCCGGGGGTCTGCACGCGCGGCATGTCGGTGGCGCCGGGCAGGGGGTCGGGGGGCATGTCGAGCAGGCGGCCGAGCCAGGCGGGCAGGAGGCGGCTGAAAGGATGCCGCATGCGCAGGCGGTTGTAGGAGCCCCAGGTCCATTTGTCGGGCGCCAGGCCCGCGCGGTCGGCTTCGGCCAGCGTCTCGTCGGCGGCCTTGAGCAGCAAGGCCTCCCAGGAGCTGAAAGCGGGGTTGAGCAACCGGTCGGGGCGCTCGTTGGCGAGGCGCCAGAGCGCGTCCTCGAGCTGGAAGGTGCCGGCGCTGAACTCCGGATAACGGGCGCGGGCCCGCGCGAAGAACGGCGCGAAGGCGTGTTCGGCGACGTGCTGCCGCCAGGCGCGCACCAGCCGGAAGGCGGCCGAGTCCGTGCTGGCGCGGCCGTTCCACCGGCGCACGGCGTCGCGCAGTTCGCCGCGGGCGCCGTGCCCGGCCACTGCCTCGTCGTCGAGCACGGCGAGAAGCAGCTTCTGCCAGCGTTCGAGAAAGACCGCGCGGTCGTCGAGCTGGATGGCGAGCAGGTCGGCGGGGGCGGCCTTTTTGCCGGAGGCGACGAGCGCGCGCAGATCGTCCCGGATCTGCGCGCCGCGGGCGCCGTCGTCGTAGCCGCCGTCGCCGAGTTTCGCGTAGGCCTCGCCGCCGACAGTGCGCTGGTTGGCGGTCCAGAGGAGGCCGTCGGGCGGGTTGAGGATCACGGGGGTCTCGTCGGGGCGCAGCCAGCCTTCCCAGCGCCGGTCGCCGTAGGCCCAGGAAACCGGCTGGCGGCCGTCGTAGCCGATGCGCCGCGGAATGCGGCCCGTCAGGGTCCAGGCGATGGCCCCGTCCGCATCGGTCACGACGAGGTTTTGGTTGGGCATGCCGGTGCGGTGCGCGATGGCGACGGCCTCCTGCGCGGTGGCGGCCGTCTCGAATCCGGCCAGTTCGAGATTGAGGGCGGAGGGATCGTGGGCGGTCCAGCGCAGGGCCAGCAGGCGGCCGTCCTCGCCGGGGCCGAGGACCGGGCCCCACGCGGTCCGGCGCACGGTGAAGGGCACCGGCTCGGCGCCCTTCACGCGGATGGTTTCGCGGCGTTCCTCGATCTCGCGGTAACCCTGCGCCGTGCGATAAAACGCCTGCGCGGTGGTCTCCACCTCGACGACCACCACGTCGGCCGTGTCGATGTAGGCGTTGGTGAACCCCCAGGCGATGCGGCCGTTGCTGCCGGCGACGAGGGCCGGCACCCCGGGCAGCGTGACGCCGACGAGGCGGTGCGCGCTGCCGTCGGCGCCGGTCCAGGCGAGGACCGCGCGATACCAGGTGTGCGGCACGCCGTGATCGAGGTGCATGTCGTTGGCGAACAGCGGCACGCCGCCGGCGGTGTGCGCGCCGGACAGCGCAAAATTGTTCGAGCCCGGCCGGGGCACGTCGGTCTCGACGGCGCGGGTGCCGTTGTCGTCGTCGCGTCGGCGCAGGCGGAAGGACGGGATGGGCGGGGACGGGAAGGTGCTGCCGTCGAGGGCCGAGTCCCACGAAGTGCCGGGCGGGGCGAAGAAGTTCGCGCCCTCCGCGCCCAGCGCATCGCGCAGGGCCTGGCGGCTGAGCTCGGCGCGGCCGCGGGTGTCCTGCAGATCCAGCCACATGGCATAGACGGCGAGCAGGCTGTCTTCCGGACGCCAGGGCTGCGGCACCGTGCGGAGCACGGCGTATTCCCACGGGGCGCGGGGCAGGGCGGCGAGGCCGGCGTTCGCCCCGGCGGCGTAGGCTTCCAGGAGCGCACGGTGCTCCGCCGGCAATTGCGCCAGCACCTGGCCGGCGAGCGGCCGGAAGCCGTGCAGCCGGTGCGCCTGATCCATCGGCACGGCAGCCGGGCCAAACAGTTCCGCCAGTTCGCCCGCGCCGCTGCGGCGCAGCAGGTCCATCTGGAAATAGCGGTCCTGGGCATGGACGTAGCCCGTGGCGCGCGCCACGTCGGCGCGGGTGGCGCCGGTGATGGTGGGCACGCCGAGCGCATCGCGCTCGATCGTGGCCGGGGCGGTGAGGCCGGCGAGCGGCCGGGCGCCGTCGAGCGGGGGCAGGCTCGCGCGGATGCGCCACCACACCGCGCCGGCGGCGAGGAGCGCGAGCACCAGCAGCACGCTCAGCACCGAGACGAGGAGTTGGAGGCGTTTCCAGAGCGCGTCGCTCATGGGCGCGGCGTCAGATTTTCTCCCACGGGCGCTCCGGGGCGGAGGCGCGGCCCTCGTCGTAGTCAAGGTAATCGAACATGGTCAGGATGGGCGCGCCCTCGAGGCGGCTCTCCTTGATCCGCCTGGCCAGCACCTCGGCCGCGGCGTCGCGCCAGCCGCGCTTGGCCATGAAGCCGTTCCACACCTCGCATTCCTCGTCGGTGCGCGGGCCGCCGCGCTCGTGGCACCAGGCGAGCAGCTGTTCGTCGTCCAGGCCGCCGGCGAGCACGCGGGCCTTCAGCTCGTCGTATTGGACGCGGAGGAAGCTGCAGCAACGGCCGTCGAAGCCTTTGCCGAGATTGGCGCCGTATTCGTCGAGCGGCAGCTTGCCCGCCGCTTGCAGGCGGATCTTGTCGAGCATGCGGCCGAAATAGACGAGGCGGCCGACCTTGGCGTAGGGGGAGCGGAGACCGGGGACGGAGGACATGTTTGGATTAGGATGGCGGATTTTCGATGGAAGGAAAGCGGGCGCGCAGGCGGATCAAACCTTATCCCAGGACTTGTCGGCCACCGGGTCGCGGCCTTCGTCGAACTCGATGTGATCGGCCAGGGTCTCGATCGGCTTGCCGGCGAGGCCGCTGTCGCGGATGCGCTGGGGCAGGACGCCCGAGCGCTCGTCGCGCCAGCCGAGTTTGAGAAGGAAGCGGTTGAACATGTGGCATTCCTCGTCGGTGCGCGGCGTGCCGCGGGCGTGCGCCCAGGCGAGGATCTCCTCGTCGGAGCCGCCGGCCAGCGTGCGCCCGCGCAGCTCGGCATACTTCACGCCGAGGAAGCGGCAGCAGCGACCGTCGAGCACGTAGAACTGGGCGTCGCCGAGGTTCGCCTGGTATTCGGCCGGCAGCCGGCCGGCGGCATGGAGGCGGATCTTGTCGAGCATGCGGCCGAAATAGACGAGGCGGCCGACCTTGGCGTAGCAACTGCGGAGACCGGGAACGTGGGGCATGGGGAGTAGAAAACAGGGAGCGGCGGACGGAACAAGCCGCCGGACCGGTGCGCCGGTCAGCGGGTGGGAAATGTCCGCGTCACGGCCCGCCGCGACGGCTCAATCCCGGGCGTAGTAGGCCCAGGTGGCGACGAGGCCGAGGAGGAAGGTGGGGAAGTTGACCCAGAGCTGGTGGAACGGCACCGCGTAGCGATGCACCGCCCAGATCACGAGCACGTGTTTCACGGCGATCAAGGCCCAGCACAGCAGGATGATCTTCTCGACGCGCGGATTGGGCGGCACGGGGCGCCGCACCCGCACCGACTCGATGAAGGCGCGGTCGAAGCCGGCCGGGTCGCGCGGGCCGAGGAACTGGAGGAGGTTGGCGAACATCCAACGCGGACGATAGCCCGGCCGGTCGAAAAGGAAAGCTCCCGCCGGTGGGGGTGTCGGTTGCCTTGTCATCGCAGGCCCGCCGAGCGGGCCGTGGCGATCCAGCCAAGCAGCGATCGAGGGGCTGATCGCCCCTGCTGGGGCGAGCGTAAACCTTGGTTTCGTTGATTTCCCTGGGCACCGCAGTAACCAGAACAACGTTTTGGAACGGTCTGCCGTCCGTGGGCGGTGTGCCCCGAATTCGAACAGCCGCAGAGTCTTCGTTTGGGAGCATTTCCGCTTGGGAACCGTTCATCGCAGCGACTTTGGTGAACCCTCGTATTCCCAGACCAGTAAGGCGGACAACAAATTCCTTGTGGTCACGGGTCACGCCTTTCCACTCCCGGAAGCCGGGATGAAGGACGGCGCCTTATTGGGTGTCTTCGTTCGAGTAGATCGCCGCCACGTCATCCTCGGCGTCGAGGGCGTCGTGGAGCTTCTCGAGCGCGGCGGCGGTGGCGGCGTTGACGGGGACGGTGGTCGTGGGGATGTAGGCGATCTCGGCGGACTCGGGCTTGAGGCCGGCCTTTTCGAGCGCGTGGGCGACCTTGTCGAAGGCCGTGATGGCGCAGCGCACCTCGTGGCCCTGCTCGGTGGTGATGACGTCGTCGGCGCCGGCCTCGAGGGCGATCTCCATGAGCCGGTCCTCGCCGATCTGCTCCTTCGCGATCAGGAACTGGCCGGCATGGAGGAACTGGAAGGCGACGGCGCCGGTCTGCGCGAGGTTGCCGCCGTGGCTGGTGAAGATGGAGCGGATGAGCTGCGCGGTGCGCTGCTTGTTGTCGGTTGTGACCTTGACGATGAAGGCCACGCCGCCCGGGCCGTAGCCCTCGTAATGGAGTTCCTCGAAGACGACGCCGGGCAGTTCGCCGGTGCCCTTTTTGATGGCGCGGTCCACGTTGTCGGCGGGCATGTTGGCTTCGCGGGCCTTGAGCAGGAGGGTGCGGAGGCGGGCGTTGCCGTCGGGATTGCCGCCGCCGGCCTTGGCGGCCATGGTGATGTCGCGGGCGAGGCGCGAGAAGATCTTGCCCTTGCGGGCGTCGGTCACGGCCTTGAGCCGCTTCACCTTGGACCATTTGTTGTGGCCGGCCATGTTCGGAGGACGGAGGGCGGAGGATAGAAAGCCCGTGCGGAGCGCGGGCTCCACCTTACTTCTTTTTCTTTGGGGTGACGTTCTTCAGGCCACCGTGGTGGCCGGGCTTGGGGGCGGAGCCGCCGTTGTTGATGGGCAGGTCGGGCTCGGGCATGCGGTTGATGATCATCTGCTGGCCGATGGTGAACAGGCCGTTGATGGTGGAGTAGAGCGCGAGGCCGGCGCCGAAGCCGTAGCAGAACAGCGTGAAGATCCACGGCATGATCTTGAACATGGTCTGCTGCGCGGGATCGGCGGTCGGCGTGGGCGTGAGCCGCATCTGGATGATCATGGTCGCGCCCATGAGGAGCGGCATGATGTTGATGGGCAGGCCGAGCACGCGGGCGACGGTGTCGGGCGCGGACAGGTCGCTGACCCACAGGAACTCCGCGAAGCGCAGATCCGAGGCGCTCTGCAGCATGGCGAAGAAGCCGATGAAGAAGGGGATGGTGATGAGGATCGGGATGCAGCCGCCGACGGGGTTGACCTTGTTCTCCTTGAAGATGCGGAGGGTCTCGGCCTGCATCTTCTGGGGGTTGTCCTTGTATTTCTCGCGGAGGGCCTGCATGTGCGGCTGGAGCTTGGCCATGCGCTTGGCGGAGCGGGAGGCGGCGAGCGTGAGCGGCAGGAAGACGATCTTCAGCAGCAGCGTGGTGATGACGATGGCCCAGCCCCAGGCCCACCCGGGCGACACGTGCGCCATGGCGTCGTGGATCCAGGTCATGATCGTGAGCAGCAGCGGGGCGAAGAAGCCGGAGAAGAAGATCTTGTTGAAGAAGAAGGAGTCGAATTGCATGACCTTCTCCTCGCCGTGCTTGAAGATGTCGCCGTTGCCGAGGCGCTTGTATTCCTTGGGGCCGGCGTAGTAGTCGGCGCCGAAGGTCGCGGCGGCGCCGGGGGCGAGCGGCTTGAGCTCGAACTGCGCCCAGCCGGTGACCCCATAGAAGCGTTTGTCGTCGGCGGGGGCGTTGGGGTCGAGCTTCACGCGCTCGGTGCGCAGGCCCGTGCCGGGCTGGTCGGGCGTGAGGATCATGCAGAAATACTGGTTCTTCACTGAGGCCCAGGTGATCGGGGCGGTGCGCTCGAGGAAGGCCGGCGGGCGGCCGTCTTTCACGCCGATCATGGCGAGGAAGCCGCCGCCCTCGAGGTCGCTGCGGGCGATGAAGTGCGTGTCCTCGCCGTCGGCGTAGCCGGTGTTGAGATACATGCCGTAGTCGGAACCGTTGAGCGGGCCGGCGGTGCCGAGGTTGAAGACGGCCTTGGGCAGCACCTGGACCTGGTCGGTGAGGTTGCGGAAGGTCGTCTCATGGCGGATCTGGTAGTCGTCGTGCGGGTGGTCGGCGACCTTGGCGAGCGAGTAGCGGCGGGTGATTTCGAGGGTCGGGGTGGTGGTGCGATAGACGGCCTCGGTGTCGGTCTTGCTGACGAGGGTGTAGGCCGTGTGGCGGTCGGCGCCGGGGAAGTCGGCGAGGCTGAGTGCGGGGGCGGCCTGCACGGCGTTGAGCGTGTAGAGCCCGGGCTGGCCTTGGACGGCGAGGTGCCGTTTGAGGGCGACGGTGTCGATGGCGCCGCCGTGGTTGGTGAGGGAGACGACGATGAGGTCGTTGGCGATGGTGACTTTTTCGGCGAGGCCGAGGGCGGGGGCCGAAACGTCCGCGGCCGCGGGAGCGGTCGCAGCCGGAGCGGCGGGGGCCGCGGAGCCGGCGGGGGCGGTCTCGGTGGTCGCAGGCGTGATGGGCAGCGGCGCGGGCGGCTTCGGGCCGTATTTCGCGCTGAAATACATGCTGGCCACTGCGGCCAGGAGCAGGAGGACGCCGATGGTCGTGTTCTTTTTATCCATGAAAAACCGGGATCAGGAGGTGGGGGAGACTTTGGTGCAGACGGGGCGGATGCGCGGAGGAACCGGATCCTCGCCGCCGGGGTGCCACGGGCCGCACTTGGCGAGGCGGGCGACGGTGAGCCCGAGGCCGGCGAGCAGGCCGTGTTCGCGCAGGGCCTCGCGGGCGTAATGGGAGCAGGTCGGGGCGAAACGGCAGCCGCAGTGCGGGTTGAGCGCGGAGAGCGCGGGCGACAGCGTGCGCTGGTAGAGCCAGATCGCGGCGGCGAGGACGCGGACGGGGAGGCGGGCGATGCTGGCGATGAGCTCAGGCATTGGGCGAGGACGCGGCGGGCAGCTTGCCGCAGGCGTGGATGAAGCGCTGGGCGGCCTCGGCAAAGCTGAGGCGCAGGAGGGAGGCGCGGGCGGTGAGGACCAGGTCCACGCCGGGCGGCACGAGGTGCTGGTGCCGGCGGTAAAGCTCGCGGAGGCGGCGCTTGGCGGCGTTGCGGTGGACCGCATTGCCGACGGAGGCCCGGGAGGCGACCACGCCCACGCGGGCAGGGGTGGCGGGTTCGCCGGCGGGCCGGAGGCGCCACGTGAGCAGGAAAGCCCCGCAATCCATGCGGCGGCCCTGTTCACGAACGGCGCGGAAAGCTGCATTGCGCCGCAGGCGCTGCCCGGCGCGGAGTCGCATGATCAGACGACGGTCAGGCGCTTGCGACCCTTGCGGCGGCGGGCGGCGAGGACCTTGCGGCCGCCGCGGGTGGCCTTGCGGGCGCGAAAACCGATCTTGCGGGCGCGTTTCTTGCGATGCGGGCGGAATGTAGGCTTCATGGTTTTATGGCAAAAAGAGGGTCAGGTTCGCCGGGGGGGCGGGGGGGTGTCAAGCGAGAGGTTTTGCCGGTGGTGACATGCCCTGAATGTCTTGAAAACCGGCCGGCGCAAGCCCCGGGCCTTACTTTCTCGCCTCCGCTTTCGAGTGTGAACAGCCTGCGGACAAATAGTCTTTGCGTTCGGGCGCGGGTGCGCGACCTTGGGCGCATGTCAGAGCCATGCCGCAAGCCGACCCCTTCTCCGGACACCCCACCCACCTCGAAGGCGGTCGCCTCCCCGGGGCGGAAGGGTGGGCCGCTGTTCTGGACGGTCACCGGCAACGACTTCGGGCGCTCGATCAGTTGGGCGAAAAAGCGGCCCAATGCGGTATCCGTGCAGATCAGGACCGCGATCTCGTCCTCCTCCACGAAGACGAAGTGAGCCTGCTGGAGGCCACCGGCGGCGAGTGGGCTGCGCTGGGCGAGGCGATCCGCGCCTTCCGGCAGCACCTGCCGCTGATTCCGTTCGAGACCTTCGGGTTCAGCTCCGAGGCCGAGGATCCCTTCGAGTCGGACAGTGCGCACCTGCGGCGGATCGGCGGCGGCGTGGAGGCGCTGGCGTTTGTGGACGGGCGGCGCTCGGTCTATAAATTCTTCCTCTTCCGCGAAGGCGGCGACGTGGGGGCGACCTTCGCGTTTGCGCGCGGCGAGGAGGGCCGGCTGCACGCCACGGCCGTGCCCGGCAGCTACCGCAGGCTGTTCGAGAAGCTGCGGCTCACGCACGAATTCGGCATCCCGACCGAGGTCACCGGCATCACCCCCGAGGGCATCGTGGTGGCGAAGCAGACCTTCGGCCGGCTGCTGCCGGAAAAGACCGACGTCTCGGGTCTCGATCCCGCACGGCTCATCCCGATCCCCTCGCGCTTCCTGCGCGCCGACCGCGACCACCCGCGGCTGGCCCTGCTCGACGACGTGCCGTGGCTCGTGGCCGACACGCACGACCGCAACGTGGTCGTGGCCGAGGACGGCTCGTGGCGCGTGATAGACCTCGTGGCCGCGCCCCTGCCGCCGGAATGGCTCGGACAGATGCCGCTCTTCCGCGACTGGATCGAGCGCGCCCGGCGCGACCCGCGCGCGGAGGTGCTGGCCGCCGTGGATGATGACGAACTGTGATTGGCGGGCGGCCAGCTTGGTGGCGCCGCTGCGTTGCTCTGCCTGGCGTGGGCAAGCTCACCGCCCACAAACGAAAAAGGCGGGGTTCAGCGACCCGGCCCCGCAGCCCAGAAGACAAGCCGAACACCTCAGCCCTTCTTGTCGCGGTCGAGGAAGGCGAGGACGTTGGCGGCCTGCTGGTCGGTGACGCCGGTGTCCTTATAGACGATCTTGCCGCCCTTGATGACGTAGCATTCGCGCGCGGCCATGCCTGCGCCGGTCTGACCGAAGGCCTTCACGACCAGCTTGTCGGTATCGGCCAGCAGCGGAAACGGGAAGTGGTTGGCCTCCTTGAATTTTTTCTGGGCCTCGACGGGATCGGTGCTCACGCCGACCACGGCGGCGCCGCGGG
This sequence comes from Verrucomicrobiota bacterium, assembly GCA_049322455.1. GTDB lineage: Bacteria > Verrucomicrobiota > Verrucomicrobiia > Opitutales > Opitutaceae > Lacunisphaera. Next base: position 200,365 of record JBMOQY010000035.1, on the reverse strand, counting down.
CGGTGAGATCGGCGCTGGCGTCGCGCAGGGAGCAGCCCTGCTTGGTGCAGCCGCCCGTGAGCGCCTTCGGGTAGAACCAGACCACCGTGTAGGTGTTTTTCGTGTAAACATCGCCGAGATTCAGGGTTTCACCGGAGTCGGTGACGGCCGAGACGACGGGCGCGGCGTCGCCGACCTCGAGCGGAGCGCCGAACACCGAGTTGAACAGGCCGAGCAGTGTGGAGAACATGAGGAGGAAGCGCAGGGGTTTCATGGCAGGCAGGAGGCTAGCCACGGCGAGGGCATTCGCAAGCTGCTGAAAAATCGCGGGCCGACAGGGCGTCCGTCCGCGGGTTCCGCCGGCTGGCACTAAAATTTTCCGAAAACTGCCCCGGGCGGAACCACCGCCCCTGATTGCGTGTTTCCGGCCCTGTCGGCCGTGCTCCCGCGCGGCCGGCACCACAAACCAATACCAACCGTCATGAAACAGAAAATCACCCTGCAAAACCTCCTGTTCGCCGCGGCGCTGTCGCTCGGCTTTGTCCTCAATTCCGCGCTGGCCGATGATTCGCAGCCGGGAAAGTCCACGATCCCGGCCGGGCAGCCGGCCGACCAACTGGCGCCCGCGGCCGGCAACCTCGGCCTGTTGGGCCAGACCCTCGGCACGCTGACCTACAGCCGCATCAACCTCGATGACACCACGGTGAACCTCGACAGCTACGCCCTGGAAATCAACCAGCCCCTGGCCTTCGGCTTCGATGGCGTGTTCGGCTACGATTACTCGCGGTCGGGCGCGTTCGCGGGCTCCCGCCAGACGCAGCACACCCTCACCGCCGCGCTGCGCGCGTTCAGCAACAACTTCAACTGGGGCAAACCCTACGTGGAGGCGGGTCTCGGGCAGGTGTGGGAGAAGTTCGCCGGCGCCAGCGACAAATCCCTCCTCTGGGAGGCCGCCGCCGGCGTGGAGTTCCAGGTGCTGCCGCGCCTTGCCGTGACGCCCTACGGACGCTACGAAGACACGCCCGATCTCGCCGGCAGCGAGGGGCGGTGGAGCGTCGGCGTGAAGGGCAGCTTCTGGCTCGACCGCTCCTGGGCCGTCACCGCCGGGTTCGAGCACGACGACGAACAAAACAACGCGTTCACGGTGGGAACAAACTTCCGGTTCTAGTTTCCCAACCGACGTTCCGCCCCCGGGGCGGAAGTGTGTGCAACGGGCCGCGGCGCAGGGGTGCGCCGCGGCCCTTACTCTTTTGGCGGGAAGACCTGGCCGCAGCAAATCGAGTGAACGCGAGTTCGTTCGACTGCAGGGCGGGATCAGCGATCCCGCCCTGCCGCAAACAGGCGCCGGCTTACGCCCGCTCGAGGTGTTTTGCCACCCAGGCGGAGGCGAGCTGGGTGGCGACCACCGAGCACGTGAACAGGTAGAGCCCGACGCCGAGGCGGATCTCGGCCACGGCGGCGGACTTCATCGCCACGATGAGGATGGCGACGACGAACACGTCGAGCATGGACCACTTGCCGAGCGACTCGACCCAGCCGTGCAGCCGGCGCACGCGCGCGAGGTCGTGCGCGCGCTCCAGCCAGATGACGGCCAGCAGCCCGAGCTTCACGCAGGGGAAGACCAGGGTGAACAGCGTCAGCACCGTGAAGAGGAAATACTCGCCCTCGTGGAAGAGCGTGATGATGCCGCCCGCGACCGAGATGGCGTCGTGGAAGACCCAGAACTTGGTGACGCGGAAAAACGGGAAGAACACGCCGGTGCCGAAGAGCAGCACGGCGGCGGCGATCAGCAGCGGGATGGCGCGGCGCGAGGGCGGCGTGGAGGCTGCAGGCATGATCAAGCTGTAGGGCGGAGCCGCCGCCCCCGCCATCCCGAAAAGGCGGGATCCGCGATCCCGCCCAGCGGCGAGGAGAGGTCGAGGTCGCGAGGCATCCCTCAGATGTAATACATCTCGCCCGGGGCCTTGGCGGCGAGCTGGTCGAGGGTGTAGCTCTTCAGTTTCTCGGCGAGGGCGGCCCGGACCTCGCCCCACACCTGTTTCAGGCGGCGGCCGCTCTGGCCCGAGAAATTGCCGCTGAGGCCGAGGAACTCGCCCTCGACGGCCAGCATGATGTCGTGGAGGGAGATCTCCTCGGGCGGGCGGGCGAGGCGGTAGCCGCCGAGGTTGCCGCGGCGGCTGGTGATGAGGCCGTGCGTGCGCAGCCTGCCGAGGATCTGCGCGAGGAAGTTGGCCGGCACGGCCTCGGTGCGCGCCAGGTGGTCGATCTGCGCCAGTTCGCCCGAGCCTTCGAGACGGGCCAGTTCGGCCATCACGCGGCAGGCATAGTCCACTTTGACGGAGATCTTCACGGGCTCAGATCGCGTAATCGGTGATCTCGGGCTTCACGAGTTCGGTGGGCGGGAGCAGCATGCCGGCGGCGACGGTGGCGTTGGTGCCCTGCTCGATCAAGATGAATGAACCGGTGAAACGGTTCGTGGCGTAGCCGTCGTAGAAGAGCGGCCGGGCGGTGCGGATGCGGATCTCGCCGAGGTCGTTCATCGCCAGCTCGGCGGGGGCGGGCCGGGTCTCGAGCGTCTCCATGTCCAGGCGGCTCTCGATCTCGGTGACGATCGCCTGGACGGTGCTGGTGGTGTGCTTGAGGAAGTATTTCTTGCCGCGCTGGAGGGCGCGCGGGTGCATCCAGCAGACCTTGGCGTGCAACTCGGTGGCGCCGCCGGGCAGGGCGTCGAGGCCGACGAGCATGCTGCCGCGGCTGACATCCACGTCATCGGTCAGGACGACCGACACGGACTGCGGGCAGAAGGCCTCGTCCACGGAGCCGTCGTAGGTGTGGATCTCCTTCACGGTGGAGACCACGCCGCCGGGGAGGGCCATGACCTTCTGCCCGACCTTCACGATGCCGCCGGCGATCTGGCCGCTGAAGCCGCGGAAGTCGTGGAGGCGCGGGTCGGTGGGATTGTTCGGGCGGTTGACCCACTGCACGGGCAGGCGGAAGGCGTTGAGGTTGAGGTCGCTCGCGATGTGGACGGTCTCGAGGTGGCCGAGCAGGGTGGGGCCGGCATACCAGGGCGTGCGCGGCGAGGGCTGGACGACGTTGTCGCCGTTGAGCGCGCTCAGCGGGATGAACTTCACGTCCTTGATGTCGAGGCGCGGCAGGAACTCCTCGAACTGCTCGCGGATCTCGTTGAAGCGCGCCTCGCTCCAGTCCACGAGGTCCATCTTGTTGACGGCGACGACGAGGTGGGGGATGCGGAGGAGCGAGGCGATGGCGGTGTGGCGGCGGCTCTGCTCGATCACGCCGGCGCGGGCGTCCACCAGCACGATGGACAGGTTGGCCGTGGAGGCGCCCGTGACCATGTTGCGCGTGTATTGGACGTGGCCGGGTGTGTCGGCGATGATGAATTTCCGCTTCGGCGTGGCGAAGTAGCGGTAGGCCACGTCGATCGTGATGCCCTGTTCGCGCTCGGCGCGGAGGCCGTCGGTGAGGTTGGCGAGGTTGATCTGGCCGCCGCCGGTGATGTCGGCGGAGCGTTCAAGGGCCTCGATCTGGTCCTCCATGAGCGACTTCGAGTCGTAGAGGAGGCGGCCGATGAGCGTGGACTTGCCGTCGTCCACGGACCCGCAGGTGTTGAAGCGGAGAATATCGACCACCGGCTTCGCCGTTGGGCGATATTCGGAGATCGGAGTTCGGAGATCGGAGTTCAGGGAAACTGTGGAAGGGACGGACATGAAAACTATGAGCGGTCGGTGAGGGAGCGGATGAGGCCGCGGATGAGCTGGCCGGTGCGGATGCAGCGGTCGCGAAGAGCGGTGTGCTCGGCGGCGGACACGAATTGGTGGTCGAGGAGGACGTAGGACATCGAACGGACCTCGCCGCAGGAGCGACGGGCAAAATTGTCGAACTGAAGTTTTGCGGCGACGTGGTGGCTTTCCCAACCCTCGGCGATGTTGTTCATCGCCGATACCGCCGCGCGACGGAGCTGGTCGCAGAGGCCGAAATCCCGGCAGAGCGGTTCACGCCGGCAGTAGGCATGCACCTCATTCGTAAGCGCACGCGCCGCCTTCCAGGCGTCGAGGTCCTCAAATGATTTGGGTGAGTTCATGCGATCTCCGATCTTCGATTCCCGATCTCCGAGAAGGCGGGTTAGAAATAGCCCGCTTTCTTGCGGTCTTCCATGGCGGCCTCGGAGGCTTTGTCGTCGGCGCGGGAGCCGCGCTCGGTCACGCGGGCGGCGGCGATTTCGGCGATGATGTCGTCGAACGAGCGGGCGGGGCTCTCGACCATGCCGGTGCTGATCATGTCGGCGATGGTGCGGACGCGGCAGACCATGGTCTTGCGGGGCTCGGCCGGCCTGGGCCGCGCGCCGGCGAAGGGGTCGGGTCTGGTGGCGTCGGTGTGCGGCGGGGGCACGGGCAGCCACTGGCCGCCGCGGCGGAAGCACTCGCGGGTGTGGCTGAAATAGATGCTCGGGACCTCCAGCTGCTCGCGGCGGATGTATTCCCACACGTCCATCTCGGTCCAGTTGCTCAGGGGGAACACGCGCATGTTCTCCCCGGCGTTGAGGCGGCCGTTGTAGAGGTTCCAGATCTCGGGGCGCTGGTTCTTCGGGTCCCACTGGCCGAAGCTGTCGCGGAAGCTGAAGAAGCGCTCCTTGGCGCGGGCCTTCTCCTCGTCGCGGCGGGCGCCGCCGATGGCGCAGTCGAAGCGGAATTCCTCGATGGCGCCGAGCAGCACCGGGATCTGGAGCTTGTTGCGACTGACCTCGCCCGGCGCCTGGGTGGCGGCACCGCTGGCGAGCGCCTGGTCCACGGTGCGGACGATGAGTTTGGCGCCGAGTTGCCTGGCGCGGCGGTCGCGGAACTCGATCAGTTCGGGAAATTCGTGGCCGGTCTCGACGTTGAGGAGCGGCATGGGGATGTCCGACGGGCGGAAGGCCTTCTCGGCGAGGCGCAGCAGGCAGATGGAGTCCTTGCCCCCGGAGAACAGCAGCACCGGGCGCTCGAATTCGCCCGCGACCTCGCGCAGGATGTGAATGGCCTCGGTCTCGAGCAGATCAAGGTGGTCTAGGTGATAGGAACGCATGAAGAAGGGTCTTGGGTCTGGGGAAGTCAGCGGTCGCCCAGAGAGCGGATCAGGCCGCGGATAGGTTTGCCGGACGGCTCGCAGAGCGAGCCGAGGCCGGAGTGGGCAGGCGTGGAGATGGACTGGGTGTCGAGAAGCACGCAGCGCATGGAGCGAACCTCGCTGCAGGAACGACGGGCGATGTTGCACGCCTGCCGCTTCTCGGCGACGTGCAGGCTTTCCCAGCCCTCGGCGCTGTTGTTCATCACGGCCGCAGCCGCGCGCTGAAGGTGGTCGCGCAGGCCAAAGTCACGCGCCAAAGGCTCACGCCGGCAATACCCATAGGCCGTGTTGGTCGGGGTGCGCGCCATCTTCCAGGCATCGGCGTTCTCAAAAGGTTCGCTCATGGGTCCCGGGATCCCAGATCCTAAACCCCGGACCCCAACGCGGCGCCTTGCGCCGCGTTCTTGCCCCAGGCGGCGTGCAGGCCGCACTCGCGCTTCTCGTCGGCCTTGGCCGGGTCGAAGTAGTCCCACTCGTTGGGCAGGTTGTGCTCGGCGAGGTAGGCCTCCATCTGCGCGTCGGTCCAGTGAAAGACGGGGCTGACCTTGAGCGCGCCGAAGTTCGCGTCGGGCGACACGATGTCGAGGCCGGCGCGGTTCGGGTTCTGCACCTTGCGGAGCGCGGTGATCCAGACCGTGGGTGCGAGCTCCTGCATGCCGCGCTGGAAGGGCTCCAGCTTCATCACGGCGCTGAACCGCTTCAGGCCCTCCTCGTCGTCGAGCGACGGGATGGGGCCGTGGATGGCGTCGCGGTGCGCGGGGGTCATCTTCGGCAGGTAGGGCTTGAGGTTGAGCTTCAGTTGCGCGCGGAGCTGCTCGGCATGTCTGTAGGTGGCCGGGCGGTTGTAGCCGTGGTCCACCCAGAGCACGGGGATGTCGGGCTGCGCCTGCACGGCGAGGTGGAGGACGACGGCCTCGTAGGGCCGGAAGTTGGTGGAGACGATCGCCCGGCCGCCGGCTTGGGCGACGGCCCAGCGGACGACCTCGCGCGGCGACCTGTCGCGGAGGGCGGCGTTGGCCGCGGAAATTTGTTCGGGAGACCAGGAGGACATGGGCAAGCGGCTAGATGGCAAAATCGTCGGCGGCCTTGACGCGGCCGAAGGGGAGGCGGTTCCAGATGCGTTCGTGGATGAAATAGAGGACGACCTTGGTGAAGAGCTCGACGAAGCCGATGCTCAGGGCCCACTTGGCGTGGCCGGTGATGAAGTAGGAGATCACGATGGTATCGAGGGTGCCGGTGGCGCGCCAGGAAATCGCCTTGGCCAGGCTGCGGTAGGGTTTCTCGGTCATGCGCGGTGGGGTTCGGTGGGTCCAGGACTCAGCCCGCCGCGGGAGCGGGAGCGGCGGCTTTGGCGGCGGCCGCCTCGGGCAGGAGGACGCGGGTGGCGAAGTCGCCGAAGCGCTCGCCGGTGGCGCGCTCATTCTTCCAGCGGGTGAGGAGCGGGCGCAGCTCGGTCTCGAGGTCGGCGTCCTTGATGACCTCCTTGTAAACCTTGTTCAGGCGCTGGCCGGTGACGTCGCCGCCGAGCCAGAGCTGGTATTTGCCGGGGGCTTTGCCGACGAAGGCGATCTCGGCCATGTAGGGGCGGGCGCAGCCGTTGGGGCAGCCGGTGGAGCGGATGATGATCTCCTCGCCGCCGACGCCGATCTCGGCGGCGAGCTGCTCGATGCGGTTGATGAAGCCGGGCAGCGCGCGCTCGGACTCGGCGAGACCGAGGCCGCAGGTGGGCAGCGACGGGCAGGCCAGCGAGGCGGCGTGCAGCACGGAGGCCTGGTGCTCCGTGCGCACGCCGTGCGCGGCGAGGAGCGCGGTGATGGCGTCGCGGTCGGCCGGCGGGATGTTGGCGAGGATGATGTTCTGGTTGGCGCTGAGGCGGAACTCGACGTGCGGGAACTTCTCGGCGACGGCGCGCAGGGCGGTCTTCATCGCATGGCCGGCGATGTCCTTGATGCGGCCGGTCTGCACGAAGAGGGTGAGGAACAGCGAGCCGTCCACGGCGCGGTGCCAGCCGTAGAGGTCGCCCGTCGTGGTGAATTCGAAGCGGCGCACGCCGGAGAGGGCGTGGTTGGTGCGGCGGTTGACCTCGGCGGTCATCCAGGCGACGCCGCGCTCCTGCACGACGTATTTGAGGCGGGCGTGCTTGCGGTTGGTGCGGTCGCCGAAATCGCGGTGGATGGTGAGCACGGCCTTGGCCACCTCGACCACCTTGTCGCGGGTGAGGAAGCCGATGACGTCGGCGAGGCGCGGGTAGGTCTGCTCGTTGCCGTGGCTGCGCCCGAGGCCGCCGCCGACCGCGAGGTTGTAGCCGAGGAGCCGGTCGCCCTCGACGACGGCGAGGAAGCCGAGGTCGTTGGTGAACACATCCATGTCGTTCACCGGCGGGATGACGAAGGAGGTCTTGAATTTGCGCGGCAGGTAGGTCTGCCCGTAGAGCGGGTCGGTGAAGGAGGTGTTCTCGGGCGCGTCGAGGTTGAGCTGGACGTTGTCCACCCAGATGGCGTGGTAGGCGGGGGTCTTGGGCGCGAGGGCCTCGGTCACGAGGTAGGCGTCCTTGATGACCTCCGCACGGGCGCGGGTGGTGGCGGGGGTGGGCGAGGCGGTGACGTTGCGGTTCACGTCGCCGCAGGCGGCGAGGGTGGAGAGCAGGCTCTCGTTGATGCGCCTGATGATGGGGCCGAGGCCTTTCTTCACGACGCCGTGGAACTGGATGCTCTGGCGCGTGGTGATCCGCAGCGTGTTGTTGCCGTATTGGGTGGCGAGGTCGTCGAAGACTTTCCACTGGGCCGAGGTCATGATGCCGCCGGGGATGCGGCCGCGGATCATCACCAGCCACTTCTTGCCGGTCTTGCGCAGGTCGCGGTCGTCCTGTTGATAGATGCCGTGGAACTTGATGAACTGCTCGTCGTCCTCCGAGAATTTCTCGGCGGCCGGGTCGTTGAGGGTGGCCGCGATGTTGCCGGCCAGCGTGGGGATGCGCTGCTTGAGGAGCTCGTTCTTGGAAAGCGGGGCGGTGGTGGTTTCAGACATGACTGACGAAACACTTGCCCTTTTTGCCCAAATAGAAAGACTAAAAGAAGTCATATTTACTAAAGAAGTCATGTTTGCTGCTCAAGATATTGCAAAAAAGGGTTTTGTCTGGCTCATCGGAGCCGGGCCTGGGGCGGCTGACCTGATCACTTTGCGCGGTTTGAAAGCCCTGCAGAGCGCGGAGGCGGTGGTTTATGATGAACTGGCCAACGCCGATCTCCTGCAAAACTGCCCGGCAGGTTGCGATCTGCATGCCGTCGGCAAGCGCGCCGGACGACACAACAAGTCACAGGGGGAGATCAACACCCTGCTCGTCTCCCTGGCCCGAACCGGGAAGAAGGTCGTCCGCCTCAAGGGCGGCGATCCGCTGGTCTTCGGCCGCGCCGGCGAGGAGATCGAGGCGCTGCGCACCGCCGGGTTGTCCTACGAGATCGTGCCGGGCGTCACCGCCGCCACGGCGGCGGCCGCGGTCGCCGGCCTGCCGCTCACGCACCGCGATTTTTCCTCGGCCGTGGTCTTCGTGACCGGCCACCAGTGCGCGGCCAACACCGGCGGGCTCGACTGGGCCGCGCTGACGAAACTCAAGGCCACGCTTTGCTTCTACATGGGCGTGCAACGGCTGCCGGAGATCGTGCACAACCTCGTCGAATACGGCATGGCCGGCACCACGCCGCTGGCGCTGATCAGCGAGGCCACGCTGCCCGCGCAGAAAATCACCATCACCACCCTGGGCGAGGCCGCGGCGATCCCGTCCGGACAAATCGCCCAGCCGGCCCTCGTCGTGATCGGGGAAGTCGTGCGTCTGGCTGATTTCTCCGCGCGGGTGCCGGGCTTGGCGGGGAAAATCGGGTAGGGTGATTCTCCGGATGAGCCGCGGCTCGTCGGGGACGACTCGCCCTACCGCATCACCGCCCGCCACCGGTCGGCGAGAATATCCACCAGCAGCGGATGTTCGCCGACCAGGGCGGTCGTCGTCGTGCGCAACGCGCCCCCGCTGGCGGCCTCGGCGGCACGGCAGATGGCCGCCACGTCGCCGTCGGGGCCGGCGTGGCGGCCGGGCAGGAGGAACTGCATCGCGACGGTGACCTCGCCGGCGTTCCAGCCGGGCGAGCGCAACAGGCGTTCGAGCAGCGGTTCGCAGAAATCGTAGGCCGCACCCTCGCGCCGTTCCATGCTGGCGGGCGCGACGGTGTGGCCGGCGCCGAGCAGCTCCGCGAGCTGGCAGGCGAGCGCGTTGCGCACGTCGTTGACCGCGCGCGCCGGGCTGCCGTGGTCCACCAGGGCCACGCGGAGGTCTTTTTGTGGGGGCGAGCTTGCGCGCGATCGGGCGACTGCACGCACCCGATCCGCGAGGATGCGCGCCAGCCGGTCGTCGCCGGCCTGAAAAAGCGGCGCGGCCAGTTTCACCCGCAAGGCCGGATGCTTGGCGTGCAAGTGCTCGATCCGCTTGGGGAGATAGTCGGTGAGCGCGCCGCTCGGGCCGAAGAAGAGCGGCACGATGACGAAGTCGTTCTGTCCCGCCGCGAGCCGGCGTTCGAGGGCGGGCTCGATTATCTCCGCCGGCGTGCCGCCGAGCTTCTCCGCGGGCACCGCGCTGGAGTGCAGCAGCGAGACCGCGTCAACCCGCATCCCGAGGCGCGCGCCGAGCTGCGCGGCCAGCCGGCGCAGGCCGAGCACGGCGGCCGGTTCGAGCGAGCCGTTGTCCATCAGGATCATGAGCGGAGCGGGCATGGTTTCAGGCGATACGAAGCAGAGACCAATCCTTGTTAGCCACGAAAAACACAAGAACTCGACCGCTGGCACAGCTTCCAAGGCGCCTATAAGCGCACGGAACAGTGGTGGGCAGGCAAAATCCTTTTTGTGTTCTTGGTGGCCAAATGGATCGGGGTCTCGGATCGGTCCTCACTCCAGGCCGGCGACGTTCACGTCGTTGTCGTGCTCGACGGTGAACTTCACGGTCAGCTCGCGCTTCTCGCCGGGCTTGAGGTCGAGCGTCCACTTGAGCGTCCCCTCGTCGGTGGGTTTCACTTCCTTCGCGTCGGGCGAGAGCAGCTTCACGACGATCCTCTCGTTGCGGGAGAGCGGCACCTGGTCGGCGACGATCACGCGCTCGGCGGTCTTCTTGTTGTTCTGCACCGTGAGCAGGTATTCGTAGGTGATGCGCTTGCCGGAGTTGGTGAGGCCGGTGTCCTCGGTGAACTTCTGCACGCGCTTGTGCTTCACGGCGATGCCGTCGTCCACGCCGAGCGCGAGGTCGAACTTCTCGCCGCTCATGACCGTGCGCAGGCCGCTGGTGGCGACGAAGGTGCCGTCGAGGAAGACGTTCATCGCGCCGGCGAGCAGCGGGAAGTCGGAGCTGTTGGCAACCTTCGAGGTGAGGAAGGCCGCGGTCTGGCGCTTCGGCACGGTCAGGTATTCGGGCACGGCCTTGAGGGCGGCGCTTGTCACCGGGACCCGTTGCGGCGAATTGTCGCTCGGGATGCTGGAGCTGACGGCGATCTTGAACGCCGCGCTTGTGGCGGCAGCTTCGAGGGTGGCGGTGGTGTAGGCCGCGTTTACTTCAAACGGCGAGAGATCAACCTTCGCGTCATTAGTGGTAAGCGTCTGCATGTTCACGGCGGCAGGAGCGTTAAGGGGCACACCGGAGATAGTCTTGGCACGCATATAACCGCGTTCATCCTTCATCTGTTCGCGGAGGGCGATCGGTTGAAGTATATCCAGATTCCACACCGTCAGCGCCGGCGCGGCGCCGCCGAGCGAAGGGCGGGCGGTGGAGAGGGTGAGGGCGACATCCTTCCAGTCTTCGCCGGTGCTCTGGCGGACGATGCCGAAGTAGTCGAGTTGCACGAGGCGTTCGCTGCTGGCGACGCGGGCGTCGTAGCTCGGCACCCACGAGGCGCCGGGGACGGTGTAGGCGAGCGCCACCTCGAGCGAGCCGGCCTGGGCGGCGGCGACGCGCACGGTGACGGTCTTGAAGGCCTTGCCGCCGGCGCCGCGCAGTTCGTTGAGCTGGGCCTGCACGGTGTTCATCCGGTTCTGGAGCTCCTCGCGCTGCTCGTCGAGCGCGGCGCGGTCGGTCGTGATCTTCGCCTTCTGCTCGTTGAGGTAGGCGAGGGCGGCGGTGAACTGCTGGAGGTCGGGGCGCGGCACGTCCTTGGCGGGCGGGGCGAAGAGCGCGGTCTCCATGCGGTCGAGCGTGGCGGACTGGCTGTTGAGCAGGTTGTGCCGATCGTCGAGGCCGCGCATCTGCTTGCCGAAGGCCTTGAGCTGGTCCTCCAGCTCCTTCACGCGGGCGTCGGGCGTGTGGTCCACGTAGGTCTGCTTCGCGCTCACGTCGAGGATGGTGGCCTGCGCCGTGCCCTTGCCGCTGACCTGCAGCGACTGCTCGTTGAGCGCCTGCGGCAGGTTGGCGAAGACGAGCTCGGTCGTGCCGCCGTCGAGCGGGACCGTGGCGGTGCGGGTGACGACCGCGCGGTCCTGATAGACCGTGACGGCGGTGATGCGGGAATCGACCTGGGCGGCGGGGAGGCGGAGGGCGGAGCACAGCAGCCCGAGGAAGAGGAGCAGGCGGGACGTTTTCATGGGAACGCGGTTGGATTGGGCAGAACGTAGGACGGCTCCGGATGACCAAACTTAGGCCGAATGATGCCGAAAAGTGCGTGCCGGGCGAGAAAGGTCTCCGGGGGCTCCCCGGCGGCCGGGGCGCCCGATGGGGGCGGATCAGCCCTTGCCGACGAGATCCAGCAGGTCGCCGATGCGGCGGTGGGATTCGAGAGGATGACGCAGCCGGTAGCCGCGGTTGAGTTTGTAGCGGTTGCGCTGGCCCTCGCGGGTGCGCGTGAGCACGCCCTCCTCCTCGAGGGCGGTCACGATGGCGTGGACGGCCCGCTCCGTGATGCCCACCTGCTGCGCGACCTCGCGCAGCGTGATGTCGGCCCGGCGGTCGAGGCAGACCAGCACGTGGGTGTGGTTGGTCAGGAAGGTCCAGCCGGCGGCCGGGGGCGGGGAGGCGGGCATGCGGGCAGGCTGCCGCGGGAAGGGCGGGGTTTCAAGAAAACTAAATAATGAAGTTGACTTCATGTTTTATTCTTCAATCTGGGGCGGCCATGGATTTCCTGATCCCGCTCCTGCCCGGCCTGCTGTCGCCCATGGTGCTGGCGTTTCTGCTCGGCATCGTCGCCACGCTGCTGCGCAGCGACCTGCAGATCCCCGAGCCGCTGCACGCGGCGCTGACGATCTACCTGCTGTTCGCCATTGGCCTCAAGGGCGGGGCGAAGCTCGACGGCGTGAACCCGGCCGACTTTGCCGGGCCGCTGTGCGCCGCGCTCGCGCTCTGCGCGGCCATCCCGGTGTGGAGCTACCACCTCCTGCGGCGGCTGGGGCGTCTCGACGCGGTGAACGCCGGCGCCCTCGCCGCGCACTACGGCTCGGTGTCGGTCGTGACTTTCGGCGCCTGCGTGGCCTTTCTCGAGGCGCGGCAGGCGGCGCCGGAGCCGTTCCTGCCGGCGCTGCTGGCGGTGATGGAGGTGCCGGGCATCCTCGTGGCGCTGTGGCTGGTGCGGCGGGCGCAGCCCGCGCCCGCGGCGGTGCCGGCGGGCGCGCTGGGCTTCGTGCCGAACACCCGGCCGGGTGACTGGACTCGCGTGGTGCATGAGTTGCTGACGAGCAAGGGCATCGTGCTGCTGCTGGGCGGCATGACGATCGGGCTCGTGACGGGCAGGAAGGGATTTGAGCAGGTGGCGCCGCTCTTCGACACGCCGTTTCGCGGGGTGCTGATGCTGTTCCTCCTGGAAATCGGCCTCGTCACGGGCCGGCGGCTGCGCGACCTGCGGGCGGCGGGAGCGTTCCTGTGCGGTTTCGCGGTCGTGATGCCGCTGCTGCACGGCCTGCTGGGCGTGGCGCTCGGCACCTGGTCGGGGCTCGGCGCCGGCGGAGCCGCGGCGCTGGGCACGCTGGCCGCCAGCGCCTCCTACATCGCCGCCCCGGCGGCGGTGCGCGTGGCGCTGCCGGCGGCCAATCCGGCGCTCTACCTCACGGCGTCGCTGGCGATCACGTTCCCCTGCAACGTCGTGGTCGGCATCCCGGTCTATTTCGCGTTCGCCCGCTGGCTGGCGTAGCGGCCCGCCGCGAACGGATCACCAATTGTCCGTCCGGAATGGGGCCGCGGGCAGGCCGGCGGCGTTGACGAGCGAAGCGGCCGGGGCGTTTTTGAACGCGTAGCGCAGGGCCGCGGGCTCGGCGACCTTCGGCGAACTCACGACCACGGTCGCGCCCTCGATCCGGGCGGTCGCGGGGTGGAAGACCTTGTCCGCTCCGGCAAGCTCGAAGCCGCCGACGTCGGGCGTGGTGCTTTTGAGGCCGTCGGCGTAGGCGAAGGTGATGCGCATCGCGGCGCCTTCGCGCGCCACCGCCTGCAAGACCGGACCGGAATCCGCCAGGCCGCGCACGCCGTGGATGCGGGCGAGCGCGAGCCGCGCGAGCCGGTCGCCGACCGGCCGTTTGTCCTGCGGGTGCAGGTCGTGGGGCTCGGTGCCGTCGATGGTCACGGCGAGGGCGGTGGCCGGCGTGCGGCGCACGGCGATCTCCTGCGCCTCCCGCAGATAGGCCCAGCCGGTGCCGGTTTCCTTGTCCCACCCCACGAAGTTGGGCAGTTGCACGACGAGAAACGGGAAGTCGCCCAGCGGCCACGCGGCGCGCCACGCGCCGATCATCGCGGGCAACAACTCGGTGTAATCGCGGTGGCGGCCGACGTTGGATTCGCCCTGATACCAGAGGGCGCCGCGCAGCGCGTAGGGCGCGAAAGGAGCGATCATGCCGTTGTAGAGCCGCGCGGGGGCGAAGCCGGACCCCGGGCCGATCGGCGGGCGCGGCCAGTCCATCGTGACGGGCGTGCCCTTGGTGCGGAACTCCTCCTGCGCCTTCTCCCAAGCGGCCTCGAGGCCGGGCTGGGCGGCGTAGCGTTCGGGCCAGGTTTTCATCGCCGTCGCCATCGTCCGTTGCACAGCCGGCCAGCCGCGGGTGGTCCGCAGCACGGGCTCGGGGATCCACGACTCGATCACCGTGCCGCCCCATGAGGCGTTGAGGATGCCGACGGGCACGTTGAGTTTCTCGCTGACGCTCTGGGCAAAGAAATAGCCGGCGCCGCTGAAGCGGGCGATCGTGTCGGGCGCGGCCACCTGCCAGCCGCCGGTCGGCACGCGGCCGACCGGCAGGTCGGCGCCGACGTGCTCCACGCGCAGGTGGCGGACGAGCGGGTTGGCGGGTTTCGCCCGCTCCGCTTCGTAAAGCCTGGGCGAGCTGCCGAGGCCCCACTCCATGTTGGACTGGCCCGAGGCGAGCCACACCTCGCCGACGACCACGTCACGCAGCGTGACGCTCGTGTTGCCGCGCGTCACCACAAGGTCGGCGCCGGCGGTGTTGGCGGGCAGGGCGTCGAGATCAGCGCGCCACAGGCCGGAGGCGTTGACGAGGGTCTGCTTGGTCTGGCCGGCGAAGGCGACGGTCACGATAGCGCCCGGCTGGTCGTCCCAGCCCCACACGGGCACGGCGACATCGCGTTGCAGGACGGCGTGGTCGGTGAACGGTGGCGCCAGCTCGAGGGCGGTGGCGAGGCCGGGCAGGAGGCAGAGGACGGAGCACAGCGGACGGAAAACGGAGGAAGGAGGACGAGGGGCTTTCATGGGGCGGAGGCATCATCGTCCGGCGGGACATATTCGCAATAGGCATTTGCCACCGCCGGGCCGCGGTGCTTCCGTGCGCCATCATGCTGTATCACTGCGTTTACTTCTGGTTGAAACCCGAACTCACCCCCGCGCAGCGCGCGGAATTCCGCCGCGGCGTCGAGAGCCTCAAGGGCATCAAGGCCGTCGAAAAGGTGTCCGTCGGCGCCCCGGCGAAGACCACGCCGCGCCCCGTGATCGACGCGAGCTATGACGTCGCGCTCATCGTCGAATGCAAGGACGTCGCCGCCGAGGCCGCCTACCAGGTGGACCCGATCCACCTGGCCTTCGTCGAGAAGTTCAAGACCTTCTGGACCCGCGTCCAAATCTACGATTCGGAGTGAGCCAAGCCGGTCAACCACGGATGAACACAGATTGGCACAGGTGGAGCCCCGGGCTTTGGCGTTCAGTCATCGATGCCCATCTGTCTGTGTGTATCTGTGGTTCAAAACCATCATGCCTGATCTCAGCAACCAGGTCGTGATCGTCACCGGCGCCTCGGCCGGCATCGGCGAGGCCATCGTCCGCCGGCTGGTGCGCGGCGGGGCCAAGGCCGTGCTCACCGCGCGGCGGCAGGACCGGCTCGCTGCCCTCGCGCGTGAGCTCGACCCGACCGGGGCAGCCGTCCTCGCCGTCGCCGGCGACATCACGAGCGAGGCCGACCGGCGGAGGTTGGTGGACGCGGCGCTGGCGAAATTCGGCCGCATCGACGCGCTCGTGAACAACGCCGGCTACGGCACGCGCGGCCCGGTCGAGATCGTGCCGGTGGACCTCGTCCGGAAAAACTACGAGACGAACCTCTTCTCCCTCATCGCGCTCACCCAGCTCGTGATCCCGGTGATGCGGGCGCAGGGCGGCGGTTGCATCGTCAACCTCGGCTCCGTCGCCGGCCGCATCGCCCGCCCGCTGTCGAGCATCTACGACTCGACCAAGCACGCGCTCGAGGCCATCACCGACGGCCTGCGCGGCGAGCTGCAGCCCTTCGGCATCCGCGTGGCGCTCGTGCGCCCGGGGTTCATCACCACGGAGTTCATCGACGCCGCCAACGCCGCCTCGGCCGGCGTGATCGCGAACGCCGGTCCCTACGCGCCCTATTACAAAGGCTACCACGAGGGCACGACGAAGCTCCGCGCCTTCGCCGGCCGGCCCGACGACATCGCGCGCCTGGTCGAAAAGGCGCTCGTCAGCGACAACCCCGCCCCGCGCTACAACGGCCCCTTCCACGCCAAGGTCTTCCTGTTCCTGCGCTGGCTCCTGCCGCGGCGCGTCATCGGCTGGATGGTGCGGCTGAAGGGCTAGAAAATCTTAGCCACGGATAGCACGGATCGACCGGGATGGGTGCGGCAGGGCGCGATCGCCGAATCCCGCCGAGGCATCCAAGGCAGGTTTAACCACGAAGGACACGGAGCAGACGCGAAGGGAGATCGGCGGGGGAGAAACCACAGATGGACACAGATTCACACAAATGGGCGGGGGCCACGGAATACACCGAAGAGGCGGGAGGAAGGCCGAGGGCTGGGCGAGAGCCATCTCTCCGCGTTCTCTGTGCCCGCCGCGTTTCAAAATGCTTTTCGCCATCTGCGTCTATCCGTGTCCATCTGTGGTTAAAAAGGTCTTGGTCCTAAGCGGTGGGCTTGGCCGGCATCGACAGTTTCCACAGCCAGAAACAGAGCAGGCCGGTGACGACCAGGCCCGGCGCGCTGACCCACACGGGCACGGTGAAGCCGCCGATCGTGAGGGAGGTCTGTTGCAGCAGACGCACCAAGTGCGCCAGGCACGCCAGGCCGAAAAGCGTGCTCGCCACGCGGAGACCGAGTTGGGGGGAGTTCAGGGAGTTCATGACAGGTCCTTGCTTGCAAAGCCACACGCCGCGCAGCGACGCGGCGCGCTCACGCCGAACCCTAGCACAAAACCCCCTATCCGTCAGACGCCCGGCGGACAGAAAATTTCTTTATGCCAAGAAATGCGCGGGGTTTGCCCATTCGTCAGTCCGGGTTGGCCGCGGTCGGCTTGGCCTGGTCGAGGAAGGCGCGCAGCTCGGCGGCGAGCTTGGGGCCGAAGCCTTCGGCCTCGGCGATCTGGGCGGTGGTGGCGGCGCGGAGCTTCTCGATGGAGCCGAAGCGCTCGAGCAGGGCGGCCTTGCGCTTCTCGCCGAGGCCGGGGAAGTCGTCGAGGATGCTCTCCTTGATCTTCCGCGAGCGGAGGTCGGCGTTGTAGGTGTTGGCGAAGCGGTGGGCCTCGTCGCGCAGGCGCTGGAGCAGGTTCAGGCCGGGGTGGGAGAGCGGGAGGTTGAGCGGGGCGCGGGCGTCGGGGAAGATGATGGTCTCGTGCTTCTTCGCGAGGCCGATCATGGCGGGCGGGGGCGAGTCGAGCGCGACGAAGGCCTTGAGCGCGGCGGCGATCTGGCCGCGGCCGCCGTCGATCACGACGAGATCGGGAAACAGTTTCCTTTCCTCCAGCAGCCGGCGGTAGCGGCGGCCGACGACCTCCTCCATCGCCTTGAAGTCGTCGTTGCCGATGAAGCTCTTGATGGAGAAGCGCCGGTATTGGTCCTTGTCGGGCCGGCCGTCGGTGAAATGCACCATGGAGGCGACGACGAAGGTGCCGCTGATGTGCGAGATGTCGAAACACTCCATGTGCACGGGCGGCGATTCGAGGCCGAGCGCCTCCTGCAGCGAACGCAGCGCCTCGGCGTCGGGGCGCAGGCGGGTGAGGTCGCGGGTGAATTTCCGCGTGCGCGCCAGCGTGCGCTCGAGCGCGAGCACGACGTCGCGCAGCTCGGCGGCCTTCTCGAACTCCTGCTTCGCGGCGCGGGCGGCCATCTCCTCGCGCAGCTCCTTCAGCCACTCGCGCGACTTGCCGTCGAGGAACTCGCAGGCCTGCGCGACGCGCGCCCGGTAGTCGGCGGCGGCGACCTCGTTGGGCCAGCCGTAGAGCTCGGCGCGCACGTCGTCGTAGAGCCGCCAGCGGCCGTCGGGGAGCTGCACGGGATGGGTGTCGCCGAGGAGCACGCCGAACTGCTTGCGCATGGACGCGAGCGTGCGGCGGAGCAGGCCGGAGTGGGCGAAGGGCCCGAAGTAGCGCGAGCGGTCGTCCTTGCGGAAGCGCGTGAGCACGAAGCGCGGCAGCTCGTCGTCCAGGTTAACGCGGACGAGGAGGAAGCGCTTGTCGTCGGTGAAGTCGGTGTTGTATTTCGGGCGCCACTGCTTGATCAGCTTGCCCTCGAGGAGGAGGGCCTCGGGCTCGGACTTGACCTCGATGGTCTCGAAGTCGGCGATCATCCCGATGAGCATGCGGATCTTCGGCTGGTGGCGCAGGGCGCGGGCGCGGCCGGGCTGGAAGTAGGAGGAGACGCGCTTCTTCAGGCTCTTGGCCTTGCCCACGTAGATGATGCGCCCGAGGCGGTCCTTCATCAGATAGACGCCGGGGGTCTCGGGCAGGGCGCGGACTTTTTCCTTCAGGTCGCTGGCCATCGCCCGAGAGGGAGCACGAAACCCCGGAAATGTCAGCTTCGGGCTTTTCGCAACCGATATGTCAGAACGGGTCTCCGGGAGGCTGGCAATTTGCCGGAAAGGGGCTACGGTGCCCGGGTCGGTTCAGTCAATGGCACACTCCCAGGCACACTTGGATCCCGCGCGCAACGGCGCGCCGCACACGGCTCCCCCACGCTACGAACTCCTCACCCTCGGTGACGAGCTGCTGCTTGGGCTGACGGCGAACGCCCACCTCACGTGGATCGGGGCGCAGCTCGGCCGGCGCGGCGTGCAGCTCCAGCGCAACGTGACCCTGACCGACGACGCGGCCGCCATCGTGACGCAACTGCGCGAGACCTGGGCGCGGGCGGACGTGATCATCACCACCGGCGGCCTCGGCCCGACCTGCGACGACCGCACACGCGAGGCGGTGGCCGAGGTGCTCGGTCAGAAGCTGGTGTTCGATCCGCAGATCGAGCAGGCCATCCGCGCGCGGTTTGCGAAGTTCCAGCGCGTGCCCACGGCCAACAACCTGAAGCAGGCCTGGCGCTTCGAGCGCGGCGAGGTGCTGCCCAACGGCAACGGCACGGCGCCCGGTCTCTGGGTCGAGCAGGACGGCAAGGTGCTCATCATGCTGCCCGGCCCGCCCAACGAGCTGCAGCCGATGTTCACCGAGCAGGTCATCCCGCGCCTGGCCGCGCTGGGGCTGCTCTCCGACCGCGAGGCCTACCTCCAGATCCGCTCGATCGGCGTGGGCGAGTCGGCGCTCGAGACGATGTTCGAGTGCACCTTCAGCCGCCATCCCGGGCTCGGCATCGCCTACTGCGCCCACCAGGGGCAGGTGGACTGCCGCCTCAGCTCGCCCGACGGCCGCTACGGCATGGAGAAGCTGCGCGCCATCGCCAGCGAGTGCGCCGCGCTCCTCGGCGACAACCTCCTCTGCTTCGGGCACGACAGCATCGCGCAGGTCGTGGCCGACCAGCTCAAGCTCCAGGGCCGCACGCTCGCCGTGGCCGAGGCCGGCACCGGCGGCCTGCTCGCCAACGCGTTCGCCGACCTCTGCGGCGCCTGCAAGTTCTTCCAGGGCGGCATCGTCATCTCCAACAACGAGGCCAAGACGCTCCTGCTCGAGTGCCCCGAGTGCCTGCTGAAGCAGCACGGCGCGGTCAGCGCCGAGTGCGCCGTGGCCATGGCCAGCGGCGTGGCCGAGAAGCTCGGCGCCGACTACGGCCTCGCGGTCACGGGTTTCTCCGGGCCGTGCGGCGGCAGCGGCGAGAATCCCGTCGGCGGCATCTACCTCGGCCTGCACTCGCCGGCCGGCGACTGGGCGAAACAGCTCAGCTACCCCGGCCCGCGCGCCGCGGTGAAGCAGCGCGCGATCACCGACGCCCTCGACTGGCTCCGCCGCGAGGCGCTCAAGGAATCCCGCCGCATCGCCGCCCCGCAGGTGAACTGATCAACCGATCCGGCGTTTGCTGGTGCGTGACCGGGAGCGTTCGTATCGGGCGGGAGACTCGGCGAGGGCAAACGCGAGCTGGTTATCGGGCGTAGGCGGTGCTTCGACCGATTCATCCGGTCGCTCGAGGCAAGAACCATCGAAATCAGGATACAGCCTCGCAAGTTGAGGCACGGCGCGAGCGGCCAGTTGGTGGTAATCGCGATCGAGCTCCACGCCAACAGATGCATAGCCAATGGCCTCGGCGGCAGCCAGCGTGGAACCGGAACCCATGAACGGATCCAAAATGGTGCCTTTGCCCAACGGCAGCAGCGCCCGCGTGAGGATGCGCATGAAATGCTGGGGCTTGAGGCAGGGATGATCGGAGATCGCCTCCTCACGGGACGGCGTGCGCCCGCTGGTGATGACATCGGGCAACGGCTTGTCCGTGCGCAACCGGCGCAAGCCCCCGGTGCCCCATTTGCGCAGATTCAGCGCCACGGTTCTCTCGCCCAAGGGCTTTCGGAAAAGCATCCAAGGTTCGTAGGCCCCTTTGGGGGTTACGCATACGTTGGGGTATTCACGTTCGGCATTTTTTGGGCGGTCGCCGCCACGGAAGCTGTAATAAAGACGGATGATGGTCGTTCTGATCTCGAACCCGGCCTCGACCATGGCCATCTGCACCAAGGGCTGCAGCATCGGATTGCCGGCGAGACAGACATGCGCTCCCGGCACCAATGCCGGATGTAAAGCGGAAGCCCAGTCCTTGAAAAACTGTTTTAGGGCCAATTTCTGCTGATCGGTGAGCACGGTGAATCGCGGCAGGGGATCGCGCCGGCTTCCACCTATGACCGGAGGCAGCCGCCAAACTCCACCGCGGCCCGCCCGCAGTTTGCCGAGTTCCTTCTCCGAAAATTCGACCACGCCGTAGGGCGGATCAGTGCACACGCCTTCGATGGAGTGGGGCGGACAGGCGCGGAGCCACTCAAAGCAGTCGGCGTGAACGAGGCGGGCGTGCATAAGGCGATTTCAACTATAGGCGAAAGACAGACAAGGGCTAATTTGGTATCAACTATAGGCGAAAATGGATGCCAAAGCTCTTATCGGTCAACACGTCCGTTCTTTGCGGGAGGAAGCCGGGTTGACCCAGGACAAGCTGGCAACCGAAACGGGCATCACCTACCAATATCTTTCCGGGTTGGAGAACGGACGGGAGAATTTCTCCATCGACATCCTGGCTTCATTGGCCGGAGCGCTGCGATGTCCGCTGCCGCGCCTGATCTCCGGTGCTTACGCCGCCAGCAAAGTTCAACCGCCGACAGTAGATCCAAAGTTGTTCCGTCAGGGGGTGCCGTTGCCGCCAGGGTTGACCTTGGCACAATTGGAAAGAGCGCTCAACGCGACCCAGCGCATCCTTGCTCTGATCAACGTGAATCTTCGTTTGAGCGGGGCGAAACCATTGGTGGACTATGTGCAGGGCAATAATTTCAGCGGGTTGGTGGCCAATGTCCTTTGCGACTCCCTGCACGAACACTCCGACTACAAGCACAATTCCGACCAAGCCTATCCCGACTTGATCAATCCCACAGTGGCGAAAGGCGCAGGCTTGGAGGTGAAGACCACCATTCAGATCGGCAAAGGGGGCGAAAGTCATAACGGCCACTCCGGCTGGCACTGCGTGGCGTGCTACAAGATCGAGGCCGCGGGCGGCATCCGGTTTGTCCATGTCATGTTTGCCGTTCTCAACGGGCACACCCATCGGCAACCGGATTGGGTCTATGTTGGCAGCAAGGTGAACAAGGATACCGGCAGTCGTCGCACAGAGACATACAACACCAATCTTATCGGCCTCACTAAGCTGCGGGATGGATCGGTCTATCTGGACACCAATGAGGTCGACTTTAGCCGCTGGCGGCAGGCCCGGCGGGGAAAGACGCCCGTACATTCGATTTTCGCGACCAAGACAGGGTTCATCTGAAAATTCGGCGTGCGCTTTCGCGGGTTTCGTGGGCAAATTCCCGCCCATGCCCACGGCCACGACCAAAGCGTTCACCTTCGTGTGCGGCCCCGACGATTTTCTCGTCAACCGCGTCGGCAAGGAGCGTTTCGACGCGCTGGTGGCCGAGGCGCAGGCCGACGACTTCGCGCGCGAGATCATCAGCGGCTTCGCCGGCAACGTGGACGAGGTCGAGGCCGCGGTGAACCGCTTCCGTGACGCCGTGCAGACCGTGCCGATGTTCGGCGGCAAGCGCGTGGTGTGGCTCAAGGACGTGAGCTTCCTGGCCGACAACGTGACCGGCCGCGCCGAGGGCACGCTCAAGCAGGTCGAGGCCCTGCAGGAGATCCTGGAGAAGGTGAACCCCGACGAGGTGGCGGTCGTCGTGACCGCCGCGCCGGTGGACCGCCGCCGCAGCTTCCCGAAATGGTGCGAGGCCCACGCCGACTTCACGCTGGCCGGCGGCGACGGCGACAGCGCCGCCGAGGCGCTCGCCAGCGTGGCCCTGGCCGAGGCGCGCGAATGCGGCGTCACCTTCGGCGAGGGCGCCGTCGAGATTTTGCTCACCAAGGTCGGCACCAACACCCGCCTGCTCACCGAGGAGGTGCGCAAACTCGCGACCTATGTCGGCGACCCCGCGGTCATCGAGGCGGCGCACGTCGTCGAGCTCACGCCCAACATGGCCGAGGGCGACTTCTTCGAGGCGGCGGAACGGTTCTTCGCCGGCGACCTGCCGGGCACACTCCGCGCGCTCCAGCAGCATTTCTTCACCGGCGGCGATGCGCGCCCCGTGCTCTCGTCGCTCCAGAACCGCAACCGCATCCTCATCCAGGCGCGCGTGCTCATCGACGCCGGCGACCTCCGCGCCCCCGGCCCCTACGGCTTCGACAAGGCGGCGTGGGCCCGCGCGCAGGGCGCCTACGCGAAACACTTCGGCGGCGATACGGAGAAGAGCTCCTACAACCTCTTCACCCAGAACCAGTGGTATGCCGGCAAGCTCGTAAGCACGGGCCGGCTGCCGACCCTGCGCCGCCTGATCGACAACCAGCAGGAGTTCATCGCCGCCTTCGAGGCCATCATCGAGCGCCCCAGCGACCAGGAAACCGTCCTGCGTGAGATGGCCGTGCGGTGCCTGACATGATGCAGCAAGGGCGGGATTTCCAAATCCCGCCTTTCCATGGCGTTGGCGGGGTTCCGGAGACCCCGTCCGACAACACTCCTTCCCGCGATTTTCCATTGGCAACCCCGGGCTGCGGGCTAACGCTCGGGCGCCTGTGAACCACCCGACGTCCACCGCCGCCGCCGATCCCATCCCCAACGTGCTCGCCGAGCGCTACGCCTCGCCGGCGATGCGCGAGATCTGGTCGGCCCACGGACGCATCCTCCTCGAGCGCGATTTCTGGATCGCCGTGATGAAGGCCCAGCGCGACCTCGGCGTCGCCATCCCCGCCGAGGCCATCAAGGACTACGAGCGCGTGCGCGACGACGTGAGCCTCGACCGCATCAGGGAGCGCGAGCGCGTCACCCTCCACGACGTGAAGGCCCGCCTCGAGGAATTCTCCGACCTCGCGAAGCGCCAGTTCATCCACCTCGGCCTCACCAGCCGCGACCTCACCGAGAACGTCGAACAGCTCCAGGTCGCCCGCGCCCTGAAGCTCGTCCATTTCAAGGCCGTCGCCGCGCTCCACCTGCTTGCGCGCCGCGCCGCGGAGTTCCGCGACGTCATGATCACGGGCCGCACGCACAACGTGCCGGCGCAGCCCACCACCCTCGGCAAGCGCCTCGCCATGTTCGGCCAGGAAATGCTCCTCGCGCAGGCCCGCCTCGACGAGCTCATCGCCCGCTACCCCGTGCGCGGCCTCAAGGGCGCGGTCGGCACGCAGCTCGACCAGCTCACGCTCCTCGGCGGCGACACCGACAAGGTGGACCAGCTCGAGGGCCGCATCCTCAAGCACCTCGGCTTCAGGGCCAAGCTCGGCGCCGTCGGCCAGGTCTATCCGCGCTCGCTCGACTTCGACACCGTCAGCGCGCTGCACCAGGCCGGCGCTGCCGCCGCGAGCTGCGCCACCACGCTGCGCCTCATGGCCGGCGCGGGCCTGCTCACCGAGGGGTTCCAGGAGGGCCAGGTCGGCTCCTCCGCCATGCCGCACAAGATGAACGCGCGCAACTGCGAGCGCGTCTGCGGTTTCTCCACCATCCTCTGCGGCTACGTCACGATGACCGCGAACCTCGCCGGCCACCAGTGGAACGAGGGCGACGTGTCATGCTCGGTCGTGCGCCGCGTGGCGCTGCCCGACGCCTTCTTCGCGATCGACGGCCTGTTCGAGACCTTCCTCACGGTGCTGCGCCAGTTGGAGGCCTTCCCCGCCGCCATCGCCGCCGAGAACGAGCGCAACCTGCCCTTCCTCGCCACCACGACGATCCTCATGGAGGCCGTGAAGAACGGCGCCGGCCGCGAGACCGCCCACGAAGCCATCAAGGAGCACGCCGTCGCCGCGGCCAAGGCCCTGCGCTCCGGAGGGGATGCGGATCTGCTTGCCCGCCTCGCCGGCGACAAGCGTGTCGGCCTCGGCAAGAAGAAGCTCACCGAGATCCTGCGCGAGAACGAACGCTACGTCGGCGCCGCGCCGCACCAGGTGGACGCCTTCGTCGCCGCGGTCGAGCCGCTCGTGAAGCGGCACAAGGGCGCCGCCGACTACCGCCCGGGCAGGCTGCTGTGAGGTGTGGACCCACCGGGCGGGCCGGAAAAGGCGCCGCGGTCAACGCGTTCCACCCGGGCAAATCGCTTTGCGGACGCGCATTCGGATGAAAATATTTCCGCTCGGCCGCCGGCCCCGGTGCCGGCCGGCGGGTGGCCGCGGCGCCTCGGTGCCGGGTGGCCGGTAATTTCCCCGCGCCGGGAGATTTGGTTTGCCAGTCCCCGGAGCCGGGCCTTTTTTGACCGTTCCCGTTCATTACTTTCCCGGCTTTAAACCACACCACATCATGGCAGAAGAACTCGTAGGCAACTGTCTCATCGGCCAGACCGGCGGCCCGACCGCCGTCGTCAACGCCAGCGTCGCCGGCGTCGTCGCCGAGGCCCTCAATCATTCCTGCATCGAAGAAGTCTATGGCGCCCTCAACGGCGTGCACGGCCTCCTGGGCGAAGACCTCGTGGACCTCGCCGCCGAGTCGCAGCAGGCCATCCGCGGCCTCCGCTACACCCCGGGCGCCGCCCTCGGTTCCTGCCGCGGCAAGCTCAGGAAACCCGCCGACTTCGAGCGCGTGCTCGCCGTCTTCAAGGCGCACAACATCCGCTACTATTTCCACATCGGCGACGGCGAGTCCCAGGAGACCGCCGTCAAGCTCGCCGAGACCGCCGCCGCCCAGGGCTACGAGCTCCGTGTCATCGGCATCCCGAAGACCATCGAGAACGATCTCTCCGCCACCGACCACTGCCCCGGCTACGGCAGCGCCATCAAGTTCATCGGCGCCACCGTCAAGGAGCTCTCCCTCGACGCCGAGGCCATCGGCCAGGGCGATCTCGTGACCCTCGTCGAGGTCATGGGCCGCAACACCGGCTGGCTCGCCGCCGGCGCCTCGCTGGCCAAGCGCCGCGACCACCCCAACGATCCCCCGCATCTCGTCTATCTGCCCGAGGTCCCCTTCAGCAACGAGAAGTTCCTCGATGACGTCCGCCGCGTCCTCAAGCGCGAGAAGCACTGTGTGGTCGTCGTCGGCGAGGGCCTCGTGGACAAGGACGGCAACTACGTGTCCGTCGAGACCAGCGCCAACGACGCCGCAGGCCACGCCCAGCTCGGCGGCGTGGGCGAGACGCTCAAGGATCTCGTCGAGTCCCAGCTCGGCGCCAAGGCCCGCGTCGCCCGCCTCGGCGTCGCCCAGCGCGCCGCCGCCCACCTCGCCTCCAAGGCCGACGCCGACGAGGCCTTCCTCGCCGGCCAGGCCGCCGTCAAGGCCGCCATCGCCGGCGAGACCGCCAAGCTCGTCACGCTCGTGCGCGGCGACAGCGACCAATACACCTGCGAGACCGGCCTCACCGCCCTTGGCGAGGTTGTCGGCAATCTCAAGAAGCTGCCCAAGGAGTGGGTGAACGAGGACGGCGTCAGCCTGAACTTCCAGTTCTTCCGTTACGCCACCCCGCTCATCCAAGGCGAGGTCGGCGTGCCCTACGACAACGGCCTGCCCGCCTACGCCAAGCTCGCCCGCGAGACCGTGGACAAGACGCTCCCGGCCTACGAAGGCTGAGCCGGCGCATCCTTCGCCTGCTTTCCAGGAGCCGGTCCCCCGCGCGGACCGGCTCTTTCGCATGGCATGAGGCGGAACGCCCTGCTCGCTGGGCGCTTTCCAGTCCAAGCGCCGAGATCAGCGCGCTCCATCTTTCCTGCGCATTTTCGCCCTGACTGCTGGGCTGCGCGGGTTACCGTGACCTCATGAGCGCCCCGCTGCCCCTCGACGCCGCCGGCCGGCTGCCCGCGCCCGGCGACAACGTGGCCATCGCCATCCGGCGCCTGGAGGCCGGGACGGCGATCCTGCTCGCCGACGGACCGCATACACTGGAGCACACGGTGCTCGAGGGCCACCGCTTCACCGTGCGCCCGGTCGCCGCGGGGGAGCCGTTGCTCTCGTGGGGCCTGCCGTTCGGGCAGGCGCTCGGGCCCATCGCCGCCGGCACCTACGTCTGCAACCAATCCATCCTCGACTGGCTCGCACTGCGCCGCGTGGAGCTGACGATCCCCGCCCAACCGAACTTCGCCGACCACCTCGTGCCCTTCGCCCTCGACGAGGCCGCGCTGCGGCCCGCGCCGCCGGTGGAGTTGGTCGCGCAACCGCGCACCTTCGCGGGCTACCGCCGTCCCGGCCGCCGCGGCGTGGGCACGCGCAATTACCTCGTCATCCTCGGCACGACCTCGCGCACGGCCAGCTTCGCGCGCCAGCTCGCCGCGCGGCTCCAGCCGCTCGCCCGCGTGCACCCGTCGCTCGATGGCATCGTGGCCGTGGCCCACACCGAAGGCGGCGGCCCGGGCGAACCCAACAACGCCGCCGAGATCCTGCGCGCGCTCGCCGGGTTCATCGTGCATCCGAACGTCGGCGCCGTGCTGGCGGTGGACTACGGCGTCGAACCCGTCTCCAACGCCCGCCTCCAGACCTTCCTGCGCGCGCGCGGTTACCCGCTCGCGGACGTGCCTCACGCCTTCCTCAGCATCCACCACGGCATCGCCGCCGCCCTCGCCGAGGGCGAGTCCCTCGTGCGCCGCTGGCTGCCGGCCGTCGCGGCGATGCGCCGCACCGACGAGCCGCTCGCGCACCTCCGCGTCGCCTTGCAGTGCGGCGGCTCCGACGCCTTTTCCGGCGTCTCGGGCAACCCGCTCGCCGGCGCGATGGTGCACGAGGTCGTC
This sequence comes from Verrucomicrobiota bacterium, assembly GCA_049322455.1. Taxonomy (GTDB): domain Bacteria; phylum Verrucomicrobiota; class Verrucomicrobiia; order Opitutales; family Opitutaceae; genus Lacunisphaera. The sequence continues at coordinate 173,213 of JBMOQY010000035.1, read as the reverse complement.
CGCCACGGCGGCACCGGCGTGCTCTGCGAGACCGACGAGCTGGCGGGCGCCGAGTCCTACCTGGTGCGGAACGTCCGCGACGCCGCCACCGCCCGCGCGCTGCTCGACCGCATCGCGCGCTTCAAGGCCCGCCTCGCCTGGCACGGCGTCACGCCCGAGAGCAACCCGTCCGCCGGCAACAAGCTTCGCGGCCTCTACAACATCACGCTCAAGTCGCTCGGCGCCGTCCACAAGAAGGACCCGCGCACGCGCCTCGACCGCGTCATCGACTACGGCGACCCGCTCGGCGCGCCGGGTTTCTACTTCATGGACAGCCCGGGCAACGACCTCGAGGGCCTCGCCGGCCAGGTCGGCGCCGGCTGCAACCTCTGCCTCTTCGTCACCGGCAACGGCTCCATCACCAACTTCCCCTTCGTCCCCACGCTCAAGCTCACCACGACCACGCGCCGGCACGAGCTGCTCGTCCACGAGATGGACATCAACGCCGGCCGTTATCTCGACGGCGAGCCGATGGAGGCGCTGGCGGCCGAAGCCTTCGACCGGTTGATCGCCACGGCGTCCGGGCAGAAGACCAAAGGAGAGCACGCTGGACATTCGCAAGCCTCGCTCTGGCGCGACTGGCGGCAGACCGACACCACGCGCCTCGCCGCGATCCGCGCCCGCCCGGCGCCGGACGGCAGGCCCTTGCCGGCGCACCTTGACCCCAAGGCGCGAAATGACGACCGCAGCGAAAAAACGCGTCCCGGGGCCGCGCTCCGCCTTTACCCCAACGGCGGCCGCTTCGGCACCGAGCGGGTCGGCTTGGTGATGCCCACCAGCATGTGCTCCGCCCAGATCGCCCGCCTGGCGGCGGAGCGCATGAACGCCAGCGGCCTCGCCGGCCGGCTCGGGCTCGACCGCTTCGTGGCGCTCGCCCACTCCGAGGGCTGCGGCTTCGGCGGCGAGACGATGTATCAGCTTCTGCACCGCACCTACCGCGGCTACGCCACGCACCCCAACGTCGCCGCCGCGCTCCTGCTCGAACACGGCTGCGAAAAGGTGCCGAACGACGTCATGAAACGGCAGTTCGAACAGGCGGCCCTGCCGCTGGAGCGTTTCGGCTGGGCCAGCGTGCAGCTCGACGGCGGCATCGAGAAGGCGCTCGCGCGCGTCGAGACGTGGTTCGCCGGCGCGCTGGCGGCGCGCCCGCCGGCCGGCCGCGTGCCGGCCGGGCTCGGCGCCTTGACGGTGGGCGTGCTTTCCGCCGGCCTGCCGGGGGATCCGGGCACGGCGGCGCTCGCGGCGGCGCTCGCGGAGATCCTCGCGGCCGGCGGCTCCGTGCTCCTCCCCGAGGGCGACCGGTTGCTGGCGGCCCCGCGCTTCGTCCGCGCCTTGCTGGGCCATACGGCGCCGCGGGCCACGCTGGCCTACGGGCAGCCTTTCACGGAGTCGGGTCTGCACGTCGTGCAGACCGACACGGACCACTGGACCGAGAATCTCGCCGGTTTGGGCGCCTGCGGCGCACAGGTCTTCCTGGGCATCGTCGGCGACACTCCGCAGCAGGGCCACCCGCTGCTGCCGGTCTGGCAACTGGCGGAGGCGGGCACGCTCTCGCCGGGCGCGGCCGGGGATGTGGATCTGCTCTTCACCGGGGCGGACGCGGATTGTCAGGCGATCCTCGACCTGGTGGCCGCCGCGGCGGCCGGCGGCCGGCAGCCCAAGGCCAACGCCGGCGGCTTCGTGGATTTCCAGCTCACCCGCGGCCTGCTGGGTGTCTCCACCTGAAAACCCGGCCGCGCACCATGGACCACCACCCCATCCCGGTCCTGATCGTGGACGACGATCCGACGACCGCGGCCATGCTGTGCGGCCTCGTGCGCAACCTGGGGGGAGGGCTCGCCTGTGCGCCGACCTGCGCGGGCACGGGCGCGGAGGCACGCCGGGAATTCAAGAAGGGCGGATACCAGCTCGTGCTGCTCGACTACCTGCTGCCCGACGAGGACGGCCTCGCGCTGCTGGCGGCCATCAACGAGCTGCCCGAGGCGCGGCGGCCGGTCGTCATCATGCTCACCGGCGCGGGCAGCGAACAGGTGGCGGTCGGGGCGATGAAGCTCGGCGCCAAGGACTACCTGGTGAAGACGGCGCTGAACCACACCACGCTCCGCCGCGCCATCGCCGGCGCCTTGGAGCGCCGCCGGCTGGAGGAGCAACTGGCGGCCTCCAACGAGCAGGTGCGGCGCCACAGCGCGCAGATGGAAGCCGACCTCCGGATGGCGCGCGAGGTGCAGCAGGCGCTGCTGCCGCAGTCCTACCCGTTGTTTCCCGCCGGTGCGGCGGCGGGGCGCAGCCGGCTGGCCTTCGACCACCGCTGGATTCCCAGCCACGAGGTCGCGGGCGATTTCTTCGCGGTGTTTCCGGTGGCCGCGTCGGCGGCGGGGGTGTTTCTGTGCGACGTGATGGGCCATGGCGTGCGCGCGGCGCTCATCACGGCGCTGCTGCGCGGCCTGCTCCGCGAGCAGCAGGCGCTGGCCGGCGATCCCGGCGCGTTTCTCGGCGCGCTCAACCGCCAGCTCCAGGGCACGCTCGCGCGCGTGGGCGACCTCGTTTTCGTGACCGCGGCCTATGCCGTCGCCGACGCCGCGGCCGGCGAGGTGCGCCTCGCCAACGCCGGGCATCCCGCACCGCTGCATTTGGAGCGCGCCGCGAACCGCGTCACCGCCTGCACGTCGCCCGACGGCCCCGACCCGGCGCTCGGACTCCTGCCGGATTTCAACTACGGCACGGTATGCCGGTCGCTGGCCGCGGGAGACACCTTGCTGCTTTTCACCGACGGCATCTACGAGGCCGAGAACGGCGGCGGCGAGGAATTCGGGCGGGCGCGCCTGCACGCCGCCGTGGCCGCGCAGATCGGTCAAAGCACAAGCGCGTTGCTCGACGGGTTGCTGGCCGAGGTGAAAGCGTTTCGCGGCGCCGGCGAAACGCTGTCCGACGACGTCTGCCTGGTGGCGGTGGATCGAGTCTGCTAAAAGCCGGGGCGCGCAAACCCGGTCTTGCATGTTGGGGCGCAGCGCATTCAGTGCGCGTTTCCCTTCAACATGCCGACCTCCCTCCGTCTCCTCCTGACCCTGCCCCTCCTTCTCACGCTGTCCGCCTGCGGCAAGCCGCCCGGGAAGGACAAGTCCGCGACCACCGCGACGACAACGGCCACCGCGTTCGAGTCGGTGGACCAGCGCGTGTGCTACGGCATCGGCTACAACCTCGGCAGCAAACTGGCGCAGGACAAGGTGCTCAGCCTCGACCCCGAGGCGCTCAAGGCCGGACTCGCCGACGGCCTGGCCAAGGCCGGCACGCGGGTGGCGGAGGCCGATTTGCAGGCGGCCTTCACCGCCATCCAGGAGCGGGCGCGGACGCAGGCGGGCGCGGAGGCCGAGAAACAACTGGCGGCAGGCAACGACTACCTCGCGAAGAACAAGGCGAAGGCAGGCGTGACCGTCACGGCTTCGGGTCTGCAATATGAAATCCTGAAGAGCGGCGCCGGTCCCAAGCCCAAGCCCGCCGACACCGTCAGGGTCCATTACCATGGCACGCTGACCGACGGCACGGTCTTCGACAGCTCGGTGGAGCGCAACGAGCCTGTCGAGTTTCCCGTCACCGGGGTCATCCCGGGCTGGGTCGAGGCGCTGCAGCTCATGTCGGTCGGCGACAAATGGCGGCTGACGATCCCCGCCGGGCTGGCCTACGGTCCGCGGGCCACGGGCCAGATCCCGGCGAACTCGGTGCTCGTGTTCGAGGTCGAGCTGCTGGGGATCAAGTAAGAAGGGTGCCCGGCAAAGCACCCGCTCACGTCCCCGCCCCGGCCACGAGTTCGCCGACGGTGCCCGATTGGTGGCCGCTGAACTCCGCGCAGAGACGTCCGCAGGTGGCGTGGATCCTGGCCTCGAATTTCTGGAGGTTGAAGCTCGGATAGAGGCCTTCGCTGAGGATGGCCCATTGGGGGGTGTCCTTGATGGGCCAGGCGCTGGCGAGCGGCGGATCCCCGGAGGCGCCGACTTCGTTGTGCCGACAAAGTTTGCGCGCCAGCGAGACGATGGCCACGAGGTGGCGGTCCTCGGTGGCGGCGCCGGGTGCGTCGATGCCGCGGATGACATTCACAAATCGCCGCGGCAAGCCGGCGTGTTCCCCGAAACGGGCGCCGAGGTGGTTGGTGGTGCAGCCGAGGAACAACCGCTCCGCCTCGTGGAGGCGCACGCGCCGGGTGCGCGCGTGCTCGAGAATGGCCTGGAAGCCGGCGGGATGCAGGTGGGCGAGAAGCAGCCGGCCGATGTCATGCAACTGCCCGGCCACCCGGGCGGCAGGCTCAAGGCTGTAGAATTCGAGCTCGTGGCAGATCGTCTGGGCGACGCGGGCGACGCCGCGCTGGAAGGTCCAGTAGCGCGGCCAGTCGAACGCCGGGGGCAGGTGCATGATGCGCTCCTCGACGACCAGGAGGTTGCGGGCCTGCGACTCCAGGCGGATCTCGCCAAGCTGGCCGACAGCCAGCCGGGCGTCCTCGATGGGATTGTCACCGGGTCCGGGCGGGTGCGCCAGGTTGGCGGCGATGAGCATCTGCGTCGTCAGGCCCGGGTCGCGGGCAACGAGGTCCATGAGCGGGTTGATGCACGAGGGATGGCCGTTGGCCATCATCTGGAAGGCAGCGGCGGCGGATTCGATCACGGGGCAGCCGCGCAGGCCCTCGACCTCGCGCATGAGCTGCTCCGGCGTGAGGACCGGGCAGCGGTCCTCGGCAGGCGCGGCGAGCCAGGCGGCGCGCTCGCGGGCCAGCGCGGCATCCGGCGGCTCGGTGGGGGAATAGAAATCCGGGGAGGCCGCCTGCCCGGGGTCGAGCCGGCTGGCGAGGAGCAGCGTGGCGAAATCCAGCGCGTCGAGCCCGGCGGGCCAGGCGGACCACTTTTCCTCGCCGGCGCGGTCGGCCAACACGGCGAGCGCCTCCACGACGGCCCAGGCGCCGGCGGCCTCGGCCTGCCGCTGCAACCGCGAGAGCAGGCTGCCGGCCACACGCGCGTCGGCCTGTGCGGCCGCTTGGCGCAGCGGGTCGCGCGCCAGCCCGAGGTCGCGGTGGAGGTCGGCCAGCATCGCGTGGAGCTGCCCGGGCGTGAGGCGCATCATCCGGCAGAAGGATTTTTCCTCCTCGAAGAAGCGGTCGCGCCAGGGGTTGGCCGCCGCCTTGTCGATCTCGGCGAAGATGTCGTCGTCATGATACGGCTTCACGAGAAAGTTCTGCACACGCAGATCAATGGCGGCCTTCACGGCGGTGCGGTCGCTGTGGCCGGTATAGACGACCACGGGCAGGTGGGTGAGGACCGGGTCGGCGCGCAGCTTCTGGATGAGGGCAAGGCCGTGGCCGCCGCCCTCGAGCTGCAGGCCGGTGAAAAGCAGGTCGGTGCCCGGATTGCGGCGCAGGAAGGACCAGGCGGCGGCCGGGTTGTCCGCCGCGGCGAAACGATGCTCGCCGCGGGCGAGGATGCCGCGCATGGCGCGCCTCGCCGTCTCGCTCGGATCGACCAGGAGGATGCGGGCCATGGGGAGAGGGCAACGCGGTCGCACCGCCGGGGGAGGGGTGCAGCGGCGTTGCCCGTGAAATCGGCCGTTTGCCGCACCGGCTTGAGGTAAAAAGCCGGTCGGCCCATCCGCCGGGCGGGTCGGAAGTTTCACTGATGAAATCAACCGCCCGCGATGAAACGATACAAGCGCCCAAAGCCTCCCGGGCTGGTGCCCGCGCTTGCGTCGGCTCCGGGCGATGGCATTGATGCCCGCGCCACCCCATCGCCCATGACCCCGCAGGAATTGAAGCTCACGATGTCGTCGGGACTGCTGTCGTTTCCCGTGACCGATTTTGACGCCGCCGGCGATTTCCGCGCCGACGCCTACGCCCGGCGGCTGGAGTGGCTGATGCCCTACGGGGCGACGGTGCTGTTCGCCGCGGGCGGCACGGGGGAATTCTTTTCGCTGACTGCGCAGGATTACAGCGCCGTGATCGGCACCGCCGTGAAGACCTGCCGCACCGGCGTGCCCATCGTGGCCGGCGCCGGCGGACCGACGCGCCAGGCGATTGCCTTCGCGCAGGAGGCCGAGCGGCTCGGTGCACAGGGGCTGCTGCTGCTGCCCCACTATCTCACCGAGGCGGGGCAGGAGGGTCTCGCCGCGCACGTCGAGGCGGTGTGCCGCGCCGTGAAGTCCGGCGTGATCGTCTATAACCGCGGCGCGTGCCGCCTGCAGGCCGACACGCTGGCGAAGCTCGCCGACCGCTGCCCCAACCTCGTCGGCTTCAAGGACGGCATCGGCGAGATCGAGCTGATGGTGTCCATCCGCCGGAAACTGGGCGACCGCTTCGCCTACCTCGGGGGCCTGCCGACCGCGGAGGTCTATGCCGCGGCCTACAAGGCCCTCGGCGTGCCGGTGTATTCGTCGGCCGTGTTCAACTTCATCCCGCGGACCGCGATGGAATTCTACCGTGCCCTCGCGGCCGACGACCACGCCGCGATGGGCCGGCTGCTCGACTCCTTTTTCCTGCCCTATCTCGAGATCCGCAACCGCCGGCCCGGCTACGCGGTGAGCATCATCAAGGCCGGCGCGCGGATCGTCGGGCATGACGCCGGCCCGGTGCGCCCGCCGCTGGTGGACCTCAGCCCCGAGGAGTCGGCGAAGCTCGCAGCCCTGATCCAAGCCCTCGGTCCGCAATGAAGGGACGCGCGCGATGCGACAAAATGATGAACCCGCCGGAGGCACCAGCCGGAACGGAACGTCCGACCCGCATCCGCTGGTGGATCGTGGGGTTCCTGTTCCTGCTGACGTCGGTCAACTACGCCGACCGCGCGACACTTTCGATCGTCGGCACCGATCTGGCCAAGGACCTTGCGCTCGACTCCGTCGCGATGGGCTACGTGTTCTCGGCCTTCGCATGGGCCTATGTCGCCTGCCAGATTCCCGGTGGCTGGCTGCTCGACCGCTTCGGGTCGAAGCGGATCTATTTCTGGAGCATCGCGCTGTGGTCGCTGTTCACTCTGCTGCAGGGCTTCATCGGCGGACTGGGTCCCGCGGTGGCGGTCGCGGTGCTGTTCGTCCTGCGCTTCCTGCTCGGGGCGGCCGAGGCGCCGTCGTTCCCGGCCAACGCGCGCATCGTCGCCGCGTGGTTCCCGACGGCGGAGCGCGGCACGGCGAGCGCGATCTTCAACTCCGCGCAGTATTTCGCGACGGTGCTGTTCTCGCCGATCATGGGCTGGATCGCGCACACCTTCGGCTGGGCTCCGGTGTTCTGGTTCATGGGCGCGGTGGGGCTGGGCTTCGCCGCCATCTGGCCGCGGCTGATCCACGGACCGCGCGAACACCCGGCCGCCAACGCCGCCGAGGTCGCGCACATCGGGCGGGGCGGCGGCCTCGTGGACCTCGACCGGCAGGGCGCCCCGGGCGCGCCGGTGCGCTGGGCCGTCCTCGGGCAGTTGCTGGGCAACCGCATGCTGCTCGGCATCTACTTCGGCCAATACTGCATCACCACGCTCACGTGGTTCTTCCTGACCTGGTTCCCCATCTACCTGGTGAAGGAGCGTGGCATGTCCATCCTGAAGGTCGGTTTTGTGGCCGCGCTCCCGGCGCTGTGCGGCTTCATCGGCGGCGTCCTCGGCGGCTGGTTTTCCGACCGGTTGCTCCGGCGCGGCTGCTCGCTCACGGTCGCGCGCAAGACTCCCATCGTGGCGGGCCTGCTGATGTCGGTGAGCATGGTGGCCTGCAACTACGTGGACGCGGAATGGGCCGTCATCTTCTTCATGAGCCTCGCCTTCTTCGGCAAGGGCGTGGGCGCGCTCGGCTGGGCCGTCATCTCCGACACCTCGCCGAAGTCCGTCACCGGCCTGTGCGGCGGACTCTTCAACACCTTCGGCAACACCGCGGGCATCGTGACGCCGATCGCCATCGGCTACATCCTGCAGGCCACCGGTTCGTTCAACTGGGCCCTCGTCTATGTCAGCGCCCACGCTGCGCTCGCCGTCGCCAGCTACCTCGTCGTGGTCGGCGAAATCAAGCGGGTGGAGCTGAAGGTCGCGTGAGTTTCATTCCGGCATGAACGTTCCCGTCGATGCCGGCACCCCCAGGGTCACCGCGATGCGCGTCGTGCCCGTGGCCGGCCACGACGACCTGCTGCTCAACCTGAGCGGCGCGCACGGGCCGTTCTTCACGCGCAACGTCGTGCTGCTGCAGGATGAGGCGGACCACACCGGGCTCGGCGAGGTGCCCGGCGGCGAGAAAATCCGCCAGACGTTCGAGGACGCCCGCCCGCTGGTCGTCGGCCGGCCCGTGGGCGACCTGGACGCCGTGCTGCGCGCCGTGCACGAGCGCTTCGCCGACCGCGATGCCGGCGGGCGCGGCAACCAGACCTTCGACCAGCGCACGACCATCCATGCGGTCACGGCGATCGAGGCGGCCTTGCTCGACCTGCTGGGCCAGCACCGCGGCGTGGCGGTGGCCGACCTGCTCGGCGAAGGCCGGCAGCGCGACTCGGTCGAAGTGCTCGGCTACCTGTTCTATGTCGGCGACCGCCGCCGGACCGACCTGCCCTACCGCAACGAGCCAACGGCGGACAACGACTGGTTCCGCCTGCGTCACGAAGAGGCGCTGACCCCCGCCGCCATTGTGCGGCTCGCCGAGGCGGCGCACGCGCGCTACGGGTTCAACGATTTCAAGCTCAAGGGCGGCGTGCTGGCCGGCGCGGAGGAGATGGAGGCCATCGCCGCGCTGAAGGCCCGGTTTCCCGCCGCGCGCATCACCCTCGACCCGAACGGCGCCTGGTCGCTCGACGAGGCGGTGCGCCTGTGCAAGGGCCGGAGCGACCTGCTCGCCTACGCCGAGGATCCCTGCGGCGCGGAGAAGGGCTTCTCAGGCCGCGAGATCATGGCCGAGTTCCGCCGGGCCGCCGGCCTGCCGACCGCCACCAACATGATCGCGACCGACTGGCGCGAACTCGGCCACGCGCTGGCCCTGCACGCCGTGGACATCCCGCTCGCCGACCCGCACTTCTGGACGATGCAGGGCTCGGTGAAGGTCGCGCAGACCTGCCGCGAGCACGGCCTGACCTGGGGTTCGCACTCCAACAACCATTTCGACATCTCGCTGGCGATGTTCACGCACGTTGCCGCGGCTGCGCCGGGCAGGGTGACGGCGATCGACACGCACTGGATCTGGCAGGACGGGCAGCGGCTGACCAGGGAGCCGCTCGTCATCCGCGGCGGCCGGCTCGAAGTGCCGAAGCGGCCGGGCCTGGGCATCGAGATCGATCCCGCGCAGTTGGAGCAGGCCAACAAACTCTACCAGCAGATGGGTCTCGGCGCGCGCGACGACGCGATCGCCATGCAATACCTGATCCCCGGCTGGAAGTTCGACCCGAAGCGCCCGTGCTTGGTGCGATAGTCTGTCGGTAGAACGCACCGGGCCGGTGCGCCGAATGCTCGGGCGGAGCGGCCCGCTCCGCCCTACCTCAAATCCACCTCTCACAGCGCCAGCAGCGACACGGCCGGTGCCGACCACGGGCGCAGCGCGACTGAACGGGACTTGGGTGGGGCGGGGACGGCGCGTGTTCGTTGCGCCCCTTGGGGCCGTCGGCGCCGACTTGTAGATGGAACCGCTCGTCTCCGCCACCTTCCGCATCAGTCAGCTTAACGGCGCAGCTGGCCTGCGCCTTGGATAGCAGGTGGGGACCGTCGAGTGCCCTCGACGTGTCAGCGGCGGAGAACCTCTCTCAGCGCCACCCTTCCGGCCACACTTCCAACTCGGTGCACCCACCCGACGCAGCGCAGCGGAGCCTTATTTGACCGACCTTGTCGGCCTCATGGCAAGCGCGCGGCTCGACCACGCCCGTTGCGGGCGGGCCATCAGCCTTCGCCAAGGCTATGGCCTGACAAGAGGTCCACCGCTACCTGGGCGACAGGCGGTAGAGGCCGGCGCCGTGGAAGGGGATCACAGGCGCGAACTCGCCGCGCACCTCGCCGAGGTCCGCGTGCGACCACAGGTCGCGCACACGCGCGCCGTCGGGCAGGCCGAGATCGGCGAGGGCGACGGACACCGGCAGGCCGGCGTCGTCGGCCGTGTTTTCCGGCGTGGCGACGACGGTGAGGAACTGCACGGGGCCGGGTTTCTGTCCGCGGCCGTTGCTCTCGACTACGCCCGTGGCGCGGAAGCGCACGGCGCCAGCGGGCAGCGCGTATTCGACGACCGCGGGGATCTCGGCGGCGACGCCGAGCACACGGCCCTCCTTGTCCTTCTTCACGGCGGTGCTGTCCCAGCAGGCGTCGGCATGCGTCCACTGGAAATCGGCGAGCGGCCGCTCGGAGCCGTCGGCGAACACGAGGCGTGCGTCGCGCCAGAGCACGCGGTTCCATTCGCCCGAGACGTCGAGGGGCCGGGCGGCGAGGATGAGCCGGTCGCCGCCGCGCAGGTCGGCGTCGATGGCGGTGGACGTGGCGGGGTCGCCGGTGACCGGGGTGCTGGCGTGACGGGCGTTTTCCGGCGTGAGGCGCACACGGTCGCGAATGTTGAAGACGGCAAGGTATTTGTCGGCCGAGCCGGGCACGTCGGCCACCCACGCGATGAGCTCGTCGCGGTCGAAGAGCGGACGGTTGTTCAGGCTGTGCTGGTTGACGGCGAGCACCTCGTCGTTGGTCAGCAGGGCGAGGGTGGCGGGGTCGGTCTTGGTCAGGTCGCCGCCGTGCATGAGCGGGGAGCGGGCGATGGACCAGAGGGTCATCATCGTGCGCTGCTCGTCGGGCGTGAAGCGCGTGGTGCGCTCGCCCAGCACGAGCGTGCCGAGCGGGAGCATGTCGGCGTCGGGCCAGGCGCCGGGGCGGCGGTGGGGGTTCCACGCGGCGAGGCGGCCGAACTGGTCGCGCAGGGCGAGCCAGCGGTCCCAGAAATCGTCGCTGATGCGCCAGAGGTTGGCGTGCTGCGCGACATGGCCGGCGGCCTCGAGGGCGGTTTCGCCGGGCGAGAGGCTGAGCACGATCGGGCGGCCCGTGCGGTCGATGGCACGACGCACGGCCTCGATCTCATCCTGATGCTTCAGGTAGGGCCGGCTGATGTCGTCCACCTTCACGTAGTCCACGCCCCATTCGGCGAGGAGGGCGAAGACGGAATCGTAGTAGGCCTGCGCGCCGGGCTTGGTGACGTCCACGCCATACATGTCGGGGTTCCACGGGCAGATGTTGCCGCGGTCGGCGATGTCCTGCGCCCGGTAAGGCGTGCCGAGGATCGGCAGGTTCTGCTCGACGGCCTGGCGCGGGATGCCGCGCATGAGGTGGACGCCGAACTTCAGGCCGTGCGAATGGATGTAGTCGGCGAGTGGCTTGAAACCGCGGCCGTCGGCGGCGGAGGGGAAGCGGTTGGGCGCCGGCAGCAGGCGACCGTGGGTGTCCAGCGTGAGCTTGGCGTCGGCGCGGTAGGCGTGGCTCTTCGCGCCGGGCTCATACCACTGGATGTCCACGACGATATATTGCCAGCCGTGGGCCTTGAGGTGCGCGGCCATGTAGTCCGCCTGGGCCTTGGTCTGGTCCTCGGTGACCGTGGTGGCGAAACAGTCCCAACTGTTCCAGCCCATGGGCGGCGTCGGCGCCCAGGAATGGAAGGCGGGGGCGGGTTCGGAAGCGCCGGCGGCGAGCGCGGCCAGCAGGAAAAACAGGGCGGGGCGGGGAATCATGGGGTGCGGCAATCAAGCGCGTCCGCGGCCGGAGCGCAAACCCGGCGCCACGTCGCGCCACGTTACCGTCACGCGGGAAAACCGAACCGGTTTGCCGCGGAGATCCCAAAGAACGTGGAGCCAGCATTGGCCACAAAACACCCAGAACCGAATCGGTTTAAACACGGGGGACACAGAGGTCGCGGAGGAAGGCTGGGGGCGCGAAGCGGGATTGCCTCGGGGCGGCCCGGGTGAGGAAATGCGGCATGGATACCGATCACCCCGCGCAGGACGGAACGACCACACCGGTCACGCTCGATGCCTTGGAAGCCCGGGTGCTGGGCTGCCTGATCGAGAAGGAGGCGACGACGCCCGATGTCTATCCGCTTTCGCTCAACGCGCTGGTGAACGCGTGCAACCAGAAGAACAACCGCGCGCCGGTGATGGAGCTGGGCGAGCGCGAGGTCGAGGGCGCGCTGGACCGGCTGCGGGGCAGGCGGCTCGTGACCGCGTTCAGCGGGGCGAATGCGCGCGCGATCAAATACAAGCACCGCTTCGGCGAGCGTTTCCCCGTCGAGCCGCTGGCGCAGGCGATGGTGGCCGAGCTGCTGTTGCGCGGCCCGCAGACCACGGCGGGGTTGCGCGGGAATTGCGAGCGCATGGCCGCCGTGCCGGACCTGGCCGGTTGCGAGGCGCTGCTCGTGCATCTGAGCGGAGGCGCGGAGCCGCTGGTCCGCAAGCTGCCGCGCCAGACCGGACAGAAGGAGGCGCGCTGGGCGCAACTGCTGACCGGTGAGCCGACGGCGGAGGATCTGGCCGGAGCCGAAGGCGCCCGCGAACCGCTCCAAGTCGCCGTCGCGATGACGCTGCCGCCGGAGGTGGAGAAGCGCCTGGCGACGCTGGAGGCGGAAGTCGCGGGGTTGAAGAGCGAACTGGCGCGCTTGCGAAAGGCGCTGGGCGAGACGGGCTGAGACTTCGCCACGGATGGCACGGATCAGCACGGATGGGACCAAGACAAGGTTAACCACTAATCCACGCTAATGTTCGCTAATTAAGAGGGATTGGAATTAGCGCGAATGAGCGAAGATTAGCGGTTGAGTCCGACCGGTTGGGGAGCGGGGACGGACCAGGGGCGGACTTCCATGGCGACGTTGTAGTCCTTGGCGGGATGGGAGGCGGCGAGGGCGGTGGCCTCGTCGAGATCGGCGGCTTCGATAAACAGCAAAGCGGTGACGGGCCACTCGCCGACAGCGGTGTCGGGGACGGTGATGCCCGGACGAGTGATGCTCGGCGCGAGGCTGCGCGGTTCGAGCTTGTGCCCGGCGGCGTTCTGCTCGCGGGCCCAGAGCGAGATGGCGGTCTGGCGGCGCGCTTTGACGTCGTCGGTGAGGTTGAACGGCCCTTGGCGGAAGAGGATCACGAATTGGTTCATGCCGCGATCCTACCACGCCATGCTGACAGCGTTGTGTCAGGAGAGCATCTCTCCGCTTGAAGCGAGAGGGCGATTGGGCAAGGTGTGAGGCGTGACGACCGCCGTTGCCAAAGCCATCGCCAAGATGACCAAGCGCCAGAAGCTGGCGCTGGCGGATCAGCTGCGCGGTGAAGCGGGCACCCGACTTTCAGTCACCAAAACCGGTCGGAAGCCAAAGACGGCACGGCCGCGATTCGTCAGATCCAAAATAACGGGCATGATCGTCAGCACGGGACCCAAGGGGGGCCCCGCGCGTCACCAGTGAACAGGTGCGCGCACTGCTGGCCGATTTCCCGTGAGGTAGTGTCAGACCTATGTCGGAAAACGGAAGTGGCGCGATTACAGGCGCGGGATGGTGAGACCACCATCCACCATCACCACCTGACCGGTGGAGAAGGGGAAATCCGCTCGCGCCAGTGAGGCAACGGCCAGCCCGATGTCCTGAGGCAATCCCCAACGGGGCTGCACGCATAGTCCTTTGCTGATCAGGTCGTCGTATTTGGCGGTCACGCCCGCGGTCATGTCGGTCTTGATGACGCCGGGGCGGACTTCGAAGACGGGGATGCCGTCGGCGCCGAGGCGGGTGGCGAAGAGCTGGCTCAGCATGCTCAGGCCGGCCTTGGCGATGCAGTATTCGCCGCGGTTGATCGAGACGACCGTGGCGGAGATGGACGTGATGTTGATGATGCAGCCGCTGAAGGCCGGGTCGGCTTTCTTGGCGGCGACCATGTCGCGGGCGAAGGCCTGGGTGAGGAAGAAGACGCCGCGAAGGTTCGTGTGCATCACGTAGTCATACGACTCCTCCGTCGTCTCCAGGAGGTCGGCGCGGATTTTGGGGGCGACGCCGGCGTTGTTGACGAGGAGGAAGGAGCGATAAGCGCTAAGCTTTAAGCTCGAAGCCAAGTCAGCCGCACCCGGGGTGCCGGAGACAAATGAGGCGACGGCCTGCACAATCGATCGGCGACCGTCGGCGGAGCCGACGTCACCGCGGGCGTAGCCGACGCGGACGCCGTGGGTGCGGAGCTGGGCGAGGGGCTCGGCGACGGCGGATTCTTCGCGGACGCCGTTGATGACGAGGTCCCATTTCTCGGCGGCGAGTTTCTCGGCGATGCCGAAGCCGATGCCGCGCGAACCACCAGTGACGAGAGCTACTTTATTCATATTCGGAAGAAATTCTCACAGGAGGAAACGGAGAAAACGGAGGGATAAACCACAGAATACACAGAATACACGGGAGGTTTTTGAACTCTGTTGGCTCCGTTACCTCCTGTGCAAGGGCTGGGAGATTCTGTGTGTTCCGTGTGTTCTGTGGTTATTTCAATGCGGGGACGTCGAGCCAGCGGCGTTGGGCCCAGGAGGCGAGGGCGAGCTCGGCGAGCTGGACGCCCTTGGCGCCTTCGTGGAGGGACCACGGGAAGGGGCTGTTGGTGACGACGTGCTTGAGGAAGAGCTCCCACTGGATCTTGAAGGCGTTGTCGTAGATGCCCTGGTCGGGGACGCGCACCCAGCCGTCGCGGTATTTGATCGGGGAGTCGATGTCGGGATTCCAGACGCAGCGCGGGGTGGCGGCGATGGACTGGGCCTTGCAGTCGCGCAGGCCGGCGACAGCGGTGCCCTTGGTGCCGTCCACGTGGAGCGTGAGCAGGTCGTCGCGGTCCACGCGCGTGGCCCACGAGGAGTTGAAGTGGCAGATGATGCCGTTCTTCAGCTCGAAGGTGGCGTAGCAGGCGTCGTCGGCCGTGCACTTGTAGGGCTTGCCGTTCTCGTCCCAGCGCTGCGGGATGTGCGTGGCGCCGAGGCAGGTGAGGCTCTGGATGTCGCCGAAGAGGTTCTGGATGACATACTGCCAGTGGCAGACCATGTCCACGATGATGCCGCCGTCGTCCTCCTTGCGGTAGTTCCAGGAGGGGCGCTGGAGCTTCTCGTGCTCGCCGGTGAAGACCCAGTAACCGAACTCGCCGCGCACGGAGAGGATCTGGCCGAAGAAGCCCTGGTCCATGAGCCACTTCAGTTTCACGAGGCCGGGGAGCCAGAGCTTGTCCTGCACGACGCCGTTCTTGAGGCCGGCGGCGGTGACCTCGTTGGCGAGGGCGAGGGCCTCCCGGGAGGTGGTGGCGGTGGGCTTCTCGCAGTAGATGTGTTTCTTGGCGGCGATGGCCTTGCGGACGCCGGCGGGGCGCTGGCCGGTGAGGGTGGAGTCGAAGTAGATCTGGTTGGCGGGGTTGGCCAGCTCGGCGTCGAGGTTGGTCGAGACGCGCGAGACGCCGACGCGACCGGCGAGGGCCTTGAGTTTTTCCTCGCTGCGGCCGACGAGGACAGGATCGGGCATGATGACCTCGGAGTCGGAGAGCTTCACGCCGCCCTGGTCCATGATGGCCTTGATGGAGCGGATGAGGTGCTGGTTGGTGCCCATGCGTCCCGTGACGCCGTTCATGATGATGCCGATGCGGTGGGTTTTCATGTGAAGAGGAGCTGTAAGCAATAAGCGGTAAGCTTTACGCTGGGTTAGCGATGGAGGGATGGAGTTGAGAGGGCTTGGCCACGGGAAACACGAGAAAGGAGTCGGATTCTGTTTTTGTGCTTTTTGCGTTTTTTTGCGGCCAACTGAATTGGTCAGACGTGATCGCGGTAGGCTTGGATGATTTTTTTGAGGTATTCGTCCTGGTCCATGGCCCAGAGGCGCGTGGAGAAAACCTCGACTTCATTGAAGCCGTTGAAGCCGGCGGCTTCGACCCAGGAGCGGATCTGGCGGAGCGGGATGCAGCCCTCGCCCATGAGGCCGCGGTCGTTGAGGAGGTCCACGGTCGGGGTGCGCCAGTCGCAGACGTGAAAGGCGAAGAGGGCGTTGAGGCGGCCGCAGCGGGCGATCTCGGTTTCGAGCGCGGGATCCCACCAGAGGTGATAGACGTCGGCGGCGACGCCGACGAAGGGCGACTTGAGCTGTTCGACCATGTCGTTGGCCTGGCCGAGAGTGTTCACGGCCGAGCGGCTGTCGGCATACATCGGGTGGAGCGGCTCGATGGCGAGCTTCACGCCGGCTGCTTTGCACTCGGGCAGGAGGGCGGCGATGCCGTCCACGATCTGTTTGCGCGACTCGGGGAGCGGCTGGCCGGGGACGGCGCCGCAGACGAGCACGATGAGCGGCGCGCCGAGCGCGTGGGCCTCGGCGACGGCCTGGCGGTTGTCATCGAGCGCCTTGGCGCGGCCCTCGGCGGTCGTCGCCGGGAAAAAGCCCCCGCGGCAGAGCGAGACGATGGACAGGCCGTGGTCGCGGAGGAGCTGGCCCGTTTTCTTGCAGTCGCGGCCGGCGAGGGTGTCGCGCCAGACGGTGATGCCCTTCACGCCGGCTTTGGTGAATTTCTCCGCGGCGGTCTCGATGGCCCACGGTTTGGTGGTGATCGTGTGGATGCAGAGGCGGCTAAGATCAGGAAGGGGAGAGGAAGGATTCATGTTTTAGCCACGGATGGCACGGATGGATTAACCACGGAATACACAGCACACACAGAAGAAGGGTTTAACCACAGATGGGCACAGATGCACACAGATGGGGGAAAGGAGTTAGGACAGGTCGGCTTGGGTATCTGTGAAAATCCGTGTTTATCTGTGGTTGAACCTCAGGTCTGCAAACAGCCGAAGAAGGTGTAGTAGGGTTTGTTTTCGATGAGGCGCTGGAGGAGGAGGGCGGCTTCGCGGAGGTGGTAGTCGCCCCACATGCAGGCTTCGCCGCAGGGGATCTTGCGGCCCGGCGGGATGTGGTCCCAGCCGTTCGGGCGGTGATAGACCGTGTGGAGGAGGAGGCCCTGGTGCTGCGGGTCGATGCCGAGGTAGGCGTCGCTGAGGAGCGTGCGCATCGTGGTGAGGCCGGCCTGCCAGTATTTTTTACCCTCGGGCGTCTTCTCGCCGAGATAGCGGCCGAGGCGGAGCAGGCCCTGCGCGCCGATGGCGGCGGCGGAGCTGTCCACGGGCTCGTGGTCGTTGAAGATTTCGGCGGGGCGCGCGCGCCAGTCGCCGAGCTGGTGGAGGTTGGGTGCGCCGCCGTCCCAGTAGGGGATGCCGTCGAGGGCGGTGTGGGCGATGAACCAGTCGCAGGTGGCCTGCGCGCCCTTGAGGAGGAGGGCCTCCCACTTGGCGCGGCCGCCGAGCGGGGCGAGCTCGGCGTCGGAGACGGTTTTCAGGAACTCGAGTTCCTCGGCGAAGCCGACCATCGCCCAGGAGAGGCCGCGGGTCCAGGTGGTGAAGCCCGAGAAGCCCTGCTGGGAGTTGGGGCAGCGGAAGCGTCCGTCGTTGCGGTTGAAGATCGCCTCGTGGGTCGTGCGGCCGCGCTCGGCGGGCACGTCGTAACTGTCGCGGCCCTCGCCGTAATAGACGGAGTATTTCGCCGTGGCCTCGATGTGCTGCAGGCCGCGCTCGAGGAGGGAGTGCGCGGTGTCGTTCTCGCCCATCAGGCGGTGGCCGAGCTTGTGGGCGACCATCAGGATGCGGACGGAGCGGATGGTATCGACGAAGAGGGAGTGCGGGCCGTTGAAGGAGTAGATGTAGCCGCCGCCGCCGTGGATCGTGGACCAGCGGGCGGCCTGGACGGCACCGGAGGTTTTCAGCGCGAGCTCGCAGAATTCGACCTGGTTGGCGGGCAGCTTGCCCTCGCGCTGGAGGCGGAGCCAGTTGCCGTAGGTGCTGAGGTTGTTGAAGCCGTGGTCGTGCACGCCGACGTGGGAGACGTGCGAGGCCATGCGGTCCACGGTGAGCTTCGCGGCGGCGTCGGCGTAGCGCTGTTCGCCGGTGGCGTCGAACTGCAGGAAGCCCGAGCCGTAGCTGAATCCCTCCGTCCACTCGGTCCAGCCGCGCGTGGTGTATTTGCCGCCGGCGGTGAAGACGGGCGAGCCCTTGGCGGGATCGTATTCCTTGAGGATGAGGTCGATTTTCGCGCCGGAGAGCTGCCAAAAGTGCTTGAGCGCGGGGGCGAGGGCGTCGGCGTTCAGTTGGTCGTCAATATTCATGAGGCGGAAGTGGGCGATGGACTAACCACGGAATGCACAGAACACGCCGCAGGAGAGTTAACCACAGCTGAACACGGATACACACAGATGGCAGAATGGAGCAGACCATCATCGATCCGAGTTAATCTGTGTCTATCTGTGGTTGTTGGTTTTGGCACAGTCTTGGTCCCTTCTGCGTATTCGGTGTGTTCGGTGGTTTAATCAGTATCAGTATCTTTTGTCCTTCCGCAGGTGGAGGATCACGAACTCGGAGTCGGCGAGGGCCTCGTAGGTGTGCTGCTGGATGGCGTCGAACTGGATGCTCTCGCCCTCGCCGAGCTCGACAGTCTCGTGGGGGAGGGCGAGGCGGATGCGACCGGCGGTGACCCAGCAGACCTCGGTGTCGTCGTGGTGGATCTCGGGCCGGTTGACCCGGGCACCCTTGGGGGCGGAGCCGAGGTGGGCGACGACGTTGGCGTATTTGACCTGGCGGAACCTGAAGTCGCCCGAGCGGTAGGCCTTCTCGGCTGTGCGGTGCGCGAGGTCGGACTCGCACATCGCGAGCAGGTCGGTGGCGCTGAGGCCGAAGGCGCGGGCGAGGCGGTAAAGGGTGTCGAGCTCGGCCGACTGCTGGTTGCGCTCGAGCTTGGAGATGACGCCCACCGACACGCCTGAAGCGTCGGAGAGGGCGGCCAGCGTCAGCTCGTGCTGCTCGCGGAGGGTGCGCAGCACAGAAAAGTCGAACTTGGGGGCGGCGGGAGGCACGTTTCGTTGGCTGACAAAACCAGGCTTTTTTTAGCTGTCAACGAAATTGACTCCCTCTGACGAGCAGAAAAAGCGGGGTGTGGCCACCAGCCGCGTTGTCCGACACATGAGCGCGGTCGGTTAATCACGGCGAACCGGGCCGGTCCGCCCTGCCCGCCAAGGTCTCGATGGGCGCCCTCCAAGCCGAGACGGTCCAAGTTTGTTCATCAGTGCAGCAGAATTTAGGTTCGGCGGCTCGGCGGTGACGGCGCAGATTCATCGGCATCATGCCACCCCTTTTTCGCGTGTTCGTCTCCGGGTCGCGGCGCACGGCATTGCTGGCGCTGGCGGCGGGAGTGTTGTTCGCGCAGCCGCCGCGCGAAACCATCCTGCTCAACGACGGCTGGCGGTTCCGGAAGGACGACCCGCCCGGCAACACGGTGGACCTGCGCTACGATGTGCGCCCCGAGGTCGGCCGCCGGCGCGACGACGGCCCGGCCGACGCCAAACCGGAGGAGGCCGCGCGTCCCGGCGCAGAGGCCCGGACGGTGCTCAAGCCGTGGATTCTCCCCACGGCGAACGCCTTCATCAAGGATCCTGCCAAGCGCCATGTGCGTCCGGCCGGCGATCCGGGCGGCGAGGTGGCCTATGTGCGCGCGGACTTCGACGACGGCGCCTGGCAGGCCGTGACACTGCCGCACGACTGGGCCATCGCGGGTCCGTTCATCCCCACGGGTGATGTCGGTGGCATGGGCCGGCTGCCGAGCTGGGGCATCGGCTGGTATCGCCGGAAACTCGACGTCCCCGCAGCCGACGCGGGCAAAGCCATCTTCCTCGAGGTGGACGGCGCGATGGCCTACGCGACCGTCTGGCTCAACGGCCGGCTCGTCGGCGGCTGGCCCTACGGCTATTCATCGTGGCGCGTGGATCTGACGCCTTTCGTCCGTTTCGGCGGCGTGAACCAGCTTGCCATCCGCCTCGACAATCCGCCCGCCTCCTCGCGCTGGTATCCGGGGGGCGGACTTTACCGCAACGTCTGGCTGACCAAGGTGCAGCCCGTGCACGTGGACCAGTGGGGCACGTGCGTCACCACGCCGCAGGTCTCCGCGGAATCCGCCACGATCAGCCTCGCGGTCACCCTGGCGAATGCCGGCGCATCCCCCGCCACCGTCTCCGTGTTCAGCGAGATCATCGAACTTGCCGCCGCCGGCCGCCGCCCCGGGGCCGTTGTGGCGCGCTTTGCCCCGGTGGAACTGACGGTTGGCGCCGGTGAGCGCGCCGCCACGCACGGCACCGTCGCGCTGGCCGACCCGAAGCGCTGGGGCCCGCCGCCCACGCAGACGCCGCACCGCTACGTCGCGGTGACGACCGTGACGTGCGACGGCCGGCCGGTGGACGTCTATGAGACGCGCTTCGGCATCCGCGAGGTGCGCTTCGACCCGTCGCGCGGCGTGCTCGTCAACGGCGAGCACATCCCGCTTCGGGGCGTCAACCAGCACCACGACCTCGGCGCGCTGGGTGCGGCCTTCAACGCGCGCGCCGCCGAGCGGCAGTTGGAAATGCTCGGCGAGATGGGCTGCAACGCCATCCGCCTGAGCCACAACCCGCCCGCCCCCGAGCTGCTCGAACTCACGGACCGCCTGGGCTTCCTCGTCGTGGACGAGTCGTTCGACGTGTGGGAACGGCGCAAGACGCCGCTTGATTACCACCTCATCTTCCCCGACTGGCACGAGCCGGACATGCGCGCCCTGGTGCGCCGCGACCGCAACCACCCGTCGGTCATCCTGTGGAGCATCGGCAACGAGGTCGGCGAGCAATACGCCGGCGAGGCCGGCGCCGCCGTGGCCCGGCGCCTGCACGACATCGTGCGCGAGGAGGACCCCACGCGGCCCACGACCACGGCGATGAACTGGGCCAAACCCGACATGCCCCTGCCCGCGGCGGTGGACGTCATCGGGCTCAACTACCAGGGCGAGGGCATCCGGCAGGAGCCGGAGTTCGAGGGCACCGACCGCATCCGGACGCCGCCGCAGTATCCGCACTTCCGCGCGAAGTTCCCCGGCAAGGTCATCCTCAGCAGCGAGACGGCGTCGGCCTTCAGCAGCCGCGGCGTGTATCTGTTCCCCGTTTCGCTGCTGGTCAGCGCGCCCGTGCGCGACGGCCGGGGCGGCGACTCGAGCATCAAGCAGGTGAGCGCCTACGAGCTGCACGCCGTGGACTTCGGCTCCACGGCCGACAAGGTTTTCGCCTCGCTCGACCGGCACCCGTTCGTGGCCGGCGAGTTTGTCTGGACCGGCTGGGACTACCTCGGCGAGCCGACGCCCTACTACGCCGCGCGCAGCTCGTATTGCGGCGTGATCGATCTGGCCGGCTTCAGGAAGGACCGGTTCTGGCTCTACCAGGCGCGCTGGCGCCCGGATTTCCCCATGGCGCACCTGCTGCCGCACTGGACCTGGCCGGAGCGCGCGGGGCAGGTCACGCCCGTGCACGTGTTCACCTCCGGCGACGAGGCCGAGCTCTTCCTCAACGGCCGGTCGCTCGGGCGGAAAAAGAAAGGCGCCTTCGAATACCGCCTGCGCTGGGACGACGTCGTGTATGAACCTGGCCGGCTCGGGGTCGTGGCCTACAAGAACGGCCGCGAGTGGGCGCGCGACGAGGTGCGCACTGCCGGCGCCCCCGCCGCGCTGGATCTGCAACCCGACCGCGCCGCGATCCGCGCCGACGGCACCGACCTCGCGTTCGTCACCGTGCGCATCACGGACAGGGACGGCCTGCCCGCGCCGCGGGCCGACCACCGGCTCGAATTCAAGATCGAGGGACCGGGCGAGATCGTGGCGACCGACAACGGCGACCCCACAAGCTTCGAGCCGTTCCCGTCACCCGCGCGGCAGGCCTTCAGCGGCCTGTGCCTCGTGATTGTCCGCGCGAAGCCGGGGCCGCCGGGTGAAATCCGGCTCACCGCCACCGGCGAGGGCCTGCGGAGCGGCGAAGCCGTGATCACCGCCGTGCCTGGTTCTTGAAGTGGCGTCCCCGCCAGGCCGACGGCTGCGCGATCCCGAAGTTCACCCGGCCGGCGCCGGGCCACCGGCTTGCAAACGGTTGCGCGGCCGGGATCTCAGGCCACGAGATTGCGTGCGCGGGTGATGACCGGGGCGGACGGCGACGCCGGCGCGTCCGCCAAGCCGCGCTGGTTCGCGGGCAACGAGGCGCCGTCGCACCAGGCGCCGCCGACGGAGGTCACGGTGGTCACCGCGGGGAGGCCCAAGGCGTTTTGCTGCAACTGTCCGGCCAGCATCTCCACCGCGAGTTCGCCCACCTTCCCGTGGTTCACCCAGACGCCGGCGGTGGCGGGTCCCGGTTCGCGCAACTGCAGGTCGGCATAGGCGAAGTCGCCCGGCACCACGAATCCGCTGTGCCGGAGGTGGTCGAGCATGGCGGGGACCGGCCCCAGCACCACCTCGGGGTGATATTGCCGGTGCCAGCGCAGCAACGAGGCCGCGTCGTTGGCGGCGTCGTGCGGCGAAAAGGCGTCCGCGGGCTGATCGCCGACCGGGCACTGCAGGCGGAGGACGGGCAGCACGTCCTTGAGGTGGCAGCGGTATTGCTCGGCGTGGAAGGCGGCGGACCACACCTGGTCGGTGAGCTTGTCCCAGCGGTGCGGCAGCACCAGCCCGATGCGGCGGTAGCCGGCGAAGAGCACCTGCCGGACCGCAAGGCGGACGACGCTGACGGGATCAACCGTGATCTGGTGGAGCGCGGGGAGTTGGGGAAAGGAGCCGATCCGCACGGCGCAAAGGCGCGACCAGTTGAGGTCGGACAGATCCTCGCAGACGGCGCGCGAGGCGGCGAACAGCACGCCGCGGATGCCGCGGTGCAGCAGCACGCCGTCGAGCCGGCGCCGGTTCATGCCGGACTCGCCCAGCCAGAGGTGTTCGAGGTGGTAGCCGAGTTCCGCGGCCTTCCGCTTGGCCGCGGCGTAATGCTGCTCCTCGGCGGGGAGCCGGTTCCAGCCCCAGGGGGTTTCCCAGTTCGTGACGTAGGCGAGGATCTCGCCGCTGCGCCGGGTGCGGCAGGTGTTGCGGTAGGCGACGAGCGCCTGCAGCGCCGGGTCCGGGCAATAGCCCAGGACCCTGGCGATCGTCCGGATGCGCTCGCGCGTGGCCGGCGGGATCCGCGGCGAATTGCGCAGCGCGAGCGAGACGGTGGTGTTGTGCACCCCGGCCGCGCGGGCGACATCACCCTGCGTGACCCGGGTTTTCACGGGTGCGCCCGTCGCAGGCTGGGAGGCGGCGAAAAGCACCGGACAGCCGCCTTCGCCGCGGCCGTCTGGGAGGGCGCGACGCCGGGCATCGTTGTTGTTGGGGGACGTTGGGGAGCGTCGGGGTTGACGCATGGTGCTTGGTCCGGGTTGGGTGCGGTCAACTGCGCAAAGAAGGTCCCAACAAGCAAATGGCGGAGCAACCGCCCGATGGTTATGCCCCGCCTATGACCGGGGTCATATCAACGGTTGACATGAACTGCGAGCCAGTGCCGGCGGTTCACTCCAACTGGATGATGCCCTGCTTCACGCCGGCGAGGATCGCCTGTGTGCGGTCCGACACGCGCAGTTTGCCGAGGATGCTCGTTACATGGATCTTCACGGTTCCCTCCACCAGGTTCAGGCGCGCGGCGATTTCCTTGTTGCTCAGCCCCTGGGCGATGAGCATGAGCACCTCGATCTCGCGGCTCGAAAGTTGCGAGAGCACGCGACCGCTCATGCGGCCGGAGATCTCGGGGGGGATGTAGTGCTCGCCCTGGTGCACCTTGCGGATGGCCTCCAGCAGGCGTTCTAGCGGCATGTCCTTGACGACGAAGCCGCAGGCGCCGGCCTTGAAGGCCTGGTAAACCTCCTCGCCGCCGGCGTAGTTGCTGAACACCAGCACGCGCACGTCTTCGAACTCCTCGCGCAACATCCGGATCGTCTCGATGCCGTTGATCCCCGGCATGCGCAGGTCGAGCACGACGACGTCGGGCCGGTGGGCGCGGAAGGCGCGGATGGCCTCGTGGCCGTTGTCAGCCTCGGCCACGACCTCCATGTCGGGCTCGCCGCCGGTGGCCGTGACCAGCCCCATGCGCATGACGATGTGGTCGTCCACCAGCATGATCCGGATGGGGCGGGATTCAGCGGGTGCAGGCATAGGCGGGGGCGGAGGTTTGCACGGTCACGCGCACGGTCGTGCCGTGGCCGGGAGCGCTTTCGATGTGGAGTTCGCCGCCGATCTTGGCGGCGCGCCCGCGCAGGCCGCGCAGGCCGAAATGTCCGATGCCGCCGGCCAGCACTTGGCTCGGGACGAAGCCGTTGCCGTCGTCGCACACGCTCAGGGTGACGTCGGTCGCCCCGTAGGCGAGCGTGATGGCGATGGTGCGGGCGGCGGCGTGGCGCACGGCGTTGGTGATGGCCTCCTGCGCGATGCGCAGCAGGTGGTGCTTGGTGGCGGACGAAAGCCCGGCCGGCCGGCCGGTGACGTCGATCCGCACCTCCGCCGCGCCGGGGCCGATCAGCTCGGCGAGCTTCTTCAGGGCCTCGCCGAGTTCGGTGCCCTCGAGCAGCGGGGTCTCCATGTCCCACACGGCGTGCTGCACCTCGTGCCGGGTGAACGACACCATGTTGCGCGCCACGCTCAGGCGGGAGCGCACGTCCTCGGGCAGGTCGGGCAGCTTGAGCGTGGCATCGAGCTGCAGCATCAGGCCGCTGAGGCCCTGCTGCAGGCTGTCGTGGATCTCGCCGGCGAGGCGGTCGCGCTCCGCGAGGGTGGCGGCGTTGCGGGTCTCCTCCCGGAGCTGCTGCATGGCGGTGCGCAGCTCGTCGGTGCGCTCGGTCACGAGTTTTTCGAGGGCGACGTTTTTGGCGCGGGTGCGGCGGGCGGACCAGTGCATGAGACCGAGGACGGCGCCGGCGCCGGCCAGGGCGTAGAGGACGTAGGCATACCAGGTGCGATACCGGGGCGGCGCGATCTCGAACCCGAGGACGAGCGGCGCGCCGACCGGCGCGCGCGCATCCGTCAGCCGGACCTCCAGCCGGTAGCGGCCTTCGGGCAGGTCGGTGAGCGCGAGCAGCGAGCCGTTGCCGACCGCCAGCCGGCTCTCGTTGCCGCGGTGCAGCCGGTATTCGTAGGCCGGGGGATGGCGCGAGGCGTAGCTGCCGGCGAAGAAGCGCAGCACCAGGCTGTTTTCCTCGGGCGGCAGGATCAGCGGCGTCTCCGCCGGGCCGGGGTCCGCCAGCAGCTCGCGGTTCGTCCGGCCGCCGAGCAGCGAGACCAGCACGGGATTGAAACGGGGCCGGGGCGCCGCCTCGAAGCTCCGGTTCAGGTGATACAGCGACTGGCCGGTGACCAGCCAGACGTCGCCGTCGGGGAACAGGTGGGCGAGCGGGAAGCGGTCGTTGATGCGGCCGTAGGTGGTGGCGTCGAACACGGGCCGCCCGTCCTGCATGCGCAGGGTGAGCAGGCCGTCGTCATGCGTGGCCCAGATCGTGCCGTCCGCATCCTGGCGGAAGCGGTTGATGGGGAACGGGGCCTGGTCGAGCAGACGCCCGAGTTCGGGCGGGGGGATCAGCGCCTCGGACAGTTCGTCGAAAAAGACGCGGCCCTCGGGCAATCCGGTGAGTGCCACAAGGTCGCCGGCCCAGCCGATGTTGATCCAGCGGGGTGGCTTCCACGGGAATTCCTCGAACAGGCGCACATGCAGCCGGCCCTCCTGGAAACGCACCCGCGCGGCCCGGTTCGGTCCGAGCTCCATCCACGCGGCATGGGCGGTGCCATGCACGACCATCGGGTAACCCACGCCCCGCGCGCGGGGCGCGCACTCCGCCCAGCGTCCGTCCGTGCGGCGCAGCGCGGCGATCTCCCCGGTGCCGAGGACGTAGAGGATGCCGTCCACGTAAACCAGACGGGCGACATCGAAGCCGGTCAGCACGCTCGAAAAGCCTCCCTCCGCCCGCCGCACATGGAGTCCGCGGTTGGTGCCGACGAGCAGCTCGTCGTCCGCCGTGGCGATCGCCCACACGCCGCCCTCGGGCTGGTCCGGCATCAGGCGGAACCGCGTGGTCTCCCCCGGCCGGCCCCCGACCGTTTCATACAGCCGGCCGCCGGAGGCGACCACGATGCGGCCGTGCCAGCGCACGAGCTGCGGCCAGCTCAGCGGCAGGCCCTGCCGCTGGCCGAACGAGGTCAGCGGGCTGTTGTAGAGGATCTTCTCGATGCCGTTTTCGTTCACGATCCAGAGCACGCCGTTTTCGCGCGCGGCCAGGTCGGTGACGCGGTGGTAGTCGGGGGTGGTGAGCGAGGACAGGATCCGGCCGTCGGCCGCCACGAGATAGACCCCGGCGCCGCTGATCGCGACGGCGATGCTGCCCTCCGCCAGGCGCGTGAGGGCGGAGACCCGGCCCAGCGGGCGTTCACCCAGGGGGCCGGGGAAGGGCGAGAAATCCTTGCCGTCGAAAAACCGCAGGACGCCGGCGAGGTTGGCGGTGAGCACGCGGGAGTCGTCGAAGGCGGTCGCCTGATCGATCTCGTTGCCCTCTGGCGCCGGGTCGCGGAGCTTCTCCACCGACTGCCGGGCCACATCCAGCGCGCAGATGCCCTGGAGGTAAGAGGAGACGTAGAGCCGGCCGCCGATCGGGAACACCCGGGCGGCGCCGGGGATTTCAAAGAAGGTCTGCCGGCCGGTGCGGCGCTCCCAGTGGACGACGCCGTTGAGGCTGCCGAAACAGGTGCCCGCGGCCGTGGCGACGATCTCGTTGAAGTTTGCGTTCAGCGCCCATCTGGGCGCCGCGGCCGGTACCAGCGAGTGGGGGCGGAGCTTGCCGGCGTTCATCCGGGCCACGCCCCACGCGCCGAAGGCGCCGTAATAGGCGTCGCCCCCGGGACCGAAGACCAGGCGCTGCATCACGATGCCGTTGTCCTCCCGGTCGGCGATGTCGATCCAGGTCGTGTCGTTGAGCACGATGCACGAGCCGGCCCGCGTGACGGCGATCCGGCCGAGCGGGTCGAAGCCCAGGCGCATGCCGCGGGAGGCGTTGCCGATCTCCTCGAACGAATAGAACCGCGTGAACGGCAGTCCGAGTTCGCCCCCGGCGTCCGCCTCCGCCCCGGCCGGGGGGCTCACAACGCCCAGCAGGACGCACGCGGCCAGCACGGGGCGGAAGCGGGCCGCGCCGGCCGCCGGCCGGAGCCCGGGAAATCCGGGCAAAACGCCGCCCGCGCATCCCGGGGTGGGCATCCTGGTTCCGGCTCGGGGCATGCTGGTAACAGTCGGCCCCGCCCGGCACGGCGCAAGCCGTTTTCCGACGAGGCCGTCACCCGTCGCGGCGGTCGGCGCGCCGCCGGTTTCGGGGAATTTGCCCTTGCCGGCCGCGGGCCGCCGGAAATCCTCGCGCCATGCCCCTCCGCCGGCTGATCGCGCTGCTTATGCTCCTCGTGAGCGCGGATGCGGCGGTGCGCTACGACATGACCAAGGCGGAGCTCCTGCAGGAACTCGGCAGGCCCGCCTCGGTGCTGATGAAGGGCGGCCGCGAGATCCTGATCTTCCCCGGCAACGTGCGCATCGAGCTCGAGCACGGCAAGGTTGTCAGCGTGAAAGGCCTCGACCTGGCGGCCGCGGCCGGCGAGGCAACGGCGAACCCGCCCCCGGCTTCCGCGGAACCGCCGGCGGCGCCCGCCGGACCCGACGGGGAGGCGGAGCCGAAGCTCACGCCCGAGGAGCAGAAGAGGCTCGCCGAGGAGGAGGTGCGGATGGAGAAGGCCAGGGCCGGGGCCGACGCCAAGGCCCGGGCGGAGATGGAGAAGGCCATCGCCAGCCTCGAGAATCCCGGCCAGGGCGCCGCCATGCCGCTGCCGCCCTCGTTCGCGCTCGGCGATTTCCTGGTCGAGCTGGTCGTGAAATGGCTGCTCATGCTCGCCGCGCTCAAGCTCACGTGCAAATACTGGAACGCCGACGTGGACTGGAAGGGCCTGATGATCGCGACCTCGGCCGACACCGGCGTGCGCGCGGTGGTCCTCGGCATCGGCGAGGGGTTGATGGGCATGATCTCGGTGTTCTCCGCCGACGAGGCCCTCGCCGCGATCGTGCTCCTGCTGGTGCTGCGCAAGGTCAGCACCAACCAGTCGCTCCAGCAGGCCGCCACGATCACCCTCACCTCAAAGGTCTTCTCGATCGTCGTCGGCTCGTTCCTGAGCGTCGCCATTCTCCGCGCGCTGCCTTGAGCCGGCGGGAAGCGGTCAACGACGGCTCCGATGAGCGCCGGCCCGCTCAGCGGTGCTCCTCGTAGGTGATGTCGATCCTGGCGGTGAAGGCCTGTTTCCTGGCGGCGCCCAGGAAGCGGATGCTGTGGGTGAGCTCGTCATAGACCCAGCCGTTCGCCGGGTCGGGCTTCACCTCCTGGCCGTCCACCAGGACGCGCAGGCTCTTCTTGTAGAGGGTCGAGCCGGGCGGGACCGGATCGAGGGCGACGGCGACGGTGTCGGCGATGCGGTCGCCGAGCGCGGCCAGCGGGGCGGAGAAGTCGCTCTCGATGTTCAGCACCGTGCCGCCCGTGAGCTCGGCGGCGCGGCGGTGCGACACGTTGCCGGGCGACACCACGGCGTGCATCTCGATCTTTCCGCGCTTGTTGCCCTTCACGAAGATGAAGGGGCGCAGCACCCAGTAGTTGATGTAGCTGTCGAGCGTCTGGCGTTTCGCGGGGTTGCGGGCGTTGAACTGCTTGAGCAGGTCGGGGAGCCTGCCGTTCTCGATCCACTCGGCCTCGCGCGTGCCTTCGGGCGTCACCTTCGCCGGCTCCTTCCAGGTCGCCATGCGGGTCTCCTCCTCGTCCATGAAAAAGACCACGATCGTGGCGGCGTCGGGCCGCAGGAACGCGTGATCCTGGTGATGGTAGTTCGCGACGAAGTTATACACCGCCGTGAAGGCGGTGCGGTTGCTGTCGCCGTTGGTGCCCACCTTCACGAGCTCGGCGAAGATGCCGTCGGGCGTCTGCGGTGTCACCCACGGTTGCGCCATCACGGGGAGCGTCACGAGGGTGCCGTTGCTCGCCACCTTCTTGGTGACCGGCTTCGGCCGCTGCCGGTGGTCGAGCACCGGGTTGCCCGCGGCGTCAATCTCCACGGAGCGGACCTTTTTGAAATAGGTCTCGCCGCCGGAGCGCCCCGCCTCCCGGTTGACGAAATCGGTCGTCAGCACGCCGATGCGGTAGTCGAGATCGCGCTCGTCGAAGAGCCGGCGAAAGCGGCGGAGGTTCTCGGCGATGCGGTTCTGGTGCGGGGCCATCGAGGGCGAATTGTTGATCACGAACACGAGGTCCACCTCGCGGCTCCTGGAGCGGTCCGCGGTGACGTGCTTCGGGTCGCGGATGGGCTCGACCGCGACCACGACGACATTCTCCACGCCGAGCGCGGGGTTGTTCTCGTCGAAGGTGTAGTAATTGAAGCGGTCCTCGCCGATGAAGCCGGGATCGGGCGAGTAGGTGAGCAGCCCGGTGGCGCGGTCGAGCCGCGCGTTGCCGTGCTGCGGCCGGGCCTCGGCGTCCAGGGCGTAGGCCACCTTGGGGTTGGCGATGCTGGCGCGGTCCGCCTCCTTCATGAAATCCTCGTGGCTGGGGATCTTGTGCGCGACCGCGGTGTTGGGGCGGGTGGTCAGCGTGACGGCGTGTTCGGCCATGGCGCGCTCCCGGGGCGCCCGGATCACGAGCTTTTCCAGCTCGAGCGGGGCCGCGGGCCTCACCTCAATGACGACCCGGTTCTGGAAAACCAGGCCGGAGGTCTCGTTGCGCACGGTGTAGGTGAACGAGTCCTCGCCGACATAAGCCTCCCGCGGCTGGTAGGCGAAATAGCCGAGGCGCCCGGACTTGTTCTTGTAGAAATCCTCGTCGTCGCCGCCGGCCAGCCCCACGCGGCCGTGCACCGGCTCGACCGTGATGGCATAGACCAGGTCGCCGGCCGTCTCGGCGCTGACAATCTCCGGGGCGACGGCGAGCTGGCCGTGCACGCCGGCGCCCTCGGCCACGAGCTTCATGGGGGTTGGCGAGACGATCACGTCGGGGTCGCCGGACTGGGCGAAGGCGGTCAGGCCCGCCAGCAGGCACACCCGGCACAGCCCGCGCAGCCAGGCGGAAATATGGATTGGCGGATTCATCATGGTGGAGCGTGCGACCTTAGTGTCTGCCCGCCGGGGGCGGGTTCCGCAAGCTTCGGGGCACAAGCCCTTTTACCACCGATGAACACGGATCGCGGGATCGGGATGGGAGGGGGACTTGCATTTCGCGCCGGCTGTGGCACCGTGCTGGCCCCTCCGGCCCCGGGCTGGGCGGGGTTCTTTGAGACCGTGCTCGGTCCAAATCGAAAAGCGGCAATCCAAAATCGAGAACGACTTTTGGGGGTGTTCCGGATTCGACCCTTGGTTGGAGCGCACAGCTGCCTTTGGAGAGTCGGGGGACTCTCGTTAATCCCCCCTCGAAAAAACAAACGGCAACAACGAAGAAATGCTCATGGCGGCTTAATGCCCGCCACGTTCTCACTCCGACTCCTGCTGGGGGCTGAGAACGACGACAGCAGGAATAGCGGGGATGGCCGTCGTGACGTCCCTGCCGTATCTTCACCACGGCTGGCGGGTCGGGGAGCGCGCGTTGAAGCGCCCGGACCGGCGAGATCAAAACAACGCTATAAAGGTAGATGCTGCGCGTGAAGGCCCGGGGCACAGGGGTTCAACTCCCCTCACCTCCACCAATTACAGAGCCCGCGTTCAAAGCGCGGGCTCTGTCGTTTGGGGCCGCCCGCAAGCCCGGGGCGGGTTGCGCCAGCGTCTTGGCAGGACCACTCAGCGGGCGCCGGGCGTGAAGACGAAGGTTTCGCCGGGCTGGGTGCCGCGGGTGACGACCCGGTCGCCGTAGCGCAGGCGGCAGTCGCCGCCGAGAGCCGAGCGGATTTCGGTGCGCTCGAGCCGGCCGTCCTTCCATGCGAGGTGCGTGATCTCGAAGCCGCCGCGGGCGCGCAGGCCCTTGACGGAGCCGGTGGGCCAGGCCTTCGGCAGGGCGGGGAGAAGATGAATCTCAAATTTCAAGTCTGAGGTTTGAGATTCCATCGCCCGGACCGGGCGATGGGACTGCAGCAGCATCTCGGCGATGCCGGCGGTGCCGCCGAAGTTGCCGTCGATCTGGAAGGGCGGGTGCGCGTCGAAGAGGTTGGGGTAGGTGCGTTCGGGGCGGAGGAGGAGCCGGAGGATGCCGTAGGCGTGCTCGGCGTCGTGCAGGCGGGCCCAGAGGTTCAGCCGCCAGCCGATGGCCCAGCCGGTGGCGTCGTCGCCGCGCAGCTCGAGCGAGCGGCGGGCGGCGGCAGCGAGGGCGGGGGTTGTGAGGGCGTCGATCTGGTCGCTGGGGTAGAGGGCGTAGAGGTGCGAGACGTGGCGGTGGTGCTGCTCGGGCGCGGCGGCGTCCCAGTCCTCCATCCATTCCTGCAACTGGCCCTGCGCGCCGATCTGATCCGGCGGGAGCCTGGCGCGGGTGGCGGCGAGCTTTGCGCGGAAGTCGGCGTCCACGCCGAGGATTTCCGACGATTTGATGCAGGCGGCGAAGAGGTCGCGCAGGATCTGGGAGTCCATCGCCGGGCCGGCGACGATCGAGATGTCGCCGCGATGGGCGTTCTCGGGGGAGATCGAGGGGCTGGTGACGAGCCAGCCGTGCTTCGGCTCGGCGACGAGCGTCTCGAGGAAGAATTGCGCCGAGCCCTTCATGAGCGGGTAGGCGCGGGCGAGGAAGTCGCGGTCGCCGGAGAACAGGTAGTGTTCCCAGAGGTGATGGCAAAGCCACGCGCCGCCGGTGGGCCACATGCCCCAGCGGGCGCCGTCGATCGGGCCGGTGGCGCGCCAGAGGTCGGTGTTGTGGTGGGCCACCCAGCCGCCGGCGTTGTAGTGGGCCCGGGCCATCTTCGCGCCGGTTGCGCTCAGGTCCTTGATCATCCCGAAGAGCGGTTCAGCGCACTCGGCGAGATGGGTGATCTCGGCCGGCCAGTAGTTCATCTCGGTGTTGATGTTGATCGTGTATTTGCTGCCCCAGGGCGGCGTGAGGCTGTCGTTCCAGATGCCCTGCAGATTGGCGGGCTGCGTGCCGGGGCGGGAGCTGCTGATGAGCAGGTAGCGGCCGTATTGGAAGAAGAGCGCGGCGAGGGCGGGATCGTGGCCCTCGGCGAAGCGGCGCACGCGCTCGTCGGTCGGCAGATCGGCGGCGGGCGTGCGCCCGAGGTCGAGCGCCACGCGGCGGAAGAGCCGCTGGTGCTCCGCGGTGTGTGCGGCGAGGAGCTGGTCGTAGGTCTTGCCGGCGGCGGCCGCGAGGGTGGCGCGGTTGAGGGCGTCGGGGTCGCCGCTCACGTCGTCGTAACGGCGGAAGCTGGTGGCGGCGGCGATGACGAGGAGCGCGGAGCGGGCGCCGCTGACGTGGAGTTGCTGGCCGTCGGCGCGGAGGGAGCCGCCGTCGAGGGCGACCTTCACGCGCGCCTGGAACTTCAGGGCGCCGGGGATATTCTCGGCCGCGCCGTTGCGGCCTTCGAGGACGAGCGTGTCGTCACCCTCGGTGCGGGTGTTCGCGTGCTGATGGCTCGAGGCGCCGAGGGTGAAACCGAGGCGGCCCTGCTCGGGCCGGTTGGGCGCGGTGGCGGTCAGCCGCACCACGATCACCTGATCCACAGGGCTGGCGAAGACCTCGCGGGCGTGGACGGTGCCCCACGCGCCGGCGCCGAAGGCCATCTCGGTCTTCGCGACGGCGGTGTCGAGGTTGAGTTCGCGCCGGTAGCGGGCGGCCGGTTCGCCGCCGGAAAAGGTGAAGAGCAGGTCGCCGAGCGTCTGGTAGGGCATCTGCCGCATCGGGCGCGACATGAGCTTCTCCTGGGTAAGCTGCTGCGCGGCGGCGTATTCGCCCGCGGCGATGAGCCGGCGGACCTCCGGCAGCGCGGCGAGGGCCTCGGGGTTGGCCGGGTCGTAGGGACCGCCGGCCCAGAGCGTGTCCTCGTTGAGCTGGAGACGCTCCTGGTGGATGCCGCCGAACACCATGGCGCCGAGCCGGCCGTTGCCGACGGGCAGGGCCTCGACCCACTCGGCGGCGGGGCGGGTGTAATGCAGCGTCAGGTCGGGGTTGGCGGCGAGCGGACCAAGCGCGGCGAGCAGGCCGGCGAGAACGAGGAGAGGGCGGGGCGAGGACATGCGGGGCACGGGGTTGCGCGGCTGCTGCGGCAGCCGGTGCAAATTTCCAACGCACCTTGCCGCTTCCGGCCATCTTATTCCGCCGCCCCCCGCCCCCCGACCAAAGTGGTGGAAACACGGCCATTTCCCGACCGTTGACGGGATGGACACGTTACGGTCATTGGGGACACGGCTCGAAAACGCGGGCCGTTTGTTCAGGACTGGAGACCATGAAGCGCCTTACCCTCTGGTGGCTGCTGTCCGGTTTGCTGGCTGTGGTTGCCTGTGCCGCGGAGCCGCCCATCCGTGTGCTCATCGTGGACGGCTACAGCAACCACGACTGGCGCCTCACCACCGCGCTCATCCGCGGCATCCTCGAGCCGACCGGGTTGTTCGACGTGAGCGTTTCGACCGCACCGCCGGCGCAGGACGCGCCGGGCTGGGACGCCTGGCGGCCGGGCTTCGCGAATCACGACGTGGTCATCCAAACCTGCAACGATCTCGGCGGCGGGCCGTCCTGGCCGCGGGCGGTGCAGGAGGATTTCGAGGCCTTCGTGCGCAACGGCGGCGGCGTCTATGTGTGGCACGCCGGCAACAACGCCTTCGCCGATTGGCCGGCCTACAACGAGATGATCGGCCTCGGCTGGCGGAAGAGGGATTTCGGCTGGGCGCTCGCCGTCGGTGCCGACGGTCGCGTCGTCCGCATCCCCGCGGGCGAGGGTGGCGACACCGGCCACGGCCCGCGGCTCGACACCCTCGTGCGGCGCCGTGGCGACCACCCGATCCACGCCGGCCTGCCGCGCGAGTGGCGCACACCCGACATCGAGGTGTATTACTACGCGCGCGGACCGGCGCAGAACCTCGAAGTGCTGTCGCACGGCCATGATCCGCGCACGCAGATGCAGTGGCCGCTCGAATGGACGGTCGCCTACGGCCGGGGCCGCGTCTATACCTCGACCTTCGGCCACGTCTGGAAAGGCGACATCCAGCCTGCGCGCATGCGTTGCGCCGGCTTGCAGACGGTCGTGATCCGCGCCCTCCAGTGGCTCGCGGGCCGTCCGGCGGATTTTCCTGTGCCGCCGGATTTTCCGGCGGCGGACAAGGTCTCCGTGCGCGGGGAAATTCCACTTTGAATCGCCGGCCCCTCGCCTCTGCCCCCTGCGCGTATGTTATACCGCCGCCGCTTTCGCCAAGACCACAAACAAGGGCAGCCTCGCAAAACCCGTCGCCACATGCGCAAACCCGCCACCCGGTTTTGTCGTCTCACCAGCCCCCTCGGCCTGTCGGCGGCCGGCGAGCCGCTGCTCGGTTTGCCGCCGCCCGGCGCCAGGCGATTTCCGTCCATCTGCAAGTTTCCCCCACACAGAGGCCCCCATCGCCATGACCAAGCCTGAAACGTTCCTGAACCTGACCAAAACGACCGCTCTGGCCGCCTGGTTTGCCATCGTTGCGTCCGTCTTCGCGCAGGACGGCGCCATCCATCCGCTCGCGGCCCCCGCCGAGCCCGGCGCCATTCCGCTGGGCACCGGTGGCGTCGAGAACCAGACCGCACCGGAAAGCTGGTTCCGTCAGTGGGGCGAGCCGATGGTGCGCAATGTCTCCACCGCCACCCTCACGCCCTTCCTGCCGGATCCGGGCAAGGCCAATGGCACCGCGGTCATCGTGGCGCCGGGCGGCGGCTTCCGCTGGCTGTCGATCAACAACGAGGGCTGGAAAATCGCAAAGGCGCTCAACGAGCGCGGTGTTGCCGCCTTCGTGCTCAAATACCGCCTGCAGCCGACCCCGCCGACGCTCGAGGGCCTGCGCGAGTCCATGAACCGCACCTTCGCGGCCGTGACCCCGCCCGCCGGCGAGGCCGCCGCCGGCGCCGCGCCGGCCGCTCCCCCCGCGGAAGCTCCGCGGCCGCCGCGCCCCGACCTGACCAACCAGCTCGCCGACGCCGAGGCCGCCTACGCGATGATCGTCGCGCGCGCCCGGGAATGGAACATCAACCCCGAGCGCATCGGCATGATGGGTTTCTCGGCCGGTGCCGGCCTCACAATGCACAGCGCGCTCAATTCCAAGACCATGAAGCTGGCGTTCATCGCGCCCATCTACGGCGGCATGGGGCCGGTCGAAGTGCCGAAGGATGCGCCTCCGATGTTCGTGGCGATCGCCACCGATGACTTCCTCTTCAACGGCAAGTTTGGCCTGATCGAGTCCTGGTACAAGGCCAAGCGGCCGGTCGAATTCCATCTCTACCAGGACGGCGGCCACGGCTTCGGCATGGGTTACCCGGGGCACCCCACCTGCCACTGGTTCGAACCCTTCACCCACTGGCTCGACCACAACGGCTTCCTCAAGGCGCCCGCGGCCAGGTGATCCGCCGCGCCGCCCGCGTCACCGCCAACGTCAACTCCCGCCACTTCCATGAAACCGCGGTTGCTCCGTCTCCCGCTCCTCCTCCTGGCCGGGTCGATCCTCGGCGATCTTGCGGCCGGGCAGCCGGCCCTGATCAAGGTCGATCTCGACCGCACCATCGGCGCCATCGACCCCAACATCTACGGGGGTTTTCTCGAGCCGCTCTCGCGCGGCGATCGTCCGGACATCGTCTATGGCCCCTTGTATGATCCGGCTTCCCCGCGTTCGGACGAGAACGGCTTCCGGAAGGAATACCTGCAGCAGATCAGGGAGCTGAAGGTCACGGTCGTCCGCTGGCCCGGCGGCAACTTTGTGTCCGGCTACAACTGGATGGACGGCATCGGGCCGAAGGACCAGCGCCCCGTCACGCTCGACCTGTCGCGCACCCGGAAGGAATCGAACCAGATGGGCACCGACGAGTATGTGGCCTTCTGCAACCTGGTCGGGGCGGAGAACTTCATCTGCATCAACGCCGGCACCGGCACGATCGAGGAAGCCGCCCGCTGGGTGGAATACTGCAACGCGCCGGCCGGCACGCGCTACGCGGATCTCCGCGTGAAGCACGGCCATCCGGAGCCCTTCAAGGTGAAATACTGGGCCCTGGGCAACGAACCCGACGGCCCCTGGCAGCTCGGCTACAAGAACAAGGAGGACTACACGAAGTTCGCCATCGAGGCCGCCAAGATGATGAGCGCAGTGGACAAGGACATCAAACTGGTCGCCGCCGGCTCGTCGAACTATCCCTTGGTCACGAAACGTTATGACCCCAAGGACGGCTGGACCGACTGGAACGATTACGTGCTCGATCAGATGGCCGGCTACGTGGACTACATCTCCCTGCACCGTTATGTTTTCCAGGTCTTGCGGGCGATCGACAAGCCGGTCTTCGCCGACGAGATGTCCCTTGGCATGGAGATCAACCGGATCATCGAAGTCACCAAGGGCCAAATCCAGAAGGCCATGGTCAAATCCGGGTCGGACCGGCCGATCTACATCTCGTTCGATGAATACGGCGTCCGCGGCAACACCCTGGCCGGCCCCCTGCTGCTCGCGCAGCACCTGAATGCGTTCATCCGCCACGCCGACATCGTCAAGATGGCGAACCTGACCTTCCTGACCAGCCTCACCGGCATCACCCCCGAGGGCGGCTACAGGACCTCCCTCTACCACCCGTTCTATCTCTATTCGCACAATGCCCGGGGCACGGCGCTCGATGTTTACACGCGCTGCGAAAGCTACAGCAACAAGGTGTTCAAGGACATTCCCTGCTTGGACGTCACCGCGGTGCTGAACGAGTCCAGCGGCACGCTGGTGGTGAACGTGGTCAATCGCAGCGAGACCGAGGCCGTTCCGGCCAGCCTCGAACTGCAGTCCGGCGCCTACACCGGCAAGGGACGCGTGCATCTCATCAACGCCGATTCCATCGCCGCCACGAACACCGCCGCGGCGGAACAGGTGCGCACCGTCACCACCGACCTCGTGTTCACCGGCAACCGGATCAGCCATGCTTTTCCGGCCCACTCCTTCACGCAATTGGAAATCTCCCTGAAAAAGTGATTGGCGGGCGGGGTCTCCGACTCGCCTGGGTTCGATGACGTTGCCGTGTTCGTGGCGGCGTTCGGAGACCCCGCCCCAGAGTTCCGCTTCCACCGCCTATCCCATGAAACTCCGACCCCGCCTCATCGCCATCCCCCTGGCGAGTCTCGCCATTTTCACCGCCGTTGCGGCCCGCGCCGCCGAACCGGCGGGGAAATACACCTTCGTCCTCGTCCACGGCGCCACCGCCGGCGGCTGGGAATGGAAACGCACCGGCCAGTGCCTCACCGCGGACGGCCACACCGTCTATCGCGCCACGCTCACCGGCCTCGGCGAACGCATGCACCTCAACAGCCCCGACATCGACCTGCAGACCCACATCAACGACGTGGTGAACCTGATCCTCTTCGAGGACCTCCACGACATCGTCCTCACCGGGCACAGCTACGGCGGCATGGTCATCACGGGCGTGATGGACCGCGTGCCGGAGCGCATCAGGCACGTCGTCTTCCTCGACGCCGCCGTGCCCGACGACGGCATGTCCATCTGGGATCTCTTCGGCGGCGGCCCGCGCGACCCCTCGCGGATCGTGGACGGCTTCATGGCGGTGCCCTGGGTCAAGCCCGACGCCAAACCGCCGCACAACGTGAAACAATCCGTCAAGTGCTTCAACCAGCCGGTCTCCTGCAAAAACCCCGCCGCCAAGGCCCTCAACGTGACCTACGTCGCCTTCGTGCCCAAGGACAAGTCCGCCGAGGAGCGCGCCAAGACCGACAAAAGCTGGCAGCGCGCCGTGGCCCGCGGCTGGACCATCCGCACCTTCCCCGGCGGCCACGTCGCCCAGCAGGAAGACCCGCGCGGCGTCGCGACCCTCATCGAGGAATCGGTCGGCGACCAGAACAAGCCGGTCGCGGAAACTCCCTCCAATCCATGAAAAACCAACTTCCCAGACACGTTGCCTTCATTGCCCTCGCCGGCGCATGGGTCGCTCCGGCCCAGGAAAAACCCGCGGAGGTCTCCCCCGAGCGCGCCCGCGCCAACTTCGCCCGGCCCATCGTGCTCGCCGAGGACGACGTCCGCCTCTTTCCCGAGCCGCCGGCGGGCTGTCGCGACCTGCCCGGCGGCGCCCTGCGCGGACGCCTCGAGCCCTTCGAATACGATTCCGCCGTCACGGGCACCCGCCGCAAGGCCCAAGTTTATCTGCCGCCCGGTTACTCCGCCGGCAAAAAATATCCGGTGCTCTACCTCCTGCACGGCATCGGCGGCAACGAGCACGAGTGGACCGGCTACGTGAAGGCCCACGCGATCCTCGACAACCTCATCGCCGACGGGCAAGCCGTGCCGATGATCGTGGTGCTGCCCAACGGCCGCGCGTTGCCCGACGACAGCGTGCCGGAAAACCCGTTCCACCCGGAGAAGGCGGCGGGCTTCGCCAGGTTCGAGCGCGACCTGCTCGACCATCTCATCCCCGCCATCCAAGCGAGGTATTCGGCCTGCACCGACCGCGAGCACCGCGGCATCGCCGGCCTTTCCATGGGCGGCGGCCAGGCGCTCAACTTCGGTCTCGGGCACCTCGACACCTTCGCGTGGATCGGGGCCTTTTCCGCCGCGCCCAACACCAGGCCGCCGGCGGAACTCGTCCCGGATCCCGCGGCCGCGCGGGCGCAGATCAGGCTCCTCTACCTCTCCTGCGGCAACAAGGACGGGCTCATCAATTTCTCGCAACGCATGCACCGCTACCTGAAGGAACACGATGTGCCGCACCTCTGGAACGTCGATGACCATGGTCACGACGGCGAGACCTGGGCCGGCAACCTCCACCATTTCGCCCAGCGGCTCTTCCGCTGACCACCGTTCCCGCACGACATGCCCTCGCGCAAACCAGCCCTTCGTTTCGGTCTGCTCCTGCTCGCGTTCGGCGCCGCGCTATCGTCCGCCGCGCCGGCGTCGTGGACCGCCGACAACGGCAACGGCACCTACACGAATCCGCTGTTCTACGACGAGTTCTCCGACCCCGACCTGATCCGCGTCGGCGACGACTTCTACCTCGCGGGCACGACGATGCACGCGATACCCGGACTCGTGATCCTGCACTCCAGGGATCTCGTGAACTGGAAATTCCTGAGCTACGCCGTGCGGCGGCTCGATCTCGGGCCGGAGTTCAACCTCGACGACGGCAGGGAGGCCTACGGCCAGGGCATCTGGGCGCCGTGCATCCGTTACCACGGGGGCAAGTTCTACGTTTTCTCCAACGTCAACGGCCACGGCATGCAGGTGTTCGTGGCCACGAATCCTGCCGGTCCGTGGGAACATCGCAACCTCCGCGGCACGATCCACGACCTCTCCGTGCTCTTCGACGACGACGGGCGCGTCTATGCCGTGCACGGCTACGACGAGGTGAAGCTCACTGAGATCAGGCCCGACTTCAGCGGTTTCGTCGAGGGCAGCGATCGCGTGATCATCCCGCGCGGCAACGCGATGGGCGAGGGGCACCACTTCTACAAGATCAACGGCAAATACTACATCATCAGCGCCAATTACGCGCCGACCGGCCGCATGCAATGTGCCCGCGCCGACAACGTCTTCGGTCCCTATGAGACCGTCGTCATCGCCGGCAGGGAGACCCTCGGCACCCAGCGCGGCTGGCAGGTCCAGCCCTTCAACGTCGGCGGCAAGGTGCCCGAGCCCGGCGCGACGCTCCGCCTCGCCGCGCCCGGCGGCAACCAGCACGGCGCCGTGCCGCTTCACCAGGGCGGCATCGTGGACCTGCCCAACGGCGAGTGGTGGGGTTTCTCGATGCTCGACTTCCGCTCGGTCGGCCGCACCACGGCGCTCTCGCCCGTGACGTGGCAGGACGGCTGGCCCTACTTCGGCCTGCCCGGCAACCTTGGCCGCACCCCGCGCACCTGGATCAAGCCCGCCGTTGCCGCAAAGGCCGCCCCGCATGCACCTTATCAGCGCAGCGACGATTTCACCGGCCCGGCGCTGCGGCCCGTCTGGCAGTGGAACCACAACCCCGTGGACGCGAAATGGTCGCTCACGGAGAAGCCCGGCGTGCTCCGCCTGCACACGCTGCCCGCGAGCCAGCTCCTCCGGGCGAAGAACACGCTCACGCAGCGCGTCATCGGCCCGGTTTCCCTCGCCACCGCCGAACTCGACGCCGCGGGCCTGCAGCCCGGCGACACGGCCGGCCTCGCGCTGCTCAACATCCCGTTCGCCACGCTCGGTGTCGTGCGGACCGAAGCGGGCTTCGTCCTCCGCTGGCATGACCAGTTGCAGAACAAGACCAGCGAGCAGCCGCTGGCCTCGCCACGCGTCTGGCTGCGCGCGACCGGCGACTACGATGAGGATGTGGCGCGCTTCAGCTACAGCACCGATGGCCGGACGTTCTGCGACCTCGGCGGCGAGATCCGCCTGCCGTATCAGTTGAAGACCTTCCAGGGGACGCGGCTCGGGCTCTTCGCCTTCAACACCGCGGGCCGCGAGGGCGGCCACGCCGATTTCGCGGACTTCCGCGTGGACGAGCCGCTGGCCGACCGCTCGCAGAACGTGCCGCTCGGCAAGATCATCACGCTCACCAACCTCGCCCATGGCAGCCTCGCGTGGGTCAACCCGCACGGCATGCTGCATTCCGCGCAACCCGGCTCGAAGCAGGCGGCCGGTCCGGGCGCGCGCTTCCGGGTGCATGACCGCGGGCAGGGCCGCGCCGCGCTGGAGGCGATGGACGGCAGCGGGTTTCTCACCGTCGTCGGCGCCGGCCTCTCGGCCGACGTGCGCCCGCAGAAGCAGGAGACCGCGGCCAGCCTGTTCCTGTGGCAGGACATGCTGCGCGACCGGCAGTGCATGCTGCTCTCACTGAAAACCAACCGCTACCTCGGCCTCGACCCCGGCACCGGCGAACCCTACGGCGCCGACTGGCCGGGCGCCTCGCCCGACCGCAAGAACGGCACCTGCTTCCGCTGGGACGCCGCAGCCGAGTGAAAAATCCCAAACATTCGAGTCCATGAAACGCACGATTCCCGTTTGTCTGTGTTCTGTCTTTCTGGCCATGTCCGGCTTCGCCGCCGAGCCGCGCGCGGCCGGGAGCTTCCCGCTCGCGCGCGTGCGGCTGCTCGACGGGCCGTTCAGGCACGCGCAGGACCTGAACCGCGCCTACCTGCTCGCGCACGACCCCGACCGGCTGCTCGCGCCGTTCCGCACCGAAGCCGGCCTGCCCTCCCCCAAGCCGAAATACCCGAACTGGGAAAGCATGGGCCTCTCCGGTCACACCGCGGGCCACTACCTCACCGCGCTCGCCCAGATGTGGGCCGCCACCGGCGACACGGAATGCAAGCGTCGCCTCGACGCCATGGTGGCCGGGCTGGCCGAGTGCCAGCAGGCCGGCGGCGACGGCTACGTCGGCGGCATCCCCCGCGGGCGCACGCTCTGGAACGACATCGCCGCCGCCCGCATCGACTTCCAGAACTTCAGCCTGAACGGCGCTTGGGTCCCGTGGTATAACGAGCACAAGCTTTTCGCCGGCCTGCGCGACGCGTGGCTCATCGGCGGCAGCGCGCAGGCGCGCGACGTGCTCGTGCGCCTCGCCGACTGGTGCGAGGCCCTCCTCGCCAACCTCGCCGACGAACAGTTCCAAGCCATGCTCGGCACGGAGCACGGCGGCATGAACGAGGTGCTGGCCGACGTCTACGCCATCACCGGCAATGCGAAATACCTGCGCCTGGCACAGCGCTTCTCCCACCGCGCCATCCTCGACCCGCTGTTGAACGGCGAGGACAGGCTCACCGGGCTGCACGCCAACACGCAGATTCCGAAGGTCGTCGGCTTCGTCCGCATCGCGGAGCTCGGCGGCGACCCCTCGTGGCGCGCCGCCGCGCGCTTCTTCTGGGAGACCGTCACCACCCGCCGCAGCGTCGCCTTCGGCGGCAACAGCGAGCGCGAGCACTTCAACCCGCCCGACGATTTCTCCGTGCTGCTCGAGTCGCGCGAGGGCCCGGAAACCTGCAACACCTACAACATGCTGCGCCTCACCGAGGCCCTGTTCCGGGGCGAGCCCGCCGCGCGCTACGCCGACTATTACGAGCGCGCCCTCTGCAACCACATCCTCGCCTCCCAGCACCCGGAGCACGGCGGTTTCGTGTATTTCACGCCCATCCGCCCGCGGCATTACCGCGTGTATTCGCAGCCCGGCGTCTGTTTCTGGTGCTGTGTCGGCACCGGCATGGAGAACCACGGCAAATACGGCGCCTTCATCTACGCCTGCTCGCCGCGGGACGATGCCTTGTTCGTGAACCTCTTCATCGCCTCCGAACTCGACTGGCAGGAGCGCGGCGTGCGTGTGCGGCAGGAGACGGCCTTCCCCGACGAGCCGCGCACGACGCTGATCGTCACGACAGCCAAGCCCCAGCGCTTTGCCCTGAGAATCCGCCATCCCGGCTGGTGCGAGCGACCGACCGTCACCGTCAACGGGACGGTGCGCCCGGCGGCCTCAGCCCCCGCCTCCTACCTCGAGATCGAGCGCGAGTGGCGCGACGGCGACCGGGTGGAAGTCGCGCTGCCCATGCGCACGACGATCGAGCGCCTGCCCGACGGCTCGGATTACGCGGCCGTCCTGCACGGCCCGGTCGTGCTCGCGGCGAAAACCGGCACGGAGCAGCTCGACGGCCTCATCGCCAACGACGGCCGCATGGCGCACATTTCGTCCGGTCCCTACCTGCCGCTCGACCGGGCGCCGATGCTGGTGGGCGACTTCGCGGAACTGGCGCAGCGGATCCAGCCGGTCGCGGGCCGGCCGCTGACCTTCACGGCGACGGACCTCATCCGGCCCCGGGAGTTCGGCGGCCTGGAACTGGTGCCCTTCTTCCGCGTCCACGACGCCCGCTACATGCTCTATTGGCGGACCGTTTCCGCGGAGAAATATCCGGAAGTCGTCGCCGCGCTCGAGGCCTCGGAAAAGGCCCGGCTCGCCCTGGAGGCGCGCACGCTCGATTTTGTCGCCCCCGGCGAGCAACAGTCCGAGGTGGAGCACGGTTTTGACGGCGAGGCCACGCGCACGGGTGCGCTGCATGGGCGGCGTTCGCGCGAGGCCACGGGCGGCTGGTTTGCCTACAAGCTGAACGCCGCGGCGGCCGCCGGCGCTCCTTTGGAGCTGATCGTCTCCTACGATGGCGGCGAGAACGGCCGGACCTTCGACCTGCTGGTGAACGGCCGCGTGATCGCGACCGTCGAACTCCCCGGCGGCCGGCGCGACCGGTTCGTGGACGTGGCCTACGCCGTGCCGGCCGAGCTCGCCACCGCCGGCACCCTCACCGTCAGGTTCGCCTCCCGCGAGAAATCCCGCACCGGCTCGATCTACGGCGTGCGATTGGCAAAGGCGGAATAAGTTGCAGGGCGGGGTCTCCGAACCCCGCCTCGAATGAGGCTACGTGATCGAACGATGGCGGGGTTCGGAGCCCCCGCCCTACAGTCCGGCCCTACTCGGCGCACACCCGCCGGTAGTATTCCACATACCGGCCGACGATGCGGTCGGCGGAGAAGAGGTCGGCGGCCCGTTCGCGGCCGGCGGCGCCGAGGGCGGCGCGCCGGGCGGGGTCGGCGAGCAGCGAGGCGACGCTGCGGGCCAGTGCGGCGGTGTCGCCGAAGGGCACCAGCACGCCGCTGCGGCCGTCCTCGACGACCTCGGGAATGCCCCCGACGGCGAAGGCGGCGCTCGGGCAGCCAAAGGTCATGGCCTCGAGGATGCTCAGGCAGAAACTCTCCAGCTCCGAGGTGAACAGGCCGAGGTCGGCGGCGTGGAGGTAGTCCTCGATGGCGGTCACGTTCTCACGCACCACGATGCGGCCGGCGAGACCGGCGGCGGCCACCTCGGCCTGGAACGCCGCGGCGTTGCCGCCGGCGAGCACGACGAGCTTGAACGATTCGCGTGGGCGGATCTGCGCGATGGTCTGCAGGAGCAGGTCGGGGCGCTTCACCGGCCGGAGGTTGGAGCTGTGGAGCAGCAGCGCCTCGCCGGGGGCGAGACCGAGCTCGGCGCGCACCATGTCGCGCGTCCGGGTCGGTTGTTGCGGGGCGAAGAAGTTGGGGATGACCTCGACGGCGCCGTGATACTCCAGGCGCGTCTTGATTTCACGCCGCAGGAAACGGGAGACGGTGGTGACGCCGTCGGCCCGGTCGAGGGCGTGGCGGATGGCCGGGCCGTAGCCGGCGTCGCAGCCGAGCAGCATCACGTCGGTGCCGTGCAGGGTGACGACGACACGCGGGCGCTCCGCCGCCGGCAGCATGGACAGGGCGAGCATCGCGGCGGTGGCGTGCGGCACGGCATAGTGCACGTGCAGCACGTCGAGCCGGTGCGCGCGGCTGACCTCGGCGATCTTCACCGAGAGCGGCAACGTGTAATCCGGATATTTGAAGAGGTCGTAGTCGTTGACCTGGACCGGATGGAACCGGATGCGCGGATGGTCGCGCGGCATGCGGAACGGCGCGGCGTGGCTGATGAAATGCACGTCGTGCCCGCGCCCGGCCAGTTCCTCGCCCAGCTCCGAAGCCAGGATGCCGCTGCCCCCGACGGA
This sequence comes from Verrucomicrobiota bacterium, assembly GCA_049322455.1. Taxonomy (GTDB): domain Bacteria; phylum Verrucomicrobiota; class Verrucomicrobiia; order Opitutales; family Opitutaceae; genus Lacunisphaera. The sequence continues at coordinate 128,630 of JBMOQY010000035.1, read as the reverse complement.
GGGGTGGCAGACGAGGCCGAGGCGGAGGGGGCGGTCAGGCATGAGCAGGAGCGGTTTCAAGCCGCGAGGAGACGGGTGCCGGAGAACCATCGCGGCGTAAAGCCGCTCCTACAAGTTGGGAAGCAGGCAAGCATCTCAGAACTTGTGCGCAGCGCGGGTGAGCGGGGCGAGCGAGGAAAACACGAGCGGATCGTTGGGCCAGAGGGGCTGGGCGTGGCCGACGCCGGCATTGAGGCCGTGCACGCGGGCGCGGTCGAGCTGCAGTTCGGCGTAGTTGCGGGTCTTCATCTGCGAGGCATGCGCCTCCATCGCGGCCTTCCAGGCGGTCATGACCTCGGGGGCGGAGACGTCGATCAGGACCGGCGGCGTGCCGCGCGGTTCCGCGCCGGGGCCGAGCGCGTAGAAGAAGAGTTCGCCGATGGCGTGCGGCGTCAGGTCGCGGAGCTCGTTCAGGCCGCCGTAGCGGGCGAGGCGGGTGGCGTCGCGCACGAGGGTGCCGAGGCGCCAGTGGTCGGGGTGCTGGTTCGGCTCCGGGGTCGGCGCCAGCACGAGGGCGGGCCGCACGCGGCGGAGCACGGCGGCGAGCTTCACGGCGTGGGCGGCCTTGAGCTCGAGCCGGGCGTCGCCGTCGAGTTCGATGAATTCGAGCGTGGCGCCGAGCAGATGGGCGGCTTGCTCGGCCTCCTTGGTGCGCTGGGCGGGCGTGCCGTTGGTGCCGGCCTCGCCCCGCGAGCAGACCACGAGATGCACGGGCCGGCCGGCGCGGGTCTCGCGCACGATGATGCCGCCGCAGCCGAACTCGATGTCGTCGGGATGCGCGCCAAAGGCGACGAGCGGGGTGCGTTCGGGCGGGGTGGGTTTGGTCATGAGGAGCGGGTTTGGGGAAATGTGTAACGCATCATATTACACATTTCCGGGGATCAGATTTCGGTCCAGGCTTCGTCGGAGCGGTCGATCTCGTCGCGGCGCACGAAGGTGATGTCGGGAGCATCGGCAGGGTTCAGGTAGGCCTGCTCGCCGGCGCCGGCGATGTAGTGCGTGCAATGGATGATGGACTGCATCCAGCGCAGGCGGCTGTCGCGCGTGGGGCTGACCTGCTCCTTGGTGAAGGCCGTCGCGGGCAGGTCCACGTAGCAGTCGCCGCCCTCGTGCAGGCAGAGCCGGCCGTCGGGCATGCGGCGCGCGCGGACGGTCTCGCCCTGGTGCGGCATGTCCACGAAGCAGTCGGCCACGTCGCAGGCGGCACGGCGCACGGCGGGATCGCCGGAGCGGACGACGCGGATGCCGGCGAGCAGGCCGAGGCCGCGATACATTTCGAGGCAGAAGTCGGCGACATTGGTCACGTTGGCGGCGGCGGTGCGCTTGAAAACCTCGGCGGCGGCGGGCGAGACGTAGGCGCCGAGCTGGCGCGCGGTGTTGGCCGGCCAGTCGGCGGGGATGCGCTTGGCGTAGAGCGGCGACCACTTGCGCTGGACCTTGTTGACGAAGGCGAAGTTCAGCGTCGCGGGCTCGCCGGTCTTGCGGTGGCGGAGGATGGTCTGCGTCTCGCGCGGGTCGTGGTCGCTGTCGTGGTAGAAGAACACGATCTCGCCGCCGAGCTCGGCCTGGAGCCGGCGCGCGGTCGCGAACTTGGCGTAGAGGAACCGCCGCGGGAAGAAGCCGCAGGGCTGCTGGCCGAAACAGATGACGGGGGAGGAGGCCAAGGAGAGAGTGAAAGTGAGAGGATGGAAAATTGGGGCCTAAAAGCCTTATGAGCCCCATTGGGCCTATGTGACCGATGGCGATGATGGGGTGCGAGCAGGCAAGAAAGCCTGGAAGAGCAGGCTGAACATCACGCAGGCGGCGCAGCCGAGGGGGTTGAGCCAGAGGTAGCCAATCTCGTGGGCGGGCCAGACCTTGCCGGCGAAGAAGATGGCGAGCACCACGGCCTGCGCGGCGAGGGCGGCCCAGAACACCGCCACACCGCCGACCTTTTTGAAGAAGAAGGCGACGATGAACAGCCCGAGCAGCGTGGGGTAGAAGATGGAGGCGACGATGTTGAGACCTTCGATGAGGTTCTCCTGAAAGCTCACGAAGAGGGCGAAGCTGATGGCGAACAGGCCCCACATGGCGGTGAACCACTTGGCGGCACGGACGTTTCGCGCCTCATCGTGCACCGCCAAGGGACGGAAGTGCCGCCAGAGGTCAATCGTGGTGGTGGTGCCGAGGGCGTTGAGTTCGCCGGCCTTGGAGGACAGGGCCGAGGCGAACATCACGGCGAGCAGCAGCCCGATCAGGCCGTGGGGAAGTTGCGTCAGGATGAAGGTGATGAAGACGAAGTCGGAATCGCGCGTCTTCTTCGCCTCGGGCGCGGCGGCCTGCAGGGTCGCGCGTGCCTCGTGGCGGACGGCCTGCGCGACCTGCTGGGATTCGCGCAGGGCGGCCTGCGCGGCGGCCACGGCGGCTTCGTCGCCGCTCTCGCGGACGGCGGTCCAAGTTTCGATTTTTGCCAGCTGCTCGGCGTGGGCCGCGGCGTAGCGTTGCTCCAGCGCGCGGAACTCGGCGGCCTGCGGGCCCCGCACCTGCTGCCGCCAGGCGGCCTGGTTGAAGACCACGGGCGCGCCGGGCGTGAACTGGTAGAAGACGAAGAGCAGCGCGCCGAGCATCACGATGAAGAACTGCATCGGGATCTTGATCAGGGCGTTGAACATCAGGCCGAGCCGGCCCTCGCGCAGGCTGGCGCCGCCGATGTAGCGCTGCACCTGCGACTGGTCGGTGCCGAAGTAGGACAGCGAGAGGAAGAAGCCGCCGAACAGGCCGCTCCAAAAAGTGTAGCGCTTGTCCGGATCGGCGGACCAGTCCACGGCCTCAAGTTTGCCCATGGCGCCGGCGATGGCGGTGGCCTGGTCGGGGAGGCGCGACAGGAGGATGGCGAAGGCCGAGAACATGCCGAGCCAGATGACGGCCATCTGCCATTTCTGGGTGAGATTCACGGCGGTGCTGCCGCCGGTGACGGTATAGACGATGGCGACCACCCCGATGCCGACGATGATGAAGTCGAGCCGCCAGCCGAGCACGGTGGAGAGGATGATGGCGGGCGCGTAGATCGTGATGCCGCTCTGCAGGCCGCGTTGCAGCAGGAAGATGCCTGCGCCGAGGAGGCGGGTGCGCCCGTCGAAGCGTTTTCCGAGATATTCGTAGGCGGTATAGACGCCGAGCTTGCGGTAGATGGGCAGAAACACGGCGCACACGAGGATCAGTGCGAGCGGCAGGCCAAAATAATTCTGGATGAAGGCGATGCCGTTCTCGAAGGCCTGTCCGGGCAATGACAGGTAAGTGATCGTGCTGGCCTGCGTCGCCGCGACCGAGAGGCCGATGGTGAACCAGCCGGTGGTCTTGCTGCCCTTCAGGTAGGTGTCGAGGTGGTCGGTGTGGCGCGTGCGCCAGGCGCCGTAGGCGGCGATGCCGAGGATGGTCCCGAGCAGCACGATCCAGTCGAACGCGTTCATCCGAAGTGGTGCGTGAATGCCGTCAGCGCGGCCACGACGGCGATGAAACAGACGAAGACGAACAGATAGACCCCGCGCCAGGTGCGGAAGCCGGGCACGCCGGGGGAGTCGTCGTCCTCGGGTGCGGATTTCATTTTCCCAGCGACACGAGGTTGGCGAAGAGCCGGTGGGCGCCGGGGTGGCCGGCGGGCAACTGGCGGAAGAACGACAGGCCGGTATAGACGAACCAGCCTTTGCCGTGCCGGGCGACGAGCAGGCTGCTGCGCAGCGGCGCCTCGCCGGGGTCGTTCATGGCGAGGATGGACGTGTAGCGGGTTTCGTCCCACTTGCCGGGGAAGTAGGCGCCGCGTTCCTGCACCCAGCCCGCGAAGTCGGCGTCGGTGATCCTGTTCGGCGTGTTGAGCGCCGGGTGGTCGGGGGCGAGGAAGGTGACGGGTGCGTTCTCGTCGGTCACGCGCAGGCGCGGGGCCGGGCCCTCGATGGAGAGTTCGTAGGGGCCGAGCGGGGTGGCCTTGAGGCCGTTGGGGCGGTTGTATTGCGTGACGACCGTGCCGCCGGCTTCGACCCACGCATAGAGCCCGGGGAGGTTGGCGGCGAGGTCGGTGCGATCGTTGAAGGCGCGCACACCGATGACGACCGCGTCGAGGCCGGCGAGCTTGGCGGGCGCGAGGTCGGCGCCGGAAAGCGGCACGACCTCATAGCCGAGCTGCGCGAGGCTTTCGGCGGTGCTGTCGCCCGCGCCCGGCAGATAGCCAACACGCTTGCCGCGGATCTGTGCATCGAGCGAGACGAGGCGGGTGTGTGCCGGGCGCTGGAGGAGTTGCACCGGCAGATGGGAGTAATCGAGCACGAGGCGCTCGGTGCTGTAGGTGGCGCCGCCGACCTCGGCGGTGGCGGCCAGGAGGGCGGAACCGGGACTCGCCGGCGCGGTGACGGAAAACGCGAGCAGGGTCCGGTCGCCCGCCTTCGTCAGCGCGAAGGGTTGATGGGCCGGACTGACCGTCCAGCCGGCAGGTGCGGTCAGCCTGAGTTCGCCGCGCGAGCCGCCGCGTGCGGCGGTGACCTCGACGGTCACATCCTTGGTCGCGCCGGGCGGGAAGAGCGCCAGATTGTGGACGAAGCCGAGCGAAACCGGCGGGATGACGGCGAGGCGCCTGCGGGCCTGCGCCTCGGTGGCGCCGGCGACGATCTGCACGGGCTCGTCGGTGATGACCAGCGGCTGTCCGTGGACCTCGAAGGCGAACTCCACGGGAAAAGCCGGCGGATTCTCGGGGCGGCCGATCAGCGAGGGATCGTCCACGCGGTAGATGCCGGCCGAGCCCTCGGTGCGGAGCCAGTAGGGCTGGCTCGGCGGCGTGGTGGCGGGCAACACCTGGGCGGAGGTGCGGAGGGCGGCTTCCCCCGACGGGAGGTCGGCGTGGACCGTCAGCTCACGGCGGACGGCGGGATAGCGGACGCCAACCCAGCGGACCGGAGTGGCGGCCGCGAGGGTGACCCGGTGGCTGAGCGCCAGGGGTTCGCCGGGCACGACCTCGGCGTGGGGAATCACGGTTTCGACCGAGAGCCCGAGGCAGGTGGCGATGATGCGGTCCAGGTCGCCGCGCTTTTCCTGCACCAACGGGTCGGCGAAACCAAGGGCGTCGAGGTGCCCGCGCAGGTCGAGGAGCGCCGGCACGCTGGCGGCGGGATCGGCGGGATCGAATTTCGCGATGGCCTCGTCAATGAGCGGGATGAGCGCGGCGCCGCCGGGCAGGCGGGCCCAGGTGGTGTCCACGCCGTCCAGGAGGTCGCTCACGGGGGGATCGCCGGCGAGGAGCTGGAAGGTCTGCAGGTTCGGTCCGGGGCCGCCGGTGCGCGCGGCGAAAATGCCGAGGCCCTGCGTCTTGTGCATGCCACGGCTCCGGTTGGCGATGGTGCCGAAGGGTTCGCCGGTGACGGGGTCGGCCCCGCCGATGTCGAACTGGATGGTCGGGCCGTTGAGCGGGCTCGGGTTGTTGCCCCAGCCGTTCCAGCCGATGCGCTTCGCCTGCCAGGGCGCGAGACCGTCGCGGAGCTGTTCGGGATAGGCGGCGGGGTCGGCCGCGAGCTTGAAGGCCTCGACCGCGAGCATGGCCGAGGCGGTGTGCTGGCCGTGGCCGCCGCTGCCGGGCGGGATCGGGAAGCGCGTGATGATGACGTCAGGCCGGAAGGTGCGGATGACACGCACGACGTCGCCGAGCACGATGCCGTTGTCCCAGATGCGCAAAGCCTCCTCGGGGGACTTCGAGTAGCCGTAGTCGATGGCGCGGGTGAAGAACTGGCGGCCGCCGTCGAGGCGGCGAGCGGCCAGCAGCTCCTGCGTGCGGAGGACGCCGAGCTTCTCGTCGAAGTCCTTGCCGAGCTCGTTCTGGCCGCCATCGCCGCGCGTGATGGAGAGGTAGGCGGCGCGGCAGCCGCGGCCGCGGGCCATCGCGGTGATGAGCTGGGTGTTCTCGTCGTCGGGGTGGGCGCCGACGTGCAGCACCGTGCCGGTGTTGGCGAAGGTGCGCAGTTGCTGCACGATGGCGGGGATGCGGGTGGGCTCGTCGGCCCGCGCCGAGACGCCGACGAGGCACAGCCCGGAGACGAGACCGGCGAGTGCAAGGGCCGGGGTGAGGGCACCCCGGCACCAGGAGGTGGGCGCGGCGGTGGGGGCGGGGGCGCCGGCGGTCATCACTTCAGTCGGTCGATGAGGGATTGGTTGAGGCCGACGTATTCGTCGCGCAGCGCGGGGCTGGGCGCCTTCTGGGCGGCCGCGAGGGATTTCTGGGCGGTGGCGATGGCACCGGCCTTGTCGCCCAGTTTTTCGAGGATGAGGGCCTTGCGATAGACGAGGTAGAAGGCGTCGGGCTGGGCGGCGATGGCGGCATCCATCCACGCGGCGGCCTTGGTGAGGTCGAGGCCGTTCTCGAGGTAATACATGGCGGCCTGGGCGTAGGGCAGCTTCTCCGCGCCGCTGGCCATGACGGCCTCGATCTGCGGGACGAGCGTGGACTTCACGTCCACCGCAAGGGCGACGGGCACGCGGGTCTTTTCCCAGGTGATGTTGAGCGTGGCGGATTCGTCGCGGATGTCGTTGATCCCGATGTCGAGAGTCTCGACGGGTTCGGCGAGGGTGACGGGCCTGGCCTTGATGCGGGCGACGTCGTTTTTTTCGTCGTAATTATAGGCGCCCCACTGGGACATGTTCTTGTGGATGATGACGGTCCATTCGGAGGCGCCGGGGATGGTGAAGAGTTCGTAGGTGCCGGCGGGGATCTCGGTGCCGTTGAGCTTCACGGGCGTGCTGAAGGAAATCTTCGTGGCCGTGTTGGCGCCGGTGCGCCAGACGTGGTCGTAGGGCACGAGGCCGCCGAAAACCTTGCGGCCCTTGGCGCCGGGGCGGTTGTAATTGATCTGGATGTCGGTGAGGCCGACGCGCTGGGTGAGGGTGGCACCCGGGCTGGCCGCCGGGAAATTGATCTTCGGGGCCTGGGCGAAAAGGCCCGCGGCGAGCAGGAGGCTGGCGGAAGCGGCGAGGCCGCGGCGTAACAGTTGGGTAATCATGGGGAAATGAACCGGCAGCTATAGCCAGAAGCCGGGAAAGGACAAGCGCCACCCCGCCGACCGCTGCGTGCTATCAGTCGAGCAAAGCGGCCACCACCGGCCAGTCGGCGGCGGCGAGGTCGTAGTCGCGGAGTTTCGCCGGCGGCACCCAGGCCACGGCGACGTGCTCGTGCGGGTGCGGTGCGGGTGTGTCCGGAGCGAGGGCGCAGACGAAGGGGATCATCTCGATGACCACGGTCTTGTAGTCGTGGATGAAGGGCGGCAGCGCGCGGGTGATGCGGATGGCGCAGCCGAGTTCCTCCCGGATTTCGCGGACGATGGCCGCGGCGGGATCTTCGCCGGGCTCGACCTTGCCGCCGGGGAATTCCCATTTCAGGGGCAGGAGCTTGTGCGGGGGACGCTGGGCGACAAGGACATGGCCATTCCGCTCGATCACGGCGCAGACGACGGGGACGGGCGGAATCGGGGATGACATGGAGCGGCTGGCTCAAGAGGGCATGCCAGTGAGCCGATGGAGATGTCACTCCCAATCCTCATGTCGGCAGCCCTGTCAGCGCTTTTCCGCGGCTGGTGGGTGCGGCTCTTTGTCCGGCCAATCCCGGCGGCGCCGGCACCCGCCCGGCGCGAGCCGTTGCCGGAAACGCGGGAACCGGTGCCCGCGGTCGCGGATGTCGCGACGGCGGCGCCGGCCAAGGTGACGGCGGAGGTCGGCTTGCGCGCGGACACGTTGGAAAAGCTGCGGCAACTGCGGCAGATCCCCGCGCTGCAATCGCTCGCGCAGGGTTTCCTGCGGGCGGCGGCGAGGAGCGACGGCTCCATCGAGGAGGTCGTGGCCGCCGTGGAACGGGATCCCGCGCTGTGCGTGCGCGTGCTGCGCATGGCCAACTCGGCCTTCGTCAATCCCGAGCAGAAGATCACGGATATCGCCACCGCGGTGCAGATGCTGGGGTTGCGCCGGGTGAACACGCTCACGCATGCGCTGTTCACCCTGCGCGAGGCCCGCAGCCCGGCCGGCGGCGTGGACTGGCGGCACCTGTGGGTCCACGCCCTCGCCACCGCCGCCCTTGCCGAGGTGCTGGAAGAGCAGCTCGGCCGGCGCGCAGATCCGCAGCTCTATCTCGCGGCGCTCCTGCACGACGTGGGCAAGATCGTGCTCTCCACCGTGGCACCCGAGGCCTACCGCGCGATCATGGACCGGGCCTGGGCCGGGGAGGGGCGGCTCGACGCGCTCGAACAGGCCGGCTTCGGCCTGGGGCACGCGGAGGCCGGCGTGGTTTTCGCGCAGCAATGCGGGCTGCCCGACGAGGTCGTCGCGGCCATCGGTCATCACGGCGATCCGGTGCGAGCGGACCGGCACCGGCAGGTGGTGGCCCTGGTGAGTATCGCCAACCACCTCGCCAAGCTCTACGGCCTGGGCTTCAGCGGCGCGCGGCTCGACGAAAGCGACGGCGATCTCGAAACGCAGCCCGCGTGGGCCGTGATCGCGGAGGAGACCGGCGCCACGCCCGACATCGAACTCATCGCCGAGGCCGTCCGCGGCCGGGTGGCGGGGCTGAAGCAGGAGTTGCAGTCGGTGCGCGACGCGGCCTGAGGCGGCCCCAGCCGCTGGATGCGGGGCGGCATGCGCATCGCACGCCCGCTGCCCACAAGAAGGTGCGGAGGCGGGGCGCCCGGGCTGCAACTTTTCCGGGGCGGGCCGTGTTGTCAGGATACCTATGAAAACTTTCCTCAAGATCCTCCTCGTGGCGGCCCTCCTGGTGATCGCCATCAAGCTGAGCCCGGTGCTCTTCGTCGGTGCCATCGTCGGTCTGATCGCCGCGGCGGTGCTGGGTTCTATCGGCCTCTCGCTGGTCGCGGCCTTCCTGGCCGTCGTGCTCGCGCTGGCAGTGGCCCTCTCGCCCATCTGGATTCCGGTGCTCATGATCATCGGGCTCGTGAAACTTTTCCGCACGAAAGAGCCGAACGTCGTCACGGCCTGACGCGCGGGAAAACGGAAACGGCGGCCGCAAGGCCGCCGTTTCTCTTTTGGGTTGGTGGGCCGGATCTGCAAATCTCGCCCCGCAAAAAGGCGGGGTTCGGAGACCCCGCCTCCAATTCTAAGTGACGCGGCGGATCACTTGATCATGTCGGCCACGAACGCGCGCTCGTCGAGGAGCTCCTTGTTGGTGGCGGCGATCTTGGCCTTCGCGAAGTCGTCCATCGCGTAGCCGGTGATGATCTCGTAGCTGCCGGGCGTCGTGGTGCGCACGGGGAGGCCGGCCCAGACGTTGGCGTCGAAGCCGTAGTGGCCCTCGGACTTGACGGCGATCGAGTGCACGGCGCCGGGGGTGACGAGCGAGCGGACGTGGTCCACGAGGGCGTTGGCGGCGGAGGCGGCCGAGGAGGCGCCGCGGGCGGCGATGATGGCGGCGCCGCGCTTGCCGACGATCTCGCAGAAGGGGCCCTGCAGCCAAGCGGTGTCGGTGATGACGGCGGTGGCGGGCCGGCCGTTGATCGTCGCGTGCGCGAAGGCCGGGAACATGGTCGGGCTGTGGTTGCCGTAGATGAAAATGTCCTTCACCGCGGTGAGATCCACGCCGGCCTTCTTGGCGAGCTGGGTCTGGGCGCGGTTCTGGTCGAGGCGCACCATGGCGGTGAAGCGGTTGGCCGGCAGGCGTTTGGCCTGCGAGGCGGCGATCATGCAGTTGGTGTTGGCCGGGTTGCCGACGACGGCCACGCGGGCGTCGGCCGCGGCGACGGCGTCGATGATCTTGCCCTGCTCGATGAAGATCCGGCCATTGTCCTTCAGCAGGTCGGCGCGCTCCATGCCGGGGCCGCGGGGCTTGGCGCCGACGAGCAGGCACCAGTTGGCGTCCTTGAAGCCGACGGCGGGGTCGGAGGTCTGGACGATGCCCTTGAGGAGGGGGAAGGCGCAGTCGTCGAGCTCCATGGCGACGCCCTCGAGGGCCTTGAGGGCTTTCTCGATCGGAGCTTCGATCAACTGGAGGATGACCGGCTGGTCGGGACCGAACATCGCGCCGGAGGCGATGCGGAAGAGGAGGGCGTAACCGATCTGGCCGGCGGCGCCGGTGACTGCGACACGGAGGGGGGCTTTCATGGGTGGTGAGTTGGGCGCGGAGTTAAGCAGAAAAGCCGGCGGCGGGGAACGCGCGAATTGCGGAAGCGTAGGCGGATTTAGGCCGGGCGATGCGCGGCAGTGCCGGGGCTTATCGGAAGCGGGGGGCGAGCGCGGCGTGGATCTCGCGGACCAGGGCCTCGGTCGTCGGCCAGTCGATGCAGGCGTCGGTGATGCTCACGCCGTAGCGGAGCCTGTCCTTGGGCTGGGGGAAGGGCTGGTTGCCGGCGGCGAGGTTGCTCTCGACCATGGCGCCCATGATGGAGCGGTTGCCGGCGGTGATCTGGGCGAGGAGGGCGCGCATCACGTCGGGCTGAAGCTCGGGCTTCTTGGCGGAGTTGTCGTGCGAGCAGTCCACGAGGATGGACTTGGGCAGGCCGGCCTTTTCGAGGAGGGCCTCGGTCTGGGCGATGTGCGCGGGCGAGTAGTTGGGGCCGGCGCTGCCGCCGCGGAGCACGACGTGGCAGTTGGGATTGCCGCGCGTGACGATGGCGGAGGAGACGCCGTCGAGGTTGATGCCGAGGAAGGTCTGGGGCTGGCCGGCGGCCTTGATGGCGTTGATGGCGGTCTGGATGGAGCCGTCGGTGCCGTTCTTGAAACCGAGGGGCATCGAGAGGCCCGAGGCCATCTGGCGGTGGGTCTGCGACTCGGTCGTGCGCGCGCCGATGGCGCCCCAGCAGACGAGGTCGGCCACGTATTGCGGCGTGATGGGATCGAGAAACTCGGTGGCGGTCGGCAGGCCGAGGTCGAGCACGTCGCGCAGAAAGGTGCGGCCGAGGCGCAGGCCGGCGGCGATGTCGTGCGAGCCGTCGAGGTGCGGGTCCATGACAAGGCCCTTCCAGCCGACGGTGGTGCGGGGTTTCTCGAAATACACCCGCATGACAATCATGAGGCGGTCCGACACCTCGCGGGCAAGGGCGGCGAGGCGGCGGGCGTAGTCGCGGCCGGCGTCCAGGTCGTGGATCGAGCAGGGGCCGACGATGAGGAGGAAGCGCTGGTCGTCGGTGAAGATCAGCCGGTGGATCTCGGCCCGGGCCCGGGCGATGAACTCGGCTTGGGCCTCGGTCTTGGGGATTTCCTTCAGGAGGGCGGCCGGGGAGGGCAGGGCGCGCGTCTCGACGACATTGATGTCCGATGTTTTCTGCACAGGGGGCCAACCCTGCAAAGGCCTCCGGGCGGGGCAAGCTCCGGCTTGGCCGGTGACGCAATCTGAAAGGCGGGCAAAGAAAAGGCCGGTCGCCTACCCCTAGACGACCGGCCATTGCTTTCTTAGTTACCCCAAAACTCCCGCTAGGCGGGAGAAGTGATAAATTGGATATGCAGAGAGATACTTTGTTCCTGCCTTCCGTCAAATGGTTCGCAGGACCTGTCAGAGAACAGCCTTGATAAAGCTGGTCCCGTGCCAACATTGGACTGCAAATTGCCGTGACCTATTTGCTGACAAACAAGGATTTAAAAAACACATCAGCCGTGCTCCGGGTCAAAGGGCCTGACGCTAATACCTATTTGCAGGGGCAGTTCACGCAGGACCTGAGACTCGCCGAGAAAGGCCCGATCTACGGCTTGTGGCTCGACCAGAAGGGCAAGGTGGTGGCCGACAGTTGCATCATCCGCATGGCGGTAAGCGACTTTCTGGTGGTCGGTTTCGCGGGTCCGGCCGCACTGTTGCTCGCGCGGCTGGAGGCGTATCTGATCGCAGACGAGGTGGAACTGCACGATGTGACCGGCGAGTGGGCGGGCCTGCTCATATGGGGCGACAGTTTGCCGGACCTTTCCCTGCCGGCGGGCGCCCAGATTTTCCCCAGCCGGCGTGCCGGACCGCAGGCCCGCGAAATCCTCGTCCCGGTGGCGCAGGCGGACGAGGTTCTCGCCCAAGTCCGGAAATGTGCCACCGAGGGCACGCGTGACGCGGCCGAGCTTGCGCGCCTGCGCGCCGCGCTGCCCGCCGTGCCGGCCGACATCGGCCCGCGCGATCTGCCCGCCGAGGGCGCGCTCGACGGGGTTGCCATCTCCTTCACCAAGGGCTGCTACCTCGGGCAGGAAGTGATCGCGCGGCTCAAGAACCTCGGCCAGGTGCGGCGCGCGCTGCATCTGGTGAGCGGCGCCGGTGCGCCGCCGGCTTCCGGCACCGCATTGCATCAAGGCGACCGCAAGATCGGCGAGGTGCGTTCAAGTGCGGCCGAGGGTGACGGATTTCTCGCGATGGCGATGCTGTCGCTCGTGAACCTCGATGCCGCCGCCCCGCTCGGGGTCGCCGCCGGCGGCGACGGCATCAGGATCCTGCGCCGTGTCTGACGTCGAAAAGATCACGGTGATCTGCGAGCGCCTCGGCGCCCCGCCGGAACAGGCCGCGACGATGGCGCGCCAGTTGTTGAAGCGCGCCGACCAGCTTTCCGCCGAGCGCGGCCTCCCGCGCGAGACGGCCCTCGCCCAGCTCCTGCAAATCCTCGTCGAGGGCCGCCAGGGCAACGTGCCGCCGGGGTTCTCGCCGCCGACCAAGTAGAGTGCGACGCGTTCACTTCGGTGCCAAGCCGCGTTTTAACTCGTCCACCGTGGGCACGGCGCCGACGAGCGCTTTGGGCAGCGTGTCTACGAGCTTCGTGAGGTAACCCGAAACGCCGATGGGCTTGTTCAGGTCGCGCAGGGCGTATTCGGCGATCACCCGGTTTTTGTCGCGGCAGAGAATGAGACCGATGGAAGGCTGGTCGTCCGTCTGTCTGCAGCGGTCGTCCACGGCCGAGAGGTAGAAGTTCATCTTCCCGGCGGCTTCGGGCGTGAACTCACGGGTCTTCAGGTCGATTACCACGTAGCAGCGCAATTTCAGGTGATAGAACAGCAGGTCGAGGTAGAAATCCTGACCACCGATCTCCAGATGCACCTGCCGGCCGACGAGCGCGAAGCCGGCGCCGAGTTCGAGCAGGAACTTCTCCACCTGCTCGACGAGGCCGGTTTCGACCGCACGTTCGCCGGCTTCGTCGTCCAGCGCCAGAAAGTCGAAGAGGTAGGGATCCTTCGTGATGCTCTGCGCGAGGTCGGATTGCGCCGGAGGCAGCGTGGCCTTGAAGTTCGTGATGGTCCGGCCCTGGCGTTCGTGCAGCCCGGCTTGGATCTGGAGGGCGAGCACGTTGCGCGACCACCCATGCTCCACGGCCTTGGCGGCATACCAGAGCCTGTGTTCAGGCGTGCTTAGCTTATCGAGCAACACGCAATGATGATACCAGGGCAATTGTGCAGCAGGTTGCTGCACAATTGCCGGTGCGGACTGAACCGATTGTGCAAGCGGTGCTTGCACAATTGCAGAAGTCGTTTCGGGCGATCGCGCAGCGGGCGGGTTCTTCCCTGCCGATTCGGGGTCGGCCAATTGTGCAACGGGCTGCTGCACAATTGCCGCCTCCGGCCACGCCTCGGTGAAGGCGCGCATGTATTTGAGGTTGCGCGGCGAAAAACCAGCCCGGTCCGGAAACTCCCGTTGCAGGTCGGTGGAGAGCCCCGGTCGATGACTTGGCGCCCCAGCCCTCCTTGCGCTGCCGGTCGAGGATGAGCCGGCCGATGTCCCGATAGAGGGCGAGCAATTCGCGATTGGCGGCCAGGCCGGCCTTGATGCGCGCCGCCTGCACGCGGGCCTTGATCTCGGCGAGGAGCGGTGCGTAGTCCTCGGGCAGGACGGGGAAAAGATTCGTGGGCGTGGGGCGTTTCGGCATGACCGGCCATCGCCCGTGGCCCCGTGCGACGTCGGCAAGCTTGGGGAAAGCGCACGACGGTGCAAGACCACGCTCACTCAACTCCTGCAAGTCTTCGTCGAAGACCGGAGCCGGCGCAATCGATTCAAAAATCTAGCCCTTAAAGATGCCGTTGTGCCACTCAAGGAACTCCTGTGCTGGACGGGCCTCCTTATCCCGGGGCAGGACCTGCAGTGGTCGGTCATCCAATTCGTAGTAATGCCGGCCGTTCTCAAATTCCTCCCTGATGCGACGACTCACCTTCACTTTGTAGTCGTGTGTGACCGTCAGATAACCGAGGTCGAAGAGGTTGTGCAGGTCGGATCTTAGCAACAGTCCATTGTTCACCTGATGCGGCCCCGAATCTGAATACGGTTTTATGTGACATGCGGCCAAGGCTGGCAAAGTGCGCTCTCCGGTGATTGCACAGCGGCGCATGTAGGCGTCGGTGACTTCGAGCCGGAAAGCGCCCTGTCCGAGACGCGGTGTGATAAGACGAGGCTCTCCATAGCGGGCTTGGTGCGGTTCGGAGACAGCTTCGGGAACAGCGCCTCTTGCGAAATGCATCCTTGTCTGAACATCGGTCCACAATCTGGCCCCGATTGGGTCAGTCGTGTCAAAGCGCTTGCCCTCCATAACACCAGATCGCGGCCAGGTAGTTGGCATGGGTAGCCACATATTGCGCGGCCAAAAAAACGGCTGCGTGAGGACTGTGCAACCCAAGGGCTCATGTGCACGTTCTGCACCGCGATATCCGATTATTCGCTCCGAGAACGCGCGAAAGTCTGCAGCTCCATTCTTCTGAAGAAAGGTGTCCCAAACCAGCCGGATGGGGAAAAACTTATGATGTGCAAACACTCCGCCACCCACGATGAAATTATTCGGAGCATGGGGTTTGAAAAGGAACAACTCGCCCGGTTGAATCGCGCGGAACTGATCCTGGCTTTTCGGGCGCCAGAAGTTCACTTCATCGGGTGTAGGATTCAGGTTCGCCAGAAAATTGAACCATCGGTCATCTGTTATGCCGACGTAGATTTGCATGGCATCATCTAGGAACGCTGATGCTAAAACAGCATCTTCAGTTCGGAGAAGTAGGCGTCCACGTAGCGGTGGGCCCAGAAGAAGTAGATCAGCGCGGCGAGGCCGAGCATCGGGCCGAAGGGGACGTGCACGCCGAGGCCGAGCTCGGCGGGCTGGCCGTCGGGCGTCTCGGCGGGGAGGGCGACGGGGGCGTTTCTGCCGGTGAGCTTCTTCCAGGTGTAGGCGGCGGCGAACCAGACGCACCCGAGCACGGCGCCACCGAACATCGCGAAGACCGCGCCCTGCCAGCCGGTGAACGCGCCGAGCGCGCCGAGGTATTTCACGTCGCCGAAGCCCATCGCCTCCTTCTTCAGCAGCACCTCGGCGAACAACGCGATCCACAGCACCAGCGCGGAGCCGACGAAGACGCCGAGCACGGCGTCGAGCCCGGAGCGCAGGCCGGCGACCAGCCAGATCTCGTGCGCCTGGCCGTGCAGCGAGGGGAACAGCAGCGAGAGCAACAGCCCCCCCGCGGCCCCGCCGATGGTGAACACGTCGGGGATGATCAGGTGGTCGTGGTCGATGAAGTGCGCGCAGATCACGATGCAGCACAGCACGGCGCCGGCGAGCGCCTTGCCCGCGGGGAACAGCAGCCAGCAGGCGACGAAGAGCGCGGCGGTCAGCGCCTCGATGGCCGGATAGCGGAAGCTGAAGGGCCGGCCGCAGCACCGGGCCTTGCCGCGCAGCAGCAGCCAGCTCAGCACGGGAATGTTGTCATGCCACGCGATGGGCCGGCCGCAGGCGCAATGCGAGCGCGGGCTGACGACGGACTCGCCCTTGGGGATGCGGCAGATGCAGACGTTGAGGAAACTGCCGATGCAGGCGCCGAACACGCCTGCCCAGAGCGGGAAAAACCACGGCGCCTGCGCGTCGATGGCCTGAAGCTGGGAGATCATGTGTGGGGCGCGGCAAGTGCAGCCGTGGCGGCCGCGCGCATGACAGAGGCCGGCACCGGTGCGCCGGTCCAGATTTCGAGGGCGCGGGCGCCCTGGTGCACAAGCATGGACAAACCGTTGGCGTGCGGCAGGCCGAGGGCCGCCGCGTCGCGCAGCAGGGCGGTTTGCGGCGGGTTGTAGATCATGTCACAGACTTTGGCGGCCGCGGGCAGGCGGCGCAACGCGATAGGCGCCGGCTCGCCGGGCTGCAGGCCGGCGGAGGTGGCGTTGATGACGACGGCGCCGCCGGGGAGCGCGGCGGGCGGCTCCGCGGGATCGAAACCATGCACCGGGATCGTGCCGGCGAGCGGGCGCAGCGCGGCCAGCAGGGCGTCGAGGTTGGCGCGGGTGCGGTTGGCGATCCACAGCGAGGCGCACTGTTGCCGCAGGCACTCGACGGCGGCGCCGCGGGCCGCGCCGCCCGCGCCGAGCAGGACAACGTGCGCACCGGCGAGGCTCACGCCGAGGTCTTCGCGCAAGGCCGTGGCGAGACCGTAGCCGTCGGTGTTGAACCCGCGCCAGCCGGTCGCGGTGCGGCGCAGGGTGTTGACGGCGCCGATGGCGCGCGCGGGGGGATCGGTTTCCGCGACGAGGTCGCAGGCCAGCACCTTGTGCGGCACGGTGAGGTTGAGGCCGTGGAAACCGGCGGCGTGCAGGCGTGCCAGCGCCTGGGGGAGCTGCTCCGGCGGCACGTCGAAGCGGAAATATTTCCACGCCGCGTAGGCCTGGTCGCGCCGGGCCATGTCCGCCAGCGCGGCGTTGTGCATGGCGGGGCTGACCGAGTGCTTGATCGGGTGGCCGAGGACGGCGAGAGCGGGGCCGGCGAAAGACCAGTTTTCAAGATCAGCGAGCGTGTGGGTCGGGTCGGCAGACATCGTTCGGGTGAAACGTTCCTCCCCGAGAGAGAACGAGAACACGGAAGAGAACGAGAACGATTATGCGGTCCTACGGCTGCGCGTGCCGCTCGTGGGTGGACTCGAACTCGGCGACAAACTCGGCGAAGAGGCGGGCGCGGTCGGGGTCGTTGGCGACGGAGTAGTGGTTCACGAGGTTGCGGCAGCAGCGGCAGAGCACCTCGCGCACGGGCGTGGGGGCGAGGTCGGCGATGGTGGGGCTGAGGCTGTGCTTGCGCAGGAGGGCGACGGCCTCGCTGGCGCTGATGATGCGCCCGGCGTTGAAGGGATCGATGTAGAACGGCAGGTCCTCGGCGTAGCACCCGACCACGAAGTGGCCGGGCAGGCCGACGGGTTCGAGCGAGAGCCCGAGCCGCTCGGCGACGAGCAAGTAGACGATGCAGAGCGAGATGGGGATGCCCTTGCGGCGGATGAGCACCTGGTCGAGGAAGCTGTTGAGCGGGTCGGCGTAGTGCTCGGTGTTGCCGCGGAGCGCGAATTCGTGGAAGAGCACGCGGTTCATCACGCGGCACTTGTCGCGCACGGTGGCGGGCTCGGCGATGAGCTCGCGGCAGCGGGCGGCCATCCGGTCGAGCAGGGCGCAGCTCGCGCCAATGTCGAGGTCGGGATGGATCGTGCGGCTGAGCAGGAGCGCGCCGGTCTCGAGCTCGTAGTTGAGCGAGCGGATGAAGCCGCGGAACTCGGCGACCGGGTCGGAGAAATTCAGCTCGCGCAGATACCAGTTGGCGTGGAGGGCGAGCGCGCGGTTGGGCTGGCTGGCGACATGGCGGAGAAACTCGACGCTCTCGCGGCCGTGCCGCGCGAACCAGGCGAGGAGGGACTGCCGCACGGCGGGCGACGGATCGTCGAGCAGCCCGGCCAGGGCCTGGCGTTGCTCGTCCGTGAATCGGTGCGCTTCCACGGGATTCATAGACAAGAAGGACGCCGGTCGGGTGCAACCGGGAAAGTTTTTCAGCGGCTAAAAATTGTCTGGCCTTGGCGGAACAATCAGCGCGCGCCGTAGAGGGCGGTGCCGACCCGCACGAGGGTGCTGCCTTCCAGCACGGCGGCCTCGAGGTCGCCGGTCATGCCCATGGAGAGTTCCCGCAGGGGCGCGCCGCTGCGGGCGGCAAGTTCGTCGCGGATCTCGCGCAGGCGGGCGAAGGTTCGGCGGGCCGCGGCGGGATCGGCGGAAAGCGGGGCGATGGTCATGAGACCGTCCACCTGCAGGTGGGGCAGGGCGAGGGCGGCGTCGAGCAGGCGCGGGGCGTCGGCGGGATCGGCGCCGAACTTGGCCGGATCGTTACCGGCGTTGATCTGGAGGAGGATGGGAAGCTTTTTACCGAGTTCTCCAGCGGTGCGGTTGAGCACCGTGAGCAGCTTTTCGCCGTCCACGCTCTGGATGCGGTCGAAATGGGTGGCGGCCAGCCGTGCCTTGTTGGACTGGAGGTGGCCGATGAGTTCCCACCGCAGGCCGACGGGACCTTGCGCGCGCTTCTCCACGCCCTCCTGCACGCGGTTTTCCGCGACCGCGCTGCATCCGTAGCGCGCGGCATGCTCGGCGGCGGCGACCGGATGGGTCTTCGTGACAGGCAACAGTGTGATCTCCGCGGGGTTGCGCCCGGCGGTGGCGCAGGCGGCGGCTATTCGCGCGCGCAAAGCGTCGGCCCGTTGGCGGAAAGTCTCGTAATCGATAAACATCTATGAGCGCTGCTTTTAGGATGGATTGGCGATAAGTTCGGTTTATGCTGCGTCTTCACGATACACGTCGCATGCAAATCGAGAACTTCAAAATCTTCGCCGATCTGGTCGAGACCAAGAGCTTTTCCAAGGCGGCCAAGTTGAACGGCATCACGCAGTCGGCGGTCAGCCAGCAGGCGCGCGCGATGGAGCGGAATTTCAAGACGCTCATGATCGACCGCAGCCAGAAGCAGTTCAACCTGACCCGCGAGGGCCAGCGCATCTACGAGGCGGCGAAGGAGATCCTGCACGTCTATGAGAAGCTCGAGAGCGAGCTCCAGGAGATGAAGAAGGTCATCAGCGGCACGATCCGCATCTCGACCATCTACTCGATCGGCCTGCACGAGCTGCCGCCTTACGTGAAGCGCTTCCTCCAGGCCTACCCCTCGGTCAACGTCCGCATCGAATACCGCCGCTCCAACCTCGTCTATGAGGACATCCTGCACAACGCGGTGGACTTCGGCCTCGTTGCGTTCCCGCAGAAGCAGCGCCAGATCGAGATGCTGCCTTTCCGCAACGACCGGCTCGTGCTCATCACACACCCGAACCACCCGCTCGCGAAGCAGACCGACGTGGACCTGAAGACCCTTTCCGGCCACAAGTTCATCGGCTTCGACCCCGACATCCCGACTCGCAAGGCCGTGGACCAGATCTTCCGCGACAACAAGCTCGAGATCACACCCGTCATGGAGTTCGACAACATCGAGACCGTGAAGCGCGCCGTCGAGATCGACCATGGCATCGCCATCGTGCCGCAGGCCACCGTGCAGCAGGAGCTGCGGCAGGGCACGCTCGCCGTCGTCCCCTTCAAGGGCAAGGAGTTCACCCGCCCGCTCGCGATCCTGCACCGCAAGGGCCGCGTGCTCACGCCGGCGATGAAGAAGTTCGTGGAGATGCTCACCACCGAGGGCGCTGCGGCCGAGGCGGCCGCCGCCAGGGGCTGAACCGCCGTCGGCTCCCGCTTCGGCGCGCCGCCGGGAACAAACCGGCTCCGGCGCGCCTCCCACTTCGCAACCATGAGAACCCTTTTCCGTTCCCTCCTCGCCACCGGCGCATTCGCACTGCTCGCCGCCGTCGCCCCGGCCTCGATGGTCGGCCAGGCCGCCCCCGCGCTTACCTTCAAGGATCTCTCCGGGCAGGAGATCAGCCTCGCCGCGCTCAAGGGCAAGGTCGTGGTCGTGGACTTCTGGGCCACGTGGTGCGGCCCCTGCCTGCAGGAAATCCCGGGCTACATCGAGCTGCAGAAGAAATACGGCAAGGACGGGCTCGTCATCGTCGGCGTCGCGCTCGACAAAAAGAGCCCGAAGGAGGTGAAGAAGTTCGCCGAGGCCCGGGGCATGAACTATCCCGTGGCGATCGGCGATTTCGCCGCCGTGGACGCCTTCGGCGGCTTCGAGGTCATCCCCACCACGTTTCTCATCGGTCGCGATGGCAGGATCCTGCACCAGAAGAGCGGCGCGATGGATCACGCCGAATACGAGGCCATCCTGAAGAAGGCGCTCTGAGCGTGGGCGGAACCCGCGCTCCGTCGCAGGGTATCCGCCCGGGCCCGCGCTCCGCGCGGGCTTCACCTTGCGACCCGATTAGATTTGAGCCGGACCTGCGGGTCCGGCTCCCTCGTTTCCCATGTCGATTTCCTGGCACCTGCTGATCCCGCTGGCTTGCGCCTTCACCTACGTGGTGGCGGCGCTCATGTTCAAGCGGGCGGCCGAGCTCGGCGTCGGGGTGTGGCGCACGACCTTCGTGGCCAACTGGACCATCGCCCTGGTCTTCCTGCCCTATTGGCTCCTCGCCGGGCGGCCGGTGGCCGCGCCGGCGCTCTACTGGCAACCGGCGGTGACGGCGGCGTTCTTCCTGTTGGGGCAGGCATCCATCTTCCTGGCGCTGAAGCACGGCGACGTGACCGTCACCACCCCGGTCATGGGCAGCAAGGTCGTCATGGTGGCGCTGTTCACCGTGTCCCTGCGCGCGGGCGAGATGCCGCTGCGCTGGTGGATCGGCGCCGGATTGAGCGCCGCGGCGGTGCTGCTGCTGCACGTCGGCGAAGGGAGGGGCGCGCACCGCCGGCTCGGCCTGACCGTGTTGTTGGCGTGGCTGAGCGCGTCGAGTTACGGGCTCGGCGACGTGTTCATCCAGAAATGGGCGCCGGCGTGGGGTTTTGCCGCGTTCGGGCCGGCGATGTTTGGCTGGGCGGCGCTTTACTCGCTGGCGCTCATCCCGGCGTTCAGCGCGCCGCTGCGGGCGATGGACGGCCGGGCCTGGCGCTGGGTCGGCGCGGGCTCCGCGTTGATGGCGGTGAACAACGCGGGCATCGTGCTGGCCATCGGCGTGTGGGGCGGCGCCACGGCGGTGAACATCGTCTATAGCGCGCGCGGTCTGGTGAGCATCGCGGCCGTGTGGGTCATCGGCCACTGGTTCCACAGTCAGGAGCAGCACCTCGCCCCCGCGGTGCTGCGCGCCCGCCTGGTCGGGGCGGTGCTGATGCTGGCGGCGATCGTGATGGTGCTGATCTAGTCGGCCGTCGCCAGCGCCTCGCGGGCACGGCGCTTGGCCTCCGGGTCGTGTTTGCCGCGATCCGGCAGGGCGAGTCCGTGTTCCCAAGCGGCGCGCGCCTCGATGGTCCGGCCGGCGGCGGCGTAGGCGAAGCCGAGTTCGATCCAGTGGTTGGGCTCCCGCGGATCCAGCTCGGTCGCGCGCTGGAGGTGTGCGATGCCGGCCTCCACCGAGGCCGGCGGGAGGCCGCCGTAGAAGAGGCGCGCGAAGAAAAGCGCGATCCGGCCAAGGCCGGCGACCTCGTAATGCCAACGACCGAGCAGATGATGCGCCCAGGCATAGTCGGGATCGAGGCGGAGCGCGCGCTCGGCGTCCGCCTTGATCAGGTGCGCCAGCTCCACCTTGGTGCGCACGTCGCTCACCAGGGCGAGGTGCCCGCGGCAGATCGCGAGCGCCAGGACGTGGACGGCGTTGGCGGGTTCCAACTGGTGCGACCGTTGCGCGTAATCGAGGGCGCGCGTGGCAAAGGTTTTCTTCGCCTCCCTGGTCGTCTGGTCGGGCACCAGGTCGGAATACTGCTTGGCGATCTTCTGCAGGATGAACGCGTCGCCCGGTTTTGCCGCGTCGGCTTGGAGAAACAATTCCAAGGCCCGGGCGGAATCCAGTCGCGCCTCGGCCGCGGCCGCCTCATCGAGCAGGGGGCGCAAGTCGTCGGCCGCCGCGAGCAGGGCGGCGGACAGGCCAAGCAGGATGAGCAGACGGGGCGGCATGCGGATACTCCGGCGGCAGCAGGCGGAAGATTGCGTCACGGCTCGCGGGATGCAAATTGAAGACATGAGCGGGCCGCCGCCCATCGAGGGCATCATCGAAACCATCCTCTACGTCGCGGACCTGCCGCGGGCGGTGGCGTTTTACCGCGACGAACTCGGCCTCGAGCCGATGGCCGGCGACCCGGCGCGGTTCCAGCCGTTCCGCGTCGGCCCGCGGCATGTGCTGCTGCTGTTCAGGCGTGGCAGCACGCGGCAGCCGACGCCGGTGCCCGGCGGCGTCATCCCGCCGCACGATGGCGCGGGTCCGCATCATCTCGGTTTCGCCGTCACACCCGCCGCCTACGACGCATGGCGGGCGCGGTTGGGCGAGCGCGGCATCGCCATCGAGAGCGAGGCGCGGTGGGAGCGCGGCGGACGCAGCCTCTATTTCCGCGATCCCGACGGCCACCTGCTCGAGCTGATCACGCCCGGCATCTGGCCGAATTACTGAGCCGGTTCAGTTGCTCGCGTCGGCGTGCCCGGATGCTGGGACTGCTCGGTGACGTCCTTGTGGATCGCGGGTCCGTCCTGCTTCTGAAGCTGCTCGGCGACGCCGGGCGTGTTGACCGTGGCGATGGCGATGGCGGCGGCGGTGGGGACGACCTTCCTGAGGGTGTTGATCTCGTCCTGCACGGAGGAGACGGAGAAGCGGCGGACGGTGTCGTGGTGGGCGTTCTGGGCGGCCTCCTCGTAGATGGACTGTGGCACGGGCTTGAGGCCCCAGATGAACCCGGTCCAGGAGAGCAGCTTCAGGCCGTAGTAGGTGGGGTCGATTTCCCACCAGTAGAAACCGTTGCGGGTGGAGGACTGGTAGCGGTGGTGGTTGTTGTGCCAGCCCTCGCCGAGGCAGATGATCGCCAGGATGAAACTGTTGCGGGAGTCGTCGGTGGTGTGGAAGCGGCGCTTGCCCCAGAGGTGCGTGAACGAATTGATCGAGGCGGTGCCGTGGAAGAGCGCGGTCGTGCTGATGAAGAAGCCCCACACCAGGAGCTGCGGGCCGCTGGTGCCGAGCGACGGCGCCGCGGATTCCAGCCAGGCGCCGAGACCGAACAGGCCGGCGGCAAAAAGCACCGGCACGACGATGTCGAAGCGGTTCAACCAGACGAGCTCGGGATACTTGGCGAGGTCCTTGACCTTGGAATAGTCGGTCGGGAAGTTGCGCTTGCTGGTGATCCAGCCGATGTGCGACCACCAGAAGCCGTGGACGTGCGGCGAGTGCGCGTCCTCCTCCTGGTCGGAGTGCTGGTGGTGATGGCGGTGGTGGTAGGCCCACCAGAGCGGACCGCGCTGGACCGTGGTGCCGGTCCACAGGGCGAGGAGGAACTGCCCGAAACGGGACGTGCTGTAGGTCTTGTGGGAGAAATAACGGTGGAAGATGCCGGTGACGGCGAACATCCGCACCACGTAGAGAAACACGGCGGCCCAGACCGCGAACCAGCTCCAACCCACCCAAATGACGCCGAAGCAGCCGAGGTGCAGGACGATGAAGGGAATGCAGCGGACGAGGTTCACGCCATCGGGCTGGGCGCGGATGGCTTCGGGAGACTCGACCGAGTAATCGGAGTCAACCCATTGGACGAGGGAGGCGAGGAAACGACGCATGGGGAGAGAAAAGAGAGGCCGCGAAGAAAAAGGGCCGGGTAGCACAGCGCAAGCCGGGTTTATCGCCGCCGCGGCCGAAACATGGAAAAGGCGGAAAGCGTGGACTTTCGGCGGTTTGAAACAATCAAGCCGCCAGGCGCTTGGACTTGCTCTCCGCCTGCGGGTCGGAGGAGCCGGGAGACGGACGCAGGGGCTGGTCGCCCGGGGACTCCGGGTGCGAGCCCGAGGGATCCGCCTCGGTGGCGACGAGGAGGGAGAGCAGGCTGAGCGTGATGATGGCGGCGAGCATGGCTAGGTGTGTTTCGCGGAGCTTGGTCAGAGCACCGGACGGATGAGATTGTTTCCTGATACGACGTTTGCACCCCGGAGGATGCAGACGGGTTTCAGAAATTCCGCCGCAGGGTCAGTGCAGCGGGTCGGGCAAAAAGAAGCACTTCTCGCGCCTTTACAAGCCGGGCGTATGTGAAAACCACGCCGGCAATCCCACACAGGCGCGGGATTAGGAGATCTGCGATGGCAATCCGTCAGGCGGCGAAGGCTTTGGCCGAAAAATTGACGAAGTTTTTCAGGGCTCCCTCGCGGTCCCCCGACTGACAAAGTCCACCCGTGTGCAAAGACATGTCGGGGAGGGTGACGAGGGCGTGATGCAAGGCGCCGATGACGAAACTCAGCCGCCAGACAAAATCGGCCGGTGGCAGTCCGACACAGTGCCGCCGGATCGCCTGGCCGAAGCGGGTCATCGCCGGCTGGAATTCTTCGCGCAACAGATCGTCGGCGATGGGTTGCCGCTCGGAGAGCAAACGGCCCAGCAGACGCGGAGCGACGGGTCCCGCCTCGGCTGACGGCAGGAATAGCGGCCGGGCCAGCGCATCGAAAATCGCAGGAAGGGGGGGCGGAGCCTCGCCGGCGCGGACCTGTGCTTCCGTGAGCAGGGCGACTCGCTCACGATTGATCTGTGCCATGCGCCGCCGGAGAATTTCCCTATAAAGCCGCTCCTTGTCGTAGTAGTGATAATTCACGGACGCGAGGTTGACTTTGGCGGCGGTTGTTATCTGGCGCAATGAGACGCCTGTGTATCCGTGTTCTGCAAACAGCGATTCCGCAAAGAATAGTATCCTTTCTTTGGTCGTCATCGGTTCTCTGTCAGACATGGCAAACAAATGTTTTAAACTTACGTATTGCTCAATCTGAATATCTTTCGCCGGATCCCATCCTCAGGGTTTGCCTTTGACCCACTTTGGGCGGTCAACAGCTTCAACGGCGTGGAAGACGCCGCCTTACCCTCGGAAACTGTGGATCCCGGGTTGGTGTATTCGAAATTCGAAACGGAGCTGGCGGTGCGTCCGGACGACATCGACATGTATCAGCATGTCCACAGCAGCCGCTACATGGACTATGTGCTGGCAGCGCGCTTCGACCAGATGGAGCACTGCTATGGCATGCCGATGGCGGAGTTTCAAAAGCTCGGCTACGGCTGGGTGATCGCATCCACGCAGATGAATTTCCGCCGGCCGCTTGTGCTGGGCGACCGCCTGACGGTGCGTTGCTGGATCGAGCGGTTCACGACGATCGGCTTGCGCCTGCAGTTCGAGATCGACCGCCGTCCCGACGGCAAGCGGTCTTGCGACGGTTGGTTCGACTACGTGATGATATCCGTCGAGACAGGGCGGCCTGCGCGCATCCCCGAGGCGATCCGGCGGAAATACTCGATCTGAGCCCGCTGCGGCCGGCGCCTGAAAGCTGTTGGCGGGAAAGAGGTTGTCCGCACGTCGGAAAGAATTGCCTTGCTACTCCGCCCGGCATCGGCGTCCTTGGACTCCTCGTTAGAGACAGCGTTTGATGACAGGATCTGGTGAGTCGTTGGCTGAGCGTTCGGCTTAAGTGATGATTTCGAAACCCACGTTGGGAACGGACTGGCAGATGGCGACGGATCTACGAAATATCACATGAGCAACTCCAAACTCTACGTTGGAAACCTCTCCTTCAAGACCACCGATGACGAACTGCGCAGCTACTTCGGCCAGTTCGGCACCGTGACCGACACCTATGTCGCCATGGACAAGATGACCGGCCGTCCCCGCGGCTTCGCGTTCATCACCATGGGCACCCCCGAGGAGGCCAAGCTGGCCATCGAGAAGACCAATGGCGTCGATTTCGGCGGCCGGGCCCTCCAGGTCAACGAAGCCCGTCCGAAGGAAGAGCGTCCGGCCGGCGGCTTCGGCGGCGGTCGTGGTGGCTTCGGCGGCGAGCGCCGCGGCGGCTACGGCGGTGGCGGCGGCGGCGGTGGCCGCGGCGGTTTCGGTGGCGGTCGCGACCGTTACTGAGCCCCGTTTCGCTTCGCGCGAAATTCCCCTCTCGAGGCGGAGCCCACGCGGCTCCGCCTTTTTCTTTTCCGCCTCCGGCGGAAAATAATCTCGCCCTAGCCCGCAGGGCGAAGGCGGATAGTCGCTCCCATGCCTGCCACCCTGATCCAGGTCCGCCAACACCTCGCCCGCCTCTCCGCCTGCACCCTGTGTCCGCAGATGCACCGGCCCGCGGTCGTCGGCCGCACGGTGGCCTCGCGCATCCTCCTGGTCGGCCAGGCGCCCGGCGACAAAGAGCCAAAACTCGGCCGGCCCTTCGCCTGGACCGCGGGCAGAACGCTCTTCCGATGGTTTTACGAAACCCTCGGCTGGACCGAGGACGAGACGCGCGACCGGATCTACTTCGCCGCCGTCTGCCGGTGTTTTCCCGGCAAGAAACCGGCCGGCGGCGACCGCGTGCCCGACGAAGGCGAGATCGCCACCTGCGCGTGCTGGCTCGCCGCCGAGGTGGACCTGCTCAGGCCGCGACTCGTGCTCCCTGTGGGCAAGCTCGCCATCACGCAGTTCCTGCCCCCTGCGCCCCTGACCGACCTCATCGGCCGACAGCTCCGCATCGGGTATCGCGGCCACGCGATGGACTGCATTCCGTTGCCGCATCCCTCCGGCGCCTCGCCCTGGCACCGCATGGAGCCGGGCCGCACGCTCCTGCGCCGCGCCCTCGCGCACGTCGCCGCCCACCCGGCCGTGCGTGTGGCGAAATGAGTTTGCCTTGCCGGGGCGGCACCGCTGCCTTGCGCGCATGAATTTTGCCCGGCGGATCACCGCCGCACTTTCTCTGCTCAGCCTTTGCCCGCCGCCGTGTCGCACGCCACGCCCGTCGCGGGCGTCTACGCCGGCGCGATCGTGGTGGACGCCGCCAGCGGGCAGGCGCTCGTCGAGGACAACGCCGACGGGCGCAATCCCCCGGCGAGCATGACCAAGCTCATGACCTTCGCCGTGCCGCACGACAAGCGCGCCGACGGATTACCGGAGAAATCTTCTGAAGGGGAGCGCGCCGCATGGGCGCGGGGGGGAGTCGCTCACCCGGCCAGCGGGTTGGTCCACTTCACGCCCCGGAAACGGGCGAAGTCGGTGTCGGCTGAGTGGATCTCGGCGCCGTATTCCAAGGCCAGCGCGGCAATCTGGGCGTCGCAGACGAGGTTGCCGCCGGTGCCGGCGGCGGCCAGCAGGACGCAGACGATATCCAGGTGCTTCGGGCCGGGGTAGAGCACACGCACGTTGGGCCGCTCGATCCAAGAGCGGATGCGGGTGGTGGCCTCGGCCACGGTCAGGGGCCGGTCGAAGACCTTGGGATGGGTGGACAGGCGCAGGAAACTGAACATGACCACGGCGCACAGTCCCACCGGTTCGTGGCCGGAAAGCAGACCGGTCCACCATCTGGCGGCGGCCTTGTGACAGGGGCTGTCGCTGTCGTAGGCGTAGAGCAGCAGGTTGGCATCGGGCAGGATCATTTGCGGCTCCGGCACAGCCGGCGGGTGGTGGCCGCGAAGGCCTCCAGCTCCATCTCGTCGGCGAGGTCGTGCAACCGGGCGGGATCGAGTCCGGCACGCAGGCCCATCGGCCTGGCCTCGACGACGAAGGGTTTCACCGGGGCGGAGGGCGCATGGTGGGCCAGTCCGCGGCGCAGGGCAGCATTCAGGGTCGCTTTCAGACCCTGCTTTTCGCTGTGCATGGCCTGCTTCAGCAGGCGCTCCACATCGGGATCGAGCGTCAGGGTGGTTCTCATGACCAGGCATCAAGATGCCTCAATATTCTTCTGTCAAGATGACCGATTGTCCCGGCGCGGACGGCATTTTTGTTCGACGGGCCGGACCGCGGCGTTTCTGTTGGGCGGAAATATCCCGGCATGGACCAACAGCAGACACTTTTCGACCCGCCGCCCGACCGCCCCGCGCGCGTCGTGGGACTGGCGCTCAGCGCCCAGCCGGACCGGCCTTTGACGAAGACGCAGCAGGCTTTCAACCGGCTCGTGGCCAAGATCGAGAAACTGCGGGGCAAACTGGAGCGCGAGACGCGCCGGCTCGACGCGGCGCTGGCGGAATTCGGCCGCGAAATCCATCCCCGCCGGCAGCGGCAGGCGGCGCTGCTCAAGGAGCTGGTGCGGGGGCTGGCGCCTTTTTTGGACGATCGCCGCCTGAAGCGGAAGGAGTGCGCCGCGGTGCGCGAGATCATCGCCAACCAACTGGGCATCCTTGCCGCCGCGGATGAGAAGGGGCTCGACGACGAGGATTTGCGGGCGCTGTTCAAGAAGGTGAACGGGCTCAGCGTCGAGGAAAGCGAGGCCGCGGCGTTCGAGGGGATGAAGGACATGATGGGCGAAATGTTCGGCGACCTCGGCGTGGACATCGACCTCGAAGGCCTGCGACCCGACATGAACGCGGCCGAAATGGCCGCGCACGCGGCCAAAATGGCGGAACGTCTGCAGCAGCACCAGGACGGCGCGGAGCAAGCGGCGGCACAGGCGGTGCGTCCGGTCCGGGCCAGGTCGAAGCGACAGTTGCAGAAGGAGGAGCGCGCCCGCCAGGCCGAGGAACTGCGCACCAAGAGCATCGCGTCGATCTACAAGCAACTGGCCAAGCTGCTGCACCCGGACCTCGAGCCGGACCCGGCGCGCAAGCAGCAGAAGGTCGCCCTCATGCAGGAACTCACCACCGCCTACCGCCACAACGACCTCCACACCCTGCTGCGGCTGGAGCTCGAATGGATCCGCGGCGAACAGGGCGACGTGGCGCACCTGACCGACGAAAAACTGGCGCTCTACAACCAGCTGCTCCGCAAGCAGGCGGCGGATCTCGACTACGAGGTGTTCATGCTGCCGCAGCACCCGCGTTATCAGGCGCTTGCCGATCCGGCATCGCTGTTTGCGACGCGCTTGCGGACGGATGTCGCTGCCGAAGCTTCGCGGCTGGATGCGCTGATTGCCGACATGGAGGCCAGCCTCGTGCGTCTGCGCGACGGCAATGCGCTGGCGGAGGTGCGCGGCGCCGTCGCCACCTACCGGCAGGTTGCGCGCTTTGGTGCCGGGCCGGCTTTCCCCTGAAAATCGGGTTGCATGCGGCCGCGCGCGCCGCTGCCCTGCGCGCATGATTTCCTTTCCGCGCCTCGCCATCATCTCCTGCCTCGCGGCAGCCTCGGTGCCCGCGGCCTCCGCCGCCAAGGTCCGGCAGACGACACCGGTGGAGGGGGTCTATGGCGGTGTCATTGTGACCGATGCGGCCACCGGCCGGGTGCTGTTCGAGGACAACGCCGACGGGGCGAACCCGCCGGCGAGCATGACCAAGCTCATGACCTTCGCCGTGCTGCACGACAAGCTGGCCGACGGAGCGCTCACGCTGCAGACCCCGGTGCAGATCGACGCCTCCGACGCGCGCATGGGGGGCACGCAGGTGTATCTCGATCCGCGCGAGGTCTTCACCGTCGAGGAGCTGATCCACGCGATGATGATCCAGTCGGCCAACGATGCCGCCCACGCCCTCGCCCGCGCCGCCGCCGGCTCCGTCCCGGCCTTCGTGGACCTGATGAACGCCAAGGCCCGCGCCCTCGGCATGACCCGCACCACCTTCCGCACGCCGCACGGCCTGCCCCCGCCGAGCCGCCGCGCCGAGGACGGGGATGTCTCCACGCCCCGCGACTTCGCGCTCCTGTGCCGCCACCTCGTCCGGAACACCGAGGTGCTGAAATACAGCTCCATCAAGGAGCGGCCCTTCGGCGCCGCCCGGGCCCAGGGGCCGATCCAGATGCGCAACCACAACAATCTCCTCGGCAAGATCGCCGGCGTGGACGGCCTGAAAACCGGCTACACCCAGAGCGCGGGCTACTGCCTGAGCGCCACCGCCGAGCGCAACGGCCGCCGGATCATCGCGGTCATCATGGGCTCGTTCGGTCCCGGCCGCTCGATCGACAAGGGCCGCGCCCGTGACCTCAAGGCCATCGAGCTGATCGATCGCGGCTTCGCTGCCCTGCCCGCGGGCACGGCAGGGGTGAAAACCACACCTGATTCCACGCCGATGGCGGCCGCCTCGCCGGCCAAGGCCGGCGAGCTGCCCACGGTGAAAACCGACAAGACAGCCCCGGCCGCCGCCCCGGCGGAACAACAAACCTCGACGCCGGCGGAACCGATGTTCAGATTCCGCGTCATTCCCCCCGAGAAAAAACCGTGAACACCCCGCGTCTCCGCCTTTCCCTGCTTGTCCTGACCGCCCTGCTGGGGCTCGCCGCTCCGCTGCACGCCCAGCGCGAGAAACTGCCGCCGGAGGATCTCGAGATCGTCGAGAAAAAGTGGCCCGAGGCGAAGAAGACCTTCACCGGCCTGCGCTACCTCATCCTCAAGCCCGGCGACACCGGCGGTCCCTCGCCGACCGCCGGCATGAAGGTGAGCGTGGCTTACAAGGGCATGCTGCTCGACGGAACGGTGTTCGACGAGAGCACCGCCGAGAAGCCGCTCAAGGTCCGCCTTGCCCGCGGGGAGCTCATTGACGGCTGGGAGGAGGCGCTCCAGAAGATGCACCGGGGAGAGAAATGGCTGCTCATCGTGCCGCCCGAGCTGGGTTACGGCGCCCGGGGCCGGCCTCCCTCGATCAAGCGCTACGCCACCCTCGTGTTCGAGATGGAGCTGCTCGATTTCGGCAGGGAGCTGGAGTGAGACCGGCAGGGTGGAACGCGCTGACCTCAGCGCGTTTTGCCGCGAAACACGTTGGGGTCAACGCGCTCTGCCTCACTTCAGCATCTCGTCGAGCAGCGGTTGCATCGCGTCGGCCCAGAGCTGGTAGCCACCGGGCGAGAGATGCAGTTGGTCGGGCATGATGACCCAGGGGATGCGGCCGTCCTTGCCGAGGAACTGCGCGCCGATGTCGAGGAAACGCACGTTCACGCCGTCGTCGAGCTTGGCGAGCAGCGCGTTGGCGCGGTCGATGGCGGCCATGCGCTTGCCGGCGTCGGTGACCGCCGCTTCGGTGATGAGGCCGGAGGGGCCGCGGCGGGCGTCGCGGGGGAAGATGGCGAGGAGGAGCACCTTGACGCCGGGGATCTTCGCCCGGATCAGTCCGATGATCTTCGTGGTGGCGGCGGCGATCTGCTCGCCCGTGTGTTGCGCCGAGTTGTTGGTGCCGATCATCAGCACGACGACCTTCGGGTTGAGGCCGTCGAGCTCGCCGTTCTCGATGCGCCAGATCACATGGTGGGTCTGGTCGCCGCCGATGCCGAAGTTCGCCGGCTGGTGCCTGCCGTAGTAATGCTCCCAGATGTGGGGCACGCGGCGCCAGCCCTCGGTGATGGAGTCGCCGAGGAAAAGCAGGCCGACGGGACCCTCCTTGCCGCGTTGCAGGAAGGACTCGTGCATCTGGAAGAACCGGGCGTTGCCGGCCTTGGGGATCGCGGCGGAAGCGTCCACCGCTTCCGGGGCGGGTTGGGGGGCGGGAGACTGCGCCGGGGCCAGCGGAGCAAGCAGGGCCAGCAGGAGCAGGGTGGAGAGGCGGCGGGGTGAGGAGGCCATAAAGCGCCCGGCCAAGGCGGACCGGAGCCCCCTGCCTACGCGAAGAGCCGGCGGCGTTGCGACCAGAAACTGTCGGCGGTGTAAACGGCCAGTCCGATCCAGATCAGCGTGAAGGCCTGCAGCCGGCCCGCGTCGAAGGGCTCGCGGTAGACGAACAGGCCGATCAGGAACTGCACCGAGGGGGCGAGGTATTGCAGGAGTCCCAGCGTAGTCAGCCGGATGCGCCGGGCGCCGTAGGCGAACAGCAGCAGCGGCACGGCCGTGACCACGCCCACGCAGAGCACGTAGCCCTGCGTGCGCAGGTCCACGCGGCCGAGCGCGCCCTCGCCGGTGTGGTGCCACCACAGCAGCAGCGCGGCGGCGAAGGGGAAGAGCAGGAGCGTCTCGACGGTCAGGCCGGCGATCGGGCCGAGCGGGGACCGGCGCTTCAGCAGGCCGTAGGAGGTCCAGGTGAACGCGATGCTCAGGGCGATCCACGGGATGCGGCCGACACGCGCCAACAGGAGCGCCACGCCGGCCGCGGCCAGGGCGATGGCCGCCCACTGCCCCGGGCGCAGCTGCTCGTGCAGCACGAGCGCACCGACCGCGACGTTGCACAGCGGCACGAGAAAATACCCGAGGCTGGTCTCGATGACATGCCCGCGGTTGACCGCCCACACGTAGACCCCCCAGTTGAGCGTCAGCAGCACGCCGGCCACGAGGTTGAGGCCCAGGGCCCGTCCCCCGGCCAGGCCGGGGCGCAGCGCGGCGAAATTCCGCTGCGCCGCCACGACGGCCAGCAGGAACAGCAGCGACCACACGATGCGGTGCGCGATGAGCTCGCCGGCGGCGACGGCCTGCATCTGCTTCCAATACACCGGGACCGTGCCCCAGAACAGGAAGGCCGCGGCGGCGGCGAGGGCACCCTGGGCGGAAGCGGCGGAGGCTGGAGCATTCGCGGACAAGCCGCGCACGATGGGACGCACCGCGGGCGACGTCAAACCGACGGTCGCTGTGTCGCCCGCCCTCGGCGGGCACTGTGGCAAGGGATCGCCGCAGCGCGCCTTCGTTTCCTCAGGGCTTGGCGGCCGCCGGCGGGTTGCGGCAGGACTGCCAGGCGAGGAAGCGCCACCGGCCGCCCTCCTCGCGCCAGACGGCGAGGAAGTTCAGGTCGAGCAGCCGCTCGCCCTCGGCGTTGCCGATGCGCACGAGCACCCGGCCGGTCATCAGCACGACGCCGGGAGCGGCCGGGATGAAGCGGTGCCGCACGTATTCGAAGGACTTGTAGACGGTGCGCCGGCTGGTCAGCGACTCGATGAACGAGGCCTTGGTGTCGATCAGGCCGTTGGAATGGGCGTAGTGCAGCTCGTCCGACAGGATCGCCGCGAGCCGGGCGGGGTCGGCGGCGATGATGGCGGCGACGCGCTCGTCGTCGGCCGCGCGGAGGTCGGCGAAGGCCGGGGACTCCGCCGGGGCGAGCAGCACGTGGGCCGCCGATCCGCCGGGCCGGGCCGGCGGGGTATCGACCTGGGCCGGAAGCGGTCCCAGCAGGGCGGGCAGGAGCACAAGGCGGCGAAGCGGGGCGGGGATTCTCACGGGAGGAATCAGCGGTGCACCGGATGGGGCCGGCCCTGGTCGTCGATGGCGACGTAGGTGAAGGTGCCCTTGGTCACGCGCACGTGTTCGCCACCCTTGTGGCGCTGGGCCCAGGCCTCGATCTCGATGCGCATCGAGGTGCGGCCGGTCTTCACCAGCGCGGCGTGGCAGCTCACGATGTCACCCACATAGACGGGGCAGAGGAACGACATGGCCTCGATGGCCACGGTGGTGATGCGGCTGCGCGCGGTGTTGCGGGCGAGGACGGCGCCCCCGAGATCCATCTGCGCGAGCAGCCAGCCACCGAACACGTCGCCGTTGGAGTTCGTGTTGGCGGGCATCGCGATGGTGCGGATGACGAGTTCGCCGTGGGGCTGGTCGGGCGGGGTGGCGGGCATGGGCGGGATTCCTCCGGGCAGGGAAGCAGCCGGGGGCGGCCGGCGCAAGCGCGCACGGGCGGCCGGCGGACCGACTTTGGCATTGTTTCACGCCCGGGAAACGGGATATGACACGCGCCATGTCCGTCACCTCCCACGCCGCCTTCCGGCGCCTGTTCAACGAAATCGGCACGGTCGATCAGGTCGGCGTCGAAGAGCGCGCAGCCAAATACACCACGCGCAGCCTCAAGAAGGCTTCCAAGGTCTGGGGCCTGAAAACGGCCGTCTCGATGGTCGATCTCACCACGCTCGAGGGCAAGGACACGCCCGGCAAGGTCGCCTCGCTCTGCCAGAAGGCCCTGCGCCCGCACGACGACCCCGGCATCCCGCAGGTCGCCGCCGTGTGCGTCTATCCCTCGATGGTGCGGCACGCCCGCCGCGCGCTCGGCGAGGACACCGCCGTGCGCATCGCGTCGGTCGCCACGGCGTTTCCGTCCGGCCAGGCGCCGCTGCGCACGCGCCTCGCCGAGGTGAAGGCCGCCGTGGCCGACGGCGCCGACGAGATCGACATGGTCATCAACCGCGGGGCCTTCCTCGCGGGCGAATTTCAGGAAATGCAGGACGAGATCGCCGCCGTCGTGCAGGCCTGCGGCGCCGCCACGCTCAAGGTCATCCTCGAGGTCAGCGAGCTGGAGACCTACGACAAAATCCGCGCCGCCTCCTTCCTCGCCATGCGCGTGCTGCGCCCCGGCGACTTCATCAAGACCAGCACCGGCAAGACCTCGTCCAACGCCACCCTCGGCAACAACCAGGTGATGCTCGAGGCCATCCGCGACTTCTACCTCGAAACCGGCACGCCCATCGCGATGAAGCCCGCCGGCGGCATCCGCACCGCCAAGCAGGCGCTGCAGTTCCTCGTCGCCGTCAAGGAGACGCTCGGCGACGCGTGGCTCAACAACACCCGCTACCGCTTCGGCGCCTCCTCGCTCCTCAACGACCTGCTCCGCCAGCTCGAGAAGGAGCGCACCGGCGCCTACCAGGCCCCGTATTACTTCAGCGAGGCCGCCGAATCCTACTGATCCCCCCAACCACAGATGAACACAGATAAACACAGATGCATGCCGGACTGATCCGTGTCCATCTGTGTGTATCTGTGGTTAAAATCCCATGCCCACTCTGACTGAAAAAAAACGCCCGGTCTCACGCCACCATCAGGGTCGCCCTCTCCCCGAGCTCATCTTCGGCGACCTTTGGGAATACGATCCCGCGCCCGAGACCGCCGACCCGAAACTCAGGGCGCGCTACGACCTCTTCATCGGCGGCAAATTCGTCGCGCCCGCTTCCGGCAGGTATTTCGATTCCCTCAATCCGGCCAACGAGGCGAAGCTGGCCGAGATCGCGCAGGCCAGCGCCGCCGACGTGGACGCCGCCTACGCCGCGGCGCAGAAGGCCTTCGACACCACCTGGGGCCGGCTGCCGGGCAAGGAACGCGCGAAATACATCTACCGCCTCGCCCGCCTGCTGCAGGACCGCGCCCGCGAGTTCGCCGTCGCCGAGACCATGGACGGCGGCAAGCCCATCAAGGAATCGCGCGACTTCGACGTGCCGATGGCCGCCGCGCACTTCTTCTACCACGCCGGCTGGGCCGACAAACTGGAATACGTCGCCCCCGGCCGGAGGGTCGCCCCGCTCGGCGTCGTCGGCCAGGTCATCCCGTGGAACTTCCCGCTCCTGATGCTGGCGTGGAAACTCGCCCCCGCGCTGGCGATGGGCAACACGATCGTCATCAAGCCGGCCGAGACGACCAGCGTCACCGCGCTCAAGTTCGCCGAGATCATCGCGGACGCCGGTCTGCCGCCCGGCACGGTCAACATCGTCACGGGCTTCGGCGACACCGGCGCCGCCGTGATGAACCACCCGGCGGCGGTCAAGGTGGCCTTCACCGGCTCGACCGAGGTGGGCAAGATCATCATGCGCTCGCTCGCCGGCACCGACAAGAAGATGACCATGGAGCTCGGCGGCAAGGCGGCCAACATCGTGTTCGACGACGCGCCGCTCGACCAGGCCGTCGAGGGCATCGTCAACGGCATCTTCTTCAACCAGGGCCATGTCTGCTGCGCCGGCTCGCGCCTGCTCGTCCACGAACCCGTGGCCGACGCCGTGCTCACGAAGCTCAAGACCCGCATCCGCACGCTGCGCGTCGGCGACCCGCTCGACAAGAACACCGACATCGGCGCCATCAATTCGCGCGAACAGCTCAAGAAGATCGAATCGCTTGTCGCCGCCGGTGTGAAGGAGGGGGCGGACATGTTCCAGCCCGCCTGCAAATTGCCGGCGAAAGGCTGGTATTTCCGTCCGACCGTGTTCTCCGGCGTGAGCATGAGCCACCGCATCGCGCGCGAGGAAATCTTCGGCCCCGTGCTCAGCGTGCTGACGTTCCGCACGCTCGACGAGGCGGTGGAGAAGGCCAACAACACCGCCTACGGTCTCAGCGCCGGCGTGTGGACCGACAAGGGCTCGCGCATCCTCAGGATGAGCACGGAGCTCAAGGCCGGTGTCGTCTGGGCCAACACCTACAACAAGTTCGACCCCACGTCGCCCTTCGGCGGCTACAAGGAGAGCGGCTTCGGCCGCGAAGGCGGCCGCCAGGGCCTGCTCGACTACTGCCAGCTGGCGTGAGGCGGTTTGAACCACAGATGAACACAGATGCACACAGATACGATGGACCTCAGGCTCAACTGACGTTTGCGGTGATCGGGTGTGCAATGGAGGTGCTCAATGAGCTGGGTGCCGGTTTGCACGAGAAACCCTACGAGAATGCCTTGGCCGTTGAATTCAAGCTGCGTGGCATCGCGTATGATCAGCAGCGTCGGTTTCAGGTGGATTACAAGGGAGTGTATATAGGCGAATACATTCCCGATCTGATCGCGGACGGCGCCGTGATCGTGGACACGAAGGTGATTGAGCGGATCACCGATGCCGAACGTGGGCAGATGTTGAACTACCTGAAAATCACCGGCCTCAAAGTTGGCCTGATCATCAACTTCAAACGTCCGAAACTCGAATGGGAGCGTATCGTCCTATGAAATCCATCTGTGTTTATCTGTGTTTATCTGTGGGCAAGTGCCTTGGCTGATCTTCATGGACGACAAGAGACTCATCACCGCGCCGCTCAAGACGGACAAGATGCCCCCGGGCATCCCCTTCATCATCGCGACCGAGGCGGCGGAGCGCTTCAGCTACTATGGGATGAGCGCCATCCTGACGGTGTTCACCACGCAATACCTGCGCGACAGCACGGGCGCGCTGGCGGTGATGGGGGAGAGCGAGGCCAACCAGTATTTCCACAATTTTTCGTTTCTCGGCTACTTCCTGCCCATCGTGGGTGCGTTTCTCGCCGACGCCTTCCTGGGGAAATACCGCACCATCTTCTGGCTCTCCCTCATCTACTGCGGCGGCCACCTCGCGTTGGCGACGGACGACACGCGCACCGGCCTGACGATCGGGCTCGTGCTCGTGGCCATCGGCATGGGCGGCATCAAACCCTGCGTGTCCGCCATCGTCGGCGACCAGTTCGGCACGACCAACCAGCATCTGCTCTCGAAGGCGTTCGGCTGGTTCTATTTCGCGATCAACGCGGGTTCGCTGGTTTCGATGTGGCTGACACCGTTGTTGTTGAAGCACGCCGGTCCGCGCTGGGCGTTCGGCGTCCCCGGCATCTTCATGGCCCTGGCCCTGGTCATCTTTTGGTGGGGCCGCTACCGCTTCGTCCACATCCCGGTGCCGGGCTGGGCGCGGTTCCGCACGAATTTCGACCGCGAGGGGCGGGCGGCCATCGGGCGCATCGCCGTCCTCTACGTCTTTGTCGCGGTCTTCTGGGCGCTGTGGTCGCAGAACCAGAGCGAATGGGTGCTGCAGGCCGAGAAAATGGACCGGCAGGTGCGGTTTCTCGGCCTGGAATTCGAGGTGCTCTCCTCGCAGATGCAGGTGCTGAACAGCGTCTTCATCCTGACCATGATCGTGATCTGCAACTACGCGCTCTATCCGCTGATCAACCGGGTCTGGCGGCTCAACGAGCTGCGCAAGATCGGCCTCGGTCTGGTGGTGACAGCGGCCTCGTTCCTGATTATCGCCTGGATCGAGACGCGGATCGGCGCGGGTGCGCGGCCGAACATCGCCTGGCAGGTGCCCGCCTTCGTCCTGCTTTCCACCGGCGAGGTGATGGTTTCCGTCACTTCGCTCGAATTCGCCTACACCCAGGCGCCGAACCGGCTGAAATCGATGGTCATGATCCTCTACCTCTGGGCCATCGCGTTCGGCAACCTGCTCACCGCGCAGGTGCACCGGTTCGTCACCAACGCCGACGGCAGCTCGAAGCTGCCGGGCGCGAGCTTCTACCTCTTCTTCGTCGGCCTGTGCCTGGTCACGACCGTCGTCTATGCCGTCGTCGCCCGGTTCTACAAGCCGAAGACCCACCTGCAGGACGAGGCCCCAGCCACCACCGCCACTTAACCCCCGCTTCGTCATGACCACCCGACTCCCCATCACCAAAACGCCCAAGGTCTATGTCGGCGGCGCGTTCATCCGCTCCGAGAGCGCGCGCACCTTCCCGCTGAAGGATGCGGCGGGGAATTTCTTCGCCAACATCCCGCAGTGCACGCGCAAGGACCTGCGCAACGCCGTCGAGGCCGCCGCCAAGGCCGGCCCGGGCTGGGCGAAGCGCACCCCCTACAACCGCGGCCAGATCCTCTACCGCCTCGGCGAAATGCTCGAGGCCCGCCAGGCCGACATGGCGGATGCCCTGGCTGTGGGAGGGGCTTTACGCCCCGACGGGAAGCGCGGCATCGCGCGTGAAATCACCGCCACCATCGATCGCCTCATCTACTACGCCGGCTGGGCCGACAAATACGAGCAGGTGCTCGGCAACGTGAACCCCGTCGCCTCGCCGCACTTCAACTTCACCGTCACCGAGCCCATGGGCATCGTGGGCGTCCTCGCGCCCGACGAGGCGCCGCTGCTCGCGCTCGTGTCGCTCTTCGCCCCGGCCATCACCGCCGGCAACACGGTCGTCGCGCTCGCCTCGTCCACGCAGCCCTATCCGGCCATCGTGCTCGGCGAGATGCTCGCCACGAGCGACCTGCCCGGCGGCGTGGTCAATCTGCTCACCGGCTTTCGCAAGGAGATCGTGCCGACCCTCGCCACGCACACGCACCTCCGCGCCATCACCGGCGTGGCCAACGCCGACGAGCGCAAGACCCTCAAGCTCGGCGCCGCCGAAAGCGTGAAGCGCGTGAAGCTCCTCAAGGCCGAGGAGCCCGTGGACTGGTTCTCGGACAAGGCCCAGGGCCTCTACGACCTCCGCGACACCCTCGAGTTCAAGACCACCTGGCACCCGGTGGGGGCCTGATTTTTACCTTTGGTGCATCGGACTACACGACTCCAATCAGGCTACTTGCCACTGCTAAAAGTTCCCGCAAGGTTCCAAGTGTGAGCACGACCCCGCTACTCGGCGCAGGCATTTACACCGTCCCGGAGGCGTCCCGCCTCACCCGGGTCAGTGCCGCGCGCATCCGGCGTTGGCTCAAGGGCTACGATTTCAAGGCCAAGAGCGCTCGCCATCACTCAAATCCGGTCTGGACCGGACAATTCGGTGCGTTGGACGACAAGCTGGCGGTCGGCTTCAAAGATTTGATGGAGATCCGGTTTGTGCGGGCGTTTTTGGAGAAAGGCGTGAATTGGAAAACCATGCGCGCGGCCCACGTCTCGGCCAAGGCCAAGCTCGGCACCGATCATCCTTTCTGTGATCACCGCTTTGCGACCGAGGGCCGGGCCATTCTGCTGCAGGAGGCGCAAGCCTCCGGCGATACCTGTCTCACCAACATCACCACCGACCAGCGCGAGTTCACGCAGATCGTGACACCGTTCCTCAAGGAGCTGGAGTTTGACGACGGCGTCACCCGTTGGTGGCCGCTGGGACGGAAGCGTCAGGTCGTGGTCGATCCGGTCAGGAATCTGGGCCAACCCACTGTCAACCGCTCGGGTGTCCCGACGCGGGTTCTTGCGCGCAGCGTGAAGACCAACGGCTCCATCGAGTTGGTCGCACGCTGGTTCGAGGTCGCACCCGAGGAGGTGCGTGACGCCGTCGAGTTCGAGCAGGCGCTGGCGGCGTGAAGTTTTTCTTCGACAACAACCTCTCGCCCAAACTCGCCCGGAGCCTGGATGTGCTGGTCGAGCCGGAGCACCGGGTCAGGCATCTCAAGGAGCGCTTTGCCGCCAACACGCCCGATACGGTCTGGATGGGAGCACTCGCCGGAGAGGAAGGCTGGGTGATTGTTTCCGGCGACCTGCAAATCCGCAACCCCCCCCATGAGATCAGGGCGTGGCAGGAAGCCGGCCACACGACATTCTTCCTCAAGAAAGGATGGATCGACCTGCCGCGTTGGGATCAGGTCTGGAAATTCGCCAAGGCCTTTCCCGAGCTGATCGCCACCGCTGAGCGAGCCCGCAAGGGCAGCGCCTTCTTTCTCACGCCGAATGGGAAGATCGAGGAGGCATAGTCCCAGTCCGAATTTGGTTTTGACGGTCGGAGACCTTTTTCGGTTCGTATAATCAGGCGTTACGTGGCCACGCAACCGGAAGCAGCAACGGGCCGTTCGCTCAAACGCCATGATTATGCCGACGTATCGGACTTGGGAGACTGGAGAAAATCCGGCCAGTTGGTCCCCCCCCTTGCCTTCATATGAGCTGTCGGGAACTGAAGGAATTTCGGGCGGGCGATTGCCGGGTATCATGCGGTTATCTGACAGTGGCCCGGAGGCACTTTGTCTTTTCACACGGCCGCGTCGAGCACGACCTTGCCATTGCCCTTAAAAGGCAGGAGCCTGCCGAGGCATGAAAACCCTCACCCCTTGCCAGCTTCGCACGGAATTTCCGAAGGTGCGGAGATTGATCGAGCGGGAAG
Source organism: Verrucomicrobiota bacterium (assembly GCA_049322455.1). GTDB lineage: Bacteria > Verrucomicrobiota > Verrucomicrobiia > Opitutales > Opitutaceae > Lacunisphaera. The sequence goes on along the minus strand of JBMOQY010000035.1, from coordinate 88,425 downwards.
GGGAGGTGATCCTGACCGATCACGGGCGACCTGCATTTGTGATCAGCGAGCATCCGGACCGGCAGCGCAAGAGGCTGGTCCGTTCCAGGAAACCGGCAAAATTCGATTACTATGCCAGGCTCTTGAGCTACATGCCCAAGCCGATTTCAGCGGAAGCGTCCCGAGCCATCGACGATCTCAGCCGTGAAGACCGCTGACCGTTCTCCCTCAACCAAGCAGATGCTCCTCATCTGGTGGATCGTCTGGGCCGGCGTGCTGTCCGGGCTCGTGATCCTTCATCTTGTCTTCGGGCGCGGACCGGAGCAGCCGTCGCCGGCGGGGGACATTCTGGTCAACCTCGCCGGGCTCGTGCCGCTGTTCGTGAGCATTGTCATCCGCTGGCTGGTGCTGCCGCGCTTCGGCGATCTGAAGCGGGCGCTGCCGCTGTTCGTCGCGGGCCTGGCCCTCGCCGAGGCCTGCGGCCTCCTCGGCCTTTTCCTCGGCGGGGCTTATCGCGACGACCTCTTCGTGCTCGGGGTGCTGGGCGTCACCCAATACGTGCCGGTGTTCGCCCGCAGGCTGCTGGAGCCGAAGCCCGCGGGTTTCATCCCCAACAATTGACAGGACTAGCCGGCGGCCCAGCTTGCCGGTCTCCGCCAGGCGTTCGATGAAAATCCAGCAGCGCCTGGCCTGGGTCTCGGGCGTCTTGGCGCTCGTGATGTAGCGGACGATCTGCCGGCGGATGGCGACGCTGTGGGCCAGCCAGCGCGCGCGGAGTTCCGGGCGGTTTTGGAAGGCGCGCGCGAGTTCGGCGGGCAGCGCGGGTTCGCGCGAGGCCGTGTCGGGCTCGAGGGTGAAGGTCACGGTGTCGCCCGCGTCCACGCCGGCGGCGCGCAGCAGCTCGGCCTTGAAGGCGAGCTTGTAGCGGCCGCGTTTGCCGGGCAGCAGTGTCACGCGGTCGAGGTCGTCGTTGAAGCGGAGCAGGGCGTTCAGTCCGAAGCCGCCGCCCTTGATGTCGGCGCGGGGCAGGCCCAGCGGGTCCACCGCGCGTTTCGGCACGTCCACCCAGCGCACGAGGGAGACTCGGTGGAGCTTCGCCCGGAAGGCAGCAGGTTCCTTTTTCACCGTGTGCCGGGTGATGGCAACATCTCTCAACCCTCGATTCTCTCCCAATGACCGGGCCGCTGCGCGGTCCTACGCATGGTCGCGGCGGCGCAGGAAGCGGGAGATCTCGCGGGCCGTGGGCATGGACTCGGCCGTGCCGTGCTGGGTGCACGCGAGCGCGGCGACGGCGTTGGCGAAGTGCGCGGCCTCGAAGACGTTCTTCTTGAACTTCACCAGGCCGGCCGCGAAGCCGCCGACGAAGGCGTCGCCCGCCCCGGTCGTGTCCACGGGTTCCACGACGTGCGCCTGCACCCGCGCATAGACGTCGGGTTGCGAGACGAAGCAGCCCCGGGAGCCGAGGGTGACGATCACGATGGGCACGTTGAAGGTGCGGCAGAGCGAATGCAACCGGTCGGGGGCGAGGCGGTGCAGGGCCTCGGCGGTGAAGTTCTTCACGCCGCTGCGGGGCGAGCGGTTCACCAGCGCGACGAACTCGGCCTCGTTGGGGATGAGCACCTCGACGTGACGGAGAACGGCCAGGTCCACCTTGGCGTGCATGGGTGCGGGGTTGAAGATGGTGATGGTGCCGTTGCGCCGCGCCACGCGCAGGACGTGGGTCGTGGTCTTCATGTCGCACTCGGCCTGGCAGAGCACGACGTCGGCGTTGGCCAGGGGCGAAACCGGCACGTCGCGCACGTGCAGGGCGAGGTTGGCGCCGAGGGCCACTGTGATCTGGTTCTGGCCGGCGGCGTTGATCGCGACGGCGGCGGTGCCCGTGGGCTCCTTTTTTTTCACCACGAACCCGGCCCGCACGCCGTTGCGGCGCGCAAACTCGCGGGCGCCCGCCCCGGCCGCATCGTGGCCGATGGCGCCGATGAAAAGGGTGGGGACACCGGCCCGTGTGGCCGCGACGGCCTGGTTGAAGCCCTTGCCGCCCGCCCCGGGCCGCAGGTCGGCCAGCACCGAATCGCCCGGCCGGGGAAAGTCCGCGACGTAGAAGGACAGGTCTTGGACGTAGCTGCCGACGATGACGACGCGTGCGCTCATGCTGGGGAAACGGAACGGAGCCGGCAGCGTGCGGTGTCCGCGCCGTCGGGTAAAGGGGTTTTTCGCCGCCCCCGGGTTTTTCACCGCGGCCAGACGGCCTTGCCGGCCGCTGGCCGTCCCGGAGCAACCGCTCGTCCTAACCGGCCTGTGCGCCGGGTCCGGCGCCCGCATGCTTGCCCTGATGTCCCCAGCCCGCACCCTCGCACCCGCCACCGTTTTTCCTCGTCCGGACGTTCTTGCCGCCGGGGCCGCCGGCGTGGTTCGCTCGGCCGCGATGACCGCCGACCCCGAGGCCAAGCTCGAACGCGCCAAAGGCCGCCTCTACGTGCTCTGCCAGCTCGTGGGCTGGGGCGGGCTGATGGGCATGCAGTTGTTCTACCAGGATGCGGTGGACAAGCGCCCCGACACGCCGCTGCACGAGCGGGCGCTCATCGTCATGATCATGCTGCAGGGGCTGCTGCTGACCCACTACGCGCGCCCCTTCATCAAGCGCCGGGGCTGGATGCAGCTCAGCTGGGCCCCGCTGTTGCCGCGGGTGCTGGGCCTGTCCATCGCGCTGTCGGTGCTCTGGTCGGCGGTCGGCTTCGGCTACATCTACGGGGTGCTGCAGGAGCCGTGGCAGGCCAAGTTCAGCCCGGCCTTCGTCGTCATCGCCTCCACCATCAACGGCGTGCTCGTGTTCGCCGGCTGGTTCAGCCTCTATTTCATCTACCACGCCTTCGAGCGGCTGCGCCGCCTGCAGTTCGAGCAGCTCCGCCTGTCCGCCAGCGTGAAGGAGGCCGAGCTCCGCGCGCTCAAGTCCCAGGTCAACCCCCACTTCCTCTTCAACTCCCTCAACAGCCTGCGCGCCCTGATCGACGAGGACGCCCCGCGCGCCCGCGAGTCGGTCACCCGCCTCGCCAACATGCTGCGCTACTCCCTCCAGTCGGGCCAGCTCGAGACCGTGGCCCTCGAGGAGGAGATCCGCATCGTCGAGGATTACCTCGCCCTCGAGCTGATCCGCCACGAGAGCCGCCTGCGCGTGAACTGGGCCGTGGCCGACGAGGCCCGCGGCCTCAGCGTGCCGCCGATGCTGTTGCAGACCCTCGTCGAAAACGCCGTCAAATACGGCATCTCCCCCCGGCGCGAAGGCGGCGAGATCACCATCGCCGCCGCGCTGGACGGCGACGACCTGCACATCCGCGTCAGCAACCCCGGCGACCTCGCCAGCCCGCCCAATGCCGCCGCCGCCAAGGCCGGCTCCTCCACCGGGGTCGGCCTGCGCAACGCCTCCGAGCGCCTCCAGTTGCTCTTCGGCGACCGCGCCCGCCTCAGCCTCACGGCCGGCCCCGACGGCTGCGTGACCGCCCACGTGCTGATCCCCTGCCGGCAGATTTTCGCCCGGACCGCCCGATGAAAGCCCTTCTGATCGACGACGAACGCCTCGCGCGCAACGAGCTCCGCCGCCTGCTCGCGGCCCACCCCGACATCGCGATCGCGGGCGAGGCCGTGGACGTGGACGACGCCGTGCAGAAGGTCGCCGCACTCCGGCCGGGCCTGCTCTTCCTCGACGTGCAGATGCCCGGCGCCGACGGCTTCAGCCTGCTGGAGCGCCTCGAGCCGCCGCTGCCCGCCGTGATCTTCACGACCGCCTACGACGAGTTCGCCGTGAAGGCCTTCGAGTTCAACGCGCTCGACTACCTGCTCAAGCCCGTGGATCCCAACCGCCTCGTCGCCGCCCTCGAGCGGCTGCGCGCGCGCGATCCCGCCGCCCCGGGCTCCGCCGCGCCCCTGTCTCCCGCCCGGCTGTCGCTGGAGGACAAGGTCTTCGTGCGCGAGGGCGACCGCTGCTGGTTCGTGCCGGTGAAGAACATCCGGCTTCTCGAATCCGAGGGCAACTACACCCGCCTGCACTTCGACGAGCACAAGCCGCAGCTCTTCCGCTCGCTCACCGCCATGGAGGAGCGGCTCGACTCGCGGAATTTCTTCCGCGCCAACCGCAAGCAGGTCATCAACCTCACCTGGGTCGAGGGCATCGAGCCGTGGTTCAGCGGCGGCCTGCTCGTGAAGCTCAGGGGCGGTCTCAAGGTCGAGCTCTCCCGCCGCCAGGCGCAGGACTTCCGCGAACGCATGAGCCTGTGATTTTACAACCACAGATGGACACAAATGAACACAGATATGATGGGCCCCAGGCCCAGCTGACGTTTGCCATCATCGGTTGTGCGATGGAGGTTCTCAATGAACTGGGCTCCGGCTTACATGAGAAATCCTACGAGAACGCGCTGGTCGTCGAGCTTAGGCTGCACCGCATTGCCTATGAGCAACAGCGACGGTTCCCGGTGAACTACAAAGAGGTGAACGTCGGCGAATACATCCCCGACCTGATCGTGGGCAGTGCCGTGATCGTGGACACCAAAGTGATCGAACGAATCACTGACGTGGAACGCGGGCAGATGATCAACTATCTGAAAATTACCGGTCTCAAAGTCGGATTGATCATCAACTTTAGGCGTCCGAAGTTGGAGTGGGAGCGGGTGGTTCTCTGAATTCATTTGTGTGAATCTGTGTCTATCTGTGGTTAACAAATTGCCTCCCTTCCCATGATCGAAGCCCGCCACCTCACGAAGACCTTCAAGGACAGGAAGCGTGGCCTCGTCACCGCCGTCGCGGACGTGTCCTTTACCTGCGCGCCCGGCCGCATCTACGGCCTGCTCGGGGCCAACGGGGCGGGCAAGACGACCACGCTGCGCCTGCTCGCCACGCTGCTCAAGCCCACCGGCGGCTCCTGCACCGTGGCCGGACACGACGCCGCCACCGCGCCGGAAAAGGTCCGCGCCGCCGTCGGTTTCCTGGCGGCGAGCACCGCGCTCTACGGCCGGCTCACCGCGCGCGAGATGATCGCCTACTTCGGCCGGCTCAACGGCCTGGACGGGGCCGCCATCGCCGCTCGCATCCGGACCCTCGCCGACGAGCTGGACATGCACGACTTCCTCGACCGGCGCTGCGACAAGTTCTCCACCGGCATGAAGCAGAAGACCTCCATCGCCCGCACCCTCATCCACGACCCGGCCGTGATGATCTTCGACGAGCCCACGCTCGGCCTCGACGTGATGACCGCGCGCTCGATCGTGAAGTTCGTGCGCGACTGCCGCGCGCGCGGCAAGACGGTCATCTATTCCACGCACGTCATGAGCGAGGTGGAGAAGCTCTGCGACACCATCGGCATCATCCACCACGGGCGCCTCGTCGCCGAGGGCACGCTGGGGGAGCTGCAGGCGCGCTACGGCGAGCGCGACATGGAGGAGATCTTCGTGCAGGCCGTCGGCGGCGAGGCCGCCGTGGCCGAGGCGCTGAAAAACTGAGGTCCCGCCCATGAACTGGAGCGCCATCGTCACCGTCTATCTCAAGGAGCTGCAGGATTCGCTGCGCGACCGCCGCACGCTCATCTCGATGATCGTCATCCCGACGCTGCTCATGCCCGTCATCATGTTCGGCGCCGGCTTCGTCATGTCCAAGGTCGTGCGTCAGGCCCAGGCCGAGGCCACTTCGCTGGTCATCGTCGGCGGGGCCGATTCGCCGGGCATCGTCGCCGCGCTCAAGGCGGAGCCGAAGTTCCGGGTCGTCGAGACCGCCGGCGACTACAAGCAGATGGTCTCCGACAAGCGGATCCGCCTCGCCGTCGAGCTCCCCGCGGGCTTCGAGGCGGCGCTGAAATCCGGCGAACCGCAGGCCGTGACCCTCTACCACTACCAGGGCGAGATGAAGTCCGGCATGGGTGTCGCCGAGGTGGACCGGTTTTTCCGCGACCTGCGGGAGAAGACCGTCGAGGCCCGCCTCGCCGAACGCGGGCTGCCGAAGGACCTCGTGCACCCCTTCGAGATCCGGCGCGAGAACGTGGCCCCGCCCGCCAAGGTGGGCGGCAACCTCATCGGCGGCATCGTCCCCTACATGATCATCATCCTGTGCTTCACCGGCGCAATGTATCCCGCCATCGACCTGACCGCCGGCGAGAAGGAGCGCGGCACGATGGAGACCCTGCTGTGCAGCCCCGTGCACCGTGTGAACATCGTGCTCGGCAAGTTCCTCATGGTGATGACGGCGTCGGTCGCGACCATCGCGCTCACGCTCATCTCCGCCGCCGGGAGCATCATGATCGCGGGCAGTTTCTTTGCCGGTCGCGGCGCGGCGGCCGCCGGGGGCGGCACCCCGGGCGGCGTCGGCGGCATGATTCCCACCATCGACCCCGCGGGCATCCTCGGCGTGTTCGCGCTCATCGCGCCCGTCGCGGTGCTGTTCGCCGCGCTCCTGCTCACAATCTCGCTCTTCGCCAAGAGCTACAAGGAGGCGCAGAGCTACGTCTCGCCGCTCATCATCATCGTGATCATGCCCGCCATGATGGGCATGATGCCGGGCATCGAGCTGACGGCCAAGACCGCGCTCATCCCGATCCTGAACATCTGCCTGGCATGCAAGGAAATGCTCTCCGGCGTCTGGAACTGGGGCTACCTGGCGATGATCTTCGGCTCGACCGCCGTCATCGCCGCGATCGGCATCGCCCTGTGCGTGCGGATGTTCAACCGCGAGGACGTCATGTTCCGGGCGTGAAGCCCGGTTTGGTGCAGTGTGTGCGAAAGCCGCGCGGGCGACTGCGCGGCTTTTATTTTTCCAGCGGAAGGCGACGGGGATAACGGGTGTCCGAGGGTCTTTACAATGCCGTAAAACCCCGCCCATCAGCGGTAAACCCCGGGTAAATGCCAGCTCCGGCCCTAGGCGAAAGGCAACAACCTTGGTAGTTTGCCGTCCCACATCGCCATGAACCCCTCACACACTCGGGACAAGGTCGAGGTCGAGCGCCTCGAGAAACTTCGAGTCCAGCTTTCCAACGACATGGAGGCCATGCAGCAGAAGGAAGCCAGTCTTCGCGCATACGAACAACGGCTCCGTCTGCTCGTCGAACATGCCCAGGGCGACCATCCCCCGCAGGCCGTCGCCACCACCCAGCAGTATCGTTTCCGCAACGGCCAGACCCAGGCCGATCTCGACTCCGCCTGGGAGAAATATCACCGCGCCCACGCCCTGCTCGAAGCCGCCCGCCGCGGCCTGAGCGACGACCGCCTCGCCCTCAAGGAGCGCGAGGAGCAGGTGACGCTCCGGGAGCATGAAGTCGCCCGCCGCGAGGCTTGGATCAAGGTCCGCATGGCGGAGCTCGCCGCCCAGTCCATGCCGGCCCCCAAGAGCAAATCGAAGGCCCCTATCGCCCGCTCCCCGTTCGCCGCCGCCAGGCGGCTGCTGTCGGGCGGCAGGAAGTCCTGAAGCCCTCTTTTGTCTCGGACGACTGACACCCGGGTCCGCCTCGCGCGGCCCGGGTTTTCATTTGGTCCGCAAAAATCCTGCTTGCACGCCGGGGCCGGATTCCGCATCAACGCGTCCGTGATTCTCTCCGCCAACCTTCGCCGCTCCAACCCCGTCGCCAAAATGGCCACGGTCAAAGGTGCTTGGCACATTACCAGGGCTCGGCGTGAAGAGGACAAGGCGGACACAAACTGACAGCCGCCGGAAAAGACAAACCAAACCTCCCCCACCCGAGCCCGACTCAACCGAGTCGGGTTTTTTATTTTCCCCGCTCCAACCTCAACCCAACCAACCCGCCGCAAATCATGCCCACGCTCCTCGCACCTCCGCCTCCGGTGAAGCAAAGACAGCCCGGTCCCGCCGCCCCGCGGCCGGCCCGGGCCACCGCCATGGAACTGCCGGCCGTGTCGTTCTTCGGACGCACGCTCGACGAATACTGCCGGTTCTTCGCCCTCGACCCCGCCGCCCTGCGCGGCCGGGCCGTGCTCGATGTCGCCGCCGGCCCGTCATCCTTCACCGCGGAGGCGCGCAAGCGCGGCGTGGACGCCGTCGCCGTGGACCCGCTCTACGACCGGCCCCACGCGGAACTGGCCGCCCGCGTGCGCGACGACTACGCCCGGATGTTCGAGCAGATGCGCGAGAAGCGGCGGCTCTTCCGCTTCAAGACCTTCCCGACCTTCGATGCGGCGGAGCAGGACCGGCGCGCCGCCGCGTCGCGGTTTCTCGCCGACTACGAGGGCAACTGCCGGCACGGCCGCTATGTCCGCGCCTCGCTGCCCCTGTTGCCGTTCCTCGACGGGGCCTTCGACCTCGTGCTCTGCGCGCACCTGCTCTTCCTCTACGCCGCACGCTTCGACTTCGACTGGCACGTCGCCGCCTGCGCCGAGCTGGCGCGCGTGAGCTCGGGCGAGGTGCGCATCCACCCCCTCGTCGGCCCGGGCGGCAAGCCCTACGCCGAGCTCGGCCGCCTGCGGGCGGCACTGGACGCCCGCGGCATCGCCAGCGAGATCCGCAAGGTGAACTACGAGTTCTTCGTCGGCAGCAGCTCCATGCTGGTGCTGACGAAAAACTAACCACAGATGGACACGGATCCACACGGTTGAAAGGCCGGCCAAGACACGGCCGGCCGGATGCATTCATCTGCGCCCATCTGTGTTAATCTGTGGTTCAAATTTCCCACGATGAGCACTCCCCCCAACCTCGCCGCCACGCCCGAGCCGCCCTATTATGCCGTCATCTTCACCTCGCGACGCACCGAGGGCGACCGGGGCTACGGCGCCATGGCCGAGCGCATGGTCGCGCTCGCCGCGCAGCAGCCCGGCTTCCTCGGCGTCGAGAGCGCCCGCGGAGCCGACGGGCTCGGCATCACCGTCTCCTACTGGCGCGACGAGGCGTCCATCGCCGCATGGAAACGCGACACCGAGCACCAGCAGGCGCAGCGCGCCGGCCGGCAAACCTGGTATGCCGACTACCAGGTGCGCGTGGCCCGCGTGGAGCGCGCCTACGGCAATAGGTAGCGTGGAATTGCCAAGCGCCGCCGCGGTTTCGGGGTGGTTTCCCGGGGCCGGCCGGGTTATCTCTGTGCCACCCCATGAAAACGCGCCTGTTTTTTCTCCTGGCGGGCTTCGCCTTGGGCGCGACGGCCGCCGACTACGATTACCCTTTCCGCAACCCCGATCTGCCGGTCGAGGAGCGCATCACCGACCTCATCGGGCGCATGACGCTCGACGAGAAGATCGGCAACCTCAGCTTCACCCCCGGCGTGCCGCGCCTCGGCGTCACCGGCACCAACATCGCCGAGGGCTACCACGGCGTGGCCCAGGGCGGTCCGAGCAACTGGGGCAAGCGCAACCCGACGCCGACCACCCAGTTCCCGCAAGCCTACGGGCTCGCGGCGACCTGGGACCCCGCGCTCCTGCAGCGCGTGGCCGCCAACCAGGCGCACGAGGCGCGCTGGCTGTTCCAGAGCGAGAAATACAAACGCTCGGCGCTCGTCGTGATGGCGCCCAACGCCGACCTCGCCCGCGATCCGCGCTGGGGCCGCACCGAGGAGGTCTATGGCGAGGATCCCTTCCTCACCGGCACGCTCGCCGCGGCCTTTGCCCGCGGCCTGGCCGGCGACGATCCGCGCTACCTGAAGACCACGAGCCTGCTGAAACACTTTCTCGCCAACAGCAACGAGGACGGGCGTTTCCATTCCTCCTCGGATTTCGACGAGCGCCTCTGGCGCGAGTATTACGCCAAGCCCTTCGAGATGGCGGTGCGCGACGGCGGCGCCCGCTCGATGATGGCCGCCTACAACGCCTGGAACGGCACGCCCTGCCACGTCCACCCTATGCTGCGCGACATCGTCATGGGCGAGTGGGGTCTCGACGGCATCATCTGCACCGACGGTGGCGGCCTCTCGCACCTCGTGAACGAGCACAAGGCCTGCCCCGATATCGCCACCGCCACGGCCGCCTGCATCAAGGCGGGCATCAACCTCTTCCTCGACCGGATTGACGGCGTGAAGGAGGCGCTCGACCGCGGCCTGCTCACGGAGGCCGACCTCGACGCGGCCATCCGCGGCCGCCTCCGCCTGTTCATCCGCCTCGGCCTGCTCGATCCCGCCGACCGCGTGCCCTACGCCAAGATTGGCCGCGAGGGCGGCACCGAGCCGTGGGACGAGCCCGCGACCCGCGCCCTCGTGCGCGAGGTCACGCGCAAGTCCATCGTGCTGCTGAAAAACGACGGCAACCTGCTCCCGCTCGACACGGGCAGGCTCAAAAGCATCGCCGTCGTCGGCCCGCTGGCCAACACCGTGCTGCTCGACTGGTATTCGGGCACGCCGCCCTACACGATTCCGCCGCGCGACGGCATCGAGGCCAAGGCCCGCTCCGGCGTGCCGCGCGTGCCCGACAAGTTCGGCGTCAAATGGGTTGCCGACATGAGCGACGTGGCGGTCGAGACCGCGCGGAAGTGCGAGGTGGCCGTCATCTGCGTCGGCAACCACCCCGAGAGCAACGCGAGCTGGGAAATTCTCACCGAGCCGAGCGATGGCAAGGAGGGCGTGGACCGCAAGTCCCTCGACCTGCCGCCGGCGCAGGTGGCCTTCATCAAGAAAGTCCTCGAGGCCAACCCGCGCACCGTCGTCGCGCTCGTCGCCAACTTTCCCTATGTCATGCCGTGGGTCGTGCAGCACGTTCCGGCGCTCGTGCAGCTCACGCACGCCAGCCAGGAGCAGGGCCACGGCCTCGCCGACGTGCTGTTCGGCGACTGCAACCCCGGCGGCAAGCTCGTGCAGACCTGGCCGAAATCGCCGGCCGACCTGCCGCCGATGATGGACTACGACATCCGGAACGGCCGCACCTACCTGTATGCCAAGCAGGAGCCGCAGTTCGCCTTCGGTTACGGCCTGAGCTACACGACGTTCGCGCTCTCCGGCCTGCGTTGCGCCGACACCCTCGCGCGCGACGGCACGCTTGCGGTCAGCGTGGACGTGGCCAACACGGGCGCCCGTGCCGGCGACGAGGTGGTGCAGCTCTACGTGCGCTTCCCGCAGTCCAGGGTCGAGCGCGCCCCCAAGGCGCTGAAGGGCTTCCAGCGCATCACGGTCGAGCCGGGAAAAACCGCGACTGCGACGATCCCGGTGCGCGCCGCCGACCTCGCCTACTGGGATGTGGCCAAGCACGCCTGGGTCGTCGAGCCCGGCCCGGTCGAGCTGCTCGTCGGCAACTCTTCGCGTGACGCCGACCTCGCGCTGCGCAAGACCATCGTTGTGCAACCATGATTCCGCTTCCATGACGCACGTTCTCCGGACATTTCCCGCCATTTTCGCTCTTTCCCTCTTCGGTTCCGGTCCGGCATGGGCTGCCCAGCGGCTCGTTACACCCGATCCGCTGCCCGAGGCGGGTGCGCTTTACGAGACGCTGCAGGCCATTTCCGGCCGATATACGCTTGCGGGCCAGCACAACTATCCCGCGACCAAGGCGCGGAACTCGGAATTCGCCGCAAAATACACCGGCAAGATGCCGGCGGTCTGGACTTCTGATTTCGGCTTCGCCGCGGCGGGCGACACGGATTCCTATCTTGCCCGGCCCGAGATCGTCGCCGAGGCCGTCCGGCAGCACCGGCAGGGCGCGCTGGTCAGCCTCTGCTGGCACGCCGTGCCACCCACGGCGTCCGAACCGGTCACGTTCCAGCCGAAGCCCGGCGCCGATCCGGCGCGGCTGCAGAGTGTGCAAGGCCGGCTGACGGACGAGCAATTCCGCGACGTGCTGACGCCAGGAACGGAACTGCACGCAAAATGGCAGGAGCAGGTTGACGCCATCGCCGTGTTCCTGAAGCAACTGCAGGACGCACGGGTACCGGTGCTGTGGCGCCCCTACCACGAGATGAACGGCAACTGGTTCTGGTGGGGCGGACGAACGGAAGGGCCGCACACGACAGCCGCGCTATACCGCCAGATCTTCGACCGGCTCGTGAGGCACCACGGGCTGAAGAACCTGATCTGGGTCTGGAGCGTGGACCGGGTGACCAGACCCGGGATGGAGCATGACCGGTATTTCCCGGGGCTGGAGTTCGTCGACGTGCTGGCGCTCGACGTGTACCGCAACGACTTCGCACAATCGTATTACGACAGCCTGGTCGCGCTTTCCGGGGGCAAGCCGCTCGTTCTCGCCGAGGTCGGCAACCCGCCCGGCGCGGATGTGCTGGCCCGACAATCCCGTTGGGTTTACTACGTGACCTGGGCCGGCATGGTGCGGAACACCACGCGCAAGCAGTATGCCGAGCTCTTCCGCGATCCCCGCGTGCTCAACCTCGCCGATCACGCGTATGCCGGGGCGATGGCCGGCTACCGCCGTGCTTGCGGGCTTCCGCCGATCGCCATTCCTGTTCCGCCGGCCGATTTTTCCGGCACGTGGGTGCTGAACGAGGAACTGAGCCGGTTCGGGCCCTTCGGCCCCGGTTTCACTCCGGTCCGGCTGTCGGTCACGCAGCGCGACGGCCGGCTCACGGTGCAATCCACCCTGCTCAGCGAATACGCGGATGACGAGGTTTCGGAGCAGAGCTATTCCCTCGACGGCCGCGAGACGAAGCACGTCTTCCGGAATTTACCCCGCATGACGAAGGCGCGGATCAGCGCGGATCGCTCGGCCATCATCCTCGAATCCACCTCCGATGTGCCGTTTGGCCCGCCTGGAACGAAATGGCAGACGGAGGAGCGCTGGACGCTGGAGGAGTCCGGACAGAAACTCGTCATCCACAATGTTTCGCCGGCTTTCGGCGAAAGTCCCCCGGGCAGGGTCGAGCAGACCTTCGTTTACGAGCGCCGGTGAACAAACCGCCGTCTCGCCGGCACCGGCGCAGGCTCGCTGCGGCCTCGCCCAGCGCCGGAAAGGTGGAACGCGCTGACCCAGCGCGTAGCGCGTAGCCGCTCCGAACCAGCCCTTGAGGGCAGGTTGCCCGGCCTCCAACTCCGAGGGAACAGCTTGTTTCTGTCCGTCCGGAGCAGAACGCGTTCTGCGGTTGTGGCGGCTTCGTTACGGCTCGGGATGACGGCTTTGGGGATCAGATTCGCGACACCACGCGCACGACCGGCTCCTTGACCGTGCGGAAGCCGAGGCGTTCGTAGAACTGCGCGGCGACGTTGTCGCGCATGACATGGAGGAACGGCGTCTGACCGCGCGCCAGCTGGCGGCGGATGAGCTTCAGCATCAGCCGGCGGGCGAAACCGCGGCCCTGGAAATCCGGATCGGTGCACACGCCGCTGATTTCGCGCAACGTGCCCGCGTGCAGGCGCTCGCCGGCCATCGCGATCAGGCGGCCGTTGTCGAAGAAGCCAAAGTAGTCGCCCAGCTCGATGGTGCGGGGCCCGAAGGGTCCGGGGTGGGTGAGCATGGCCAGTTCGAGCGCCGGCACCGCGTGCTCCGGCCCGAGCGGCACGGCGTCGGGCGCTTCGTCCTGGACGGGAGCCTCGCCCGCCCAGACCATGCGGAACATCGTGGATTCCTCGTCGAGTTTCCACCCGGCGGGCATCGGCCCCGCCCAGTCGCCGCAGTAGAAATGCTCGTCGGGGGAGCAGAAGGGAAGCAGGTCGGCGAATGCCGGCTGCGTCGGGTCCGCAAACCCGAGGATCGGCGAGAAACCCGGCGCAAACCGCCGCGCACAGTCGGTGCCGGTCGAGAACTTCCGCTGCGGACCCGACAGGGCGTGCCAGATGATGTTGTCGAGCAAGGGCGACATGGCGTGGAGGGCGGCGGCATTCAACCTGCCGGTTCGGGCAAAGCAATGGCTGCCTACAGCCGAGTCAGAGGCCTTCCCAGGCGCGCTCAGCCACCGGATCACGGCCTTCGTCGTATTCGATCAGGTCGAAGATGGTCTCGATGGGGTGGGCGGTGAGGCCGAACTCGGCCACGCGTTCGCGCAGCTTGGCGGAGCGGTCGTCGCGCCAGCCGAGCTTCGCCATGAAGCGGTTCCACACCACGCAGTCGTGGTCGCTCCGGCGCGGGCCGCGGGTCTCCACCCAAGCGAGGATTTCTTCGTCGGTGCCGCCGTGCAACGTGCGGGCCGTGATGTCCGCGTAGGAAACGCCGAGAAAAATGCAGCAACGGGCGTCGAAGCAGAAAGGCTGGCCTTCACCGAGGTTGGCGACGTGTGATGCCGGGAGCCGGCCCACGGCGTGCAGGCGGATCTTGTCGAGCATGCGCCCGAAATAGACGAGCCGTCCGGCCTTGGCGTAACAACTGCGCAAACCGGGGATCTGGGGCATGCCCCCATCATTCTCGCGCCCCAGTTCAACTCAATCCCGCAGCCACCGGGGACGCACCGGGAGGCGAGCAATTCAGGCCTTTTCCAGCTCGGACAGTTTCGTGGCGGCCTGCTCCCACTCGGCGGTGGCGGCGGCGAGCTGGTCCACGATGGCGCTGAGCTCCTTGTTCAGGTGGTGGAACTTGCCCTTGTCGGCGTAGGTCTCGGGCGCCTCGAGCGCGGCGGTGATCTCGGCCTGCTTGGCCTCGAGTTCGCTGACCTTCTGCTCGAGCTTGCCGACCTCGGTGCGGAGCTTCTTCAGGTCGGCGGCCGCCGGCTTCGCCGGCGATTTCGAATTTGAAATCTCGGATTTGAGATTCGCGGTTCCAGCCTGCTTCGGGCGCGCGTCGGTGAAGCCCGCCGTCAGCGCGGCGCGGGCGTTGGCGGCCTTGGACTTCTCGAGGTAGTAGTCGTAGTTGCCGGCATAGGGCGTGAGGCGGCCGCTGTGCACGTGCAGCACGGTCTGCGCGAGCGTGCGGATGAAATACACGTCGTGGCTGATGAAGATCAGCGTGCCCTCGTAGCTCTTGAGGGCGTTGACGAGCGCGTCGATCGACGGGATGTCGAGGTGCGTGGTGGGCTCGTCCATCAGCAGGAGGTTGGGCGGGTTGACGAGCAGGCGGGCGAGGGCCAGGCGGGACTTCTCGCCACCGGACAGGACGGAGGCCTTCTTGAAGACGTCGTCCTTGCGGAAGAGGAAGCCGCCGAGCACGGCGCGGGCCTGCTGCTCGGTGAGCTGGTTCTCGGCCGTGCGCAGCTCCATCACGTTGTCGAGCACGGTGAGATCGAGCCTCACGTTGTCGGCGCGGTTCTGCGCGAAGTAGCCGGGCACGACGTTGCTGCCGAGCTCCCGGGTGCCGCCCTGGATCGGGATGACGTCGGCGAGGATCTTGAGGAGCGTGGACTTGCCCGCGCCGTTGGGGCCGACGAGCACGATCTTCTGGCCGCGCTCGGCCTCGAAGTTGAGGTCGCGATAGACGACATGGTCGCCGTAGGCCTGTTGCACCCGCTTGAGGCTGACGACCTTCAGGCCGGAGCGGGGCGGCTGCGGGAAGCGGAAATTGATGCGCTTGAGGTCCTCCCAGGGCTCCTCGACGGCGACCTCCTTGAGGCGCTCGATCTGCTTCTCCTTGGACTTGGCGCGCGAGGCCATCGAGGCTTTGGCGCCGAAGCGGTCCACGAACTTCTGCAGGTGGGCGATCTCGCGCTGCTGGTTCTTGAAGAGCGCGGCCTGCTGCTCCTTGCGGGCGTCCTTCTCGGCAAGGTAGTCGTCGTAGTTGCCGGTGTATTTGTTGAGCGTGCCGCCCTTGAGTTCGAGGATGCCGTTGCAGAGGACGTTGAGGAACTCGCGGTCGTGGGAGATGATGACCAGGCCGCCGGGATAGTGCGTGAGGTAGTCCTGGAACCAGAGCAGCGCCTCGAGATCGAGGTGGTTGGTCGGCTCGTCGAGCAGCAGCAGCGCCGGCTCGCTCACGAGCAGGCGGGCGAGGTGGGCGCGCATGACCCAGCCGCCGGAGAAGGATCTGGCCTGCTTCAGGAAGTCGTCCTCGCGGAAGCCGAGGCCGGCGAGGATCTTCTTGGCGCGCGGCTCGAGCGTCCAGTCGATGTCGTAATCGTCGTCGTTCTCGGGCTCGAGTTTCTTGCCGCTGGTGGCGATGTGGAGGACGGTCTCGTCGCCGACCGGCGCGCTCTCCTGCGGGAGGAAGCCGAAGTCCGCGCCGCGCTCCCACTCGATGGTGCCCTCGTCGGGCTGCTCCTCGCCGAGGATGAGGTTGAAGAGGGTGGACTTGCCCGCGCCGTTGGGGCCGACCAGGCCGAAGCGGTCGGTGCGCGCAACGAAGAGCGACACCCCGGCGAACAGCTCGCGGGTGCCGTAGGACTTGGAAACGTCGGCCAAAGTCAGCATGGAAACCGGCGAATCAGCCGGTTTGCGGGGCCGCCGTCAATGGCGGGTTTTTGTAGGGCGGGATTTCCAAATCCCGCCTTCATCCGATGGCGATATCGCATTCGAGGCGGGATTTGGAAATCCCGCCCTACAGGCCGACCGCGAGGAACTTACAGCGGAAAATAGTGTTCCTGCTTCCAACCGAGCAGCCGTTTGAGGCGGGCGTTGGAGATCAGCGCGGTGCGGCCCGGCAGGGGCGACTTGAACTCCTGCACGCCGGGCAGGTAGCGCTTCACCAGGTCCATCGAAGGGATGTTCGAGGAGGTGTCGTCGGCCGCGACGATGACCGGTTCGCAGCCGAGGCCGTCCCGCTCGATGGCCAGGCGGCAGGCGGCGCCGAGGTCGCGCGAATCGATGTAGGACCAGAGGATGCGCAGCCGGTCCTCGGGATGGGCGAAGCGCGCCTTGATGACCGCGTAGTCCTCGGGGCACACGACGTTGCCGATGCGGAACGAGAGGATCTGCGTGCCGTCGCGCCGGTGGAACATGGCGGCGGTGGCCTCGTTCACGACCTTGGTCAGACCGTAGGTGTCTTCGGGGAGCTGCGGGTGGGCCTCGTCGAGCGGGAGATACTTCGGCTCGAAAAACTTGTTCGCGAAACAGATGCCGTAGGACGACTCGCTGGAGGCGACCACGGCCTTCTTGATGCCGAGCAGGCCGCAGGCTTCGAGGACGTTGTAGGTCGTGAGGCTGTTGATGCGGAAGACCTCGTCGTTGGGGTGGTCGAAGGGCCGCGGAATGGCCGCCATGTGCACGACGCCGTCGTAGGGCGTGCGGTTGCCGGTGTTGTGCGGCGAGAACGACGTCATCACCTGGCCGAGGTCGGTGAGGTCGGCGACGATGGTGCGGCACACCGGCTCGGCCGGGCGGCGCGCGTCCACGTTGACGACGTCGTAGCCGTGTTCGAGGAAGTGCTTGATGATCCAGTGGCCGGCCTTGCCGGAGCCGCCGGTGACGATGATGCGTTGGGTGGGCATGAAGAGGGGGGTGGTGGGCCACCAACCTGCGCGCGTCGCCCGATTTCGCAACCGGCCGTCCCGTGCTAACATTGTCTTTGTCTATGGAGAGAAACCTGGAACCACAGATGAACACAGATGGACACAAATGAAGAAAGCGGTCGCCAGAAGGGGGTAGCGGCCTGGGGCCAGGCAGGTTTCCATCCGTGTTCATCTGTGTCCATCTGTGGTTAAGCAGACTTGTTCCGGATTCGCTTTGCCATGGGAGTGAATTGCGCGACCTTGCGGGATGCCCAACCGCCTCGCTGCCGAAAAATCGCCCTACCTGCGCCAGCACGCCGACAACCCCGTGGCCTGGCTGCCGTGGGGCGACGAGGCGCTGGCCCAGGCGCGCGCCGAGGGGAAGCCCGTCTTCCTGAGCATCGGCTACTCGACGTGCCACTGGTGCCACGTGATGGCGCACGAGTCGTTCGAGGACGCCGCCGTGGCGGAGATCCTCAACCGCGACTTCGTGCCGGTGAAGGTGGACCGCGAGGAGCGGCCCGATCTCGACCGGGTTTACATGACCTACGTGCAGCACACGACCGGACACGGCGGCTGGCCGCTGAGCGTGTGGCTCACGCCGGAGGGCAAACCGTTCTACGGCGGCACGTATTTCCCGAAGGACGACCGGCACGGGCGCCCGGGCTTCGTCACGCTGCTGGAAACCATCGCCCGGCACTGGCAGCAGCAGCGGCCGAAGATCGAGAACGGCGCCGCGGAGGTCGTGCTGGCGCTGAAGCGCTACGCCGTCGAGGGGCCGCCGCAGGAGGAGCGGGCGTCCGGCGCCCCCAGGCCGTTGCACGAGGAGGCGGGCGAGGCCTTCGAGAAGGGGTTCCAGCATTTCTACGAGTCGCACGACGCGCGCTGGGGCGGCTTCGGCGGGGCGCCGAAGTTTCCCCGCGCCTCGATCATCGATTTCCTGCTGCGCTCCGCCGCGCTGCAGGGCGCGGACACCGATCTCGGGCAGGAAGCCGTCGGCATGGTCGCGACGACGATGCAGCGCATGGCCGAGGGCGGCCTGCACGACGTGATCGGCGGCGGCTTCCACCGCTACTCCGTGGACGAGCAGTGGCACGTGCCGCACTTCGAGAAGATGCTCTACGACCAGGCGCTGATCGCCGTGAACCTGCTGGAAACGCAGCAGGCGACGGGCCTGCCGGTCTTCGGCTGGCTGGCGCGGGGCGTGTTCGACTACGTGGCGCGCGATCTCACCAGCCCGCTGGGTGGGTTCTGGTCGGCGGAAGACGCAGACAGCCTGCGCGCACACGGCCGGCCGGAGCATGCCGAGGGCGCGTTCTATGTGTGGACCAAGACGGAGATCGAGGCCGCACTTGGCGACGACGCGGCGTTCTTCTGCGCCCATTTCGACGTGAAACCCGAGGGCAACGTCGCGCACGACCCGCACGGCGAGTTCGGCGGCAAGAACGTGCTGCGACAGTTGCGTCCGCTCGCGCGCACAGCCGAGCAGTGCAAACTGCCGGTGGCCGCCGCCGAACAGAAGCTGCTCGCCTGCCTCGAAAAACTGCGCACGGTGCGCGCCCGGCGTCCGCGTCCGCACCTCGACGACAAGATTCTCGCGGCCTGGAACGGCCTGATGATTTCGGCGCTGGCGCGGGGTGCGCAGATTCTCGGCGAACCGGAACGCCTCGCCGCCGCCACCCGCGCGGCGGAGTTCATCCGGCGCGAGCTTTACGATGCCCAATCGGGGTTGCTCTACCGCAGTTGGCGCGAGGGCCGGAGCGACCTCCCCGGCTTCGCCGAGGACTATGCCTGCCTCATCCAGGGCCTGCTCGACCTCTACGAGGCCGGCTTCGACCACCGCTGGCTGCAATGGGCGGAGCAGTTGCAGGCGAAGATGGACGAGTTCTTCTGGGATGCGGAGCGCGGCGGCTATTTCAATTCCCGGGCCGACGACCCGACCGTGATCGTGCGCCTCAAGGAGGATTACGACGGCGCCGAGCCCGCGCCGAATTCCGTCGCGGCGATGAATCTGATCCGCCTCGACTGGATGGTGGGCACACCCGGCGCGCGCGACCGCGCGCTGCAAACCATCGCGGCGCTGCGGCCGCGCTGGAGCCGGTTGCCGCAGGCGTTGCCGCAAATGCTCTGTGCCGTGGAGCTCGCGCTGGCCGAGCCGCGCACCGTCGTGCTGGCCGGTGATCCGCGGTCGGAGGAATTCCGCGCGATGGCAGCCGTGCTGCACGGGAAACCCGGCCCGCGCCGCGCGATCCTTTGTGCCGACGGTGCGGCCGGCCAGGACTGGCTGGCCGCACGGAGACCCTATCTCGCGGAGATGAAGCCGGTGGACGGGCGCGTCACGGCCTACGTGTGCGAGAACTTCGCCTGCCAGGCCCCGGTGAACACGCCGGCGGCCCTGCGCGCCCTGCTGGACAAGGCGTGACCCTCACAGCTCCCGCAGCGATGCGGCGATGGGCAGGCGGGCGGCGCGGATGGCGGGCAGCAGGCCGCCGATCAGGCCGATGACCGTCGCCCAGACGATGCCTTGCACGAGGAGCCGGGGCGTCACGGCAAAGGCGAAGGTCACCTGGCTGAAGCTCTGCCAGTTCATGGTGGCGGCCTGGAAGTTGTTGAAACCGGCGTAGGCGAGGAAGCCGCCGAGCGCGCCGCCGGCCAGCGAGAGCAGCACCGACTCGATCATCAGGGCGACGACGATGGCGCTGCGGCCGAAGCCGAGCGCGCGCAGGGTGGCGACCTCGCGCGTGCGCGAGGCGACGGCGCTATACATCGTGTTCAGCGCGCCAAAGACCGCGCCGACGGCCATCAGGAAGGCGATGAGAAAACCGAGGGTCGTGATGAGCGTGGTGATGGCGGTGGACTGCTCGGCGTAGTGGTCGGACTGGCGCAGCACCTTGACGCTGAGCTGGGGATTGGCGGTGAGGGCGTCCTTGAACTCCTGGAAGGCGTCGGCGGAGTTGAGCCGCGCATAGACCGACTGGAAGGAGTCGCCGCGGTTGTAGGCCGCCTGCAGCACCTTGGCGTCGGTCCAGACCTCCGACTCGGCCACGCCGCCGCCGGCCGCGAACAGGCCGACGACCGGCCAGCTTTCGCGGCCGACCTTGACCGTGCCGCCGACCTCCAGTCCGGCGAATTCCCGCGCGGCGCCCGTGCCGACGATGACCTCGTTTTTGCCCCATTCGAACATGCGCCCGGCGACGAGCCGGAAGCGGTCGCGCACCTGCGTCGCCGCCCCCTCGACGCCGCGGAGCGGCACGTTGGCGTCGGTGCCGGTGGAGCGTTTGGGCAGGCTGATGATGACGAACAGCTCGGCGGAGGCCAGCGGGCCCTGCGCGTTGCGGGCGACGCCCGGCGCGTCGGCGATGAGCCGGGTTTCGGCGCGGCCGAAGCCGCTGACCATCTCGCTGTCGGCGCCGCTGCGGAGCACGATGGCGGAGTCGGCGGAGCCGGAATTGGCCATGGCGCGACGGAAGCCGGTGGCGATCGAGAGCACGCCAACGAGGACCGCGACGACGCCCGCGGTGCCGGTGACAGTGGCGGCCACGGCGCCGCGCCGCTGCGGGATGCTCAGCAGCCCGAACCAGGTGATCGAGACGATCTGGGAAAGCCAGTTGAAGGGGCCGGCCATGGTCACATTCTCCGGAGGGCGTCGGCCACGCGCAGGCGGACGGCCTGCAAGGCGGGGAAGATGCCGGTGAGCACGCCGAGCCCGACGGCGATCAGCGCCCCGATCAGCAGGTCGCGGGTCGGGAGGAAAAACAGCGGCAGCAGGCCGCCGGTGGGATCGCCCTGCGAGGTGGCGAGCCAGGCGAAGGCGAGCCCGAGCCCGCCGCCGAGGCAGGTGAGCAGGCAGGACTCGGCCAGCACGAGCGCGACCACCTGGCCGTTGGTGAAGCCGATGGCCTTGAGCACGCCGAGTTCGCCGATGCGCTCGCGCACGGCCTGCGACATCGTGCTGCCCGTGACGATGAGGATGGTGAAGAACACCGCGCCGAGGATGCCGGCCACGATGAGCGCGATGTTGCCGATCTGGTTGGCGAAGCCCTGCACGAAGGCGCCCTCGGGCTCGGTCTTGGTCTCGGCGGGCGAGTTCTCGAACTCCTGGTCCACGCGCTTCGCGACCTCGGCGGCCTGGGCGGGGTCCTTAACCTTGATGGTATACCAGCCGACGAGTCCCTGGCCCCAGTTCTGCCCCCGCCGCACCTCGTCGAAATAGTCATAGCGGAAGAACATCGCGGTCGTGTCGGTGCCCTTTTCCGCGCCGTCGAAGATGCCGACGAGGTCGAACTCCCAGGTCCGGCGCATCCAGATGGGCGACATGATCGGAATCTTGTCGCCGATCTTCCACCCGAAACGCGTTGCGGTGTTGCGGCCGACGATGGCGCCGGTGCGCGTGGCGAGCCAGGCCTGCATCTGCTCGGGCGGGAGCCGGAACTCGGGGAACATCGCCATGAACTCCTCCGGCACCACCGGGCACTGCATGAAGAAATTCTTCGGGTCCTGGTAGATGCCGCCGAACCAGGTCTGGTGCGTGGCGGCGGCGACACCGGGGATGCGCCGCATGCGCGCCTGGTAGGTCTCGGGCAGGAGCTGGATGAGCGAGACCTTGTGGCGCACGATGAGCCGGTCGGCGCCGGCGAGGGCCACGCCGCCGACCAGCGCCTGCTTGATGGCGCAGAGGAAGCCGAAGAGCACGAACGCCACGAGGATGGACAGGAGCGTGAGCAGCGTGCGCAGCTTCCTGCGCAGCAGGTTGCCCCAGATGAGGTGCAGGAATCTCATGGCGGCGCCTCGTGGGTGAGCCGGCCCTTGGTGAGGTGGACGGTGCGGGAGGCGCGGGCCGACGCGTGGGGGTCGTGCGTGACCATGATGATGGTCTTGCCGTGCTCGCGGTTGAGGGCCTGCAGGAGGTTGAGGATCTCGTCGCCCGACTTGCGGTCGAGGTCGCCGGTGGGCTCGTCGCAGAGGAGCAGGGTGGGGTCGGTGACGATGCCGCGCGCGATGCCGACGCGCTGCTGCTCGCCGCCCGACATGGTGCGCGGATAGTGCTTCGCGCGGTGCGAGAGGCCGACCATGGCCAGGGCGGTGTCCACGTGCTTTTGGCGCTCGGCCTTGGAGAGGTGCGTGAGCAGCAGCGGCAGCTCGACGTTGCGCTCGGCGGTGAGGACCGGGATGAGGTTGTAGAGCTGGAAGACGAAGCCGATGTGGCGCGCGCGCCACGCGGCGAGCTGGCGGTCGGACAGCGCATCGAGCCGGTCGCCGGCGACGGCCACCGTGCCGCGCGTGGGCCGGTCGAGCCCGCCGATGAGGTTGAGCAGCGTGCTCTTGCCGGAGCCCGAGGGACCCATGAGGGCGAGGAACTCGCCGGCGGAGACCTGCAGGTTCAGCTCGGAAAGGACGTGGATGTCCTCGGAGCCGCGGTGGAAGATCTTCTCCACGCCTTCGATGCGCACCAGGGCGCCGTTGGGGTTGGGTTGGTCGCTCATGGTTTCCTTTCTTCGACGGCGGCGCCGTCGGTCAGATTTGCCGGGGGATCGAGCACCACGCGCTCGCCGGGGCTCACGCCCGCGCTGAGCACGGCGTCGCCGTCCGGCGGACCGGAGAGGGTGACGGCGCGGCGCTCCACGCGGCCGTCGCGTGCGACGAACACGAGGTTGCGGCCGTCGCGATCCAGCACGGCCCGACGCGGCACGGCGACCGCCCGGCCGGCCGGGGCGGTCGCCGCCTGGCCGGCCTTTTCCTGGAAGGCGACCTTCACCGCCATCTGCGGCAGGATGCGCGGATCGAGCCGGTCGAAGCCGACGCGCACCCGCACGGTGGATTTCTGGCGGTCGGCGGTGGGGATGATGGCGATGACCTTGCAGGGGATCTTCCAGTCGGGATAGGCGTCGAGCGTCGCCTCGACGGGCTGGCCGGGCGCGACGCGGTTGATGTAGCTCTCGTTCACGTCGATCTCGATCTCGAGCGACTCCATGTCCACGACGGTGCAGATGCCGGTGCGGGTGAAGCCGCCCGACGACATCGGCGAGATCATCTCGCCGGGCTGGGCGTTCTTGGAGGTGACGATGCCGGCGAAGGGCGCGCGGATCACCGTGTCGTCGAGCTGCTGCCGCCAGAGGGCCACGTTGCGCTCGGCGACGGTGACCTCGGCCTGCTGGAGGGCGAGGCGGGCGCGCAGCGCCTGGAGGGCGGACTCGGCGCGGTCGTAGTCGGCCTGGCTGGCGACGCGGCCCGTGAGCAGCGCGGCCTGGCGCGCGAAGTCGCGTTCAGCCTCGGTGACGCGCACACGGGTCTCCGCCAGGCCGCTGCGGGCCGAGTCGAGCTGGGCCTCGGCGAGGGCGAGGCTGGATTTCACGTTGGCGTCGTCGAGGTGGGCGAGCACCTGGCCGGCCTCGACGCGCACGCCCTCCTCGATGAGCACGTCCACGACCTTGCCGGTGACCTTGGAGGACACGGTGGCCTCGCGGCGGGCGGTGACGTAGCCCGAGGCGTTGAGCACGGTGCGTTCGCCGCCGGGGCCGGCCGCCACCTCGCGGGCGATGGCGGTTTCGACTGCGAGCGCGCGAGGCCGGGCCAGCCACCAGACCGCCAGCGCGGCGACCACGACCAGCACAGCGATGCCGGCGAACACGCCGGTGCGCGAGGCCGTCGGCGAGGCGGACGGGCGGTTGATCCGGAGATCATCCAGCTTCGGGGTCGAAGCGCTCATACGGTCGCAGGCTACCAAGCGACACAGATGCCGGTCAATGGCGCCGAGGTCATGATGCCTTTGGTCATGGGGCCCGGGGGCGGGGCCGGTTTGCCGGGGCGGCCCCGATTGTGTTGAAATCCAGCGGGTGGTCCGGCTGAATGTCCCCGTGTCCATTCCCCGACCCCCGGCACGCTGGCTGACTTGGCTGACTTGGCTGACCTGGCCGAACTGGCTGCGGCTGTGCGGCGGAATCCAGATCGCCCTGAGCGTGGTCTCGCTGATCGGCCGTGCGCTCGGATCGTGGGACCTGGCCTCTCTGGTTCCAGGCGGGAACCCCATGGCCGGCAACAGTGCGCTGGCCCAGATCGTCCTCGGGGTGGCGTTCTGGTTGCTGGCGGCCGGCCGCCGCCGGCCGGCCGCGCTGTGCGGCTGGGGTGTGGCCCTGTTCGCCGCGTTGATCGGCCTGCAGTATCCGACCGGCTGGTCTTTCGGCCTCGATGAACTCTTCATCACGCACACCCTGCCGCCACCAATGCCTCATCCCGGGCGGCTGGCCCCCAACACGGTCCTCAGCCTGATGCTGGCCGGCATGGCGGTGGCCCTGCTGGCGCAACCGCGGGGCCGCGGCGGCGGGATGGCCTTGCTCACCGGTCTGCTGCTGGGTGTCACCCTGCTGGCCCTGCTCAGCTACGCCACGCAACTGCGGCTGACCCTGCTGGGGGGGCTGTCCTTCGGCATGTCCGTGGGCTCGGCGATGGGCATGATGCTGGTGGCGATCACCTGCATGGTGGGTTGGGAGCACGGGACGCGGGTTCCGCGGTTGATGCGCCCGCTGACGATCACCGCCATCATGCTGCTGGCCTCCGTGGGGCTCTTCTCCCTCTACCTGCAGGAGGACCACGAGGAGGCCAAACACCGGCTGATCCGCAGCTACGAGGTGGTGGCTTCGCTCAATTATCTCGAGCTGTGCCTGACCCGCATGCAGTCGGCCGCCCGCGCCTATGCGGTGACCGGCGAGCCCGGCGACCTCACCTACCTGACGGACATGGAAGGGCGGCTGCGCGCGGAGATCAATCAGCTCGAAGGGCTCGTGGCGGACCGGCCCGAGATGCTCGCCGACTGCCGGAGGCTGCACGAACTCGTCGCCGCGGAACAGGCCTTCCTCGACCGCCTGGCCGGATTGCGCGGCACGGGCGGGGCCGCGGCTGCGCAGGATCTCCTGCGCGCCAATCCGGACCGGCACCTGCTCGAGGCGGTGCGCGGGCAGGTGAACCTGCTCGAGGAGAACGAGCGGCGGCAGCAGGAGCGCTACGATCGCGAGGTCACCCGCACCTCCTTCGAGACCACCAAGGTGATCATCCTCGGCAACATCCTGGCCGGTGTGTTCACTTTCCTCGCGCTCTACCTCTCCCGGCGGGCGGATGACGCCCGGCAGACGGCGGAACAGAGCCTGCGCGAGCTCAGCGGCCTGCAGCAGGCCGTGCTGGACGGCACCGTGCACAGCGTGATCAGCACGACCCCGGAGGGCGTCATCACGCTCTTCAGCCGGGGCGCGGAGAAGATGCTGGGCTACACCGCCGCGGAGATGATCGGCCGGCAGACGCCGGAGATCATCCATGTCGCGGCGGAGGTGGCGGCCCGCGCCACGGAGCTCAGCCAGCAGCTTGGCCGCCGGATCGAACCCGGGTTCGAGGCCTTCGTGGCCCGGGCCCGGCTGGGCGAGGTGGATGAACGCGAGTGGACCTACGTGCGCAAGGATGGCAGCCGCCTGCCGGTGCTGCTGAGCATCACCGCCCTGCGCAACGAGGCGGGCGCCATCACCGGCTTCCTCGGCATCGCCCAGGACCTGACGGAGAAAAAGCGGGCTGAAATCGTCCTGCGCGCCAGCGAGGAGAGGCTCGGTCAGGTGCTCGGCCACGCCGAGTGCCTCGTGTGGGAGGCGCGGGTCACCCTCAAGGGCCAGGACTGGACCTGGAACATGTCGGTCTATCCCTCGGGTCTGCGCTACCGGCTGAGCGGGCAGGATATGTGGGAGGAAGGGGTCGGTCTGTGGCACAGGTTCGACATTCCGGAACAAGCGGAGATGGACCGGCGCAGCCGCGCAGCCATGGAGGAGGGCCGTCCCGGCTATGTGCAGGAATTCCGGCTGATGCGCGACGGGAAGACGGTCTGGCTCCGCGAGGCGGTTTCCATCCGGCCGCAGGGCGGGGGCACCTTCTGGCTGGTGGGCGTGGCCACCGACGTGACCGACCGCAAGCTCCTCGAGGAAACGCTGGGCGCCGCCGAGGAACGGTTCCGCTCGTTTGCCCAACTGGCGCCGGTGGGCATCTGCCAGACCGACAACCGGGGCCGGTGTCTTTACGTGAACAACCGCTGGTGCGAGATCGTCGGCCGGAGCGAGGAAGAGGTGCTGGGTGAAAATTGGGCGACGAACGTGCATCCCCAGGACCGGAAGACCGTGCTCAAGACCTGGGGCGCGCTGCTCCACGGCGCGCCCGAGGCCACGTCCGAATACCGCTTCGTGCATCGGGACGGGCGCACGGTCTGGGTGGCGGGGTCCGCGATACCCATGCACGGCGAATCCGGCCGGATTCGCGGATACCTCGGGACGGTGACCGACATCACCGCCGCCCGGGAGGCGAAGGCGGCTTTGGAACGGAGCGAGGAGCAGTTCCGCCACGCCTTCGATTATGCCGGCATCGGCATGGCGCTCGTGGGCCTCGACGGCCGCTGGCTCCAGGTGAACCAGAACGTCCGCCACATGCTGGGCTACACGGAGGAGGAGCTGCTGGCCCGCACCTTCCAGGACGTGACACACCCCGACGACCTGCAGACCGACCTGGCCAACGTGCAGGACCTGCTCGCCGGCCGCCGCCATCACTACCAGATGGAAAAGCGCTACATCCATCGCGAAGGCCGCATCGTGCACGTCCGGCTCACGGTCTCCCTGGTGCGCGACGCCGCCGGCGCGCCGCGGCATTTCATCTCGCAGATCGAGGACATCACCGCCCGGCACCTCGCCGAGCAGGCCCTGGTCGAGAGCCAGCGGCAGTTGAGCGACATCTTCCGGTCCATGGCCGAGGGGCTCGTTCTGCTGGATCCCCAGGGCCTCATCATCGAAGGCAACGCCGCGGCCGAAAACATCCTGGGCCTGCCGCGCTCGCAATTGATCGGGCTGTTCTCGTCCGACCCCCGCTGGCAGGCGCTCAACGAGGACGGCACGCCCTGCCCGCCGGATCGGCACCCGGTGACCGTCACCCGCCTGACCGGCCGGTCCTGCCGGGATGTCGTCATCGGCGTGCGGCGGGCGGACGGCACGCGCCGTTGGGTGTCGGTGAACACCGAGGCCATCCTCGACGAACGGGCGCAGTGGAAGGCGGTGGTGGCCAGCTTCGCCGACGTGACCGAGCGCAAGCGCGCCGCGCAGGCGCTGGCGGAGAGCGAGGAGCGCATGCGGCTGTTCGCCGAGCACGCTCCCGCCGCGGTGGCGATGCTCGACCGGGAGATGCGCTACCTGGTCCACAGCGCGAAATGGCTGAAGGACTACGGCCTCGAAGGCCGCGACATCCTCGGCCGCTCGCACTACGAGGTGTTTCCGGAGATCGGGGAGCGCTGGAAGGAGATCCACCGTCGGTGCCTGGCCGGCGCCACCGAGGTCAACGAGGCCGATCTCTTCCTGCGCGCCGACGGCTCGCGCCAATGGCTGAGCTGGCGGGTGCAGCCCTGGCACACGGCCGCCGGCGAGATCGGCGGCATCGTCATGTTCACCGAGGATATCACCCGCCGGAAGCAGTTGGAAGACAGCCTCGCCCAGGCGCGCGACCAGGCCCTCGAAGCCTCGCGGCTGAAGTCGGCCTTCCTCGCCAACATGAGCCACGAAATCCGCACCCCGATGAACGGCGTGATCGGCATGATGGATCTGCTGATGGACAGCCCGCTCACCGAGGAGCAACGGCAGATGGGGCGCGTGATCCAGAACAGCGCCCGCAACCTGCTCACGGTCATCGACGACATCCTCGATTTTTCCAAGATCGAGGCCGGCAAACTCACGGTGGAGGAAAAGGACTTCGACCTGGGCGAGCAGATCGACCAGACGCTGGCCCTGCTCTCCCCCCGGGCGCAGGCACGCGGCCTGGTCCTCCAGAGCGAGCCGCCGCCCGGCGCGGTTCCCCGCCTGCGGGGCGATCCCGCGCGGCTCCAGCAGGTGCTCATCAACCTGCTGGGCAACGCCGTCAAGTTCACTGAAAAGGGCGTGGTCGCCCTGGCCCTGCTGCCGCGCCCGCCCGCCGCCCCGGAGCGCTATGCCTTCCGCATCGAGGTGCGGGACACCGGCATCGGCATCGCGCCCGAAAAGCAGGCGCAGTTGTTCCAGCCCTTCGTGCAGGCGGACGACTCCGCCACGCGCAGATACGGCGGCACGGGCCTCGGCCTGGCGATCTCGCGGCAACTGGTGGAACTGATGGGCGGCCGCGTCGGCTTCGAGAGCACCCCCGGCCGCGGCTCGACCTTCTGGTTCGAGCTGGAGCTGCCCTTGAGCCGCGCGCCGGAGCCGGCCCGGCCCCGGCGCGCCGCCCCGGAACCCGCCATGACGGCGGGACCGGCACCCCGGCTCCTCGTCGCGGAGGACAACGAGGCCAACCAGCTCGTCATCCGCCTGATGCTGCAGAAGCTCGGGCTGGAGTTCGATCTCGTGGCCGACGGCCATGAGGCCATCGCCCGGCTGGCCGGCGGCGATTATGCCGCCGTGCTGATGGACTGCCAGATGCCCGGGCTGGACGGCTACGAGGCCACGCGGCGGATTCGCGACGGCGCCGCCGGCGCGGCGGCGGCGAAGACGCCCATCCTCGCCCTGACCGCCCACGCCATGCCCAGCGACCGGCTCAAGTGCTTCGCCGCGGGGATGGACGATTATCTGGCCAAACCGATCCGCCTCGAGGCGTTGCAACACGCGCTCCTGCGCTTCGGCATTCACACCGTGCTCGCGGCGGCATCCGACACGCCGCCGGCTCCGACCGCCGAGGCCGTGCTCGATGCCGGGCAGCTGGCCGAATTGCGGGCCCTGCCCGGCGAACAGCCCGGCGAGACGCTGCTCGACCTGTTGATCCGCCGGAGCCTGGCCGAGATTCCCCCGGGGCTGGCGCGATTGCACACCCTGATTGATCGGCAGCAGGCGGCGGAACTGGCCCAGGCGGCGCACCGCTTGGCTGGCAGCATGGCCAGCCTCGGCGGGGTGGCGCTGCGGAAGGTGCTGCTGGACCTGGAGGACGCCGCGCGCCGCGGCGATTGGTCCGCGATGGCCGCCCGCCGCTCGGAACTTGACCGTCAGTGGCGGCTGCTTCAGGACGCTCTGCGCGCGCTCCAGGAACCCCCGAGCCCATGAAAATCCAGATAGTCGAAGACGACCCCATCGCCGCCACCGTGCTGTCGGCCTCCTTGAGATCGCTCGGCCACGAAGTGCGCCAGGCCGGCGGGGGGCAGGAGGCCTGGGATCAGTTTCGCGAGGCGCCGACGCGCGTCGTCATCAGCGACTGGATGATGCCCGGCCTCGACGGCTTGGAATTGTGCCGCCGCATCCGCACCCAGGGTGGCGAATACACCTATTTCATCCTGCTCTCCAACCTGTCGGCCACGGGCGAGAACCTCGACCAGGCCATGGCGGCCGGCGTGGACGACTTTCTCGCCAAGCCCGCCAAGGTGGCCGAGCTGAAGGCCCGCCTGCACGTGGCCGAGCGCATCCTCGGCTACGCCACGCAGGTGCGGCAGTTGCACGAGATCATCCCGATCTGCGGCTACTGCCGCAAGCTGCGCGACGACGAGAACTACTGGAGCCAGGTGGAGGAATACATCGGCAAGCAGACGGGTTCCAGCTTCAGCCATGGCGTGTGCCCGGATTGCTACGAGCGGGTGGTCGTGCCGCAGATGCAGGCGCTGGGCATCGAGCCGCCGCCCTATCCGCAGGCCCGGCGGGTGAACAAGTAGGCCCGGGCCTACCTGTCTTCCGCCACCTTGAGTTCCGCACGGCTGTCGGCCCCGCTGCCGGCCAGCAGGTCGCGGAGCGATCCGAGAATGGCGAGCACCTCGGGGCGCTGCGCGGCGAATTCCAGCAGCCGGATGTCGCGCTCGTCCAGGCGGGCGCGGCGCACCGTCTCCGCCAGGTGCTGGGCGGCCTGCGCGGCCGAGCGGCCATAGACGGCGATCCTCTGCCGCACCGGCGCCAGGTTCGCCGGATCGGCGAGATTGATGCCGCTGACGGCTTCCAGCCACAACAGCGCCAGGCTCGCCATCTCCGGCGAATCGCTGGCATAGCCCATCTTCCGCATCAGGCCGGCCAGGGTCTTGAACCGCACCTGCCGGCCGCATTCCACGTTGATCACGGTGTTCCGGTGGCAGCGCGCCATGCGGGCCAAAGCCTCGTGGCTCAGACCCTTCTGCTCCCGCAGCCGGCGGAAAAGCTGGGTGTATTGCATCGCGCTGCTGCATGAGGGCCGGCTACGGATTTGTCAACGCGGACGCCGGGACAAAACTTGCAGTTGACATAAAGTAGATGCACAAGTCTCGTAGTTTTATCCGATGCGGACGAGATTCCACCGTCAGGGCCGGACGGGGGCAGGGGAGCGTGTTTTTCAGCGTGCCCATGCCCGGCGGCTGCTTTTGACCCTGGCGGAGATCACCCGGCAACTGGGCGGGCGCCTCACCAGCCGGGCGGCGCAGGCGGAATACCGGGCCGTCGAGCGCACCCTGCTGCGGCTGGCCGGGGAGGAGGAGGCATGAGGCGGCCGGAGCGGATGCAAACGCCGCGTTGCCCGCCGCGGTTGCTCATTGTGGACGACCTGGACTTCGTCCGTGGCATGCTCGCGGAGCTGTTCGCGCAGGCGGGCTACGAGGTGGAGGAGGCGGGCGGAGCCGAGGAGGCCCTGGCCTTGGGGCAGATGGTGCGCTGGGATGGGGTCGTGCTCGATGTGGACATGCCCGGCCTGGGCGGGGTGGAGCTGTATGCGCGACTCGTGCAGTTGAACGGCGGGCGCCGGCTGCCGGTGCTCTTCTTCACGGGCCGGCCCCACCCGGCACTCGCGCTGAGCCTGCGGGAGGCGCCGTGGGCGCGGTTCGTCGCAAAGCCCTGCGGTGGACGGCAGCTCGTGGCGTTGATGGAGCAGTGCCTGCTTGCCGTGCGCGAGGCGGCGTCCACCCCGGACGGTTGAGGCCGCTCAGCGCCGCAGCGCGGCGCGGGCGAGGGCGTCGCCGCCGTCGTTGGGCGCGGGCCTGAGGCCGAGGGTCGCGCAGAGCAGGTTGTAAACGTCCACATTCTCGGCGGTGGGCAGCGTCACCCGCCGACGAAAGGCCGGGCCGTGGGCGATGAACAGCGCGCCCATGTCGGCGGTGGCGGGGTCCCAGCCGTGGTTGCCCTTCGAGTAACGGGCGCGTTTGGCCGGCCAGCCGGTCTTCTGTTCGAGGCACCAACCCGGATCGGTCAGCAGCAGGATGGGCGGGATGCGGTCACCGGTGTCGTAGTGCAGCCGCTCCGGCATCTCCTCGCGGCGGTAAACCCGCACCTGTGGCGGCGCCTTCGCGCGGATGCCCGCGAGCAGCGCGGCGGCATCCACCCCGGGCTTCGGCCGCACGCCGCCGTAGGGACCCGAAGCCTCCACGCTCACCAGCGACAGGTCCATGAGATCGTCAAGAAACACCACGCGCTCGGGGCTCGTCGCGGCCATGCCGTGGTCGGAGACGATGACGAGGTTCGTGGAATCGCGCAGGCCGCGCCGCGCCAAACCGGCGAGCAGCCGGGCCACCGCCTCGTCGGCCGACCGCACGGCGGCGCCGGTTTCGGCCGCTTCGGGGCCGTGGTCGTGTCCGGCCGTGTCCACGTGGTCGAAGTAGAGCACGCAGAGCCGCGGACGCTCCGCGGGCGGCCGCGCCAGCCATTCAAGCAGTCCGTCCACGCGTTCGGAGGCCGACTTTCTCTTGTCGAACGGCCTGAACAGCGAGGGCCGGTGACCCTGCAGTTCGGTCTCCGAACCCGGCCAGAAATAACAGGCGGCGCGCACGCCCTGTTTCTCCGCCGTGATCCAGACGGGCTCGCCGCCGGCCCACCAACGGGTCTCGGTGCGCGCCATCGAGAAATCATCGCCCGAATCCGGATCGTGAAACCAGTTGGCGACGATGCCATGACGGCCCGGCCGCAGGCCGGTCACGAGCGTGTAATGGTTGGGGAAGGTCTTGGAGGGAAAACACGGGTTGAGCCGGCGGGCATGCACGCCCTCGGCGGCAAGCCGGCGCAGCGTCGGCGCCTCGTAGCGGTCGAGATAGTCCCAGCGGAAGCCGTCGATCGAGAGCAGGATCAGCGGACCGCCGTCCGCCACCCGGGGCGCGTGGGCGCAGGAGACCAGCCCGAGGAGGACCGGCAGCAGCAGGAAGGGGAGGCGACGCATGACCGCGACGAAACTAGGGTTTGAGTGCGGCGCGGCAACCCGCATGTTGCCGGCATGGATGAAGCGGAACGACTGACCCGGCTCGAGGAACGCTACGCGCACCTGCAGCGCCACCAGGCCGAGCAGGACAAGGCCATGCTGGAACTGGCCGAGGAGCTGGCGCGGCTCAAGGCCGAGCTGGCCGTGCTGCGCGCGCGGGACTCCGCCGCCGGAAGCGAAGGCCCCGGCCCGGCCGACGAGCGCCCGCCGCATTATTGAAAAGGAGCGATGCGGCTTGGCAGGGCCAGTCTGCGACTGGCCCGGGCCGGTCGCAGACCGGTCCGGCCTCAGAACAGCGCCGTGACCTCGACGTGCTTGCCGGGTTCGAGGGTGACTTCGCCGGAGAGAGCGGCGGTCTCGTCGTTCTTGTAGAGCTTGCACCGCACGGGGGCGGTGGCGTCGTGCGAGGCCCAGCCCCACTTGCCGATGGACACGAACTGCATGGGCACGCCCTTGTCCCAGCTCAGGCCCGGGCCGTCGCCGCGGATGAAGAGCTTGTTGCCGATGCCGATGTAGGCGGTGACCAGCAGGCGCGTGGCGCCGTCGGAGGAGGCGGAGGATTCGGCCTTCGCCGGGGCTTCCCCGACGAGCGCGGCCGGCTCCTCGGCGGCGGGGGCGGGCTCGGCCGGGGCGGGGCTTTCGGCCGGCGCCGGCTCAGCCGACATCGCGGCGAGGGTATCCTCGGGCTTCGGCTTGCGCGGGGCGCGGGGCTTCCTCGGCTTGGGCTCCTCGGCCGGGGCGGCGGGTTGCTCGGAGAGCGTGACGGATTCGATGACGGGCTCAGCCGCCGGTGCTGACTTGGGTTCCTCGGCGACCGGCGCCGGCTCCGGTCGCAGCGGGGGTCTGTGACCGCCGTCGGATGGTGCCATCGGCGCTCTGGGCTCGGACCGGCGGTCCTGGACCGCCGTTGCAGAAGCGGCGGCGGCCGCCTTTGCCCATTCGGCGATGCGGGTGTCGAGCTGGGTGAGGACGGCGGCGAGCTTGTCGCCCAGCTTGTCGGCGGCGGCCTGGGCGCCGGTGATCTGGTTGCGGGCGTTCCTCTCGAGGGCCGCGAGTTCGGCGGCGGCCTGGGCGATCTTGTCGGCCACGGCCTTGAGGCTGTCGGCGTGGGCGGCGCGGAGTTCGTCGAGTTCGCGCTCGAGGGCCTCGCGTTCGTCGTTCTCCTTCTCGGCGAGGGCTTCGTTGAACTCGGCGAGTTTCTCCTGCATGCGGTAGGGCAGGTTCTCGGCGGCGTGGGCGGTCTTGTGGACGGCCTCCTCGACCGCCTTGATCTGGGCGGCGGCGCGGGCGAGGCTCTCGGTGGCGGCCTGGAGGCGCTGCACCTGGTCGGTCACGCGGCCGCGCTCGGCCTGCACGTATTCGGCGGAGTCGGCGGCATAGTCGGTGAGGAAGGGGACCAACCCGATGATGGCGGCCAGCACCACACAAAGGACCGCGGACACGAAGGGCAGGGGGGCGTAGGGGTTCTTGGTGAAATAGACGATGATGAAGGCGGTGAGCAGCAGGCCGGCATCGATCGCGAGGAAGACCAGCTTGTTTAACCGGGGGGCGGGGTCGAGATTCATAGGCGAGTCGCGCGCACGCTGGTTTTCGTCGGATGGAGGCTGTTTCTCAAGGCTAAAACCGGGCGCCAGTCGGGTCTTGCGCGCCGGGCGGATCGCCGCATGCTGGCGGCCACCACCGATGAACTTCCCCCACTTCGTGCGGATTGATCGGGAGCGCCGCGGGCTCGAGCGGCACTACGTGGTGCACACGCAGGATCCGAAGCTCACGCTGGAGCTGACGCCCGACCGCGCGGCGCCGGACCGGGTCGGCCAGGGTGTGATCAAGCGCGTGTGCGTGCCCAATTCCTGGGCCGGCGACTACGGCCGCTACGCCGGGCTGCTCACGGCGGCGCAGCAGTTCTTCGCCGAGGCGCACCCCGGCCCGTCGCCGCGGATCTGATCGCGGTCACCCCATCGCCAGCCGCCGCCAGGTCGTGGCGAAGAGCGAGACGAGCATGCCGATGCGGATCGAGCTTTCGAAGGTCAGCTCGACCAGCACCCACTTGAGGCCGCAGGCCGTGCGGATCGCGTAGCCCAGCCCCGTCACGGCCAGCAGCACGAAGCCCTGCGCGCGGCCGGCGGGGTGGATGATGAGGGTGAACATCCAGCTGAAGTAGATCAGCAGGCCGCCCGCCCACAGGGCCGCCAGCCAGCCGGCCATCGGGAGCGCGCGCGGATCGGCGTTCACCCGGATCTGCTTCACCCCCAGGTAGCGTTCGCTGATCACGAGCTGCCAGATCTCGAACACGAGGAAGAGCGGCGCGGCCAGCGCGAAGGGATTGAAGTTCATGCGGACGGCCGGATCTTCGTGACGCCGCGCGAAAAGACGAGCCCGCGGTTGCGCAAGAATGGGATGGCAAATCCGCCGCTCCGGGACACCATTTCATTCGCCCGGGCGATGGCCCCGCCTTTCCCGGCCACGCCACAAAACCTCAACCACGACGGAGGTCCCATGAACCTGACGATGTTTCTGGTGAACTATCTCGGCACGGCGCTGGTCGCCGGCGTGCTCGGCGGGCTGGCGATGGAGGGTGCGATGTGGCTCATCGCCCGCGCCGGCCTGGCGCGCGGCGACATGATCCTCGCGCTCGGCAGCCTGCTCACCAAGTCGCGCGACAACGCCTACCGGGTCGGCCTGGTGGTGCACGCGACGGCGGCCATCGGCTTCGCCCTCGTCTATGCGCTGCTCATGGTCACGCTGGGTTACACCCGGATGCCGCTGTCGCTCATGCTGGGTCTCGGGGTCGGCGTGTTGCACGGGCTGTTGGTCAGCCTGATGCTCGTGTGGGTGGTGGCCGACCGGCACCCGCTGGAGGAGTTCAAGGAGGCCGACCTGCTCGTCGGGCTCAGCCACTTCGCCGGCCACGTGGCCTATGGCGGGGTCGTGGGGCTCGTCGTGGGGCTCTCGCCGGGGTTGTAGATCGCGGCGGCGGTCCGCGCCCCGGCCTCAGGCCAGCCGCAGCACCGCGCGCCGGATGAGGGCGCGCGCCAGCGGCACCTTGTAGCCGTTGTGCTCGTGCGGCTCGGCGTCGCGCAGCAGGGCGTCGGCGGCGGCCAGGGCGGTGGTTTCGGAAGGGGGCTGGCCTGCCAGCCGGGCGTCGGCCTCCTTGCGGCGCCAGGGAATCGGGGCCACGCAGCCAAGGGCGACGCGGGCCTCGCGCAGGCGGCCCTCGACGACCCGGCCGGCGGCGGCGCAACTGACGAGCGCCCAATCGAAGCCGCGCTTCTCGCCCATCTGGACATAGGTGCTGCGCCGGCCCGCCACCACGGGCAGTTCGACCCGCAGGATGAGGTCGCCGGGCTTGAGCGAATTGTGGACCCGGGCGCCGGTCCAGGCCGACGCGTAGAGCTCGGCCAGCGGGAGCGCGGCGGCCTTGCGGTCGCGCTGCACCACGACGGTGGCGTCGAGCACGGAAAGGGCGACGGCGAGGTTGGAGACGCACGGGCTCAGGCACCGGCTGCCGGTGAAGAGGCTGTGGAACTTGTTCTCCCCGCCGCGGGCGAAACACTGCTTGCCGCCCTTCTTCAGGCACGGCACGTCGCGGTGGCGATAATACCAGCAGCGCGAATGCTGCGCGAGGTTGCCGCCGACGGTGGCGACCGTCCGCATCTGCGGCGAACCGACCGCCGCCGCCGCCTCGGCCAGCGCGGGGAAGATCTCCCGCAGCCCGGCGTGGGCGGCGAGCGCGGCCAGGGTCACGCCGGCGCCGATGGTCCAGCGGGCGTCGCCGGGCGTGATGTCGCGGATGCCGGGCAGGGCCTTGATGTTCACCAGCGTGGCGGGCTCGACGAGATTCTCCTTCATCTCGCCGAGGAGATCGATGCCGCCCGCGATGTAACGGCCCTCTTCGCCCGCCAGTTCGGCGGCGGAAGCGGGAGTGAGGGCGGTGACGTAGCTGAAGGCTTTCATGGCGACGGGAGAGCGGTTCAGGCGTGGCAGCCGCCATCGGTGAAGTCCGGGGAATCGCCCGCGGGGGCGGCGGCCAGCGCGGCGAAACCGGCCGCGAGCGCGCCAGTCTGCGCCTGGCCGGCGGCCGGAATCCTGCCGAGGGCGGCGAGCACCTTGTCGGGCGTGATGGGCAGGTCGGGCACGCGCACGCCGATGGCGTTGGCCACGGCGTTGGCGATGGCCGCGGCGGTGGGGACGGTGCAGGGCTCGCCGACGCCGATCACGCCGCGCTCGCGCATGTCGAGCAGGATGACCTCGATGTCGGGCATGTCGGCCGGGCCGGGAAGCTTGTAGGTCTCGAGATTCGGGTTCAGCACCACGCCGGTGCGCGCGTCCATGACGCGCCGCTCGTAAAGGGCGTAGCCGATGCCCATGATGACGCCGCCGTGGATCTGGCTCTCGCAGGTGAGCCGGTTGACCACCGCGCCGCAGTCCTGCACCACCAGGATCCGGCGGAGCTCCACGAAACCGGTCTCGGTGTCCACGGCGACCTCGGCGAACTGCACGCCGCCGGCCCCGCCGGTGGAAAGCCCCTCGCGCCACCGGCCGCGCACCTGCAGCGGGGTGGGCCCGAGCTTGCGGCACGCCTCGCGCCATTGGGCGCGCGGGTCCTCGATGCCGCTGGCCTTCTTCAGCTCGGCCAGGGCGTTTTCACAGGCGTCGTAGATGGCGGGCGCGACCGACGCGGTGGTCTGGCTGCCGCCGCTGGCCCCGCTCGGCGGGAAACGCGTGTCGCCGATCCGGACCGCCACCTGGTCGAGGTCGAGGCCGAGCATCTCGGCGGCCACGACCTGCACGACGGTGCGCGAGCCGGTGCCGAGGTCCTGCGTGCCGGTCCGCACCTCGACGGTGCCGTCGGGGTTGACCTGCAGCTCGGCCTGGGTGC
The DNA here is from genome assembly GCA_049322455.1 of Verrucomicrobiota bacterium. Taxonomy (GTDB): domain Bacteria; phylum Verrucomicrobiota; class Verrucomicrobiia; order Opitutales; family Opitutaceae; genus Lacunisphaera. Next base: position 51,218 of record JBMOQY010000035.1, on the reverse strand, counting down.
CCTTGCCGCCGCTCATCCACGCCGCGCCGGCGCAGCCGATGCCGACCTTGACGGGGCCGGGCGTGGCGCCGGGCGGATGGAATTTCGCCTTCCAGCCGAAGCGCTCCGCGCCCATCTCGTATTCGCGGCGGCGGACCTCGAAGGGATCGTTCTTCAGCCGGATCTCGAGCGGATCCATCCCGAGCTTCGCGGCGAGATCGTCGAGGATGCCCTCCATGCCGACCGAGGCGACCGGGTGACCGGGCGCGCGGAACGGGCAGGACGGGCCGGCGTTGACGGCGACGGTGCCCTGCTTCACTCGCGTGGCCGGCACCTTGTAGATGTAGGGGGCCGGGAAACTGGCGCCGCCGCTGCCGCCCGCCGAGCTGATGCCGGTGCTCGCGCCGCTGGTGCCGAAGGATTCGAGGGCGAACGCCGTAAGCCGGCCCTCGGTGTCTGCGGCCAGCTTCAGGTGCTGGAACGACGACGGGCGATTGCCCTGCGAAAGCGCCTGCTCGAAGCGCGTCAGCATGAGCTTCACGGGCGCGCCGGCGGCCTGCGCGAGGCGGGCGCAGAGGATGCCCTCGACGCCGGGGCCGAATTTCGAGCCGAAGCCGCCGCCCATGTGCTCGCAGATCACGCGCACTTTGTTCTGGGAAAGACCGAGCTGCTGGGCAAAGGCGCCGCGCGTGCCGAACACGGCCTGGGTGGACGACCACGCGGTCAGCTCGTCGCCGTCCCATTGCACCGTGTGTCCGTGCGGTTCCATCGGGTGGTGGATCTCGACGGGTGTGCTGAGCCGCGCCTCGGCCACGGCGGCGGCGCGCGCGAAGGCCGCGTCCACCTCGCCGGTGGTCTTCTCCTGGCCTTCGCCGAGGTTGGGTCTGGCCGGGTCGAGGCGCGGGGCGGCGGGCCCGAGCGCGTCGAGTTCGTTGACGACAAACTCCAGGGGCTCGGCATCGATCTCCGCGAGCGGCAGCGCGTCGAGAACGGCCTGCCGGCTCTCGCCGGCGACGGCGGCGAGTTCCTGGCCGTAGAACTGCACCGTGAAGACGTCGGCGCGCACGGCGAGCGCGGCCCGGATGCCGGGCGCGGCGCGCACCTTGGCCAGCTCGATCTTCCTGATGCGGGCGGCGGGCCAGGAGGAGCGGATGATCGCGCCGTAGAGCACGCCCGCCGGCGCGACATCGGCGGTGTATTTGGCGCGGCCGGTGACCTTGGCCGGACCGTCGAGGCGCGGCACGGCGGCGCCGAGATAACGGGTTTTTTCAGGCCAGCCCATGGTCGGAGGGGTGGAGGAGAGTGAGTTTGGCGGCTGGCGGCGCGCCGCCGGCGGTGAGCGCCGCGGCGAAGATGTGCGGATAGGAGCCGCAGCGGCAGAGGTTGCCCGCGCAGGCTTCGCGGACCTCGGCCTCGGTGGGGTGCGGATTTTTGCGCAGCAGCGCCGTCAGCACCATGATCATGCCCGGGGAACAGAAACCGCACTGGAGACCGTCGCGGTCCACGAAGGCCTGCTGCAGCGCGGTCAGGCGGCCGTCCGGGGCGAGGCCCTCGATGGTCTCGATGTGCGTGCCCTGCGCCTCGATGGCGAGGAGCGAGCAGGCATAGACCGGTTCGCCGTCGCGCAGCACCGTGCAGGCGCCGCAGGTGGCGCGGTCGCAGGATTCCTTGGCGCCGGTCAGGCCCGCCGGGCCGCGCAGGACCTCGAGCAATGTCTGGCGCGGCTCGACCCGGAAGGTGCGGCGCTCGCCGTTGACGGTGAAGCTGACGGAGACGGGGCCGGGGCCCTGCACCTGCTCGGTCTCGACCATGCCGCGGGCGATCTCGCCGGTGCCGAGCGCCGCGGCGCCGACGGCGGATGAGCCCAGTCCCTTGAGGAACAGCCGCCGGGAAATGCCGCCGGCCGGGGCGGGGTCGGGGGCGGCCTCGCGGGGTGTCCTTCTCCATGAGAAGATCCGCTTCATCGGGCTGGCTGACGGCGGGCATCCTGCCACCCGCCGGGGCCGGCTCAAGGCAGGGCGCAGCCCGCGCGGAGGGTATTCCGCGGATGCAATCACCCTAGCAGTTGCGCTGATGCGCCGCGGGCGGATGCGGCGTCACTGGTCGGCAACGGATCCTGCGCTGCGCTCAGGATGACATCGCGGGGCGAAGTCACTTGCCGCCATACCACACGCCGCGGCGCCAGTTGTGGCGGCGTAACTTTTCCACGAGGGCGCTGGGCATGGCCGGCAGGTCGCTCACGCCGCAGTTGGCCTCGGCCTGGGCGACGGTGCGGATGCCGGGAATGACCACCGAGACGGCGGGGTGGGCGAGCACCCACTTCAGCGCGGCCTGCGCCAGGGTGTAGCCGGTGCCGGCGAGGTCCTTTTGGATTTCGGCGGCATGGGCGACGGCGCGGCCGAGGCGGTCGCCCTCGAAGTATTTCGCGCGGAAATCGTCGGGCGCGAACCGCGTGTCAGGCGTGAACTTGCCGGTGAGCGCGCCCTCGTCGAAGGCCACGCGCACGATGACGCCCACGCCGTGCTCCCGCGCCACGTCGAGCAGCTCGGCGGCGGGCTCCTGCTCGAAGAGGTTGTAGATCACCTGCACGGCATCCACCCAACCGCCGCGCATCAGGTCGATCACGCTGTTCTGGTCCTGCTCGGGTGTGGAGATGCCGACGAGGCCGATCCGTCCCTCTTTTTGCATCTGGCGGAGAATCTTGAACGGAGTCGGATTGCGGTTCCAGGCGCGCGTCCAGGTGTGGAGCTGGAGCAGGTCGAGTTTCGCGGCGCCAAGGTTGGCCAGCCGCGTGGCGACATTCGCCCGCAGGTAAGCCTCGGGGTAGCGCTCGTCCGCCTTGCAGTATGGGGAGGGCGGCCAGATGCCGTCGGCCGGCGGGGTCTTGGTGGCGACGAAGACGCGTTCCTTCCTGCCGGCGGCCGTGCGCTCGCGCAGCACCTGCGCGATGAGTTTTTCGCTGCGGCCGTCGCCGTAGCCGGCGGCGGTGTCGATGAAGTTGCAGCCGAGGTCGAGGGCGCGATTGAGCGCCGCGACCGAGTCGGCGTCGGCCTGCGCGCCCCACGAGCCGCCGATGGCCCAGGCGCCGAAACCGATTTCCGAGCAGTTGAAGCCGTGCCGGCCGAAGGGGCGGTAGTTCATCGCCGGCACCATGCACGGAAACCCGGGAAAAGAAAACTTCTTGTTGGTCCGTTGCGGCTACCGGGGCGGGAACAGCCCGGCCACGCCGGCCACGGCGAGGACCGCGCCAGCGTAGTAGGACGGACGGGGCCGCCCGGTTTCAAACCGGGCGGCGAAGGGGATGGTGAGCAGCGGGGCCGTCGCCACCACGGCCTGCACGATGCCGGCGGGCGTCGTGCTCAGCGCCCATTGGAAAAACACGACGCCGAGGAGCGGGCCGCTGGCGGCGTTGGCCAGCACCCACGGCCAGGCCCGTCCCGGCTCGCGCGGCCGGTCGCGGCCGAGCAGGCGCACGATCAGCAGCGCCACCGCCGCGACGAGCAGTCCGGCGAGCGCCCGCTGGTAGGAAGCGGTGCCGGCGTCCACCGGCTCGCCCATCGCTCGCGCGACGGCGAACGCCTTGCGGCTCAGCACCGCGCCCGCGCCCTGGCCGGCGGCTGCCAAAAGCGCCCAGCCCAGGCCCGCCGCCCATTCCGCCGGCGACACCCGCGGCAGGCTGCGCGGGAGCAGGCCGAGCAGCACGCCCGACAGCGTGGCGGCGATCGCAATGAGCTGCCACGCCGACAGGTGCGTGCCGAGCCACCACCACTCGAGACTGGTGGCAACGACCGCCGAGCCGCACTGCACGGTGAGCGTCGAAAGGTTGGATCCGAGCCGCGGCAGCGACTGGAACATCGCCAGTCCGCCCACGCCGAAACCCGCGAGCCCGCCCGCGAAGAACCACCCCGCGGCCGGACCGCCGAAGCCGCCGCCGAAGAGGTGCGCCCAGAGCCCGAGGACCAGCGTGGCCACGAGGAGCCGCCACGCGTTGGCCGCCGAGCTGCCCAGCCGGTGCGCCGCCCGGTTGGCGAAAACCGGCGTGACAGCAAAGCACAGGGTGGTGAAAAGCGCTCCGAGCATGGGCCGGGTGATTTGCACGATGTCACCTATTAGGTGACATCGTGTTTGGGAAGGGGCGCATCAAGGTGTCCATTCGAGGCCGAGGGTGAGGCTGCGGCCGTGGCCGGGGAGGAAGACTGCGGTGGCGGCGGGGTTGCGGGCGAGGTCGAGCACGCCGGCGGTGCTGGCGATGTGACGGCGGTCCTGGAGATTGCGGAGCGCGGCGTGCAGCGAGAGCCGGTCGGTGACGCGCCAGCCGAGGCGGAAATTCAACAGGGTGTGTCCGTCGTAGAACATCCGGTTGGCGTGGTCCACGGGAGTGCGGCCGCCGACCCAGGCGGCGCCGAGTCCGGCGGACCAGCGGTGCGGACCTTCGTAGGTGAGCTCGGCGTTGCCGAGGTGCGGCGGCGCGCCGGCGAGACGGTTGTCGCCGTAAACCGGGTCGTCGTCGAAACGGAACCGGTTCCATACGGCCGTGGCGTGTAACGTCAGCCGATGCGGGCCCGCGACGATGCGCCAGTGCGCGGCCGCCTCGAGGCCCGCATGGGTGGTGCGGCCGGCGTTGACGGCGCCGCGCGGCAGACCGGCGGCATCGGCGAGCTTGAGCAGCTCACCGCGCCAGGCGCCGCGATAGGTGGTGAGGGTCCAGGCCAGGCGTCCGGTGTCGCCGCGGGCGCCGAGCTCGACGGTGGTGGCTTCCTGGGCGGTGAGGTTGCGCGTGGTCACGGTCAGGTTCGGGTGATTGCCCTGCACGGCGATGAGGTCGTCGAAGGCCGGCGGCTCGGCGCCGCGGGAGACGGCGGCGTTGAACTCCACCTGCCTCGTCGCCAGCCAACGCAGGCCCAGACGAGGGGAGAGATCGTCCACTTCGATGACGCGGGCAATGCCGGCCGGGCCGTCGATGCCGCGCCGCGCTTGCAGGGCGGTGACGCCGCCGCCGAGGGCCAGCTCCGGTCGCAGCCAGACGAGATCCTCCAGGCTCAACGCCCAGGTGCCGGCGCGCAGGCCGAGGTCGGCGAAACGGGCGCCGCGGGAGCCGGAGACGTTGAGGTAGCGCCGGTAGTCGGTGGTGCCGGTCGAGAAGATGGCGCGGGCCAGCATGTGGTGGGGGGTGTCGCCGGCCCAGATCTTGCGGGACAGCGTGACGTGGCCGTTGAAATCGTCGCCCGTGGTGTCGGTCTCGCCGTTGGCCTGGAGCTGCCGGAAATCGTCGTGCCAGCGCTGCCAGGCGATGCCGGCGGCAAAGGCGCGGTCGGCGGGGCCGGCCTTGAATTGCGCGGCGAGGCGCAGCAGCGAGGTCTCGCGGTGCGGATGGTCGCGCCGCACGGCGGCCGAGACCGCGCGCGGGTTGTCCAGGGCCGCGGCCAGGGTGAGCGGCCCCGGCACGTCGTAGTCGGGGCGTGCGGCGTAGGCCGACAGCTCGAGCACGCGCTCGGCGGAAAACTCATGGCGGAGCACCGCGGCGCCGGCGAGGCGTTGCTGGCGGCTTTGCGGGCGATAACCTTCCTGTTCGCTGAACGAGCCGGCGAAGTGCGTCGTCGTGGTTCCGTTGACCATTCCGGTGGTGAAGCCGGCGCGGCGTGCGCCGAAGGAGCCGGTTTCGGCGCGCAGGGAGTGTGCCGGCTTGTCCGCCGCGGGCGTGACGGCGTTGAGCACGCCGCCGAGCACGGCCGGCGTCAGCGCGGCGTGGACGGTGCCGCGATAGACCTCGACGCGGGAGAAGAGCAACGGATCGAGCAGGCCGCTGTGGAAGGAGCCGTCGGCGCGGGCGAAGGACAGACCGTCCACCAGCAGCGCCACGCCGCGCGAGGTCGGCGCGCTGTCGAGTCCCGACCCGCGGATGAGCAAGCGCGGCGGCTCGAAGCCGCCGAAACTCTCCAGCAGCACGACGCCCGGCGCCCGGCGCAGCGCCTCGGCCAGCGTGGCGACGCTGCGTCCGGCGAGGTCGGCGCGGTTCACCACGGCCGTCGCTCCGAGCGTGGCGGCGAAGGAGTCGCTTCGCGCCGGCGCGGTGGCGCGCTCGCCGCGGTGCTCGATGACCCAGGGGGGAAATTCGACGACGCCGTCGGCGAACTCCGGCTGCGCGAACGCGACCGGCAACAGCGCGGCCAGAAACAAACCGGTGGGAGCGAGCTTGCTCGCGGCCCGGTCCAGTCGCGAGCAAGCTTGCTCCCACAAGGTGGAGCCGACGCACCGGGCCAAAAAAAGGACCGGTCGGAGACCGGCCCGGTTTCCCGCCAGCGCCCCGGGCGCCGCCGCCCCTCGGGCGGGACGACGGCGCGAGACACACATACAACCAACCGGGGGCAACAAGCTCATTTCTGGTAAACCGGGCGGGCGGTGTAGCGCGTGTGCAGGAGCTGGCGGGCCTTCGGGCCGAGCGGCTTGCCGAGGAACTCCTTATAGACGCGCACGACCTCGGGGTTCTCGTGCGAGCAGCGGACCGCGCGGTCGCGGTCGTCCTGGTAGAGACCGGCGATGCGCAGTTTGCGGCGCTCGTTGTCCACGCCGTAGGGCTGGCCGCCGCCGCCGATGCAGCCGCCGGGGCAGGCCATGACCTCGATGAAGTGGTAGGGAGACTCCTGACCGGCCTTGCGGGCGGTGCGGACGCGCTCGAGCACTTCCGCGACGTTGGCCAGGCCGTGGGCGACGGCCACGCGGACGGGCGTGCCGGCCACGTTGACGGTGCCCCCCTTCACGCCGTCGAGGCCGCGGACGGCCTCGAGCTCGACCTTGTCGAGCGGTTTGCCGGTGGCGTAGAAGTGCGCGGTGCGGACCGCGGCCTCCATGACGCCGCCGGTGGCGCCGAAGATCGTGCCGGCGCCGGAATAGTCGCCGAGGATCGAGTCGGCCTCGCCGTCGGGCAGGTGGAGGAAGTCGATGCCCGACTGCTTGAGCATGCGGGCGAGCTCGCGCGTGGTGAGGGCGACGTCCACGTCCTTGTGGCCGGAGGCATACATCTCGTCGGTGCGCGAGAGTTCATACTTCTTGGCCGTGCAGGGCATGATCGAGACCATGAACAGCTTCGCGGGGTCGAGGCCGGCCTGCTGGGCGTAGTAGGTCTTGGCCAGCACGCCGAGCATCTGCTGCGGGGATTTGGCGGTGGAGAAGTTGTCGATGAAATCCCAGTGATTCTTCTCCATGAAGTCGGTCCATGCCGGGCAGCACGAGGTGATGAGCGGGAGCGGGCCGCGCTTGTGGACGAAGCGCTCGATGAACTCGCTGGCCTCCTCGACGATGGTGACGTCGGCGGAGAAGTTGGTGTCGAACACGGCGTGGAAGCCGAGGCGGCGGAGCGCGGCGTAGAGTTTTCTCGTCAGGTTGGTGCCGGGCGGCAGGCCGAAGGCCTCGCCGACGGTGACGCGCACCGACGGGGCGATCTGGACGACGCAGACCTTGTCCTTGTCGTGCAGCGCCTCCCAGACGGCGGGGGTCTCGTCGTTCTCGACGATGGCGCCGGTGGGGCAGTGGGCGGAGCACTGGCCGCATTTCACGCAGGGCGACTCGGCGAGGGTGATGTCGCCGGCGGGGGCCATGCGGGTGTGGATGCCGCGGTCGAGGAAGGAGAGCGCCCAGACGTCCTGCATCTCCTGGCAGACCTGGATGCAGCGGCCGCACTTGATGCACTTCTGGAAGTCGAGGACGATGGAGCCGGTGGAGCGGTCGGGCGGGGTGTCCTTCACGTAGCGCTTGATGGACTCCAGCGGGATGTTGAAGTCGGCGGCGAGCGACTGGAGCTCGCATTCGCCGTTGCGGCCGCAGGTGAGGCAGGCCTGCGGGTGGTTGGAGAGGATGAGCTCGAGGGTGGCGCGGCGGACGTCCACGATCTCGCGGTCATGGGTGCTGATCTCCATGCCGGGCTCGAGCGGGGTGCAGCAGGCGCGGAGGAGCCGGTTGCCTCCCTTGTTGCGCACGATGCAGATGCCGCAGGCGGCGGTGGGGAGCAGGTCCCTGTGCTTGCAGAGCGTGGGGATTTTCACCTGCACCTGCCGGGCGGCGTCGAGGATGGAGGTGCCTTCCGGGACCTCGACCTCGAGCTGGTTGATGCGGGCCTGGATCATCATGGCGTGGCCTCCTTGGCGGTGCGGGCCGGGGCCGGGGGGGCGGCCGCCTTGCTCATCTTGCGGGCATAGCTCGGGCCGCCCTCGATGTAGGCGCGGTATTCCTCGCCGAAGTAGCGCAGGGTGGAGAGGACGGGGTTGGGCGCGGTCTGGCCGAGGCCGCAGAGCGAGGCCTTTTGCATCGCCTGGCAGATGCGGTTGACGGTGGCCAGGTCGTCGGCCGTGCCGCGGCCGCGAGAAATGCGGTCGAGGATCTGCAGCAGCTGGTAGCCGCCGATGCGGCACGGCGCGCACTTGCCGCAGGACTCGTCCACGCAGAAGCGGAGGTAGAACCGGGCCACGTCCACCATCGAGTCGGACTGGTCCATGACGAGCATGCCGCCCGAGCCCATGATGGAGCCGAGTTTTTGCAGCGTCTCGTAGCTGACGGGGGTGTCGAGGTGCTCGCGCGGGATGACGCCGCCCGAGGGGCCGCCGGTCTGCACGGCCTTGATCTCCTTGCCGTCGAGCACGCCGCCGCAGACCTCGAACACGATCTCGCGGAGCGTCGTGCCCATGGGGACCTCGACGAGCTGGGCGTTGGCGACCTTGCCGGTGACGGCGAAGACCTTGGTGCCCTTCGAGGAGTCGGTGCCGTAGCCGGCGAACCACGCGCCGCCCTGCAGGAGGATGGCGGGGACGGCGGCGAGGGTCTCGACGTTGTTGATGGCGGTGGGCCTGCCCCAGAGGCCGCGGACGGAGGGGTAGGGCGGGCGCGGGCTCGGGCTGCCGCGCTTGCCCTCGATGGAGGCGATCAGCGCGGTCTCCTCGCCGCAGACGAAGGCGCCGGCCCCGAGGCGGACCTTGGCCTCGAAGGCGAAGCCGGTGCCGAGGATGTTGTGGCCGAGCAGGCCGCGCTCGCGGGCCTGCCCGAGGGCGCGCTCGATGCGCTCGACGGCCTTGGGATACTCGGCGCGGATGTAGAAATAGCCGCGCGTGGCGCCCATGGCGTAGGCGGCGATCATCATGCCCTCGAGCACGGTGTGCGGGTCGCTCTCGAGCACGCTGCGGTCCATGAACGCGCCGGGGTCGCCCTCGTCGCCGTTGCAGACGACGTAGCGCTGGTCGGCGGGCTGGGCGCGCGTGAGCTGCCATTTCATCCAGGTGGGAAAACCCGCGCCGCCGCGGCCGCGCAGGCCGCTGACCTTCAGCTCGGCGATGACCTGCTCGGGCGTCAGCTCGGTGAGCGCGCGGCGGAGCGCCTGGTAGCCGCGGGCGCGTTGCAGGTAGTCCTCGAGGTTGTCGGGGTCGATCGTGCCGCAGTTGCGCAGGACGATGCGCACCTGCCGGTCGGCCGTCTTCCAGAGGAGGTCGTCGAGCACGCGTCCGCCCTCGACGGACTCCGCGACGATGCGGGCGACGTCGTTGGCGAGCACGTTGACGTAGGTGACGGCGGAGGGCAGGAGCTGGACGGCCACGCCTTCGTCATAGACCCCGAGATCGAGGGCGCGGACGACCTGCACCTTGTCGGCCAGGCCGCGGCGCTTCAGCTCCTCGGCGAAGGAAAACTGGAAGAACTCGGTTTTGCCGGTCGTCTCGGGCCCGGTGTCGCGCACGAGGAGGTGGGTGACGGGCGCGTCGAACGCCCGCCCGCGCTGGCGGGTGGCGATGCAATGGTCGTCGAGCAGCCGGTGCGCGCCGAAATGCTCGTCGAGCAGCCGGGCGGCCAGTTCGGGGGCGAAGCGGCCGTAGTGCACGCGGGGCATGCCCGCGGCCTGCACCTCGACGACGGGATCGGCGAACGCATAGCCGGTCGAGCCGACGCGCCGCAGGGCGATGCCGGCGGCGGGGCCGGTGCAGAGGCGGGCGAGTTCGGCGAAGACCTTTTCGGCGCCCGCGGCGATGCCGCCGGTGTCGAGCTGCACGCGGATCCACTCCGCAGGGTCGGCGACCTTGCGCGTGGCGTAGGCCGAGAGGTCGGCACAGGTGAGCGGGCTCATGATTTCGCCTCCGCGGTGTGCCGGGCGCCCTCGATGAGCCCGGCGATGTCGGCCGTCTTGACGCGACCGTGGGTGACGCCGTCCACGACGACGGCGGGCGACATGCCGCAGCAGCCGATGCAGCGGACGGTATCGAGGTGGAACTGGCGGTCGGCGGTGGTCTGCCCCTCGGCGACGCCGAGGCGGGCGCGGGCCTCGTTGAGGAGGTCGGGCGCGCCCTTGAGGTAGCAGGCGGTGCCGTTGCAGACGGTGAGGTTGTGCGCGCCGGGCGGCTGCAGCTTGAAGTAATGGTAGAAGGTGATGACTTCGTAGATGCGGGCGAGCTTCACGCCGAGCTCGCGGGCGAGTTCCATCGCCACCTCGCGCGGCACATAGCCGTGCTGGTTCTGGATGGCGTGGAGGATCATGATGAGGTTGCCCTCCTCGTCGCGCCAGCGCGCCACGTGGGCCTGCACGTCGCGGCGGATGGTGGTGTCGAGCTTGCCCTGGATGCGGCGCAGGCGCTCGAGGCGCACTTTCAGCACGCGGTTGACCTCGTCGGAGAGCTCGCGGGGGATGTAGCCGTGGAGCTTTTCGGAGGCGTCGAGCCGGGCCAGCAGCGCCTCCTCATCCAAGCGCGCAAGATCCTCCTCCGCGGTGGACGGGCGGCGGTCCGATGGCGGATGGATGTTCATGGGAACCTTTTCCGGGCGGGCTCCATTGAATCCGGCGCCGCGGCCACGGGCAACGGGCATTGATGCCCGTCTCTTGGCGGAACGTGCGCGGAAATTGACCCTGTCCGGGGGAGACAGCTTCCGGTTGCCAGCCGGCGGCGCGCGGCCATGCTGCCACCATGCCCCGTGTCGAAGGCCTGCGCTCCCCCTATGACAAAACCGTCGGCGGTCTGCACCACCTCGGTCGCATGATCGACAAGATCCGCCTGATGCAGGCGGGCAGACTGCCGGAGCATTTTCACCGCAACTACGGCCTGTCGATCGGGCTCGATGGCCAGCTCTGCGGCTTCCTCGGCGTGAAGTTCGAGGACGTGGAGGCGCAGGTGAGGGCCGGGCGCAGCGACGCCGAGGTGGCGGAGTGGATCTTTGCGACCGGCCTGCGACCCAACCGCACGCAGGCCCACGTGTGGAACGAGCATTCGCGCAAGATCGGCTGGAACGACCGCGTGGCCGCCTTCAACGCCAAGGTGAAGACCGAGCCCGGCTGGGACCACCTCACCGCGGTCACCTCCTTCGACCTCATCGAGCAGAGCGAGGAGCGCGAGCCGCCGCCGATGAAGGGGTAGGGGGTCGCACAGGAAATGTGCAACGTATCAGGTTGCACATTCCGTTCATGTTGGCGGGGGACGGTCTTCGTTCGGCCCCGCTCAGGCCCGCAGGCGGCGTTCGCCGGGGCGGGCGCTGAATTCGCGCACGGGCACGATGCCGGGCGGCAGCGGCCGGATGAAGCGGTCGATCAGCCGGCGGCGCCAGGTCGAGGGGGTGAAACGGTGCGCGGCCTTGTAGTCGCGGCAGAAATGGCTGGCGCTGGTGTAGCCGCAGGCGCGGGCGATTTCGTCGAGCGTGAGATTGGTGCGGCCGAGCAGGTCCTGCGCCTTCTCCAGCCGCGCGCGGCGGAAGAGCTCCTTCGGGCTGGTGCGGCGCACCTCGGCGAAGAGGCGGCGCAGGTGGCTCGGCGACACGTGGATCGCGTCGGCGACTTCCTTGACGGTGGGATGCCGGTCGAGGTGATCCGCATACCACGACAACGCGCGCTCCACCCGGAAACTGGCCACATCGGTCAGGGTGAGCGGTTCCGCCGCCCGCCGGTCGCCCTCGAGCAGAAGGAGGGCGAGGTCCATGAGGTGGCGCTGATAGTGCAGCGGGCTGGCCACCACGGGGCGGCAGAAGTGCGGCTCGAGCCCGCGGGCGATGGCCTCCAGCCGGCGGATGGCGTCGTCGTCCAGCGGTCGCGCGATCCAGCCGCCGCGGGCGCGCACGATCTCGTCGAGCGGATAGGGGACGCTGCTGAAATGCAGGACCAGCCGCTGGTAGTTGCGCCGGCCGTCGTCATGCCAGGCGTGCGGGCACTCGGGGGCGAAGAGCCAGAAGGTGCGCTCGCGCATCACGGGCTTTTCGTTGTCACGGAAGGTGACGGCGCAGTGGCCGTCGGTCACGGCATAGAATTCCCAGTTCGTGCGCGTGTTGCAGCGCATGCGTTCCTTCCAATGGATGCGACCGTAGGCAAAATAGCGGAGCATGCCGGGGCGTGGGGTGGGGTGAGGCCATGGTGCGGACCGGGCCGAGGTGAACGAGTCCCGGCCGATTCGGCCAGTCAGAGTCCGGGACGGAAAAAGCAGGGCCGGCACCACCCCGGTGCCGGCCCTGCCGGGGTGGTGGTGCCGGAACGCGGCGCCACCACCCGATGTGACACCGGTCAGAACTTGTAGGTGATCGAGCCCTTGAGGTTGCGCGGCTCGGCGACCATCATCGAGTTGCGGTTGATGCCGCCCAGGAAGTAATCCTTGTCGAGGGCGTTGGCGACCTGCAGGCGGGCGGTCCATTCCCTGGCCCGGTAGGTGAAGCCGAGGTTGACGACCGTGCGCGGGGCCAGCTTGAAGCTCGGCTGCTGGGGCACCAGCGAGCCGTCGGCGAGGGGCTTGGTCGTGGTGAAGGCGTTGACGTTCTCGCCGACGACGTCGCTGCGGTAGTCGATGCCGACATTGACGCCGAAGCCGGCGAGCGTGCCCTCGCGGAACTGGTAGTCGGCATAGAGGCCGTAGCTCCGGTCGGACACGCCGCGGATCCGGACGCCCGTGGGCTGGCGCATCTTGTAGTCGGTGTAATTGCCGATGATGGTCAGGTTTGGCGTGGCGGTGTAGCTGCCCTCGAATTCCCAGCCCTTGGAGGTGAGGTCGAGGTAGAGCGGATTCTGCAGGGCGTTGGCCTCCGCGAGGCGGCCTTGCGCCACCAGCACGTAGTATTCGCTGTTCGGCACGGCGTAGTTGGACGAGGTGATGTCGAACCAGGCGAAGGAGGTGGTGAGCCTGCCGTCGAGGAAGGAGGTCTTCACGCCGTATTCGTCCTGGTCGCCCACGGAGGCGCGGAAGGTCGGCGCGACGGTGCCGGCGCTGAGGGAGCCGGGCATGGTGCCGCCGGAGGTGTTGTGGCTGTAGAAGAGGGCGACCTGCCTGATGGGCTTCACGACCACGCCGAGGCTCTGGGCGGTCTCGGCCATGCTGTAGCTGGGGAAGGGCGTGGGCTGGATGCCGCTGGAGTCCACCCGGGTCAGGTGGCCGAAGAAGCGCGAGACGCCGCCGGAGAGGAGGAGCTTGTCCTGGAGCAGGCCGAGGGTCTCATACACGAACAGTTGCAGATCCTCCTGCTTGGCCTTGCGGTTCTGGCCGGTGGCCGGGGCGGAGGGCGGGGCGAAGGACCAGGCGGGGTAGGTGATGCCGGCGAGGTTGTTGTTGGCGACGTTGCCGCGGTTGTAGGCGGGGAAACTCTTCCAATGGGTCTTCACGCCGTTGGCGGCGAGGCCGGTGATGGTGGTGGATTTCCACGACCGGCCCTCGAAGCGGATGGCGTAGTCGTTGCGCAGGTGCAGTTCGTTGTAGTAGAGGTGGTCACTGCCGTTGGTGCGGGTATAGACGTAGGTGCTGGGATCGGGCAGCGGCACGCTGGTCGCGGAGGGGATGGCCACCGCGCCGGACTGGTCCACGGTCCAGACCTTGCCCGGCTCGTATTTGCCGGTGGTGGGGTTGCGGGTGATGGTGATGCCGACGATCGAGCCGCTGGTGCCGCCCTGGTCTTCGCGGACGACGTGGTTGGCGGTGAACTGGAGGCGGGAGCTGACGTGCTGGCCCAGCTCGGAGAGCAGCTCGAACGTGACGCGCTCGGTCTCGCGGTCGCGGCGGTCCTGCTTGTCGCCGAACGACCAGTCGCGCGGCAGGCCCTTGGCCACGATGGCGTAGTCGTCGCTGCCGACGCTCGGGTCGATGGGGAGGAAGACACCGTTGGTCTCCTGGTTGCGCATGACCTCGGCCTTGACAGTGAGCTTGTGTGCGGGGGAGAGCTCCCAGGAGAGCGACGGGGCGACCAGGTAGCCGTCGCGGAAATAGTTTTTCGAGTAGCCGTCGTTCTTCCACACCGCGGCCACCAGGCGGGCGGCGATGCCCTTGTCCTGGGAGAGGATGCGGTTCACGTCGAAGCTGAAGGCGTTGCCCTTGTATTGGGCCAGCTCGAGCGTGGCGGAGGCCTGGTTCTTCATGAACGGCGACTTGGTGATCGGGTTCATCTGGCCGCCGGCTGCGCCGCCGGGCACGAGGATGGCGTTGGGGCCCTTGATGATCTCGATGCGGTCGATGTTGTAGCCCATCAGCGAGGCGCTGTAACCGTCCGCGCCCGACATCTCCATGCCGTCGATGAACTCGTGCGAGACCTGGAAGCCGCGGATGGTGTAGCGGTCGCCGCCGGTGGGCAGCGTGGATTCGGTGACCGGCGTGACGTATTTGGCGGCGTCCAGCATGCGGAAGCTCATCGAGTCCTGCATGAAGTCGCTGGTGACGACGGAGATCGTCTGCGGGATGTCCTGGATGTCCATCGCGACGCGCGACGAGGAGAGCGCCTGTTTGGAGACGTAGGGGTTTTCGGGGCTCTCGGTGATGACGAAGGTCGGCAGGGTGACGACTTCCTTGTCGGTTTCCGGGGTGGCCGCGGGGGCGGCGGTCTGGCTCCACGCCGCGAGGGGCGTGAGCGCGGCAAATCCTGCGCCGAGCAGGACGAGACGGGGCGGGTATCGTTTCATGGGTTAGGGGGTAGTTTGGCCGCGGGGATGTGCGCGGTCGTGGCAGGGCCGGAACTAAACCCCCGCACCGGCCGGCGGGAAGCCGGCAAGCCGCTCCAAAAATTGCACGAATCGCTCATGCGACCCGCCCGCGTTCACACCCATGGGCGCGGCGCGGCTTCCGCACATGTCACCCAATAGGTGACATGTTGACCGGGCTCAGGCCGGCCAGGGGGCGCCCGGCGCGCCGAAACGGGTGCCGGCGGGGAAGTGCAGGCCGAAATCGGCCGCGAGGACGGCGAGCAGCTCGTCGGGCGTGGCGAGTTCGCGCTTCACGGCGCGGCCGTCGCGGTGGCGCAGCGTGAGCTCGCGGTTGAGGAGCGTGCGCCGGCCGTCGGCGGTGGCGCGGGCGACCATCAGGTTGTGGCGGAAATGCGCCTGCGGGTGCGTGTGGCTGTACCAGTTGCCCATCTCGAGGTCCACGGCGGCGGCGGGTTCGGGGCGGAAGAGGTTCACGTCGTGCCACTCGCCGGAGAAAAGCACCTGCTGGACGAGATGCCCGTCGCGGCGCACCAGCCGGCGGCGGTCGTGCGGCGTGTCCTGTTCAAGTCCGTCCACCATCTCCAGCGGGGCGGTCAGCGAAAGCGAGCCCATGCCGGCGTCGGCCAGCCAGTCGCGGCCGGCGAGCGACACGCGCACGAGCATGTGCGTGAGCCCGGTGGCGACGGAGGCCGGCACCTGCCAGCGCACGCGAGCGATCATCGGCTCGGCGGCGAAGCCGAGGGTGCGCAGCGCGTGGAGCAGGAGATGGTTCTGCTCGAAGCAATAGCCGCCGCGGCGGTCGTGGACCAGCTTCCGCACGACCGAATCCGCATCGGTGCGGATGGGCCGGCCGAGCAGCACGTCGAGGTTTTCAAACGGGATCGTCTGCACGTGCGCGTGCAGGATGCCGGCGAGCGTTTCCCGCGTGGGCGCACGCGGGCCGGCGTAGCCGATGCGGGCGAGATAGGCGGCGGCGTCCACCGTTCAGGTCAGGCAGGCGGGGATGCCGGCGAGCCGCGCGTGGCGGCGATCCAGTCGTCCACGATGCTCTCCAGCACGGACAGCGGCACGACGCCGGCGCGGAGCACCGTGTTGTGGAATTCCTTGATCGAGAATTTCGCGCCGAGGGCGGTCTGCGCCCTGGCGCGCAGCTCGAGGATTTTGAGCTGGCCGATCTTGTAGGAGCAGGCCTGGCCGGCGAAGACCACATAGCGCTCGACCTCGTGGACGGGGATGCCGTAGTCGATGGCCTGCTGGCGCGTCCATTGCATGGCGTGCAGGCCGGTGTCGGCGACGAGGCGTCGGGCGCGGAAGAGCTCGGCATCGAGCTGGCCGAGCCGACCGGGGATGTCGCCCTCATACCAGCCGTGCTCGGCGGCGAGTTGTTCGGCGTAGAGCGCCCAGCCCTCGGCGTTGGCCGAGTTGCCGCCGAAGATGCGGTCCTGGCGGAAACGCGGCAGGTCGGTCATCTCCTGGATGAGGGCGAGCTGGAAATGGTGCCCCGGGATGGCCTCGTGGTGGGTGAGGGTCCGCATGTTCAGCATCTTGAACCGCGGGCCGGGCAGCGGGGCCCAGAAGGTGCCCGGCCGCGAGCCGTCGCGGGCGGGTGTGGTGTAGTGGGCGGCGGCGGTCTTCTCGGTGAACGGGGGCTCGCGCTTCACGACGCAGGGCGCCTTGGGCCGGAGGTCGAAGAGCGCTTCGGAGCGGCGCACCGAGTCGTCGAGGATTTCCTGATAGCGGGCGATGAGGGCCGGGCGCGGATCGGGCTCGGCGGGGGGTTGCAGGCTGGCGTCGAGTTGCTCGAACCGCTCCTTCACGGAACCTTCGGTGTAACCGAGCTGGCGGAGCAGGCGGTCCATCTCCGCCTCGATGCGCGCGACCTCGCGCAGGCCGGTCTCGTGGATCTCCTGCGCGGTCAGGCTGGTCGTGGTGTAGTAACCGAGGGCGGCGGCGTAGGCCTGGTCGCCGTCGGGCAGGCGCCAGAGGCCGGCGTCGGCGGTGGTGTGCGGGAGCTGTTCCTGCAGCAGCGCGCGGGCGCGGATGAAGGCCGGGATGACGGACTCGCGCACGGTCTTTTCGGCCGCGGCCGTGAAGGCGGCGCGATCTTCGGCCGACAGGCCCCCGACCTTGGCGGCGCGCTCGGCGAGCGAGGTCACGAGGACGTTTTTTGCCGGTTCGTCGGCGAGGAAGCGGTCGAACTGGCCGAGGGCCGAGCGCGTGATGAAGTCGGGCATGAGGAAACCGCGCGTGGCGGCGTCCTTCGCCTGGGCGATGCCCTCGTCGATCTGGCCGGCGACGAGAGCGAGCCGCGCGAGATAGTTCTCGATGTCGCGCCGGTGGCGGACGGGGTGGGCCTGGCTGAGAAAGTTGACGAGGCGCACGTGCAGGCCGCCGAACTGGTTGAAGACGAAACTGTGGTCGGCGAAGGGCTCGCGTTTCACCACCTGCTCCATGTGCCACTGGATGATGCGGGCCGACACGATCTGCTGCGGGTCGAGCCTGGTGCGGTCGAAGCGCTCCAACCCGGCCAGCGCCCGCCGGGCGACGGCCACGCGCTCGGCGCGGTAGGCCTTGGTGATGGGGGTGAGCCGGCGGTCGAGCGCGTCCTGCTCCGCGCCGGTGAAATACTGGGCGTAGGTCGCGCCGGTCGGGTCGGCGCGCATGGCCTCGGCGGTGAGGTCGTCCACCCAGGTGTCGAAGGCCGGATCACCGGCGCAGGCGGTCGCGGTCAGGAGGGCGAGAACGGGGAACAGGCGCGGAATTTTCATGGGCGGACGGTAGCGGCCGGCCGGCCGATGTCCAGTGGCCAGCGGGCATGGCGGCGGTGTGCCGGAGCCGGGCCGGCTACGGCAGCAGCGCGGTGGAGAGCCAGGGCCAGTAGGTGATGAGCAGCAGGCCGACGAGCAGGAGGAGGAACAGCGGCAGGGTGGCCCGGGTCGTCTCGCTCACCGGCTTTTTCAGCCGCGACGAGGCGAGCAGGAGATTCAGGCCCACCGGCGGCATGAGGAAGCCGAGCTCCATGTTGGCGAGGAAGATGATGCCGAGGTGGATCGGATGCAGCCCGAGCTGCAGCCCGATCGGCACGAGCAGCGGCACGATGACGACGATGGCGGCGTAGATCTCGATCAGGCTGCCGACGACCAGCAGGATGAGGTTGAGCCCGAGCAGGAAGAGCCAGCGGGACTGGACGTGCTCGGCACCCCACGCGGCGAGGAGGTCGGGCACCTGGGCGGAGATGAGGTAGTTGGTCAGCCCGAGGGCGACGCCGAGGATGAGGAGGATGCCGCCGATGAGCAGCCCGGACTCGGCCAGCACGCGGGGGCAGTCGCGCAGCGGATGCATCTCGCGGTGGATGACCACCTCGACGAGGAAGGCATAGAGCGCGGTGAGCGCCGCCGCCTCGACCGGCGTGGCCCAGCCGCTGAACAGGGCGCCGAGCGCCACGACGGGGAGCAGCAGCTCCCACTTGGCCTCCCAGACCGCCCGGCGCGCCTCCCCGGGATCGAAGGGCGGCAGCTCGGCGCGCCCGTGGCGCCCCTTCCACACGCCCCAGCCGGCGGTCATCGCGATGCGCAGGGCGGCCGGGAGCAGGCCCGCGATGAACATCTCGCGGATGCCGACGTTGGCGATGATGGCGTAGAGGATGACAGGCAGGCACGGCGGCAGGAGGATGCCCAGCGAGGACGCGCCCGTCAGCAGGCCGAG
Source organism: Verrucomicrobiota bacterium (assembly GCA_049322455.1). Taxonomy (GTDB): domain Bacteria; phylum Verrucomicrobiota; class Verrucomicrobiia; order Opitutales; family Opitutaceae; genus Lacunisphaera. Next base: position 32,635 of record JBMOQY010000035.1, on the reverse strand, counting down.
GGCGTCGCGCTCGCTGTAACGTGCCGCGAGCAGGACCGGCATGAGCAGGCCGGACAGGGCGAGGATCGTGACGCCCGAGCCGCCGGTCAGCGCGGTGAAGAAGGCGCAGAGCAGCACCGTGGCGACAGCCGGCCCGCCGCGGAACCAGCCGACCAGCGCCTGGAACAGGCGCACCAGCCGGCGCGAGGCCCCGCCCTCCGCGAGCAGGTAGCCGGCCAGGGTGAAGAGCGGCAGCGACGGCAGGGCCGGGTTGACGACCAGGCGGTAGTGCTCGACCGACATGGCCGCGACCGGTTCGCCCGCGCCCCAGAAAAGCACCAGGCCCGCGCCGCCGAGCATGACGAAAATCGGCGCGCCGAAGGCCGTGGCGACGAGCAGGACGCCGATCACGGGCCAGACGAAATGCTGGGGCGGGACGGGGGCCCAGGCCGCCGCAGCAGCGAGCGCCGCGGTCGCGATGCCCGCACCCACCCGGGCCGCCCAGCCCGGGCCCGCGTGGTGCAGCAGGCGCAGCGTGACGACCGCGAAGCCGACCGGCAGGGCGGCCTGGATGACCCAGACCGGCACCCCGGCGAGCGTGGCGCCGCCGGCCTCGCGCTCCGCCTGCACAAACTGCGCGCTGGCGAGCCCCAGCAGCACGGCCACCGTCGCGGAGACCGTCAGGCAGGACCAGTGCACGCGGGACCGCCAGCGGCCGGGCAGCAGGCTGGCGGCGGCGGACAGCGCCAGCAGCCGGCGTTCGCGGGCGGCGAGCGCGCCGCCGAGCATGCCGACCACCAGCGTCAGGTGCTGCACGATGGTGCTGGAGGCGCCCACCCCGACGACGCCCGCGGTCCGCGTCGCCACCTCGAGGGCCGGCAACACGGTCATGGCCGCCAGCGCGGCGACGATCAGCCCGTCCTCGGCCCGGTGCCACCAGCGGGCGGGCGGGCGGGCGCCGGGCGCGGCGTCGTTGCGCTCCGGAGAATTCATCGGGCCGGGGCGGCGCCGCCGGCGCGGCGGAAGTCGGCGAGGTGCTGGAGCACGGCGTCGAAAATCTCCGGGGGGACGACCATGCCGCGCAGCTTGGGGTAGAACGAGTCGGCCAGTTTCTGCCACTCGCCCTGCAGCTCCGGCGGGACGGAGTGGATTTGCAGCCCCTTTTCCTGCATCGCGCGGACGGCCTCGTCGCTCTCGTTGCGGCCGAGGTGGCGCAGCTCGGCGCCGGCGGCCTCGGCCGCGACGAGCAGTTCCCGGCGCAGGGGCTCGGGCAACTGGTTCCAGGTATCGAGGCGGATGACCGCGGCGCCGACGATGGGGACCCAGTTGAGGTCGAGCATGTGCGGCGCGGACCGGTAGGCCTGGCTGGCGAGGGCGACGAGCGGCGGCAGCGGCACGGCGTTGATCATGTCGGTGTTGAGCCCGAGCGGGATGTCGGTCGTCTCCAGCACGACCGGCCGGTAGCCGAGCGACTTCATGATCTCGGCCTGCTTCTGGTCGCCGGTCCAGGTGAACATCTTCATCTTCCTGTAGTCGTCGGGGGAGAAGGCCGGCTGCTTGGAGTAGAAGCGGACCCAGCCGGCGTCCGCCCAGAAGAGGACGGCGTAGCCCTTGGCGCGCAGCCGCTCCTCGAGCAGCGGGCGGAGCTTCTCGCGGACGTAGTCCACCTCCTCCCAGGTCTTGAAGAGCATCGGGATGAGCTGCAGCCCGGCGACGCCGGGGTCGATCTCGGTGAGGCCGACGACGGTGAGGGCGGCGGCGTTGAGCTGCCTGATGCGCATCTTCTTCACCATCTCGCTCTCGCCGCCGAGCCGGCCGTCGGGGTAGAGGGTGAACTTCAGCGCATCGCCGCCGGCGCGGCGCCACTGCTCGGCCAGCGAGAGGAGGACCTTGTGCTGGGCCGTGCCGCTGGGGACGAGGGTGCCCATGCGGATCGCGACCGGGGCGGCGGCGGCGTGCGGCGCCGCCGCGAAAGGCAGCAGCGCCAGCGCGGCGGCCAGCGCGGTCAGCCGGAACGGAGGCAGGGGCGGGCGGGCGGGGGTGCGGAACGGGCTCATGGCGGGGGGGCGGATTCGGCGGGGGCGGCGGGCAGGAAGAGTTCGTCGGCCCGGGCGAGCAGCCAGCGCGCCCGCCGCTGCAGCACGAGGTTGGCGAGGCGCCACGCGGGATGCTCGTCGGGGTTGATGGCGAGCGCCTGCCGCAGGAGTTGCTCGAAACGGGCGCGGTCCTGCTGCTGGATGCAAACGGCCTCGGCGAGCGCGACGAAGGGCGCGGCCTGGCCGCCGCGGCTGAGCGCGACGGCGCGGTCGAAATGCGCGGTGGCGCGCGCCGCCGGGTCCGGGCCGGCGCGGCTCATTTCGTAGGTGATGAGGAAGGAGTGGAGGGCGCCGGCGTCGAAGGCCTCGTCCACTGCGAGGGCGCGTTCGATGAGCGCCTCGACGATGGGCAGGTCGGCGATGAGGCGTGCGTCGTCCTTGGTGGCCGCGATGGCGCCGGCCCAGGCGACGGCGGTCCAGTAAAGCAGCGAGGCGTCGGCGGCGGTGCAGGCGGCTGCGGTGGCGCGCGGATCGGCGCGGAGCGCGGCGGCGAAGCCGGGATGGGCGGCGTCGAGCCCCCGCAGTCCGTAGTCGCGGCCCCGCAGGTAGAGCCCGCGCGCCCGGACGCGGAGGGCGGCCGCGGCGGCGACGTCGGTGTCCTCGAGCCGGTCGGCGTCCTGCTGGACGAAGGCGTAGGCGTATTGGGTGAAGCCGGCGGCGGCGGCGGCGAGCAGGCCGGGATGGCGGGGGTTCTCGGCGAGCAGGCTTTCCATCAGTTTCAGGCTGAACGGCGCGGCATCGCGGATGAGCTCCGGGTCGCTGTCGCTGGCGAAGACCGTGCCGCTGCCGGCGAGGGCGTCGCCGAGCCGGTTGACCGCCACGCGATTCACCGAGGCGCAGCCGGCCAGGGCGGCGAGGGCGATGCCGGCCAGCGGCCACCGGACTATGGGGTGCAGGAAGGTCATCGGCGGGGCAGTGTGAAGAAGAAAAGCGGCCCACGGCAAGGCGCGCGTGAGGCCGGACTATGCCGGATTCAGGCCATCCGGCAACCCGTGCTCCGGGCGGATAGTGGATCGATTTGGCGGAACCTGCGTTCCGCGCAGGTTCGAGCCGGCACGGAGCGCGGGCTCCGCGGGCCGTTCAATCCGTCACCGTCTTGCAACGCCCGCGAGGGGGCGGACCGCGCGGGCGTGTTACGATTTTGCGCGGAGGATGAAAAAGGTGGCGGCGAGGCGAAACGTGCCGATGAAGAGGGGCGCAGTAGGTTTGTGTGTCCAATCCGGTTGTTAGGGGTAATGACCGGAACCTTGCCGCCGGGAGCCCGCCACGGGTCCCGGCGGTGTCATTTGGGAGGCCAAACCGGTGGTCCGGCCACGGATTGCACGAATGGACACGGATGGTCGCCCGGAAAGGTCCGCCTCTGCCTCAAAATCGAGGCCTCAAAGCGTCGGAGCCGCGGGGCGGGCGAAGGTGAGCGCCTCGTTATAGAGCTTCGGGTTGGTGAGGTTGGCCTTGATCAGCGCCTGGAGGGCGGCGCGATCCGGCGTGTCCTCGGGCACGATTTCCGTGTTGATGCTTTGCAGCGTGAGTTGCGCCCCGTCGGCGGAGAGCTGCCAGCGGAAATAGGTGTATTTGCGGCCGAGGCTGCCGGACTGGAGGTTTTGCACGCTGACGAATGCAATGCCGGCAAAGTCGGTGTGGAAGGCGCGGTAGAGGTCGTTGTCCAGGGCGATGACGTAGGTGGAGTCGTCATACTGGCGCACGTGCAGCGGCACCTCCTTGCCGTCCTCATCGGTGGCCACCCAGTCGCCGGGCAGGCGCGGATCGATGTCGCGGGTCGGCCGGTCCGTCAGGGGGAAATCGTAGGTGCAGGCGGTGAGGCCGAGGAGCAGGGCGGTGAGCGCCAGGGAAAGGACGCGGGGTTGCATGAGGTTCGGGGGAATTTTCCAAAAATATCCCTGCGTCGCCCGACGCACAAGCCGCCCGCGTCCATCAGAAGGCCGGCGAATGGCAGAAAACGCGCGGTGGGTTTGGTCTTGGCGCGGAGGACCTTGCCGCTTTGCTTCCGGGCGGGCCGACGCATGCCGCTTGTCCCGCCTACGTCTTGCACGGAGGCGGGCCGTCCACGCGGTGAAACCTGAATCCAATGTCGCCCCATGTCCTCTTCTGATGCCGATCTCCTTGCCGGCCGGATTATCACGATCCGTGGCCGGCGCGTGATGCTCGATACCGATCTCGCCCAGATCTATGGCGTGCCGACCTTTCGTTTCAACGAGGCGGTGAAGCGCAATGCGGGAAAATTTCCAGAAGACTTTCGTTTCCAGCTTACCAAGGAGGAGGTCGAAAACTTGATATCGCAAATTGCGATATCAAGCGCGAGCAAGGCTGGGAATGAGAGGGATAGGCCGATCTCATCGCAATTTGCGATGACCTCACGGCACGGTGGGCGCAGGAAATCCCCCTGGGCGTTTACCGAGCATGGCTGCCTGATGGCAGCGACGGTGTTAAACAGCCCGCGGGCGGTGCAGATGAGCCTCTACATCATCCGGGCATTCGTGCAGATGCGCGAGGCACTGGCCACCAACCAGGCGGTGTTGCGGCGTCTCTCTGAAATCGACAAGACCTTGCTCGAACATGATGCGGCGTTACGAGCCCTGTGGGGCAAGCTCCGGCCGCTGCTGGCGCCGCCGCCGGAACGAGCCAGGAAGGAGATGGGCTTTCACGTTGGACTGAGAAAGCAGAAACGCTGACGGCAGAGGTCTTGGCCACGAAAAGGCACGAGAAGGCGCAAAAACTCAGAGCCGTTGCCAGACGCCGCGCTGCGGCTGCTTGAGGAGGCCCCGGTCTCTCAACACCTGCAATTGCCTTGGCGCGCCGTAGTTTCAACGAAGGCGGCTGGCGAATCTTCGGCTGGATGTGCCGGTTGCCGGGGTAGAGGCGGGCCAGCTCGGGCTCGAAGGCGTAGGCCAGTGTCTTGACGCTGGATCGAGACTTTGATCCAACACGACTGGGCCGCCGTGAGTCGATCGCTCACGGAAACTCAACTCCCGTGACCAATATGTTTAGCCCTATCCGCACGCGCGTAGAAGATGTCCTAAATGCGCCCTCGCAATTCGCGATCCCTGTTTACCAACGTGATTATAAGTGGGGCAAAGATGAGGCGTTGGATTTAATCGAAGATCTGCGAAACTATACCGCAGCAGATGAGCAGGGGCTTTTCTTGGGGAATTTCATTTTTGAAAATACGAAAGAAAAGCGAACCTATGTCGTCGATGGCCAACAGAGGCTCACGACAATATTGCTGCTTCTTGTCGCCTGTAAGCTGCGTGCACTTGAACTCAAGCTTAGTGGTCTAGCACAAACAATTCAGTCCAAGATTACCTTCATTGATTCCACAACAGCTGAATCCAAGGGAACGCGCTTAATCGCGTCAGATTCAATAAGAGATGTTTTTGAGCATATCACCAAAGACTCGTGGGACGGCAAGTTCCCGGCAGTTATTGGCAAGAAGCCAGTTAAACGACAATCAAACCGGCTAAAGCCAATTTTCGATTTCTTCCGTAAGGAAATTGCAGATTTTGAGAAGGAGCAATTGAGTGATTTTCTCAGAGCCATCTACAACACTTTCGTCATTCGTATTGATATAGAGAACGAAGTCGACGCACTGAGTATTTTCGAGCGAACGAATGCTCGCGGTATGGAGTTAGAAATTTCTGATCTTCTGAAGAATTACCTATTCGCCAAAAGGGTAACAGGAATCGAAGAATCTTGGGACCAGATTGTTGGAAACTCGGACGGGACAATCTTGCGAATGCTAAAATATTTCTTCGTTGCGAAGAAGGGGCATGTGCTAAAGCCGCAGCTCTACAAAAAACTCAAGGGCTATGCAGCAGAAGTTGGCCCTGAGCAATTCACGTCAGAACTCGTCCAGTTTTCCGGATTCTATAAAGCTTCGAAGGCGGCTGACGAAACCTCCACACGGGCATACTTCATAGACGTAAAGGAGATTGCAGGACATCAACCGCGACTTCAGCGGATAACTGCTGCGTTACAGGCATTGCGGGAATTCGGTGTAACTCAGTTCTGTCCGCCGGCGTATGCTGCCGTTCAGTGCATGCACCGAAATAAGAGCGAAATCACGGCATCCGATGCAAAGACACTTGTTAGGCTTTTTGAGGCTTTCGAGAAATACCACTTCATCAACAATGCTATATGTGAACGAGTGGGTAACGAGGTGGAGAAGCTTTACGCAGATTATTGTGTCGCCTTTGCAGATTCCAAAAACTTTTCGGCTACGGTGGATGAGTTGATTGTTCAACTCAGGAAGAAATTGGCCTCCATCGAAGAGTTCACGGCGAACTTTGCAGACATCACATACGGTCCAGAAAACCTTGGGCTAATCTGCTACATTTTTGATAGATTCAACAATGGGGCATTGGACTGTTCTCAATGGGTAAAAATCTATAATCCAGATCCCAAACTGCTCCGACGAAATCATAACATCGAACACTTCCTGCCGCAAACCCCCGACGAAGGGCTGAAAGTGAAAAACGAAACACTGGCCGTGATCGACAATATCGGCAATTTACTCGCGATCTCCTATAAAACGAATTCACGTCTTAGTAACGCAAGTCCGGCCAAAAAAATGGAGCGACTTAAAGGTGATCTTCAAAAAGAAGTCCAAAATCTTGCTTATGTGAACGAGTTTATTGCAGAACACGGCTCGGAAGCCAGTAACTGGGATCGAGAAAAAATTCTTGGACGGGCAAAAAAAATGGCTGGCAAGGCCTATCAACAAGTGTGGAGTTTTTGAAACTCAGATGCGAATCCGTAGTATCTCCGTCTCGCAGCGGACGATGTGGGTGGTCTGGCGTTTCTTGCCGTCGGGGGCGTGCGCCCAGGCTTCCTGCAGGGTGACGTCCACCGTCGTATGAACCACGCTCGCCTGGCTGACGTGGGCGCAGGAGAGGAACACGAACTTGGATTCGTGGAAGATGCAGTCGGTCTTGGGCGCGCCCTCGGTGGACATCGCCGGGATCGGATCGATCCGATCTGAAACCAGTTCAAGATCATTTTGGGTTTCGACGAAGACATTGATGCGAACCGCGAGATTGAAGGACACGCTTTCCAGCCGGCGCAGTGTCAGGTCGAGGTAAACAGAGTCACGTTCGATGCCGACGCAGGTTCGGGCTAGCAGCGCGCAGACAAAGGCCGTCGTCCCGCTGCCCATGAAGGGGTCGAGCACGAGGTCGCCGGGATTGGTGGAGGAGAGGATGATGCGTTCGAGGAGGGCGACGGGCTTTTGCGTCGGGTGTTTGCCGAGGAGTTTTTCGTCGGGCTTGGGGGCGGTGAAGGTCCACACGTCCTTCATCTGCTTATCGCCGTTGGCGCGCTTCATGTCGGCGTAGTTGAAATAGTGGCGGCTCTTCCCGTCTTTCGCGGCCCAGAGAATCGTCTCGGTGGAGTGCGTGAAGCAGCGGCAGGCGAGGTTGGGCGGGGGATTGGGCTTTTGCCACGTGACCTGGTTGAGCAGCTTCATGCCGAGCTGTTGCATGGCGTAGCCGACGGAGAAGATGACGTGGTGCGTGCCGCTGACCCAGAGCGTGCCGTTGGGCTTGAGGAGGGCCTGGCAGCGGCGGAGCCACTCGGTGTTGAACTCGTGGTTGAGCTCCGGGCCGCGGGATTTGTCCCAGTCGCCCTTGTCCACCTTCACCATCCTGCCGGCGTGGCAGGTGATGCCGCCGTTGGAGAGGAAGTAGGGCGGGTCGGCGAAAATCATGTCGAACACGCCGCCGGGGTGCTTGGCGAGGAGGTGGTCCATGACCTCGAGGCAGTCGCCGTGGTAGAGCCAGAGGCCGCGGGCGTCGTCGCGGTAGGCGAGGCGGGAAGGCTGGAGAACCTCGGGGCCCTCGGCGACGATGGCGTCCTCAGGGCGGAACTGCTGGTCGTGGTCCGGATAAATCACGCCGGTTTTGGCCGGCTTTGGCGCCCTTCGACGGGGCTCAGGGTGCGACTTCGTCGCAGGCTTGCGGGGCTTATTCGGCACGCGCTGATCGGATCGATCCGGCCCGGGAATTGATCAAGGCATTTTAACCACGGATAGCACAGATTTGCACGGATGGAGGAACTGGCTGCCCAAGGAGGGGACCCGCTCCTGTCACCCCTTCGGGGCCAGGCTTGTGGCCTGACCATCACCGCACTGCCGCGCTCCGTAGTGGCCAAAAACTCCGGGCTGATTGTGCGAGCCTCCCGCTTCCAAGGGTATCGTGTTTGCCAAAGAAAAAGGCCGCGGTTCGCACCGCGGCCTTTGCACACACACATTAACCTAAAGGGGAAACCGGGGTGAGGGCTTGTTTGTAGGGCGGGATCGCTGATCCCGCTGCGGGCGCGGGGGTGGCTTCGCACCAAGGCGGGATTTGGAAATCCCGCCCTACAGGTCCAAAGCCCGGACCTCAGAACCGGATGCTGAGGCCGGCGGAGAGGGCGACGTCGTCGCCGACCTCGAAGTTGGTGGAGGCGAGCTTCACGTCGTCGATCCAGAGGTATTTGGCGCCGAGGCTGAGCGTGGTGGCGGGCGAGACCTGCCAGGTGACGCCGGTGAAGGCCTGGGCCGCGAAGGCGGTGTCGTGCAGGCGCACGCCGCCGCCGGTGCTGACGCCGTCCGCCCGCACGCGGGCGAAGCCGGCGCCGGCGCCGACGTAGTAGCCGAAATTGCCGGTGGTGACGCTTTGCATGCGGTAGTTGAGGGTGACGGGCAGGATGCTGGAGTCGCCGCCGGCCACCCGGCTGTCGGTGTAGCCGACCTCGGCGTCGAGCTGGTGGGAGAAGGTCTCGTTGGCCTTCACCACGAGCCCGAAACGGGCGCTGTAGTAGGCCTCCTCGTCCTCGAGGAGGTAGCCGGCGTCGGCGCCGGTGACGAAGGTCTGCGCGGAGGCCGCGAGGACGCTGGTGAGAAACAGGGGAAGGATGAGCTTTTTCATGCGGCAGGGTTGGTCTTGGTCGCGCCGCGGAGAACCGGGCGCGGGCGAGACTGACCGCGATGCGCGGCGAAGGTTTCATCGGGCGGAAAAACAGTTTCGCGTGCGGAGGCCCGTAACACCTGCCTGCACCCGGCGGGCCTCGGCGAGGCCAGGCCGCGGCGTCCCAAAATTTCCACGGGTGGGACGGGATTTTTGCACGGCGGGGTCTCCGACGAAGGCTTGGCGGAGATGGCGAAGCAACCCCGCCTCGAATTTGTATCGCGATCGTGCGAAGGCGGGGTTCGGAGACCCCGCCCTACAGCCGAGACAAAGCCCGCCCGGAGGCCGGGCTCCACCTCGCAAAAAGCAGCCGGTTGTCGCGGCGGTCTGTGGCCGCCGACGGGAGAAGATCGACGCTCATAGAGCGCCGCTACAATCGGAAACAAAAAGGCCGCGGGGTCAGCCGCGGCCTCGGAGGGAAGGCGGGATCGGCGATCCCGCCCTGCAGTGACGACATCATGCGGCCTTCTCGTCGGGGATGCGCATGCTGTAGAAGCTGCGATACACGAAGACGAGGGCGATGAGGAAGAACACAGCGCCGATGGCGTGCTTGGCGGTGACGTTGGTCATCGTGACCGCGATCTCGACGGCGAGGAGGCCGAAGAGCGTGGTGAACTTGATGACGGGGTTCATCGCCACGGAGGAGGTGTCCTTGAACGGGTCGCCCACGGTGTCGCCGACGACGGTGGCGGCGTGCAGGTCGGTGCCCTTCTGGCGGAGCTCGACCTCGACGATCTTCTTGGCGTTGTCCCAGGCGCCGCCGGCGTTGGCCATGAAGATGGCCTGGAAGAGGCCGAAGAAGGCGATGCCGACGAGGTAGCCGATGAAGAAGTAGGGGTTGAAGAACGGCAGGGCCAGGGAGAAGCAGAACACGACGATGAAGATGTTCCACATGCCCTTCTGGGCATAGACGGTGCAGATGCGCACGACCTCCTTGGAGTCCTTCTCGGAGGCGGTGGTGGCGTCGAGCTTCATGTGCTCCTTGATATAGACCACGGCGCGGTAGGCGCCGGTGACAACCGCCTGGCAGGAGGCGCCGGTGAACCAGTAGATGACCGAGCCGCCCATGATGAGGCCGAGGATGACCTCGGGCTGCACGATGGAGAGGCGCGTGACGACGCTGCCGAAGAGATTTTCGAGCAGGATGATGATGCCGAACACCATGGTGGTGGCGCCGACGACGGCGGTGCCGATGAGCACGGGCTTGGCGGTGGCCTTGAAGGTGTTGCCCGCGCCGTCGCCCTTCTCGAGCTGGTATTTGGCGTTCTCGAAGTCGGGCTTGAAGCGGAAGTCGCGCTCGATCTCGGCGGCGATGCCGGGCTTGGCCTCGATCTGCGAGAGCTCGTAAACGGACTGGGCGTTGTCGGTGACCGGGCCGTAGCTGTCCACCGCGATGGTGACGGGGCCCATGCCGAGGAAGCCGAAGGCCACGAGGCCGAAGGCGAAGATGGGCGCGGCGAAGGCGAACTTCTCCGGCATGAGGGAGAGCAGGGCCGGGTTCTGGGAGAACATGTAGGAGGTCCACATGAGCGCCATGATGACGAGGCCCATCCAGAACGCCGAGTAGTTGCCCGCGACGAAGCCGGAGAGGATGTTGAGCGAGGCGCCGCCGTGGCGGGAGCAGTTGGTGACCTCCTTGACGTGGCGGCTGTTGGTGCTGACGAAGATCTTGGTGAACTCGGGGATGAGCGCGCCGGCGATGGTGCCGCAGGAGATGATGACGGAGAGCACCCACCAGAGGGCGGGGTCGATGCCGGGCTGCTTCGCCAGCAGGAACCACGAGGCGAGGAAGGTGACGCCGATGGAGACGGCGGAGGTGATCCACACGAGGTGGGTGAGCGGGGCCTCGAAGTCGAAGTCCTTCTGCGCGCCGTATTTCGCCTGCGAGAGGAGCCGGTTGATCCAGTAGGAGAGCAGGGAGGTGACGATCATCAGCGCGCGCATCACGAACAGCCAGATGATGAGGATGGCGCAGAGCGCGGGGCTGGCGGCGAGGGCGAGGGCGAGGAAGGCGATGAGCGCCACGCCCGTCACGCCGTAGGTCTCGAAGCCGTCGGCCGTCGGCCCGACGGAGTCGCCGGCGTTGTCACCGGTGCAGTCGGCGATGACGCCGGGGTTCTTGGGGTCGTCCTCAGGGAGCTTGAAGACGATCTTCATGAGGTCGGAGCCGATGTCGGCGATCTTGGTGAAGATGCCGCCGCAGATGCGGAGCACCGAGGCGCCGAGGGACTCGCCGATGGCGAAGCCGATGAAGCACGGGCCGACGAGGTCGCGCGGCAGGAACACCAAAATGCAGATCATGAAGAACAGCTCGACGCACACGAGGAGCAGGCCGACGCTCATGCCCGAGCGGAGGGGGATGAAGAGGGTGGCGAGCGGGTTGCCCTGCAGGGCGGAGAAGGCCGCGCGGCTGTTGGCGACGGTGTTGATGCGGATGCCGAACCAGGCGACGCCGTAGCTGCCGAGGATGCCGAGCACGGAGGCGAGCAGGATGACCACCACGTGCCCCGCGCCCATGTGCGAGAGCACGCCGAAGTAGTAGATCATGCACGCGGCGATGAGCGTCCAGAGGATGGCGAGGAACTTGCCCTGGGTGAAGAGGTAGGTCTTGCAGGTCTCCCAGATGGTGTGGGAGACGGCCGCCATCGAGGCGTGCACCGGCAGCGCCTTGGTCTGCCGGTATTGGACGAGGCCGAAGGCCGCGCCGATGGCGCAGATGACGATGCCCAGATACATGAGCGACAGGCCGCTCATGCCGCCGAGGCCGTCGAAGGCGACCTGTTTGAGGTCGGGGATGTGGATGTCAGCCTCGCCAGCGAGGGCAACCGGGGCGGCGGCCGCCAATGCGGCGGCCAGCACGCCCACTTTTTTCCAAGTGTGAGTGGTGATCATAGGGGGGTAGAATTTATTGGCCGGGAAAGTGTCATAAGCACGTTGGGTGGCCAGTTCAAAGTCCCTGCTCGGGGCGGTAACATTTGACGTTTTAGACGGCATGGGCCTGCCTGTATATTCTAATAACCGCGCCGATGTTGCTCCTTGCTGTGCATGATTTGACGAAGGCCTACGGCGTCCACCGGGTGGTGGACGTGCCGGAATTTTCGCTGGCGGCCGGCGCGCAGGTCGCCCTGCGTGGCGAGAGCGGCTCGGGCAAGACGACCTTCCTGCACCTTCTCGCCGGCATCCTCGCGCCCGACGCCGGCCGCATCGAGCTGGCGGGGCGCGACGTGGCCGCGCTGGGGGAGGCCGCGCGCGACCGGCTGCGCGCCGAGACCGTCGGCTACATTTTCCAGACCTTCAATCTGCTGCAGGGCCACACCGTGCTCGAGAACGTGGAACTCGGCATGGCCTTCGGACGCGGCGTGGACCGCGCGCATGCCGAGGCGCTGCTCCGGCGCGTCGGGCTGGGCGACAAGCTCCGGCACCACCCGCGCCAGCTCTCGACCGGCCAGCAGCAGCGCGTGGCGGTGGCCCGCGCGCTCGCCAACCGGCCCAAGCTCGTGCTGGCCGACGAGCCCACCGGCAACCTCGACGCCCGCAACGGCCGCGAAGCGCTCGCCCTCATCCGCGAGGTCTGCCGCGAGGCGGGCGCCGCGCTGCTCCTCGTGAGCCACGACGAGGGGGTGCTGGCGCAGTTCGAAAACGTGCAGGACTTCGCGGCGCTCAACCGGGCGTTGGCGCCATGAATTTTTCACCCGAAGACCGCGAAGGAGACAAAGGGATCAAGCCCCCGAACTTTCTGCCGTCCTTTGCTTGCTTTGCGTTCTCGGTGTAAAATCCGCATGATCCTCAATCTCATCTACCGCTCCCTCCGCCAGCACGCGCTCTCGACGCTCGTGACGGCCGGCAGCATCGCGCTCGCCGCCGGGCTGCTGCTGACGGTGTGGGTGGTGAAGACGCAGTCGCAGTCCGTGTTCGCCTCGACCAATTCCGGCTTCGATGCGGTGCTCGGCGCGCGCGGCTCGAAGCTCCAGCTCGTCCTCAACGCCATCTTCCACCTCGAGGCCTCGCCGGGCAACCTGCCTGCCGCCGACGTCGAGGCCATCGGCCGCCACCCGGCCATCAAGACCGCCATCCCGATCGCGGTGGGCGACAATTTCCAGGGCTGGCGCATCGTCGGCACCACGCCCGCGATGTTCGACATCGAATACCTCCCCGGCAAAAAATACGCCGTCGCCGCGGGCGGGCGCCTGTTTGCCGACGGCACGCGCGAGGCGGTGGCCGGCGCCTATGCGGCGAAGCGGCTCGGGTGGAAGGCCGGCGACACGTTCAAGCCCTACCACGGCCTCGCCTTCGACCCGAAGGCGCAGCACGAGGAGGTTTACACCGTCACCGGCATCCTCGAGCCGACCGGCACACCGGCGGATCGCGTCATCTGGATTCCGCTCGCCGGCGTGCAGACGATGGGCGGACACGATGCCCGCGCCGCGACCGACGTGAGCGCCGTGCTGCTCCAGCTGCGCGCGCCCACGGCCGGGCTCATGCTCGACCTGATGATCAACAAGCAGGGCAACAAGATGACCTTTGCGTATCCCATCGGCGCCATCGTGGCCGACCTGTTCAACAAAATCAGCTGGGTGGACAAGGTGCTGACGCTGCTGGCGTGGCTGGTGGCGGTGGTCGCCGCGGCGTCGGTGCTGGTGAGCATCTACAACTCGATGAGCGCGCGGCAGCGCGACATTGCCATCCTGCGCGCGCTCGGGGCGCGGCGACGCACGATCTTCGGCGCGGTGGTGGGCGAAGCGGCCGTCATCGGCCTGCTCGGCTCCGCGACCGGCCTCGCCGTGTTCGCGGCTTTCGCCGCGGTCGTGACCGGCATCATCCAGGCGCAGACCGGCGTGGTGCTGGAGCCGCTCCGGTGGAACCCGGTGTTCTGGTGGGGGCCGGCGACCTTCGTCGGCCTGTGCGCGCTCGGCGGCCTCGTGCCGGCGATCAAGGCCTACCGCGTCCCTGTGGCCGAGACGATCGCGCCGGTGTCTTAGGAATTACGATTTACGAATTGCGCTTTGGCGGACAGCGACGCTGGGCTGAGACGAGAGCCGGTCCATGCGGCTGAGAGCCCCCAGCAGCCAACCTGCGCAACCCGGTTTTGTCCGAACCAGCAGGAAAGCCGGCCAGGAGGGCTGATTCAGCCCAGAAAAACGCAGTGGGACACAGAGCACACGGCGGCAAACCTGAGAAACCCAGCGGTTTGGCCAAGATTGCTCTGCAGCACGCCTTCACCTGTGAGGTGAACGGCCGATGAGCGACCGCGGATCCGGCAAGGGCTTCTCCGCGAACACTGTGCTCAACACGGTGAACGCGGTGGCTCAACTCAACTGCGGAATTTGGGTTCAGCCGGGTTGGGGAATCGTAAGTCGTCCCTCGCAAATCGTAGATACCCTCTTGACGACTTTGCTAGGGTGGGTCCGCCTAACACCTTCGCATGGATCTCGCCGCCTTCTTCACCCTCGCCGCCACGGGCCTCGCCGTGGCCTTCATCCATGCGGCGATCCCGACCCACTGGCTGCCCTTTGTGGTGGTGGCGCGGGCGCAGGGCTGGTCGCGCGGGCGCACCCTGGCGATGGTCACGCTCTGTTCGGGCGGGCACCTGCTGGTGATGACCGGGCTCGGCCTCGGCCTCGCGTGGTTCGGCCTGCAGATCGACGAGCATTGGGCGGGCTATTTCCCCTACGTGGCCGGCGGGGCGCTCATCGCCATGGGCCTGTTGATTTTGTTCCGCCACTGGAAGGGCTGGACCCACGGCCACGGGGAATGGATCGAGGGCCATTGCCACCACGAGGGTCACGACCACGACCACGAGCCGGTGAAGCCCGTGGCGCGCACGAGCGACTGGGCCGCGGTCGGCGGCCTGTTCACGATGCTGACCTTCTCGCCCTGCGAGGGGCTGCTGCCGGTGTATCTGGCCGGCGTGCAGTTCGGCTGGGGCGGCGTGACGCTGCTGGGCGTCATCCTCGCGGCGGGCACCTGGTCGGCCATGCTCATCTTCACCTGGCTGACGCTGCTCGGCGTGGCGCGCCTGCGCCTCAAGTGGCTCGAGAAGTGCGAGGCCCCCGTCCTCGGCACGCTGCTGGTCCTGTGTGGCGCGGCGTTCATGGTGGTCGAGCGTTTCCACGGGCATTGATTCACCGGTAGGGCGAGTCGTCCCGACGAGCCGCGGCTCATCCGGAGGATTCGCCCTACCACTCTCCAATCTCACCGGTTGACAGGCATCTTTCCTGCTTTTCCCTTCATCCGCATGTCCCGCCGCTCCGAGCATATGCTGACGCGCGCCACCGCTCTGGTGGCGGCGCTGTGCGTGCTCTTGCTGGCGGTGTTCGCCGCCAGTCCGACGCTGCACGCGGGGCTGCACGAGCACGACCACGCGGCGCATGCGCATGACCACGGCGCGCCGGTCGGTGACACGGAGCACACCTGTGCGGTGACGCTCTTCGCCCAGGGGGCGATGACGCTGCTGTTTTTCTGCCTGCTGTTCCTGGCGCGGCCCGCGGCGGCCGGCCTGACCCTGCGCGCGACCGACACTTTCGCCGTCGCGCGGCCCCGTTACCGGCTCGTGCCGTCGCACGCGCCGCCGGCGGCCTGAGTTGAACCGACCCGTTCCGCGCGCGGCGTCCGTCGCGCGCGTTCCCCGTCCCCCGCCCTGGCTGCGCCTGTCCGCGCGCCGGCATCCTTCAACCCAGCACCGCATCGTCATGTCTTTCCGTTCCCTTTCCCTGTTTTCCGCCCTGGTCGCCGCCACCACAGCGATCGCCCAGACCGTTCCTCCCGCCGCGCCCGCCGAGGGTGACGGCCATCTCCATCTCGACGACCTCGTCGTCACGGCCAGCCCGCTCGCCCGGGCGGCCGACGAAATCAGCGCGCCCACCAGCGTCCTTGCAGGCGAGGCGCTGGCGCAACGGCTCCAGCCCACGCTTGGCGAGACGCTCGCCGGCCTGCCCGGCGTGGACTCGACGTATTTCGGGCCCGGCGCCAGCCGGCCGGTCATCCGCGGCCTCGGCGGCGACCGCATCCGGGTGCTCACCGGCGGTGTCGGCACGCTCGACGCTTCGGTCGTGAGTCCCGACCACGCCGTCAGTCTCGAGCCCTTGCTGATCGAGCGCGTCGAGGTGGTCCGCGGCCCCGCGGCCTTGCTTTACGGCGGCGGCGCCGTCGGCGGCGTGGTCAATGTGATCGACGGCCGCATCCCCGAGGAGCTGCCCGCCGCCGGTCCGGTCGCGGGGCGCTTCGAGGCGCGGGGCGACACCGCCGCTCACGAGCGCGCCGCCGCCGGCGTGCTCACGGGCGCGGCCGGCAAGTGGGCCTGGCGGCTCGACGGCTTCCGCCGCGAGACCGACGACGTGAGCATCCCCGACGGCACGCTCGTCAACAGCGCCACCGAGACGAGCGGCGGCGCGGCCGGCCTCAGTTACATCGGCAAGTCCGGCCATGCCGGGCTCGGCTGCAGCGGGTTCGACTCGTTCTACGGCACGGTGGCGGAGCCGGACGTGCGCATCGACCTGCGGCAGCGCCGCTGGGATGCGCATGGCGAGTGGCTGGCGCCCGCCGAGCTGTTGCGCGCGGCGAAATTCCAGTTCGGCGCGGCCGACTACGAGCACCGCGAGCTGGAGGGCGCCAAGGTGGGCACGCGTTTCACCAACCGGGCCCACGAGGGCCGGCTCGAGCTGCTGCACGAGAAGCTCGGCGACGTCGAGGGCGCGCTGGGCTGGCAGTTCGCGCGCAGCGATTTCGCGGCGGCGGGGGAGGAGGCCTTTCTGCCGGCCTCGGTGACGCGCACCCAGGCGGTCTTCGCCTACGAGGAACTGGTGCGCGGCGACTGGACCGTGCAGGCCGGCGCGCGCGGCGAATGGCAGAGGATTTCGCCCGTGGCCGCGTCGGGTCTGCCCGCGCGCAGCCACACGGGCGAGACGTTCACGGCCGGCCTCATCTGGCGCGTGACCGAGGGTGGCAGCCTCGCCCTGTCGGCCTCGGCCAACGAGCGCGCGCCCAATGCGCAGGAACTCTACGCCGACGGCCCGCACGCCGGCACCGGCGCCTTCGAGATCGGCGATTCCGCGCTCGGCACCGAGAAGTCGCGCGGCCTCGACCTCAGCTACCGCCACCGGCGCGGCGCGGTCACGGGCGAGGTCAGCCTGTTTTTGAACCGCTTCGCCGGCTACATCTTCGCGGAGGCCACGGGCGCGGAGGAGGACGGGCTGCCGGTCTTCGCCTTCGTGCAACGCGACGCCGAGCTCTCCGGCGGCGAGGTGGAGGTCATATTCCATCTGCACGAGGCGAAGGAAGCGCTCGCCGACCTGCGGGTGTTCGCCGACACCGTGCGCGCCACCAACACGAGCGACGGCACGCCGCTGCCGCGCACCACCCCGGGGCGCTTCGGCGCGGGATTCGACTGGCGGCGCGGGTCGTGGTCGTTCAGTGCGGACTGGCGCCACGTGGACCGGCAGGACCGGGTCGCGGCCAACGAGACCGCCACCGCCGCTTACGACCTCGTGAGCGCGAGCGCCGCCTGGCGTTTCGGAGCCAGACGCACCCACGGCGAGTTCTTCGTGCGCGGGAGCAACCTGCTCGACAAGACCGCACGCGTCCATGCCTCCTTCCTCAAGGACATCGCCCCGCTCCCCGGCCGCAGCCTCGCCGCGGGCCTCCGCCTTGGCTTCTGACGCGGGGCCGGCTTGACTTCGACACTGGTCGGACGATGTTTCCGGCCAGCGTGCCGCGTCTTCGTCCACTGATCGCCCTGCTGCTGACGGCCTTGTGGCTGCCGGCGACGCTGCATTGCCGGCTGGAGGCCGCGAGCTTCTACGAGGCGGATGAGTGCTGCGCGGATGAGCAGACCGCCAATACCAGCGACTGCAAGGACGACGCCTGCCCCACGGTCGAGGATGCCCTCTACAAGGAATCCTCCCAAGATCTGAAGATCGCCGCCCCGGCCACCTGCGTTTGCTTCGTTTGTCTGGCGCCGGTGACGGCAGACGAAACCGTCGCCGAGCCCGCCCTTTCGCCCGCCCGCCATGCACCGCCGCCCGAACTCGGGGTGACCTGGCAGTTTGTCGCCCGCGCCGCGCCGCCCGTGCGGGCGCCTGCGCTGAGCAGTTGAGCGGGCGCCCTGCCGGTCGTTGACCGGAGAGCCCGTTTTGTCCCACGCGCCTTCCCGCGCCATCCGGCCCGTCGCCGGGCTGTCTGTGTCCGTTCAACCCTGCCTGTTCCGCCATGAAGATTTCCACGTCAGTCGTTTTTCTCTCCCTCACGCTGTCCGCCTCCGCGGCGCCCTTGACGCTCGGCGAGGCCCTCGCCCGCGTCGAAGCCGGCCACCCGTGGTTCCGCACGCGTGAATCCACGGTCGCGCTCGCCCGGGCGCGGCAGGACGCCGCCGCGGCGCGTCCGTCCGGGGCCATCTCCCTCCAGCTTGAAAACGCGCTCGGCACCGGCGAATTCCGCGCCGCCCGCGGCCTGGAAACCACCCTGCAGTTCAGCCGCGCGCTGGACTGGGCCGACCGGCGCGCCGCCCGCCGGGAGACGGTCGGGGCGCACAACGAGGCCGAGCGGCTCGCGTGGGAGGAAACCCGCCGCGGCCTGCTCGCCGAGGCGGCCCGCCGTTTCATCCGCGTGGCTGGCCAGCAGGCGGCCCTGGCGGCCAACCGCGAGCAGGCCGGGCTGGCAGGCAAGACGGTGGACGATCTGCTGGCGCGCGGGGCGCGGACCACACCCGCCGATCTCGCCCGGGCGAAGCTGCTGCTCACCGAGGCCAATCTGGCGGCCGAACATGCCGAGCATGAACTGCTCGCCGCCCGGCAGAACCTCGCCTCGCTCTGGGGTGCGGACTCCGCGGATTTCGACCGGGCCGAGGCCGACTTCCTGACCCTGCCGCCGGTGGAGGCTTACGGGCAGCTCGCCGCCAGGCTGAGCCATTCGCCGGCCCAGGTGCGGCAGGCGGCGCTGATCCGCTGGCGGCTGGCCCAGGAGAAACTGGCCCGCGCCACCGCGGCCCGGGGCGAATCCCGCTGGGCGGCCGGACTCCGCCGCCACGAAGCCGCCGGCGACTTCGGTTTTGTGTTCGGGCTCGACTACGCCTGGCCTGCCGCGGCCCTGACCGGTGCCGCGGCCGTCGAGGCGCGCGCCGAACGCGAGCGCACCGCCGCCGAGGGCGAGGCCGCGCTGCACGAGCTGCGCGCCGCGCTCTACGAGCTGTGCCAGGAACTCAACCACGCCCGCATCGAGCACGACACCGCGCGCGACGAGATGCTGCCCGCCGCCCGGGAATGGCTGGCCGCCGTCGAGGCCGGCTCCGTCGCCGGCCGCTACTCCACCCGCGACCTGCTCGAAGCCCGCACCGCGCTCTTCGCCGCCCGGCAGCGGCAAATCCACGCGGCCGCCGCCTATCACGCCACCGTGGTGGAGATTGAGCTGTTGCTCACCGCCCCCGGCCGCCGCATGGCGTCCGCCACCCACCGCGAACCCTGAACCCGACCTTTCCGACCATGAAAAAACTCCAATTTGTCCTCATTACCCTGATCCTTGCCCTCGGTGGCGCCGCCGCCTGGCGGATCCTGCAGAAGCCCGCCGGGCAGGCCGCCGACCCGCACGGGCACGGATCGCCCGCCGCCGGCCGCGACGAGCACGGCCACTCCCACGGGGAGGACGAGCCTCACGCCCACGCCGGACCGGCGAAGACCGTGCCCGAGGACGGCCCGCACGGGGGCAAGCTGCTGCGCGGCGCCGGCTTCGAGATCGAGGTGACGATCTTCGAGGACGGCGTGCCGCCCGAATTCCGGCTCTACGGCTACCGCAACGGACAACCGCTCCCGCCCGCCGAGTTGAAGGCGGGCATCGAGTTGCAGCGTCTCGACCGGAAGGACACCTTCGCCTTCCAGCCGCGCGAAGATTATCTCCTCGGCACCGGCGTGGTGAAGGAGCCGCATTCCTTCGATGTCGTGGTCCGGGCGGAGCACGCCGGCAAAAAGGCGGAGTGGACCTACGAATCCTACGAGGGTCGCGCGACCATCGCGCCGGAATACGCCCGGGCCGCCGGCATCGCCGTCGCCCAAGCCGGGCCCGCCACGATCCGGGAGACGCTCACGCTGCACGGCATCGTCCTGGCCGACGCCAACCGCGTCGCCCGCGTGGGCGCGCGTTTCCCCGGCATCGTCAAGGCCGTGCACCGGCAACTGGGCGACACGGTCGCGGCCGGCGACCTGCTCGCCGTCGTCGAGAGCAACGAGAGCCTGCAAGCCTACGAGGTCCGGGCCCCGCAGGCCGGCCTCGTCACCGAGCGCGCGGCCAGCGCCGGCGCGGTCACGGGCGAGGCGCCGCTCTTTGTCATCACCGACCTGTCCGCGGTCTGGGTGGACATCAGCGTCTTCCCCTCGGACGCCCCGAAACTGCGGGCCGGCCTGCCGGTCACGGTGCGGAGCCTCGACGACGGCACCGCGACCGAGACGGTGCTGGCGCCGTTCCTGCCCGCGACGACCGGCGCCAGCCAGACCCGGGTGATCCGTGTGACCCTCGACAACCGCGATGGGCGCTGGACGCCCGGCCAGCGGGTGCATGCCGTGGTGCAACTGCCGCCCCACGAAGCGCCGCTCGCGGTCCGGACCACCGGCCTCCAGAGCTTCCGCGACTTCACCGTCGTGTTCGCGCAGGTCGGCGACACCTACGAGGTGCGCATGCTGGAGCTGGGCCGCAGCGACGGCGAGTTCATCGAGGTGCTCGGAGGCCTCGACGCCGGCACGCGCTACGTCACCGCCAACAGCTTCCTGGTGAAAGCCGACGCCCTGAAATCGGGCGCCTCGCACGACCACTGAGCCGGAGCCCCCGCCATGCTCGAAAACATCCTTCATTTCACGATCCGCCACCGCTGGTTCGTGCTGGTGGCCGCGGCCGGCCTCGCCGTCCTCGGCCTCTACAACTACCAGCGCCTGCCCATCGACGCGGTGCCGGACATCACCAACGTCCAGGTGCAGATCAACATCGAGGCCCCCGGCTACTCGCCGCTCGAGGCCGAGCAGCGCCTGACTTTTCCCGTCGAGACCGTGATGGCGGGCCTGCCGCGCCTCGACTACACGCGCTCGCTCTCGCGCTACGGCCTCTCGCAGGTGACCGTCGTCTTCGCGGACGGCACCGACATCTACTTCGCGCGGCAGCTCGTCGCCGAGCGCATCCAGGAGGTGAAGGCGCAACTGCCCGAGGGGGTCGAGCCTTCCATGGGGCCGATCTCCACCGGCCTGGGCGAGATCTTCATGTTCACTGTCGAGAACAAGCCCGGCGCGACCCACTCGCCGACCGACCTGCGCACCGTGCAGGACTGGATCGTGCGGCCGCAACTGCGGCAGGTGCCGGGCGTCACCGAGGTCAACACCATCGGCGGCTTCGAGAAACAGTTCCACGTGACGCCCGACCCGGTGAAGCTCGTGCAGTTCCAGCTCACGCTGCGCGACGTGCTCGACGCCCTCGTGCGCAACAACGCCAACACCGGCGCCGGCTACATCGAGCGCAACGGCGAGCAATACCTCATCCGCGCCCCCGGCCAGGTCGCCACGCTGGAGGACATCCGGCAGATCGTGGTGGCGAACCGCGACGGCGTGCCCGTCGCCATCGGGGATGTGGCCGAGGTCCTGCTCGGCCGGGAATTGCGCACCGGCGCCGCGATGGAGAACGGACGCGAGGTCGTGCTGGGCACGGTCTTCATGCTCGTCGGCGAGAACAGCCGCGCCGTCTCCCAACGCGTCGCCGCCCGGCTGGCCGACGTCAACCGGACTCTCCCCGAGGGCGTGGTGGCCAAGACGGTCTATGACCGGACCAACCTCGTGGAGAAGACGATCGCGACCGTGCGGACCAACCTCGTCGAGGGCGCCCTGTTTGTCATCGCCGTGCTCTTCGCCCTGCTGGGCAACTTCCGCGCCGCCCTCGTCACGGCGCTCGTCATCCCGCTGGCCATGCTTTTCACCATCACCGGCATGGTCGGCTCGAAGGTGAGCGGCAACCTCATGAGCCTCGGCGCGCTCGACTTCGGCCTCATCGTGGACGGCGCCGTGATCATCGTGGAGAACTGCCTGCGCCGGCTCGGGCTCGAACAGCACCGGCTGGGTCGGACGCTGACCCGGGACGAGCGCATCGCCCTCGCGGCCTCGGCCACCTCCGAGGTCGTGCGCCCCTCCCTCTTCGGCACGCTCATCATCCTGATCGTCTATCTGCCCATCCTCACTCTCACCGGCGTGGAGGGGAAGATGTTCCACCCGATGGCGGTCACGGTCATGCTGGCCTTGCTGGGGGCGATGCTGCTCTCGGTCACCTTCGTGCCGGCGGCGGTCATGACGCTCGTGGGGGGCAGGATCGCGGAAAAGGAGAACCTCATCGTGCGCGGCGTGAAGGCGCTCTACCTGCCGACCCTGCGCGCCGCGCTCGCCCTGCGCTGGACCGTGGCCGTGGCCGCCGTGGCCGTCGTGGTCCTGTCGGCGCTGCTGTTCACGCGGCTGGGCCGCGAGTTCATTCCCAGCCTCGACGAGGGCGACATCGCCCTGCACGCCCTGCGCATCCCCGGCACCAGCCTCACGCAGGCTCTGGAGATGCAGGCCATGCTGGAGGCGGAGCTGCGCAGGTTCCCCGAGGTGGACACCGTGTTCTCGAAACTCGGCACCGCCGAGGTCGCCACCGACCCGATGCCGCCGAGCGTGGCCGACACCTTCATCATCATGAAGGATCGCGCGGCCTGGCCCGACCCGCGCAAGCCCAAGGCCGCGCTGGTCGCG
Organism: Verrucomicrobiota bacterium; assembly: GCA_049322455.1. Taxonomy (GTDB): domain Bacteria; phylum Verrucomicrobiota; class Verrucomicrobiia; order Opitutales; family Opitutaceae; genus Lacunisphaera. Next base: position 9,862 of record JBMOQY010000035.1, on the reverse strand, counting down.
GAGATGGAGGCCGTGGTGAACCGCATCCCCGGCAACCGCTACGAGTTCATCCAGCCCATCCAAATGCGCTTCAACGAACTCATCTCCGGCGTGCGCAGCGACGTGGCCGTCAAACTGTTTGGCGACGATCTCGACCTGCTGCTCGAGAAGGGCAGGGAGGTCGAGGGCGTGCTCACCGGCATCGCCGGCGCTTCGGACGTCTCGGTCGAGCAGATCACCGGCCTGCCGGTCCTGACCATCGGCATCAACCGCACCGCCCTGCATGCCCACGGGCTCAACGTGGCCGACGTGCAGGACGTCGTGTCCGTCGCCCTCGGCGGCCGGGTGGCCGGCCAGGTGTTCGAGGGCGACCGCCGTTTCGACCTCATCGTGCGCCTGCCGGAGCGCCTGCGCGGCGACGTGCGCGCCATCGGCGATCTGCCGGTGCCCGTGCCCGCCGGCGGGTTCATCCCGTTGCGGGAGGTGGCCACGCTCGCGGTCGCGCCCGGACCCAACCAGATCAGCCGGGAAAACGGCAAGCGCCGCGTCGTCGTCACGGCCAACGTCCGCGGCCGCGACCTCGGCGGCTTCGTCGAGGAAATCCAGGCGAAGGTGCGCGCGCAGGTCGAGCTGCCGGCCGGCGTCTGGGTGGACTATGGCGGCCAGTTCGAGCAGCTCATCTCGGCCACGAAGCGCCTGCAGCTCGTCGTGCCCGTGACGCTCGGCCTGATCTTCATGCTGCTCTTCATCAGCGTCGGTACGGTCAAAGACGCGCTGCTCATCTTCACCGGCGTGCCGCTGGCCCTGACCGGCGGCGTGCTGGCGCTGTGGCTGCGCGGCATCCCGTTCTCCATCTCCGCGGCGGTGGGCTTCATCGCCTTGTCGGGCGTGGCCGTGCTCAACGGTCTCGTGATGGTCTCCTTCATCCAGCGGATGGTGGAGGAGGGCGCCGACGTCGCCACCGCGGTCATCGAGGGTTCGCTGGCCCGCCTGCGGCCGGTGATGATGACGGCGCTCGTGGCCAGCCTCGGTTTCGTGCCGATGGCCCTGGCCACCGGCCCGGGGGCGGAGGTGCAACGCCCGCTGGCGACCGTCGTCATCGGCGGCATCATCAGCTCCACCCTGCTCACCCTCGTCGTGCTGCCGGCGCTTTACCGGCTGTTCCACCGCGAGGCCGCGCGGAAGGGTGAACCGTAAAACCGCCCTCCCGCTCTCCGAAGCCGGGCTTGCTGCGGAGGCGTTTTGCCCTAATCTGCCCGCGTCCACTTCCACGTAACCAGCCGGCATCCGTGCGCGGTTGCCGCGCGTAAAACCACAGGAGTCCCCCATGAAACTCGTCGAATGGTCCATGCAAGGAACGGAATTCGTGAACTGCAACTGCGGCTACGGCTGTCCCTGCCAGTTCCAGGGCGATCCGACCCACGGCAACTGCTGCGCCTACGGCTTCGTGCAGATTGAGCGCGGACGGTTCGGTGCCGTGTCCCTCGACGGCCTGCGCTGGGGGGCGCTCATCACCTGGCCCGGCCCCATCCACGAGGGCCACGGCACCTTCCAGACGATCATCGACGAGCGCGCCGACGCGCAGCAGCGCGCGGCGATCGAGGCGGTCTCCCATGGCAAGGAAACCGAGCCGGGCACCGTGATCTGGCAGGTGTTTTCGACGACAGTGACGAAATTCCTCCCCACGCTCTACAAGCCGGTCGATCTCAGGATCGACCTGCAGGCGCGCACCGCGCACGTGAAGGTGCCCGGCGTCGTCGAGGGCACGGGCGTGTCGATCCGCAACGGCGTTTCCGGCAAGGACGTGCCGACCCGCATCATCATGCCCGCCGGGTTCGAGTTCCACGAAGCCGAGTTCATCAGCGGCACCGGCCGGACCGCGGACGGCGCCATCAAGCTCGATTTCAACGGCACCCACGCCCATCTCGCCCGCGTGCACTGGACGACGCACGGGGTCGTGCACGCCGCGTGAGCGACCGGACGCGGATCGAGGACTGGGTGCGCCGCGACCGCTGGCTCGCGGGCGGCGCGCTCGCGGTGGCCACGGCGTTGTGCTGGGCCTGGATCGTGCCGATGGCGCGCGACATGTATGGCGCGATGGACGGCGCGTCGGCTTGGATGATGGGCGACGACGGCACCCCCGCCTACTGGCTGCTGATGGCGGCCATGTGGGTCGTGATGATGATCGGCATGATGCTGCCCTCGGCCGCGCCCGCGATGCTGCTCTACGGCCTCGTCGTGCGGAAGAGCCCCGATCCGGAGCGGGCGACGGCGCGCGTCCATGCCTTCGCCGGCGGGTATCTGCTGGTCTGGACGGCGTTCAGCCTGGTCGCGACGGCGTTGCAGTATGCGCTCACGCGGACGTTGCTGCTTTCGCCGATGATGGAATCCGCCAGCCCGGTGTTCGCCGGCCTCGTGGCGATCGCCGCCGGGGCGTATCAGTTCACCCCCTTCAAACACGCCTGCCTCAGGGTGTGCCGGTCGCCGGCGGAGTTCATCACGCGGCACTGGCGGAAGGGCGTGGGCGGCGGCTTCCACCTCGGCCTGATGAACGGACTCTACTGCCTCGGCTGCTGCTGGGCACTGATGCTGCTGCTCTTCGTCGGCGGCGTGATGAATCTCTGGTGGATCACCGGGCTGACCGTCCTCGTCCTGCTGGAAAAACTCGCGCCGCTGGGCGCGCAGACGGGCCGGGCCATGGGCGGCATCCTCTGCGGACTCGGCCTGTGGCTTCTCACGCGGGCGCTTGGCTGATACGGTGAACGAATGAAGGCAAAGAGACGCTTGACGGGATTCCCCCCCGGCAAGCATTCAATTGTTTTATGGAATGTCACTCGTGGCCACCACCGGCAGCAAACGTCTCCTCCACGCCCGGTTCGCCAAGGTGGCCAAGACCCAGGCCAGCGCGCCGCCTGCGGGCCGGGTTTCCCGAGCGGAGGCTCGCCGGTCAGCCCGCGGGGACAATGGCGCCAACCGGGCCGGGCACATGAACACAGGTCTGCTCCGCACGCTGTCCCTGCTCGTGATGCTGTTGCTCGCCGCCGGTTGCGCCAGCCCGGTCCGGTATCCGGCTGCGGGGGAATTCCTGGGCGACAAGATCGTGACGACGGTTGATTCGCCCGAGGCCGCCTACTACCTGGAGCACACCCTGGCGGGACGGCGGAACAATCCCGCGCTCGACGCGGAGATCGAGCGCCTGCATCGGGAAGCAGCGGCGGACCGCCTGCCGAACCGGGCGGAACTGGCGGCCATCGCGGGGAAGTTCTCCACGGACTTTGCGGCGCTGTTCTTCGCCGACCGGGTCGCGCGCGAGAAGGGCAACGCGGCGTTTCAGGCGCGGTTCAAACACCATTTCGACCATCCGGCGGATGCCGATCCCGTCCTCGCCGAAGGCTGCGGTCGCTATGTCGTGCTCTTTGCGCCGGGCTGGGATTATCGGGCCAACGGGCATGTGACCGGAGCCGATCTCCGGCGCCCGCGCGAACTCGTCGCGGCGCTCGGCCTGGACTGCCGGCAGATAGCCTATGATCCGAACGGCGCCGTGGAAGCGAATGCCCGCGACATCCGTGTCGCGGTCGAGGAGGCGGCCGCGTCGGGCAAGCAGGTGGTCATCGTGGGCGCCAGTTCGGCCGGCCCGGCCATCCATGTTGCCCTGTCCGGATTCGCCGAGCGTGGGGCAACCGCCCCGGCGGCCTGGATCAATCTGGGCGGGATACTCCAAGGCAGCCCTTTGCTCGAAGCGGCGGCGAAGCCGCCGCAATCCCTCCTCTTCAAAACGTATCTGTGGTTCAAGGGCTGGGACCGGCGCGCCGTCGAATCCATGAACGCGACCCGTTCGCGGGCGCGCTTTGCCCGGCTGAAGCTGCCCGAGAGCACGCTCGTTGTGAATTACGTGGGCCTCTCCCTGTCCGGTTCCCTCAGCAAATATTCGCGGGGCAAATATCCGCTTCTGCGAAGCGAGGGTCCGAACGACGGCCTGACACCCCTCGCCGACATCATCGCCCCCGGCGGCCTCACGCTCATCGCGCCGACGAGCGACCATTTTCTCGCGGAAGATCCGCTCATCGACCGGAAGACGGTGGCCCTGGCAAAGGCGGTGATCACGCTGTTGGAGGAGAAGCGCAGATCATGAAAGTGCGCGACAGCGGCATGCCGCCGCAGGATTACTGGGAGACGCTCTTCGATGTGCCGGGCATCCTCGATGCCTTCGGCTTCGGCCCGGCCACGGGTGACGTGGCGGAGCTGGGCTGCGGCTACGGCACGTTCACCCTGCCGCTGGCCCGGCGCATCGGCGGCACAGTGCACACGGTGGATATCGAGGCGGACATGGTCGCGATCACCCGGCAGCGCGCGAGCGCAGCCGGTTTGGCCAATGTGACTGCCGAGGTGCGCGACGTGCAGGCCGGCGGCTTCGGCCTGCCTGCCGGCTCCTGCGACGCCGTACTGCTTTTCAACATCCTGCATGCCGAAAACCCCGGGGCCTTCCTCGACGCCGCCCGCGACGTGGTGCGCCCCGACGGGTTCGTCGCCGTCATCCACTGGCGCAGCGACATGGCCACGCCCCGCGGGCCCTCCCTCGACATCCGGCCGCAGCCGGGGCAGATTGTCGCCTGGGCCGGGGAGGCGGGGCTGAGCGCGGACGGCGGTGCGTTTCTCCTCCCGCCCTGGCATTTCGGACTGAAACTGAGGCGACTGTGATGACAGCCGGGCACCGACGTACGGCGCATAATTCTGGCGGAAGGACCGGAACTGGCTTTGCTCGGCCGTGAACCGTTGGTTCCGATCATGAGAAAATCCCTGATGCTCGCGTGGGTGGCGTTGCTGGCCGGTTTTGGCTGTGCCCGGAAGGAGCCGGGGTCGGCCGCCGCCGGCGGCCACGAGCATCATGCCCCGCACGGCGGCGTGCTCGTGGAGCTGGGCGGGCACCAGGCCAGCCTGGAACTCAGATTCGACGGGACGCGCGGGGTGTTGCAGGCGTGGCTGCTCGACGCCCATGCGGAGAACTTCGTGCGCACGGACCAGCCGGGGTTCGAGATCGAGGCCCGGGCGGGCGGGGCGGTTCATGCGGTGCGATTTGTCGCGGTGGCCAATGCGATGACCGGCGAGACGGTGGGGGACACGGCGACCTTCGAGGCTCCCGCCGACTGGCTGCGGGCCGCCAAAGCCTTTGACGGACGGGTGAAAGCGATTACGGTCCGCGGCGTCACCTTTCAGGATGTCCCTTTCAAATTCAGCGAACATGAAGCCCACGCGCCTTGACATTTTCCGGGCCGCCACAGCCGCCGCGGTGGCCGGCCTGCTGGTGGCCGGCGCCCGCGCGGGGGACGACGCCCCGCCCCTGGCGGTCGGTTTCGACAAACTGGCTTCCTATGAGTTCGTCGCCCCGCCCGACGAGTCCAAGGCCAAGGAGGCGGAAGCGCAGATTCCCGCACCGGTGCGCGAACTCGACGCCAAAAAGGTCACCGTGACGGGCTTCATGCTGCCGGTGAAGATGCACGAGGGCCTCGTGACCGAGTTCCTGCTGGTGAAGGATCCGATGATGTGCTGCTACGGCGTGATGCCGAAGGTCACCGAGTGGGTCGTGGTGAAGATGAACGGCAAGGGCGTGGCGCCGCTGATGGACGTGCCGATCACGTTCGAGGGCACGCTGAAGGTCGGCCAGATCTACGAGGGCGGCTACCTGACCGGCCTCTACCTGCTCCAGGGCGACCGGCGGGTGGAGAGCAAGGGGTAGGGCGGGAAGACAGAGGCCGGAGGGCAGAAAACAGAAGGCGAGGCGGAAGGGCTGAGGCGGCGTTGTGCCGTTGTTGCCGGGCGGGGGGTCTCCGACTGCGTCAGCCCTGGGCTCGGCGACGGCTGAACCCCGCCGAAGAAAGGCGGCATTGCTTCGCCATCTTTGCCTTTCGGCTGCGGCGGAGAGAGGCCGCCCTGCACGCCTCAGCGTGAGATGTCCCGCTGCGTGAGGATCTTGAAGCCGCGCGTGTTCAGGGCGCTGGAGGCGAGGTCGTAGTCCTCGACGCTCAGGGCGAGGGCGGAGCGGCCCTTGGGGCGCACGAGGAAGGAATAGGCGTAGTGGACGTTGATCTCGACCGTGAGCAGGGCGTTGAGCACGGCGCTGAGATGCGCCTCGCCGTCGAACTCCACGGCGAGCACGTCGCATTCGGTGAAGAAGAAATTGTTGGCCGCCATCAGCTCGCGGGCGCGCTCGGGGTCGTCCACGATCATGCGGTCGAGCGCCGTGTCGGTCTGGTCGATCGTGGTGATGGCCATGATGCGGATGTTGTGCTTGGCCAGCAGGGCGACGAGGTCGTGCAAACGGCCGACCCGGTTCTCAATGAACACGGAGAACTGCTTCACGGGCTCGGCGGCGACAGGAGCGGCGGTGTCAGACATCGTTACGGCGCGCAACCTACACCCGGTGGCGAGGCCGGTCAATGCCGCCTTGTGCAGCGGCGGGATGCGGGGCAGACTGCCGGCGTGTCCGTCTTCGACACCCATGCCCGCACCGCGCGCCGCGCCGAAGAGAGCGCGCGGCTGGTGCTGCGCGGCATCCTGCTGAACGCGGTGCTGGCGGCGGTGAAGTTCGCCGGCGGAGTGCTCGGCAACACCTACGCCCTCATCGCCGACGGGGCGGAATCGCTGCTCGACATCCTCACCTCGCTGTTCGTGTGGACGGGATTCCGCGTCGCCGCGCGTCCGCCCGACGAGGACCATCCCTACGGCCACGGCAAGGCCGAGGCGCTGGCCGCGCTCGCGGTGGCGGTCTTCATCTTCCTCATGGCCGGCTGGGTCGGCTGGCATGCCGTGCACGAGATCATCACCCCGCACCAGGGGCCGGCATGGTGGACGCTGCCGCTGTTGGCGGGGGTGATCGTCACGAAATGGCTGTTCTCGCGCCGGCTCGGCGCGGCGGGCGAACGCACGGGCAGCACGGCGCTCGGCGCCGAGGCGCTGCACCACTGGACCGACGCGCTGACCTCGGCCGCGGCCTTCGTCGGCATCAGCATCGCGCTGCTCGGCGGCAAAGGCTGGGAAACCGCCGATGACTGGGCGGCGCTGTTCGCCTGCGTGATCATCGGGTTCAACGGCACCGGCATCCTGGCCAAGGCGCTGGGCGACGTGATGGACTCGGCCGCGCCGGCGCGCTTCGAGGCGGAGGTGCGTGTCATCGCGCTGGCCGTGCCCGGCGTGCAGGCGCTGCACCGGCTGCGCGTGCGCAAGAGCGGCCTGAGTCACCTCGTGGACATCCAGGTGCGGGTGGACGGCGGCCTCACCGTGCGCGAGGGCCACGCCATCGCCCACGCCGTGAAGGACGCGCTCACCGCCTCGGTCCCCCACGCCATCAGCGACGTGACCGTGCACATCGAGCCGATGAAGTGACATTTCCCGGCACGGACCTCCCGACGCGTGGACGGATGTTTGCGGGGCAGGCGTCTCCGGGCACCGCAGTCGAACGCGAACTGATGGAGTCAATTTGCCGCCATAATTTGGCAACTCGCGCCCAGCCTTTCCCGTTTACTCGCCAACGACGGAAGGTAGCTTCCGAATCCATGAAAACCGCCGCGAGCAAACCCCTGAGCCGCAACCCCCATCTGATTCGCTGGGTGAACAAGATGGCCGCCTTGTGCAAGCCCGACGCCATCCACTGGGTGGACGGCTCCCAGGAGGAGTATGACCGGTTGTGCGACGGCCTCGTCGCGGCCGGCACCTTCATCAAGCTGAACCAAAAGAAGTGGCCTGGCTGCTTCCTGGCCCGCTCCGACCCTGGCGACGTGGCGCGCGTCGAGGACCGCACCTTCATCTGCTCCCTGTCGAAGGACGCGGCCGGCCCGACCAACAACTGGGTCAACCCCTTCGAGATGCGCAAGACGCTCAAGGGCCTCTTCAACGGCTGCATGAAGGGGCGCACGATGTATGTGCTGGCCTACAGCATGGGCCCGATCGGTTCGCCGATGTCGCAGATCGGCGTGGAGCTGACCGACTCCGCCTATGTGGTCGTCAACATGCGCATCATGGCACGCATCGGGCTGAAAGTGTTCGAGCTGATCGACCGGGACTTCAAGCGTGTCGTGCCCTGCGTGCACTCGGTGGGCTCCCCGCTCAAGAAGGGCCAGAAGGACACGACCTGGCCCTGCAACAAGGAGAAATACATCGTCCACTTCCCCGAAACCCGCGAGATCTGGAGCTACGGCTCGGGCTACGGCGGCAATGCGCTGCTCGGCAAGAAGTGCTTCGCGCTCCGCATCGCCAGCGCCATGGCGCGCGACGAGGGCTGGATGGCCGAGCACATGCTCATCCTCGGTGTCCAGAACCCGCAGGGCGAGAAGACCTACGTGGCCGCCGCCTTCCCCAGCGCCTGCGGCAAGACCAACTTCGCCATGCTCATCCCGCCCCCGCATTTCCAGAAGCAGGGCTGGAAGGTGTGGACCGTCGGCGACGACATCGCGTGGATCAAGCCCGACGCCGAGGGCCGCCTGCGCGCCATCAACCCCGAGGCCGGCTTCTTCGGCGTGGCGCCCGGCACCAGCGTCAAGACCAACCCCAACGCCATGGCCTCGCTGGCGAAGAACACCATCTTCACCAACGTCGCCCTCACCGACGACGGCGGCGTGTGGTGGGAGGGCATGACCGACGAGCCGCCCGCGCACCTCATCGACTGGCAGGGCCACGACTGGGAGCCCGTGCCGGCCAAGGCCAAGGGCGTGAAGGCCGCGCACCCCAACTCGCGCTTCACCGCGCCCGCCTCGCAGTGCCCGACCATCGACCCCGACTGGGAGAAACCCGAGGGCGTGCCGATCAGCGCGCTGATCTTCGGCGGCCGGCGCGCGACGACCATGCCGCTTGTCTATCAGGCCTTCAACTGGTCCGGCGGCGTCTATACCGGCGCCACCATGGGCTCCGAGATGACCGCCGCCGCCGCCGGCACGATCGGCAAGGTGCGCCGCGATCCGATGGCCATGCTGCCGTTCTGCGGCTACCACATGGGCGACTACTTCCGCCACTGGATCACGATGCAGAAGAACATCAGCGAGACCCCGCGCATCTTCCACGTGAACTGGTTCCGCAAGGACGCCGAGGGCAGGTTCATGTGGCCGGGCTTCTCGGAGAACATGCGCGTGCTCAAGTGGATCGTGGACCGCGCCCGCGGCGGCGGCCGCGCCAAGGAGACGCCCATCGGCTGGATGCCGCGCTACGAGGACATCGACTGGCAGGGCCTGGAATTCTCCCGCGAACAATTCGAGGCGCTGCAATCCATCGACCGCGCCGCCTGGCGCGCCGAGGTGCTCAGCCATGAGGAACTCTTCCTCGACCTGCACGCCCACCTGCCCAAGGAGCTGATGTTCGAACGCGAGCTGCTCATCTGCCGCCTGCTCTGAGGCCGCATCGTTGGCTGAGGAGACTGGGTCCGTCGCCTCCAAGTTACCACCTGAATTCAGGTGGTTGGAATTCTCGGGAAATAACAGGGCGCCGTCATGCTGCGCCGCCATGTCATTGGCGGACCAAGCCTCCCTGCGCCCATCGTCCCGATTCGTGGCCGGCCTGCTGGCCGGTTTGCTCGCAGCTTCCATCGTTCAAGCCCAGACAGGCACCGCAGTCGTCCAGCATGCGCCGACCATCAACGGCACGATCGAGGGATCGCTGCGACTGCTGACCGCGGATGATGTGACCTTCAATGGCGGGGCAAAGGTCTCTGGCAGTTTATACATCCCGGGCACGCCAACCATCACTTTGAAAGGGAATCCCTCCTACGGGGGAACGCTCGACGGCACCGGCGCACCCACGCCGACCAACCACAAGGTCACGCTCAACGGCGGTGCCAGTCTCGGTCACGTCGTCCGGCGCACGGATTCGATTACGCTCCCGACCGTGACCGCGCCGCCGC
>JBMOQY010000034.1:0-83838 GCA_049322455.1 Verrucomicrobiota bacterium | reverse complement strand
ACCCCCGCCCAAGATCCGCCTCCGCACCGGCCAACAGCCCGTGTAGTCCCGACCTTTGGCGCGCCCGCACGATGAATCAACCCCTTGCGCGACCGCCAAGCCCCAGTAGCGGAAGTCGGGCTAGGCGGCGGCCGGCCGGCGCCGGATGTGAGCCCGGCAGAGGACAGCCTCCTGGCGACCCCGCAGCCAACCGGAGGGTAGGCCATGCTCCCCTCCGGTGAAAGTGACCGCGTTCACGCGGATTGGAAAAAGGAATCGACGGGTTCCGGGTTTCGCGGACCCGGCCCGGGGGAGACGGCCGTCTTCGGGGGCGGCGACACGATCCGCGGCGCGGTGGCGGCCGGCTCCTTCACCGCGCCGACGAGTTTTTGCAGATCACCGACAAGACCCTTGAGCGCCTGGGCCTGGGCGTCGAGTTCCTCGGCCGCAGCGGCGGTCTCCTCGGCGTTGCCGGCGTTGGACTGGGTGAGCTGATCCATCTGGGAGATGGCGGTGGTGACCTGGCCGATACCCTGGCTCTGCTCCTGCGAAGCGGTGGCGATCTGACCGACGATCTGGTCGAGCTGGCGGATCTGCTGCTGGATCTCGGCGAAACTCTTCGCCACCCCGGCGGTGATCTCGACGCCCTGATTGCTGCGGGTGACGGACTCCTCGATTTTGGCCGCAGTTTCCTTGGCGGCCTGGGCGGAGCGTTGGGCGAGGGCCCGGACCTCCTCGGCGACGACGGCAAACCCGGCGCCGTGCTCGCCGGCGCGCGCGGCCTCGACGGCGGCGTTGAGGGCGAGGATGTTGGTCTGGAAGGCGATCTCGTCGATCGTCTTGAGGATCTTCGTGATGTCCTCGGAGGCGCCCTTGATGGCGTGCATCGCGGTTTGCAGCGACTGCATCTGGGTTGCGCCGGTGTCGGCGGCCGTGCGCGCCGCGCCGGCCGCCTGCCTGGCCTGCAGCGAATCGTGGGCGTTGCGCTTCGTCATGGACGACAGCTCCTCCAACGAGGCGCTGGTCTCCTCGAGCGAGGCGGCCTGCTCGCTGCTGCCCTTGGCGAGGGACTGGCTGGCGGCCGACACCTGGCCGGCGGCTGCGGCCGACTGCACGGCGCCGGCCGTGAGTTCGCCCGCGACGCGGCGGAGCACGCGGGAGACGCCGAGGACGATGCCGGTGCCAAGCACGAGCCCGAACACGAGGCAGGCGAGAGCCAGACCGCCGGTGACAACAGAGGTCTGCGCAGTGCGGGCGACGGAGGTGCGGGCGGCGAGGTCGGCCTCCGCGGTGATGTAGGCAGCCGCCTCGGCGACGGTCTTCTGGTATTCGTCGTAGATGGGGCGCAGTTCCCTGGAGTTGTATTCCCGGGCCTCGGCGGTGCGATCGGCGCGGATCAGTGCGTAGAACGGTTCGCGGGCTTGGATGTAACGGGTCCGGGTGGCCGTGATGTCGGCCAGCAACCGCCGGCCGGTCTCGCCGGTGAGGTGCCGTTGCAGCATATCCAGCTCGGTTTTGATGAGCAATTGGGCGCGAGCGATTTCCTGTTCCAAAGCAGCGCGCTCGGCGGGATTCCGGGCCAGCAGGAGGTGGACCACGTTGAGCTGGATGTCGCCGACCCCGGCCTTGATGGCCGCGACATTCGCCAGGGCGGGCAGGCTCGTTTCCGCGATCGAGTGCACGTCGCGTTTCACCTCGCCCAGCTTGAGGCGGCCGACCACGGCGGACACCGCCACCAAGACGAGCACCACGCCGAAGGACACGGTGAGGCGGCGCCCGATGGCCCAGTCGCGCATCGTCCGCGAGGCGAGGAGCCAGAGGCCCCACGCGCCGAGCCCGAGCAGAACGATGCCACCGGCGAGCACGCCGGAGGAAATACCCTGGCTGGCGACACCGTTGACGAAGGTGCGGGCGGCTTCGGAGGGGGCCGGGACCGCGGCGGATGCAGGCGCGGCGGACAGCGATCCGCCAGCGAAGAACATCAGCACGGCGGCAGGCAGACGGACAGGGTGGCGGGGTTTTCGGGCGGGGGTGCTCATGGGGAAAGGGCAATCGTAGCCCGGGCGGACCAGATTGTGTCGCTTCCCTTCATTGCCAGCCCGAAGCCGGCCCTGAAGGGCGGTCGCATCGGGGAATGCACCGCAACACTGCCGGGTATTTCGGTCCGAATACGAGCGGACTTTAGGAGATACGGCGCGGACCGGTGTTCCTGCGGGTGTGTATGACAGCTTTTCCGGGCCGGTATGCGTTGGTGGATGGGCGGGCGGTTGACGGCGGGCCGGCGGGGCGCGAGCATCTGCGCATGAAAGTCACTTATTACGTCGAGGTGCTGTCGTCGTGGTGCCATTGGGTGGAGCCCGTCTGGGCGGAGCTGAAGCGGCGGTATGCCGGCCGCGCGGAGTTCGAGTGGCGCATCGCGCTGATGAACCCGGAGGATTTTCCCGTCTCGCAGGCGCAGTGCGACTGGTTCTACCGGCGCAGCGGTGGCACGGTGATGCACTCGCCCTACATGCTCAACGCGGGCTGGTTCGAGGCGGAGCGCAAGGGCCGCTACGAGGCGCCCAACCTCGTGGCCGAGGCGGCGAAGGACTTCGGCTTCACCGGCGACGAGATCCGGCTGGCGATCGCCCACGCCGCGCTGCGCGAGGGGCAGAAGGTCGGCGACCTGGCCGTTGCGCTGCAGGTGGCGGCCAAGGCGGGGAAAATGGATCCCAAGAAGCTGCGCAAGGCGGCGGAATCCAACCAGGTGAAGGACCGCGTGGCCACGAGCACAGCGGATTTCCACGCGCACCGGATCAACCAGCGGCCGGCCTTCGTGCTGACCGACGCGATCGGCGACAAGGCCGTGTTCTCGGGTCTCGTGCGGATCGAGCCGCTGGTGGCGACCATCGAGGCGATGCTGGCCGACACGGCGGCCTACGCGGCGCACGCGGCGCACCACGGCGCGCCGCCGAAACAATAGGGCGAGGCGCCGCGCTCCCGAACGGACCTCCTGTGCAGGGTCGAGCTTGGCCCGATCCTCGGTCGCAAAGAAGGACCGGGCCGCGCCCCTACGTGGAAGCGCTGCCCGCGCTCAGGCGATCTGCCGGTAGCGCTGCGGGGGGATCTTGAACCGGTGCCCGGAATCAAGGTCCGTGAAAATGTGCCACTGGGGATCGGTGGTGTCGTGCACGAAGACCTCGAGCTTGTGGCCGGGCTCGTAGCTGTATTCTTCCATCGCGAAGCCATGGTCTTCGTGCCGGATGGCTTCGCCGATTTCGCCGCTGTGCGGCTCCGTGATCTCAATCTTCCAGTTCATTGGCGGAACGGGGTCGAGGGTTGGGGGGGTGCCGGGCTGACGCCCGGGGCGTGGAGGAATGATCCGCCCGAAGGTGGCTGCGGTCAAGCCGCGGGCCGGCGCAGTTGTTCACAATTGTTGCGCGCCTATTGCGCCGGGGCCGGCCGGAGTCCGGCGTGGCGGGCGAACGACCGCATCGTGAGCACGAGGGCGAGCAGGACGCAGCCCGCCGTCGCGAAGAAGGCCAGGCCCGCCATCCACGGGGCATGGCCGGCCAGCACCGACCAGCCGAAGATGTGGGTGGCGATGAACGGGCCGGGGATGCCGGACAGGCTTTGCAGGCCGCCGAAGACGCCCTGGACCGCGCCCTGCTCGGTGGATGGCACGTGATGGGTGATGTAAGCCTGCAGGGCCGGTCCGGTGATGCCGGCCAAGGCGCCGAAGGTCATGATCACATACATGCCCCCGCCGTGGGGGGTCAGGCCGTAGCTGACATACGCCAGGGTCGAGATACCCATGCCGATGACGACGGCCCGGGTCTCGCCGACCACGGGCACGATCCGTCTCACCAGCAGCCCCTGCACGGTGCCCGTGAGCACGCCGGAGAACATCAGCGAGAGGCCCACCTGGGAGGGGGTCCAGCCGTAGCGGTGGCCGGTGTAGAGCGCCCAGAGGGAGAACATCATGTTCTGCGCGAGCATGAAGATGAAGAAGCTTTCGACCAGGCCGAGCACGGCCGGGAAGCGCTTCAGCGCCAGCAACGCGCCGACGGGATTCGCGCGGCTCCACGCGAAAGGGCGGCGGTGTTCCGGCCGGAGCGATTCCGGCAGCACGAACAGGCCCCACAGCCAGTTGACGGCGGCGCAGCCGGCGGCGGCCCAGAAGGGCAGGCGCAGGTTGATCTCGCCGAGCAGGCCGCCGAGGGCCGGTCCCAGCACGAAGCCGGCGGCGAAGGCCGCGCCGAGCAGGCCAAAGGCCCCGGCGCGCCTTTCGGGCGGCGTGACATCCACGATGTAGGCGTTGGTCGTGGCGAACACGCCCGCCGTGAAGCCCGCGATGGTGCGCGCCACGAACAGCCACGTGAGCGTCGGCGCGCAGGCCATGATCACGTAGTCCACGGCCGAGCCGGCGGTGGCGATGAGGATGATGGGCCGGCGGCCCAGGCGGTCGGACAGCGCGCCGAGGATGGGCGCGCCTACGAACTGCATCAGCGCGTAGATGCTCACCAGCCAGCCATAGGTGTGCGACCCGCTCGCAAGGTCGCCGCCGCGGAACTGCACGATGAGCTGCGGCAGGACGGGGATCAGCAGTCCGAACCCCATGATCGTCAGCGCCAGGTTGACCAGGATGAAGCCGAGGGCCGGCTGGCGCTGGAAGGCGGGCATGCGGGGAAGTAACAAGTGGCCGGGAACAGGTGACAAGGAGGAACCCCGAGGGGATGAGGCGCGGGGCATCCTCAATAATGGCGTGGCCCCGAGGCGGAACGCCCCGGCCTCAGGGAGGCAAGACAGGCATGCTGAGGTCAGCGCGCTCCACCTCCCGGCGGGTGGCCGCGCTTCAGCCAAAGCCGCGCTAGGGCGCGTCACCCGGGTATTTCTTCTCTCCGGCGCGGATCGGCACGGGCAGCACGTTTTCCTTCGGCGGCAGCGGGCAGGTGGTGAAGGGTGTGAAGGCGCAGGGCGGGTTGTAGAGCTTGTTGAAGTCGAGGACCACCTTGCCGTCCTGCGGCGGGCTGCTGTAGAGGAAGCGGCTGGCCTCGTAGGTCTCCGCGCCGGCGGTGGCGTCGGAGAGGATGAAGAAGAGGTCGTCGCCGGGTTCGTCCTGCACGGGCAGCAGCTCGAAGCTGCGGCCGTCGAGCGTGAACACGGCCTTGCCGGGGCAGGTGGCGTCCTCCGTGTGGCCGAGGACGTTGAGGATGCGGAGGGTGCGCGGCGGGTCGAAGGGCACCCACACGGCTTCGATGCGCCAGGCCGGATCGACCGGATAGTGCCCGAGGCCGGCGAAGTTTTTGCGGCGGGCCGATTCGCTGTCGCGCACGCGGAGGAACAGGCGGCCGTTCTGCTCGAGGATGCAGAAGTTGACGGTGCCGGCGCGGACGTAGGTGGGCTGGACGTTGCGGCCGTAGGCGAGGGGAGCGGTGCGCTCCGTGGTGCCGTCGATGGTGGCGTCCACGCCGTCGGCCAGGGTGAAGGTGACGGTGTTGTCGCCGGTGCGGGTGATGGTGCCGAGATGCTCCGGGCCGGCGGCGAGGCGAATGGCGTTGCCCGGGGCCGAACCGACCGACCAGAGGCCGACCTCCAGCGGATGGCGGCCGATCAGCGCGAGCCAGCCGTCGGGCCGGGTGAGGCGGTCGAGGCGGCCGGCGCGCCACTGCTCGACGGATTGGAGGTAGTCGGCCGGGCCCGCGGCGGAGCCGGCGGTGACGAGGAGGGCGGCGAGGAAGGCGAGGCGAAGCAGGCGTTTCATCCGGCGGCTCAATGGCTGCGACCGATCCACTCGTCCACCATCCGGCGGGCGGGGGTGTCGCGTTGCACGGGTTTGCCGTCGGCGCTGAAGACCAACTTGTCCTCGGCGACGAGCTTGCCGTCGGGGCCGTAGATCTTGAACTGGGGGATGGACTGCAGGCCGAACTGCCGCGCGACCGGGGACTGCCAGTCGATGCGTTGCACGCCGGGGCGGTTGATGTCCACCTGCACGACGACGATGTCGTCGCGACTGGTGTGGAGCTGGTGGAGGGGCTCGTCGTAGGCGCGGCAGGGCGGGCAGTATTTGCTGGTGAAGTCGAAGATCACGGTCTTGCCGGGCACGAGATGGTCGGCGAGCCGCACGGTTTCGCCCTGCGCGATGCGGAGGGGCTCGGGACCCTTGGAGGCGGCGGCCGCCACGGAGGACAGAAGACAGACGACAGAAAACAGCGAGAGGAGGCGTTTCATGGGGGAAGACGATGAGCGGAAGAAGATCCGGGGCAAGCGGACGCTCACAGGCCCGTCAATCCGGCGGGCACCTGGTCGCGGGTGAGGACGCGCGGGTCGTTGTAGAACTCCTTCGCGTGGCGGTTGGAGGCGGGGTTCCACTTGTCGTTCCAGCACAGGAAATGGCGGAGCTGCGGGAAGTTCTTTTCGACGCCGTCGAGCAGGCGGCGGTAGTCGTAGTCGCCGGGCGGGTGGGAGGCGCCGTGCGGGCCGAATTCGGTGAGGCCGACGGGTTTGCGGATGCCGGCGTAGCGGTCGAAGCCGATGATCTTGTCGGGAGTGATGTGGTCCGTGTAGGCGTCGAGGCCGACGAGGTCGGCGTAGGCGTCGCCGGGGTAGTAGAGGTCCGCGGGTTGCTGGCCGTGGTTGGGGCTGTAGGCCCAGATGAGGTTGTGCAGGCCCTTGGTGTGCGTGAAGTGGTCGAACATGTGGCGCCACACGGCGATGAAGTCGGCCGGCTCCTTTGCGCCCCACCAGAACCAGGCGCCGTTCATCTCGTGCAACGGGCGCCAGATGACGACCACGCCCTGCACCTGGAGTTCAAGCAGGCCGGCGGCGACCTGATCGAGCATCTTCATCCAGCGGACGTGCGTGGGATGGCCGGGGGTGAGCAGGTCGCGGAGATTCACGCCCTTGTCGCGGAGGCCGCCGCCCCGGGGGTTGGCGGGATTGGGTGCGTGCCAGGAAAGGTTCACCAGGCCGCCGGCGCGCCAGTATTCCTGCGCGAGCTGGTTGGGCTGGCGCACATCGATCATGGCCTCGCCTTGGTTCCAACCGCAGTAATCGAGGCCGATCATCACCGGCCAGCGGCCGGTGGCGGCGTGGATCTTGCCGAGCTCGCCGAGGCTGGCGCCGCCGCTCCAGCCGGCGAACTGGCCCGAGACCAGCCGCAGCTCCGGGCCGGCCTGCAGTTCCTGAAACCACCGGAGGACCGCACGGGCCCGGGGGGCCAGGTCGGGATCGGCGGGGTCCGCGGCATCGGCGGCGGAGACAGAGAGCAGCAGACATCCGCTTGCGCACAAGGCTGCGGCGGACTGACGGAAGAGGGCGGAAAGGGCGATAAGGCGCGGTGGCATGTCGGTATGAGCGTGAGCAGGTTTGGGTTTCGCGCAACCTTGTCATGACAATAGACCAACGTGCCGCTTGCATGCGGCCGGCGGTTGGCTTTGGTGAGGGCCGATGAGCACGCCCCACTCCCTGCGTCGTCTGACCGCATCCTGCCTGTTCGCAATCGCCGCGCTGGCCGCGGCCGCCACCAACCCGCCGGTGTTGCCCCTCGGCTCGCCGCTGCCCGACTTCAAGCTGCCGGGCGTGGACGGCAAGGCTTACACGCCGGGCGACTTCGCCGCGGCGAAGCTGCTGATGGTCGTGTTCACCTGCAACCACTGCCCGACCGCGCAGGCCTACGAGGGCCGCCTCAAGCGGCTCACCGCCGACTACGCCCCGAAGGGGGTGGCCGTCGTCGCCATCAATCCCAACCATGCGGCCGCGGTCCGGCTCGACGAGCAGGGCTACGGCGACCTCGGCGACAGCTTCGAGGAGATGGTCATCCGCCACCGCGACCACCAGTGGAATTTCCCCTACCTCGACGACGGCGAGACGCAGGAACTCGCGATGAAGTTCGGCGCGGTCGCCACGCCGCACGTGTTCATCTTCGATCAAGAGCGCAAACTGCGCTTCCAGGGCCGCATCGACAACTCGGAGCGCGAGGATCTCGCCACCGCGCACGACACCCGCGACGCGCTCGACGCCCTGCTCGCCGGCGGCGAGCCCGCGGTCAAAACCACCCGCGTGTTCGGCTGCTCCGTGAAGTGGAAGGACAAGGTCGAGGACAATCTCCGCTGGCGCGCCAAGGTCGCCCGCGAGCCCGTGACGCTTGAGAAGGTGGACGTGGCCGGGATCAGGGCCCTGCGGGCCAACGCCGACTCGGGCAAGGTCCGGCTCGTCAATTTCTGGGCCACGTGGTGCGGTCCCTGCGTGTCGGAGTTCGACGAGCTGATCGAGCAGAACCTGCGTTTCCGCCACCGCGGCTTCGAGATGGTGACGGTCGCCGCCCAGTTCCCCGACGAGGAGGCCAAGGTCCTGCATTTCCTGAAGGAGCACAAGTCCTCGGGCCGCAACCTGCTCTTCGGCGACAAGGACAAATACGCCTTCATCGAGGCCTTCGACCCGGAATGGAACGGCGAGCTGCCCTACACGCTGCTGATCGGCCCGCGGGGCGAGGTGCTCTACCGCGAGAGCGGCTCGATCAACTTCCTGGCGTTGCGCCGCGCGATCTACCCCGCGCTCGACAAGGTGACGCCCTGGGTGAACGCCGACAAGGTTTACGACCGTTGAGCAACGAGGCCGGGCTCCACCCTCACCGCTTCGGCAGGAGGTGCTTTGCGAGGAAGGCCTCGATGCGGCCGTAGAGTTCGACCGTGTTGTCGAGGTGGGCGGTGCCGTGTCCCTCCTCGCGGAAGAAGAGCGTCTCGTGCGGCACGCCGTTCTTCTGCAGGGTGGCGACGAGCCTGCGGGACTGGCCGATCTCGACGGTCTGGTCGGCCTTGCCGCCGGCGACGAACACGGGCACGCGGATCCGCCCGGCCTCGCGGCCGGGGGAGATGGCGGCGAATTTTTCGGGGTCGCGCTTCGGGTCGCCGAGCTTGCGGATCATCCGCCCGAAGACGGGCGAGTCGAACTGGAAGTATTTCTTTTCCTGCACCAGCTCGGCCCAGTCGAAGACGCCGGCGTTGGTGACGGCGCACCGGTAGAGCTCCGGCTCGTGCACGACGCCGGCGATGGCGAGGTAGCCGCCGAAGGAGCCGCCCATGATCGCGATGCGCTGCGGATCGATCAGCCCCGACTTGATCATCGTCTTCGTCGCGTCGGTGACGTCGTCGTGCATCTTGCGGAAGTCCCACTCGTCCTCCGGCGGGAACAGCCAGTTGATGCCGGTGGAGCCGCGATACTGGGGCTGGAGCACCGCGTAGCCGCGGCTGGCGAGGAACTGGGCCTCGGGGTCGAAGCCCCAGTAGTCGCGGGCCCAGGGGCCGCCGTGCGGAAGCACGACGAGCGGCGGCGGATTCTCCCTGGAGGCGCCGGCCGGGAGCGTGAGATAGCCGTCGAGCTGGCGGCCGTCGCGGGTCTTGAACTTCATGACCTGCATCGCCTGCATGCGGGCGGGATCGATCCACGGGGCGGAGTTCTTGAACAGGCCGACGGTGCGCTTTTCGAGGTCCACCCAGTTGTAGATGACGGGTTGCCGGTCGGAAAAGGTGGCGACGAGGAAGATGCCCTGCGTCTCGTTGCTCCCGATGATGCGGACGACGAGGCCGGGGAAGAAGCCGTCGAGGATCTTCTGGAGGGCCTTGTAGTCGTCGCGGAACCACACGGTGCGCGGGCCGTTGCGGTCGAACATCGCGCCGATGATGGTCCGGTCGGCGGGGTCGCGGTAGAGCCAGCCGTTGAAGTCGTAGGCCTTGTCCTGGAGCAGCACTTCGCCGAGCCGGCCGGTGGCGGCGTCCATGAGCTGAAGGGCGCGGGGCCGCTCCTCCTGGCGCGGGCCGAGCACCACGAGCTGGCCGGGTTCGTCGCCGGCGCCGAGGACGTCGATGTTTTCCAGGTCCACGGGACACCGGACCCACTTGCCGTCGGCGTAGCGGTGCAGCGCCAGTTCGCCCTGCAGGGCGGTGAAGGCGAAGGCGAGCTTGCCCTCGCGGTCGGCGAGGTAGCCGGTGGTGAGGCCGCGGTCGGGCAGGGGGTAGCTGGTCTCGATGTGCCGCTCGTTGTTGTCGCGCGCGTCCCGCGAGTCCGAATAGGAGGCGCCGGCGGCCACGAGGTTGACGACCTTGCCGCTGCGGATGTCGGTGTTGACGACCGCGGCGCCGATGTCGCGGCGGGTTTCGAGGGCGTCGTAGCTGTTCCACACCAGCGGCCGCAGCCGGTTCTTCGGCGGAACCGCGATCAGGCGCGTGCCATAATACTGGAGCAGGGGGTAGGCATCGCTGAGTTCGCCGACGTTGGCGGCCATCAGGCCCAGGCCATACATCTTGCGGGCGGACAGGTTGAAAAGCAGGCGCGAATCGTTGAGCCACGTCACCTGGTGGATGTCCTTGTCGCCGGAACCGCCGACGAACTCGTTTTTCTGGGTCTTGAGGTCATGGACGAGCAGTTGGTGGCGGTCCTCCGCGACGGTGATGAGGGCGGCGATGTGCGTGCCCGAGGGGTTGAGGGTGGGTTCCTGCAGGGTCCGGGGCCGGAAAAAATCCTGGATCGGGATCGGCTGGTCGGCCGGGACCGGGGTGACGCGACCGAGATCGATTTTCTCGGCGGCGGGCAGCGGTGGAATGACAAGGGCAAGAGCCAGACAGGAACGGAGCAGCCGTTTCATCGGGGGAGGGGTTGGCGTTGTGCGGTGCTCCGCTGGCCCACGAAGCGCGGGCAGTCTTGCGGTCTGCCGGCGGCTGGCAAGCCGGGACCACTCGCATCCCTTGCGTATGACTCCTTATTTCAGCAACTCGCGGAGGTCGGCGAGGCTGAGCCGGGCGGCGGCGGCGTCGCTGGCCTCGAACACGTCGGCGAGGAGCGCTCGCTTCGTGTCCTGCAACGCCAGCACCTTTTCCTCGACGGTGCCGGCGCAGATGAGCTTGTAGCTGGTGACGATCTTCGTCTGGCCGATGCGGTGGGCGCGGTCGGTGGCCTGGGCCTCGGCGGCGGGGTTCCACCACGGATCGTAGTGCACGACGACATCGGCCCCGGTGAGGTTGAGACCTGTGCCGCCGGCCTTGAGCGAGATGAGGAAGACGGGGATGGAGGCGTCTTTTTGGAACCGGTCCACGGCGGCCTGCCGGGCCTTGGGCGTGAGCGAGCCGTCGAGGTGGCAGAAGGGCACCTCCTGCGCGTCCAGCTCCTCGCGCAGGAGGCCGAGCAGGGAGGTGAACTGCGAGAACACGAGCATGCGGTGGCCCTCGTCGAGGCTCTCGGCCAGCAGTTCGCGGAAGGCGTCGAGCTTGGCGGAGTCGGCGGCGGTGGGAAGCTGCAGGGCGGCAACACCGAACGCCGCCTTGGCGGAGTTCGGCGACCCCGGCCGGCAAACCAGCCGCGGATCGCAGCAAAGCTGGCGCAGGCGGAGCAACTGGGTGAAGACGGTGAAGCGCAGGCTGGCCTCCGACGAGCCCTTGGCGGCGAGATCCATCAGCTCGCGCTCGCCGTCCTCCTGCAGGCGGCGGTAGAGCGCGGCCTGAGTGGCGGTCGGTTCGCACCAGATGGTCTGCTCGATCTTTTGCGGCAGTTCGGGGGCGACCGCGGCCTTGGTGCGGCGCAGGATGTAGGGCGCGGTCCGGGTGCGGAGCTGGGCATCGTGCCAGGCGCGTTCGGCGCGCCTGAGGCCGGGCGGCACCTTGGCGAGGAAGCCGGGCATGAGGAATTCGAAGAGCGAGCGCAGGTCGTCGAGCGAGTTCTCCAGCGGGGTGCCGGTGAGCAGGAACCGGCCGCGGCCGCGCAGGGCGCGGAGCGACCGGGCGGCCTGCGTGCGGCGGTTCTTCAGGTGCTGGGCCTCGTCGGCGAGGATGAGGGCGAACTCCGCCGATTCGAACAGCACGCTGTCGCGCGCCAACGTGCCGTAGGAAGTGAGGATCAGATCGTGCGCGGCGAAGTCCTTGCCGGCGAGCCGGCGCGCGCCGTGGTGGACGAAGACCTTCAGCTCCGGGGCGAAGCGCGCGGCCTCGCGGCGCCAGTTTTCCACCAGCGAGGCGGGGCAGACGACGAGGGAAGGCGGGGTGGAGCGCGTTGCCCCCAACGTGCAGAGCCCAGGGCGTTCCCCCTTGCTTGCCGCGACCAGCGCCAGGGCCTGCAGCGTTTTGCCGAGGCCCATCTCGTCGGCGAGAATGCCGCCGAGTTCCTGCCGGAAAAGGTGCCAGAGCCAGGCCGTGCCGAGGCGCTGGTAGGGGCGGAGGATGGCGTCGAGCGCCGCCGGCACCGGCGCAGGCGGCAAGGCCGTGAGGTTGCGCAAGGCGGCGTGGCGGGAGCGCCAGGTTTCCGGCGCCTGGAAGTGCGGGGCGAGTGCCTCCAGCAGGTCGTTCACCTCGGCGGCGCGAGCCTTGCTGATGCGGTGCTTGCGGGCGGCTCCGCCGGCCTCGGCGGGATCGCCGGCGAGCTGGCGGTGGGCGGCCTGGATTTTCTCCAGCCGGGTCTGGTCGATCAGGTAGATGGTCTTCCCGTCCTCGACGTAACCGCGGCCGCCGGCGACGGCCGCGCGCACCTGCGCCTCGGTGGCGGCTCCGGCGCTGAGGCCGAGCGACACATCGTAGCCGTCGGCGGCCTCGGTGACCTGCGCGGTGGCCTCGGCGGTCTTCAGGTGGGCGGTGTTGCGCTTGAAGTTGTCGGTGAACTCCGCCCCGAAATCCTCGCGCAGCAGCCGGCCGTGGGTGGCCAGGATGTGCAGCACGCGGTGGCGGTCGCGCAGCCACCATTTGCGGTTGAGCGGATCGAGCACGAAGCGATGGGCGCGCAGGAACTCGAGGACGGCGTCGTGGTGCGCCGAGCCGCGCGACGGCAGCGTGACGGCGAGGAAATGCTCGGAGCCGTCAACGAGGAGAGGGGTGACGGTGTCGCGGCCGGCGGAATCCTCACGCCGAGGGTGCGAAGGAGACGCTCGGGAAGCCGAGGCGGGCGTTGCGCCCTGGGCGCGGGACGATGGCACCGGAGCACGGGTTGCGACTCCCAGCAGCGCGCTCACGCCGGAAAGCTCGCGGCCATGCCAGGCGAGGGGCGCGGCGGGGGCGCGGCCGTGGAAGAACACGGGCTGCCCCGCCAGCGCGCCGATGAGTTCGCGCAGTTGTGCGCGGGTGAGCTGGATCAGCGAGGCGGGGGCGGGCTGCACGCCGAGGCGCTGGAGCACGGCCAGTCCGGGCAACAGTTCCGCCGGGGGAGACACTGCCAGGTCGAGCTCCACCTGCACGGCGATGGCATCGCGCGGGATCGCGGCTTCGAGGTTGGGCGGCAGCAGGAGGCGGAGCATGGAGGGAAATTCCAAGGGCCAAACCGCCAAAGGCCAAAGAAAATCAACCCCGCGGCGGAGTTGGCCGGTGTCAGCCCGCGGCCAGCGCAGCCTGCACCTCGCGGGCGAAGGCGGGCACGACCTGGAACGGGTCGTAGGGCCCGCCGCGCGCGGCGAGCGTCTCGATCGGCACGTAGCCGCGGTAGCCGCCGTCGCGGATGAGGCGGCACAACCGCGGAAGGTCGGCCGGCCGGCTGCGGTCGTTGCCGTGGAGACTCTCCTTCACCTGCCAGTTGACGGCGTGGGGCACGACCCGCGCGATGTCGGCATACGGGTCCGCCGTGAGCAGGTTGCCGGTGTCCACGATCAGGCCGCACCATTCGGAATTCACGGCCTGCATGACCTTGAGGCACTCGTCGGCGGACTTGAGCATGTCGCCGTGATTCTGCACGCCGACGATCACGCCGTGCCTGGCGCCGTGCTCCACGCACTCGCCGATGCAGTCGGTCATCCACCGCGCCACCTCGTCCCATTTGTCCTCGTAACCCTGGGGCACGGCGCCGGCGAAGACGCGGAGCACGGGCGCGCCCAGTCCGGCGGCGGCTTCGATCCAGGCCTTGGCGCGGGCGACGTCGGCCGCGCGCTTCGCCGCGTCGGGCTGGGCGAAGTCGTTGCGGATGCCCGTGCCGCTGATCTCCAGGCCGAGACGGTGGGCGTGGCGCTTCAAGCGGTTCACGAAGTCGCGCGCCGGCACCTCGGGATAGCCGGGGAAATAGTAGCCCGTCGGGTCGAGCGCGGCGAAGCCGTGCTGCGCGCAGAAATCGAGCACCTCGAACAGCGAGACGCCGCCGGGCTTGCCGGCGAGGCCGGCGAGCAGGGCGCTGTTGAACGAATAGGCGTTGAGGCTGAGCTTGAGCGGGCCGCCGGGCCCGGTGTGCGCGGCGGTGGCGGCGGCCGCGGCCGGGACGGTGAGCCCCGCGGCGGGCAACAGGGCGGCTTGTTTAAGAAAGGTGCGGCGGGAAGGGTTCATGGGGTGAGGGTGGCGGACCAGTTGCGGATCAGGTCGCGCACGAGGAGCCCCGAGGGAGTGAGATCGGCCTCCCGCCAGCCGCCGCGGGAGGAGGCGCCGCGCCGGACGATGGAGGCGGTCTCGAATTTGTCGGACACGGCCCAGTTGCAATGGCTCAGGCCGTGCCGGCGGATGAAATCCATCCACGCGCGCACGGAGGCTTCGTCGATGGGGCCGTTGCCGTCGGCGTTGCAGGTGCCCCACTCGGTGACGAAGAGCGCGGCACCGAGCTGCAGGGCCCGGGCGGCCTTGGCCCGGAGCCCGGCCTTGTGCGTGCCGGCGTAGAAATGAAGCGTATAGGCGACATTCGGGTCCCTGAGCGGGTCGGCGGCGGCGATGTCCACGTCCTGCGCCCAATGCGGCGACCCGACGACGATGAGGTTGTCGGGATCGACGGCCCGGATGGCGGCGATGACGCGTTCGGCATAGGGCTTCACGTCGCGAGTCCAGGAGGCGTCGGCCAGCGGCTCGTTGTAGATCTCGTAGATGACGTGGGGCAGGTGGCCGTAGCGGCGCGCCATGGCGGAGAAGAACGCGACCGCCTGCTCCGTGTGCTCGTGGGCGTGATGGTCGTGCCAGTCGAGGATCACGTAGAGATCCCGGGTGATGGCGGCGTCGGCGACGCGGACGACCCGGGCCAGGTTCGCCTGCGGATGCTGCAGGTAACCGTCCTCCCGGTGCACGCCGAGGGGAACCCGGACGATGGTCGCACCCCAATCCTCCGCGAGCCACTCCACGGTCCCGGCGGTGTAGAACCGGCCCATCCACTGGCTCCAGAAGAAACTGTTGCCGGCCAGGCTGACGGGCCGGCCGTGCGAACCGAAGATGCGGGGGCCGACGACCTGAAGGCGGCCGTGCAGGCTGACGATGCCCGGAGCGGCGGGTGTCGGGGCGGGCGCCGGCGGAGTCGCGGAAGGGCCGATGCAGCCGGATTGGAGCAGCGCGGCCGTGAATGCGGCCAGCAACAGGGGCGGGCGGAGCTTGGTCATGCGGGGTGAGCCGAGTGAAAGCCCGCCCATGCAAACCGCAAACGCAGAAGCGGATCAGGGATCCACCGTCACCGGCAGGCCGACCCAGGCGAGGCGGGAAAGGGTGCGGGCGTCCCAATTGGCGAGGCGGAAGCAGCCGTGCGATTCCGTGCGGCCGACCTTCTCGGGATCGGGCGTGCCGTGGATGCCGTAGCCGGTGCGATCGAGACCGATCCAGGCGACGCCGACCGGATTGTTGGGTCCGGGGGCGAGGATGAGCTTGCGGCCGAGTTCCCGGGCTTCCGGCACCTCCGGGAACACGACGGGATCGAAGGTGTAGTTGGGGTCGGGGATGACGACCGTGACGTGCAGTTCGCCCACGGGGCGCTTTTCCACGTCGCGGGCGATGCTCACGGGACAGTGGAGGAGCACGCGGCCGGTCTCGTCCACGGCCTGGAGGACTTTTTCGGCGAGATAGATGTGGATGCGCGCGACCTTGCCGGAGGCGAGGGTGGGCTCGGCGGAGGGCACGACCAGCGCGGTGCCCGGCAGGATGTCATCCCAATCCACCTCCGGGTTGAGCCGCACCAGCAGCTTGGGATTGGCGCGGAAGCGCTCGGCGATCATTTCGAGGGCCGAGCCGTGGCGGAGGGCGTCGAGTTCCGCTTTGCCCAGCCAGGTGTCGGGCACCGGACGGGTGGCGGCGAGATCCTCGGTGGAGAACACGTAGTCGGCGAGCACGGGCGCGGTGAGCAGGAGCGCGGCCTTGGTGGCGCGGTCGAGGTCGCCGGTCTCGGCCAGGCCTTCGTTTTTCTGCCAGGCCTTGAGCGCCGCGGTGGTCTGGGTGCCGCGCACGCCGTCGAGCGAGCCGCAGGAGAACCCCCGGCGGTGCAGCTCGACCTGGGCGGCGAGCCAGTCGGGGACCGGGCGCGGCTCGAAGGCGGGGGCGGCTTCGGGGGTGGGGGAGGCGGCGGCCGGTTGCGCGGGCGTGTCCTCGGGGCGCGGGGGCGGGGTGTCCGCGGACTGGCTGCGGACGCCGGGGGCGAGCAGGCCGAGGCAGAGGATGAGGCACAGTCGCGGCATGGCCGGTTCAGGCGGCGGTGAGATGCCACCGGCCGCAGAGGGGGCAGCGGTAGGCGGAGCGGCGGCGCTCCACACCGGCAAGCAGGGCGGCGTCGAGGGCGTCGCCTTGCGTGCGATAGCGACGCTTGCCGGTGCACATGCGCTTCCGTTGCTCCGCCGTGGGTTTCTTCATGCCTTCGGTTCGAAGCGGCTTTGGGCGCGGTTCTTCTTCACCTGCGCGGCGGGGAAGACCTGTCCGTTCATCGCGATATAGACGCCCGGCGGCAGCACCTGCAGCGCGCCGACGGCGCAGCCGAGGTTGAAGAAGGCGTCGGTCTGGCGGAAGCGTGCCGGCACCATCGAGCCGGTGAACACGATGACCTTGCCGGGCAGGTCGGCGAGGCGCGCGGCGGTTTCCGTCATGGTGTCGGTGCCATGCGTGATGAGGATCAGTCTCTCCGGCGCCGCGGCCACGCGCTCGCGGATGAGGGCGCGGTCGGCAGCGGTCATGTGCAGGCTGTCCTTCTGCATGACCGACTCGACGACGTAGTCGAAGGTGACGTTGGCCTCCTTGAAGAGCGGGCCGACCTGGGGGTCGCCGACGTCGAAGGCACTGGCGTCGTCGAAGTAAACCTTGTCGATGGTGCCGCCGGTGGTGATGACACGGATTCGCATGGTGGGGAAAATGTCGGGGGACCGGCCGGGTTCAATGCGGATTCCGTCCGCCCGGGCGGGCGGGAGCGTTCTTGCGTTCGGGGCGAACCCGGGTAGTTTTGGCGTGTCCCAACCGGCATGAAGAAGCCCCGCCTCCTGCTTGTGCTGACCCTTTGCGCCACGCCGTTCGCGGCGGGCGCCGAGGTGGCGCCGGGTGCGACATTCGACGAGGTGCGGGCCGTGCTGGGCGCGCCCAGCGGGCAGGTGCGTGCCGGCGGGCGCCATCTGGTTTACTACGCGCGCGGTGCGGTCGAGCTGGTCGGCGGCCGGGTCGCCCGCGTGGACCTGCGTTCGCCGGAGGAGCACGCCAGCCTGCTGGCTCGCGAGGAGCGCCTGCGCGGCGAATCCGAGGCGCGCCGCGCGCGGTTGATCGGGGAGGGCGCCGCCCTGCGCGACCGCAAGCTGGCCGACGCCTCGTTCCAGGCCGCGCCCGCCGCCTACCAAGTCGCCTTCTGGGAGGATTTCGCCCGCCGCTATCCGGGAGTGTCCTGTGTGGAGCCGCTCACCATCGCGCGCGCCCGCCTCAACGAGCAGTTGGAGGAGAAACGCCGGAAGGACGAGGAGGCGCGCCGGATCGCCGAGCTGGAAGCCCGCCTCGCCGCCGCCGAGCGCGCGCCGGTGGTTTACCACCGGGTGCGGCCCTATCGCGGCTACGGGCACCACGACCCGCACCATGAATTCGCGCTCTGGCCGGTGAATTACACCTTCTACGACGCGCCGCTGCCGGTCTATACGACGCCGACCACCCCGGCGATCAATCCCCTCAGGGGCGATCCGGCCCAGCCGCCCCGGTTTGAATTCGGAAACACAGACCGGCGCCGGCGTGGGACGGACGAGTGCGGCGGCCCCCGCGACCGGCGCGGAGCGGACCGCGGTCACGGCCGCTGGCGCGACCGCATGTGAGGGGTGCCTGGCCTCCGGCTGGGTCCCATTCCGCAGCAAGACAAGCCCGCCCGGAATCCGGGCGCCACCGGGTTGACGGCGCGGGGACAGGGCGTAGAGAGGGGCGCCCCTTCCGCTCCATGAAGAAATTTCTCGGCCTGTCCTGGCTGCCTCTCCATCCCGATCTTGGCCTGCTGGCCCTGCGCGTGTCGGTTTCCTGGCTCATGATCCGCTACCACGGCTGGGGCAAGCTGGCCGGTTGGGCCGACGAGAAGATCCGCCTGCCCAACCTGTTCTCGCTGGCTGGCGCCAAAAAGGAATTCCACACCTTCCCCGACTACATCGGCATCAGCCCGGAGCTGAGCTACGTGCTGGTCGCATGGTGCGAGACCTTCGGCTCGATGGCCATCATGGCCGGGCTGCTCACGCGGCTGCACGCGCTGGGCCTGGTGATCACGATGGGGGTGGCGTGGACCTTTCACCATCACACGCGGCTCGCGGGCCCGGGCTCCGGCGAGCTGCCGTTTTCCTGGCTCTTCGTGTTCTGCTGCTGGTGCTGGCCGGACCGGGCAGGTATTCGCTCGACCGCCGCCTGGGCTGGGACAAACCGGCCACGGCGAAGGTCTGAGCCGCTAGCGCCGGAGCCGCCACTCGCTGGTCAGGCCGTCCGGGGCGGTGAGGACCAGTTTTTCAGCCGAGTGCCAGTCGGCGGCGTCGAGGCGGAGCGAACATCCGTGCGGATGAGTCCGCCAGGCGACCGGGCCGGCCGGCTCGCCGGCGGGAAGGACGACAGTGCGGGCGAAGGGATCGATGCGGGCGGTGCGGTCCCCGAGGGTGAGCGACAGCAGGTAGGGAGGGGGCACGGTCAGGTTCTGGCCGGGCAAGAGGCTGCCGAGGTCGATCACGCGAAAATGCCGCCGGATGAAGTCCGGGGTGAAGACCCGGGCGAGATCGCCGGACGCGAGCACACCATCCCAGGCCTGCACGGCGGCGGGCGAGTTCTCGGCGTAAAGCACGTTGGCGCCGGCGTAGTCGCCGCAATACGCCCCGTATTCCTGGAGGGCACGGGCGATGATCTTCCCGGCGGGCGAGAGGGCCGAGCCATCCACGTCCCACGCCGGGTCGAGCTGGATGCGTCCGCCCATGGGAATGCCGCGCGCATCGACGGCGTCGAGCTGCCGGACCTGCGCCGTGCTGGCCGGCGGCACGAACAGCCCGGTGCGGCAATGGTCGTAGGCGAAGCCCAGCGCGTGTGCGATCCGCCCCGCCTTGATCTCGTCCACCATGATCAGGCCGGCGATGAGCGGGAACCCGCCGGCGCGGGCCCGGTGCGAGTCCAGCTCGCGCGGGCTGTCGAACCACGGCGGGGCCACGCCCGTGCCGTGCAGGTCGGTGACGGCGCCGAGACCGGTGAACCAGCGGCCGGTCGCATCCTTGCGCGCCGCCCACAGCCCCCACTCGAGCCCCCGGGCGCGGTCGATGACGCACAGGTGGTTGTCACTGTGCTCGCCGACGGGCGGCGAGGCGAGGGCGTCGTCGGGGATCGGGATCGCGCGGGGGAATTCAAAGCCTTTCCCGTAAATGCCGGGACGCAGATCGCCGACGTCGTGCCGGGGCGTCCGGTCCGCGTCCACGAAATACACCGGGATGGACCAGTCCTTGATATTGACGAGCCACGCGCCGCGGGACGCGAGGTCGGCGATCAAGGCGGGCGAATCCGGGTCGGACTTCGCGCCGGCCGGGATGCGGGTGTTCCAGGGGCTGTCCGGCGAGAACGGCCGCCAGGCGGGCCCGGCGCCCGCGGTCGCGAGCAGGAACGACAGCAGCAGGGCGGAGCGGAGGCGGGCGGGTGCGAGCATGCGCCCGAGGGGTGCGCCTTTTTGCCCGCCGGGGCAAGCCGGGGAAAATTTCATCGCCACCCGCGGCGTGATGCCGACACTGCGGTCAGCGTCATGCGCCCCGACGAATACCGCAAGCTCGCCGAGACCGAAGACCGGATGTGGTATTTCCGTGCGCTGCATCGGCGGCGCATCCACTGGCTGGCGCGATTGCTGCCGGGTGGGCCGGCCCGGGTGCTGGATGCGGGGTGCGGCACGGGCGGATTCATCCGTGCGTTGCGGGCCTCGCAACCGGCCTGGACGGTGACGGGCGTGGACCTCGAGCCGCAGGCGGTCGCACTCGCGCGGGAGCGGACGGGTGCGGAAATCGTCGAAGGCGCGATCACGGCCCTGCCGTTTGCGGACGCGGCGTTCGACGCGGTCTCGACGGGCGACGTGCTGTATCATGTCGAGGACACTGCGGCGGCGCTGCGGGAATTCGCGCGCGTGCTGCGGCCGGGCGGGGCCGTGGTGGTGAACGAGCCGGCCTACCGGTGGCTGTGGTCGTATCACGACGAGGCGGTGGAGTCGAAGCACCGCTTCACGAGGCCGGAGCTCGCGGAGAAGTTCCGGGCCGCCGGCCTGGAGGTGAAATTCGCGAGTTATGCGAACATGCTGGTGCTGCCGCTGGTGGTGGCGCGGCGGAAACTGTTTCCGCCGGTGCAGCCGACGAGCGACGTGCAAATTTATCCCGCGCCTGTCGAGGCGGTGTTCGCGGCCATGGCGGCGGGGGAGCACGCGTGGAGCGGGCGCGGCTGGTCCCTGCCGGCGGGCAGCTCGGTGTTCGTGGCGGGGGTGAAGGCGGAACAGGGCAGACCGGGGCAAGGGCGCCCCGGCTCCAGATGACGGTTTACTTCGGCTGGAGCCGGGCGGCCCAGCCGCCGCCTTCGGCGAGGGCGGGGCGCAGTTTCGTGGCGTTGGTCACGGTGCGCGTGGCCTGCTGGAAATCCTCGGCGTGGCGGTCCGCGTTGGGGCCGTCGCGCCACTCGGTGAGCGTGAATTCGCCGGCGGGCAGGAAGGACAGGTCCACCTCGAGTTCGCGGGCGGTCCAGTCGGTGATGGCGCCGATGAACCATTCGCGGCCGCGGCGCCGGGCCGTGAGGACATAGTCGGCGAGCCGGGCGTCGAGCACGCGGGTCTCGTCCCACACGGTCGGGACGGCGCGGAGGAACTCCAGCGCGCCGGGCTCGCGTTCGTAGTTGGTCGGGGTGTCGGCGAGCATCTGCAACGGGCTCTCGAAGACGATGTAGAGGGCGAGCTGGTGGCAGCGCGTGCCCTGGCTGGACGGGCGGTTGAAATTGGCGGCAAAGCCCTCGCGGTTGGCGTTGCGCATGGCGCCGGGGGTGTAGTCCAGGGGGCCGAGGAACATGCGGGTGAACGGCAGGGTGGCGTCGTGCTCGGGCGAGATGTGGGCGCTCCATTTGTTCCATTCGAGGCCGCGGACGCCCTCGTTGGTGAGCATGTTGGGCCAGGTGCGGTTCAGGACCGCCTGGTGGATGGCGCCGTGGAAGTCGGTGAGCAGGTGGCGGGCGGCGGCCTCGCGGTTGATCCTGTGGTAGAAATTGACGACGGCCTGGTCGCTGCGCTACATGAAATCCACCTTGATGCCGCGCGCGCCCCACTTCTGGAAAAGGTCCAGGGCGGGGACGAGCTGGTCGTCGAGGGTCTTCCAGATGCACCAGAGGATGACGCCGACGCCCTTTTCCCGGCCGTAGCGGATGATCTCCGGCACATCCATGTCGGGCGCGAGTTCGAGCAGGTTGCCGAGCTTATACCAACCCTCGTCGAGGATGATGTAGTCGAGGCCGTGGGCGGCGGCGAAATCGATGTAATGTTTGTAGGTCCGCGTGTTTACGCCGGCCTTGAAATCCACGCCGTGGAGGTTGTTGGCGTTCCACCAGTCCCAGGCGACCTTGCCGGGCCTGATCCACGAGGTGTCGGCGACGCGCGAGGGCGCGGCGAGCAGCCAGGTGAGCGGGCTGGCGGGCAGGTCGCGGTCGTGGCGGGCGAAACCGAGGATGCGCCACGGGTAGGTGCGCGTGCCCTTTGTGACGGCGATGTAACCGGCGGCCTGCGCGACGCGGAGGTCGCGGTCGCCGGTCAGCTCCTCCTTGAGGGCGACGGGCGGGAAGGTGGCGGCGAGGCCGTTGCCGCCGGTG
Organism: Verrucomicrobiota bacterium; assembly: GCA_049322455.1. Taxonomy (GTDB): domain Bacteria; phylum Verrucomicrobiota; class Verrucomicrobiia; order Opitutales; family Opitutaceae; genus Lacunisphaera. The sequence goes on along the minus strand of JBMOQY010000034.1, from coordinate 61,900 downwards.
CCGGTGAACCACAGGCCGGGGTAGTCCTCGAGGTCGGACTCGGCCAGCGCGACCTTGAGGCCGCCGGTGTCCACGACGACGGGCAGGCTGGCGAGGTCCTGCGGGCCGAGGTCGCCGAGGGCGCGCGGGGCGAAGATACGCTCGTTGTGCGAGAAGAAGCCCTGCTCCTCGGGGAACCAGGCAAAGTGGTTGCCGGCGAAAGTGAAGCGCGCCTCTTCGGCGAAGACCTGCACCCGGGCGGCGGGCAGGGCGGTTTCCCAGCGGTAGGCGACGCCCTCGTTGTAGGCGCGGAAGGTGACCGCGTAGCCGCCCTCGAAGTCGAGGCGGAGCTCGTTGTAGCGCTCGCGGATTTCCGCGGCTTTCTGGCGGATCTCCGGCCGGAGCATGGCGTCGTGGCTGCGCGGCGTGGCGGCCCGGAGCCTGGGGGCGAGGCCGAGGGTGGCGTCGTCCACCTTGAGCGACAGGGTGGAACCGACGAGCACCGGGCGCTCCTCATGAAGCACGTCGTAAGCGAGACGGTCGCCGACCCTGATCAAGACGGCGAGGCGGCCGTCGGGGGAGGAGAGGGCCGGTGCCACGGGGGCGGCGCCCAGAGCCGCGGCGACAAGGGCAAAGGCGAGGCAACCGAGCACACGGAACAGGGATAGGCGGAAATGGGGCATGGCTGCGATCTGGACGATTGTTTGCAAGAAAGCTGCGGGCACATGGGGTGGCAACGTCGGAATACACGAAAGGCGCGGCTGGCGGCCGCGCCTTGGGGAGAAGTGGCGGGATCCGGCGATCCCGCCCTGCAGAATGGCGATCAGGCGGTCGCGAGATAAGGCAGTTTCTTCGCCGTTTCCTTCACGGCGGGCACGCCGTCAAGGAGCTCGCCGATGGCGTCCCAGCGGCCGTTGACGAGGGCGTCGCGGGCGGACTCGCGCAGGGTGATCTTCGCGGTCTGCCCCGCGAAGCGGGCCTCGAGCTTCACGAGGTCGATGGTGACTGCGGTTTGCGGATCCTTCTCCACGGCGGCGGCGATCCGGGCGATGTCCGCGCGGGCGGCGCTGACGCAGGGCATGCCGAGCGTCGTGCTGTTGCCGAAGAAGATCTCGGCGTAGCTCTCGGCGATGACGGCCTTGAAGCCGTATTTCTGGATGGCTTGCGGGGCGTGCTCGCGGGAGGAGCCGCAGCCGAAATTGGCGCCGGAGAGCAGGATTGTCGCGCCCTGATAGCGCGGATCGTTGAGCGGGTGGTTCGTGGTCCGGCCGGTGGCCGGGTCCTTGCGGACGTCGTAGAAGAGAAATTCGCCGAGGCCGTCGAAGGTCACGCACTTCATGAAGCGCGCGGGGATGATGCGGTCGGTGTCGATGTCGTTGCCGAGCACGGGCACGGCGCGGCCGGTGACGGAGGTGATTTTGGCGAGGGCCATGGCAGGAGGAACGTTGAGAGTTGGGGCGGAGCGTTGAGCGGGGGCGTTCGCTTTCTCGTAATCGTTCTCCGGGCAGAGAATTTTGAAGGGAGAACGATTAGGATTAAGGGAACGAGAACGATTCAGTTGACGGCGAAGACTTCGCGGGCGTCGGCGACGGCGCCGGTGACGGCGGCGGCGGCGACCATGACCGGGCTCATGAGCACGGTGCGGCCGGTGGGCGAGCCCTGGCGGCCCTTGAAGTTGCGGTTGGAGGAGCTGGCGCAGAGCTGGTCGCCGACGAGCTTGTCGGGGTTCATTGCGAGGCACATGGAGCAGCCCGCGCCGCGCCACTCGAAGCCGGCCTCGGTGAGCACCTTGTCGATGCCTTCCTTCTCGCACTGGAGCGCGACGATCTGCGAGCCGGGGACGGCGATGGCCTTGACGCCCGGGGCGACCTTGCGGCCCTTGAGGTATTTGGCGACCTCGCGGAAGTCGGAGAGGCGGCCGTTGGTGCAGGAGCCGAGGAAGGCGACGTCGATCTTGGTGCCCTTGATCGGTTTCCCGGCGGGCAGCTTCATGTAGGCGAGGGCCTCCTCGATGCCGGCCTTCTCGTCGGCCTTGGTGGCCTTGGCGGGATCGGGGATGGTCTCGTTGATGGCGATGCCCTGACCGGGATTGATGCCCCAGGTGACGGTCGGCGCGATGTCCTTGGCGTCGATCTTCACGACGTCGTCGTAGGGGCAGCCGGGGTCGGAGGCGAAGGTCTGCCAGCGCGCAACGGCGGCGTCCCACGCGGCGCCCTTGGGCGAGTAGGGGCGGCCCTTGAGGTAGGCGAAGGTGGTCTCGTCGGGGTTGACGTAGCCGACGCGGGCGCCGCCCTCGATGGACATGTTGCAGACGGTCATGCGCTCTTCCATCGTGAAGCCGTCGAACACGCTGCCGGCGTATTCGTAGGCGTAGCCGGTGCCGCCGTTGACGCCGAGGAGGCGGATGATGTGCAGGATGACGTCCTTGGCATACACGCCGGGGCGGAGCCGGCCGTTGACCTCGATGCGGCGGACCTTGAGCGGACCGAGCGCCATGGTCTGCGTGGCGAGCACGTCGCGCACCTGGCTGGTGCCGATGCCGAACGCGATGGCGCCGAACGCGCCGTGGGTGGAGGTGTGGGAGTCGCCGCAGGCGATCGTGGTGCCGGGCTGGGTGATGCCCTGCTCGGGGCCGACGATGTGCACGATGCCCTGCTTGCCGGTGGCGCGGTCGAAGAAGGTGATGCCGAACTCCTGCGTGTTCCGGCGGAGCTCGTCCATCATGGCCTGCGCCAGGTCGTCGTTGTAGGGTTCGACGAGCTGGTCGGTCGGGACGATGTGGTCCACCGTTGCGAAGGTGCGGTGGGGCATGAGGACCTTGAGGCCGAGGTCGCGCAGCATGCCGAAGGCCTGCGGCGAGGTGACCTCGTGGATCAGGTGCGTGCCGATGAGGAGCTGGGTCTGGCCGTTGGCCAGCCGGCGGACGGCGTGGGCGTCCCAGACTTTGTGGAAAAGGGATTGCGGGGAGGGCATGGGCAGGGAGCGAGGGAGGAGGGAAGGAAAGGGGATTCCCGCGGGATCCGCGGAGAGTGAATCGGGCAGAGATTACCAGAATCTTGCCATAACCAGAAATACCTATTTGGTTCTCTGTGATGCCGCGTGAGTATCAATACCCGTTCGAGCTCCGCCACCTCGTCTATTTCCGCGAGGTGGCGCGGCAGCTTCATTACCGGAAGGCGGCCGAGGCGCTGGCGGTGGCCCAGCCCGCGCTTTCCCGGAGCGTAGCGCAGTTGGAGAAAGCGCTGGGCGTGGATCTGCTCAACCGCACCCGGCGGAGGGTCGAGCTGACCGCGGCCGGCAAGGCTTTCCTCGAGCGCATCGAGCCGCTGCTGCGGGCGCTGGCGGCGGTCCCGGGCGACATCCAGGCGCTGGCGGGCGGGCAGGCGGGGCACGTGCGGGTGGCCTTCACCGGCCTGGCGATGGCGACGGTGCTGCCGGGGATTTTGCGCGAATTCAACCGCCGCTACCCGGGCGTGCGGGTCGAGCTGAACGAGTCGCCCACGTCGGCCCAGCTCGAGGCGCTCAAGAGCGGCGAGATCGCGTGCGGGTTCTTCCACCCCGACGCCGCGCCCCCGGCCGGCTTGGCGACCAAGCTCCTGCTGCAGGAGAAGAACGGCGTGCTCCTGCCGGCGGAGCACCCGTTGGCGAGGGCAAGGAAGCTCCGCCTGCGCGATCTCGCCGGCACGCCGTTCGTGATGTTTCCGCGGGCGCACAATCCCGGCTTCTACGACCGCGTGCTGGCGGCGTTCCAGCAGGCGGGGGTGACGCCGCGCATCGCCGACGAGGTCTGGCCGCGCGCCAACGCCATCGGCCTGGTGCGCGCCGGCCTCGGGGCGACGTTCATGGCCCCGTCGGAGGCGAAGCAACTGCCCGGCGAGGTCGCGTTTCGTCCGCTCGCCGGCCCGGCTCCCGAAAGCCGGCTCGTGCTCGGCTGGCGCAAGGACGCCTCACCCGACCCCGCCCTCGGCGCCTTCCTGGTGGTGGCGGGGGCGCCCGCCGCGCAAGTTTGAACTATCCGCCCGCGCCGACTTTCCCCAGGATTCCTTTTCCCTTGGCCTCCAAGAAACCAACCATCGTCCTTCTCTTCACCACGTTTCCGAAGACCTCGGAGACGTTTCTCCAGCGCGACGTGGCGGCGTTGCAGGCGAAGGGGGTGAACCTGCGGCTCTACTCCCTGTGGGGTGGCGGCGGGGAGTTCCGGGGGCTGCCGGTGCGGAGTTTCAACAAGTGGCGGCTTGTGCCGCTGTTCCTGTTCGAGATTCCGTGGCAGTGCGTGCGGCGTCCGCGCCTGATGCGCGACCTGTTCGAGGGCGTGCTCACCCGGGCCGCGCCGTCGTGGCTGAATTTTTGGGAGAACATGCTCGGGGCGGGCTTCGCCGGCTGCTTCCACCGCGAGCTGCAGCGGGATCCGCCGGCGCTCGTCCACGGCGTCTGGGCCGGCGCGCCGGCCACGGCCGGCTGGGTGCTGTGGCGCATGTTCGGCTGGCGCTACAGTTGCGGCGCGCACGCCTACGACATCTACGAGCACGGCGGCGACTGGTGGCTGCGGGAAAAGCTGCAGCACGCGCGCTTCATCCACACCTCGACGGAGGCCGGGCGGCGCGAACTGGTGGAGCGCGGCGTGCCGGCGGACAAGATCCGCGTCATCCGCCGCGGCCTGGACGTGTGGCCGCCGTTCAAGGCGCTCCGCGCCAACCGCACGCCGCTGCGGCTCATCTGCGTGGCGCGCCTCGTGCCCAAAAAGGGACTGGACCACCAATTGCGCATCTACGCCGCATTGAAGCAGGCGGGTTTCGCCTTCGAGGCGCGGATCGTGGGCGATGGACCGCTGGAGGCCGCGCTGTTCGCCCTCGCGGCGGAACTGGGGGTTTCCGGGCAGGTGAGGTTCCTCGGACGCCTGGAGCCGCCGCAGGTCTGGGAGCAGCTCGCCTGGGCCGACGTGCTGCTGCACACCGGCGTGGTGGCACCGAGCGGTGATCGCGACGGCCTGCCGAACGTCATTCCCGAGGCGATGGCCGCAGGCGTGCTCGTCGTGACCTCGCCCGTGTCGGCCACGACCGAGGCCGTGCAGCAGGAGCGCACCGGCCTCGTGTGCGATGTGGACCTGCCGCTGGCCTGGCAGGTGGCCCTGCAAAGGCTCGCGGCGGACGATGCGCAGGCCGAGCGTTTCCGCACCGCGGCCCGCCGCTGGGTGGAGGAAAACTACGATGCGCACAAGAACACCGCCCGCCTGGTCGAGTGTTTCGAGGAAGCCATGAAGCCATGATCTACTACGATACCACCAAGATGGGCGCGGCGCAGCACCGCTCGGGGCTGATGCGCCTGAGTTCGCGCATCCGCGAGGAGCTGGGCTCGGTCGTCACCGAGGTGGCGTGGGACGACCGGCGGCGGACGTTTGTCGCCGGCAAGGAACGCCTGCCGGCGGGTTTCCAACCCGACGACTGGCTGCTGACGGTCGAGCAGTTTTGCGAGGCGGACCGGCCGGGTTTCCGGAATTTCGTCGCGCATCCACCATGCCGGCTGGCGGCGATGTTTCACGATGCGATCCCGGTGCGCTGGCCGCACATCAGCTGGCCGCAGAGCGTGCGGCGGCACCCGGAATACATGAAGCTGCTGGCCGGCTTCGACCGCACCTGGGCGATCTCGGAGGCGACGCGGCGCGATTTCGCGGAATTCTGGCGCTGGCAGGGCGTGCAGCCGAAGTCGGTGCCGGAGGTCATCGCTCTGGGCGCGGATTTCGACGGCGGCAACCGGGTGGTCCGCGATCCCCTGATCCCGAAGGAGCGGCCGGCGTTGCTCTGCGTGGGCATCGTCGAACCGCGCAAGAACCAGGCCTTCCTGCTGGACGTGGCCGAGGCGCTCTGGCGCGACGGGCTGGATTTCGAGCTGCACATCGTCGGCCGGGTGAATCCCCACTTCGGTCCGCCCATCGCGGCGCGGATGAAGGCGCTGCAGAAGCGCGAGGCGCGGTTCCGGTTTCACGCGGCGGCGGGCGACCGCGAGCTGGCGCGGCTTTACGCGTCGGCACGGGCCGTGGTGTTCCCGACCATCGCCGAGGGCAACGGCCTGCCGATCCTGGAATCGCTCTGGCGCGGCGTGCCGTGCGTGGCCAGCGACCTGCCGGTGCTGCGCGAAAACACGGAGGCGGGCGGCTGCCTGCTGGCGCGGGTCAACGATGCGGCCGACTGGGCGGCGAAGCTGCGCACGGTGCTGTCCGACGCGGCCGAGAACCGGCGCCTGCAGCGCGAGGCGATGAGCCGGCCGCTGCCGCGCTGGAGCCAGACGGCGCGGACGCTGGTGGACGGGCTGCGATAGGCGGCGGCCTCGACTCCAAGCCGCTTGGACGCGTTGAGGTCAACGCGTTCCGCCCGATCCATCCGGTTACATCTGCTTCACCGCGTAGGCCATGGCGGCGGCGATCTTCTCGAGGTCCTCGTCGCTGTGGAGGGCGGAGACGGCGGTGCGGATCAGGTCCTTGCCCGGCGGCACGGCGGGGGCGATGGACATGACGGTGAACACGCCCTTTTCGAGGAGCGCGTTCCAGAAGCGATAGACGAGCTCCTTGGAGCCGAGCACGATGGGCACGGCGGGCGTCTCGCTGCCCCAGATGTCGAGGCCGAGGCCCTTGAGCATCTCGCGGTAGCGCCGGGTGTTCTTCCAGAGGCGCTCGAGGTGCTGGGGCTCGCTTTGCATGAGGTCGAGCGAAGCCGAGGCGGTGGCGGCCATGGCGGGGCTGATGGCGGCGCTGAAGAGGGTCTGCTTCGAGTTGGTGCGGAGATACTCGATGAGCGCGCGGGAGCCGGCGACGAAGCCGCCGGTGCTGGCGAGCGATTTCGAGAGCGAACCGCAGATCAGGTCCACCTGGTCGTTGAGCTTGAAGTGGTCCACGGTGCCGCGGCCCTGGCGGCCGAGCACGCCGAAGCCGTGGGCGTCGTCGAGCACGGTGAAGCAGCCGTGCTCCTCGCCGATCTGCGCGAGCTCGGGCAGGCGGCAGATGTGGCCCTCCATGGAATACACGCCCTCGACGACGAGCATCTTGGGGGTGTGGTGGGGCACGCCCTTGAGGATCTGGCGCAGATCCTCGGGATTGTTGTGGCTGAAGCGCTCGACCGTGGCCAGGGACAGGCGCGTGGCGTCCACCAGGCAGGAATGGATGTTCTTGTCGGCGAGGATGAGGTCGCCCTTCTGGGCGAAGGCGGCGACGGCGGAGCAGCAGGAGATGTAGCCGGCGACGCTGACGTGGCAGGCCTCGCGGCCGAGGAAGGCGGCGAGCTTTTCCTCCAAGGCGAGGTGGTAGGCGCGGGAGCCGTTGGAAATGCGGGCGCCGGTGGTGCTGGTGCCCCAGGTTTTGGCGGCGGCCCCGCAGGCCTCGATGACCTTGGGGTGGAACGACAGCCCGAGATAATCGTTGCTCGAAAGCATGATCATGTCGCGGCCGTTCAGGCGGATGTGCGTGCCCGTCTGCGCCTCCATGGCGTGGTAGTAGGGCTTGTATTTCAGCCGCATCTTCGTCGCGTAGTCGTCCTGTGCGCGCTCGACGATGGCTTTCTTGGTCTTGGAAAAGAGGGACAGGGCCATGGAATTTGCGGCCCGACTAGAGGTCAGATGGACAGCCTTAGCAACAGCCTTCTTTGCGCGCCGGCGCCCGGAACCCGGGGCGGAAATGTGGCTCAACCCCGCCGAGGGAGGGAGTCCATCCAGGCGGCAAATTCGGCGGTGTATTCGGGCCAGGTCTTGAGCCGGCGGGCCCGGGCGGCGGCGGCGAGGGCGGCAAGTTCGGCCGGCTGCTGCAACAGCCGGCGGATGGCGCCGGCCAGGGTCGTGGCATCCACTGCGGCCAACGGCACGCAACCGCCTCCGTGGGCGGACTCGCCCAGCGCCCCGCGGCCGGAGCACACGCACGGCTTGCCGTGCTGCAGGCTTTCCAGCACGGGCATCCCGAAGCCTTCGATGATGGACGGATAGACGGTGAACGCGCAGCGGCGGTAGGCGTCGTGCAGTCCGGCCTCGGGCACGGGGCCGTCGAACAGCAGCGGCCGTCCCGCCTGTTTGAGGGCGCCGATGCGGGCGAGCGCGGCGGCGGCGGTGTCGGGGCGGGCCAGGCCGACGAGTTGCAGCTCGAATTTCAATCCCTCGCGCCAGAGCGCCTCGCAGGCCGCGAGCAGCGCGAGGTGGTTCTTGCGGCCCTCGATGGTGCAGACACAGAGGATCCGCGGCGGGCCGGCGGGTGCCGGGGCCGGCGTCGTGGCGGTGTGCGCGCGGTCGATGGCCAGCGGGATGGCGTGCACCGGCGGCACGGCGGGGACGCCCAGCCATTTCCAGAAATCGCGCAGCGCGGCGGCGGAGTCCTCGGAGATGGCGGCGATGCCGTCGAACACGAGCAGCTCGCGCAGGTAGGCGGGGAAGCGCGCCACGGTGCCGGAAGGCGTGAGTTCGGGGTATTTCAGCGCGATGGCGTCGTAGAAGATGGCGACGCGCGGCCCGCGGACGGTGGCGAGCAGCTCGGGCAGGTGCGCGCCGACCTTGGCGGAAAACAGTTCCGGACAGATGAGGCCGGTGGCGGCGGGGAGGGCGGGGCGGCGGCCGAGCCAGCGGGCGCCGGCGCCGGCGAGTTTCTGGGCGAGCGTCCACCTGGCGCCGCGCGATTTGCCGGCGCCGCCGGAGCGGTCGCGCAGCACGGCGAGTTCATCGGCGCGCAATGGGCGCCAGCCGATGAGATGCGGATCGTGGCAGACGGGCGTGACTGCGCGGGTCGCCGCGAGTTCGGCGAAGAAGGTGCGGCACACGCGCTGGATGCCGGTCTGCGCCGGCGTGTGGCTGGTGTGGGTGGCGTCGTAGAGGAGCACGGGAGTCAGGGCCGCGGCGTGGTATCGGCGCGGGTGGTGAGGGTTTTCAGGACCAGCCGCGGGCCGCCGTCCGGGTTGCCGGGGAAACGCAACCGGATGACGGCGTGGGGGCGCTGGTTCCAGTGCTCGTGGAAGATTCGGCTGCGCAGCACGCCGGGCTCGGTGAAAAAGCCGGTGAAGACCAGGCTGTCGTTGAGCCACAGCTCCGTGGGCAGTGGCGTGGGCGGGGTGCCGGCGGCATACTGCGGCCGGGCGACGAGTTCCAGCGCCACGTCGGCCTCGGCCCGGGCGGCGACAAACTGCAGGACCGCCTCCTGCGGCGCGGCGACAACGCCATCGCCGCCCGGCAGGGCGCGCAGACCCTCGGGGAGGTAATCCTCCCACGTCCGGTCACGGACGAAATCGATGATCCCTGCATCCGGCGCCAACGGCACGGGGACGGAGACGACACGCAGGTCGGAGAGCGCGAAGGGATATTTTTCATCACCGGATTCACTGCCCGGGGTGCACTCGATGCGCAGGGTCTGCCTTTGCCGGGCGAGCAGCGGCACGGCAAAATGCCAGGGCGGCGGTCCGCTCACGGTGGCGGTGTAAGCCTCGACGCCCGCGGCCTGGCGGCGGATTTCCCAAGAGGCGTCACGGGCGGTCTGGCCCGGACGGGGTGTGAGCGTGAATTGCAGCCGGGAGGCGACCGCGGGGGCCAGTTCAAGGGCGAGGCGGGCGGAGGCGACCTCGGGCACTCCATTGAGCGGGAACACGCCGCTGAGGTCGAGCACGCGATTGGCCCGGCCAAGGAGGGCATATTCGCGTCCGGAGAGGAGCCGGGGCGAGTTGGCGTCGAACGTGTCGGCCCAGGCCCGCCCGACCAGATAGGCGGCCGGGGCGGGGATGTCGAACCGGCCCTCCTGGGCGACGCCACCGCGCAGGTAGCCGCCGTTCTGTTCACCGCGGGCGCCGAAGTAGAGCCGGCTGTCGGTCAGGAAATACGCCGACCACATGCCGTGGAAAAAAGCCATGGGGAAGGAGGCGGCCTCGACGAGCACGGGCGCCTGCCGCAGGGTGGTGCGGGACGCGTCGCGCAGGGCGAACCAGTCGGCCGAGATGACCTTGCGGTCGCTCCATTTGTAGGTCTCCCGGAAATTCATCGCCGTGGCGAAGGCCAGGAAGACCGGCACGGCGGCGAGGGAGAGCCGCGCGAGCCAGCGGTTGAGCCGGCCGGATTCGCCGAGGGCGGCCACCAGCGCATGGACCACCGCCGCGGGGAAGACCATGCCGACCAGGACGCCGGAAAACTGCACGGTCTTCTGCCAGCCGTAGGCGAAGCCGGTGACGAGGGTGTAGAGCAAGAGGGCGGCGCTGCCCGAAAAAACCGCCAGCAAACCCAACCGGTCACGGGCGCGCAGAACGACCAGGAGGGCGGCGGCCAGCAGCACGAAGGTCAGCGGCCAGCCGAGCCACGGGCCGAGCTGCCGGGCGGCCGGCACACTGAGCGACACCAGCCCGGGGACATGCTCGGCGAGTCCGAGCGGACTGAAGAGATTCGCCCAGTTTTCGTCCGCCCGGGCCATGCCGAAGGATTCGAGGAAGCCGTGAAACGCGCGGATGGTCGTGGCGACGTTGAGCGCCACACCCAGCAGGATCGAGCCGCCGGCGAGCACGCACGGCCACCAGCCGGCCCGAAACCCGGCCTGCCACCAGTGGCGCAGACAGAGCAGGCCGGCGGGCAGGAGCACGAACGGCGTCATCTCCGGATAGGCGCAGAGCAGGCCGTGGAACGCGAGCGCGGCGAGCACCAGATAACCGTCGCTCTCCGGCCGGCCGGCACGCCGGCTGCGCAACGCCCGCTCGAAGGCGATGACGAAGGTGGCGCCGGTCAGGGCTCCGAGCAGGTTGGGGAGGTTCGAGTTGCCGTAGAAAAACGCAAAGACGGGCTGCAACCCCGCGAGCGCGAGCGCGGCCGGCCGGCCGGGGTTTGCGGTGACGAAGGTTTTCAGCGCCAGCCAGGCTCCCGCCAGCCAGGCGAAGTAGAGACAGGCGGTGGCATAGAGGTAGAGCTTGATCGGCGACACGCCGATGACCGAGGAAGCCAGCGCCAGCAGACCCTCGGCTCCCATGCGGCCCCAGGCGGGGTTCCAGCCGACGATGGCAGATGCCGTGCCCAGCAGCGGTTGCGTGGGGGTGTGCCCTGGCAGCTCGAAATAGGTGTGCCGTTTGAGATGTTCCGCTCCGGCGACCCAGAAGAAGCTGTCATGGTTGCTGGTGCCGTCGTAGAACAGCGAGCCGGGATCCTTCATCACGGGCCACAGGAGCAGAATGAGATAACCGGCCAGCACCAGGGCGACACCGCCGGGACGGCCCCGCAGCACCTCCCGGATGTCCTGCCACAGGGCGGTCAGATTGCGCGGCAGCAGCGAGGGCAGGCCGACCACCAGACAGGCGTAGGCCCAGACCCCGGCCAGTGGACGCTGGAAGTTCACCGCGGCCACCGCCGCCAGCAGCAAGGCGAGGCCGAAGAGCACCGCGAAGGCGAGTCGATCGGCCGCCGTGTTGTCCGACAGGAGCGCGGCCAGCCAATAGCCGCACAACAGGAGCGCCAGCGGGAGGAAGGTCAGGATGAGCAGGCCGTCGATCTGGTTCATGACGGTCACCAGCCGGCGATGGCCTCGAGGCGGCGGCGGTAGCGGGCGCCGACCACGGCCGGGGCGAGTTCCGCCTCGACCGCATCCCGGGCGGCGTCGCCGATGCGCCGGGCCAGCGCGGGATCCCCGTGGAGCTGCTGCATCCACCAGGCGGCGTGCTCGATGTCGGGCTCGGCCCACGTCTGACCCTTGGCGTAGGGGCCGTGGTTGCGGTCGAGGGTGACCAGCGAGCACCGCACGGGGCACGCGCGTCCTGCGCGGACGAAATCCGTGGTGCCCGACCAGTCGGTGGCGATGACCGGCTTGCCCAGATACATGCACTCCGCCAGCGCCAGGCCGAAGCCCTCGGCGCGGTGCAGCGACACGAAGCAGTCGCAGGCCGACTCCAGCTCGTAGATTTCGGTGCGCGAAAGGGTCTGGGTGATCAGCACGGTGCCCGGCAGGGAGGCGACGGCCTCGCGCAGGCGCGCGAAATCGGCGGGGTTGCCGGGCACGTTGTGCACCTTGATCACGAGCGCGGCGCCGCGGCCGGCCAGGCCGGAGCGCCGGAAGGCCTCGATCACGGCGGCGGGATTCTTGCGTTCGGAGTAGGAGTTGAGGTCGTAGAGAAAGAGGAAGAGGAACCTGTCCCCGGGCAGTCCGTATTTGCGGCGGAAGTCTCCCTGCGGGCGGGCAAACGAGATGGCGTGCGGCATCGCGAGCACGGGCAGCGGCACCTTCTGCGCGATGGCCTCGGCGGCGAAGCGCGACGGCGCCCAGATCTCGTCGAAATAGGCGGTGTGGTGGATCCAGGCGTCGGGAAACTCGGGCAGCTCCCAGGCCCAGTAGGCGATGTTGTATTTGCCGCGGCGGAAGCCCGGCCCGTGGTGGTGGTCAATGTCGCGCGAGACCGGTGCGTCCAGGTGGAACACGTTCACCGGATGCGGATTGTCGTCCTGCAGCCGGGGGGCGAAGGTGTCGTCGGTCTGCGGGTTGATGCAATGGAGCCTGAGGTTGATCAGTGCGACGGGCAGGCCGGCGGCGTCGGCGGCGCGGGCCATGCAGCGGACGGATTCGCCGACCCCGAGGTCGGCGCGGAAGAAGCCGGCGATGTTCAGCCCGAGCTGGAGGAAGCGCCGGGCGAACGCCCCGTTCCACGGCGAGGAGCGGTTGGCAAAGTCGAACAGCACCTCGTCGCCGGCCTCGATGCGCCGGAGGCGGAGGCGGCGGTTGCGGGCCTGCCGGCGCCAGGGTTGGAGAAATCCGAGCCCCGTGAGGCGGCCGAGCCAGGCCAGCAGATTGGCGCCGGCGACGCCGGTGAGTTGCAGCACGAGTTCGTGGCGGGTGGCGCCGGCCGGGAGCGAGGCGAGGGGGAGGTCGAGACGGAACGGACCCACCGGCAGGACGGGTCGGAGGATCACGCTGCGCCGGTCCAAGGCGGCCTCGAGCCCGATCGGGCCGGGGGAGGTCGGGTCGGCCGGGTCGGGCGGCAGGACCTCGCCCACAACGACCAGCCGGTCCACCCCGGCGAGCGAAGGCAGCGTGAGCACACCCCGTTCCCGGATCCAGAACGAGTCGGTGGAGATCTCATCGTGGAACAGACCGGTGAACTTGGGACGGAGGCGGGAGGACGACATGCCTGGGACAGGACTTAGGGAACAGACAGGGACAGATTTTCAACCATGAATCCGAGTTCGCGGGGATCGTTGCCACCGGGCCGGAAAGTGCGGCCTTCCAGCTGCCAAACCAGCAGGTTCAGGCCGGTGCCAAGATCCAAGGGAACCGCGGTTTCGTCCGCTCCCGGGCGTCCGCGCCAGATTTCCCGGCCGGCCTGACGGAGCACCACGGTCGAACCGGCGGGAGCCTGCACCCGGAACCGCAAGGTGCCGGCGGCCGGCGGGCCGTCGTGCCAGCAGCCCAGCGTCGCCTCCCGGACGGCCCAGCGCCAGCGGTTGGCACCGAGGGTTTCGAGGGGATGCCACCCGGTCCAAGCAAGCAGATGCGGCCGCGGGGTGTCGGGGTCCCAAGGCTCGCGCAGGCGGGGATCGCGCAGATCCGGCAGTTGCGGATTGGCGGCGGGCCGGAGCCGGAAAATTCTCACCTGCGGAGCATCCGGGGGCAGCGGCCACTCCAGCGCGCCGGCCGCCCGGAGCTGCGAAGCCAGCGAGGCTCCCTCGTCGGCGTAGGCCCGCCGGTCCAGCCACAGCACGGAAAACCCGGTGCGCTCGAGCGCGGGGATCATCTCCGCCGGCGGCAGGCGCCCGACATGGCGCCCCCAGGCCAGCCACGGGGAAGGACGCAGATGGCCGTAGGAAAAATGCAGCGAGCGGGAAAACAGCAGCGGCAGCATGTGTGCATAGTCGGGCATGCGCCCGACCGGGCCGGCCTCCGGGAAGGGCACGACCGGGAGCTGGAAGACCAGGGCCCCGGCCGGCAGGGCCGCTTCGAGATCGGCGGTGACTCGCCTCATCGCCTCCCAGCGGGCCTGGTTGCCGGCACGGACCGTCGCGTCGCCCAAGGCGGGTGTTTGCTCCCAGAGAGCGAAGCCCGCCAGCAGCAGGGCCAGCGCCACCGAACCCTGGCGAGGCCAGCGGCGGCTGCGGAGCGCGAGCCGGCCGCCGAGGAAAAGGAGCGCCCACACCACCGCATAGACGCCGATGCGGGAACCGACGCGAAACACCCCGAGACCGGCGGCGCCGAGCCAGGTGTTGAGGCCGCCCGCGAGGGCGAAACCGTGGATCCAAACCAGGCCGAGGAGGGGATCGATCCGCGTCCAGTTTTTGCGCCGCAGCCGCCGGCCTTGGACGGCGAGCAGCCCGGCCAGCCCGGCGAGGCCGGCGAGGCCGAGGTAATTGTAGAAAAATTCCCCGGTTCCGAGCCAGGCCGACCGGTAAGCCTGGCCGAGCGCGGCCAGGGCCGGCACCCGGTGATCGGCCGGTGGCACCACCCAGTCCGCCGGCCGCAGGGCATAAACGCGCAGGTCGCCCGCGCTGCGCACCAGCGCCTCGCCGGTCCGGCCCTGCAGGTGCGGGGCGATGTAGCCGGCGTTGGCCGCGACGAAGCAAGCCAGCAGGCTCGCCAGCAGCACGACGAGCAGGGACAGGCGCCGGCGCGGAACGCGCCGGACGAGGGCGAGGACCACGGCGCCGCCGGCGACCACGCCGGCCAAGTAGGCCAGATAGGGATTCGCGAACCCGAGCCAGGCGCCGAGCGCCGCCGCCAGCCGCCGCCAGCCGCACACGGCGCCGGACCAGGGTGCGCGGCGCGCGGCGCGCGCGCACAGCAGCACGAGCGGCGGCAGCAGAAAAGTCTGGTTCAGGCTGAGCGTGATGCCCCAGCGCACATTGTAGCTGCAGAAGGCGAAGACGAGCGCCAGGGCGGCGGCCCACTCCCAGCGCCAGCGCAGCCAGCGCGCACACAGGTAGAAGGAGGCGGCGTTCAAACCCGTGATCAAGGCGGCCATGAGGTTCACGGCGGCGATCAGGCCGGTGAGACGCGCAAGCAGCCCGGTCAGCACGAAGACCGGCCGGTCCGGCACGGGGTAGGCCGACCAGTCGGCCGCGACCGGCGCGCCCAGCCGTTCGATCCGGTTGAAGCGGAAAAGCGCATGCCCGGGTTGTTCCGCGGCGATCCGCACCCGCGCGTAAACCTCCAGGGGGTCGCCTTCGGTCCACTGCGGTGAACTCCAGTCCGCCCGGCCGGTGCGGCCGAAGAGCGCCGTGAGCCCCGCCCAGGCCAGCGCCATCATGAGGACGACCTGCAGCCAGACGGGGAACTTGCGCGACGAAGGGGTGGACATGAACGGTGGCCGGGGGTGTGCCAGTGATGAGCCATCAGGTGCGCGACGCCAACATCAATGCTGCGCCTGGCCGGCCGCGATGTGCGCTTGTGTCGGGCGGCGGGAAAACCCATGTTCGCATTCATGGCGCCAGTCCCGTTTCCCAACCCGTGCGCCGGCGCGCATCCGCCGGCATGAGCGATTCTTCCGCCGCTTTCCGCCGGGCCTTCCGCGGGCGCCGGGTCGTCATCACCGGCGGGCTGGGGTTCATCGGCTCGAACCTCGCCGCGCGGCTCGTGGGGCTCGGCGCCCGCGTGACGCTGATCGACAGCCTCATCCCCGAATACGGCGGCAACCTCCGCAACATCGCCCCCGTCCGCCGGCAGGTCGCCGTCAACATCTCCGACGTGCGCAACAACCACGCCCTGCCGCAACTGCTCCGCGGCCAGGACTACCTCTTCAACCTCGCGGGCCAGACCAGCCACATGGACTCGATGACGGAGCCCGACACCGACCTCGAGATCAACTGCCGGGCCCAGCTCTCCCTGCTGGAAGTCTGCCGCAAGCACAACCCCGGCATCCGCGTCGTCTTCGCCAGCACCCGCCAGATCTACGGCCGCCCGCACTACCTGCCGGTGGACGAGAAGCACCCGCTGCAGCCGGTGGACGTGAACGGCATCAACAAGCTCGCCGGCGAGCAATACCACCTGCTCTACAGCGCGGTGCACGGCATCCGCAGCAGCGTGCTCCGCCTGACCAACACCATCGGGCCGCGCATGCGGGTGAAGGACGCGCGCCAGACCTTCGTCGGCGTGTGGATCAAGCAGGCGCTGCGGGGCGAAGCCTTCGAGGTGTGGGGGGGCGGGCAATTGCGCGACTTCACCTACGTGGACGATGCCGTGGAGGCGTTCCTGCTCGCCGCCACCCGGCCCGAGGCCGTCGGCCGGGTTTTCAACCTCGGCGGTCGCGGCCGCATCAGCCTGCGCGACCTGGCGGAGCTGCTCGTGAAGGTCGCCGGCGCCGGCCGCTACACGGTGCGGACCTATCCCGCCGACCGGCGCAAGATCGACATCGGCGACTTCTATGCCGACGATGCCCTCATCGCGCGCCGCCTCGGCTGGCGGCCCCGCACCACCATCCGCGAGGCCCTGGCCCGCACCGTCGCCTACTACCGCACCGAACTGCCGCACTACCTTTGACCGCCGTGAAACCCCGCTACCTTCCCGCCGATCCCCGGGCCGGCTACCGCGCCGCCGAGGCCGAGATCGACGCCGCCCTCCGGCGCGTCATGCAGAGCGGACACTACATCCTCGGACCGGAAACCGAGGCGTTCGAGCGCGAGTTCGCCGCCTGGCTCGGCGTGGCCGGCGCCGTCGGCGTGGCCAACGGCACTGATGCGATCGAGCTCGCGCTGCGCGCGGCCGGCATCGGCGCCGGCGACAAGGTCGTGACCGTGGCCAACACCGTCTCCGCGACGGCGGCCGCCGTCGCGGCCGCCGGCGCGACGCCGCTTTACGTCGAGATCGAGCCCGGCACGATGCTCATGGACCCCGCCGCGCTCGCCGCTTTGCTCGAAACGATGCGCGATCCGCGCATCAAGGCCGTCGTGCCCGTCCACCTCTACGGCCAGGCGGCGGACATGCCGCGCATCTGCGAGATCGCGCGGACGCACAATCTGGCGGTGATCGAGGATTGCGCCCAGGCGCACGGCGCCGAGGTGGCGGGCCGCAAGGCCGGCGCGTGGGGACAGCTCGCGGCGTTCAGTTTTTATCCGACCAAGAACCTCGGCGCCTTCGGCGACGGCGGGGCGGTGGCCGGCGCCGATCCGGCCCTGCTCGAGAAGGTGCGGCTCTGGCGCCAATACGGCTGGCGCCGCCGCTACGTCAGCGACCAGTCCGGCCGCAACAGCCGGCTCGACGAGCTGCAGGCCGCCATCCTGCGGGTGCGCCTGCCCCGTCTGGCCGGGGAGAACACCGGCCGTTCGGCCCTGGCCGCGCGCTATGCCGAACGGTTGCGCGGCGCGGCGCTGACATTGCCGGAGTGCGCCGCCGGCCGCTCGCATGTCTGGCACCAGTATGTCGTGCGCCATCCGCGGCGCGATGAGCTGAAGGTCCGGCTGGAGGCGCAGGGCGTCGTGTGCGGAATCCTCTACCCGGTGCCCCTGCACCGCCAGCCGGCGTTTCACCGGCCCGAACTCGCGCTGCCCGTGACCGAGCGCGCCTGCGCCGAGGTGCTGTCGCTGCCGTTGCACCCGGGCCTGACCCTCGGGGACATTGACACCATCAGCGACATGGTGCTTGCTGCGCTTGCCTAGCCAGTCCGTCGGTCACCCTGCACACACCCGCCCCCAGCTCATCCGCGCCCGCCCCGGCGCTCAGTTTCGTCGTCCCCCTGTATTACAGCGGGGAGACCATTGGTCCGCTGTTGCGGGAGATCGAGGCGCTCGCCGTCGAGGGCGGCCACGAGGTGGTGCTGGTGAACGACGGCAGTCGCGACAACACCGCCGGGGTCTGCCGCGAATTCATCCGCACGGCGCGCATTCCGGTCACGTTGGTCAGCCACGCGCGCAACTTCGGCGAGCACAACGCCGTGCTCACCGGCTACCGCCATGCCCGCGGCGCCCACGTGGTGAACCTCGACGACGACGGGCAGAACCCGCCCGCCGAGGCCCTGCGTCTGTGGCGGCACGCGCTGGAGCAGGGGCTGGACGTGGTTTACGGCCACTACGCCGACAAGCGGCACTCGGGGTGGCGCAATCTCGGCAGTTGGTTCGCCAACCGCGTGACCGACTGGGTGCTCGACAAGCCGCGCGGCTTCTACCTGTCGAGTTTCCGCTGCGTGAGCGCCTTCGTGGCGCGCGAGGTGGCGCAGCACCGGGGGCCGTTTCCCTACATCGACGGGCTGATCCTGCAGGTGACGCAGTCCGTCGGGGCGGTCGAGGTGCGGCACTCGGCCCGGGCGGCCGGCCGCAGCGGCTACAACCTGCGGCGGCTCGTGCGGCTGTGGATCAGCACCTTTGTGAACTTTTCGGTCATGCCGCTGCGGCTGGCCACGTTGCTGGGCCTGTTGATGGCCGTGGCCGGCCTGGCGGGCCTGCTGCTGGTCTTCTACCTGCGCCTGACCAACCGGGGGCCGGACTACGGCTGGGGCACGCTGATGGGCGCGCTGCTGGTGTTCTCCGGCACGCAACTGGTGATGCTCGGTCTGATCGGCGAATATCTCGGGCGGATGTTCCTTGCGGTGAACAACCGGCCGCAGTCGGTGGTGCGTTCGGTGGAGCGCAGCGGCGGCTAGATCTCGGCGGTGCGGGCGGGCGGAGGCGGCGGGAGCGGCGGGGCCTGCTCGAGCAGTTCGCGCCAGCGCTGCCATTCGACCGCCATGGACGCCTCCACGCCCCGGCGCACGGGCGCCGGGGCCGGCACGGGGTTCAGCAGCAGGTGGCGCAGGACCGCGCCGAGCAGCGCATAGTCGAAGGCTCCGGAGCGCTCGGCGTGGTCGGCGATCTGCCGGCGGCTCCAGTCGCGCGCGGCCAGCGCGGCGATGCGGTCGTGCCAGCGGCGCACCAGCCGGAAGGTGTTCTGCTCGTCGCGCAGTTTCCGGCCGGCGGAGGCGCTGATGTGATGGCGCACCACGCTGCGCAGCGCGACGCAGTTGATGCTGCCGGCCTCCGCGGCGCGCAGGCCGAGATCCATGTCTTCGCAGCCGTTCACGTAGCCCTCGTCGAAGCCGCCGAGCCGCCGCCAGAGCGTGGCGCGCACGCCGAAACAGGCGCCGGTGACGGCGGCGGCTTCGCGGTAGGGGAACAGGCCGCGCCAGCGCGTGGTGAGGTGCGCGGGCTTGCCTTGGTGGTTGAAATAAATGCCGGCATGGTCCACGGCTCCGGTGGCATGGTTCAACTGCACGTTGCCCACCAGCCCGGCGCGCGGGAAACGGTCGAAGGCCGCGAGCATGGGTTCCAGCCAGCCCGGCAGCAGCACGAGGTCGTTGTTGAGGAAGAAGAGGAATTCGCCCGCGGCGGAAGCGGCGCCGCGGTTGCAGGTGGCGGCGAAGCCGCGGTTGCGTTCGTTGAGCAGGAAACGGCAGGGGGGGCCGAGACCGGCCAGCCATTCGCGCGTGCCGTCGGTCGAGCCGTCGTCCGCCAGGATGATCTCGTGCGCCAGCCCGGCCGGCAGGGTGGCCCGCAGGCTGGCCAGCATGGCCTGTGTCAGCGGGAGGTTGTTGTAGAGCGGGATGATGAACGAGACCTTCATGCCGGGGCGATTCACGGAGACGCAGGATTGGCCACAAAAAGCGCAAAAAGCGCAAGAATCATGGCAGGCCGCTGAGCCGGCGCCAAATGTCCACAAGCCGTCATGCCGAGCGGAGCGAAAAATCCATGGTGATGTCCGCCGGCGGTCGTGCTGCTGGCTGCTGCGCTCCGCGCGGAATGACAGCCGCGGATGTTCCCGGTCATCCCTGCAGCAACCGCCGGAGGTATTCGCCGTAGGAGGACTTGCCGAGGCGCCGGATGTTGGCCTCGAGGCCGGCGCGGTCGATCCAGCCGGCCTTCCAGGCGATCTCCTCGAGGCAGGCGATCTTCAGGCCGGTGCGGTTCTCCAGCACGTTGACGAAGGTGGCGGCCTCGACGAGCGAGTCGTGCGTGCCGGTGTCGAGCCACGCGGTGCCGCGGCCGAAGAGCTCGACGTGCAGCCGGCCTTTCTCGAGATAGAGGCGGTTGAGGTCGGTGATCTCGAGTTCGCCGCGCTTCGAGGGCTTGAGGCTCCTCGCGAGCGGGACGACGTCCCGGTCGTAGAAGTAGAGGCCGGGCACGGCGTAGCCTGATTTGGGCTGCGCGGGTTTCTCCTCGATGGAAAGCACGCGGCCGTCGGGCGCGAACTCGACGACGCCGTAGGCCGCGGGGTTGGCGACGTGGTAGCCGAAGATGGTCGCGCCGTCGGTGCGGGCGCCGGCCTCCCTGAGCGAGCCCACAAACTCGGCGCCGTAGAAGAGGTTGTCGCCGAGCACGAGGGCGGAGGGCTCCCGGCCGGTGAGGAAGCCGGTGTCGCCGGCGATGTGGAAGGCCTGGGCAAGGCCGTCGGGGCTGGGCTGCTCGGCGTAGCTGAACCTCAGGCCGAGGAGGGCGCCGTCGCCGAGGAGCTTGCGGAAGAGGGGCAGGTCCTGCGGGGTGGAGATGACGAGGATCTCGCGGATGCCGGCGAGCATGAGCACCGACAGCGGGTAGTAGATCATCGGTTTGTCATACACCGGCATGAGCTGCTTGGAGACCGCGATGGTGAGCGGGTAGAGGCGGGTGCCCGAGCCGCCGGCGAGAATGATGCCTTTGCGATTCATGAGGAAATTTTTAGCCGGTCACAGAGAACACGGAGCAGGACACAGAGGCCACAGAGAAATTCAGGGAGGTCCGGTCCGGTGCTCTGTGATCTCCGTGAGAAGGAATCAGACTTTGGTGCCGAGGCGTTCGAGTTTGTAGGAGCCGTCGAGGATGGACTGCCACCAGGCCTGATGGTCGAGATACCACCGGACGGTCTGGCGGAAGCCGGAGGTGTGGTCCTGCTTCGGCGTCCAGCCGAGCTCGCGCTTGATCTTGGAGGCGTCGATGGCGTAGCGCAGGTCGTGGCCGGGGCGGTCGGTGACGAAGGTGATCTGGGACTCGTATTTCTTCCCGTCGCTGCGCGGGCGGAGTTCGTCGAGCAGGCTGCAGAGCAGACGCACGAGGTCGATGTTCCGGCGCTCGTTGTTGCCGCCGATGTTGTAGGTCTGGCCGGGGCGGCCGCGGGCCACGACGGTGTGCAGGGCCTCGGCGTGGTCGCCGACGTAGAGCCAGTCGCGGATGTTCTCGCCCTTGCCGTAGACGGGGATCGGGTCGCCGCGGAGGGCCTTGAGGATGACGACGGGGATGAGCTTCTCGGGGAACTGATAGGGGCCGTAGTTGTTGGAGCAGTTCGTGACCAGCACGGGCAGCTTGAAGGTGTCGGCCCAGGCGCGGGCGAGGTGGTCGGAGGAGGCCTTGCTGGCGGAGTAGGGCGAGTGGGGGGCGTAGGGCGTCTCCTCGGTGAAGAAGCCCGTCTCGCCGAGCGAGCCGTAGACCTCGTCGGTCGAGACGTGGAGGAAGCGGAAGCGGTCGCGGGCGGCGCCGGTGAGCTTCTCGAAATGGCCGCGGGCGGCCTGCAGCAGGGTGAAGGTGCCGACGACGTTGGTCTGAATGAAGGCGCCGGGGCCGTCGATGGAGCGGTCCACGTGGCTCTCGGCGGCGAGGTGCATGACCCAGTCGGGCTGGAAATCGGCGAAAAGCTGCGCCAGGGCCGCGGCGTCGCAGATGTCGGCCTGCGCGAAACGGTAGCGCGGGTGGGCGGCGAGGTCGTCGAGGGAGTGGCGGTTGCCGGCGTAGGTGAGCTTGTCCAAGTTGAGCACGGTGTGCTCCGTCGTGGTGACGAGGAGGCGGACGAGGTTGGAGCCGATGAAGCCGGCGCCGCCGGTGATGAGGATTTTCATGCAGGAGATGAACCGCGAAGGGCGCGAAGAGGCGCGAAGGTCAGGGGTGGGTGAGGACGATGCGTTCCCATTCGAGGCGGGGATGAGAGCCGAAATTCACCAACAAGCCAAGCTGGAGTCCGGTCACCTTCAGGTAGTTCAACACCTGGGCGCGGTGCTCGTCGGTCAGGGCCCTGGCCGCCTTGAGTTCCATGATTATCTTCCCGAAGCAAAGCAGGTCGGGGGTGTAGGTGTGCTTGAGCGGACGCCCACCCCACGATACTGGATCTGGAAATTGTGTTGAGGATCAAAGGGGATGCCGGAAAGCTCCAACTCGATCTCCATGGCGTCCTGAGAGACCGGCTCGGCGAATCCATTTCCCTTGTCCTTGTGCACCGCCAGGCTGGCGCCGACGAGTCGGCAGACTTCATCCCGGTAGAGCAGGTCGTCGGACATGGCCTTCGCGCAACTTCGCGTCCTTCGCGGTTCAACCGGCCCGGCGCCACCGGCGCAAGGCCTGCTCGACGGCCTCGTGGACCTCGGTGAGGCGGATGCCGGTGGCGGCGAGCTTGGAGGAATCCATGACGCAGTTGGAGCGCGGGGTCTTGGCGGCGGTGCGCATGAACTCGGCCTCGTCCTTGAAGAACTTGAAGGCCTTGTTCGAGACGCCGGTTTTCCGGATCAGCTCCACGACCTCGTGCGTGGTGACCTGTCCGGGGTTGGTGACGTTGTAGGTGCCGAAGGGCACGCGGCGCTCCCAGCAGGCGAGAGTGGCGGCGGCGAATTCGTCGAGCTGGGAGATGGAGTTGGTGGCTTCGAGCAGGTTCTCGTAGCGCATCAGCTTGCTGAGGTAGTTGCGGGGACCGTCCACCTCGTTGAAGGGGATGCGCAGGCGCCAGACATACAGGTCGGGCGCGCCGGCGAGCACCTCCTCGCCGAGGGCCTTGGTGCCGGAGTAGAAGCTGCAGTTGTCGGTGCGGAAGGTGAAGTTGGGCGTGTCGGTCTCGGTGAAGCCGCGGCCGTCGGGCCGGGCGCCGGTGTAGATGCAGCCGGAGGAGACATGGCCCCACGGCACGCCGGCGTCGGCGCAGGCCCGGGCGATGCGGCCGGGCAGCACGGCGTTGCCGAAGAGGCACTCGGCCTTGTGCAGCTCGCAGGCGTCCACGTTGGGTTTGCCCGTGTAGCCGGCGGCGTTGATGAGGAAGGCCGGCTTCTCGCGCCGCAGCAGGCCGGTCAAGGCGGCGGTGTCGGTGTAATCGAAGTCGTCCCGCCGCAGATTGCGGAACGGCACGCCTTTGCGCGCGAAGAGGGCCTGGTAGGCCGCGCCGATGTAACCCGAGCCGCCGAGAAGATAGATCATGCGAAAGGGAATGGGGGAGTAAGGGAACGAGGGGGCGCGGCGAGGTCAATCCGCGGTTTCCCGCCGTGAAACAGGCGGGCGGTCAGGGGGCTTGCACCGCGGAGACTGGAGGGGCAGAGAAATCCGAAGTTGCCCCCTGCGGTCTTCCGGCCTCTGCGGGGATCAGCTTTGCTCCGCGGCCGGTTGCTTCTTCCGGTAGTCGCCGCGGCTGAAATACTTTTCCAGCCACACGTAGGCGCAGATGAAGAAGTAGCGGCTGCCCATCTCCTTGATCTTGAGCTTGGCCTCGCCGTGCTGGCGGTTGCGCCAGGAGATCGGGATGACGGTCCAGGAGTAGCCGCGCACGATGGCCTTGAGGGGGATCTCGACCGTGAGGTTGAAGTGTGGCGCCAGGAACGGCCGGCAGCCCTCGATGACCGTGCGGCGGTAGGCCTTGAAGGCGTTGGTCGTGTCGTTGAGCGGGATGTTGAAGCCGACCCGCACCAGGAAATTCGCCAGCCGGTTCACCCAGAGTTTCACCGTGGGGTAGTCATGGACCTCGCCGCCCTTGATGAAGCGGCTGCCGAAGACGCAATCCCAGCCCTGTTGCAGCAGGCGCCAGTATTTGACGGCGTCGTCGGGCGAGTCGGAGGCATCGGCCATCATGATGACGCAGGCGTCGCCCTGCATGTGGTTGAGGCCGCAGACCACGGCGCGGCCGAAGCCATGCTGGCCGAGATTTTGCACGGGCGCGAGGGTCGGGATGGAGGCCTTCAGCTCCTGCAGGACGGGCCAGGTGCGGTCGCGACTGCCGTCGTCCACCACCACGATCTCGTGCGGTATGTTTTCCCGGTTCAGCACGGCATACAGGTCCCGCAGGGTGGACGGCAGCGAGTCCTGCTCGTCGCGCGCGGGGATCACGACGCTGTAGAGGCTGAGGGGAAAGGGGTGGGCGGTGGGCTGCACGGAAAGGCGAACAGACAGCAGGACCGCCCCGCCGGGGCAAGCCTCGGTTGGCCAAATTCATGCAGTCGG
The DNA here is from genome assembly GCA_049322455.1 of Verrucomicrobiota bacterium. Lineage (GTDB taxonomy): Bacteria > Verrucomicrobiota > Verrucomicrobiia > Opitutales > Opitutaceae > Lacunisphaera. Next base: position 37,834 of record JBMOQY010000034.1, on the reverse strand, counting down.
GAAACCACAGATGGCCACAAATGAACACAGCTCCCTGGGAGGGAGCAGCCGGTCTTGGAAAACACCGGAGCACTGACGCGGGCCGGTCTCGGCCTCCCCCAACCCTGATCCATCTGTGTGCATCGGTGTTTACCTGGGGTTCAACCGGATTGCTCCGCCTCACCGTGGCGCCGACAGTTCCAGCCAGTGGGGGTGCTGCTCGGCGTGGCGGGCGATCTCCTCGAGGATGGCGGTGACGGGCGTCGCCGGCCGCCAGTCCCACAGGCGCGTGGCCTTGGCGTGGTCGAGCACCATCCAGCCGATGTCGAAGGGGCGCGGCGTGCCGTCCTGCACGACCGTGTGCGGGCCGAAGCGCCGCGTGCACCAGTCGCTGAGCTGCTTGAGCGACATGGCCGAGGCCGCGCCGCCGGAGAAGTTCGCCAGCCGGTCGGCCGGCGCGAGCTTGGGGGCGGCGAATTGCCGCTGGATCACCGGCAACAGGTCGCGCGGATGCAGGCAGTCGCGCACCTGGTGGCCGTGCCCGCCGAAGCCGAGATACTTCAGCGGACGCGCCCGCAGCCAACAGTTGATCCAGTAGGCGAAGATGCCCTGGTCGGCGCGGCCGAACTGCCCGGCGCCGGCCAGCACCCCGCACCGGTTGATGAAGACCGGGAAGCCGAAGGTCTCGCCGTATTCGAGGGCCATGGCCTCGGAAGCGAGTTTGGTCGCGCCGTAGAGCGAGACCGGCGCGGTGGTGGGGAAGGACTCGCCGAGGCCGGCGGCGGTGAGGCCGGGGAGGGAATGAGGGACTGAGGGAGTGAGGGAAGGGCGGAAGGCGTCGTTCTTCACTTCGAGGGGCAGCGCGGCCAGCGGGGCGATGGAATAGACGCGGCTGGTGGACAGCAGGATGAAGCCGGCCTTGTGCGCCTTGCAGTATTCGAGGACGTTGATCGTGCCGGTGAGATTGTGGTCCACCAGCTCGCGGGAGCTGGTCCGGCCGTCCACGCCGGCGAGCACGCTGGGGTTGGCGGCGGCGTCCACCACGAAGTCGGCGGCGGGCAGCGCCGCCATGGCGGCAGCGTCGCGCAGGTCGGCGCGGAGGACCTTGATGCCGAGTTTCTCCAACGGCGCGCGATTGGTCTCGCTGCCGGGCCGGATGAAATTGTCGAAGCCGGTGACCTGGTGTCCGGCCTTCAGCAGCTCGCGCGCGAGCGTGCTGCCGACGAAGCCGCAGATGCCGGTGATGAGGATGCGCATGGGGGAGGGGAACAGGGAATAAGGGAGTGAGGGGCAGGGAAAGCCGGAAATGGCCCGCGCGGGGAAGGCGGATCAACCGCGAAAAGGAAGACGGCGACGGCGGGCTCTTTGGCACCCAGCAGAGGCAGGAAAAAGGAGGCAGGAAAAGCAGGGAAGAGGGTCAGGTTGCAGAGCGCAGGGAAAAGGGTCGGGCAGATGAAAACCGCGCAAAGTAGAATGATCGTCTTCATGCTTTTTCTTTGCCCATCGTTGTCAGTCAGACACGGAGGGGCCAGGCCCCGGAGTTGTCTGCAATGATCTGTTGAACCAAGCCGCTGTGCGGCGCGGGTGAGCGGGGGTTGAAGGGGAGGAGCGCGTCACGGGGTGGAGGATCGGCGGGAGCGGGGTGGCGGCCAAGACTGGAGGTCCTATGGCCCTATCAAAATCCACCGGCAAGTATCCACGCACGCGTCCACCGGGAAGGGCGGGGCGCGCGCTGTTCGTGCTCCCGACAGCGGGGCGCTCGTGCGCTTCGCCGAGACCCTGAAGCTGCGCAGCCACGCCCGGGCGACGCAGGAGGAGTATCTGCGCTTCGTGCGCAAGCTGGCCGCGCCGCCGCCCGAGCCGGTGCAGTGGCACCTGTGCTGCCCGCACTGCGAGCGCGTCAGTCTCGTGCGCGTCGGCTCATTGCCCAGACAGGCGCGGGCGCCGCCGCGCGGCACCCGATGAACGCCCACGATCATCAGACTGCGTCGCCTGTGCCACGCGCACACCGTGCGTCGCTCGCGGGAGCTTTGCGCGTATCGAAGGAGAATCTCGCCACCGCCTCACTCGCGGACGAAACCACCCCAGCTCCCATCGCACAAGGAACAGGCGCTTCAGCTCCGCTCACCGACGGCGTGCTGCTTCAGGGACGTTCACTCCGCCCGCCGCCATCTCGCGCCCAACACAAAGCGCATAAGCGCTCGCGCAGCTCAGTCCTCGCCCGAAACGGGCTTGTTCAACCCGGGGTCCCGCTGCGCGCTGCGGCGCGGCAGAACCCGCAGAGATCGGCGATTCATTTACCAAACAACTTAAGCGCTCGTCCCCGGACGGCCCCGGCAGCGCATACAATTGTGAGCAACAGATTCGCAGCAATGATCGTCCAAAATAGCTCAGGGGTGTGAACCTTCACCACCCAAGCGCCAGCCCCCGCACCAGCTTCTCGAGCGGCGAGAGCGTCGTGAACCGAACCTACTCCCAACCCCAGTGCGATTAACAAGAGAATGATACGCATCATAGCGAGGTTTGTGTGATGAGGTTTCGAGGCAAACAAATTCTTGGAAGCAATTTTCTTTGCCGAACGTCACAGATGAGCCACGGAAGGGGCTGGCGCGGAGCGTGCGTTAGCACGATCCGTGACAGCCCCTTCCGTTGGCTCTAGCGCCTTGTTCGGCTCTGTCGATATCACCGTGCCACATCGCCGGATCGCTTCAAACAGCTCGATCCCTGCCATGAGAGCAGCACGGGGATTCAGATCATATCCTAACCACTGCCATGTCTCACCATCGCAATAGCCAACTTCTAGACTCTTGCGGCTGACACTCTGATCGCGCCCTGCATCAACGGAGTACTCATCGATATGCTCAGCCACATCCCGCATTTTCTTCAAATGCGGTAGCGCACGATCGAATGTAGCGAGTGCGGCTCGCATGTCGGCACTGATCGGCACGACTTTCACAGAAAGCTGTGCGGCCCTTCGCAATCTAGTCAGGGCTACGATCAGGAAATGTAGATCACTCCACTTGCGCAGGATAAACTGCCGATCTCCGGGTTCATCGGATTCAAGCCGACGACACTGGAGATCAACAGTCCACAACGCTTGGTTCGCGAGTCTTCGTGCTCGCTCATAGGTGGCAGCATTCGTCGGTTTCATTTTGCCGAACGCCGCGGATCAGCCACGCCCGTCGGGCGGGCGAGCCGTCTCTTTTGAATGACTGGGCCATGTTGAGCGGAAGCATCATCGGCGATTCAGGTGAGATCAAGGGCGTTGTGCTGTGGCTGCTGGATCGCCTCTTTCTTGAACGCACGCCATAGAAAGCGAACCACAAGCGCATCAAGAAGCAGGAGAATCGTCCCAATGATCGCGATATAGACCCAAAAGAGTGGCGGCGAAGACGCTTGAAGATCAAAGCCTGCTCCACCCGTCCGGCGAAGCGGGACCTTCCCGGTAATCAGCGCTTGGATAAAAAAGACATGCGCACACAGCCAGCCGACGAAGTAGAAAGCGGCTACCCACTTTGGGCCGCCAGGCAGCCGATAAAGTGCCTCGGGGAGAGGAGCGAACAGCAGATTCTTGGGTCGCTTCATCTTCCTTCCGGCGATCGTTTCAGCTCAGCCACGCCCGCCGAGCGGGCAAGCCAACCCTTTTGAATAACGCGGCCATGTTGAGCGGAGATGACATCAGCGAATCAGGTGAGATCAAGGGCGTTGCTGCTGTGGCTGCTGGTTCAGCTCTTCACGCCTTCGGAAGACTTTCAATCCACGCATTTAAATCTGCATGAGAAATAACCTCTTGCTTCTTCATATGATCAAACGCCTCACAATAATGACTAAGCTCTTTCTGAAGAGCCGCGATACGATTCTCATTCGATATCTTTTGAGCCTCCAGTTGCGCAATGCGCTTCTGAGCCTTCGCATTCTCAAGCTGGAGCTGGGCGACAAACTGCTGAACCTCCGGCTCACAATTCTGGAGCTTCGTCTTAAGTTCTTCAGATGGCGGCATAAACGTCTCTCTTTGCAGAACGTTACAGATGAGCCGCGGAAGGGCGCAGCCCTGACGTTGGCTCTAGCGACTGGTTCGGCTCTTTTTTCATTTCGCAGGGATAAAAATCGGAATGACAGCAGGTGCGCTACCCTTGGTTCCGCTAACGCGCTTCGTGAAAATGATGCTTTCGCTCGACTCGTCCTTCACCTCGACATCGAACGCAATACCTACCTTACGTGCGTGGAACTTGTAGCGGTGGCCCGCCTCAACCTTCAGCTCCATCTCGTCTTGGGCGAAGACAAATTGGAATCCCTCCAGGCCAAAGGTGATCTTGTGTATCCCAGGTGTGACAGGCACCTCTTCCAAAGGACCACTCCACGCGCTCGGCTTTACCAGAGCGCCGTCGATTTCGACAAAGCTGATTCGGACTTTGTCGGTGGGAATAAACACCATGAAGTTCCGACCAACCAGCGTCCCCGATTTCGCATCTTTTGGAAGTTGGTAAACCGGACCAGTTGTCGCGCATCCGGTGACCAAGATAGTCAGCGCCAGTAATAGTGGAGAGAGACGGTAGTTCATTGTTTTGTTGCCGAACGATTAAGATGAGCCATGGCCGGGCGCCAGCCCGGACATTGGCTCGGGCGTCTGGATCGGCTTTCTGGCGCGCTGCATCCGTAATGCGACAATGAGTCCAAGAATCCCGCCAATGGCCACGCCAGCCACACTCGCTAACCAGAAGCCAGGAAAACTATCCTGATGGATGAGCGCGTTGATACCGCCGGCCGAGAAAATCAGGGATAAGCCGAAGAAAACAAAACAGACTCTTCTTTCTTTGCTCGGCGAGGTGAGCACTCCACCGACCACAAACACAGTCGTCGGAAACGCGGCAGTGATAAGCAACGGCAGCAGCCCAAACAGGCTTCGCAGCAATCCACCGCCATAGGTGGATGCCACGCCAGTGAAAATCTTCTCTCCGATTGCCCAGCCGATAAACGAGGCGAGCATCGCCATCGGAAAACAAAAGAGCCATCTGAGGAAATTCATCTTTCTTCCATTTTTGCCTAACGTCAAAGATGAGCCACGCCTACGGCTGGCGCGGCTCCTGCGCAGCAGGAGACGTGACAGCCGTGGGCGTTGGCTCTGGCGCCTTGTTGGGCTTCTTGGATTCAAGCTCTTGGTGTTTTTCGATAAGCGCGCGCATGTGATCAATATACTCCTGTAATGGACCAAGACCGACTGCGCGCCGTCGCTCATCGACATGCTCGATATCCTCAATTGGGTAGGGCGCATCGTCCTCGAATTGCGTGCCATATACCTGCGGCTTTCTTTGATGCATTCGCACGCGGTCGAGAAGGTAGGCATGATGCACTGCCTTTGCTTCACCAGCGGCAACAGCCTTCTCGAGCAAGGCGACACAAAGCTCCTGAAACTGCGGATCACTGTCGCAATGCTGTATAAGCAACCACGCGTTGGCGGCGCCGCTCTCGCCGACCAGTGATCGTCCTGGCCAACCATACTTCTCGATGATCTCCTTCATCCGCTTAAGATGTCTCCCGTCGACATTCGCCCACTCCTCTTTGGAGAAGGTGGGCGTCTGGCGAAACCGCTGATCGGCATCTGCCATCGCGGAAAGCTCAGTGCGGAGCGCGGCATCAAACCGCACCTTCGGCTCGCTTTGCGCGAAGAGCGAGACCGAGCTGCATAGGAAAAAAATGATCGATTTCATTGCGGAAGGATTGTTGCCCAACGACTCAGATCAGCCACGCCCGCCGAGCGGGCGAGCCGTCTCTTTTGAACAACTGGGCCATGTTGAGCGGAGATGTCATGGTCGATTGAGGTGAGTGCAAGGGCGTTGTGCTGTGGCGACTGGATCGGCCCTTTCAGTAGTCTTCAACTTCGCAGTCACAGCAGATCAACTGACCACCACAATTGGGGCAACGCTCAACATCGCACCCAGGAACGTGAATCTGCCCTTTGATGACCGCACAGTGGTGACAAGGCTTCCGCTCAGCACCCCAATCTTCTTCTTCGCTTCCGTAACGCACGCGGGGACGATCCACTCCGGAGATCCTAACGACGGTGACCTGCTGGGCCTCTTCGACTTTAGCAGGCCAATCAGGCGCAACACTCATGCCATTGTAGATGATGCGTTCGTCGGACATGTCTTCCGCCGATCGACTCAGATCAGCCACGCCCGCTGGGCGGGCAAGCCGTCTCTCTTGAATGACTGGGCCATGTTGAGCGTAGGCGTAATCATCGAAGAAGGTGAGATCAAGGGCGTTGGTCTGTGGCTGACTGGATCGGCTTTCTCTCTAAATCGCGCGTGTAGCGATTCAGAATCGTCCACCACGCATAAAAAAGGAAACCGAATACAGAGGCGAGTAGACCGGCGTGAATGTAGGCGGCAGACTTTGTCGGCGGGGCTAAAACCAGTCCCACGATCAAAGCGCCGTAAAAGAAGGCGATCGCAAGCATGAGCTCAGCTCGCAGAACCGAGATGATAAATCTATTCTTCTTTGGATCATTCTTGCGGGCCAGAAGCAGCAGAGGAAGCGGCAGGACGACAATGCCCACGAGTAGACATCCGAATGCGGTTTCGAGGGACATTTTCTTCGCCGATCGTTCAAGATGAGCCACGACCGTGGCTGGCGCGGCTCGTGCTGCTCGGAGCACGTGACGTGACAGCCATGGTCGTTGGCTCTGGCGCCTTGTTAGGCTCTTCTTTCAAAGATGTAGAGCTTGCCGTCGACAAGCTGCGAGGCCTGCGGGAGCAGTGCAACGCACCAGCCGGTCTTTCCGGAAAGCGCCATTTGCCTGCTGGGATAATAAACGCCACTGATGCCACAAGAACCTGTGAGGTGAGTAGCTAACTCCTGGCAAAATTTGTAAGAGCCCTCTTCGACGGAACCCGTGAGAAGCGAACCAAACGAATAATCCTGAGCGAAACGCTGCGCATCAAATACGTGAATGCTGCCAGGGCCGACATGGTAGAGTTCGCTTGCATCGAGCTTGAATCTTTTCTCGTGCCGCGCCGTCTCTTCGGAATCGCCGATATAAAAGGCATTCACGCCACTCTCATTATATCGCGATTCATTCTTCGAGGAACCGAACGGATCGCCGGTGTAGCGATACGAAACGGCATTATCGACTGGAAGCTCGATGACGTAGGATTGGATGTTCGCTTGCTGAAGAGCGCCAGAGAGTGATGGGTTCATCTTTCTTTGCCTAACGTCAAAGATGAGCCACGGCGAGGCGCAGCCTCGCCGTTGGCTCTGGCGCCTGGTTGGGCTCTTCTTTCATTTCTTTAAGGATTTCAGATAGCGCTCGAAAGAGCCAGTAAAGCAGTGACCCAAACATCCAAGAGGCCGTGGACCGCGACGCTAGGCCAAACGCTGTCAGTCGCTTCGCGGATGAGGCCGAAGAGCAGTCCTGTAACTACCGTGATGCTAGCCCACCCCCAATCGAAACTGTAACGGCCATGAAAATAATCGACGGTATTGAGGGCGTGCAAAAATCCAAACACGAGACTCGTCACAATTAGACCGAATCCAAAGGGGATGCCGCGAATTAGCCACGGCCGCCCGAACACATCATTCAGTCGTGACTGCATATAACCCCGGAAAAAGATCTCTTCGCCGAAGGAGACAGCCGACAAAAATCCGCAATAGCTAAGGAAAGCATGGCTTGGCTTTGGATCGAAATAGATGAGGGCCAGAAGCGGACACAGGTAGAGAATAAAACCGACCGCGATCGATCGGGACGATGGCGATCGGAGGCGAACCGATACCGCCCCAAGCCCGTGAGCATTGAAGTCTCGGCGCGGGATAAGAATCGCTAGGACGGCAATCCCGCCGAGGAACAATCCAGGCGATAAATTTAAGCGGGCGCTCCGCTCCAACGCACCAAGGGTAGAGAACTGCTTGAACGTCTTCAGCAGCACGTGAGTCGCCGCAAAGACGAGCAGAACCTCCAGCACGGCGAGCGAGCGTTCCACGGATGCGGAGCTGCCTTTTGCTTGCGCGGGAGAAGTGCCTTCAGCGCTCATCTTTCTTTGCCCAACGTCACAGATGAGCCACGGAAGGGAATGGCGCGAATCGTGCGCCAGCACGATTCGTGACAGTCCCTTCCGTTGGCTCTAGCGCCTTGTTCGGCTTTCGGGTCATAGCACTTCGGCGGAGTCCAGCATGACCTTCTTGCCGACGGGCAATAGCCAGAACGGAATCATCCTCTCATCGGCAATCGAGAGCTCATAGAGCGACCGAAATTCAAACGACCGTTCGTCGCTCATATCCCGAGGGTCGTCCAGCACTCCGACATACCAACCCGAATCGCGATCATTCGACGCACTCTGCCGTTCAAGGAAGGCATTCGTGGCGCCTGGCCTGTAGCTACGCGACACAAGAGCTGCCTGTGCCAGCGAGCACGGCTCCTCCTGCACGCTGCACCGACAGAGAGTCTGCCACTGCTGGTCGCGCACTCGCTCGACCGCAGAAAAATCAGTCGTGAACGATGCCATCGCTCGAAAGTCGAGCGACTCGATCTCTGGCGGCTCCGAATCGCTCGCGATGCGGAAGGTGAACCAACCAAGCTGCACCGTCTCACCGATCTTATGGGGAACAGTCGTGAGATATCGCTGCACGAGATGCTTCATGCGCCATTCACGTGGCAGGTCAGATTGCAGCGTCATCTCTTTGCCGAACAGTGTTATTCAGACTACGCGTATTGCCTACGCCTAGGTTGGCCCGTTGAGGGCAGGAAGGAGGCTAAACCGTTCGTTTTCAACATCTGATTTGCAAACGTAGGCAATTCTCCATTGCCAGCAAGGCGGAGAATTGCCTACGTTTTACCTATCGGGCCGCCACTCATCATGGATCGGCCCATTTCATTTCCGAGTTGGAAGACGGCGCTGGCTCAGGCGCCCCTCGGCGAAGCGCTCAAGGCAGCCTACACGCGAGAAATCCTGTCCTTCCTCAAACACTGCAAGGAGGCCCGTTCGGCCGCCACGGTGGAGACGGCCAAACGCTACCTTGCCTGGAGGGAGAAGCAAAGCCGTGGTCCGTCACGCGAGGCGCTGCGGTGGTTTTATCGGGAAGGACGGAAGCCCGTGGCTGACCGAAGCGCTGAGACCCATGGACCGAGAACCGATGGCGCGTGCGAGCGCGCTGACCCACCAAAGCGGGCAGCGGAGGGCGTCCGGACGCCAGGGGGCCGGCGGCCGATGGAACCGCCGCCGGCGGCGAGCGATTTGGGTGCATCGCCGTGGGAGCGGGATTTGATCAAGGCCATCCGCGAACGGGGTCACCTCTGGCGCACGGAGCAGACCTACCGCGAATGGGCGGTGCGTTTCGCGCGGTTCATCGCGCCGCGGTCGCCGTATGCGGCGTCGGGTGAGGAGGTGGCGGCCTTTCTCAGCGCGCTGGCGGTCGAGGGTCGGGCGAGCCCGTCGTCGCAGAAGCAGGCGCTCAACGCCCTCGTGTTCCTCATGCAGGAGGCGCTGCATCGGGACCTCGGTGAGATGCAATTCAAGCGGGCCTGCCCGAAGCAACGGGTCCCTACGGTGCTTTCGGTGGCCGAGGCGAAGTCCTTGTTCGCGCAGATGGATGGCACGCCGCGACTCATGGCGGAGCTGGCCTATGGCGCGGGCTTGCGGCTCATGGAACTGCTCCGGCTGCGCATCCACCATCTGGATTTCGACCGGGGCCGGTTGCAGGTGTTTGCCGGGAAAGGGGACAAGGACCGCGTGACCGTGTTGCCGGAGAAGCTCATCCCGCGACTGCGGGATCAGGTGGGGCGATTGCGGAGTTTGTGGGAATCAGATCGGGCGGAAAATCTGCCAGGGGTCTGGTTGCCGGACGGATTGGACAAGAAGTATCCGAAGGCGGGTGTGAGCTGGGAGTGGCAGTGGCTCTTCCCGACGGCAAAACCCGTGCTCGATCCGGTCACGGGCATCGTGCGCCGGCATCACCTCAGCGACGCCTGGTTTCAAAAGGCCCTGAAACAGGCGGTCAGCAAGCTGGCGCTGGGGAAAAGGATTTCACCGCACACGCTCCGGCATTCCTTCGGGACCCACCTGCTGGAGGGTGGCACCGACATCCGGACAGTCCAGGAATTGATGGGGCACAGTGACGTGCGCACCACCCAGATTTATCTGCATGTCATGAAAAGGCCCGGCCTCGGCGTGCGTTCACCGCTCGACCAGGTCTGAGGCCCGCCTGTCCGTCGTTTGCGCGACCTTGCCGTTCAACCCTGCCTGTGCCGCACCTTCCAGGCCTCGACGATCTGGCGGATGGTTTCTTCGAGGGACTGGGTGATGTCCCACTTGGGGTAGTGGGCCTTCATCTTGCGCAGGTCGGAGTAGTAGCAGATGTGGTCGCCGGCGCGGTTCTGGTCCACGTAGGTGAAGACCTGGGCCTTGCCCGAGAACTTCTCCACGATCCTGAAGGCCTCGAGGATGGAGGTGCTGTTGGCCTTGCCGCCGCCGATGTTATAGACCTCGCCGGCGCGCGGGGCGGCGACGAAGGCCTCCATGAAGCGGGCAACGTCGTGCGAGTGGATGTTGTCGCGCACCTGTTTGCCCTTGTAGCCGAACACGCGGTATTCCTTCCCCTCGAGGTTGCACTTCACGAGGTAGCTGAGGAAGCCGTGCAGCTCGACGCCGCTGTGGTTGGGGCCGGTGAGGCAGCCGCCGCGCAGGGCGCAGGTGGGCAGGTTGAAGTAGCGGCCGTATTCCTGCACCATCACGTCGGCCGCGACCTTGGAGGCGCCGAAGAGCGAGTGCTTGGACTGGTCGATGGTGAAGGTCTCGGGGATGCCGTGCGCGTAGGCCGGGTCGGCGTAGTCCCAGCGGGTGGCGAGCTCGGTCAGCTTGATGGAGTTCGGGGCGTCGCCATAGACCTTGTTCGTGCTCATGTGCACGAAGGGCGACTCGGGGCAGGCCTGGCGGGCGGCCTCGAGGAAGTTGAGCGTGCCCACGGCGTTGGTGTCGAAGTCGTCGAACGGGATGGCGGCGGCGCGGTCGTGCGAGGGCTGGGCGGCGGTGTGGACGATGACGGATGGCTTGACCGTCTTTACGAGCGCGAGCACGCCGGCGCGGTCGCGGATGTCGAGTTCGTGGTGGACGAAGCCCTTGAGCTCCTTAGCGAGGCGCTGCTGGTTCCAGCGCGTGTCGCCCTGCGGACCGAAGAAGACGGCGCGCTGGTTGTTGTCCACGCCGTGGACAGTGTAGCCGAGCGAGGCGAAATGGACGCAGACCTCCGAGCCGATGAGGCCCGAGGAGCCGGTGACGAGGATGGTCTTGGCCATGGGGAAAGGGGTTTTGATACACACCGGAGGGTGTCAGGCCAGCCGATTGTGAGGGGATGTCGCGGAGCGGCCACGGCTCTCCCTCCGGAATTCTCCCCCCATGCACAAGCAACCAATCGGGTTGCCTGTGCATGGGGGAGGTCTTCTTGCGAAGAGGCCAAGAGAGATCGCGTTGACAGTATGGGGAACCGACATGCTGCCGATTTCACCGGCCTGTCGGTCTCATGTGATCTCCTTCATCCGGACCACGGCGAGCCACTGAGGCGCGCGCAAGCGCGCTGCCCACAGGGGTTGCTCAGCCGGAACAATTCAGTTCAACCACAGATCACCACTGATGCGCACAGATGGATAGGGGTTTGGGACGCCCGAGCCCGAAACCGGCCAGCACACCGGTATTTTTCCGGTTGGATGCGGCGCCCGGGTGATCTGTGTTCGTGTCCATCTGTGGCTTCTTAACTGTATGAGTCCCGCTCAGTGGTTTTTCGGACCGCCTTAGAATGTCGCGGTCAGTGAGAGCGAATAGGTGCGGCCGCGCCAGTCGCCGTAGGGCTGCACGCCGGAGCCGGAGGCGTCGTTGGCGTATTTCGGGAAATCGAAACCGGAGAGGTTGTTCACGCGGAGCTGGCCTTGGAGGCGGTGGCGGTCGTTCTCCCAGGGCAGCCAGCGGCTGAGGTCGGTCTGCACATAGGCGTCGAGCTGCCAGTAGGGCGCGATGCGGTCGGAGCCCTGGCCGGCCCATTCGGCGGCAGGCAGGATGCGTTCACCGAAGTAGTGGGCGTCGAGGCCGAAGCCGTGGCGCGGGCCCGTCCAGTTGGCGCCGAACGCCAATCGGTGCCGCAGCAGGCCGGCGATCCTGCCGTCGGGAGCAGCGAGCTCGTCCACTTCAGGGGAGTTGGGATAGATCTGCCGGTCGTAGCGCTGGAACCACATCCAGCGTCCGCGCAGTTCGAGGGTGCCGCCAAGGCATTCGCGCCAGGCGTATTCGAACGCGGTGCTCCAGTTCTGCGAATGACGGCGTGCGACGTTGATCGTGCCCGTCAACACGGTGGTGACGCGCGGCGGCTCGCCGGTCGCGGGAGTGTCGCGCTGCACGCGGTCGGGGAAGAGCGCCTCCAGATTCAGCACGTCCTGGGGGTCAAGGGGGACGAACTCGTCGGTCTTGGTCGTGTCGGCGAAGTCCAGCGAGGCGCGGAAACGGTGGGTCTTGCCCCGCTGCCACGCCAGGCCGGCCGTCTGGGTGGCGGCGGACTCGGGGCGGATGTGCGGGTTGATCGCGACGCGCGCCTCGGTCTCGTAGTGTTCGTGGCGCAGCGGATCGAAGATCCGGACCGTGTCGGCGGTCGAGCCGCCGCCGCTGCCCTGGGCCAGCGGCCGGCTCATGAGGGGCGCGGGCAGGCGGTTGGAGGTCGTGTAGGAGGCGCGGAAGGAAAAGCCGCCGGCGAAGTCCAGCTTCAGGCCGAAGGTCGGCGCCACATTGCTTTCGCGCGAATCGGCGGAGACGGTGTAGCGGGCGGCGAGATCAGTCTCGACGCGCTCGAGCCAGCGGGGCAGGCGGGCGGCGGGGAGGAGCGGGGCCTGCAGCTCGCCGAACACGCTGATCTGCTCCAGCGTGCGCCCCGTCCAGCGGATGATCTCCGCGGCGGGGGTGCCGTCGGCGAAGCGCGGCTCCTCGGTGTAGGGAGCGAGGTCGCGCAGCCGGTAGTCGGCGCCGAGGTTGACGGTGCTCTCGCCGGTCGGGAGGACGAGCGCCTCGTGGGTGAGCCGGGCGGCGCCCTCGAGCGTGGTGTAGTCGCCGAGCGTGACGAAGCGGCCGGGGCCGCCGTAATACACGAGCGCCCGGTCGTAGAACTCCCGCGGCGGGCCGTGGACCTGCGTGTCGCGCAGGGGTTGGTAGAGGCCGGCGTCCGCGAGCTGCTGCCAGCGATCGGCGTCGGCGCCCACGAGACCGCGGTAACGGGCGACATTGCGGGCATACTGCACGTCGAGCATGAGCTGCCAGTCGCGCGGCAGCCGCACGAGCGCGCCGAGCACGGCGGAGGTGGATTCCAGGCGCGCCTCGGAATAATCCCGGCCGAGCGCCGGGGCGCTCTCGTGGAGGGCGATGGCGAGATCCTGTCCGAAGGGATTCAGCGGCGAGGAGGCGGACAACGTGAGGTCGCCGGTGAAGACATCGTAACCGCGGTTCACGACCGTGCGGGCGTGGGTCGCGTCGAGGCCGAGCTGCAGCCACGGCGCGAGGTCATACGCCACGGAGCCGAACCAGGCGGCGCGGCGCTGCCGCCGCCCGTAGGGATAATCCCGGCTGTTGATGGAGGCGGCGATACCGCCGGGCAGGTCGTAAAGGCCGTTGCTGCGCAGGCCCTGCCGCCCGGCGAAGGCGGCGATGCCGCCACGGCCGTCGGCGCCCGGAGCGACGGAGGCGAACGCCGCCGTGCCCGGGCCGAACAGCGGCGCGCCGGAGGCGGACGCGAGGTTGGGCGTGTCGCGCGGGGCCAGACCCGGATCTAACGAGGCCAGCCGCCGGCGCTGATGACCGAGTTCGGACTCGATGGCCGGCTCGGTGCGGGTGAAGGTGGCGTTGAGCCGCAGGCGCAGCCGGCCGTCGCGGAGGGAGCGGCCGTGCGAGAACGAGAGCGACGACTGCGGGGCGTCGAAACCGAAGGCATTGGTGTGGGTCGTCCGCACCTCGGTGCCGTCGCCGCCGGGCTGGAGCAGGATGTTGACCACGCCGCCCACGGCGTTGCCGCTGTAGAGGGCGGAGGCGGAGACGGGCAGGACCTCCACCTGTTGCACGAGGGAGAGGGGCACGAGGTTGACGTCGGGGAGACCGAGCTGGCCGGGAACATCGGTGAAGGTTTCGGGCAGCCGCCGGCCGTTCACCAGCACGACAGTCTCGCCGGTGCCGTAGCCGCGCAGGTTGAGGTTGGAGTTGCCGGTGACGAAGCCCGGCCGGTTGCCGTTCTGGTCGGGGGGCGGCGTGCTGGCGTCGCCGTCGAGCAGCTCGCGCTGGAGAAATTCGTTGAGCTGGGCGACGCCGCTGCGGGCGATCTGCTCGCGCGTGAAGATGGCAAAGGGCAGGGCGTTGTCGGTGGTGCGCGGGAGGTCGAGGTTGCCGGCGGCGCGGCGGGGCGGAGCACCGACGGCCTCGCCGATGGGCAGGCGATCGCCGCGGCCCTCGACGAGGTAGGGTTCGAGCTCGGTGATTTCGCCGGAGGGCTCGAGACGCAAGGTCTCCAGCCGGGAGGTGCGGCCCGCCTCCACCCGCACGTCGGGCCGTTGCATGGGACGGAAGCCGCCGCCGCCCGCCAGCAGGCGATGGCGGCCGGGCGGAACGTCGGGAAAAACGAAGCGGCCGTCGCCGTTCGTCACAGCCCGCAAGGCGGTGCCGGCGAGGGCGACCGTCACGCCGGCCGCCGGACCGCCGCCGGGCGCGAGCAACCGGCCCTCGATGGCGCCGGTGCGCGCGGCGGTGCGGGTGACGACGAATTTGCCCGGTTGATTCTGGCGGGCCGCGAATCCGGTGTCGCGGAGGAGCCGGTCCAGCGCCTCGCCGGGCTCGAACGAGCCGCGCACGCCGGCGGTCGTTGCGCCCTGCAACTCGTCGTGGGGAAAAAGCACCTCGATGCCGCTTTGGCGGGAGAATTCCAGCAGGGCGGCGGCGGCGGGCTGGGCCGGCACATCGACTCTCACGATCGCCGCGGCGGCGAACGCCGGCAGCAGGCCGCCCAGGCAAGCGAGCAGTCGGGCAAGGGCGAGGACGGGCGGACGCACGGTCAGGAGCGCGGGGTCGTTTCCACCCGGATGGCGCCGTCCGGCCCGCGGCTCACGCGCACGGGCAGAAAGCCCTCGATGCCGGTCAGGAATCCGTCGAGGTCGTCGAGGCTGTAGCGGCCGCCCACGTGAAGCGCGCCCGCCTCAGCGGAGGCGGAGAGGTTGCGGCCGTGGTAACGGGCGAAACGCTGGAGCGCCTCGCGGAGCGGCGCGCCGTTGAACACGACGTGGCCCGTGCGCCAGGCGAGGGTGTCGGCGAGTTCCTTGTCGGACAGGTGTCGGAAGTCGAGGCGGCCGTCGGCGGCGGCGAGGCGGTCGCCGGCTTGGAGGGCGCGGGCCGCGCCGGAGCCGCCCGGCCGGGCCTGCACGCGGCCCTCGAGCACGATGACCTCGAAGGCATCCGCCTCGGTGCGGACGTTGAACTGCGTGCCGGTGACGCGCACGGAGCCGGCCGGCGTTTCGACGTGGAAGGGCCGGGCCGGGTCGGGGGCTACCTGGAAGAAAGCCTCGCCGCCGGCCAGGCGCACGCGGCGGGCGTCGCGGGTGAGTTCGACGGTGGCGGCGCTGCCGGCGTTGAGCTCGAGCCGCGTCCCGTCGGCGAGCGTCAGGGACTGGCGCCCGCCGACGGGAGCGGTGAGGTTTTGAAAATGATCCTGCGGGCGGCCCGGCCACAGGATCGCCACCGCCACCACGAACACGGTCAGCGTTGCGCCGACCAATGCCGGGCGGAGCAACCAGGGGAGCGTTCGGGGTGTTTTTGCGGTGGTGGTGGATTCCGCCAGCCTGTCCCTGATCCCTGCAAGCAACGGCAATCGCTGTTCGAGGTCGGCGGAAAATTGGCAATAAGCGGACAAAAGCACGCGGTGTGCCGGATCGGCGGTCAACCACGCATCCAGGGCGTCCCGGTCGGCGGCGGAAAGCACGGAGCCTTCCAGGCGGGCGGCCCAGAGGGCGGCCTGTTCCTCGGCCGGGGTGGAGGGGGCGGAGTGAGAGCTCATGGGCGTGAGGCCGGGTTGGCCGGTGCGGTGTCGCCCGGGGCGGAGAGCGCGGCGCGCAGGAGGCGGAGTGCGCGGGCGTGTTGTTTTTCGACGGTGCTGACCGCGATGCCGAGGCGGTCGGCGATTTCCTGGTGGGACAGGAGCTCGACCTTGCGGAGCAGGAGCACGGAGCGGCAGCCGGCGGGCAGGGCGGCGATGGCCTGTTCGAGGTGCTGCCATTCCTGCCGGGCCATGACCTGCTCGGCGACACCCGGGGCGGGAGAAACGGAGAACTGCTCCTCGGCCGGCGCGGCGGCGAAGGGGGCGACCTTGCGGCGCTTCAGGCGGTTGAAGGCCAGCCGGCGCGCCGTGGTGTAGAGCAGGGCCTCGGGCTTGGCGGCCTCCTGCCTTTCGACAATCGGGTAAACCTTCAGGTAGGCGTCGTGCGCGACGTCCTGCGCCTCGGCGTGGCTGCCCAGAATGCGGGCGAGATGCCGGCGCAGCGGTGCGAGGGTCGCCTGGTAGAGGCGGCCAAACTCGCGCGGCGCGGGTGGCTCTTCGGGCATGGGGACGACATTTAGCATTTCCATCCTGCCTGACAATCCTCGGGGCCGGATCCACCATCGTGTCTCCCGTGGTTTGCACGCAGGGACGGGAGGACGCAAGGAGGCCGGGAGGGGGGATGAGGCGCCCGTCTGTGGGAGCGGCTTTGCGCTCCGGCGCAGTGCTCCCATGCACAAACAACCCATTGGTTTGCCTGTGCATGGGGCCGCAGGAGGAAAGTCGGGGCGGGAACCCGGGCTACGGAGGATTTGCAGACAGGAGCCGGGTCCGCAGCGCGGCGAGGTCGTGGCAGCGCCAGACCTCCGGCGGAACCGGGCCGGGCGGGTGATCCGAGTCGAGCAGGGCGCTGCGGATGCCGGCGTTGAGGCCGGCCAGCACGTCGCTCGGTTTGTCGCCGGCCATCCAGCAGCCGGCGGGGTCGAGCGAGTGCTTCGCGATCATCTCGCGGATGAAACGCGGCGAGGGTTTGCGATAGACGGCGGGAGCGTCGGGAGCCTCGGGCGCGATGCAGGTTTCGGTGAAACCCGGTGAGGGCAGGGCGAGCAGTTCGAGCATGCGGGCGTTGCACCGGTGGACGGCCGCGAGTGGAAACATGCCCTGGCCGACGCCGCTCTGGTTGGTGAAGAGAAAGAGCTTCCAGCCGTCCGCCAGGAAGCCGTGCAGCGCCTCGCGCGCGCCGGGCAGCAGTTCCACCTGCGCCGGGTCGGCCAGGTAGTGGCGGTCCACGATGATCGTGCCGTCGCGGTCGAGGAAGAGGGCCTTAGCCGGCATGGGCGGAAACGGCGGCGGCCGGGTAGCGCCGGAAAATCCACCAACCGGCGCCGGCGGTGGCGGCGAGGCCGAGAGCGCTGAGGCCGAGGGCGAGGTTGAAGTGATGGGGCCGGTAGCGGACCGTGACATGGTAGGTGCCGCCGCGCGGGACGTGGAGGCCCTTGAAGGCGTGGTTGACGCGGAACAGTTCCGCGGGCTGGCCGTTGACCGTGGCGGTGAAATCCCGTTCGAGCCACGCCTCGCCGAGCACGATGATGCCGGCGGCGGGGGCATTGACGGTGAAGGAGGTGGTGTTGGTGGTGAGCCGGTAGGCGGTGGCGGGCACGATGGTGCGGTCCGCGAGGTCGCCTCGCGGCAGCGCCGGCAGGCCGCGGTCGGCGTCCTGCACGGCCGCGAGCGGCCGGTGGTCGCCGCCGCGCACCAGCGCCGCGAAGTCGGCGGCGGTCCGGTAGGTGGCGACGCGGTCGGTGAAGAAGGCGCGGGGCCAGGCGGTCTCGCTGCGCCAGACGGCGAGGTCGGCGCGGGTCAGCAGGGTGAGGCCGTCGCCCGCCGGGGCGGGATCGTGCGTGCCGGCGAGGTAGTAGCGGACGTTCATCAGATCGTAGAACGGCCGGTCGTGGGAAAACTTGTCGGGGAAAAGCACCAGCCGCCAGTCCCACACGCGTCCGACGGCGAAGGCGGTCTGGAGTTCGCGCATGTGCGCGTTCATCAGGGCGTCGGGACCGCTCACACCCTCGAGGCCGTAGATATCGTGCCAGCCCGGGAAGAAATGGCTCAGAAACCCGGCGATGCGGGCCGGTTCGCGGGAATCGGCGACCACGGCCAGCAAGGCCGGTGAGCGGGCGTCGAACTGCGCGCGCGGAGCGGCGTTGAGCGTGTGATTGGGGTAGGGCGTGCGCAGGTGCAGCCCGTGGCGCCAGAGCAGCAGGGTGAGGCAGGCGGCCGTGAGCAAGGCGGCACCGAGGGTGAGGCGGCGGATGGTCAGGGCGCGGCGGGCCACCAGCATGAGGGCAAGGCAGGCGGCCAGCTGGAGAAAAAGGCCGAGCCGGACGGTGCCGCTCAGATGCAGGGCCTCCGCGGGCCGCGAGCCGTTGTAAGTGCTCCCGGGGATGATCTGCACGGTGCCCAGGTAGAGGGCGACCAGACCGAAGAGGAGCACGAGCCCGATGAAGAGATCGCCGGCGCCCTCCTCGGAGCCCAGCCGGGCGGCGGCGCGGGCAAAGCCGAGGCCGGCCAGCACGGCGCAGAGGTGGATGAAGCCCAGGCCGAAGGAATTGTCGATATGGTGGATGTTGCTGAGAAACGGCGTGGCGATGATCCAGCTGCCCGGCACCAGCCCGAAGGCGAAGGCGGCGGGAAGCAACAGGCCCAGCAGCGCGCCCCGGGCGTAGGGGTTGTGGTGCAGGGAGCGCAGGTTGACCAGGCAGGCCAGCACGCCGAGCAGCAGCACGAAGTTACCGGAGGGATTGTTGACCTGCTCGCCCTCGCGCAGCGGCCGGAAGAACAGCTCGTCGAAATAGCCCAGGAGGAGGCCGGGCCGCATCTGGTAGGCGACGCCTATGTTGTAGCTCGAGTAGGCCGCCTTGAGAGCATCGAGGAAGGTGAGCCAGATGGGAGAGCTCAGCAGCATGAAGACCAGGCCGGCAGCGATCCCGCCGCCGAGCCGGCACAGGCGTTCGACCCAGGGGAGCTCGGCGCAGAGCACCCACATCGCGCCGGCGAAATTCATCGTGAACAGCGACACGTAGGCTTCCTTGGCGGTGCCGCTGGTGAGCACGAACCAGTTGGCGGCGATCAGGCCCAGCAGGCTGAGGTAGACTCCGCGCGGCGATTTTGCGCCGGTGACCAGGCTCCAGGCACAGAGCACCCAGGGCCCGTAGCAGAAGCTGAAGAAGGCGGGATGGTTGACCCGGAACACGAAGAAGCCGGAGAAGACCGACGCGAAGGCCACGAGGAGCGCCGCCGGCAGGTGTCGCGCCGCGTGCAGCACGGTCAGGCCGAGACCGAGACCGAGCAGCCACTTGGCCGCGAGGTATTTCAGGTCCCAGGCCCAGGAGGCGCCGCCGGCGAGAATCACGCCGAAGTGCAGCGGATCGCCGAACATGGTCTGGCCCTGCCCGAGCAGGACGGTGCCGCCGGAGTTGTAGCGGTTCCAGAGCGGCAGCTCGAAGTCGCGGAACAGCGCGCGCGACTGGACGGCGGACAGCGGCACCTGCTGCCACATGATCGCGCCGATGTCGGCGCCGCGCACATCCACCACGTCCGTGGCGCGCGAGCCGGGCAGGGTGGGAAAGGCGTCGTAAAGCAGGTTTGATCCGTAGTTGGGCGACACGAAGCTCGCTCCGCAGAAGATCACCGGGTAGCTGCTGAGCACCACGGCCGCGGCCGCGGCGAGGGCGACGGCGGACTTCGGACGGGATTCCGCCCAGCCGCGCAGCGCGAGCAGGCGGGACCGGGCCGCCGCGTGCCAGCGGCGGCCGAGCCAATGCCAGCCGGCCCAGACTGCGACCAGCAGCCCGAACCAAGGGAGGCCGCGCAGCAGGAAGGGCCGGACGAGCCCCGGCCACGAGACGGCGATGAGCGGCAGATTCTCGGTGCCGAGCGCGATGCGCACATGGGGGTCGCCGGAGCCGGGCACGGGCTTGATCGTGAGGACCCGGCCATTCCGGTCGAGACGTTCGATCTGGTTGAACGGGGAAAAATCCCCGGGCGTGAAACGTTTCAGCACGGTGCCGTCGGGCCGCCGGATGAGCGCGTCCTCCACGGTCACGGTGGCGTCGTTGTTGATCGGGTCGAACCGGAGGTCGCGCACCGACTCGGCGGCGAGCGGGAACACCAGCAGGCGGGGCGGGCCGGGATCGACGCGGGCGATGGCGGAGTCACGCTCGGTGAAACCGCGTCCGGTATTGTAGAAGAGCTGGGCGATACCGGGGCCGGACGAGCCGAGCCGCACCTCGAACCGGTGCAGATCGCGGTCCACGATGGGGTCGGAATACGGAATCACCGTGTTGGCGACGACCAGACCCAGCAAGGCGGCACCGGAGACAGGGGCGAGGAGGGAGGGGAACTTCATGCAGGTGCCGGCGGAACGCCGGTGATCAGCCCAAGGCTTTTTCCCGTCGCGCGCAATACCACGCTCCCAGACCCACGAGCAGCGCCAGGCCCGCCGCCGCCGGCCAAAGGAAACGCCCTGAGCGCACCAGCCGCCAGCACCAGTAGGAGCCGCGCGCCATCTCGACGGGTTCGGTGATGGCGAGCCAGGAGCCGGCGGGAGTGCCAGCTCGCAGCACGGGGTTGGGGCTGGACACCGGCACGTAAACCGCGCGCCAGATCGTTGGGGAAAGGGAGGGCAGTCGGATCGGAGCAGTGAACGACGGAAGAGCGAGAGAGAGTTCCGGCTGGCCCGTGCCGGCCACCAACAGGCGCAGCACCGCCGGCTTGGATAGCGATAGCGAAAAGTCAGTGCAGCCGCTGGAGGCGACCCAGAAGGTCCGTTGTGCGAGTTTGGGCAGGGCGGCGACGAGCGCGGGCGCCGGGGAAGGCGGCGCATAGGTCCGGGCGTGCCGGACGGTGCTGTAGGAGATGAGTTGTCCCGCCGGATCGGAGCCGGCCAGTGGCACGGGTGCGCGCACGCTTACGGGCAGGATGGCGCGGATGGCCGGCAGATCGATGCGTTCGCGGAGGGCGCGGATGCCCGGGTAGGGAATGTCGGGGGTGTCAAGGTGACTGGCGTCGTCGGTGGCGAGATAGCGGCGGACGTTTTCCTCGCAGGCCTCGAGATGCCGGCGGTTGGCCGGCAGGATTTCGCGGAATATCCGGTCTGCCTGGAGCGTGGCCGGAACGGCCGCGGCCAGAATCCAGGCAACACCGAGGCCGCTGCGGGTGACGGCCGGAGCGAGCCGAGGCCAGAGCCAGGCGAGGGCGAGGCCGTTGACCAGCAGGCCGAAGGCCAGGGTGTCGGCGTAGCGTGCCGAGGGCATGCCGCCGCCGGCGCCGCGCGTGTAGGCGGTGGCGAGCACCTGCAGCAGCACCCACGCGGCGAGGCCGAGCAGCACCAGCGGGAAGGAACCGGCCGCGCGGTCCTGCCGGCGCCACGTCCGCCAGGCGAGGAGGGTGGTCGGCAGCCAGAGCGGGAGCGCGAGCCAGGACCAGTCCTGCGCCGGCCATTGCAGGCAGTGGAGGGCGTAGCGGAGAAAGTCGCCGGCCGAGCCGGCCTTGAGCGTTTCGTGATAGCTGACCGACACGTGTCCCAGCACGCCGAGGGCAAGGGCCAGGGCGCAGACGGCGACGGTGGGTGCGGCGTGGCGAAACGGGCCGGCGAGGTTGCCTTCCCGCCAGCCCAGCAGGGCCAGGACCAGCAGGACGATGGCGGCGGCGAAGAGGCCGGAACCCATCGTGCCCAGCGCTGCGAGCGTGCAGGCGGCGCCGGTCCACCAGCGCGCGCTCCATGGCGGTGCGGCCGGCAAGAGTGCGATGGCGCCGAAGGAGAAGCCGAGCAGGAAATACTGCTGCGAGTGGAAACCGGCGACCGGGTTCTCCCACGCGAGCGGCAGGCCGAAGAGCAGCGCGACCAGGGCAAAGGCGGGCGCGTGCCAAGTCCGGCCGAGGTTTTGCCGGGCGAAGAGAAAAACGGCCACGGCGATAAGGCTGTGCAGCGCGGCGTTGACCGTGCATTGGAGGCGCGCATCCCACTGGCCGTTGAGCCTGAGTTCCGCCAGTCCGAGGAGCTTGGTCCAGAAGATGCGGTGTTCGTTGTGCGGGCGCAGGAGGTCGGCGAAACGCAGCCGGCCCTCGGCCAGCGGCGCATAGAGGGCGAGGCCCTCGGCATCGAGCGCGTCCCAGCGCGGCAGGTCGGAACCGTAGCGATGCACCACGTCGAGTTTGAACCCGAACACCAGCAGGAAGAGGCAGGCGGGGACGAGGATCGCGAAACAACGCTGCGACATGGCGATGCCGGTCAGCCTGATGATTCGGAGGCGGGCGGCCTGCTTGCAGGCGCCACGCGCGCGGACGAGGTGGCGCGAGCAAGCTCGCCGCCCATCCGGTCCGCCTCTCGCGGCGGCCAGGCGAGAGCGAAGTCCTCGGTTTCGTGCGTCAGGTTGGGATTGTAGGCCGGATCGGCGCGGAGGAGCGGACCCCAGCGGGCGAGCATCGTCTCGATCTCGCCACGGAAGCGGGTCTGCTTGGCGGGCGTGTCCTCGGGTCCGCGGCTGGCGGATTCGTGATGGTAGAACTCGGCGAAGGGCGTCCAGAGGTTCCAGAGTCCGGTGGCGCGGACCTTG
Organism: Verrucomicrobiota bacterium; assembly: GCA_049322455.1. GTDB lineage: Bacteria > Verrucomicrobiota > Verrucomicrobiia > Opitutales > Opitutaceae > Lacunisphaera. Next base: position 15,206 of record JBMOQY010000034.1, on the reverse strand, counting down.
AGGCAGAAATCCACATCGTTGAAGGCGATGGCCAGGGCCTGCTCATCGAGGCCGCCGACCTGCTCGTAAACCGTCTTGCGCACGACCAGGCAGGCGGCGGTGACGGCGGAATAGTTCTGCGCGAGGCGGGCGCGGTTGAAGGCGCCCTCGGTGTGGCGGGGGAACTTCTTGAAGGCGTGGCCGGCGACGCCGCCGACGCCCCCGGGACCGCCCACGCCGAGCACGACGCCGGCATGCTGCAGCGTGTCGTCGGGGTAGTAGAGCATCGCGCCGACGCAGCCGATCTCGGGACGGAGCGCCTGCGCGGCCATCTCCTCCAGCCAGCCGGGGGTGATGACCTCGAGGTCATCGTTGAGGAGGGCGACGAGTTCGCCCGCGGCGGCGCGGACGGCGAAGTTGTTGATCGCGGAATAATTGAACGGATGCGGCCAGGGCAGCACGCGCACCCTGGCGGAGGCGGCCTCCTGCAAAAACGCGAGCGTCGCCGGGTCGTCGGAGCCGTTGTCCACGATGACGACCTCGTAGTTCGGGTAGGTCGTCCTGGCGAGCAGGCTGTCGAGGCAGCGGCGGAGGTGGCGCACGCCGTTGCGGGTGGGCATGATGATCGAGACCAACGGGGGCGGCTCGGGCAGGGCATAGCGGACGCGCCAATGGTCGCCCGCGACGGGCTCGAGCGCGGCGGTGCGGCCGGTGCGGACGAGGTGCTCCTCGAGGGCGCGGCGGGCGGCGGCCACGTGGTAGTGCTTCTGGTCGAGGGTCAACGCGGTCGAACCGGGGATGGCCCGCCAATGGTAGAGGATCCGCGGGATGTGGACGATGCGCGCGGGGGTCGTCTGCTCGCTGACGCGCAGGGCCAGGTCCCAGTCCTGGCTGCCCTCGAAGCCGGCGCGAAAGCCGCCGACCCGGCGCAGCAGGGCGGTGCGATAGACGGCGAGATGGGTGAGGTAGTTCTGCGCACGGAAGAGGTCGGGAAGGAAGTCGGGTTTGAAGTAGGGGTCGAAGCGGCGGCCCTGCTCGTCCACCTTGTCCTCGTCGGAGTAGAGCAGGTCGGCGTCGGGCCGCGCGGCGAGGGCGCGGACGACCTCGGCGAGGGCGTGGGGGGCGAGTTCATCGTCGTGGTCGAGCAGCGCGGTGAATTCGCCGGTGGCGAGGTCCAGCGCGGAATTCGAGGCGCGGGAGATGTGGCCGTTGCTTTCGCGGTGGACGACCTTGATGCGCGGGTCGGCGCGGGCGGCTTCGTCGAGCAGCGGGCGCACATGGGCGGCGGTCGAGGCGTCGTTGGCGATGCAGAGTTCCCAGTGGCGGTAGGTCTGTTCGCGGACCGACTCGAGGGCGCGGCGCAGCCATTTCTCGGGCGTGTTATAGACCGGCATCAGCACGGAGACGAGCGGGCCGTCGGCGGGCGGCGCACCGTCGGTCTTCTCGTAAAGGTGCAGCCAGTGCTGGTAGGAGATGTCGCGGGCGGGATTGACCGGCTTGAAGGCGCGGACCACGGTCTGGAGCAGCGGCTGCCAGTTGCCGGCGGCGTCGGCCACCTCGAGGTGCAGGGGGTGGCGGCCGGCTTCGAGCAGGAGATTGAGCGTGAAGCCGCTGTGGCCGGCCGCCTCGCTGCCTTGGGCGGCGGAGACATCGGGGCGAGGCTGGCGGGCCAGGCCGGTCACGGTCTGGCCGAGATAGCGGGCGCGGATTTGCGTGGCAGGGGAGCCGTCGGGCAGCAGGCACCAGCCGCGGATGACCAGCGGACCGGCCGGCAGGTGCCAGCAGGCGGGTTCGTCGAGGTGATACCGTGGCGTGGGCGCCGTGGCGGCGGGGGTGGATGCCGGTGGCGGCGGGGCGGCCGGCCGGTCGAGGAACCGCCGGCGCAGGGCGCGGAGCGGAGCGGTGGCTTTCCAGGAGAAGGATGCCTGCATGCGCCGGACCTTCTCGGCGAGCCGCTCCTCCTCGGCGGAGACCCGCACGAGCTCGGCCTGGAAATTGTGCGCCTGCCGCTGGAGTTGTTCGGCGCGCAACTCGAGTTCGCGGATGCGCCGGTCGCTGGCGCACTTCAGCTCGGCCAGGCCCCGACGGGTCTGGTGGAGGGATTCGGCGAGGTTGGCGGCGTGTTCGGCGGTGAGCTTTTCCCGGGCGGCGAGCTCGTCGATCCTCGCCTCGAACCGGTGCTGCAGTTCGGCGGCGAGGCCGCGGGCGGCGGCGCTTTCGGCCCGGACCATCGCCTGCGCGAGATCGTCGAACAACGCGAGGCTTGCCGCGCGCTGCGGGTGGTTGGCCGGGAGCAGGGCCGCGAAGGCGGCGCGCGTCAGGCCGGGGAGCAGGCTGCTCTCGGTGACCGGGCCGGCGGCGAGGATCGGCCAGTCGGCCCGGGCGGAGGAGGCGAGGACGGACTCGTAGAACTTCAGCAGGGCGGGGCCGATCTGCGCGAGGTCGAAGTGCCGGCGGGCGAAGGCGGCGCCGTTGCCGCCGAGCCGGGCGGCCAGGGCGGGGTCGGCGAAAACCTGCTCGCAACGGAGGGCGATCTCGCCGGCCGAGCCGTCGCGCAAGACGAGTGCCTCCTCGCCGTCGCGCAGCACCGTGCCGAGGTTGCAGGCGGGCAGCACCACCGGGCGGCCCATGGCGAGGAACTCGGGGAGCTTGGACGGCAGGCGGTAGTCGTCGAAGGCGCCGGGGCGGCCGGGTTGCACGAGCACGTCGGCGAGGGCGAGCAGCGCGGGCAGGCGCGCCTTTTCGACGAAGCCGGCATCCACGGTGAACCGCTTCCAGTCGAAGTCGCAGGCGGCGAAGAACTCCGCGGGATGGAAACCGGTGCGCACGAGGCGCACGGGCCGCTCGGGCCGGTCGAGCCGGTGGATGGCGCGCAGCAGCTCGCGGATCTCGGCCTGGTTGGCGAAGGTGGTGCTGCCGGCATAGACGACGACCTTGTCGGCCGGCGAAAGGCCGAGGTCGCGGCGCAGCTCGGCCCCGGCGGCGCGGGGCGAGTAGAGGTCGAAATCCACGCCGGGCGGCAGCAGGTGCGTCGGGACCGGGGCCGGGACGAACTCGCGCAGGCGGCCGGTGATGACGGTCGCGCCGTCGGCGACGTGGAGCAGATTGCGATAACGGCGCGGGTGCGAAAGGGCGGCGGGCAGGCGGGCCTGCAGCTCGTCGTCGGCCAGGCCGCGCAGCTCGGCGGTCGGCTGCTTTGCAAAGGCGGCCAGCAGATGCTCCTCGTTGTCCTCGAGGTGGACGACGACCCGGGTCGCTGGTGAAAGGCGCTGGTGGGCGAGGATGAATTTCCGCACGGACTCGCGCGGGGTCCAGGCGTGGAGGAGGGCCGCGGGGCGGCCGTCGGGGAAGAGCCGGCCCTCGGCGGCGAGCACGTCGGCGAAGGTCGCGGCCTGGAAGCGGGGGGCGTGGACGACGCGCAGGGTGTCGGCGCCGTCGGGCACGGCGACCACGCAGGCGTGGCCTGCGGCGGCTAGCCAGTTGGCGAACCCGCCGATGTGGTTCAGGCTGTTGGTGGTGAAATCGCCGTAGTTGACGAAGAGGAGGTTCACCAGACGGGACCGGATCAGCGTCCGGCGGCTTCGACCTTGTTCTTGTCCTTGGGCGCGGGGAGATTCTCGAAACCGGGCGCGAACTTGAAGACGACGGCGTCCCACGGGGCGGCGCCGCGCAGGGCGCGGTTGGGCGTGAGGCTCCACTCGCAGATGAGGCGGCCGGTCAGGTTGGGGTCCTTGAGCGCGAGGTTTGCAAAGGTGTGCTCGCGGACCAGGAAGACGTGGGCGGTGGAGAGCAACTGGCCGCGGGTGCGGGCGAAGACGAGCTCTTCGCCGCCGCCGGCGCGGGCGGCGACCTCGTCGGCCTCGGCGAGGCGGCCGGCGCGGGCCAGCAGCAGCACGAGGTCGGCGGTGGCGGCGGGATGCTTGCGGCCAAGGGCGAGGGCGTCGGCGTAGCGCTCCTGCTCGATCAGCCAGTCGAGGGCGTCGGCGACCCAGGCGGACTCCGGGGCGAGTTTCGCCGCCTCGTTGAAACGGCCGAGGAAGGCGTGATAGCGGGCGTAGGCGGCGCGGGCTTCGGCGGGCGGATTGTCGCCGAAGGTGGCGTAGAACGCGGCGAGGTCGGCCCAGGGTTTCTCGGCGGTTGCAGGCGGCAGTTGCACGCCGTCCACCCCGTCGTAGAGGCCTTTGAGCGGGCGGTGGGCGGCGAGGGTGCGGTCAATGTGCTTCTGGCGGCGGACGAGGCCGCGGAGGATGGCGGGGCGCAGCGAGGCGGCGTGGTCCGCGTGGTCGGCGAGGAATTTCTCCAGGTCTTCGGCGGTCTCGCCGCGGAAGCCGAGCGCCTCGGCCTGGGTGTGGAGGAGGAGGGTCTTGTTTTCGTTCTGGGCGTTGGTGACGAGTTCGTCGGCCAGCTTGTCGTTGCGGTAGGTGACGGCCTGGCGGGTGACGAGGTTCCAGAGCCAGCTGCGCTCGGAGTCGAGCACCGGATAGGCGAGCGCCTCGCCCCAGCGGACCTGGCGGCAGAGGGTGAGGATGATCTCCTCGAGCAGGCGCTTTTTCCCGGCCGCGTCGGTGTTGGTCTCCTCGGTGTAGAGGAAGATGGCGCAGTTCACGGCGTCGAAGGCGGCGACCTTCTTCTCCTCGAGGCGGGGGAGCACGCGTTCCTTGAAATAGCCTGGGGTGAAGGGACCGATCTTCAATTCGCCGGCGGCGAGCTTTTGGGCGGTGGGGGAGCCGGGATGCGCGCGGAGGATGCGGTCGATGTTGGTGCCGGCCCGTTTCCAGTGGAACTGGATGTAGGAATAGGAATAGGGGCCTTCGGCGACGTTCCGGACATAGCTGTCGGCGCGCTCATACAGGCGGGCGGCCTCGGCGTCGGCCTCGGGGCCGGTGAAGGGGCCGATCTCACCGGCGAAGGCGGCCAGGACAGCGAAGGGCAACAGGGTGACGGAACGGAGAAAGGACCTCATGAAAGGGAAACGGCAGACCCCCGCTAGTGGCGAAAGCCTGCCGTGGGTGCAAACGCAATTAATCAGAGCTTGAAGCCGGCGGCGGCGGCGTCCTTGGCGAACATCTTGACGGTGTCGAGCGACAGGGCGGTGAGGTCCATGCCATACATCTTGGCGGCTTTGCCGAGGATGTCGTGGGGCACGGTGACGATGGCGCAGCCGGCCTCCTCGGCCTGGAAGATGTTGAGGACTTCGCGGACGCTGGCCCAGAGCAGCTCGGCCTTGGGCTGGCCGGCGAGGAGGGCCTTCGCGGCGCGCATGATCGGCATGGGGTCCACGCCGGTGTCGGCGATGCGGCCGGCGAAGACGGAGACGACGGACGGCACGGCGGGGTTGAGCGCGGCGGCGACGCCGGCGACCTGCTCGAGGGTGAGCAGCGCGGTGATGTTGAGTTTCACGCCCTGGGCGGCGAGCTCCTTGATGAGCGGGAGGCAGGAGACGCCGACGGAGTTGGTGATCGGGATCTTGACATAGACGTTGCCGCCCCAGGAGGCGATCTTCAGCGCCTGGCGCTTCATGTCCGCGAGGTCGTCGGTGAAGACCTCGAGGGAGATGGGTTTGGCGGTGACGGACTGGAGGATGTCCTTGGAGAAGGCCTCGTAGTCCTTGATGCCCGCCTTGTTCATCAAGGTCGGGTTGGTCGTCAGGCCCTTGATGTAGGGTTTGGCGTAGAGGTCGAGGATGCCGGCCTTGTCGGCGCCGTCGGCGTAGATCTGGATCTTCAGGTCGTTGAGAGATTTCATGCAGGGTGGATTTGGGGCGGAGGAAACGGGGGGGCTCAAGACGCGGCAAGGATAATCCCGACGGCGTCGGGGAAGGTTTTGACGGTAAAGTGCGGCGGCCGGGCCGGGGCGCGCTCCGCGTAGCCGTGGTCGATGAAAACGGTGCGGCAACCGGCGGCGTGGCCGGCGTCGATGTCGCCCCACCGGTCGCCGACCATCCAACTGCGGGCGAGGTCGAGCCCGAGCTGCGCGGCGGCGGCGGTGAGCATGCCGGGCTTGGGTTTGCGGCAGTCGCAGGGCTGGCCGTGGGCCTCGCCGCCGTGGTAGCACACCTGGACGAGATCGAGCGAGGGCACGAGCCGCCGCAGATGCGCGTGCATGGCCTCCACCACGGACTGCGCCTGCTTGCCGCGGCCGACGTCGGGCTGGTTGGTGGCCACGACGAGCGCGAAGCCCGCGGCCTTCAGGCGGGCGCAGCCCTCGACGACGCCGTCGTAGAGGCGGAAGTCGGCGAGCGTGTCGGGCGGGTAGGGTTTGCCGGCGCGCACGACCTGCACGTTGAGCGTGCCGTCGCGGTCGAGGAAGACGGCGGGGCGGAGGGACATGGCGGCGGAAAAAAGAGTCAGCCGCACCGGACGGTGCGGCTGAGGGCAACGGGGCGGCCGTTCAGGGCTTGGCGGCGACAGACTCCCACTTGGTCTGGTTGACCTTGACGTCGGGGTGCGAGACCCAGAGGTGCCAGATGACGGCCTGGAAGGCCTCGCTGTGCGGGGTGATGTTGTTGGGGTTGACGGTGGGGATGAGCACGCAGGCGTCGGCCTGCTGCTTGGTGTAGCCGCCGTCCTTGCCGACGATGCCGATGACGCGGGCGCCGACCTGCTTGGCGAGCTGGATGGCGTGGACGAAGCCCGGGGAGACGTTCTTCTCGAGGTTGCCGCCGCCGACGGAGAGGATGAGGAGGCAGTCCTTGCCGTTGAGGCGGGAGCCGCGGAGCCACTCGACATAGACGCTGGCCCAGCCGTCGTCGTTGGTGCGGGCGGTGAGTTCCGAGACGTTGTCGGTGGGGGCGTAGCACTCGATGCCGGCGATCTTGCGGAAGTCGTTCACCGCGTGCGAGGCGTTGGCGGCGCTGCCGCCGGCGCCGAGGATGAAGAGCCGGCCGCCGCGGGTGCGGACGCCGACCAGTTCCTTGACGCAGTTCTCGCAGTCGTCGGGGTTGATCCTGGCCACGATCTCGGCCGTTTCCTTCAGGTGCTGGATGGAGTATGACATGGGCACAGTCAGAGGGAGAGGGGGGCGGGGTGTGAAGCCGATTATTCTGAAAAATGCGCGGGACAGGATGGCGGGTGTGAACGGGCGGATGGTCCAGACCAAACCGGCCGGAGGCAGGAGGGGCTTGCGGCGACCGGGTTGCGGAGGCATCCTGGCGGCATGCAGATCCACCTCATCCGGCATGCGGACGCGGAAGACGGCGAGGACGATGCCGCGCGGCCGCTGAGCGCGAAGGGCCGGCGGCAGATCCGGCGGATGGCGGCGTTTTTGCAACGGGGCGGGTTGATCGAGGCGCGCGAATTCTGGCACAGCCCGCTGGTGCGCGCCCGTGAATCGGCGGAACTGCTGACGACGGGCCTCGGTTGGCGGACGAAGCGGGTCGAGGTGGCCGGCATCGAGCCGCTGGCCAATCCGGCGGCGCTGGTGAGCCGGCTGAACAGGACGCGGCGTCCGGTCGCCGTGGTCGGTCACGAGCCGCACCTGAGCGCCGTCGCCACGCTGCTGCTGGGTGGGCGCGCCGGCCCGCCGGCGGTCGTGATGAAGAAGGGCGCGGTGCTGGCGCTGGAGCGCTCCGGCCGCTGCTGGGCCGTGCGCTGGTTGGTGTCGCCGGAGGAGATCTGAACACCTCCGCCTGTTTCACGCCATGCTGGACGACCTGCTCGAGACGCTGCTCACGGATGTGGACCTCGGGTTGAAGAGCTCGCGGCGAACCCAGGTCATCCTGCGGATTTTCTTCGGCGCGCTGGGCGTGCTGCTGTCCGCGGCGGGCGTCTGGCAGATGCTGTTCCGGCTCCAGGGCGGGCTGCACCTGCGGCTCTGCGCCGCCTCCATGTTCGGCCTGCTGGCGGCGTTTTGCCTCTGCAATGTCTGTCTGCTGAAGAAGTGGCGCTGGCCGGGGGTGCTTTTCGCGATCAGCTTCGGCATGCTCTTCGTCGTGCGCATCGTCTTCGGGCGGTGAGCCGGCGGGCTGCCCGGTTTGATTCCGGTCTGTGCGACAAAGGGTTTTGCACCGCAGAGGCGGGAAGCGCGCAGAGCAGGGAATTGGCCAAAGGATTCCCCGCCGCCTTGTCTCAGGGTCTTTCGCGTCTCGGCGGTGGAGTCCGGGTCGGATATTGCGCGAGGCAGGAGAGCGGTGGTTGGATGTCCGGATGCTGCGCATCCTCTCCGACCTGCACCTTTACGACGCCCGCACGCAGGTGCGCGATTTGCGGCAGCTCGAACCGCTGCTGACGGGGGTGCGGACCCTGGTGCTGAACGGCGACAGTTGCGAAATGCGTGCGGGCGTGACCCCTGCGCAGGTCGGGGCGTTGAAGGGCTTTTTCCGGGAGCGGGTGCCGGAGGCGGTGTTTCTCACGGGCAACCACGATCCCGACATCAGCGACCAGCACGAGCTGCAGGCTGCCGGGGGGCGCGTGTGGATGACGCACGGCGACGTGTGCTTTGACGGTCTGACGCCCTGGAGCCGGCACGCGGATGAACTGCGCCGGCAGGTGGCGGCGCACCTCGCGGCCGATCCGGCGGCGGACTATGCGCGGCTCGACGTGCGCTTCCGCATCGCACGGGCCGTGGCCCGCACGGAGGAGGAGGTGCCCGACTACATTACCCCGGGCTGGCGGGCGCATCTCAAGCGGGGCTGGCGGACGTTCTTTCCGCCCCGGCAGGTGCTGGCGATGCTGCGTTGCTGGCGCGACCTGCCCGGACTGGCGACCGCGCTCGCCGTCGCGCAACGGCCCGCGGCACAGGTGGTCGTGACCGGGCACGTGCATTTTCCCGGCGTGTGGCGCCTGGGGCAGGGCCCGGTGGTCATCAACACGGGCTCGTTCTTCCGGCCTCTCGGCGGCAACCTCGTGGACGTGTCCGGCGACCGCGTGCAGGTGCGTCGGATCGTGGAGAGCGGTGGTGGTTTTCGCGCCGGGCGCCTGCTGAAGGAAATCCGGCTGGCCGGCTGAGTGTTCAGGAAGCAGCCCGGCTGCCCGCCGATTGGTCGGTGGCGGCCACGGAGAGACGGGCGATCGCCTTGTCCAGCGCGGCGGCGATGGCGGTGATCCAGGCCTCGTTGCGCGAACTGGCGATCAGGCGCCGGCTGCCGTCCGTGTCGAGATAGACATTGTGCAGCTTGTAGGGCCGGCTGACCCGCGCGCACAGCAGCGCACCACCCAGGGCGAGCGCGCAGATGCCGGTGGCGATGCCGAAGGCGATGGCTTGGGCCTGCCGTTCGCCGATGGTCCGGCCGTCCGTGAGGTAGAAATGCTCCTGCACGGTGCCGGCGTGGCTCAGCCCGGCCCAGAGGGCGACCGCCAGTCCGGCCGCGCCTCCCCACCGCAGGACGCGGCGGCGCACCCGGGCGGTCGCCACGGGATCGACTTCGAGGCAGTCGGTGCTGCGGGTCCGGCTGAAGGCCGAGCCGGTCAGGGGGTAGTTCCCGTTCTGCGTGCGCACATGATGAGCCGTGATCAGGACGCCGTTTTCGTTGAAGAGCGTCTGCTCCGGGGAGGTCTCTGTGGAGTGATTCATGGTGGCGTGGAATTCGGGGAATTGTAGCTGCCGACAAGACAACGTCAGTGGGGTTTCGATCCCCTGCGCAGTTTGACAGGATATTTGAAGCCCTTCGGTTGAAGCGTTCCGTGGGAAGCGATGTCGGCTGCTTCGAGCCGTGAAGAAACTGCAAAAACGGGAGGAAGCCGGTCGTGTGCCGGGTTTGCCCAGGCGGAAGCGCACGCCTGCCGGAGAGAAAGTTGTGTCCGGCGGTTTCTCCTCCGGGTCGGGCTTCAGTTCAGGACCACGGGGGCGGCGGCAACCGGGCTGGCGGCGGGGTGCGCGGGTTCCGGCTCGGCCGCCAAAAGGGTGGCCATGACGACCAGGGCTTTCCGATGGTCCGTCTGCGTGATGAACGCCGAGGCGTAGGCATCGTAGGCGACGATGCGTGCGGAACCGTGTGCCGGCGCCGGCGCGGCCGATACGGTTGGAGGCGTCCGACTGGTGCTCGTGGCACAGCCGGACAGCAGCACAACCGCGACCGGCAGGGTGGCACGCCTGCAGGCAACACGGAGGGTAGAGAATAGGCTCGCGGTAAGGCTCATGGAATGAATCCGCCGGCAGGCGGAGCATCGGCGCATGGACCCCGCGACTTGAGGCAAATATCGCGGACGGCCCGACAAGCGCGGGGATGTTCGCCGGCGGGACGCGGTGGCGCAGGGCGGTCTCCCGCCGGGAGGAGAGGGGGTTGCCGGCGAAATTCGTGCTCTTCACGCCATCGCTGAACCGCCTCCGGGTGAGGCCGGTAACCGTCGCGCCATTCTGTAATGGGCGGCCGGCAGCGGGCGTGCTAGAAACTCCGGCACGCCATGAGCAAAACCTACATCGCAGCCGGCAAACCGGTGCAGTGCCCGCATTGCGGGCATGCGCTGTTCGACACCCGCAAGATCCTCCTCAACACCCGCGGCGCCACGTTCTTCAACTTCGACTGGCTCAACAGGGGCGCCACGGTGCTCACCTGCGGAAAGTGCGGTCGCCTCGAATGGTTCGCCATCGAGCCGCAGGAAGCGGGGCAGAACTGAGCGCCCGCGCCCGGCCGGGACGGGCCGGCCTCACTCGGCGCCGGCGGCACCGAAGCTTGCCGTGAAAAACCTCTTCCCTTCCTCGACGAGCTTGTCGGGGTTCTCTTGGAAGGAGCGGTTGTCCGTCTCGATGGCCAGCACGCCGGACCAGCCGGTGCGTTTGATCTCGGCGAAGAGCCCCGCGTAATTCGCGGCGCCCGTGCCCACGGGAACATCGAGGACGACATCCTTGCCGTCGGCGGCGGGCTCGATCCGCTTGTCCTTGAAATGAATGTCGAAGACGCGGTCGCCGTAGGCGCGGAAGACCGCGGCGGCGTCGAAGCCGGCGGCCGTGATCCAGCCCACGTCGAGGCAGACACCGATGCGCGGGTCACGTTTGGCGAGGATGGCCTGCACGGTCGCAGGATCGCCATAGACCGTGCCCTTGCCGTGGTTGTGAATCGCGAGCCGGATGTCGTATTCCTTCACGAGCGCCTCGAGGTTGTCCCACTCGGCAAGGTCCTTTGGCTCGACGACGATCAGTTTGGCGCCGATGAGCTTCGCAAACTCGAAGAGCCGGCGGTTCTCCGCGGGATCGAGCGAGGTCTTGCTGACGCCGAAGGTGTAACAGGTGAGGCCACGGGCATCGAGGATCGCCTTCTTGCGCAGAGTCTCCTCCCGGGAGGCCGCGGGGTCGAACTGCCCGCTGAAGAACTGGAGCTGGGTGATGCCGTGCCGGCCGGCGAAATCCACGACCTGCTCGAAAGTCATGCGGTTGCAGGTCCAGGTCTGGAGCCCGAGTTGCACCCGGCCCTCCGTGGCGTGAAGCGCCGGCAGCGCGGCGAGAACGGAGACAAGCAGGGCGGGCAACAACCGGGGCGATTTCATGGGATGGAAGAAAGGACTGCGGGCAGAAAAGCAGAAGCGGGAGGCAAAGGCAAATTCCGGTTGATGCACCCATCCGGTCAAAATCAGGCAATCGAACCGCAAAACGCGCCAAGGAACGCGAAGGCAGGCTTTGATTTGGAGGCGGGCCGGTCTGCGGCCGGCCGGTTCGGGTGAAAGGAGAGGCCGGCCCCGAGGCCGACCCCCTTGGGAAGCCGGCTGCCGGCGAACGGCGCGCACAGAGCGCCGCCACCGCAAATCATGTCAGGGGGCATCCTCGGCGTTGGCGGGGTCGCTGGAGGTCAGGCGCTCGACGAGCGCGGCCTCGCCGCCTGCATCGGAATCGAACTGCACATGGCCGTCGCGGATGATGAGCGCCGAGGGACCGCGGGGCAGGCGTTCCGCGTGGTCGAGCAGGCGGCCGGCGTGAACGACAGTGACAGGGGATTCCACCGGCGACACGACCGGCAGCGCGAGGAGGGCAAGGCGCAGGGTGGGCAGGTTCCGGCAGTTCGGCATGCGGCACGTTGTTCCGCCCGCCGGTTCTGTCCGAATCCCGAGTGCGGCGCGCGGCTTTGGGCCGCTGCGTCCGGCCGGAATCAAAACCCTGGCATCCTCCTCGGGGCGGCTTCGTTCAGCGCTCGGTGACACCGAAGACGGTGAACTCGGCCACGGCGGGTCGGATGCCGGGCGGGTGGCCGAGGACGACGAGACGGGCGCGGGTGGCGGAGACCGGCGCGCACTCGCGGTAGTCGATCAGAAAGTCTTCAGTATTTTCGCCGCGGTCGATGGCCGTCGCCCAGACGCCGGGGGCGGTCTCGAGTTCGACACGGTAGCGGAAGGCCCCCGGGTTTTTCCCGGACGTCGTGTCGAGACCGGCGTCGCGCCAGATAACACGGGCGGCATGCACGACGGCCTTGGCGGAGAAATGCGCGGTCAGGGTCGGCTGGGGATCCCCCTCGGCAGGCAGCCACCAGGTCGTCATCGCGTTGTCGGCGGCGAGGCGTCCGGCGGTGTTGGGTGCGTTGCTGCTGCCAAGGTTGGGCTCGTTTTGGTTGAGCGGCAGCCAGGGTTCGGCCGGGGCGGCGCCGGGCAGCGGCTGGGGCGTCGAGGTCGCGCGGGGCACGAACAGTTCGCCGTTGCCGTCGATTTCGGCGCGGTCGAGGCCGATGCGGCGTTCAAAGCCGTGGGCGACGCAGGCGAACACGGTGTAGAACGTCCAGAGCTGCCCGCCGGGCCCGGGCACGATGCAGCCGTGCGCGGTGCCGGTGATCAGGCCGTCGGTGGTGCGGAAGATGGGGTTGCGCTTTTGCGGCACGAAGGGGCCGAGCGGGGAATCGCCCGTGTAGCAGCCCATGGCGTAGGTGGGGTATTGGGTGCCGCCGGCGGAGTAGGTGAGGTAGTAGCGCCCGCCGTGCTTGAGCATCCAGGCGCCTTCCATCCAGCCGAGGGTGGGGTTCTGGTTGTTCACGCCCAGCCGCTCCCAGGTATAGGTGTCGGGCAGGAAGGGAATCAGTTCCTTCGGCTCGCCGAGCAGGCGCGTCGGGTCCGCGGGATCGAGCTCGACGCCCCAGATGCCGGATTTGGGCGTGCAGCCCCAGTAGTAGAACAGGCGGCCGTCGTCGTCGGAGAACAGCATCGGATCAATCTGCCCCGGCAGGTCCTTGATCGCGGGCATCCGGAGCCTGCCGATGGACTCGAACGGTCCCAGCGGCGTGGGACCGGCGTAGATATCCGAGCCGGAGGCCATCAGGAGGAAGCGTCCGCGATGATGCACGACGGTCGGCGCGTAGCCGATGTCGCGCACATTGAGCGGGTGGTGCCGCCACGTGCGGCCTTCGTCCGCGCTCACCCACGCCATGTCCACCGAGGGATAGAGATGCCATTTGCCGTCGAACCAGAGGGCGGTCGGGTCGGCCAGCTCGCGGTATTGTTCCGAATGACCGACCAGCCACAGGCCGACGGGCTGGTTGGGTTTGCCCGGCGGCAGATCCCGCACGAGGCGCCCGACCGGATAGTCGGGCAGCGGGAGCGGATTGATCAAACGGGTGGGACTGGCCGCTCCTTCGGAACCGTGAGCCGGGAGCGCGGTGGGGAGAAGCAAGGCCAGGGCGGCCAGGGCGAGGGCAACGGGGCGCGACGTCATCCGGGAATCAGAGTCCGAATCGGTCCCGCACCGCAAGGCCGGCGTGGCAGCGTTGACCGGACGGAAGACTGAGGGTGGAGGGTTGAGGACGGAGACAGAACACGGATGGGAGCAGGAACCTGATTTCAGGTGAAATCCTCGATCATCATCCTCCTTCGATCGGGTGCGCTGAGCGTGTGAACTACCGGCTGGAAATCAGTGAGGCGGCGCTGGCGCAACTGCGCGAACTGGCGAAGGAGGACCGGCGGCGGATTGGCCAACGACTGGACGCCTTGCAGGGTGACGTGTGGAAACTGGCGGGACAGGCAGGCAGATACCGCTTGAGAGTGGAAAATCACCGGGTCCTCTTCGCGCAGGAAAAAGACCTGATCATGATGCATCAGGTGACGGACAGAAAAGATGCCTGCCGCGATTAAACGTCCCGTCTGCCGCAAGCCGTCGCTGAAAAGCGTGAGCGCCGAGCTGGCACATCTGCGTCGTCGGGTGGAGGACTTGGAGGATCTGCGGGACCTCAACGCCGTGATCGTCCGTAACGCCGGCAAACCGGGCATCCCGTGGGCACAGGCCAGGAAGGAACTCGGGTTGGAGTGATTGCACCCTGGCTGGATCGAGCGGAACGGAGAGGAATATACCAGGCTTGAAAACACCCTAGCCGGCGGGGTCGGCGAGGCAGGAGTCGGGGAAGGCGGGCTGGCGGCGCATCCACTGGACGAGGCAGAGACTGTTGGTCAGGGCTTCGTGCAGGGCGGAGCCGAAATCATAGGAGCGCTCGTCGTAGCCGGAGGCCTCGAGCGCCTCGTCCATGCCGAGCATCACGGCGAACATGCGGGCACGAAGGGCAGGGATGTAGGCCTTGCTGAGGTTCACCGCCGGGTCGGCCATGTGGGCCTCGCACACGGAGGCGTCGCTGCTGTGGTGAGAGCGGCAGGCTTCGGGGCGGCCGGCGTAGATCGAGCACGAGCCGGCGCGCAGGAGTTCACAGGGCTGGCGGCTGGTGTCCCGGGTGCCCGCGGGAAAGGCGGTGACGCGGGCGCGATGCGCGTCCAGCCGGGCGATGACGTCGGCGAGGGCGTCGGGGGAGAAGTGGACCTGGATGTGGTCGGCGGCGAAGAAGACCTCGTGGGCCTGGACGTCCACGGGCACCCGGCAGCAGAAGTCACAGCCGTCGCGACAGGCCACGGTGGCGCGCACGCGGGCGGAGGTCTCCGCATAGGTCTTCTCCAGCTCGTCCATGCCCCAGCGGAGGGCGGTCATCATCTGCTCCGGTTTCCGCACGGTGAGGAGGCGCTTGCCCATCCCGGCCACGGTGTGGTCGAAGATCTCGAAACGTTGGGCGAGAGAGGTACGGGCGGGCATCGGGACCATCAGGTGTCGCAGGGTGCCGGGGAATGGCGACCACTAAGGAGAAGCTTCGAATCCGAGCCCTTTGCCATGACCAACCCCCGGCAGGCGCTTGGCGGGGAAAAATTCATCTTGCGAAACCGCCCGGTGTGCCGATCAGTAGGGGTGTTCGATGTCAGAGCGTCAGATGCACGGTTAGCAGGCTGCTGAAAAAACCCCTGTTTTGACATAGCACGTCTTGTTTTTGTGATTTTCTGCGCCGATTCGAGCTCCCGCGAGGGAGTTTTCGCGCCGATTTCGGCGCGGCCCGCATCGTTTGGCGG
>JBMOQY010000033.1:0-94644 GCA_049322455.1 Verrucomicrobiota bacterium | reverse complement strand
CAACCCCCGCCCAAGATCCGCCTCCGCACCGGCCAACAGCCCGTGTAGTCCCGACCTTTGGCGCGCCCGCACGATGAATCAACCCCTTGCGCGACCGCCAAGCCCCAGTAGCGGAAGTCGGGTTAGCAGGTCTGATCATCGAATTACTCAGGACTCAGGGATGGGGTTTCCCTTGACAAACGAGTAAGGTCCCCCGCTCCGGGCCATTACACCAGTGCTCGCGCCGCTTATTTGCCAGCCCGGTCTTTCAGCGTGGCGGCGAACAACTCATAGACAAATTTCCGCTGCTCTGCGAAGACGCAATCAATGTCACCCTCCGGCAATATCCGATAGATGACCCTATATCCCAAGACGCGCAGCCGGTAGAATCCGGCAAGTTCGTCCTCCAAAGCCTTGATGTCCCCTCTACCGTCGGAAAGCGCGAGGATCGCGGATTTCAGCGCCCGCCGGACTTCGGGATGCTTAGCGCGCTGAAATTCGGCCACCTGTGGAGAGACAAGGACTTTAATCGGCGAGGGCACTGGCGGGGCGCATCTTCAGTTTGCCGGCGCGGTATTTCTTGAGCGTGGCGCGGAACTCATCGTTCGCCAGCAGCTCCATGGTCTCGGCGATGGCCTCCATGCGCTCGCGGCCGATGATATAAGCCTCCACCTGCCCCCGGCGCTCGATCGAAACGATAGACTTCTGGGACTGCTTGACCAGGCGCGGAAACTGCGCCTGCCCCTTGGCGATGCTGTATGTATTTGCCATGCTGTGATACATATCTCAGTCAACCAGCCTGTCAATTTCTTGCTGCCCGGCCCGACGAGCCTCGTTGATCAGGTCCAGTTTGGCGTGCAGACGTTTTATCTTCTCGTCCTTGGCCTTTTTTTCCGCCTCTGAGGGCAGCGGAGCGCGCTTGAGACTCGTCACCGCCATGCAGTCGGCGCACAGCGTAAAGCCGGCCTTTGCCCTGACAGCGCCGCAGCGCGTGCACAGATTTTTCCGACGCAGTCGCGCCCGGCGTTTCGCAAAATACACCGCCAGATGGCTCATGGTGAAGGTGGCGCGATTTCGATGACGGTTTGATTTCCGCCACCGGTGATTCCCGCGCACAGGACCGCCTGGAGGGCGTTCACGTTGATCAGCTCGCGACCGTGAACGCGAACGATAAACCGATGCTCCAGCAGCGTGGACAGCCGGACCTTGATTGACTCGCCTTCCTCCTCGGCAATTTACTGATAGGAAACTGGATTTAGCAGGTCTGATCATCGAATTACTCAGGACTCAGGGATGGGGTTTGGCGGGTCGCGGGGAACGAACGACGGACCTGGCTGGACTGGGGGGCGACATAGCTTGGGCGGTCGCATCCCTAGTTCAGTTCTGGCCGACCTCATCACGGATTAAAGCGGCCGTGGGTGGGCTGCCGGTTGACCGACGAACGTGGCACGAGGAGGGCAAGTCACTGGGGTGTTCAGTTTGATGTAGGCGAACTTTGCTCCGCTTTGAGGAGCGTTCATAGCCGAGACGCTGTCCAGTGACGATCTATCATTCGTTGGCACGCTGGTCTTCACCATGCTTTGGTTGGCTTGTGGGGCTCACTTGTGGGAGCGGCTTTACGCCGCGACGTCACGGGATCGCAGCGCTATCCGTGTCGGGACGTAAAGCCCCTCCCACATTGGCGGAATCTGCGTCGAATCTTTAGACGTGACATGGGCACATTACGGTGCGCGCAGGCCCGGAATTTTCCAGTGTTCGTTCGGCACGTGCGCGGTGCGCATCAGGGCGGCGAGGCGGGTGACGATCTCGGGGTGCCGGGCGGCGAGGTCGGTTTGTTCGGCGGGGTCGGCCGCGAGGACAAAAAGTCTGATGGGGGCCATGATGTTGTGCTCGCGGATGCCCTTCCAACGGCCTTCGAGCAGGACCGCCTGGCTGACGCCGCCTTCGTGGAATTCCCAGTAGAAATGCTCGTGCTTCGCCTGCCCGCCGCGGCCGAGCAGGGTGGGGACGAGGCTGATGCTGTCGAGGGCGGCCGGTGGCTGGGCGCCGGCAAGCTCGGCGAAGGTGGCGAGAAAATCGCCGAAGTAGCCGACGTGGCCGGAAACGCCGCCCGGCGCGATCCGGCCCGGCCAGCGGGCGATGAGGGGCACGCGGATGCCGCCCTCGGTGAGCGAGCGCTTGATGCCGGTGAACGGTCCGCAGACGTCGAAGAACTTCGGGTCGTAAGCGGGGCCGGCCTCGTTGTGCGGGCCGTTGTCGCTCGTGAAGAGCACCAGCGTGCGCTCGTCGAGTCCGCGGGCCCTGAGGTCGGCGAGCAGCTCGCCGATCTGCGCGTCGAGGCGCGTGAGGGTGGCGGCATGGGCCTTGACGGTGTCGGGCCAGGGTTTGTCCGCGTAGGGGCCGAAGTCGGGCACCTCGTGGCCGTCGCCCAAAGCGCGGGTGCGCTCGTTGTTCGCGTGGGGCACGATCACCGACAGGTAGAGGAAGAACGGGCGTTCCGCATTTGCCGCGACGAAGGCCCTGGCTTCCTGCGCAAACAGGTCGCCGGCGTAGGCGAGTTTCTTCGTGGCATAGCCGACGCCTTCGACGGGGCCGACTTTGACGAGGTCGTTGGGCAGCGGCACCTTCACGCCGTCGCGCCAGAGGAAATCGGGAAAGTGATTGTGCGCGTGGGTCTGGCTAAGGAAACCGAAATAGGTGTCGAAGCCCTGCCGGCGCGGCTCGCCGGGCTCGTCAATCAAGCCGAGGCCCCATTTGCCGATGAGGCCGGTGCGGTAGCCGGCGCTTTGGAGCACGCGGGCGACGGTCATGTCCCCGGGCAGCAGGGTCTGGGCGCCGGGCCGGTCGGGGCCGGCGTTGCCGCGCACGCGGGTGTGGCCGGTGTGCTGGCCGGTCATGAGCACGCTGCGCGAGGGCGCGCACACGGTGCTGCCGGCGTAGAACTGCGTGAAGCGCATGCCCTCCGCGGCCATCCGGTCGAGGTGCGGCGTGGCGATGAGCTGCTGGCCGTAGCTGCCCAGTTCGCCATAACCGAGATCGTCGGCGAGGATCAGGATGATGTTGGGCGGGGGAGGCTGAACCCCGGCCATCGAGGACAGGGCCAGGCAGAGGGCCGCGAGGAGTGGGGCGCAGGGCAGCTTCATGGGAGCGGCCGGCCAGTGTGGTCGCGCGACCGATGTCCGCAAGAACTCCGGGATCGGTCTGTCCGAGGTGCTTCAATCCCGGATCTCGGGCATCGAGCACGCGGGACTGGTGTAGGCCGGAGGCGGGTCGGAAAGGGAAAAGACAAATTCGCCCACGGGCTGGCCGTCGGGGCCGGGGGACGTTTCCTCGCCGATGACGCGGAAGCCGCATTTTTGCAGCACGCGGATCGAGCCGGGGTTGTGCTTCGCCACGCGGGCCACCAGCGGACGGTGCGGCACTTCGCGCAGGAATTGCGTCAGCGCCGCAGTGGCCACGCCCCGGCCCCAGTATTCCCGGCCGATCCAATAACCCACCATTCGGTCGGAACCGCTGCTCCAGCTCCCGATGTTCCCGGCGACGGCGCCGTCGGCCAGGATCGTTCGCGCGTCCAACTGGGGGTTGGCCATGATCTTCTGCCAGTGCGCCATGAAGGCGTCGTGATCCCGCGTGGCGAATGCCGCCAGGCGGGCAGCCTCGGCATCGGCCTGATGCGCGAAGAGGATGGGTAGATCGGCCGGTTCGACCTGTCGCAGTGAAACGTGGGGCGTCATGCGGGCCGGACGATTCACTCCTTCGCGTCGTTGATCTCGATCCAGTAGCCGTCGGGGTCTTGGAAATAGATCTGCTTCACACCGTCCACGCGCTGGGTGACGGCGCCTTGCTCACCGGCCCAGTTTTCGTAGGAGACACCGGCGGCGGTCAGGCGCGGGATGAATTCCGCGACCGAGGGCACGGTGAAGCACAGGTGGGTGTTCTTCTCCTTGGGCAGGCGGACGGTCGAGCCCGAGATGATGTGCAGGTGGGTCTTCGGTCCGATGAGGAACCAGGTGTGGCGCCCGTCCTTGAAGGGCTCGGGGATGATGGGCAGGCCGATGACCTTTTCGTAGAAGCCGGTGCTGATCTTCAGGTCGGCCACGTAGCAGGCGATGTGATTGATGCGGGGCGCGGCGGTCTCGGCGCGGGCGCCGCCGCCGGGCGCGAGGATGAGCGGCACGAGTGACAGGAGGAGGAGTGGTTTCATGGGTTGGGGCGTGAAAGCAGAAAAGCCCGAACCACCAAAAAAGCCACCGGTCTTTCCGTCATGGATTCCGGGATGGACAACACGGGACGGACGCCAAGGATCCGGGGTGATGCAGAGCCTGAAGCACCTCTTCGATCAGAACCGGACCTGGGCGGAGGCGATCAAGCGCCGCGATCCGGAGTTTTTCCAGAAACTCTCCCGCCAGCAAAGCCCCGAATACCTGTGGATCGGCTGCTCCGATTCGCGCGTGCCGGCCAACGAAATCATCGGCCTGCTGCCCGGCGAGGTGTTCGTGCACCGCAACATCGCCAACGTGGTCGTGCACACCGACCTCAACTGCCTCTCCGTGCTCCAGTTCGCCGTGGACGTGCTGAAGGTGAAGCACGTGATGGTCGTCGGCCACTACGGCTGCGGCGGCGTGCAGGCCGCCTACCGCTGCGAACGCGTGGGTCTGGCGGACAACTGGCTGCGTCACGTGCAGGACGTGGCGGCCAAGCACGACGAGTGCCTCGGCCTGTTGCGCGACGACCCGGCGCGCATCTCCCGGCTGTGCGAGCTGAACGTGATCGAGCAGGTGGCCAACGTCTGCGCGACCACCATCGTGCAGGATGCCTGGGCGCGGGGGCAGCCGCTCGCCGTGCATGGCTGGATCTACGGCCTGCGCGACGGCCTGCTGCGCGACCTGCACACCTCGGCCGGCAACAACGAGGAGGCGGCCACGGCCTACGAGCACGCGATCGGGGCGCTGAACACATGAACCTTCAGGGCGCCTTGGGTCTGTGCGCTTCATCTGCTCCGGTGCGGACGGGACCTTGCGTCCCGACACGAGGCACACCGCGCTTCCGCAACCTCGCGGCAAAAGGCCGCTCCCGCATCCTCCTCCAGCCAGCCTTCCCCCCTCGCATCCCTTGATCCGCCAGCTCGCCCACCTCTGCCTGATGTCGCACCAATTGCCGGCGATGACCGCGTTCTACCGCGATGCCCTCGGATTGCCGGTCAAATTCTCGCTCAGGCACGACGACGGCACGGTGTTCGGCCATTACTTCGACGCCGGGCACATGAGCTTCATCGAGATCTTCGACCGTGCCGGCGCGGCGAAGCAGTGGGGCGGCGACGCCGAGAAGCTGAAGCCGCACGCCGGCACCCACTTCAACCATTTCTGCCTCGAGGTGCAGGGGCTCGAGCAGTACCTCGCCACCCTCGAGGCCCGCGGCGTGAAGATCGACCGCCCGGTGAAGGTCGGCATGGACCACTCGAAGCAGGCGTGGATCCACGATCCCGACGGCAACGTCATCGAGCTGATGGAATACACGCCGGAAAGCCTGCAGTTGTGAGGCGGGTTCCACCAAGTGAGGCAACAAAAAGGCCCGCGACTGGCGTCGCGGGCCGGTTGGGAATCCGGGAGCGGGAATCCGTTCAGGCGCGGCCGAGGTAGGAACCGTCGATCGTGCTGACGCGGACGAGCTCGCCCTCCTTGATGAAGAGCGGCACCTGGATTACGAGGCCGGTCTCGCACTTGGCGGGCTTCTGGACGTTGGAGGCGGTGTCGCCCTTCACGCCCTCGGCGCTTTCAACGATTTTGAGGGTGACGGTGGAGGGCAGGTCGATGGTCACGGGCACGTCGTTGATGAAGAGCACCTCGGCCTTGCCGTTGGGCACGAGGTAGTTCTTGGCGTCGCCGATCATGGCGGCGCTGAGTTCGAAGCTCTCGAAGGACTCGGGGTCCATGAAGGTGTAGTTTTCGCGGTCGGCGTAGCTGAATTCGAGGGTGCGGCGGTCGGTCGGGAGAACCTCGACGGGATCGGGCGAGTTGAAACGCTGCTCCAGCGACTTGCCGTAACGGAGGTTGCGCATCTTCACCTGCACGAAGGCGCGAAGATTGCCGGGCGTGCGGTGCTGCGTCTCCATGACAAGGTGCGGTTCGCCGTTGAATTTGATGACTTGGCCTTTGCGGAGGTCGTTGGCTGCGGGCATGGCGGGATCGGATCGGGAGGTTTCGTGTTTGGAAAGGGGACAGGAATACCCACCCGTTTTCGGCGATGTCAACAGCCCATCTTGAAAAGGTGGCGCGAGATCGCCGGCCGGGGCGGGGCGGACGGATCCGGACCCGTTGTGCGCGGGTTCCGACCATCTCCAAGCTTGTCATTTCCAAGTGGTTTCCGACACTCCGCCAGACACCCATGAAGCAGCGCACCCTCCTGCGCGAGGTCTCCATCAAGGGCAACGCCCTGCACACCGGAGACGCCGTGCAAATGACTTTCAAACCGGCCCCGGCCAACCACGGCCTCGTGTTCAAGCGCCTGGACCTGCACGGCCATCCCGAGATCAAACCGCGGGTGGACCTCGTCACCGACCTGGTGCGCGCCACCACCATCCAGCAGGGGCACGCCAAGATCCACACCGTCGAGCACGTGCTCAGCGCGCTCAGCGGCTGCGGCATCGACAACCTCCTCATCGAGATGAACGCCAGCGAGCCGCCCATCATGGACGGCTCGGCCCGCGAGTTCGTGAAGATGATCCAGCAGGGCGAACCCGTCGAGCAGGACGCCGAGCGCGAATACTTCGCCCTCGCCGACACGGTCTCCGTCTCCCGCGGCAACTCCTCCATCATCGCGCTGCCCTACGACGGCCTGAAGATCACCTGCACGAGCGCCGACGACCGCGGCATCCACACGCAGCACCTCTCGCTCACGATCGACCCCGACGTCTATGCCACGCAGGTGGCCGCCTCGCGCACCTTCACGATCTACGAGGACATCGAGGAACTCATCAAGCTGGGCAAGATCAAGGGCGGCAGCCTCGACTGCGCCGTCGTCATCAAGGGCGACAAGATCATCTCCAAGGAGCCGCTGCGCTTCGCCGACGAGTTCGTGCGGCACAAGATCCTCGACATCATCGGCGACATCGTGCTGCTCGGCGTCCCGCTCAAGGCGCACATCGTCGCCACCCGCCCGGGCCATGCGCTCAACGCCGAGCTGACCAAGGCGCTTTTCGAGCGCTACGAGACGTGGAAAAAGGGCGGCCGGAAGCCTGCCAGGCCCGCCGCGCCCAAGGCCGAGATCACAACCGAAACCACCCTCGACGTCCGCCGCATCCTCGACACGCTGCCGCACCGCTATCCGTTCGTGATGATCGACCGCGTGGCCGAGATCGGCACGGACACGCTCACCGCCATCAAGAACGTCACGATCAACGAGCCGTTCTTCCAGGGCCATTATCCCGGCAACCCGGTCATGCCCGGCGTGCTCCAGGTCGAGGCCATGGCCCAGGCCGCGGGCATCCTCCTGCTGCGGCGCGCCACGCTCGAGGGCAAGACCGCCCTCTTCATGAGCTGCGACAAGGTCAAGTGGCGCAAGCCCGTGCGCCCGGGCGACCAGCTCAGCATCACGGTCCGGCTCACCAAGGTGCGCGGCACCATCGCCTGCGCCGAGGGCGAGTGCAGCGTCGGCGGCCAGGTCGTCTCCTCCGCCGAGCTCATGTTCGCAGTGGTGGCCAACAGCGAACTCGACTGAGCCATGGCGCGGCAGATCCATCCCACCGCCATCATCGAGCCCGGGGCGGAACTGGGCGAGGATGTCGTCATCGGCGCCTACGCCTTCGTGGGCAATCTGGCCGTCATCGGCGCCGGCACGGTGCTCCACCACCACGCCAACGTCGAGGGCCGCACCACCATCGGCGAGCGCTGCGAGATCTTCCCCTTCGCTTGCGTGGGCACCAAGACCCACGACCTGAAATACAAGGGCGGCGAGCCCGGCCTCGTCGTCGGCAACCGCAACGTCTTCCGCGAATACGTCAGCGTGCACGGCGCCACCAACGAGGGCGACTACACGCGCATGGGTGACGACAACGTGATGCTCGCCTACAGCCACATCGCGCACGATTGCATCGTCGGCAACCACCTCGTCATGAGCGCGCAGTCGGCGCTCGCCGGCCACGTGACCGTGGAGGACCACGTCAACATCGGCTGGGGCAGCGGCGTGCACCAGTTCTGCCGCGTCGGCACCCACGCCATGCTCGGCGCGATGTCCAAGGTCGTGCAGGACGTGCCCCCCTACATCATCGCCGACGGCAACGCCGCCATCGCCCGCTCGATCAACAAGGTCGGGCTCGAGCGTCACGGCTTCACCACCGAGCAGCTCGAGGCCATCAAGCACGCCTTCCGCCTCTTCTACCGCTCCGGTTACAACCGCACGCAGGCCTTCGAGCACATGCGCACGCACAAGCTCGCCGCCACTCCCGAGTTCCAGCACTTCCTCAATTTCGTCACCAAGAGCGAGCGCGGCGTCGTGGCGGGAAAGTGAGGCGGACCGGTCAGCAGGGCCGGACTCCGACCAACCGTGACCGGTCAGAGACCGGTCCTACTGCGGCGCCGCACCCAGTTGCCGCAGCAGCTCGTAACTGTAGAGACCGGTGCGGTGGCCGTCGCTGAAATCGAAGCGGATGGCGTAGTTGCCCACGCGCTCCCAGCCGGTCACCTCGACGCCGCGGTGGTCGCGCGGCGCCTCGCCGCCGTATTGGTGGCCGAAGATGTCGCGCTCGCCGCGCACCGAGGCGCTGGGGGAGTTGGCTCGCAGCGTGGCGAACGTGATGTAACTCTCCATGCCGTCATCCCAGCGGATGGCGACCTCGGAGCCGATGAGTTGCACGTCAACGGGGGAAGGCATGGCGGGATGCTTGGCCGCAGCGGCCTGCCTGTGAAGCGGGAAAACCCGCGGAGGAGGGGGCCGGATTTAACAATCCGACGGTTGCGACCGGAGAGCCGCCCGACAGAATCGCGTCACAATTCCATCCCCGCCGCTTTCCATGAAATCCCCAACCGCCCCGTCGCCCGCCGCCAAAAAACTCATCGCCCGCCTCACCGCGGCCCAGAAGGCGGCGGACGCGGCCAGAAAGCAGGCCAAGGCGGCCAAGGCCGGCCTGAAGACGGCGAAGAAGGCGTGGAAGGAGGCGAAGCGTGCCGCTAAGGCCGCCCGCAGGGAGGTCAAGGCGCTCAAGGCCGAGCTGGCGACGCAGGCGGCCCCCAAGCCGCCGGTCCGGCGCAAGCCCGCCGCGAAGAAGACTGCCGTGGCCGCACCGGCACCCGTGGCCGCGGTGGTCCCGGCCGCGGAGCCCGTGCCGGCTGCGCCGGAAAATCCCGTCTCCGCGCCGGGGGAAAATCCGTCGGCGTGAGCCGCCAGGTCAGACGGCGGAGGTTCGTCGGTGGTGATTCCTCCCTTGGATTCGCTGCGCGCAGAATCCAGTCGGTTCAGGCACAGCCGCTGCCGTGACGACGGCACTTCAATACCAGCCGCCCCCTCACCACGCCTCCGGCTCCTTCGGGAGCGGTTTGGGCTTCTTCAGCCGGCCTTGGAAGGAGCGGTCGATCTCCTCGATCTCCGGCTCGGGGATGCGCGTGAAGGCGATGCGCATGGGCGCCTCCTTCGTCGCGCCATGCGCGCCGCCGAAATAGACGGTGTTCTTGCCGAGCACCTTGTTGAGGTGGTCCACGGCCTGGAAAAGCCGGGCGTGCGACTTTTCCGTTTCCCGCGCGAAGAGGTCGGGCGTGTGCTGGTCCATGCCGATCAGGTGCGTGAGGTGCACGCCGATGCGCCACGGCGTGCGCCGGCGGTCGGCGGCGGGGCGACGCGCCCAGAGCTGCGTGAGCGCACGGGTGAGGTCCAGCGTGTCCTGCGTCTCGGTCAGGCGCAGCTCGGCGTGCCAGCGCGTGTCGTCCTGGTAGTCCACCGCCACGCTCATCCCGCCGGCGTGGCTGCCGCTGTGGCGCAGGCGCATGGCGGCCTTCTGCAGCAGGCGGTGCAGCACGGCGAGGGCGTCGTCGGCATTGCGCCGCGCGGGCGGCAGCACGTGGCCGTGGCCGATGGTCTGCCCGCCCTTCTGCTCGAAGTAGTCGAGATCCTCGCCGTGGAGCAGACGCCACATCTGCTCGCCGCGCACGCTTTTCCAGACGCCGCGGAACTCGGCCATCGTGGCCGCGTAGAGCTGCGCCATGGTCGTGATGCCGTGCGCCTTCAGCCGCTCCTGCATGTTGGGGCCGATGCCCGCGATGTCGCCGGGCGCGAGGTGCAGGATTTTTCCCGGGAGGTCGGCGTCGTCCAGGATCACGAGACCGTCGGGCTTCTGCATGTCCGAGGCCAGCTTCGCCAGCAGCCAGGTCGGGGCGATGCCGATGGAGCTGCGGAGGAGGGGGCCGACCTCGGCGGTGATGCGGGCCTTGAGCTGCTTCGCCAGCCTCCCGGCCTGGGCGCGCGACCTCAGCACCGAGCTCAGCCGGCAGGTGACCTCGTCGATGGATTGCACGTTGGTCTCCGGCACCAGCGAGCGGATGATGCCGACGAGCCGGCGGTGGTAGTTGATGTAGGTCTCCGGGCGCGCCTCGACGATGACGATGCCCGGGCAGATCCGGCGGGCGTCGGACACGCGGGCGTTGCGCGTGAGGCCGAGCCGCTTGGCCTCGATGCTCACGGCGATGCAGCCGGTGGTCTCCGCCATCACCGGCACGATGCCGACGGGTTTGCCGCGCAACTCCGGCCGCTCCTGCTGCTCCACCGAGGCGAAGAAGGAGTTGAAGTCGATGGTGAGGTAACGCAGCGCCACATCCTGAAAATTGCCGGACCCGGCCGGCTGGCAAGGGGCGAGTCGCCGGCTTGGCGCAGCTACCGCACACGGATTGGAAATCACTGCGCATGCCTTGGCATGTCGCATTAGGCATTTGCGCCGGACCGTGAAACCGGCTGCATTGCCGGCAACCCCGCCCCCCTTATGAGCGTCCTGTCGTCTGCCCGCTTCCTCGCGTTTGCGGCCTTGGTGTCCGCTTCGCTGTGGGCCTCCCCGGAGGCCGTCAAACCCGCCCAACCGACCCCCCTGTTCAACGGCCGCGACCTGACCGGCTGGGTGCAGTTCGCCAAGGATGGCCCGCCTCCCGCCGGCTGCTGGACAGTGAACGACGGTGTCATCCGTTGCAGCGGCAGTCCCGCCGGCTACATCCGCACGGAGGGCCGTTACCGGGACTACCGGCTGACCGTCGAGTGGCGCTGGACGGGCCCGGCCCCCCTCGACAAGGAGGGCAGGCCGCGCAGCCGCAACAGCGGCGTCATTCTGCACGTGCAGCCCCCCGATGCCATCTGGCCGGCGGGGTTGGAGGCGCAGTTGATGGAGAAGAACGCCGGCGACTTCTGGGTCATCGGCGGGGTGGAGACGGCCGAGCATCTCGAGCTGGTCGCCCAGGCGGTCAGGGCCGCCGGCTCCGACGAGCAGGCGCTCAGGCAGGCCCGCGGCAACCGCCGCACCCCGAAGGCGCAGAACACCTCGGAGAAGTCCGTCGGCCAATGGAACACCTACGACATCCTGTGCTCGGGCGACACCGTCACCCTCTGGGTCAACGGCGTCGAACAGAACCGCGCCACCGGCGTCACCGTGCGCGAGGGGCACATCTGCCTGCAGTCCGAAGGCGCCGGCATCGAATTCCGCAACGTGACGCTTCACCCGCTCAATTGAACCCCATCCTCCCCGCCATGAACTCCCACCCGCTTCCCGGATACTCCCGCCGTCAGTTCATCAAGACCGGCGCCGCCGCCTCGGTTCTTCCCCTGCTCGGCTCGCTCCAGCCCGTCTTCGCGGCCGGCACCGACCGCCTCCGCGTCGGCCTCGTCGGCTGCGGCGGCCGCGGCATCGGCGCCGTGCGCAATTGCGTCGCGGCCGATCCCTCCGTGCAACTGGTCGCGCTGGGCGACGCCTTTGCCGACCGCGTGGATGCGGCGATCAAGGAATTCACGGAGGGCGGGGGGGACGGCAACAACCCCCGGCCGCCGCTGCCGGCCGACCAATATGCCGTCACCCGTGAGCGCTGCTTCTCGGGGTTCGACGCCTACCAGCAGGTGATCAACTCCGGCATCGACCTCGTGCTGCTGGTCACGCCGCCGCATTTCCGCCCGCTGCACCTCGAGGCCGCCGTCGCGGCCGGGGTGCACGTGTTCATGGAAAAGCCCGTGGCGGTCGATCCCGTCGGCGCGCGCCGCGTGATGCGGGCCGCCGATCTCGCCGCCCGGAAGAAGCTCGCCATCGTCGCCGGCACGCAGCGCCGCCACTCGGCCGACTATCTCGAGACCATGGCCCGCATCAAGGACGGCGCCATCGGCGAGCTGACCGGCGGCTCCTGCTACTGGATGCAGGAAGGGCTGTGGCACCGCGGCCGCCAGCCCGAGTGGAGCGAGATGGAATACCAGATGCGCAACTGGCTCTATTTCACCTGGCTGAGCGGCGACCACATCGTCGAGCAGCACATGCACAACATCGACGTCATGAACTGGGCCTTCGGCGGTCCGCCGGTGAAGGCCTGCGGCATGGGCGGCCGGCAGAGCCGCACCGATCCGAAATACGGCAACGCCTGGGATCACTTCTCCGTCGAGTTCGAATACGCCGGCGGCGCCCGCGTGCAGAGCCTCTGCCGGCAGGTGCCCGGCACCTCGACCCGCGTGACCGAGCGGCTGACCGGCACCAAGGGCACGGCCATCCCCTCCGGCACGATCCGCGGCGAGAAGCTCTGGAAATTCGAGGGCGAGCTCAAGAATCCCTACGACCAGGAGCATGTGAACCTCATCCGCAGCATCCGCGCCGGCACGCCGCTCAACGAGGGCCGGCAGGTCGCCGAGTCCACGCTCACCGCGATCCTCGGGCGCATGTCGGCCTACACCGGGCGCGAGATCAGCTACTCCTGGGTGCTCGAGGCCTCGAAACTCGAGCTCAAACCCTCCGCCTACGCCTGGGGCGACGCCCCGGCCGTGGAGATCCCCGTGCCCGGCCTGACCGCGCTGGTGTGAGCCGCCCTCCTTCCGGCGCCGCGCTCACGGTTGCGCCACCCGTCCGGCCTGTTCGGCGGTGAGGGTGGCCGCGGGCTGGAATGCGCGGCTGCCGGAAGGCAGAAAAAGGGGTCGGTTCTTCAATCTCACACTTGAAGGTGTTCCCTGAGGGCTACTTGGTTCCAGGCCATAGCCTGAAAGTGTAACCCATGTCCCCGGACAAACTGTTACCTATGTCCCCGGATCATACCTGCGGCGCTCGTCCAGCCAGACCGTGGTGACCCAATGCGGGCGCTCCAAGGTGAGCACCACGCGCCGGCCCGTCCATGCAGCGGGTATCTCGATGGTGCGCTGATACCAGGCGGCGCCCGTGTAGTGGGTCTCCGGTTGCAGCCAGAACGGCACCTTGATGTTGCCTGGCTCGCGGTAGGGCGCGTATTCCGGGGCGGTGAACCAGGATTTGTCGAAGATGCTCCCGGTCCACCTGGTGTCCACGGTCACGGGATCGCCGAGCCGGGCGGTTGGCAGCGAGCCGGGCAACTGGATCGTTTGGGGCAATGGGCGGGCAAACCAGCGTTCGGTTTCGCCGGCGTCGGTGCGGTCGAGCGCCACCTGCCACGTGCCCGCCAGATCGAGGGAATCAGCGGCGCTCATCAGCAAGGGGAGGGAGGCAAACGCGAGGACGGCGCGTCGGGTTGGGTTCATGGGCATTCACGGGGTGGCGTCGGCGAGCAGGTCGGCGGCAAGTCCGTGGCTGGGATCGCGACGCAGCACCTGCCGGAGACGGGCCCGGCCGGCGCGCCTCCGCCCCAGCCCGAGAAGTGCCTGGCCTTCGAGCAGCCGCGCGGTCGTGCGCTGGCGGGCTTGCAGGTCGTCGTCGAACAGCAGCATCGTCGGCAGCGAGGTGGCGAAGTAGTCGATGGCGGCCGGCGTCTTTGCCAGCCGCCGGGCGTGGGCGAGCAACTGGCGCAGCAGCCGCGCGGCCTCCTTCCGCCGGCCGAGTCGTTGGAGCGCGAGCGCCGAATAGCAGGTCATCTCGGAGAATGGGCGCACGCTCATCGTCTGGAAGTCGCCCCTGTAACCGGCCGCCGCCGTCCAGTGTCCGCGCGCGGCAATCGCGTCGCCCGCGGCCGCATGAGCGCAGCCCAGCCAGAAATGGATGTCGCTGGCGTTGGCCAGCAGGTGGCGCGCCTCGCCCAGGTTTGCGGGCGTGGCGCTCGCCTGCTGGAAATGTTCGCGCGCGCGCGCGGCCTCGCCCCGGCGGAGCGCCCGGCGGCCAAGCGCCAGGTGCGTGCGCACGTGCTGGGCGAGGGCCTGCCCCTCGCCGCCTTCCCACGGCTGGAAACGGCGGGAGGAGAGAATGGCCAGGGCCTCCTCGTGCCGGCCGGTCTGGTTGCACAGCGCGCAGAACTCCACGGAAAGATCGTCGCGCTGGAGCACGAGTTCGCGGCGCCGCCGCAGGGCGCGCAGGCGGCGGGCCGGAGCCACGCCGAGCCGCTTCCAGAGCTGGTCGCGCTCGTGGAGGTAGCGCGCGCTGGCCGGGTCGGCCCGCACCGCCCGCTCGTAGGCGAGGCGCGCGCGCCGGAGATCCCGCGTGATGTTGTGGCAGGCGATGCCCAGGTTGCGCCAGGCGACGGCGTTGCCGGGTTCGTGACGGACGGCCCGCTCCCAGCAGGCGATCGCCTCCGGGTGCCGGCGGCGGTCGTAAAGCAGGTTGCCAAGATAGAAACGGGCCCGGGCATCGCGCGGGTGGACGCGCAGCGCAAATTGCAGGACCGCAATCTCCTCCAGTCGCGCCGGGAAACAATGGTCGGGTTTCGCCCGGGCGGCTGCGCGCAGGTGGCGGCGCACCGTCGGCGTGACGGCGCCGGTTTGCCGGTGCGCGATCCAGGCCCGCGTGTAATGCACCAGCGGCCGGGTGCCCAGCGAACCGTCGGGCCGGTCGGGCGAGTCGGGCTGCGCATCGGCGAGGACTTCAAGGGCCTCGGTGAAGAGGCCGGCGCGCACGCAGTCGTGCGCGAGGTCGAGCCGCACCTGGTTGTCGCAGCGCAACGACCGGCCTGCGAGATGCCGCGCCCACCAGTCGAGCGGATCGAGCCGGAGGGTCTCGGTGAGCAGCGCGGCGGCTTCCCGCGTCCGGCCGAGCCTGCGCAGCACGATCGTCTGGAGGTTGCGTGCGCGCAGGTTGTCGGCGTTGACGCGCAGCGCGCGGTCGAGATGGTCGTGCGCACCGGCCCAGTCGTGGCGGCAGCAGTCGATCTCGGCGAGGGCGTGGAATCCGGCGGCCTGCCAGGCGTGGTTCCAAGTCGCCTTGTGGAAGGCGGCGTAAGCACCGGCCAGCAGGCCGGGGGTGTTGTCGCCGGCCAGGTGGCGCTGCCGCAGGCAGAGCCCGAGCTGGTAGTGCGCCTCGCCGTCGTAGGGATTGGGGTTGCGCGAGGTGAGCCGGGCGATGCCGGCGCGCAAGTGCCGCTCGGCCGCGGCAAACTCACCCCGGCGCAAACACCAGCGGCCAAGCGCGAGGCGGCAGCGCGCGTCCCCTGGATCGCGCCGCAGGGCTTCGCGCCAGTAATCTTCCGCCCGCCGCGTGGCGTGACGGTATTGCTCGAGGTGCAGCCCGATGACGAACAGCTCGTCGTTGCTGGCGACACGCCGGGGTGCCGGCGGCTCGGTGGCGGGTGGCGGGACGTCGCGGCGTGCGACGGACTTGGGGGTGTATTCGAG
The DNA here is from genome assembly GCA_049322455.1 of Verrucomicrobiota bacterium. Classification (GTDB taxonomy): domain Bacteria; phylum Verrucomicrobiota; class Verrucomicrobiia; order Opitutales; family Opitutaceae; genus Lacunisphaera. The sequence goes on along the minus strand of JBMOQY010000033.1, from coordinate 78,945 downwards.
CAGTTCACGGCCGCTGGACGAGCGCACGCGCAGAGTGAATCCTCCCGTCAAATCCGGCGGCAGCTTGAGACTGGTGATGAAGGGGCGGTCGGGAGCCAGATCGCGGACGAAACTTGCGAGGCGTCCCTCCGTAGCGGCGCTCTGCGAGCGTCGCCGAGGGCGGTCATGGATCGCCGCCAAGGTGATGGTGGCGCGAGGATGTCTTGCGGTCACAGCGACGCCGACCTGCAGGGTGTCCCCTTCGGCGCGCAGGCTGACGGCTGCATCGGTGTTGGCGTGCCGCGCGGGGCCGATCTCGCGGAACGGATACCAGAACTGGCTCCATGTTTTCGTCTCGCCGGGTTGGAGAAACGAAAAGTCCGGCTGGTTGTCGGTGAACACCCCGGCCATCAGCTCGAGGTAGGGCGCGCATTCTCCCCGGGCATCGGGATCGGTGAGGTTGCGGTCCCAGGCGTAGCCGAAGTCGTGGTTGCCCCAGGTCCATTGCTTCTTGCCCGGGGCGATGTGGTGGTCGGCGACATGGATAAGGCCGGCGCGGGCCTGGTGATCGTAGCCGCCGAAAAAGTCCCCGGCGGAGCCCATGACCATGTAGGAGGTGGGCACGGGAATGTTGGCATACCACGAAAGATCGTCGGGCCGGTAGTGCGGCGGACCGTTTTCGATTTTCGATGCCGGATGTTTGATCGGGCAGTGCGGCGGAACAAACCGCCGGGGAACCTCGTTCGCCGGGATGCCCTCGCGCGCGCGCTTGGCGTAGTCCACGCCGTAGTAGCGTCCGCTCGCGTGCGGAAACGCGGTCATGGCGCGCTTGGCGTGGTCGGCGACGCAGGTGGCGTCGGGCGGGAAGAAGGACTGGTAACCTTCGTGCACGCGCGTGGCGGCGTTGGCCCACCAGAGGAAGGTCTGCACGTCCGGGGTGCGGTTGTAGGCGCGGGCGCGCAACTCGACGACGGAACGTCCCGGGTGCAGGCGGACGCCGTGCATGCCCTTCATCCGCGCGAGCGGGTCGTGCTCGCCCATCCAGACTGTCGCCGAGCCGTCGGCGTGCCGTTCGATCGCCACCTCCGTCGGCATGAAGGTGGACGGCCGGTGGTGCTGCGGCCAGTTGAACTCGATGCCGCCGCTGCACCAGGGGCCCGCGAGACCCACGAGTGCGGGCTTGATCACGGGTTGGTGATAGATCGCGTCGTAGCCGTTGGTCTTGTCGAGGAGCCGGTGGATGCGTCCGCCCAGTTCCGGCAGGAGCATCACGCGCAGGTATTCGTTCTCCAGGAAAACGGCCCGCCATCCGCGGGGCCGCGGTGTTTCCGCGATGCGGTCGGTGCAGGGCAGGGGATAGACGCGCCCGCTGGAACCCTGATAGACGCGCTTTTCCAGGAACATCGGATTGGGATCCGGCCGGTGCGGCTCGTAGGTGGGCAGCACGACGGTCCGGCGCCGGACAGTGACGGGGGCGGTCATGGGTGGCGAAGCGACAATCCTACGGTCTGTCCGATGGAATCACAATGGACGGACTGCCAAAAAACATGCACGATCCTGCACATGAAACGGCTCGCGGCCCGGGGCGACGGCTTTGCCGGCCAGCACATGGTCGTGCTGCCGGAGCCGATGCGTGGGCAAGCGCGGCGGCACGCCCTTTTGCGGGGCCTGCATGTGACGGATGCGGGCTATTTCCCCGCGGCAGCCGGACACCGGGTCGAGCGGCCCCAAGGCGCGCCGACGACGCTCGTCATCCACTGCCTGCGCGGCACGGGTTGGTTTCAATGCGGAGGACGCACGCGCCCGGTGCGGGCGGGCGACCTGGTCTGGCTGCCTGCACGACAACCGCATGCCTACGGCGCTGCGGCCGGGTCTCCCTGGACGATCTCGTGGGCGCATTTTTCCGGTGACGAGGTGCCGGCGTGGCGGGAGTTTCTGCGGAGCTGCGGTGCGGGGGACGAAGGCTTGTTGCGTCTCCCCCGGGACCATGCGGATGAGGTTGCTCTCGACCGGGTGCATGCGGTGTTGGAGCGGGGACTCGCCTTGCGCTGGCAGATCGCCGCCGCGACCGCCTTGCGGGCCGCCCTCGCCAAGGTCGGCGAAATTCTCGTGGAGCGCTCCGGCCGGCGCACGGCGCGCGAACGGGTGGCGGCCTCGGTGGCGGCGTTGCGCCGCGATTGGCGGCGTCCGCACCGGTTGGCGGAGCTGGCGACGGCCGCCGGCATGTCGGTCACGCACTACTGCGCGCATTTTCGCGGGCTCACGGGCTTCGCCCCGATTGATTTCCTGATCCGGCTGCGCGTGCGGCAGGCGTGTCATTTGCTCGACACCACGGCCATGACGGTGGGGCAGGTGGCGGCGGCGCTGGGTTACGAGGATCCCTATTACTTCACGCGCTGCTTCCGCCGGGTCATGGGTTGCGCCCCGCGCGACTACCGGAAAATCCCGAAAGGGTAAGCGGCGGGGCGCGCACCGTTCAGGCCGTCGGAATGACGCCCGCTCCCTTGAGGCCGAAGTGTGGCGCGGCGTGGTTCGTCAGCCTGTGTTTGGCACCGGAGCCAGAGGTTTGGGCACTGGAAATTGATACTAGGGCACCCGGAAGGGTGGGTTTTGTAAGGAATCGGGAAGAGGTATCGTTTACCGGTCCGAGTCGGGCTCAATTCTGTCGAATGTCCGGACGGGTGGGGCTAACGCAAGGGTGGAGCCTTTCCATGTTGAACCGAGTTGGCGGCGTTCGGGGTGAGTTTCTTTTCCTGACAGAGCCAACCTCCGCAAGTGCACAATTTGTGAACAAGTTTTGACGATTTCGCAGAGCTTTTTACTTGATTGTCGGGGGCTAAATGGGGAGAAATGGGGCGTTCTGGTGGATATCGGACTTCCGGAGCACTTCCATGGCTTCCAATGGCACAAGCATTTATTCCGGGCGTTTTGAACACACGCTCGACGACAAGAATCGTCTCACGATTCCGTCGGCTTGGCGCTGGACGCATACGGATACCGAGCAGTTCCTCGCGATGCCGCACCCCGACGGCTACATCGCCGTGCTCCCGCCAGCCCGTGTGCAACGCCTCCTCGCGCAGGTCTCCGAAATGAAGCTCTCCGACCGCGAGGCGCAGGCCGTGAAGGCCCGCATCTTCTCCGAGGCGCTCTCGTTCACCTTCGACAAGCAGGGCCGCTTCGGCGTGACCGCCGACCTCCTGCGCCACGCCGGCATCGCGAAGGATGCGGTGCTCAGCGGCATGGGCGACACCTTCAACATCCTCAGTCCGGCCCGCTGGACCGAGATGCAGCGCGCCACGGCGGGCGAGAACTTCGGCGACATGATGCGCCGCATCGGCCTCTAAGATTCCATGAAGATTCTGACCCCGCTCATCAGGTCCCAGCCTCTGCCCAAGCTCTCGATGGTGTTTTGCGCCCACCGGCGGTCGCTCCTGCGCGAACCGATCTCGATCGTTCTGCCCTGGAGGAAACCCCATGCCCGCGCCCGTCATTGAGCTCTTTCCGCGCGCCATGACCCCGGGGCACCTTCCTGTCATGCTGCACGAGGTGCTCGAATACCTCGCGCCGCACGCCGGGCAGCACATCCTCGACTGCACGTTCGGCGGGGGCGGGCACACCCGGCTGATCCTCGACACCGGCGCCCGCGTGACCGCCCTCGACCGCGATCCCGCCGCCGCCGCCCGCGCGGCGCACACGGCCAAGGGTTTTCCCGCGACCTTCCGCTTCGTGGATCTCGACTTCGGCGACCTCGCCGGACTGCCCGACACCGGTTTCCACGGCATCCTTTTCGACCTGGGCGTCTCCTCCTACCAGCTCGACGAGGCGGAGCGCGGCTTCGCGTTCCGTTTCGACGCCCCCGCCGACATGCGCATGGACCCCCGCCGGGGCCTGCCCGCCTCGCAGTGGCTCGAGACGGCCGGAGAACTGGAGCTGGTCCGCGCGATCCGCGACTACGGCGAGGAGGAGCAATGGCGTCGCGTCGTCCGCGCGATCCTCCTGGCGCGCGGCACGGGCCGTCTCGCCCGCACGGGCGCGCTGGCCGACCTGATTGCCGAAGCGATCCCGCCGGCGATCAAACGCCGCAGCAAGATCCATCCCGCCACGCGCGCTTTCCAGGGCATCCGCATCGCCGTCAACGACGAGCTGGGCGCCATCGAGCGGGCCCTGCCCGCGGCCTTCGCCAAGCTCGCCCCCGGCGGCGTGCTCGCCGTCATCAGCTTCCACTCCCTCGAAGACCGGCCGGTGAAGCGCTTCTTCCGCCAGGTCTGCGGCCTGCCGCTGGACGAGAACGACGCCACCCCGCAGCAGCTCCGCGAAAGGCACGCCACGCTGCTCACCCGCAAGCCCGTCACCCCCACCGCCGCCGAGATCGCCACCAACCCGCGCAGCCGCTCGGCCAAGCTGCGCGTCCTCCGCAAACTCTGAGCCGCCGCGCCCGCACCCCATGAAGCCGCCTCCCGCCAACGCCCTCGTCAACCGCGCCATCCTGCTGACCCTCTGCCTGCTGGTGTTCACCGGCGCGCTCGGCCTCGGTGCCGTCTGGATGCGCCAGGAAATTTCCCGGGCCGCCAACGAAAGCCGCGTGCTCCACGCGCAGATCGAGGACGTCGAGCGCCGCCTCGACGAGGTCAACGCCCGGGTCGCCGCCGCGGTCAATCCCGACACGCTCCTGCGTCAGAACCAGGCCATGCGCCTCGCCCTGGCCGCACCCCGCGAGGTCCAGGTCGTGCGCGTCGGCGAATCCCCCGAACTCCGGCTCGCCGCCAAGCGCAACCGCGAGATCTTCCGCGTCGCCCCGGCCTCGTTCGAGCCCGCCGGCCGCGCCCCGGCCTTCCAGTTCGTGACCGCCTCGCTGCGCTGATCCATGTCCAAGGGTTTCGCCTCCAACCGCCTCACCCTGCTCGCCGTCGGCGTGCTCGGCTGCTTCATGGCGGTCGGCGTGCGCCTGGTGTTCCTGCACGTGGTGGATCGCGACGAGCTGCTCGGCTACGTGGACCGGGCGCGCCGCCAGGTCGTCGTCGAACAGGCGCGCCGCGGCGCGATCCTCGATGTGCGGGGCAACCTGCTCGCGACGAGCCGTTCCGAGATCACCCTCGCGGCGGATCCCTGGGCGCTGGTCGAATACCTCGAGGCCGACCGCAACGACGTGCGCCGCGCCAAGAAGGCCGCGGACGAGCGCCTCAAGCGCGTCCAGCTCGCCGGCCTGCTCGGCGTGGGCACCGCCGAGATCGAGACCGCCTTCACCCCGCGGCTGCGGCCGGTTGCGCTCGAAAACGACCGGCGTGACGGCACGCGCGACGGCCAGGTGCGGGACCGCTGGGTCAAGCTGCGCGAGGGGCTGGACGAATCCACCTACGACAAGATCGCCGCCCTGAACGTCCGCGGCCTCACCGCCGAGCGGGTTTACCGCCGCGTCTATCCCGGCGGCAGCCTCGCCGCCAGCCTCATCGGCTACCTCAACCGCGAGGGCACCTCCGTCACCGGCGTCGAGCGCCACTTCGACCTCTACCTCAAAGGCGAGGACGGCTGGATCGAGTCGGAGAAGGATGGCACGCGCCGCGAGCTCGCCCAGTTCCGCTCCCGCGAGGTGCCCGCCCGCGACGGCCATGATGTCGTGCTCACCATCGACTCCGTCGTCCAGCACATCATCGAGGACGAGCTGCGCACCATCGCCGAGAAGTACAGCCCGAACTTCGCCACCATCATCGCGAGCGATGCGCGCACGGGACGCATCCTCGGCATGGCCAATTATCCGAGCTTCGATCTCAACCACTACAACCAGGCTCCGCTCGAGGCCCAGCGCAACTACGCGGTCACCGACATCATCGAGCCCGGCTCGACCTTCAAGATCGTTGCCGCCGGCGCCGCGCTCGACCAAGGGCTCGTGTCGCCGGCGTCCTCCTTCGACTGCGGCAACCCCGTCGTGAACTACCACGGCCGGGACCTCAAGCTGCCCAAGGAGGACCATCCTTTTGGCCTGCTCACGGTGGCCCAGATCGTCAGCCATTCCAGCAACCGCGGCGCCGCGCAGCTCGCGATGTTGATGGGAGGAGAGCGCTTCTACGAATACGTCCGGCGATTCGGTTTCGGCCAGACCACCGGCTTCCCGCTCGGCGGCGAAGTGCGCGGCCTGCTCGAACCCCCGTCCGGTTGGGACGGGCTGACCATCACCCGCATGCCCATGGGGCACGCCGTCGCCGCCACCCCCCTCCAGATCCACATGGCCATGGGCACCGTGGCGAATGGCGGTGCGCGCCTGCGCCCGCAGATCCTCCACGAGATCCGCGACGCCGAGGGCCGGGTGGTCCGCACCTTCGAGCCCGAAAAGGTCGAACAGGTTCTCAAACCCAGCACTGCGGCCTTGCTCGCCCAGTTGCTGCACGGTGTGGTCGGTCCCGGGGGCACAGCCGACGGGTTCGACATCCCCGGCTTCGAAATCGCCGCCAAGACCGGCACGACCCAGAAAATCGTGGACGGCCGTTACGTGACCAACCGCCATGTCGGCTCCTTTGTCGGATTCTTCCCGGCCAGCCGCCCCGAGATCGTGCTCTCGGTGATCGTGGACGACGCGCAGGTGCCCGACGGCAGGAACTACGGCCGCACCGTCGCGGCGCCCGCCTTCCGACACGTGGCCGAGCAGCTCATCCAGTATCTCGACATCAAGCCCGTGACGCCTTTCACCCGCAATCTCGTGGCGATGCAGGGAGGTGCGCTGTGATCGGCTATCTCACGCCCAACCATCTCCTCGTCGCCGCCTTCCGCACCCTGCCCAAAACCCGCTCGCGTCCCGCGGACCGGGTCACCCGGCAAATCTTCAAAATGGCTCCCAAGCTCTCCGACTACCTCCCCGAGGACGAAATCCGCGCGAGCAAAGGCGACCTCGACCGCCCGATCTCCGGCCTGGCCATGGACAGCCGGCGCGTGCTGCCGGGCAACCTGTTCTTCGCGCTGCCCGGCCGCCGGGCCGACGGCGCCTCGTTCATCGACGAGGCCATCCAGCGCGGCGCCGTCGGCATCGTGGCCGAGAAGATCCCCGCGGCCACCGCCGCCCGCGTGACCTACGTGCAGGTCAACGACGCCCGCCGCGCGCTCGCCCAGGTTGCGCAGCGCTACTTCGGTTTCCCCGACAGGTCGCTCGAGCTGGTCGGCGTCACGGGCACCAACGGCAAGACCACCGTCACGAACCTCATCAAGCACCTGCTCTCGACCGGCACGCAGCGCGTCGGCCTCGTCGGCACGGTCAACTACGACCTCGGCGCCCGGGTCGTGCCGTCCTACCGCACCACGCCCGAGTCGCTCGAACTCTTCGGCATGCTCGCGCAGATGCGCGACGCCGGCTGCCGGCAGGCGGCCATGGAGGTCAGCTCCCACGGCATCGACCAGCACCGCGTGCTCGGCATGCAGTTTGCCGTCGCCGTCTTCACCAACCTCACCCGCGACCACCTCGACTACCACAAGACCCTCGAGGCCTACTTCGAAGTGAAGTCCCGCCTCTTCAACGGCGGCGTGGGCGGCGCGCCCCGCGCGGCGGCCATCAATCTCGATGACCCCTACGGCCGCCGGCTGGCCGCCGAGGTGCCGAAGCACGTGCGGGTGGTCACGTTCGGCGAGGCGCCCGGGGCGGTCGTGCGTGCCGAGAACGTGCAGCTCGGTTTCAAAGGCACTTCGCTCACGCTCGTCTGGCCCGAGGGCCGGGCCGAGATCGAGAGCCCCTTCATCGGCCGCTACAACGTCAGCAACCTGCTCGCCGCCTTCGCCGCGTGTTACGCGCTCGGCCGCGACCCGGCGGTCGTCGCCATGCGCCTGCGGAGCTTCCCCGGCGTCTCCGGCCGCATGGAGCGCATCGATGAGGGCCAGCCCTACAACGTGCTCGTGGACTACGCCCACACCGACGATGCCCTGCGCAACGCCCTCGGCATGCTCCGCGCCATCACGCCCGGCCGGCTCTTCGTGGTGTTCGGCTGCGGCGGCAACCGCGACCGCACCAAGCGCCCGCTCATGACCGCCGCCGTGCAGGAGTTCGCCGACTTCGCCTGGGCCACCGCCGACAACCCGCGCAACGAGGCCCTCGCCCAGATCTTCGCCGACATGCAGACCGGCGTGAAGACGCCCGACAGGATCACGTTCGTCGAGGACCGCCGCCACGCCATCAGCCTCGCCCTCGACGCCGCCCGCGCGGGCGACTGCCTCCTCATCGCGGGCAAGGGCCACGAAACCTACCAGGAGTTCGCCGACACCATCGTGCCGTTCGACGACCGCCAGGTCGTCCGCGAGCTCATCGGCATCAAATCCATCAAGCCCGTCTGAACCCGTCGCCATGCCAACGTTCGTCGCAGACAAGCTTGCCACCTGGACCGGTGGCACTTGGTCCCCGTTCCCGGGGACGGCGATCACCGGCTTCAACCAGGACACGCGCACGCTGAGCGCGGGCCAGGTCTTCGTCGCGCTCAGGACGGAGAAGCGCGATGGCCACGACTTTCTCGGCGATGCGGCGAGGAAGGGTGCCGCTGCCGCGCTCGTCGGCCGGCTGGTGGCGGGGCCGGGGATCGCCCAGCTTGTCGTGGCCGATCCGCTCACCGCCTTCCAGCGCATCGCCCGCGAGCACCGGCGCGAGTTCCATGGTCCGGTGATCGGCGTCACCGGCAGCGTGGGCAAGACCTCGACCAAGGATCTGCTGGCCGTCCTGCTCGGCGGAGTGGGCCCGCACTCCGGCCGGCCCCCCGGAGGCCAGTCACCGGCCAGCCCTGCCGGGTCCGTCCTCGCCACCGAGGGCAACCTGAACAACCACCTCGGCGTCCCGCTCACGCTCACGCGGCTCGAGCCGACGGCCCATCGCGCGGCGGTCGTCGAGGTCGGCATCAATTCGCCGGGTGAGATGCTGCCGCTGGCCGACATGATCGAGCCCGACCACGCGGTGGTGACGCTCGTCGCGCCGGCGCATCTGGAAAGGCTCGGCTCGCTCGACGGCGTCGCGGCCGAGAAGGTCACGCTGCTGCGCGGCGTGCGCCGCGGCGGGTTGCAGGTCTTCCCGGTCTCCTGCTGGCGGCACCTGGCGTTCCACGATCTGGCCAACCCGCTCATCCTCGTGCCGGAGAACGAGGGCATGGTCCGCGTCACGGGCCGGACCATGAAGTTCAACGTCTTTCACCGCCCCGAGCGCACCGAGGTGCGGCTCGACGGCCGGCGCACTTTCATCCTGCGCCGCGTGTCGTCGGGCATGGCGCAGAACACCGCGCTGGCCCTCGCGCTCGCGGCGGAGCTGGGCGTGGACGACACCACCCTGCAGACGCGGCTGGAGTCGTGGGCGCCGTCGAAGTGGCGCGGCGAGCTGCGCCGCAGCGGGGAGGCGGCGGTCTATTGCGATTTCTACAACGCCAACCCGGCCTCGATGGCCGACGCGATCGACGCCTTCAACGGCACGGTCGGCGAGGACCAGCCGAGGCTTTATGTGCTCGGTTGCATGGAGGAACTCGGCCCCGACTCGGCCGGGTATCACCGGCAATTCGGCCGCACGCTCCTGCTGCAGCCGGGCGACCATCTGTTCGTCATCGGCGGACAGGCCGCGGCGCTCCGCGAGGGCCTGCTCGAGAACGGCAACGATCCCGCGCAGGTCGAGGTCATCACCAGCCTGGCACCCGTGCGCGCGCGCCTCGCCGGCTTCAAGGGCGCGGTCTTCCTCAAGGGCAGCCGCCGCTACCAGCTCGAGTCCGTCCTGGAGCCCCACCAGACCGCCGGCACCCCCTGACATGCTCACATTCCACCACAGTTTCTCGACGCGGATATTCCTCGATGCCCAGCCGGCGCGTCGTCTGTCTGTCCATAGCGTCATCCTGAGCACAGCGAAGGATCCAGCAGCGGGCAGTGCTTCGGACTGGATGGGAATGTCGCTTCACGCGGAACATCGCTCCGCTCGGAATGACACGCTACGGAGGGCGGTTGATGGTCGTTCATCCAAACCGGGAGGCACCCATGCGCGCTGACTTCAGTCCCACCTCCGCGGCGGCGCGGTTGCTCGCCGCTCGCCCGGTGCCGGCCGAGGCCGCTACTGGGCCCAACCCGCCGCGGGAGCCGCGCTGGTGCGAATGGCCGCGGCGCACCCCGGTGGCGCTCCGCGGGGGCATCTGGCGGGCGTTGCAACAGATCCAGGCCCGCCATGCTTAGCTACCTCTCCCAATACGAGCACGTCTTCGGGCCGCTGCGGCTGCTCCAATACATCACCGTGCGCTCGGTGGGCGCGGCGATCACGGCCCTGTTCATCGGCTTCCTCATCGGACCTTGGCTCATCCGCCGGTTCCGCGAGCTGAAGTTCGGCCATGGCTACATCGACGCGCGCACCGGCGCGCTCGGCGCCACCTACTTCGACAAGAAGCACACGCCCACCATGGGCGGACTCATCATCTTCCTCGCGGTGTTCTTCAGCGTCGTGCTCTGGGCGGTGCCGAACGTCTGGACCGTCGTCGCCCTCTTCGTTTACACCGCGCTGACCGTGCCCGGCTGGCGCGACGATTACCTGAAGGTCGTCCACAAAAACCAGGACGGCATCAAGTCCTGGGAGAAGATCGCCTGGCAGACGGGGGCGACGGTCGTTGCGCTCGGGCTCCTGCTGTGGCACCCGCAGAGCGCGAGGAAGATCCACGAGCTCTGGGTGCCGTTCCTCAAGGAAGCGGTCATCCCGCACATGCACTGGTCGCTGCTGCTGGTGCTGATCTACCTCTGGATCGTCGGCTTCAGCAACGCCATCAACCTCACCGACGGCCTCGACGGCCTGGCGGTCGGCTGCACGATCACCGTGGCGCTGGTGTTCGGCATCATGGCCTACGCGGCCGGCAACAGCATCATCTCCCAATACCTGCTCATCAGCTACGTGGCGGGCACGGGCGAGCTGACGGTCGTCTGCGCCGCGCTCATCGGCGCTTGCATGGCCTTCCTCTGGTACAATTCGCATCCGGCGGAGGTCTTCATGGGCGACACCGGCTCGCTCGCGCTGGGCGGCCTCATCGGCGTGATGGCCTTCATGATCCACCAGCCGTTCACGCTGGTGATCGTCGGCGGCGTGTTCGTGATGGAGGCGCTCTCGGTCATCCTGCAGGTGGGCTGGTTCAAGTTCACCAAGCGTCGCACCGGCACGGGCCGGCGGCTCTTCCTCATGGCGCCGATCCACCACCATTTCCAGAAACTCGGCTGGCCCGAGAGCAAGGTCGTCCTGCGCTTCTGGGTCCTCTCGCTCGGGTTCGCGCTGGCCGGCCTCGCCACCCTCAAGCTGCGCTGAGTTTCCTTCCTTCTCCCAACCGCTTCCACGCACCGCCATGTCCGCCATGCTCAAAGCCCTCTCCCGGCAGCTCGACGCCCGCCTGCCGTTCTCCCGCCCGGTCCTGCTCATCACGGCCCTCTGGGCCTGCGCCTTCGCCACCTTCGTCGCCCTCGGCCTGCAACCCTGAACCGCCCGCCGCCATGCCCATCGACTACAATTGCGAGCACACGCCCAATTTTCGTGACGTCACCCGCACCAGCCTCGTGCTCCTGAAGCAGCCGCTGGTGCGTTCGCTGTCCAAGCTGCGCCGCCTCCGCCGGGGACAGACCGTGCCCGAGGGTCCGGTCGTGCGCAGCGCCCGCTTTTTCGCAGGAGTCCGCTGACGGGTTCTTTCTACCGACCACTACGGAACCTTACCCGAATTTGCCGTCAGCGGACCCCTGCTCGCCTTTCATGCTTCCCGCACCTCCCCCCGCTATCACCGCGCTTCTCGCGCGTCCGGTCGCCGTCTTCGGCGCAGGCGTGAGCGGGCAGGGCGTGCTCGAACTCCTGGCGGCGATCGGCGGAGGCGGCGTGCTCTACGACGAGCAGACCGCGGGCGCGGAGCGTGCCTTCACCGCGCGCGAGGCTGCCGGTCACGGTTTGGTGGTCTTCAGCCCGGGGTTTGCCCCGGAGCATCCGTGGCTCGCGACCGCCCGCACCGCCGGCTGCACCTGCCTCGGGGAACTCGATTTCGCGTCCCTCTTCTGGCGCGGCGAGCTGGTCGCCATCACCGGCACCAACGGCAAGACCACGCTCACCGAGTTCCTCGCGCACGCGCTCAACGCCGCCGGCCGCCGCGCCCATGCGACGGGCAACGTCGGCTATCCTTTCAGCCGTTTCGTCGTCGAACAGACCGGCCGCGTGGCTGTCGCCGTGTGCGAGGTCAGCTCGTTTCAGGCCGAATCGCTGCGGCACCTGCGGCCGACCGCCACGCTCTGGACCAATTTTGCCGAGGACCACCTGGAAAGACATCCCGGGATGGCCGCTTACTTCGCGGCCAAGTGGCGCCTGCTCGAACACACGCCGCCCGGGGCCGTCTTTGCGGGATCGTCCGTGCAAAGACACGCCGGCAAGTATGGACACGCCCTGCCCGCGTCGGCCGGCTTCGCCACCGAAGACCAGCCGGCCGACGCGCGGCTGCAGGGGACCGCCTTCGCCGGTTATCCGCAGTATGAGAATTTCCTCCTCGCCGCCGCCTGGTGGCGGCACGCGGGTCTGCCCGAAACCGCGCTGTTCGAGGCGGCACGCAGCTTCCGGCTCGGCGCCCACCGGCTGGCCCGGGTGGGGGAGAAGCGCGGAGTGACCTTCTGGAACGACTCGAAGGCGACCAATTTCCACGCCGTCGAGGCCGCGCTGGCGACCTTCCCGACCCCCGTGCTCTGGATCGGCGGTGGCAAGGCCAAGGGCGGCGACCTGGCCGCCTTCGTCGCCCGCATCGCCGCGAAGATCAAGCACGCCTTCCTCATCGGAGAAACTTCAACCGCGCTCTCGGGTCATTGCCGTGCAGCGCATGTGCCCGCCACCGTCTGCGCCAGTCTCGCCGGAGCCGTCCAGTCCGCCTACGCCCAAGCCATCGCCGGCGACCAGGTGGTGCTCAGTCCGGGCTTCGCCAGTTTCGACCTGTTTCGGGGCTACGATGACCGTGGCCGCCAGTTTGAAGCCCTTGTGGGCAACCTGTGAACAAGTCCGTTTTTAAGATAGCAAATCATTAACCTCAGCCTTCATATACCACCATGAACATATTAAAGATATTCGGATGGGTCGTCATTGTGCACCTAGTCGCGTTTATCGCCATTTTCGCCAGCCCCGGCTGCCAGTCCGGTCCCCGCACGATGCCCACGCCTGATGCGACCGTGCCCCACGCTTCCGCCACCCCGCCCGTGACCTACACTCCTTCCGTGGCCGCGCCGCTTGACCTCGGCACCGCCCCGGTCGCCTACACTCCGGGCTCGCCGCTCGGTCACGCCGTGCCCACGCGCCCCGGCTCCGCCGCCGCGGTCGCCGTCACGCCGCCCAAGCCCGTTGAAAACGTGGCGCCGGTCTCGACCTACACCGTCGAGCGCGGCGACAGCCTCTGGAGCATCGCGAAGAAGCACGGCCTGTCGGTCGCCGAAGTGGCCAAGGCCAACAGCATTTCCACGGGCACGGTGCTCAAGCCTGGCCGCAAGCTCATCATCCCCGGCAAACCCGGCGCGGCGAAGGAACCGGTCGCCTCCGCCGCGCTGTCGCTGCCCGCCGAGAAGACCGCGATGGCGCCGCGTCCGACCAACGGCGAGGCCATGACCCACACCGTGCAGGTCGGCGAGAGCCTCGGTGTCATCGCCCGCAAATTCCAGGTCTCCGTCGGCGAACTCGCCGCCGCCAACAACATCACCGATCCGTCCAAGGTCCGCGCGGGCCAGACGCTCGTGATCCCGGGCTTCAAGGCCGTGACCGGAAAGGGCACGACCTCCGCCGTCAGGCCCGCGGCCGAGACCGCCCCGGCCGCCGCCCCGGCCGCCGCCCCGGCCGAGACCGCGCCCGCCCCGGCCGCGCCGAAGTTTGAGATCGCGCCGCCGCCGCCCGGCCAGGATCTCGATTCCGGCCTGAAGGACGCCGCCACCGAGGTGCCCACGATCAAGGTCGAAGAAGCCGCGCCCAAGACGAACTGAGCCGGCACCGCCATGGTGAGTTCGCCGAGCGCCGTCCTGCCCCGCCGCCCTCTCACGATCACCCCCGCGAGCGTCATCATCGTCTGCGTCGCGGCGTTGGTGTCGATCGGGCTGGCGGTGCTGTTCAGCGCCAGCTCCCCGATCAAGGGCGGCCCCTACGCCTACCTCTGGAAGCAGTTCATCTTCCTGGCGCTCGCCATCGGCGCCGGGTGGCTGGTGGCCATCGCCGACCTCGAACAGCTCCGCAGGTTCGCCTGGATCGCCGCCGCCTTCTCGCTGGTGCTGCTCGTGCTGGTGCTCATCCCGCAGATCGGCATCAGCGTGAAGGGCAGCCGCCGCTGGCTGAACCTCGGCTTCACCCGCCTGCAGGTGTCGGAGTTCGCCAAGCTCGCGCTCGTCTTCTCCCTCGCGCACTACCTGGCGCTCAGCCAGAGCAAACTGCACGATCTCTGGCGCGGCTTCGTCATCCCCGCGGCGTGGACCGGTCTCTTTGTGCTCCTCGTGCTCGCCGAGCCGGACTTCGGCACCGCCTTCCTCATCGGCAGCATCGGGATGATCCTGCTCTTCCTCGCCGGCGCGCGGCTCAAGTTCCTGCTGCCCTCCATCGGCCTCGCGCTGCTCGCCTTCGTCATCCTCGTGCTGAACAACCCCGTGCGCCTGCGGCGCATCACGTCGTTCATGGACATCGAGGCCAACCGGGGCGACGGCGCCTACCAGCTCTGGCAGGCCATCCTCGCCTTCGCCGCCGGCGGCGTGGACGGCGTCGGCCTCGGCCAGGGGCGCCAGCAGAACTCCTTCCTGCCCGAGGCGCACACCGACTTCATCTTCGCCATCATGGGCGAGGAAATGGGCCTCATCTTCACCCTGTTCACAGTGGGACTGTTTGTGACGATCTTCGTGGCCGGGCTCATGCACGTGCGCCGGGCGCCGAACCTGTTCCAGTTCCTGCTCGTGACCGGCTGCCTGCTCCTCATCTGCCTGCAGGCGATTGTCAATCTCGGCGTCGTCACCGGCATGCTGCCCACCAAGGGCATGTCGCTGCCGTTCATCAGCGCGGGCGGCTCCAACCTCCTGCTCATGGGCCTGCTCGTGGGCATCATCATCAACACCCAGCGGACTTGGGAGCGGCCCAAGCCGCTCGTGCGCAAGCGCGCGCTGACGGAGGTGATCGGATGAGCTCCTTCCTCATCGCCTGCGGCGGCACCGGCGGCCACCTCTCGCCCGGCATCGCGCTGGCCGAGGCGCTGGTCGCCCGCGGCCACACGGCGACGCTGCTCATCAGCCACAAAAAGGTGGACGCCCGCCTGAGCGAGAAATACCCGCAGCTCACGTTCGCGCGCGTGCCGGGCTCGCCCTTCGGCTGGAGTCCGCTGGTGCACCTCAAATTCCACTGGGAGCAGGCCAAGGGCCTGCTCTTCAGCCTGCGGCTGATCCGGCGCGTGCGCCCCGACGTCATCATCGGTTTCGGCGGCTTCACCAACGCCAGCGTCGTCCTGGCCGGCCGCCTGCGCGGCGTGCCGGTCGCGCTGCACGAGGCCAACCGCGTCCCCGGTCGGGCGGTGCGCCTGCTCTCCCGTTTCGCCAGGCGCCTCTATCTGCCGCCCGGCGTGCGCCTGCCCGGTCGCCTCGGCCTGATGGTGCGCCACACCGGCCTGCCCGTGCGCAGCGAAATCGCCCGCCTGCCGCGCGCCGAGGCCCGGGCCCTCCTCGGTGTGGACCCGGCGCACAAGCTCCTGGTCGTGCTCGGCGGCAGCCAGGGCGCGGGCCCGCTCAACCGCTGGGTCGAGGAGAATCTTTCCGCGCTGGCGCAGGAGGGCGTGCAGGTCTGGTGCGTCACCGGCCTGGGCAAGGGCGCGGTCGGCGTGCGCACGCTCCCCGGCCGCGGCGGCGCGCAGATCCGCGCCTGGCAGGAGCCGTTCTCCGACCGGGTGGGCGTGCTGATGTCGGCCGCCGATCTCGTGCTCAGCCGCGCCGGCGCCGGCACGATGTCGGAGCTCGTGCGCTGCGAGACGCCCGCGATCCTCGTGCCCTATCCGCATGCCGCCGACAACCACCAGCAGGCCAACGCCGCCTACTTCGAGCAGCAGGGCGGCGGGCTCGTCGTGGCCGAGACCGGACTCGCCGGTCTGCGCCAGGAGGTGCTCGACACGATTTTCAACGACTGGCTGCTGAACAAGTTCCGCACCAACCTGCGGCGCATGGAGCAGGAGAACTCCATCGAGATCATTGTGCACGACCTCGAGGCGCTGAGCACCGGGCTGCCGCCGGCGCGGCACCTGCGGTCTGCACCCGCGGTCCAGGCGACATGAATCCGCGCCCTCCAGTCTTCGGTCTCGCCGCGGAACGCATCCACCTGCTCGGTGCGGGCGGCATGGGCATGGCTCCCCTCGGACTCTACCTCGCCAGCCTCGGCTTCCAGGTCAGCGGCGAGGACGACGGCTGGAACCCGGCCGTGAGGACGCTGCTGGAACGAGCCGGCGTGAAGATCACCGCGTCGGGGGCGCTGCCCGACGACGCGCAACTGGTTGTCCATTCCTCGGCGGTGGCGCCGGCGCACGCCTCGCGCCGCCGCGCGACGGCGCGCGGCCTGCCGCAGGTGCGCCGCGGCGAGATGCTCGCCGAGGTCGTGAAGGGCCGGAAACTCGTCGCCATCGTCGGCTCGCACGGCAAGACGACCACCACGGCGATGCTCATCACGGTGCTCCACCGCGCCGGTTTTCCCTGCGGCTGGGTGCTCGGCGGGCTTTTCAACGACGATGCGCTCCCGCCGGCGCAGACCGGCGAGTCCGCCTGGGTCGTGGCCGAGGTGGACGAAAGCGACGGCACCATCGGACGTTTCAGCCCCGAGGTGACCGTGGTGGTGAACCTCGACTGGGACCATCCCGACCACTACGCGAAGCTGGCCGACCTGGAAGCCGCCTTTGCAGCGCTGCTCGCGCGCACGCGGGGCGCGATCTTCCTCAGCGACGCCTGTCCGCTGTCGGCCCGGATCGCCGCCCGCGGCGGATTCGCCGCGCCGGTCCGCACCTTCGGCCGCACGGGGGATTTTCAATGTCACCTATTGGGTGACATTGCTGCCGGTCAAGCCCTGGCCTTGGGCGGGCGGTTCGCCCTGCAGGAGGCACGGGTGCGCAGTCATGGCGAGTTCAACGCGGCCAACGCCGCCGCCGCGCTGGCCGTCGCACAGCACCTTGGCGCCAGGATCACGGCCGATTCGCTGGCGGATTTCCCGGGCGTCCGCCGGCGTCAGTCGCTGCTGCATGCGTCGAGCCTCACGGTCTATGAGGACTACGCGCACCATCCGACGGAGATCCGCGCGTTGCTCGGCAGCCTGCGGCGCGGGAACCGCGGCCGGCTGGTCGTCGTCTTCCAGCCGCACCGCTACACGCGCACGGCGCAGTTCAAGGCGGAGTTTGCCGCCGCGCTGGCCGGGGCCGACAGCCTCTTTCTGCTGGATGTGTATGCCGCCAGCGAGACGCCGGTGGCGGGCGGCACGACGGCCGACATCTATGCCGAGCTGAAGAAAACCGGTGCGGCCGAACACGTGACCTATCTGCCCGGCAACGACGCCGGTTTGCTGCGCGCGCTCAAGGCCGCGCTCCGGCCCGGCGACACGCTGGCGTTCGTCGGTGCGGGCGACATCGAGCAGACGGCGCGGGAATTCGTCGCCCGGCTCAAGGCGGACGAGACGCGCGAGGCCGGTTGGAACAGCTTTCTGGCCGCCGTCCGCGTGCGGCTCGGGCCGGAAACCAGACTGCGCGAACGCGAGCTCCTCGGTCCCAAGACCACGATGCGCGTCGGCGGGCCGGCTCGGGTCTATGCCGAACCGGCGACGACCGCGGATTTGCAGGCGCTCCTGCAGGAGGCGAACCGGCGCGGCCTGCCGGTGCTGCTGCTCGGGCGCGGCTCGAACCTCATCATCCCCGACGAGGGGGTGGACGGCCTGGTCCTCAGCCTCGGCCACGAAAACTGGCAAAAATTCGAGCTGCATCCCGCCGGCCGCATCTGGGCCGGCGCCGGGCTGCGCCTGAAAAACCTGTGCGGCCTGGCGGCCAAGGCCGGCTGCAAGGGCTTCGAGTTCCTCGAGGGCATTCCCGGTTCGGTCGGCGGGGCCCTGCGCATGAACGCCGGCGCCATGGGCGGCTGGATGTTCGACGTGGTCGAGGAGGTCCGGTTGATGACCATGCAGGGCGAAGTCCGCACCATGAGGAAGGCCGAGATGCACGTGGATTACCGCCATTGCGCCGAATTGCACGGGGCGATCGCCCTCGGGGCCTGGTTGCGCCCGGCCGCCAGCGCCGAATCGGACGACATCCGCCGTCAGATCGACGTTTACCAGAAGAAGCGCGTGGAAACCCAGCCGCGCGAACCGAGCGCCGGTTGCATCTTCAAGAACCCGCCGGGCAATTCCGCCGGCCGCCTGATCGACGAAGCCGGCCTCAAGGGCGCGCGGGTGGGCGATGCCGAGATCTCGACCGTCCATGCCAATTTCATCGTCAACCGCGGCCACGCCACCAGCGCCGACATCATCGCGTTGGTGAAAAAGGTGCGCGCTCGCGTGAAACAGACCCGCGGCGTGGACCTCGAGCCCGAGGTCCTGCTCTACGGGCAGGAATGGAAGGACGTCCTATGAACCATCCCGTCATCGCCATCCTGGCCGGAGGCACTTCGCCCGAGCGGGAGGTTTCGCTCGGTTCGGGCAAGGCCGTCGCCCTCGCCATGGCCTATGCCCATCCGACGGAGTTTTTCACCGTGGACGCCGAGGCGCTGCCGGCCGGGCTGGATCCGGCGCGCCACGTGGTCTGCTCGACGCTGCACGGCACGTTCGGCGAGGACGGCGGCATGCAGCGGCTGCTCGATGCCGCGGGCTTCAGTTACACGGGTTGCGATGCGCGGAGCAGCGACCTGTGCTTCGACAAGTGGCGCACGCGGCTCAGTGTGTCGGCCATGGGGGTGCAGGTGGCCCCGGGCCGGTATTTCACCGCCGAGCGGAAGCCCGCCGCTGCGGCGCTGGTCGCGGAGTTCGGCGAACAGATCGTGCTCAAACCCAACCGCCAGGGCAGCAGCGTCGGCCTCCAGATCGTGACATCGAAGGTCGGTCTCGAAATCGCCCTCGGCGGCATCCGCAACGGCGACTGGATCGCGGAGCGCCGCATCCTCGGGCGCGAGCTGACCGTCGGCCTGCTCCGCGGGCGCGCGATGGGCATCGTGGAGGTCGTCCCGAAGTCCGGGGTCTATGACTACTCGAGCAAATACACCAAAGGTCTGACCGAGTATCATGCCCCGGCGAAGCTTTCCGACGAGACGGCGGCGCGCGTGCGCACGGCGGCCGAGACGGCTTTCGCCGCCTGCGGTTGCCGCGATTACGCGCGCATCGACTTCATGCTCTCCAGCGAGGGCGAGCTGTATTTGCTCGAAATCAACACGCTGCCCGGCATGAAGGATACCAGCCTGCTGCCGATGAGTGCGCGCTGCGTGGGGTTGGACTTCGTCGCGCTTTGCCGCGAACTGGCCGCCCCTGCCGTGGAACGCTTCCAGCCGGCCCACGCCCACCGATGAAACCCGCCCCCGCCAAACCCGCCGAGGCGCCCGGCCGCTCCTGGCGCAGCATCCGCCAGGAGGTGAGTCCGCCCGCAATGTCGCGGCGCGGCCGCCGCCGGAGGCTGCTCGCCTGGGTGAAGGCCGGCGGCCTGACGCTCACGGTGGCGCTGGCCGGGTGGGGAGGCTACGCGCTCGTCCATTCCTGGGCCACCGACCGCGCCGCGCTGGCCACGGCCGTGCACAGCGCGCCGGTGCGGGAGACCGTGCTCATCACCGACGGCGTGCTCGGCCAGAAATGGGTGACCGACATGCTGGCCCTGCCCAGGGGCGCCAGCCTGATGGCGCTCGACCTGCCGGCCCTGCGCGACCGCCTGCTGGCCCACGGGCAGATCCGCGTGGCGGTGCTCACCCGCAGTTTCCCCGACACGCTGGTCGTCACCCTGCAGGAGCGCACCCCGGTGGCGCGCATCCAGGCCAGCGACGAGCCCGGCCGCGTCACGCAGTTGCTCGTGGCCAAGGACGGCGTCGCCTACGAGGGCCTCGGCTACGACCGGCAGTTGCTCGCCAGTCTCCCCTGGCTCGACGGCGTCCGGCTCGTGCGCGACGGCCGGGGCTACGCGCCCATCCCCGGCATGGCCGACGTCGCCGCGCTGCTCTCCACCGCCCAGCTCCAAGCCCCGCACCTCTACCGGAACTGGCTGATCGTGTCGCTGGCCCGCCTGGAATCCGCCGACGAAATCCTCGTGAAGGCCCAGGACGTGCCGCAGGTGGTCTTCAGCCGCAAGCGCGACTTCTACAAGCAGGTGGCCCGGCTCGACTACGTGCTCGATGCCGCGCTCATGCTGCCCGAGGCGGCCGGGTTGCAGTCGGTCAACCTCACGCTCGAGGGGCAGGTGCCGGTGCGCCTGTCGGGCGCGCCCGGCGAGCCGGAACGCGCGGTCGAGGAAGCGCCCCGCTTTTCCCTCCAACCCCCTTCCCAGCGGAGAAAGCAACGTGATCTCTAACAGCAGTCGCATCATCGGCGCCGTCGAAATCGGCACCGGCAAGGTCGTGGTCCTCGTGGGCGAGATCGCCCGCGGCCGCAGCCTCAACATCATCGGCGTCGGCGTGGCTCCGGCCCGCGGCGTGATGAAGGGCGAGGTCGTGGACTACAAAGCCGCCTGCGAGGCGACGCACCAGGCCCTCGAGATGGCCGAGAACCGCGCCGGCGCCAAACTCGAGTCCGTGTGGCTCGCCCAGAGCGGCGGCCACCTCGACGCCTTCTACAACGAGGCCTCGGTCAACGTGAAGTCCGCCGACAACACCGTCACCGCCCTCGACATCGATTCGGTCTGCGCCCTCGCCAAGGAGAAGGAGCTGCCCGCCGGGCGTTCCCGCATCCACGAGATCCGCCGGCCGTTCCACCTCGACGGCCGCGCCGTGTCGGACCCCGAGCACCTCTCCGGCCGCCGCCTCGAGGTTGGCTACTGGATCGTGCACGGTTCCGAGAGCAAGGTGAGCGACAACATCCACGTCGTGGGCGGCTACCACCTCGAGGTGCGCGAACTCGTTCTCGCCAGCCTTGCCAGCGGCTCGCTGCTCACCACGCCCGAAGAGCGCTCCCAGGGCGCCCTCGTGATCGACATCGGCCGGGGGGTGACCGACTACGTCCTCTACCGCGACGGCCACGTGCTCGTCACCGGCACGCTGCCGGTCGCGGGCGACCACCTCACCAACGACCTCAGCATCGGCCTGCGCGTGACGCTCGCTCAGGCGGAGATGCTCAAGCTGCGTCACGGACGCGGCACCGGGCAGACGCGCGACAAGTCCGACAAGGTCTGGCTCAACGGCGACGGCGCGTTCGGCGACCGGCAACTGCCCAAGATGGCCATCGAGACGATCACCGCCGCCCGCACGATGGAACTGCTCGAGGTCGTGCGCCACAAGCTCGGGCCGGCCTTCCTGCCGGAGCATTGCGGCGCGGGCGTCATCCTCACAGGCGGCACCGCCAAGCTCCCCGGCATCGAGGAGGCGGCCACGCGCGTCTTCGGCCTCAACGCCCGCCGGGGCGAACCGCCCGCCTGGGTGAAGGACGAGCTGAAGGACCCCATGTTCAGCACCGTGCTCGGCATCTTCCAGTTCGGCCTGCGCACGGCCCACGAGCACGCGCTGCCCGCGCGCCGCAAGCCCGGCCTGCTCAGCAGCCTCACCAAGATCTTCGCCTGATCCCCGCCATGGACCACTCTTCCAACGAACTCCCGCTCGAGGCCCTCGCCGACCGCAACGTCGGCATCAAGCTCATCGGCGTCGGCGGCGGCGGCTCCAACGCCGTGGACCGCCTCAAGATGGAGAGCCTCGACCGGCTCCAGCTCGCGGTCATCAACACCGATCTCAAGGCCCTCGGCACCTCGCCGGTGCAGGACAAGGTGCTCATCGGCGCCGGGCTCACCCGCGGCCTCAGCGCGGGCGGCGACCCCGAGCTCGGGCGCAAGGCCGCCGAGGCCGACGCCGACAAGCTCGCCGAGATCGTGAAGGACACGGACCTGATCTTTCTCGTCGCCGGCCTGGGCGGCGGCACCGGCTCGGGCGCCACGCCCGTCGTCGCGCAGATCGCCGGCGAGGCGGGCGCGCTGGTCATCGCCTTCGTCACGCTGCCGTTCAGCTTCGAGGGCGGCCGCCGCGCCCGCCAGGCCGAGGAGGCGCTGGCCGAGCTGCGCCGCACCTGCGACGCCGTCATCCCGCTCGCCAACGACATGCTCCTCCAGGAAGGCACGGAGCACACCAGCGTGCTCGACTCCTTCGCCCGGGCCGACGAGTGGATCGGCCGCGGCGTGAAGTCCATCTGGGCGATGCTCTCGCGCACCGGCCTGATCAACGTGGACTTCACCGCCGTGCGGCAGATTTTCCAGCACCGCGGCGGCAAAACGCTCTTCGGCCTCGGCAGCGGGTCGGGCGAGAACCCCGCGCAGACCGCGCTCGAGGACCTCAAGCACTGCCCGCTCCTGCACACCCCGGAGCATGCCCGCAAGGCCGACCGCCTGCTCGTCAACATCACCGGCGGCGCCGACCTGAGCCTCACCAAGGTCAACGAGATCATGTCGGCCGTCACCGAGCAGTTCGGCCCCGAGGCGCATGTCGTCATGGGCGCGGCAATCGACGAGGCGCTGCAGGGCCGCGTGGAGCTGTGCGTGCTCGGCATGACCGACGTCGGCGGCCGCAACTTCGTGCGCCGGCCGGCCCCGGCACCGGGGCGCAGGACCGACAAGCCCGCTGCCACGGCGACGACGGCGGCCCCGGCCAGCGCGAACGTCAAGACCACCGTCACCACCGACGCGACCGTCACCCGCACGACCGCGGCGGCGGTCCATGCGACCAAGCCCAGGCAGGAGGAATTCGGCTTCCCCGGCGGCGAGCCCGCCGAGAACCGCGGCGCGTTCGACAAGTCCGACCGCAACCTCTTCGAGGGCCAGGACCTCGACGTGCCCACCTACCTCCGCAAGGGCATCAAGGTGGCCCTCTGAGGGTGGCTTGACAGGCCGGTTGTGTGACACATTGTGTGGCCGTGCCTACAAACCTTGAGATTGACGATCGCCTGCTGGCGCTGGCGCAAAAGGCCGGTGGGCATAAGACCAAGAAAGCCACGGTCAACGAGGCCTTGGCCGAGTATATCCAACATCGCCAGCAGCGAGAAGTGACCAAGCTCTTCGGCACCGTCGTTTTTGAGCCGGGTTTTGATTACAAGGCTGAACGCAGCAAACGATGAAGGTGTTGGCTGACACTCCTGTCTGGTCCGCGGCTTTTCGGAGGGCCGAGAATCAGGCCCAAGTGTTGCGGAGTGAACTGGAGTGGCTGATCGAACACGGGGCCGTGACCATCATCGGGCCGATCAGGCAGGAACTGTTATCGGGTATTCGTGAAAAGGTCCAATTTGAGCAAGTGCGGACAGCCATGCGGAATTTCCCCGATCTTTCCTTGGAAGCTGCCGATTTCGAGACGGCCGCAGAGTATTTCAACCGCTGTCGAAGCAAAGGGGTGCAGGGGGCGCTGACCGACTTTCTGATCTGCGCGGTGGCCGTCAGGCATAAACTGGAGATTTTCACGACCGACGGCGATTTTCAGCATTATCGCAAACACCTGCCGATTGCGCTTTACGCCAGCACCCAAGCCTAGGCTCATACTCCGCCATGTTCATCGACGAGACCATCATCAAGGCCCGGGCCGGCGACGGCGGCCGGGGCTGTGTCAGCTTCCGCCGCGAGAAATACGAGCCGTGGGGCGGGCCCAACGGCGGCGACGGCGGCAAGGGCGGCGACGTGATCCTGCGTGGTGACGACGACCAGAACAACCTGATCGATTTCAAATACAAACCACACTGGCACGCCGAGCGCGGCGAGCACGGCCAGGGCAAGGACTGCAACGGCCGCGAGGGCCGGCCCGCCATCCTGCGCGTGCCGCTCGGCACCATCGCCTACCGGCTCGACACGGGCGAGAAGGCCGCCGAGGTGTTGGAGGACGGCCAGGAGGTCGTGCTGCTCAAGGGCGGCAAGGGCGGCTTCGGCAACACGCGCTTCAAGTCGTCCACCAATCGCGCGCCGCGGCAGCACGGCCCCGGCGAGCCGGGCGAGGCGGGGGAGTTCCGGCTCGAACTGAAGAGCATCGCCGACATCGGCCTGGTGGGCTTCCCCAACGCCGGCAAGTCGTCGCTGACCAACCTCATCACCAAGGCCCGGCCGAAGACCGCGCCGTATCCCTTCACCACGCTGCACCCGCAGATCGGCGTCATCGAATATCCGGAGGAATACGACCGGCTCGTGCTGGCCGACATCCCCGGCCTCATCGCCGGCGCCAGCGAGGGCAAGGGGCTCGGCCACCGCTTCCTCCGGCACATCGAGCGCTGCAGGCTGCTGCTGCTCATCCTCGACATGGCGGGCACCGACAACCGCGACCCGCGGGACGATTACCGGCAGTTGCTCAAGGAGCTCGAGCTCTACGACCCGGCGCTGCTGGAGAAGCCGCGCCTGGTCGCGGCCAACAAAATGGACGAGGAGGCTGCCATCGCGAACCTCGCGAAGTTCAAGAAGCGCTACGCCAAGGTCGAACTCGTGCCGATCTCCTGCCTGTCCGAGGAAGGCATCCCCAAGCTGCGCCAGGAGCTGCTCAAGCGGGTGCGCCGGATGCGCGCCAAAGAAAAGAAATCGCCAAGCCGGGCGGCGTAGGTAGATTGCCCCGGTCACCCCCCTCATGCCCTCGGCCGAATACCGCCCTCTGCTCATGCGCGCCAACCGCCTGCTCGGCTCGGCGCTGATCGAGCACAATCTGGTGAAGTTCGAGGACCTGGAGGCGGCCAACGAGCGCCTGCTGGAGATCGCCGCCAGCGGCCAGATGCGGCAGAGTTCGGTGCTCAGCATCCTGGTTTACGAGAAGAAGGTGCTGCGCGAGGAGGATGTGCTGCATCATGTGGTGGACGACCACGGCATCGGGGTGGTGGACCTGCGCGGCTACGACGTGCCCGAGGAAGTCCGCCGCGAACTCGACCTCGATGCCTGCTGGGCGACCTGGAGCGTGCCCTTCGACCGGGAGGAGGACTTTCATTTCGTCGCCACCGCCTACTACCTGAGCCCGGCGGTGCGCACCCATTGGGAGAAGAAGCTCGGCGGACAGATCATCTGGCAGGCCACGACGATGGACATCATCGCCGATTTCCTCGACCGGGTGCAGGGGGAGCGCGCCGCCGAGAGCAAGGCCGGCGGCGCGGGACGCACCGGGGGCACCCGCGTGCCGTTCCCCGCGAGCGGCGGCAGCACGCCCCCGATGCCGGTCCCGGGCGGCAGCCATCCCCCCGCCGCCTCGCCGGCGCCGGCGACCGGCGGTTCCGGGGGCAGCCCGATCCCGTTCCCCGTAGCCGGCGCCAACAAGCCCGCGACGACCCGCTAGGCCATGCCACTCGGCCGCACCCAGACGCAGATCATCGACAAGCTCGAGGAGATGGGGAAACTCACCGCCGAGCAGAAGGCCGTGCTGCTGGCCCGCCCCGACGAGCCCACCGGCGACCAGCTCGACCAGATCCTCCAGACCGACCACAAGATCACGCACTTCCAGCTGCTGCTGGCCAAGTGCCGCGCCCTCGGTCTCGCCCCCTACAACGTCGCGCGCTACCGCGTCCAACCGGCCACGTTCGAGAAGATCGACCTCGAGTTCTGCCAGAAGAACATGATCCTGCCCGTCGGGCAGGTGGGCGACTTCCTGCTGGTGGCCTTCGCCAACCCCTTCGACACGACCGTCGCGGCCAAGATCCAGGACAAGACCGGCCAGCGCGTCGTGCGCCTCCTCGGCCGCGAGGCCGACATCCGCGACAAGCTCAGGAAGGACCAGGTGCACGACGAGGTGCAGTTCTCCGACGTGGTGGACCAGCTCGGCGCGCAGTTCGACGAGGACGAGGCCGACATCAAGGACGAGGATCTGGAGAACGAGGACTCGGCGCCCATCATCCAGCTCGCCAACCGCATCATCGAGGATGCCTATTTCGCCGGCGCCTCCGACATCCACATCGAGCCGTGGGAGAAGGAGGTCGTCGTGCGCTACCGCATCGACGGCCTCACGCAGGAAAAGCTCCGCCTGCCGGCCAAGGTCTCGGGCGCGCTCGTCGCCCGCCTGAAGATCATGTGCAACCTCGACATCGCGGAGCGCCGCCTGCCGCAGGACGGCCGCATCGTCTTCAAGCAATACAACAAGAAGAACGTGGACATCGACCTCCGCGTCTCGACCGCCCCCCTCAACCATGGCGAGGGCGTGGTCATGCGCATCCTCGACAAGCAGAAGTCCACCCTGCCGCTGCCCGCGCTCGGCTTCACCGAGGCCAACCTCGCCAAATACCGCGAGTGCATCCGCCAGCCCTACGGCATGATCCTGCACTGCGGCCCCACCGGCTCGGGCAAGTCCATGACCCTCTACTCGGCCCTCAACGAGGTGAACACGCCCGACGTCGTCATCCGCACCGCCGAGGACCCGATCGAATACACGCTGCCCGGCATCAACCAGATGCAGATGCACCGGCAGATCGGCCTGACCTTCGCCGCCGCGCTCCGCGCCTTCCTCCGCCAGGACCCCGACATCATCCTCGTGGGCGAAATCCGCGACAAGGAGACGGCCAACATCGCCGTCGAGGCCGCGCTCACCGGCCACCTGCTCATCTCCACCCTCCACACCAACGACGCCCCCAGCACGGTCGCGCGCCTGACCGATATGGGCATCGAGCCGTTCATGATCTCGTCGTCGCTGGTCTGCGTGTGCGCCCAGCGCCTCATGCGCCGCGTGTGCAAGGTCTGCCGCCAGCCCTACGAGCCCGAGGGCCGCGAGAAGGACGTGATCGAGCGCGCCATCGGCTGGTCGGGCCAGATTTACAAGGCCAACCCCAAGGGCTGCACCAAGTGCAACAACACCGGCTACAAGGGCCGTGTCGGCATCCACGAGCTCATGGTGACCAACGAGGAACTCATCGAGGCCATCAACAAGGAGATGGAGACCGCCGAGCTCAAACGCATCGCCATGAAGGCCGGCATGAAGACCCTGCACCAGGACAGCATCATCAAGGTCAAGGAAGGCCTGACCACCCTGGCCGAGGCGCTGGCGACCGTCCCGCAGGACATGGAGCTCCGCGGGAAGACGTGACGGGCTCTTCGACTGTGGGACGGGGGCGCTGACCCCGCCGCCGGACTGGGGCGGGACCAGCGATCCCGCCCTGCGATTTTGAATTACCTCCCAGAATTTCTCACGATCGTCGTCGCCCACGCGCTCGCCGTGGCCAGCCCCGGACCGGACTTCGCCATCGTGCTCCGACAGAGTCTGCGCCACGGCCGCCGCGCCGCCCTGTGGACGAGCGTTGGCATCGCCTGCGGACTCTGCATCCACATCGCCTATTGCCTGCTCGGGCTCGGGCTTTTCCTGAAGAAGTCCGCCGTGGCCCTGGAGACCGTGAAATGGCTCGGCGCGGCCTATCTCGCCTGGATCGGTGTGCAGGCCCTGCGCGCGCAACCGCGCACCGGAGACATCGATCTGGCCGGCGACGGCGATGCGCCGGCGGCGCACACCGCGTGGGCCACCGGGTTTCTCGTCAACGTGCTCAATCCGAAGGCGGCGCTGTTCTTCATCTCGCTTTTCCCCCTGGCTGTCAGCGTGGACACGCCGAAGCTGGTCCAGGTCGGTTACGGGGTGTGGATGACCGTCATGACGGCGGCGTGGTTTGGCTTCGTCTCGGTCGTGTTCACGCAGACGGGCGTGCGGCAGGCTTTCCTGCGGCACGGCCACTGGATCGACCGGGCGCTCGGCGCGGTCTTTCTCGGCTTCGCCGCCAGCCTGGCGTGGGCGACGCTGGGATGAAGACCGGGACAGGGTTCTGACCGGTCGGAATGGTGCGGGACGGCTGTGGTTGGGAGAGGGCGCTGCTCACGCGGGTTGGCCGGAGGGGAGCACCGCTTGGATTGCCTGCACGAGTTCCTGTGGAGTCATGGGCTTGGACAGGATTGCCAGGCGGGCGGGATCGCGGCGCAGCGCGGTCAGTTCGCTGCGGATGCCGCTCATGGCCACGATGCGGACGTCGGGGTTGAGGCGCTGCAATTCGCGGATCACTTCGCCACCCTGCAGCCCGGGCATCATCATGTCGGTCACGACCGCCTGGATCTCTCCCTGGTTTTTCCGGTAGCTGATCAGGCCGTCTGATCCGTTGGCGGCGACTGCGACCCGGTAGCCGTGGGTGCGCAGCACGAGGGAGAGCATTTCACGCACCCCCGGTTCGTCGTCGATCACGAGGATCAATTCTCCCTTACCCTTGACCGGCGCGAGCGGTGCCGGCGGCGGAGCGGGGGCGGTGGCGGTCGCGGGTGCCGCGGGCAGGTGGATCCTGAACTCCGTGCCGCGGCCCGCTTCACTTTGCACCTGCACAAACCCTTGGTGGCCTTTCACGATGCCAAGAACGGTGGACAGACCGAGCCCAGTGCCCTTGCCCGCCGCCTTGGTGGTGAAAAAGGGATCGAAGATGCGGTCGAGCAGTTGGGGCGGGATGCCAGTGCCGGTGTCCGCCACGGTGATCCGGACATGAGGACCGGTTCGAGTGCCAGGATTCGCCACAGTGATGGCCTCGTCCACGACGATGTTGTCGGCGCTGA
The DNA here is from genome assembly GCA_049322455.1 of Verrucomicrobiota bacterium. GTDB lineage: Bacteria > Verrucomicrobiota > Verrucomicrobiia > Opitutales > Opitutaceae > Lacunisphaera. The sequence goes on along the minus strand of JBMOQY010000033.1, from coordinate 50,341 downwards.
AAACCAACCGGCCGCCCTTGGGCATGGCATCCCGGGCGTTGATGCCAAGGTTCATGAGCACCTGGACAAGCTGGGTGGAATCGGCATGCACGGGCCAGAGGTCGGAACTTGTGTTGAACTCGATCTGAATGGTGCGGGGCAGGGTGTCGCCCAACAGCGTGACCACGTTGCGGATGACCGTCCGCACCTGCACTTCGGTGCGTTCGCCGTCCGCTCCGCGGGCGAAATTGAGCAGTTGCCGGATCAGTGAGGCCCCGTGCCGGGCGCTCGATTCGATTCCGCCCAGCAGTTCCAGTTGCTTGGCGTCGCGCAGGCTGTCGCGCAGGAGGGTGACCGCCATCAGGATGGGTGAAAATGTGTTGTTGAGGTCGTGCGCGATGCCGCCGGCGAGGGTGCCGATCCCTTCCAGACGCTGCGCCCGCAGGAGCTGGGTCTCGTAGTTTTTCTGTTCGGTGATGTCGGTGTTCATGAGCAGGATGGCTTTGGGCCGGCTCGCGTCGTCCTGCACCAGGGTCCAGCGGCTTTCGATCTGCCGGAGAAGACCGTCCTTGTCGGTGATGCGAAGCTCCCCGGCCCAGGTGCCGGTGGCGTGAAGCTGCCGCAGGGCCTCGTCCAGATGCTCCAGACCGGAGTGCTTGAACAACGCGTGCAGCAGGCGGTTCTGCGCCTGGTGGACGCTCCAGCCCAGGAGCCGTGCGGCGGACCGGTTCCGGTAGATCATGCGCCCGTCAAGATCAGTCACACAAATGGCGTCACGAGCCTTGTCGAGGAGGCCGGCCTGTTCGCGCATTCGTCGCTCCGCGGCCAGGCGAAGATGCCGTTCGTGACGCAGAGCGAGGGCGCGGTGTATGGCCGGGATGAGCCGCGCCGGGCGGTCCTTCATCACGTAGTCCACCGCGCCGTGCTGGAGGGCAAGCACGGCGTTCTCCTCGCCGATGGTGCCCGACAGGAAGATGAACGGGATGTCGCGGTTCTGCACGCGGGCGATATCCAGCGCCTGGAGCCCGTTGAAGGCGGGCATGGAGAAATCCGACAGGATCAGGTCGAAATCATGACGGATCAGGGCCGTGATAAACCCCTCCCGCGTGTCCACGCGTTCGATGACACTGGCCGGCCACTCTTCACAGATGCTGGCGTGGATCAGTTCCGCGTCGTGCCGGTTGTCCTCCAGGTGGAGGAGGCGCAGGGGCGGCCGGTTGGCAGGTGCGGCAGTCATGGCTGGCGGGATTCGCAGGTGTCGGGGGGGGGCGGCTCGTTGAGCACGGCCCAGAAGGCCCCCACCTGCTTGACGGCATCCACGAATTGCTGGAAATCGACCGGCTTCACCACGTAGGCGTTGACGCCGAGCTGGTAACAGGTGGCCAGATCAGGCTCTTCCTTCGAGGAGGTCAGCATGACCACCGGCAGGCTTCGCATGGCGGGGTCCGACTTGAGCTGGCGGAGCACCTCGATGCCGTTCACCTTGGGCATTTTGATGTCGAGCAGCACGACGACGGGCAGGCTGTCGTCGCGTCCGGCGTAGGTGCCGCGGCGATAGAGATAGTCCAGCGCCTCCGCGCCGTCGCGCGCCACCTGGACCTCGTTGGCGAGGCGATGCTCTTCCAGGGCGGCCAGGGTCAGGTCGATGTCCTTGAGGCTGTCTTCCACAAGCAGGATGCGTCTGAGTTGCGGTTTCATGGGATGGGTCTCCGGGATTTTGGCAGGGAAAAATAGAAGGTCGCGCCGGCGTCGGGCCTGCCCTCGGCCCAGGTGCGGCCGCCGTGCCGGATGACGATGCGCCGGACGTTGGCCAGGCCGATGCCGGTGCCCTCGAAGTCCTCGGCCCGGTGCAGGCGCTGGAAGACGCCGAACAGCTTGTCGGCGTATGCCATCTCGAAGCCGACGCCGTTGTCCCGCACATGGATCACCACCTCGCTGCTCCCCTCCTGGCTGCCGATTTCAATCACCGCCGGGTTGCGGGGGCGGGTGTATTTGACGGCATTGGACAGCAAATTGACAAACACCTGACGGAGCATGGGCGGGTCGGCCTGCACGGTCGGGAGCGGGCCTTTTTGCCAGACGACCTTGCGCTGCTGGACCTCGGGTTGGAGCGATCGGATGGTTTCCTCGACCATGGACGACAGGTTTACCTCGGCGATGTTCATGTCGGCGCGGCCCATCCGGGAGAAGACCAGCAGATCGTCGATGAGGCGTCCCATCTGCTTGGCCGAGTCGGCGATGTTGGTCAGATGGCGTTTGCCGCGCTCTGACACCGTCTGGCTGTCGGTCTTGAGAAGAAGTCCGGCGAACCCGTCGATGTGGCGCAGAGGGGCGCGGAGATCGTGAGAGACGGAATAGCTGAAGGCTTCCAGCTCCTTGTTGGCGGCCTCCAACTGGGAGGTGCGCTGGGCGACTCGCGCTTCGAGCTCCTGGTTGAGCCGGCGGATCTCCTCCTCCACCAGTTTTCGCTGCGTGATGTCGGCGCGGATGGCGACATACTGGTAGGGTTTGCCGTCGGCCTTGAGGAAGGGGACGATGGTGGTGTCCACCCAGTAGATCGAGCCGTCCTTGGCGCGGTTCTTGAGCTCGCCCTTCCAGACCCGTCCCCGGGCGATGGTGGCCCAGAGGTCGCGGATGAACTCCTTGGGATGATGCCCGGAGTTGATGATGCGGTGGTCCTGGCCGAGGAGTTCTTCGCGGCGGTATTTGGAAATGGCGCAGAACTTGTCGTTGACGTAGGTGATCCGGCCCTGGGGGTTGGTGATGGCGACGATGGCGTGCTCGTCGAGCGCGGCCTTCAGGTCGTTGACGTCCTTCAGCGAGGCCTGCAGCCGCTCCTCGGCCTGCTTGCGCTCGGTGATGTCGGTCGAGATGCCGCACACCGCGTAGGGTTTGCCCTCGGCATCGAAGAGCGGGCATTTGATCGAGAGGTAGGTGTGCGGGCCGTCGGCGTGCGGCGCGATTTCCTCGGCCTCCAGCGCCTTGCCGGCGGCAAGAACCTGGCGGTCGAAGGCGCGGAAGGCGTCGGCGACCGCGGCGGGGAAGACGTCGTAGTCGGTCTTGCCGGCGAGTTGCTTCCGCCCGACATGGAACAGCTCCTCGTAGCGCCGGTTGAGCAGCAGGTAGCGGCCCTCGAGATCCTTCACGTAGATGACGGCCGTGGAGTTGTCGATGATGGCTTGGAGCAGATGCTGGCTGGAGCGCACGGCCTCCTCCGCCTGTTTTCGCTCCGTGAGGTCGGTGATGAAGCCGCAGAAGGTCAGGGTGTCGCGGGCTTGCAGCGGACTGATTGAAAGCTCGACGGGAAATTCACGGCCGTCGCGGCGGAGGGCGCTCAGCTCGACGAGCCGGTTGAGCACCGGCCCTTCCCCGGTGGCGAGATAGTGCTCCAGGCCGCGCTGGTGGGCGGCGCGATGGCGTGGCGGGATGATGGTCTCGGTGAGCGTGCGGCCCAGAATATCGGCGCGCGTCCAGCCGAACATCCTTTCGGCCCGTGCGTTCCAATCGATGATCCGGCCGGTCCGGTCGATGACCACCACGGCGCTGATGGCGGCGTCCAGCACGGCGCGCATGCGGCCCTCGCTCTCGCGCACCACCTGGTTTTGCGCATGGATTTGCACAAGCATGCGGTTGAAGGCATCGGTGAGCAGGCCCAATTCGTCCGAACCGGGGTTCGTGGCGCGCACGGAGTAATCGTTGTGCTCGGCGATGGCGCGGGCGGTGCCGGCCAGCGCCAGGATCGGCTCGGAAATCTGCCTCTGCAGGGTGCGGGAGAGCAGGTAGGCGGCCAGGAGGATCACCGCCATCACCACCCCGGCGATCGGGAGCGATCCCCGGATGAAATCCCGCAGATTCGCCCCGGAGTCGAAGCGGAGATAGAGCGTGCCCAACCGGCGGTCCTTCTGCACGACGGGTTGGAAACGCAAGAGGTCGGAACCCTCGAAACGATTGCCTGCGGGGCCGGGATCGGCGGGCAGGAGCGTGGGCGTCAGTGTGTCAGGATAGGAGGCAAAGACGCGACCGTTCGCGTCGTAGAGGGCGGCTGCCACGACGTGCCGCTCAGCCCGGAGCGCTCCCAGGGTGTCGCGGGCATCGTCGGGATTGTCGAAGGCGAGGGCGGCGGTGCTGTTGCTGGCGATCACCTCGCTCAACATGGTCAACTGCCGGACCAATGCCTGCCGGTAGGTCATGTATTCGTAGATGAAGAACGAGCCGCGCATCAGCAGCATCACCATGCCGCAGGTGAGCAGGATGATCAGCATTAGCTTCCGCCGGATGGGCATGTCGCGCAGGGTCATGGCGTGTCGTTGCTGCCGGTCACAATCTCAGCCGGGCGGAGCAGCCGGGAACTGATGGTCAGCCGGGCCGCGCGGGCGGCCTCCAGGTTTATCCTCAGGCGGATCCGGTTCTTGTCCTTGAAAAACCGGATCATCACGCCCCGTTGGGCGAAATCCTCGGCGTCGCCAACCGTCAGGATGCTGCGGCCCTGCAATCCGGCGAGAATGCGCTCGAGCCGGGGGGCCTCGGATTCGCTGATAAAGAGCACGTGGCACATGCCGATGTCATCCACGCGTCGGAAACGCCTGACCGCGAGCGGGTGGGTGCCGGTCGCTTCGCCTTGCACCGCCTCATCGAGCAGCGCGCCAAAAGGATCCCGCCCGAGGACTCCGATGACCAGCGGAGACTCCGGGCCGGGGAAAACCTCGGGCGGCCACTCGACGAACTGGGCGAAGTTGAACAGGAAGACGGCTTTGATCCGGTATTCTTGGGCGGGCGGCGGTTGCGCGTGCGCCGTGCCTGCGCTGAAGAGCTGAAGCGCAGTCACAACCAGCCAGACGCCACACCGGCCCATCGGGGGCAGGCGCTTTGGCTGCTGATGCCTGTCGGTGCTCAATATCGCCATGTGACTTTCCCATACACGCTGCGGGTGATCGTCTGGCGGGAGGAGGGCGCGTTGAACTCACCGTGACGGCGGTGCAGCAGATTCCGGCCGACCACAGAGAATTCCCAGCTGGGCGACGGCGTCCAACCCAAGCGCAGGTCCAGCTCGTCGTAGGCGGGAACACGCTGACCAGTGATGCGGGCGACGACTCGATAGGTGGCATCCCATTCCACCTGCCCGGGCAGATCCAACGCGGAGCGCAGGAAGAATTGATATTCCGGGTCGGTGTAGGTCGGCGGAGGAGCGGTGCTGCCCGGTTTGTTGGAGAGACGCAGACGCAGCTGCGTGCCACCCACCCGCAGGCGCCAGGCTCCGGTGACTTGGTAATCCGCGGTCACCTCGACCCCGCGCGCCGTACCCTCCTGGTTGTTGCCGAGGTGGATGGGCAGGGGTGACGCGGCATGGACGCGTTCGACGGAGCGGAGCCGGTCGTAATCGTGATGGAACAACGTCAGCGCGAGGGCGAGCTGCGGCCGGGGCTGCGCCCGGTAACCCAGCTCACAGGCCAGCAGCTCCTCGGAGAGGAAATCCGGGTTGCCTTGCAACTGGGTGAAGGGCGGATCGCGCGGGGCGAAAAATTCCCCGTCGATGCGCGACGGCATGCGCACGGCCCGAGACACCGCGGCCCACACGGTCTGCTGCTCATCGGGCTGCCAGGCGAGGCGAACGCTGGGCTGCCATTCAAAGCCCGTGTAGTGGTTGTGCTCGACCTTGGTGCCGAGGGTCAGGTGGAGCCGCTCCGGCCGGAGCGTGATCTGGTCCTGCACGAAGATGCTGAACAGCTCGCGTCTGACGTGCGCCGGGAGGAAGGCGAGCACGGGATAGTCGTTGTGCTGCCGGTCGTCGATCAACCGGTAGCCTGCGCCCCACGCCAAGTCGTGGCGTTCGCTCGCGGCGAAGCTGTGTTGGAAATCCAGATCATAGGTGTCCAGTTCCTCACCAAACGTGCCGGGGATATGCCGGTGTGTGCGGTCGAAATACCATTGGAGCGTGAAGCCGGATTCCTCGGAAAGCGTGCGGGACCAGCGGCCGAGCAGGTTGCCGCCGCTCATTTGCACGTCGTCGCTGGTCCGCTGTCCGCTGCGGCCGCGATAGACATCGCCTTGCAGCGTGAGGCGGTCGTCCGCCGTTGCGTCCCAATCCACGCGGAAGCCGCCCTGCGTCATCCGCCAGTCGTTGAGCCCGCTGCTGCCGTCCAGCAGGTCGGTTCCGGCGCGATCGAAGTATTTTCCGTAAATCCGGTAATGCACGCCCGGCGCCGCGGTGCCGCCGTAGCGCACTCCGCCGAAACCCCGCAGTTCCGTGCCGCCGCCGGCGGAGACCAGCAGGCCGGGTGTGTCCTTGGCGCTCTTGGTGGAGATGTTGATGACGCCGTTGACGGCGTTGGCACCCCACTGCGTGGCACCCGGTCCGCTGATGACCTCGATACGATCGAGATCCTCCAGCAGCGTGTCCTGCACGTCCCAGAACACGGCGGCGTGCAGCGGCGAGTAAAGCGTTCGTCCATCCATGAGGACGAGGAGCTTGTTGGCGGACGAGCCGTTGAAGCCCCGCGTGCTGATCGCCCATTGTCGGGAATCGATTTGCGCCACCTGGAGATTCGAGGCGAGGCGGAGCGCCTCCGGCAGGCTGGAGGCGCCGGCGCGGCGGACGTCCTCACCGGTGATCACTTGGACGGCCGAGGCGGTTTCGGAGAGTTTTTCCGGGCGCTTGGATACCGAGGTGACTTCGAGCTCCATGAGTTCCTCGACGCTGAGCAGCTTCAACTCCTTGACGGAGGGCTCGGGCGCGGCGGTCTGGCTCTGCGCAAGAGCCACCTGATCGAACATCAGGACAAGCGAGAGCAGCTGGCTGATGCGCGAACCCGCACATCCAACCGGCCACATACCGACCTGCGTGGGGGAAGGCATGGCTTCGGCCGCTTGGCCCGAGCGGCGATATCAGGATGTTCTGACCGCCGGAAGTCGCAAGCGGGATTTCCCCGTCGCTTGTAACACACACGCAAAAATCGCAGTCCGACGTGACGGGGCAGGGATGAACGGCCTGGGTGCACGGCGGAGCAAAGCCGAAGAGAAAGGCACGGCGGAGCGGGCTGCGCCACGGAATGTGGTGGAGCGCCCCGGTCCCGTTGCGGCAAAGGGTCTGTAGGGAGCTGGCCGGCCCTCGGCCGGGGTTTCTCTCACAAATTCCGGCTGGGCGGGGTCCAGAAGTAGCGTTCGCCTTGCCTGTAGGCCAGGTTGCCGTCGAAGCGGCCGGGCACTTCCTCGTAGATCAGGGTCTGGGCGGCGCCGATCTCCGAGGTGAAATAGCCGAGGATCGTGAGCTGTTTCATCATCCTGAAGTAGTGCGCGGGATTGCCGGGGTGCTTTTTCTGCTCGGCATCAAGGGCGTTGAGCCGGGCGGTGCGCTCGGCCGGCGCGGCGGCGAGGAAGCCCTCGGCGCGCAGCCGGTCGAGCCCGGCCCGGAAGGCGGCGTGGTGGGCGTCGTCGTAGCAGTCGGTCACCATCATGGCCATGAACGCGCCGACGCCCGCGGCCTTGGCGCCGGGCGTGTCGGTGGCGGGGATGATCGTCTCGCCGATCTCGTCGAGCAGGGCGAGGTCGGCGGGGGTGAAGTCATTGCCGAGGGTCTTGCCGGCGAGCATTTCGCCGCGCAGCCAGGCGTCGCCGCCGATGAGCGCGCCGCCGAGCAGCACGCCCAGGCGGGCGAGGACTTCGCGACGGGTGAGGGTGGTGGGGGGATGCATGTTAAATCCTCAAAGCCTTTTAGCCACAGATGAACACAGATTGACACAGATGGAATACAGCCGAACCAAGGGGGCAGACGTGCGCTTGATTGGTTTCAATCTGTGTTTGTCTGTGTCCATCTGTGGTTCCTCGTCCTGTTTTTTGAATTGATCCGTGTCGGTCCGTGTCAGCCGTGGTCGAATGATCAGAGGTTCTGTTTTTTGAGTTCATCCACGGCGTGGGCGGCGGCGCGGGCGGTAAGGGCCATGTAGGTGAGCGAGGGATTGACGCAGGCGGCGGAGGTCATGCAGGCACCGTCGGTCACATAGACGTTGGGTGCGTCCCACACCTGGTTGTGGCCGTTGAGCACGGAGGTCCGCGGATCGCGGCCCATGCGGGCGGTGCCCATCTCGTGGATGCCGCGGCCGAAGTTGTAGCCGTTGTCGGTCTTGCGGACGTTCTTCACGCCGGCGGCCTCGAGCATCTCGGCGGCGTCATCCTGCATGTCCTGCCGCATCTTCTGTTCGTTGGCCTTGAGCTCGCAGTCCATGGCGAGGACGGGCAGGCCCCATTTGTCCTTCCGCGAGCGGTCGAGGAAGATGCGGTTGTCGTGGTAGGGCAGGGTTTCGCCGAAGCCGGTCATGCCGATGGTCCAGCCGCCGGGTCCGCTGAGCGCCTGCTTGAGCGGGGCGCCGATGCCGAGCTCGGGCACCTCGCGTTCCCAGCCGGAGCGGGCGGCGGCGCCTTGGTAGCCGAAACCGCGCAGGTAGTCGCGCCGGTCGCCGAACAGGTTCCGGTAACGCGGAATGTAGAAGCCGCCCGGCCGGCGGCCGGCCACGATGCGGTCGAGGTAGCCTTCGACCTGGCCGAAGGCGCCGACGCGGAAGTGGTGGTCCATCGCGTTGTGGCCGAGTTCACCGCTGCTGCTGCCGAGCCCGCCGGGCCAGACGTCGGTGGCGGAGTTCAGCAGCACCCAGGTGGAATTGAAGGCCGAGGCGCAGAGGAAGACGACCTTCGCCTTGAATTCCGCGGTCTGGTGCGTCTCGGCGTCGAGCACCTCGACGCCGGTGGCGCGCTTCGCGTCCTTGTCGTAGAGCACCCGGGTGACGATCGAAAGGGGGCGGAGGGTGAGGTTGCCGGTGGCCGTGGCGGCGGGGAGCGTGGCCGACTGGGTGCTGAAGTAGGCGCCGAAGGGGCAGCCGAGCCAGCACTTGTCGCGGAACTGGCAGTTGACGCGGCCTGCGTGCGGCTGGCTGAGGTTGGCGAGGCGGCCCATGATGAGCCGGCGGCGGCCGCCGAAGCGCTCCTTGAGGCGCGCCGCCACGTCCTTCTCGACGCAGTTGAGCTCGAAGGGCGGCAGGAACTTGCCGTCGGGTAGCTGGGGCAGGCCCTCGAGGGAGCCGCTGATGCCGGCGAAGGTCTCGACGTGGTCATACCACGGGGCGAGGTCGGCGTAGCGGATGGGCCAGTCCGTGGCGATGCCATCCCGGGCGTTGGCCTCGAAGTCGAAATCGCTCCAGCGGTAGCTGTGGCGGCCCCAGAGCAGGGAGCGGCCGCCAACCTGGTAGCCGCGGAACCAGTCGAAGGGTTTCACCTCGGTGTAGGGGCAGTCCTGCTCGTCGGCCCACCAATCGGCGTTGGCTTCGTGGAGCAGGTCGCGGTTCAGGATGGGGCGTTCGGCGCTCAGCGCGCGGGCCTTCTTGCCGCGGTGGGGAAGCTCCCAGGGCGCCTTGAGCGCGCTGGGGTAGTCCTTGACGTGTTCGACGTTCGGGCCGCGCTCGAGCAGGAGGACCTTGAGGCCCTTTTCGGTGAGTTCCTTCGCCGCCCAGCCGCCGGAGATGCCGGAGCCGACGACGATGGCGTCGTAAGTATGCGTGGATGCTGCTGCCATGGGGTGGGGAGGCCCCAATGGAGGTCAGGAATCGCCCGGAAGCAACCGCGAGTTTTTTTGCGCTGTCAGGCGGGAAGGGCGCAGGGAAGAAACCGGAACGGAAACGCAGGCCAGATCATCCATCCTCCTTGGCCCTGTTTCCGCTTGCCCGGTGTCGAGGCATGGAGTCTTCCACGGGTCGGGCTTCCCGCCTCATCCCGGCGTCCTGCCGGACTCTGCGGTGGTGATCCGGTTGGGAGATGGTGTCACGTGCGGGCCTGGAACCAGCGTTCGAGGGCGGCGCGGAGGTCGGCCTCGCGCACGGGCTTGCTGATGTAGTCGTCCATGCCGGCGGCGAGGCACTTCTCGCGGTCGCCCTGCATGGCGTTGGCGGTCATTGCGATGATGTGGATGCGCGGCCGCGGGCGGCCGGCGGCGAGCGCCTCCTGCTCACGCTTGCGGATGGCCTGCGTGGCCTCGTAGCCGTCCATCTCGGGCATCTGGCAGTCCATGAAGATGAGGTCGTAGGGCACGTCGTCGAGGGCCTGCACGGCTTCGATGCCGTTGCCGACGGCGTCGGCGTGGTAGCCGAGTTTCTTCAGCTGGGAGAGGGCGACCTTCTGGTTCACGGCGTTGTCCTCGGCGAGGAGCACGCGCGCCTTGGAGGGCGAATCGGGCAGGGCGGAGCCGGGCAGCGGCGAGGCGGGCTTGGCGAAGACGTGCTCGGCCTTGGCCGAGCCGACGACGTCCACGAGGCAGTCGAAGAGGCGCGATTGCTTGACGGGCTTGATGAGGTAGGCGTCGATGCCGTGGTGCTTCAATTCGGCCGGGCTCAGGACGTGGCCGAGGGAGGTGAGGATGATGAGGCGGGTGGCGGCGATGGCGGGGTCGGCTTTGATGGCCCGGGCGAGGGTGAGGCCGTCCATCTCGGGCATCTGCATGTCGAGCAGGGCGACGTCGTAGGGTTTGCCCTCGGCGGCGGCGGCGCGGAGGATCTTGAGCGCCTCGAAACCGCTGGCGGCGCTGCCCTTCTGCATCTTCCAGGCGACGATCTGGTGGCGGAGGATCTGGCGGTTGGTGGCGTTGTCGTCCACCACGAGCACGCGGAGGTCGAAGAGGTCGCGGGCGTAGTTTTCGCGGGTGGCGCGGGGCAGGCCGGCGAGCTTGCGCAGCTTCGCGGTGAACCAGAAATTGGAGCCTTTGCCGGGCTCGCTCTCGACGCCGATCTGCCCGCCCATGAGGTGCACGATCTGCCGGGAGATGGCGAGGCCGAGGCCGGTGCCGCCGTATTTGCGGGTGGTCGAGCTGTCGGCCTGCGTGAAGGCCTGGAACAGCCGCTGCTGCACCTCGGGGGCGATGCCGATGCCGGTGTCCACCACGTGGAAGCGCAGGGTCGCGTGGGTCTCGTCTTCGCTGTCCTTGAAGACACGCACGACCACCTCGCCGCGCTCGGTGAACTTGAGGGCGTTGCCGATGAGATTGACGAGCACCTGGCGCAGGCGGCCGGGGTCGCCGCTGAGGAGGGCGGGCACGTCGGGCGGGATGGCGCTGACCAGCTCGATGCCCTTGCGCTGGGCGCGCTCGGCGAGCATGTCGAGCGTGCCCTCGACGGTCTCGATCAGGTCGAACTCGAGCTCCTCGAAGTGGAGTTTGCCGGCTTCGATCTTGGAGAAGTCGAGGATGTCGTTGATGACGGTGAGCAGCGTATCGGCGCTGTTGCGGATGGTCTCGGCGAATTCGCGCTGCTGGGAGTTGAGCTCGGTGTCGAGGAGCAGGCCGGTCATGCCGATGACGCCGTTCATCGGCGTGCGGATCTCATGGCTCATGTTGGCAAGAAACTCGCTTTTGGCGCGGGAGGCGGCCTCGGCGGCCTCCTTGGCCTTGGCCAGCTGTTCCTCGGTTTCCTTGAGGTGGGTGATGTCCTTGGTGACGCCGCAGGTGCCGATGATCTCGCCCGATTCGTTGCGGAGGGCGATCTTGGTGGTGAGGCCCCAGGTGACGTGGCCGTCGGGCCAGGTCTCCTTCTCGATCACGTCGAGCATGGGCTGGCCGGTCGCCATGATGCGCTGCTCGTCCTCAAAGGCCGGGCGGGCGTGCTCCTCGGTGAAGAAGTCGAAGTCGGTTTTTCCGAGGACCTCGCTTTCATCCTTGAGGCCGAACTTCCGCAGCAGCGCCCGGCTGACCACGAGGAAGCGCGACTCGCGATCCTTGCAGTAGATGTTGTCGGGGATGCCCTCCATCAGGCCGCGGAGCAGGGCGCGCTCCCGGGACAAGGCCGCCTCGGTGCGCTTGATGTCGGTGACGTCCCAATACATGCCCTGCGTGCCGACCACCTGCCCGTTTTCGATCACGGGGGTCTTGATGATGTGGATCCAGGTCTGGCGGCCGTCGGGCAGGATCTGCTCCTCCACCTTTTCCAGCGGCTGGCGGGTTTCCATCACGCGGAGGTTCTCGGCGGCGTAGGCCTGTGCCTCGGGCGAGAGATTGAGGGCGAGGTCGTCCTTGCCCAGCAGCTCGGCGAGCGACTGCTGGCGCCGCTCGCAGTAGCGCTCGTTGGCATAGATGAGCCGCCCCTCGCGGTCGCGCCGGTAGATGCACATCGGGAGGTGTGCGAGGAGGGAGTGCAGGAACGCCTCGGACTGGGCCAGCTTGCGCTCGGCCTCCTGCTGGGCGGTGACATCGCGGTCGATGCCGATGGTGTATTCGCGGCCGTTGATGACGAGGAGGCTGGTGGAGTATTCAATCGTGATGAGGGTGCCGTCCTTGCGCTTGTGCCGGGCGGTGCCGTAGCGGCGGTGGCCGGGGACGGAGCGGAGATCGTCGAGATAGTCCTTCGCCGCACGGTGGGCCCAGGGGGTGGCCTCGAGCAGATCGATGGACTGGCCGACGAGCTCCTCGCGGGTGTAACCGTGCATCTCGCAGGCCATCGGGTTGCAATCCACGATCCGCACCGGCACGTCGGGGTCGTGCGGATCGAACAGCATGAAGCTCACCGGCGCCTGCTCCCACATCATGCGCAGTTGTGGCAGCGTGAGGTTGAGTGACTGCCGGTCCCGCGCCAGCTCCCGGACGGATTTGCGCCAGATGAGCGTCGCCCGGATGACATGGAGCAGGGTGAGCATGGTCACCACGGCGCACAGGGTGGTGAACCAAAGCAGGTGCTTGCCCAGGTGCGCGGGCAAGAGCCAGACGACGACGATGCCGATCAGCACCACGATCAGGGCCGTCGCCGACAAGGCGAGCGGCAGGGCAGGGTTGAACCGGGCTTCGGGATCGGAGATGGCGGGGTGATGGGCAGGGCCGGGGTTCATGGGCAGGGCGGGGGTTTCAGCCGAGTGCGACCGGGACATCGCGCGGCGGGGTGCCGTGTGCCTGGTCGAGGGCGGCCCGCACCATGCGTGCGAGCACGTCGGGCTGGTAGGGCTTGTGCAGGAAACAGGCGGCCGCCTCGGGGCCGAGCATCTGGCCGGCGGCATCGTTGCCGTAGCCGCTGCTGAAAAGCACGGGCAGGCCTGGCCGGTCGGTGCGGAGGCGCTCGGCCAGTTGCGGGCCGGTCATGTCGTCGGGCAGGATGACGTCGGTCAGCAGCAGCGAGATGCGATCGCGATGCCATTTCCAAGCCTCGAGGGCATCCACGCCGGAGGCGGCTTGCAGCACCTTGTAGCCCTGCCGCTGCAGCGCCGTGCAGGCGTATTCGCGGACCATGGCCTCGTCCTCCACGAGCAGGATTGTCTCCCTGCCGCCGCGCAACGGCCTGGCGGCGGGGCTGGGGGGGGCTTCGGCCGGCTGGGCGACGGCGACAATGGGCAGGAACACGCGGAAAAGCGTGCCGACGCCGACCTCGCTTTCCACCTCGACCCAGCCCTGGTGCTGCCGGGCGATGCCGAACACGGTGGCCAGGCCGAGGCCCGTGCCCTTGCCGCTTTCCTTGGTGGTGAAGAACGGTTCGAAGATGCGCGGCAGGATTTCCGGTGGAATGCCGCACCCGGTGTCGCGCACACCCAGCCACACGTAGGCGCCGGGGCGGGAGTCGGGATGGGCCGGCCGGTCGGCGGCGGTGATCTCGCAGGAACCCGTGCTGATGACGAGGCTGCCGCCGCGCGGCATGGCGTCGCGGGCGTTGACGGCGAGGTTCATGAGCACCTGGTCGATCATGGCGGTGTCGGCGGCGGTGCGCGGCAGGGGGTGGGCGAGGTCGAGCTCCACCCGGATGGTCTCGCCGATCATCCGGCGGAGCATGGTGGCGGCCTCGTCCACCACCTCGTTCAGGTCGAGCGGCACGCGCGCGGGCTCGCTCTTGCGGCTGAAGAGGAGCAGTTGGCGGGTGAGGTCGGCGGCCCGTCCTCCGGCCACGTAGATCTGGCGCAGCGCGGTGGTGATTTCGGGCGGAAGATCGGGGCGGTCGAGGAGGAGGGTGCTGCAGCCGTTGATCACGGTGAGCATGTTGTTGAAGTCATGGGCGATGCCGCCGGCCAACTGCCCGATGACTTCCATCTTCTGGGCCTGCTGCAACTGTCCCTCGAGTCTCTTCCGGTCGCTGATGTCCAAGGCCACGCCCACGGCACGCTCCACCCGCCCCTCCTGGTTGAAGACCGGGTAGCCTCTCTCCTCGATGTGGCGGAGTTGGTTGTCCGGGAGGCCGAGGCGGTATTCCACGATGTAGGGTTTGCCCTGCGCCAGCGATTCGAGGGCGCGTTGCACCCGCGGGCGGTCTTCCGCCCAGATCGGATCGAACCGGCTTTGCGGCCGGCCGTAAACTTCCGCCAGCGGGCGATCCCAGACGTGTTCGTAGGCCGGGCTGATGTAATCGAGCTTTTGGCCGTCGGCGGACGCGCTCCAGAAAACCTCGCGGATGTTTTCCGCCATCTCCCGGAAGCGGGCCTCGCTGGCTTGCAACGCCGCCTCGGCCCGCTGCCGCCCTGCGCGTTCCCGTGTTGCCAGCAATGCACGCTGGATCGCCGTTCCCAGGCGGGGCAGCCGGCTTTTCATCACGCAATCGGCTGCGCCTTCCCTGATGATCTCGACGGCCCGCTCCTCTCCGATGGTGCCCGAGATGAAGATGAAGGGCGTTTCGGGCTGGATCTCGCGGGCGGCGGCGAGGGCCGCGGCGCCGTCGTAGCCTGGCACGTTGTAGTCGGAGAGGATCAGGTCGAATTTCCCTCGCAGCAGGGCTGCGACAAAACCATTGCGCGTGCTCACGGGGGTGAACTCGCAGACCAAGCCGGCCGCCTTGACCGCTTCCTGCACCAATTCGTGATCTTCCTTTCGATCCTCAAGGTGCAGGATCTTCAGCGCCACCGCGTCGGGGTTGTGTGATGGGTTCATGCAAGCGCACTGCCTTCATGGCGGCGAAGCCATGAATGTTCTCCAAACGGCCCGTTGCCCGGCAGAATTTAGGTGTATATCGGAAAATGTAAAGTCCCGGCTCATTCCAACTTATGAAATCCGGTCGAGGTTCGTCGGTATCCGGACTGCGGTCGGAGAGATGGAGCCGCGGTTCAGCGGCCCGCGCCGTTTTGGCTAGGCAAAGACGCCCCCCCCGAGAAGCTGCTCGCCGGCGTAGAGCGCGAGGATCTGGCCGGGCGCAAGGGCGCGTTGGGGCGTTTGGAAGCGGAGCTGCGCGGCGCCACCCGGCTCCGGGGTGAACTCAATGGCGACACGCGGGTCCCGATAGCGCACACGGCATTCGAGGCGGGCGGGGGCGGTGATGGCATCGCCGATGAAACTCAGGCTGTGCACACGCGCCTCGGTGGTCCACAGGCCGGGCGCGGCCGGGCCGTCGAAGGCGACGAGCAGGGCGTGGTCGCTCGCGCGCTTGCCGACGACGACGTAGGCCTGGTGGTCGGTGTTGGACGGGATGCGGATGCCGCGGCGCTGGCCGATGGTGTAGTAGTGCAGGCCGCGGTGTTCGCCGAGCACGCGGCCGTCGGTGGCGCGGATGATGGGGCCGGGATGCTCGGGCACGTAGGCGCGGAGAAAGTCGGCCATCTTCACCTCGCCGATGAAGCAGATGCCCTGGCTGTCCTTCTTGCGGGCGTTGGGCAGCTTCGCGTCGGCGGCGAGCTGGCGGAGTTCGGGCTTGCGCAGGTGGCCGATGGGGAAGAGCGCCTCGCGGAGCTGCGCCTGCGAAAGCAGTGCGAGGAAGTAGGACTGGTCCTTGTTCTTGTCGGCACCCTCGAGGAGGGCGAAGGAATTTTCGCTTGGCACCCGGCGGGCGTAATGGCCGGTGGCGACGGCGGCAAAGCCCTCGGCCCGGGCGTAGCGGAGGAACACGCCGAACTTCATCTCGCGGTTGCACATCACATCGGGATTGGGCGTGAGGCCGCGCCGGTAACCGTCGAGCAGGTAGTCCACCACGAGCCGGCGGTAATCCTGCATGAGGTTGACGACGCGGAAGGGGATGCCGATGGCCTCGGCCGAGGCGCGGGCGTCGTCGATGTCCTGCCTCCACGGGCAATGGCCGACGACGTTGTCCTCGTTGATCCAGTTCTTCATGTAGGCGCCGGTGACGTCGTGCCCCTGCTGCTTGAGCAGGAGCGCGGCGACGGAGCTGTCCACTCCGCCCGACATGGCGACGAGGATGCGCTGACGGGACATGGTTGGAAAAACCACGGAATACACCGAATCCACGGAATGAAGCAACCGGTTGATGCGGATTTCTGCGCGTTCCGTGTTTTCCGTGGTTATATTTCTTCGGCCGGCCAACGCGCGCTTGCGGTGGCCCGGGGTCTGCGGGATGATGCCCGGTCACCTGCCGCCTTGAACACCCGCGCTCCCTTCAATCTCGAACTGGCCCACCGCATCGCCCGCGCCTGGCTGACCTCGATGTCCTCGGGCATCATCGAGATGGGGGCGGACTGGACGGCGGAATCGCTGCCGCTGCTCACGCCGGGCGACAAAGCCTTCGAGTTCGCCGACCTCAGCCCGGCCGAGCCCTCGCTCTACGCCGAGGAAGCGGCCTATTACGTGGACGAGCACGGGCAGGTGGTCTTCATGCTGGATCCGGCGGAACACAGTTGGATCAACTTCGCGGAGACGCCGGCCTACGTGGCGGGCGATTTCAACGGCTGGCAGGCGGCGGTCGGGCGCGAGGAGTGGCGGCTGCAACCCGGCGAGCTGAACGGCCGCCAGGTGCTTTTGTTGCGCCGGCCGCCCGCCGGCCTGCTCACCGACCCGCCCCAGCAGTTCAAGTTCGTGACCGGCGACAACCGCTGGGTGGACCTGCCGCGCGACGCGACCAACGTCGTGGCCGTGGAGGGCGGGCGGCTCAACCGCGTGCTCAAGCGCCACCGCACCGGCCGCAATCTCTTCCGCTTCACCACCACCAGGCCGGTTTTGCTGAACCAGACCTACTCGGTCATCCTCGTGCGCGAGGGCCGCGAGCCGCCCAAGGTCCGCGTGCGGCTCGGCAAGTTCTTCCACGCCCTGCGCAGCGAGCTGCCGCTCGGGGCGCTGGTCGGACGCGGGGAGACGACCTTCCGGCTCTTTGCCCCGCGCGCGAAACATGTGCGGCTGTTTCTGTGCGAGCGGCTCGAGGAGCAGGGCAAGGCCTTCGGCTACGAGCTCGATCGCCGCGAGGAGGCGAGCGGCTGGCTGGGCGTGTGGGAGGCCCGCATCAACCGCAACCTGCACGGCTGGTATTACTGGTATTCGGTGAGCGGCCCGCACGACGTGTTCGGCCATTTCCACCCAAACCAGCGCATCCTCGACCCCTACGCCCGCGCCGCCGTGGGCCGCGAGGGGCCGGGCATCGTGCTCGACCCGGACTGGGTGGGGCGGGGCGACCGCTCCTTTCCGACGCCGGCCTGGCAGGACCTCGTCATGGTCGAGGCCCATGTGCGCGACCTCACGGCCCACGCGCCCGTGCGCCTCACGCCCGACGAGCGCCTGGGTTTCACCGGCCTGCGGAAATGGGTCGAGAGCCCGGATTTCTACCTGAAGAAACTCGGCGTGAACTGCGTGGAGCTGCAGCCCGTCCACCAGGCCGACAACACCACCCGCGAGGAATACTTCTGGGGCTACATGCCCGTGAGCTACTTCGCCCCGTCGGCCGATTACGGGCTCGACGGCGCGCGCGCCTCGCAGGTGAAGGAACTGCAGGAACTCGTGGCGGCGTTCCACCGCCAGGGCATGGCGGTGGTGATCGACGTCGTCTACAACCACGTCGGCGTGCCCGCGCACCTGCTGTTCATCGACAAGCTCTACTACTTCGAGCTCGGCGACGACGGCACGCTGGCCAACTGGAGCGGCTGCGGCAACGACCTGCGCGCGCGCTCGGCCATGGCCACGCGCCTCATCATCGACAGCCTCGTGCAGCTCATCGAGGTCTATGGCGTGGACGGTTTCCGCTTCGACCTCGCCGAGCTCATCGGCGTGGACGTGTTGCGCGAGATCGAGGCCGCCGTGAAGAAGGTTAAGCCCGACGTGATCCTCATCGCCGAGCCGTGGAGCTTCCGCGGGCACATCGCCGCCGCGCTGCGGCCGACCGGCTTCGCCTCCTGGAACGACAATTACCGCAACTTCCTGCGCGACTACGTGCACGGCCGCGGCACCGCCGACTCGCTCGAGTATTTCCTCAAGGGCTCGCCCTGGCACTTCGCCTACTGGCCGGCGCAGACCGTCAACTACACCGAATCGCACGACGACCGCACCTGGATCGACGCCATCACCGAGAATCCCGGCAACAACGGCGATCACCCGACGCAGGCCGACCGGCAGCGCACACACCTGATGGCCGCCGTCCTGTTCGCCTCGGTCGGCATCCCGCTGATCGCGGCGGGGCAGGACTTTCTGCGCAGCAAGCACGGCGTGAACAACACCTACCTGCGTGGCGACCTCAACGCCCTCGATTACCGGCGCCTGGCGCGGTTTCCGGCCACGCACAGATATTTTGCCGACTGGATCGCGTTCCGCCGCTCGGCCCGCGGCCAGTTGCTGCGGCAGTGGTCGCGACCCTCGGAGGGCTTCTTCCGCTGTTTCGGCGGGGCGGGGCACCCGGCCTTGGTGGCGATCTACAACGCCGACGGCAGCCAGGGCCCGCAGAAGCTCATGTTCGCGGTCAATCCGCACACCGACGACACCGTCGTGCCGGTCGGCGAATGCGCCGCCTGGGGCTGGCGCCAACTGGCCGATCATGAATGCTTCTATTCGGAGCAGTCCCCGGGGCCGCTCGCGGTGGCCCCCGAAGGCCTCTTCATCCCCGGCCTGGGCTGCAGCCTGTGGATCAGCGGCTGAGCGGCCCAAGGTCCGCCCCTGTTGTCTGCCGGGAAAGGCGGCACGCCCTGTTTATTACGCAAATATTGGCCACTGCTGTGCGCCCGAAGGCACATTTTGAGCATCGCTCTTGCCAAAGCCCGCGCCGCGCCCTTCAGTGGACGCTCTTAACGTCCTCCAACCCACCACTAACATGGCTGTCAAAGTAGCAATCAATGGTTTCGGCCGCATCGGCCGCCTCGTTTTCCGCGCGCTGGTCGAGCAGGGTCTGCTCGGCACCACGCTCGATGTCGTCGCCGTCGGCGATATCGTCCCCGCCGACAACCTGGCCTATCTGCTGAAGTATGACTCCACCCAGGGGCGCTTCAACGGCACCGTGGGTTCCAAAAAGTCCGCCCCTGACAAGACCGAGGACGACGTCCTCGTGGTCAACGGCAAGGACATCCTCGTCGTCTCCGCCAAGACCCCCGCCGAACTCCCGTGGGCCAAGCTGGGCGTCCAGCTCGTGATCGAGTCCACCGGCCTGTTCACCGAGGCCGAGAAGGCCAGGGGCCACATCACCGCCGGCGCCAAGAAGGTCATCATCTCCGCCCCGGCCAAGGGCGAGGACATCACCGTCGTGCTCGGCGTGAACGACGACAAGCTCGACCTCAGCAAGCACACCATCATCTCCAACGCCTCCTGCACCACGAACTGCCTCGCGCCGGTCGTGAAGGTGCTCCTGCAGGAAGGTTTCGGCGTCGAGGAGGGTCTCATGACGACCATCCACTCCTACACCGCCACGCAGAAGACCGTGGACGGTCCCTCCAAGAAGGACTGGAAGGGCGGCCGTTCCGCCGCGATCAACATCATCCCCTCGACCACCGGCGCCGCCAAGGCCACCGCGCTCGTGTGCCCCGAGGTCAAGGGCAAGCTCACCGGCATGTCCTTCCGCGTGCCGACTCCGACCGTCTCCGTCGTGGACCTCACCGTCCGCACCACCAAGGAGACCTCCTACAAGGAGATCTGCGCCGCCATGAAGAAGGCCAGCGAGACCTACCTGAAGGGCATCCTCGCCTACACCGAGGACGAGGTCGCCTCCAGCGACTTCATCCACGACAAGCACTCCTCGATCTTCGACGCCGGCTCCGGCATCGAGCTCAACCCGAAGTTCTTCAAGCTCGTGAGCTGGTATGACAACGAGTGGGGCTATTCCAACCGCGTCGTCGAGCTGACCCGGAAGATCGCCGCCAAGCTCTGATCGTTTTAAATCCGGCCACGGATTGCACGGATGCCCACGGATAAAGACCACTCATCCGTGCCATCGGCGCAATCCGTGGCTTCTTCTTTTCCGACTCCCATGCCCAAGTTCAAATCCATCCGCGACCTCTCGCTCGCCGGCAAACGTGTCTTCATCCGCGTCGATTTCAATGTCCCGCAAGACAAGGCCACCGGCGCCATCACCAACAACGCGCGCATCGTCGCCGCTTTGCCGACGATCCAATACGCCCTCGACCAGGGCGCCGCGGTCGTGCTCGCCAGCCACCTCGGCCGGCCCGATGGCAGGAAGATCGCCAAGTTCTCCCTGAAACCCGTCGCCACCGAGCTGGAGAAGCTCCTCGGCAAACCCGTGAAGTTCCTCGATGACTGCGTCGGTCCGGCGGTCGAGGCCGCCTGTGCCGCCGGCGCGCTCAAGGCCGGCGATGTGGTGCTGCTCGAGAATCTCCGCTTCCACATCGAGGAGGAGGGCAAGGTGAAGGAGAAGCAGCCCGACGGCACCGAGAAGTCCATCAAGGCCGATCCCGCCGCCGTCGCGGCCTTCCGCGCCTCGCTCTCCAAGCTCGCCGATGTCTATGTCAACGACGCCTTCGGCACCGCCCACCGCGCGCACAGCTCGATGGTCGGCGTGACGCTCCCGGCCAAGGCCGCCGGCTTCCTCATGGAGGCCGAGCTCAAGGCCTTCGCCAAGGTCATCGAGACGCCCGCCCGTCCGCTGCTCGCCATCCTCGGTGGCGCGAAGATCGCCGACAAGATTCCGCTCATCAACAACCTCCTCGAGAAGTCCGACGAGATCATCATCGGCGGCGGCATGTCCTTCACGTTCAAGAAGGTCCTCGAGGGCATGGAAATCGGCACCTCGCTCTTCGACCCCGAGGGTGCGAAGATCGCCCGGGAGCTCTTCGACAAGGCCAAGGCCAGGGGCGTGAAGATCCACCTGCCGGTGGATTTCGTCACCGCCGACCGCTTCCCCGGCTCGCCCGAAGATATCGCCGCCGTGAGAACCGGCATCGCCGACGACAAGACCGGCATCCCCGCCGGCTGGATGGGCCTCGACGCCGGTCCGAAGTCGCGCGAACTCTTCGCGCAGGTCATCGGCCGCGCCAGGACCATCATCTGGAACGGTCCTCCGGGCGTGTTCGAGGTGGAGAAGTTCGCCGAAGGCACCAAGGCCATGGCGGCCGCCTTCGCGCAGGCCACGGCCCGGGGTGCGGTCACCGTGGTCGGCGGCGGCGACACCGCCACGGCCGCCAAGAAGTGCAAGATCGTGGACAAGGTCACCCACTGCTCCACCGGCGGTGGCGCCAGCCTCGAGCTCCTCGAGGGCAAGATCCTTCCCGGCGTGGCGTTCCTGGAAAAATAATACTTACAGAAGGTAACGGAGGAAACCGAGAACATCTCCTCTTCCTCCGTTTCCTCTGTTTCCTCTTGTAAATCTGTCAATCGATCCCCCCATGATCCGCAAAAAACTCATCGCTGGTAACTGGAAGATGAACAAAACCGCCGGCGAGGGCGCTGCCCTCGTCAAGGACATCGTGGCCGAGGTCGGCCGCCTGGCCACCGTGGACATCGTCGTGTGCCCGCCGTTCACCGCGCTGGAAAGCGCCGCCAAGGTCCTCACGGGCCAGGAAGTGAAGCTCGGCGCCCAGAACATGCACCCGGAAAAGAGCGGCGCCTACACCGGCGAGATTGCCGCCGAGATGCTCCGCGCGCTGTTCGTCAGCCATGTCATCCTCGGCCACAGCGAACGCCGCACCTACTTCGGCGAGACCGACGCCTTCATCAACCGGAAGGTGCTCGCCGCGCTGACCAGCCAGTTGAAGCCCATCCTGTGCGTCGGCGAGACCCTCGCCGAGCGCGAGGCCGGCTCGACCCTCGCGGTCGTGCAGCGCCACGTCGAGGGCGGCCTGCAGGGCGTCACCGCCGAGCAGATCGCCAACGTGATCATCGCCTACGAGCCGGTGTGGGCCATTGGCACGGGCAAGGTCGCCACCACCGCGCAGGCCCAGGAGGTGCATGCCTTCATCCGCGATCTGCTCACCAAGCTCTACGGCGCGCCCCTCGCGCAGAAGGTCCGCATTCTCTACGGCGGCTCCATGAAGCCGTCCAACGCCCCCGAGCTGCTCGCCGAGAAGGACATCGACGGCGGCCTCATCGGCGGCGCCTCGCTCGAGGCCCGGTCGTTCATCGATCTGGTCAAGGCGGCCGACGCGGCGAAGTGAGGATTTTGACGTGGGGCGCGGTCTCCGCACCCCGCCGACAATACATTCCTAGCCGACCCGCCCCGGCCAAGCTTAACCGGGCCCCCTGCCGATGCGGGCTTGCCGGGTTGAACTCCGTCGGGCTTAGTCGGCGATGATGCGCCGCCACTCCGGCATCATACTTGCAGTCCTGCTCTGCGCCGCCGGCTCCTTCCTGCCAGCCCGGGCGCAGGTCTTCGCGGAGCCCGAATGGGCGATCGAGGCGCGTTTTCCCGGTCCGCCCAAGAACGACGGCATCCTCACCCCCTCGCCGCAGGGCGATGTGAAGGTGCGGCGCTTCTTCTTCGAGCAGGGCGGCCAGCACTTCCTGCTCGCGCGTTTCGAATATCCCATGGCCATGCTGCCCGGTGAGGAGCCGGGACTCTACGACAAGTCCATCGGCGACCTGATGAAGTCCCGTCCCGGCCAGATGAAGCTGCGCGAACGCTTCACGCTCGGCGCTTACGACGGCGAACGCATCGTCGTCGCCCAGCGCCGGGAACGCTCGGTGCGCGAGGTGCGGTTCGTGGCCATCGCCTCCGTGCTCTACATGATGAGCGTCGAGTGGCCCGAGCAGGCCAGGGGCGAGGCGGCCGCCGCGCAGTTCTTCGACACCGTGAGGGTGGCGGCCGCCTTCCAAAACGCCCGCGAGGTGGCGCTGGCCGCGCGCTGGCGCGAGCTGGTGGCCGGCAATTTCCGCCTGCGCTACGACGCCACCCGCTGGTATCGCGATCCGACCGACGCGGAGCCGGGGATCTTCAACCTCCTGCGCACCGACCAGCGCGCGGAGGCGCAGTTCATCGCCGAGGCGCAGCCGGTCCCCGGCGGCGACATCGAGCGCGCCGTGCTCGACACCGCGCGCGAGGGCGCCGAATCGGTCACCGTGCGCCGCCGCGGACGCAAGCTGCGTGGCTCGGCCGAGATCATGGAGCTGGAGTTCGCCGCCCGCGTGGAACGGGCCAGCTACATCAACCACGGCTATTTCTACAGCGGGCCGGAAGGCTCCGTGCAGTTGCGCGGCTGGTCGGAGGAACGCGACTTCCGCGACGTGGCCGGCGACATCAGCGAACTGCTCGACGGTCTCACGGTGACCAACGGCCGGTCGGGTCCGCCGTAAACCCTTCGTGTCACAGTCGGCCCCGCCGGGCTGGAGGTCCGGCATGTCCGGTTCTCACCAAGGAAACGGCGTCTGGTGCCTTCATGCCCGCTGCGCGACCAGACCCAGTCGGCGCAGGTGAAACCACGAGTAAACGAGCAGGCGCGATGCCAGCATGACGATCAGCACCCAGGTCAGGAGTGGCCCGATGATCAGGGCGGCGGACAGCGTTCCCAGCGCGGCGTCGCGCGACAGTGGGGTCAGGACCACGTTGATCACTAGGGCCAGCAGGCCTTCCGACCACAGCGAGGCCAGCAGGATCCACCAAAGGGGTCTGCGCCATCTGCCGACCAGGGTGCTGGAGTGGCCCTGCGTCAGGGCCGGCAGCATCCAGAGCGAAAAGATCAACTTGTAGGCATACGATGCCCCCAGGAAAAAGCACCCGGTCAGCACGGCGGCACTGAACACAAACTCCCTGTCTGCCTCAGGCTCCAACGTTGGGCCGCCGGCCTGCCGGCATTCCGGAATCGCGAGGCCCAGCGCGGCAAGGAGGATTACGACGACAGGGACCAGCCAGCCGGCGATGACCGGGAGAGCGAAATTTCTGAAAAGCACCGGCGCGCCGAACGCATACAGCCCATCCGGCTGGGGGGCAAAACGGGTGACGCTCTGCAGTCCGGGAAGCAGCGCCGGCACCGACAGCATCCCGACCAGTAGGCAGATTCCAAGCAGGCCTAGCGATTCACGCCGGGTGCGCGCGGAGAGCAGGGCGAGGAAAGCCGCCCCGGGATAGTATTTGAGAGCGGTGGCCACGGCGATCAGCGCCGCTCCCGCTGCCTGGGAAATCCTCGTCGGCGATCGCAATCCAACCAGGGCGAAACAGAGGAGAATGAACACCACCCAGTCGTTGTTGCCCCGATTGACCGCCATGAGGATCGCCGGAGAGCACAGCACCAGGACCGCCTGGGCCGCCGCGACGCTGGTGACCGGCCTGATGATTACCACCGCGCAAATGAGCCCGGCGAGAATGAGCGTGAGTCCGAGCCAGGAGGCGTCCGCCCGCGTCAGTCCCAGCGTTCCGGTCACCAGCCACCAGCCGGAGTACAAATGAGGCCGGTGAAAAGGATCAAGGGGATTGGGGCGGTAGGGATCGCCGCCTTGGGCGGCAATTTCACCGGCGGCGAGCGATCCGTAGAGATCGAGAAACGGGACGGAGGTCTCACCGATCCCCGTGGCCTGCCACACGACGGGGAAACGCAGACAGCCGAGCCAGATCAGTGCGGTGACCAGGATCACCAACGCGCCGCCCAGCTTGGAATCTGCGTTGGCTGGGAGGCGCCTCATGGGTCGGGATCTTCGGACGTTATTTCCCGCGGCCGGCCAGGGACTCGACGAGGGCGGTGAGGAAGGCCTTGTCGCCGGGCAGGGTGTGCAGCGCCGTGCGGGCGGCGGCGGTCTGCTCGCAGGCGAATTTCCGCGAGGCGTCGAGGCCGTGCAGCTTCACGTAGGTGGTCTTGCCGGCCCGGGCGTCCTTGCCGGCGGTCTTGCCGAGCGTGGCGGTGTCGGCCGTGGCGTCGAGGATGTCGTCCACGATCTGGAACGCCAGGCCGAGGTGCCGGCCGGCGCGACGGAGGGCCTCAAGCTGTGCGGCGTCGGCCCCGCCGCACAGCCCTCCCGCGACGAGTGCCGCGGTGATCATGGCGGCGGTCTTGTTGAGGTGGATGAACTCGAGTTCGGCGGCGGTGGCGTCGGCCTTTTGCTCGGCGAGCAGATCCTCCATCTGGCCGCCGATGAGGCGCTCGCTGCCGGCGGCGTCGGCCAGCTCGCGGGTGAGCGCGGCGGCGAGGGCGGGCGAGCCGGCGTAGTGCCGGCCGACGAGCTGGAAGGCGAGGGTGAGCAGGGCGTCGCCGGCGAGGAGCGCCGTGGCCTCGTCGAATTGCCGGTGCGTGGTCGGCCGGCCGCGACGCAGGTCGTCGTTGTCCATGCACGGCAGGTCGTCGTGGACCAGGGAGTAGGTGTGGAGGCACTCGACGGCGATCGCGGCGGGGAGGGCGTCGTGCCGGGCGCCGCCGAGATCGGCGACGGCGAGGGTCAGGACGGGCCGCAGGCGTTTGCCCCCGCCGAGGAGGGCGTAGCGCATGGCCTCGTGCAGGCGGGCGGGCCGGGTGGTGGCGGCGGGCACGAGACGGTCGAGTCCCTGCTCGACCCGTTCGCGGTAGGCTTGGAACTGCGCGGCGAAATCCATGAAAGCCGGCACTTTCCCCGCCGGCGCCGGGATTGGCAAACGGATTGTGAAGCGGGGGTTGCGCCGAGAACAGACTCGCCTTGCGGCCGGGCGCCCTTTCTATCATGGGATATCCGCGATGCCTACCTACGAATACGTCTGCACCAGATGCGGTCATGAGCTGGAGGCGTTCCAGTCCATGAAGGACGCTCCGCTCACCAAGTGCCCGGCCTGCAAGAAGGCCGGGCTGAAGCGCCAGATCGGGGGAGGAGCCGGGCTGATTTTCAAGGGCTCGGGCTTCTACATCACCGATTACAAAAAGACCGGCGCTAAAAAGGAAACGGCGGGAGACAAGCCCGCCGCCAAGCCTTCCACTGAAACCAAGCCGGCGGCCGCCGCGGCGAAATAGCACCCACCATGGCTGATACCAAAGTCGAAAAAGCTCTCTACGGTCCCAGCACCACCGAAGTCGCCCTCGGCGCCGTGCTCGGCTTGGCCGCCGGCCTCCTCGCGGCCTGCGTCTATCTCGTGCTCAAGCCCGTGGAGCAGGTGAAGGAGCTGCCCAAGGAGCCCAAGCGCGGCGCCGTTTACTACATCCCCGGCAGCGAGCTGACCGCCAAGAGCCGCAATTGGGCCGCGAAGGAAAAACAGCTCGTCGCCGGCAAGAGCATCGAGCTGGTGGAGGACGAGCTCAACGCCTGGGCCAATTCCGTGTTCGGCGCGCCGGCAGCTCCCGCCGCGCCGCCGCCCAAGGCCGGTGCGCCCGCGCCTGCGGCCACCGCCCCCGCCGCTGACGGCGGCATCTTCCAGCCCGGCAAGCCGAACTTCAAGATTGCCGACGGCAAGCTGCGCATCGGCTTCAAGTGCTTCGTCAACTGGTTCGGCGTCGGCCAGGAGGTCTTCGTGGTCCTGGCCGGCGGCATCCGGCGCTCGGGCGACCGTTTCGTCTTTTCCGCGGACACGGTCTATCTCGGGTCCTGTCCCCTCCACCTGCTGCCGGTCGTGCCCGGTCCGCTTGTCAGGCACCTGCTGGGCAAGAAGCCGGTGTCCGACGAACTTCGCTCCGCCTGGGCCAAGCTGGCTGACGTGACCATTGAGGGCTCCACGCTCAAGCTCACCATGCAGTAACGGGCTGGCGTCCGCGTCCCCGCCGCGCCCGTGTCGAAAAGCCTGAAAAACATCAGCGTGGTCGCCAGCGCGACCGTGGTGTCGCGCGTGCTCGGGCTGGTGCGCGAGATGGCGACCGCGGCGGTCTTCGGCACCGGGCCGCTGAACTCGGCCTACGTGTCGGCCTTCACGCTGCCCAACCTGTTCCGCCGGCTGTTGGGCGAGGGCGCCCTGACCGCGGCCTTTGTGCCCACGCTCGCGCACGAGCTCGAGGCCCGGCAGCGCGCCGGTGCGTTCCAGCTCGTCAGCAAGGTGGCAAGCTGGCTGGCCGTGGTGACCGTGGCGGTCGTGGTCGCCGCCGTGGCCGTGATGCTCAACGCGGACCCGCTGGTGCTGCTGGCGGAGGAGCTGGGGCTGTCTCCCGAGGCGGGCCGCCGCCTGCTGCTCGGCGCGGATCTGGCGGTGATTCTCTTCCCCTACCTGGTGTTCGTCTGCCTCGCCGCGGCCTTCAGCGCGGCCTGCCAGGTCTTCGGCCGGTTCACCGAGCCGGCCCTGTCCCCCGTGTGGCTGAACGTGGCGATCCTCACCGCGCTCGGCCTTGGCGCCTGGTGGGCCTGGGCCGACGCTGCCCGGATGCACCTGCTCTGCGCGGGCGTGCTGCTCGGCGGGTTCCTGCAGATGGCCGTGCCCGCGGCCGTGCTCTGGCGCGAGGGCTGGCGACCCGCCTTCGACCTGCGGACCGACGACCGTCTGCGCGAGATCGCCGGGCTGATGGCACCGACCGTCGTGAGCTCGGCGGTCTATCTGATCAACATCGCGATGTCGCGTCTGCTCGGCCTTTCGCTCAACGACCATGCCACCGCGGTGCTCAACCTGGCCACGCGCGTCATGGAGCTGCCGATCGGCGTCTTCACCATCGCGGTGGCGACGGTGGTGTTCCCGCTCATCGCCCGGCATGCCGCCCGGTCGGACTGGGCGGCGCTGACGGCCGACTACCACCAGGGGCTCCGGCTCGTGCTGATGATCAACGTGCCGGCCGCGGCCGGCCTGGCGCTGCTCAGCGAGCCGATCACCCGGCTGCTGTTCCAGCGCGGCGCCTTCCAGGCCTCCGACACCGGATTGATGACGCCGGTGCTGGCGGTGTATGCCCTGGGGCTGCCGTTCGTCTCCTACACCAGCCTCGCGTTGCGCGGGTTCTATTCCCTGAAGGACACCCGCACGCCGGTCCGGGCGGCGGTGCTGAGCTTCGCGGTGAACCTCGTGCTGAGCCTCGTGCTGATGCGCCCGCTTTCGACCCTGGGTCTGGCGGTGGCGGGCAACGTCGCCGTGGTCGCCCAAGCGTTCTATTTGCAGGTGCACCTCGGTCGGAAACGGGAGGGCTTCGGCCTCGCTCCGTTGTGGCGGAATCTCGGCAAGATCGTCGTGGCCGCGGCGCTGATGAGCGGGGTGGTCTGGCTCGGTGCGCGGGGTGTGGCGGCGGCCGGCCTGCCCGGGTTGTGGCCGGACCTGGTGGTCGTGGCCGGCGTGATTCCCGCTTCCGCGGCGTTTTACGGCGGCCTGCTCTGGCTCATGAAAATCGAGGGACGCGACGAACTGCAGGCCGTGCTGCAGCGTCTGCGCGGGAAGTTCAACGGCAGCAACGGGGGCGAATGATGGCCACGGCCGTTCCAGTCCGGCACAACGCGGCGGCGCACCGCTACGAGGCGGTCGTGGACGGACGCCTCTCCGTCTGCGAATACGAGGACGCGGAGGGCCGCCGGATCTTCACGCATACACTCGTGCCGCCGGAGCTGCGCGGCCGCGGGGTCGCCGAACAGCTCGTGCGCGCGGCCTTGGCCGACGTCCGCGCCGCCGGCCTGAAGGCAGTGCCCGCATGCAGCTACGTGGCGCGGTTCATCGAACGGCACCGGGGGGAATACGCCGATCTCGCGGGGTAGGCGCCGGGCTCACGTCGCCGGCGTCACCGCGGCGATGTGCTCCTGCAGGCCGGTCAGCACCAGCCGCGCCGCCGTGGCGGGCGGCACCCGGTCGGTGTTGATGGTCAGGTCGTAAAGGTGCGGGTCGCCCACGTCCTGCCCGAAGTTGGTCTGCACGTGCCGGGCCCGGGCTTGGTCGCTTTCGCGAATGAAATTCTCCGCCACCTCGCGGCCGGACTGATGGATCTGCTGGGCGCGGCGGATGCGGGATTCGAGCGGCGCGACGAGGCGCACATGGAACCCGCCGGGCAGGTCGCGGGTGATGAGGTGCGCGGCGCGGCCGGAGATGATCACGCGGCCGAGCTCGGCGAAGCGGTGGATGGCCTCGGCCACGCGGTGCTCCAGCTCCCACAGCGGCGGGTGCAGGCCCACGATCTCGCCGATGAGTCCCTTGATCTCGGGCAGGCGGTCCTCGGGCAGGTAGTCGGCCAGGCGTTCCGGCAGGTGGTGCAGGTTGAGCGCCTGGTTGAGCAGGTCCTTGTCGAGAAACATCCAGCTCCGGCCTTCCTCGCCCAGGTGCGCCTCGAGGAGCGGCAGCAGGTGCTTGCCGATCGTGGTGGCGCCGGCGCAGGTCTCGCGGGAGATGGTCAGGAACGGGCGTGGGGCGGAACCGGTGCGGGCGGCGAAGCGCGCGTGCGGGGCCTGGAGCCGCGCCTGCAGGATCGTCAACCCGTGTTGCAGATAGGTGTGGGTTGCCATGGCACAGGGGGGTTGGAGTTTTGGGGGCGGCGGAAACGGACCGCGGGAAATCGCGGTTCCCTCAGGTGGAATGATACGCCCACCTGGTTTTCCGCGCCACGGGAATTTCTGCGCATCCGTTGTGCGTGCCTGCGCAAGGGCGCCCCCGGGAGCAGGACCGCGAAGCGAGTGAGGGCGCGCCTCGGTGCGCCTTCCTTCGTGAGCGAACCAAGGTCCGCCCCTGCAATTCCAAGACTGATCCGCCCAAACAAAAAACCCGCAGCTTGCGGCTGCGGGTCGGGAAGGAGGAGGTCGGGATCGCTCAGGCCTTTTGGACGAGGCCGGCTTTGATGGCCTTCACCGAGACCCACATGCGCTTGGAACCGCCGTTGGGCAGCTTGACCTTGATCCACTGCAGGTTCGGGCGGAACTTGCGGGTCGTCTTGCTGGTGACGTGCGTGCCGATGCCGCCGCTCTTCTTGGACTGACCCTTGCGGTTGATGATGCTGCCCATTGCGGGGCGTTTGCCGGTGATAGCGCAAATTCGTGCCATGGTGTTTCTTGAGTTAAAGGGTCGTGAGTAAAGGACCGGCATTTCGCTTAGCAAGGGAAATTTGGTTTCCGCCGCCCAAAGGCCTCAGCTGCGCAAAGCGTGGAGTGCCTGAAACTTCTGCCCCATGTGCGCCGGGTGAAGAAGGTGCGTGAGCATTCTTTTCCGCGGGCCCCGTCCCCGGGCCTCGGCGGCGGTCATCGCGGCCAGCGCTTCGCCGGCGTGACGGGCGAAAAAGCTCTCCTGCGACTCGACCACCGGCTCGTTGAACCCCGCGCTCACGAGGCCGTCCTCCAGCCAGTCCCAGCAAATGTGACAGGTCAGGTCCTCATCACCGGGGCGTTTGAGGAGATCGTCGCCCATCTTCTGGCGGAAATACGTGCGGGCCGTGCCGGTCGGCATCTCCTCGGCCAGTTCGCGCCAGGTGCGCCCGTAATCGAGGGCCAGGAAGAGCCCGGTCCACGGCTGACCGACGATCCGGTCCAGCAGCGGCCTCGTGCGCAAAGGCAGGTCGAGGTGGTAGCCCTCGGTCGAGGTCTTGGGCAGCCGGTCGCGCTCGGCCGCCAGCTCTGCGCAGAACTCCGGCAGCTCCGCCTCGATCAGTTTGCCGTCGCGCAGGGCCACGCCGAGCTCGCGCCACGCGCCACCGCGCCAGACGACCCGGTGGAACGGCTGGGCGTCGAACAACTCGTTGGAAAACACCACCACCGGTCCGCTGATGGCCAGCGCTTCGCCCAGGCGGATGGTGCGGTAGGACGCAAAGGGGTGGGGGATGTCGCGCAGCGCGCCGCCGCCGGGCTCCGCCCCGATCTCCACGAAGTGGAAGTCTCCCGCCCGCGCCGGCGCGAGCAGTTTCACCGTCGCGGCCGCCACGAGTTCGCCGAAGACCGGATTGAACGATGTGGCCGTGTAGAAATCCGCTTTCCGGTCGCAGCCCACGCGCCGGAAATCCTTAGTATAATACCCGGCCGTCGGGTGATACATCGCCAACTCCATGAACCGCGCAAAGGGCACGCCCTGCGCCGCGCCCGGCTCGGCGGCCATGATTTCGCGGAAATGCGCAGAGGAACCCATTTACAAAGGCGGTCATTTGCCCACACTGCGGGCCGATGTTCAAACGTTTCCTCATCATCGCCGCCGCCGCCGTCGCCGGCTTCCTGGCCGCGCAGTTCGCCGCCCGCCAGCATGGCGCACCCAGTTGGTGGCCCGACCGCGAGCGCGACCGCCAGGTCCGCTACTTCAAGGAGGTTCTGCAGTTGGTGAAGGAAAACTACGTCGGCGACACTCCCGCCGACTACGCCAGCCTCACCCGCGCCGCGCTCGACGGCATGGTCGGCGGCCTCGACCCGCACTCGCGGTTCCTGCGAGCCGACGAGTTCAGCGAGACCGAGAACGAACTCGCCAACGCCTTCACCGGCGTCGGCATCCAGGTGGAGCAGCGCGACGGCCACATCGTGATCATCGCCCCCATCCCCGGCACACCCGCCGACCGCGCCGGCCTCCAGCGCGGCGACCGGCTCGTGAAGATCGACGGCAGGCCCCTCGTCAACCCGACGCTCGACAGCACCGTCAGCCTCGTGCGCGGCGAGCCCGGCTCGCTCGTCACCCTCACCGTCTTCCGGCCAAGCCAGAACCGGCAGCTCGACTACGCGGTGCGCCGCGAGCGCATCCAGCTCGAGAGCGTGCGCCTGGTGGAGATGCGGCCGGGCCTCATCGGCTATCTCCAGATCACGCAGTTCAGCGAGCGCACGGGCGAGGAATTCGCCGCCGCCCTCGCCCGCCTGGAAAAACAGGGCATGCGCGCGCTCCTCCTCGACCTGCGCAACAACCCCGGCGGCCTGCTCGACGCCGCCATCGACGTGTGCAGCGAGTTCTTCGACAAGGAGGAGCTCGTCGTTTACACGCAGGGCCGCTCCCCCGACACACGCGAAAACTACTACTCCGACAACGGCCACCCGCCGCGCACCTATCCTATCGCCATCCTCGTCAACGGCGGCACCGCCAGCGCCGCCGAGATCGTCGCCGGCGCCATGCGCGACACCAAGCGCGCCGTCATCGTCGGCGAGCGGACCTTCGGCAAGGGCTCCGTGCAGAGCGTCATCGAACTCGACCGCGGCGAGGGCCTGCGCCTCACCACCGCCCGCTATTACACGCCCGGCGGCGTCACCATCCACGAGCGCGGCATCGCCCCGCACGTCGAGTTGGAGGTCAGCCCCGACGACGAGGCGCGCCTCCGCGTGCAGCAGTCGCGGCCCGACCTCGCCGCCTCGCCCGAGGACAACTTCAAACCCATCCCCGACGTCCAGCTCGCCGCCGCCGAGGAGATCCTCGCCGGCGTGCTCGCCGCGAGCAAATGATGCGACGGTTTGCACAAAAGGAAATTGTGGGAGCGTGCTTGCACGCGACAGTCGCGACCAAGGTCGCTCCCACAATGACGGCATGGAGCCGTGGCGGCCTCCCATCTTCGCCCTGCGGGCTACGACGTGGCAAGCGACGCCAAGCCCGCCGAAGCCTTGGCGGAGACGGCGCCTCGGGGCTTTCCTCCTTTTCAGGCTTCAGGTCTCCAGTCTCGGCTTTTCCAGCCGCCCCATGATCCTCGCCCTCGAAAGCTCCTGCGACGAGACCGCCGTGGCGGTCTTCGATCCCGCGGCGGGTCTCGCCGGCGAGTGGGTGCACAGCCAGATCGCCCTGCACGAGGCCTACGGCGGCGTCGTGCCCGATCTCGCCAGCCGCGAGCATCTCGCCCACTTCGGCCCGCTGCTCGCCCGCGCGCTGGCCGCGGTGCAGCCGGAGCAGGTCACGCGAATCGCCGTCACCAACGGCCCCGGTCTGGCCGCCTGCCTCGCCATGGGCCTCGCCGCGGCCAAGGGCCTCGGCCTCGCCTGGCGCGTGCCGGTCGTCGGGGTGAACCATCTCCGCGCGCACGCCTTTTCTCCCTTCATCGCCCTGCACGCGGCCGACCCCGCCGCCTTCGACGCGGAGCTGGCGAAGCTCCTCCCGCACCTCGGTCTGCTCGTGTCGGGCGGCAACACCGCGCTCTTCGCCATCGACGAAGCGCGGCGCATCACGCTGCTGGCCGCGACACTCGACGACGCCGCCGGCGAGGCGCTCGACAAGGGCGCCAAGCTGCTCGGCCTCGGCTACCCTGGCGGTCCGCAGGTGGAGAAGCTCGCCGCCACGGGCCGCGCGTCGGCCTTCGCCTTCCCCAAGGCTGTCGCCCGGCGCGCGACGCTCGGGTTCAGCTTCTCCGGCCTCAAGACCAGCCTGCGCTACCAGCTCGAGAAGATGCAACCCGCCGAGATCGAGGCGCGCAGGTCCGACCTCTGCGCCAGCTACCAGGCTGCCGTGTTCGATGCCCTCGGGCGCAAGAGCCGCCTCGCCTTGGAACGCGGCGCCTATCGTTCTTTCGGCCTCTCCGGCGGCGTGGCCAACAACCGCACTTTGCAAGCCCTGCTGGCGCAGGTCGCCCAGGCGCAGAACATCCCCTTCCTCCGCGCGCAGCCGCAGCACACCGGCGACAACGCCGGCATGATCGCCTTCGCCGCCTTCGCCGAGCGCGAGCCCGGCGCCGTGGCGGAGGCGGACCTCGCCCTGACCATCGCCCCGAGCCTGCCGCTCGCCCTCGGATAGACCCAACCGCAGAATCCCGGGGGTGTCTCCGCCGCTACCGTAGGGACTGGTTCACACGAAGGACGCAAAGCGCGCCAAGGTGTGGGATTTCAGACTCTTCCCCGCCTTTGCTTCCTTGGGGGAAAACCGGATTGGCCCGGACATTCGGCCCGGCTGTGAGCGTGCGCCGGGTTGCCAGGGACCGCGCCCGGGCTACATTCCGCGCCATGAAACCCCACGCACCTCTGTTCAGTTGCTTCGCCCTGTTCGCTTCCGCCGCGGTCGCCCAGCAGGATTTCTCCAAGGTCGAGATCAAGGCCACCCAGGTTTCCGGCCACGTCTTTATGCTGGAAGGCGCCGGCGGAAACATCGGCGTCTCGGCCGGTCCCGACGGCATCCTCATCGTGGACGACCAGTTTGCCCCGCTGGCCGACAAGATCGCCGCCGCGCTGGCGCAGCTCAATCCGGGCCGGCTGAAGTTCGTGCTCAACACGCATCACCACGGCGACCACACCGGCGGCAACGCGGCCTTCGGCGCGAAGGAAGCGACCATCGTCGCCCACCGCAACGTGCGCTCGCGGCTCGACGCCGATGCGAAGATCGCCGAGGCCGCGCTGCCGGTCATCACCTTCGACCAGTCGGCTTCGGTGCATTTCAACGGCGAGGAGATCCGGCTGCTCCATGTCGGCACCGGCCACACCGACGGCGACAGCATCATCTTCTTCACCCGGGCCAACGTCGTCCACATGGGCGACCAGTATGTCAGCCGGGGCTGGCCCTATGTGGACTTCGGCAGCGGTGGCGACGTGGACGGCTACATCGCCACGCAGCAGGCGGTCCTGGCCCAGATTTCGCCCGATGCGAAGATCATCCCCGGCCACGGTCCGCTCAGCACCGCCGGGGAGCTGAAGGCTTACAACGACATGGTTGTCGAGAGCGTCGCCCTCGTGCGCCAGGGCATGGCCGCGGGCAAAACGCTGGAACAGCTCAAGGCCGACGGCCTCCCCGCCAAATGGGATGCCTACGGCCGGGGCTGGATCACCCACCACCGCTGGATCGAGACGATCTACAACCAGGCGCATAAGGACGCCCCGAAGAAACCGTAGGACCGGTCTCCGACCGGTCGCATGGCAGATCTGGTCCGGCCGTCTTCAGCGTTGCCGCCGGCCACCGCCTCCGCTCTGCTCCCGGCGGGCCACGGACCGGCGTTTTCCGGCAATGACTGCATGTCGTGTCATGCGTGGCCCTTCATTCATCCTTCCATGAATACCGTCGAGCACTTTGTCTTCGTGGATTTTGAAAACGTTCCGAAGGTTGATCTCGGGCTGGTGGAGGGGAGGCCGGTTCACGTCGTGCTGCTGATTGGGAAGAAGCAGACACGGCTGGACCTGCCGCTGGTCCGGCAGATCCACCGGCTGGCCGCGCAGGTCGAGTTGGTCGAGGTCGGGGCGACCGGCCGCAATGCCCTCGACCTGACCCTGGCCTGCTATCTCGGACAGGCCGTGGAGCGCACTCCGGGGGCGGATTTCCACATCGTTTCCAAGGACAAGGATTTCGAGGCCATGATCGCCCACCTGCGGGGCAAGGGCATCAAAGTGGCCAGGCACGACAGCTTTGCGGCCCTGCCTTTCTTGGCGCCCAGGAAGAAGCTGCGCTCCAAACCGCCCTTCATCACGGCAACAGAGGGCGCCGAAACCAAGCCGGCAGCCGCGCCCAAAGCCGCGCCTCCGTCTCGACTAGAACCGGCGGCCGACAGGCTTTCACAACTGATCCAGCAGTTGAAAATCGGAGGGATGGCCAACCGCCCGAAGAAGCGTTCGACCTTGGAGCATCACATCGCCGCCTTCCACGGCAACAAGCTCTCGCCCGACGAGGTGCGCGCCCAGATCGACCAGCTTGTCAGGCGGCGTGTCATCGCCATCGACGACAAGGGCCGGGTTACCTATTTCTGATTCTGCGCCCTTACTCATCTCATGACCACCCCGCCGTCTCTTCCGCCGTTGATGGGCGACCAGCGCAAGGTCGATGCCGAGCACCTCAGACTGTTGGCCGGTTTCCACTTCGTGCTGGCGGGCCGGTCCGCGATTTTCGTCGGTTTCCTCCTCCTGCACTGGCTGTTCCTGCACACGTTTCTCACCCACCCAGATCTGGTGAAGGAGGCGAAAAACGGCCTGCCGCCTGCGGCGATCTTCGGGATCTTCAAGTGGTTCTGCCTCTTCTTCGGTGCGGCGATCGTGACCTCCGGCTTGACCAACCTCGCGGCGGGTTGGGGCATCTTGCGCCGCATGTGGCGGGTGTTTTGCCTCGTGGTCGCGGGCGGCAACTGCTGGGGCTTCCCCTGCGGCACGGCGCTGGGTGTGTTCACGCTCATCGTCCTTCTGCGTGAATCCGTCGCCGAGGCCTGCGCCGTCACCGCCAATCCGTCGCTTCCCGTCGTTCCCCCACCGCCACTGCGAGCGTAAAAACCTGCCGACATTCTGGTGGTCATGTCTGCATCCCGATCATACAAGGAGACCCGATGATCCACCCGCTGCGACGGCATTTCGACCTCGGGCTCGATCCTCTCCTGGCCGGTGATGCGGCGGCGGGGAGTGGCGAGGCTGTGCCTTCTCCGAAGACACGGGAACTGAACGGCCTGGCGGCAGCCGGGATCGGGGCGGCGGCGGTCCGGCAGGAGGACCTCCGCACTCGCGCCTTGGTGACGGTGCTGGTGCTCCTGTGCCTGATCGGCGCGCTGTGGCTTTTGCAGCGATGGCGGGCGCGGAAACAGCGTGCTTGCCTCCAAGGCGCGGCCTGGCTGTTCATCGCGCTGGGCATCTTCTTCCGGCAGAATCTCGATCTCAAGACCCTGCATTGGACACTCGCTCACTTCGATGCGGGCGCGTTTCTGGTCTCCTTGGTGATCGCCCTGGCCATATTCCCTTGGGCGATGCGGACCTCCATGCGGGGGTTGCCCAGGATGCGCAGCCTTTCGCTGAACCTGATCGCCGTGCCCTTCATGGTCGGCTTCTTTCTCGACCTGGCCCGCCTGGCCACGGTCTGGCTCGTGCTGAAAATCTGATCCGCTGGGCGCGATGCGGAGTCGGACTGCCTTGCGGTCTATTCCTCGACCGCTTCAAGGGATTCGATCTCGCCGTCGTCGCTCACCACAATCGTCACCAGCATCGGGCGGCAGCACACTTCGCAGTCGGCCGTGAACCGGGTGCTGCCTTCCGAGACATCGAAGGGGAGGGGGAACGGCTCCCCGCAGTGGGGACACCGAATGGAGAGCGAGTCACGCACGGCTGAAACCATTGACCGGCTGCGCCAATTCTTCAACCGTGCCGGCGCGTGCAACGATTCTTCCTCATCATGGCGGCCCTGACCGTCGCCTTCATCCTCCTCGCCGTGTTCGTCGGCCCGCGGGGAGGCAGGCGGTAGGCGCAGAGAGCCCGCCTGCGCTCGAAGAGCTGCACACGGGTCAACCAACCGCAGGGGCGGATCACGGAGACCCGGGCGCGCCCGGGCAGAGTGACCGCCCCTCCAAACCTCTCCCGGATCCATTCCAGTTCGCTTCGGCCTTCTCCGCCACGCCGGCAGCCGATGTCACCCATTGGGTGACATCGGCTGCCGGCGTGGTTCGTCCCCTGGTTTTCGTGGGTGATCAGTCGCCTAGCGGTGCCTCCTGCCCGATCGCCCGCAGCCATTCCACCTGCCATGTCACCTATTGGGTGACATAGTCGGCCGGCGTCGGCAGGTTCGGCAAAGCCTGCTTTCAGGTGGTTTCTGCGTTGGCGGGTTCGCAGCGGGCGATTCTCAATCGCGCCATGGCAATGGTAACCTACTATTCCAGCGTTGATCTTCCGGCCGTGTTCGCCGAAGCCGTGACCGAGATGGCGCGGGCCACGGCCCGCCACGCCTCGCAGGCGTTCCGCATCGAGCAGAAACGCCGTTCCCGGCGCGGCGGGGCCACGTTGCGTCCGGGCAAGGAAACGCCGCTTTGGAATGCATTGAAAGCCGAGCTGCGGCCGCATTTGCGCACCTATGGCAGCCAGGCGAACCTGGGACGTCTGTTGGGGATGCCGCGTCAGCGGATCAACACTTTCGTGACCGGCGGCGGGCGCATGCCCGATGCGGAGCGCACGCTGCAACTGCTGGTGTGGCTCCTGGCCGTGCGGAAAAAGCGCCCGCCAAGCTGAAACGGCGACCGGCGGACGCAACGCGCCGGGCCCCCAGAATGTCACCTGGCAGGTGTCATATGCCGGCAAGCGCCTCCCGGCAACACGTCACCCAATGGGTGACATTGCCTCCGGGGCGCTCAGGGCCAGAGCCACAGGAACACCGCCCAGGTGCCGGCGGCGTAGAGCGCGGAGTCGAGAAGGTATTTCGCGGTCGCGGACCACGGACGGCCCATCCAGATCGATTCCTGGAACGTGCCGAAGCCGTAGCCGATGAAGGCAACGGCGCCGGCCATCTTGGCCGCTCCCTGGGCGGGAGCCGCCAGACCGTAGGCCTTGGCTGCCAGGAACGCCGCCGCCGCTGAGACGAGCACGCACAGGAGAAACCACATGCCGAGGTATTTCCCCATGGCCGGCTGGCCGTTGGGGATGATCGTGACGTGTCCGACCGGACCTTCCGCATATTTCTTCTTCATGGCATCGGTGGCCATGTCCTTCATGTCCTTGCAATGCGGCAGGACATACCGGCCGGGCGCGGGGTTGGCGGCGCGGAGGGCCTCGCGCACGGCGTCCTCGTTGGCGAAGCCGTTGTAGTCGGAGGCATGCCACTTGAAGACCATGTGGACGAGGGAGCTGATGACAAAGACAGCGAGGGCGCTGACGAGGATCGGGAGCCAGAGTGCAAGCAGGACATTCATCGTGGTGGGGGTGAGGGGTGGGGTGGGCCCTGAGAGCTGCTCGGGTGTCCGGAGTTTCGCACAATTGCTCCACCGACTGAAGCCGGAAATGGCAGCGTTAGCGCAAGAAACCTGAAACAAGACCAAGGCATCTGGAAATGACCGCAAAGAAGCACAAAAAAATCCGACGGCCGGCGAAACTCTCAAGGCACCTATAGGCGCGAGGAACATTAGTCTGGCAGGACGGTTTCTATTTGCGCCTTTTGCGGCTAAAAATCCTACTCCAGAATGGTTGTGGCCCGCCGCCCCATCTGCTGTTGTCGCCGACCTCCCGGCACCTCCGCCCGTCTGTGTGGTCTGAAGGGAGGCTGGCTCGGAAGCCGGTGCCGTCTAATCTGAACCGGACATGCAACCTATCGCCATCCTAGTCGCTGCGGCGCTGGTCCTGTTCTTCGTCTGGGTGGTCGTCCGGGCCCAGTTGGCGGGCCGGCGAAATGGTGCCGCCTCCTACTATCTGCGGAAGTCCCTGTTCACCCCGGCCGAGCGCGTCTTCCTCGCGGCGCTGGAGCGCGCCGTACCCGACGGCGTGCGCGTCTTCGGCAAGGTGCGTCTGGAGGACATCTTCGGTGTGACGCGCGGCCTGGATCGGGTCGAGCGGCTGGCCGCCCGCAACCAAATCAACCGCAAGCATGTGGATTTTCTCCTGGTAAGCGAAACGGATTTGGCGCCCCTGGCCGGGATCGAGTTTGACGACTCCTCGCATGAGAAGGAGGACCGCCGGCAGCGCGATGCCTTCGTGGATTCGGTCTTCGCGAGCGCCGGCCTGCCGCTGCTCCACATGCCAGCGCAGCCATCCTGCAGCCACGCGGAGCTGAAGGCCCGTCTGGCGGACCTGCTGTTCAAGCGGAAGTGATGGGGCGAGCGGTAAGCGTTCCTCATCGCGGCCAGCACAAACGCTTCAATGGCCGCCCGCGGCCGGTTTTCGGCTGTCAGTCGCGGCGGCGGACGCTAGCCTCGGGCGTTCTCTGGTCACGGCGCGGCCGAGCTCAGTGCCGGCGGATGATAGCCCGAAGGGGTGCAAAGCCCCTCCGCGCCTCCAGCGTGGCTTGGAAATCGTGCAATCAGACATCCGAAACCGGGAAAGTCGAAACTGGGTTGGGCCTGAAATTTCAGATTTCACCTGACCGATTATCAGTTTTCAGGATGCGGTCCGGCCGGGCTACTGCTTGATGCCATGGCCGGTCCCGGCTTTCCCCGGAACGGAGAACGGCTAAAGTGCAGGGCTCAACCCCGCATTGCCCTATGAGCACCCCCATCAGCCGCCGGGAATTTCTCCACTCGACTGCCGCCGGACTCGGCCTCGGCCTGGCCGGCGCCACGGCCTTTGGCGCAACGCCCAACGGACAACTTTCAACATCCAACGTCCGGTCGTCCGCCAACCAGCTCCCGCGCTGGCGCGGCTTCAACCTGCTCGATTTCTTTTCGCCCGATCCCGCCCGACCGCACCCCACGACGACCGAAGAGCACCTGCGTTGGATTGCCGGCTGGGGCTTCGACTTCGTGCGGCTGCCGCTGGCCTATCCCCACTACCTCGACATCGACCGCTCGCGGCCGGTGACGCCCGACGATGTCCGCCGCATCGATCCGCGCCGGGTGGACGAGATCGACCGCCTCGTGACGCTCGCGCACAAGCACGGCCTGCACGTGAGCCTCAATCTCCATCGCGCGCCGGGCTACTGCGTGAACGCCGGATTCCACGAACCCTTCAACCTCTGGCGCGACCAGGCGGCGCTCGACGCCTTCTGCTTCCACTGGGAGATGTGGGCCCGGCGCTACGCCGGCGTGCCGCGCACGCGCATCAGTTTCGATCTCGTCAACGAGCCCAGCATGCGCGAGGACATGAACGACCAGCACGCCCCGCGGACCGCCGTGCCGGGCGCTGACTATCGCCGCGTGGCGCAGGCCGCCCTCGCCGCGATCCGCGCCGCGAATCCCGGGCACCTCGTCATTGCCGACGGCAACGACGTCGGCACGCAGGTCATTCCTGAGCTGGCCGACCTCGACATCGGCCAGAGCTGTCGCGGCTACCATCCCGGGGTCATCTCGCACTACAGGGCGCCGTGGGCCTTCAAGGATGCGGACAACATGCCGGTGCCGCGCTGGCCGGGCGAGATCGAGTGGCGCGACACCGATCCCGCGACCGGACAGGTGAAGGTCCGCACCGAGACGCTCTCCCGCGCGATGCTCGCGGATTTCTACCGCCCTTGGATCGGGATCATGCACCGGGGCGTGGGCGTGCATTGCGGCGAGTGCGGTTGCTGGAACAAGACGCCGCACGACGTCTTCCTCGCCTGGTTCGGCGACGTGCTGGACATCCTCACGAGCCACGGCATCGGCTACGCCCTTTGGGAGTTCGACGGCACCTTCGGCGTGCTGAACTCCGGCCGCGCCGACGTCGCCTACGAGGACTGGCACGGGCAGAAGCTCGACCGGAAACTGCTGGACCTGCTCCAGCGGCATTGAGGGGAAAACCGGGGCGCAAAGCCTCTCCTACAGTTTTAATTTCTCGCGGAGGTAAGGAGCCGTGGGACTGGGCTTGGTTTTCAACAGGCCGGGGAGCGGGCCCTGGTAGAGGATCTCGCCGCCGTGCGGACCGCCGCCGGGACCGAGTTCGAGGATCCAGTCGGCCTCGGCGAGCAAATCGAGGTGGTGCTCGATGACGACGACCGTGTGGCCCTGGTCCACGAGACTGTGCAGCACCTTGATGAGTTTCTCGCAGTCGCTGAGGTGCAGGCCGATGGTCGGCTCCTCCAACAGGTAGAGGTTGCGCACGGTGAGGCCGCGTGAGCGCTCCTGGTAGCTGGCGAGGCCCCGGGCGAGCTCGGTGACGAGCTTGAGGCGCTGGGCCTCGCCGCCGGAGAGAGTCGGGCTGCTCTGGCCGAGGGTGAGGTAGCCGAGACCGCAATCCACCATGAGCTGGCAAACCTGCGAGAGCTGGGAATGGAAGTCGAAGAACGCGGCCGCCTCGTCGAACGTGAGCTGCAGCACCTCGCCGATGTTCTTCCCCTTCCAGGTGATGTCGGCCAGCTCGGGGCCGAAACGCGAGCCGCCGCAGGCATCGCAGGGCAGGTAGGAGTCGGCCATGAAGGCCATCTCCAGCTTGATGCGGCCGGCGCCGGCGCAGGTCTCGCAGCGTCCGCCGGCGGTGTTGAACGAGAACCGGCCGGCCGAATAGCCGCGCATCCTGGCCGCGGGCAGGGTGGCGAAGAACTGGCGGATCTGGTCGAAGATGCCGAGGTAGGTCGCGGGCGTGGAGCGTGGCGTCTTCCCAATAGGGGCCTGGTCCACTTCGATCACCCCCTTGAAACCTTGAGCGCCGCTCAAGGTTTCAAAGGGCATTTCCGATCGGTCAGACTCGAAGCCGGTGAGTCGGACGAAATCCTTGCCGGAGAGTTTCGCTTTCCGGCGCTTGATGGCGCAGGTGACGGCGGGATGGAGAATGTCGCGGAAGAGCGTGGACTTGCCGGCACCGCTGGGGCCACAGGCCATGATGAGCCGGCCGAGCGGCAGGCGGAGCGTCTGGTCGCGCAGGTTGCGGTAGTTGATGCCGGAAAGCTCCAGCCAGGGGGGATTTTCGATTTTTGATTTTTGACGCCCGATTGGGCGATACGTTCCGCGGAGAGGATGCGGGATGCCCTTGGCGAGGAACAGGCCGGTGAGCGAAGCGTCGTTGCGCTTGATCTCGTCGGGTGTGCCGCTGGCAAGGATCTCGCCGCCGTGGACGCCGGCGCCGGGGCCGAGGTCAATGATGCGGTCGGCGCGCTCCATGACCACGTCGTCGTGTTCGACAACGAGCAACGAGTTGCCTTTGTCGCGGAGCGATTGGAGGGTCCCGATGAGGCGTTCGTTGTCGCGGGCGTGGAGGCCGATGGAGGGCTCGTCGAGCACGTAGAGCACGCCGGAGAGGTTCGAGCCGAGCTGGGCCGCGAGCCGGATGCGCTGGGCCTCGCCGCCGGAGAGCGTCTCGGTGGGGCGGTCGAGCGAGAGGTAGTCGAGGCCGACGTGGGCGAGGAACTTCAGGCGCTCGGCGATCTGCGGCACGATGTCCTGCGTGATGAGGCGCGTGCGTGTGTCGAGCCGGAGGTTGCGCAGGGTGGCGCTGAGTTCGCCGGGGGTGAGGCGGAGCAATTCCGGCAAGGATATGCCGGAATTCGGGGACCGGAGACCGGAGGCCGGAGGCCGGGAGGAAGCGCGCAGCGGCAGCCTCACCGCACGCGCCACCCGGTTGAGGCGTTCGCCGTGGCAGGTGGGGCAGGCTTTGCCGTGGTTGGCCGGATCGTCGGGGTCGAAGGCGCGCAAGGCGTCGGCGACCTCGTCCGACATCTCCTCGTCCTCGTCGGGCTTCAGCATCCAGTCGTAGATGCGGCCGTGGCCGCGGCAGGTCGGGCACCAGCCGCGCGGGGAGTTGAAGGAGAAATGCTTCGGGTCGAGCTCGGGGAAGGATTCGCCGGATTCGATGTCGGTGCGCGTGGTGGAGAACCAGGAGAGGATTTCGGCAGACGGGAGCGCGAGGAAGCACGAACCCTTTCCCAGCCGAAGTGCGGCGGCGAGTTGTTCGTGGAGCCATTTACGACGGGCGATTGCGGATTGGCGATTTGTCGAGCCCGGCCCGCCGGGGACGACTCGCCCTGCCGCTTGCAGATCCGCCACGACCACCTCGATATCGTGTTCGCGGTAGCGGTCGAGTTTCTGGAAGGCGTCGGGGCGCAGGAGGCGGCCGTCCGCGCGCATGAGTTCGTAGCCCTGCTTGCGGATCCAGTTGGCGATGGGTTCATGGTGGCCCTTGCGTCCGCGGATGAGCGGGGCGCAGAGGTAAAGGTGCTTCGCCTGCCTCGCCTTGGGCGTGGCGAGGGTTTTGTCGAGAAGCTGCCGGAGCCGGCTCGGCGAGAGCGGCGTGACGGGCCGGCCCGACTCGGGATGGTGCTGGATGCCGGCACGGGCGTAGAGGAGGCGCAGGTATTGGGCGACCTCGGTGATGGTGGCGACGGTGGACTTGCGCGAACCGCGGGTGACGCGCTGCTCGATGGCGACGGTCGGCGGGATGCCGGTGAGGCGGTCGATGTCGGGTCGCGGGAGCTGCTCGACGAACTGCCGGGCGTAGGGCGACATGGACTCCATGAAGCGCCGCTGGCCCTCGGCGAAGACGATGTCGAAGGCCAGGGTGGACTTGCCCGATCCGGACACGCCCGTGACGACCGAGAG
The DNA here is from genome assembly GCA_049322455.1 of Verrucomicrobiota bacterium. Classification (GTDB taxonomy): domain Bacteria; phylum Verrucomicrobiota; class Verrucomicrobiia; order Opitutales; family Opitutaceae; genus Lacunisphaera. Next base: position 6,778 of record JBMOQY010000033.1, on the reverse strand, counting down.
CTGCCGGTGCGGGATGGAGACGGAGATGTTCTTCAGGTTGTTCTCACGGGCGCCGAGGACCTGAAGCGCTGAGTGCTGAAGACTGAGTGCAGAGTGCGTCGATCCATAGGGGGCGGCCGCTTCAGCGACGAGTTGCAGGGCAGGATCGCCGGAGCCCGTCTCTTGGCAGGACATGGCGGGGTTCGGAGACCCCGCCTTACCGTTGAGTGCTTCGCGCAAAAACGGCGAGGTCGCCGTTTTTGCGGCGGCGATGTCCTCCGGCGTGCCCGCGGCCACCAAGCGGCCGCCGGCGGCGCCGGCCTCGGGACCGACCTCGAGGATCCAGTCGGCGGATTGCAACACGTCGAGGTTGTGCTCGATGACGACGACGCTGTGCCCGCGGTCCACGATGCGTTGCAGCACGCCGAGCAGGCGCTTCACGTCATGGCGGTGGAGACCGGTGGTGGGCTCGTCCAGCAGGAGCAGGGCGCCGGATGGAATTTCAGATTGAAGATTTGAAACTTGAGACGGGGCGTCGGTGTAGCCGGAGAGGTAGCGGACGAGTTTCAGGCGCTGGGATTCTCCGCCGGAGAGGGTGTTGAGCGGCTGGCCAAGGGGCAGATAGCCGAGGCCGACGGCGTCGAGGGAGGCGAGGCGGGCGCGGATCGCGGCGAGAGAGGCCGCGGGGTCGCGGGCAAGCTCGTTCCCGCAATCGGCAAAAAAAGCGATGGCGTCGGCGATGGTGGTGTGGAGGAGGTCGTCCACGGATTTGCCGTTCCAGCGGATGGCGAGCACCTCGGGCTTGAAGCGGCGGCCCTCGCAGACGGGGCAGGGGACGAAGACGTCGGAGAGGAACTGCATCTCGACGCGCTCGCTGCCGAGGCCCTGGCAGTGGTCGCAACGGCCGTCGCCGCTGTTGAAGGAGAAGCTGGAGGCGCTGAAGCCGGCCTCCTGCGCGGCGGGCGTCGAGGCGTAGAGTTCCCGGATGAGGTCCCAGGCCTCGCAGTAGAGGGCCGGATTGGAGCGCGGCGTGCGGCTGAGCGGCGACTGGTCCACGAGGACGATTTCCGAGAAATCCAGGTCGGATTTGACGGCCTCGATCTCGGCCGGGTCTTCGGTCATCTGGCTGCGCCGGGTGAGCAGGCCCTGGTGGATGACGTTGTCGAGGAGGGTGGACTTGCCGGAGCCGGAGACGCCGGAGAGGCAAACGAAGCGCTGGAGGGGAAGGGCGAAGGACAGGTTACGGATATTGTGCTTCGAGGCGTTGGTGAACGTGAGCCAGGGCGTGTGGTTTTTCTCAGGCCTCCTGAGCGCGGCGCAGGAACCAGCACGTCGCTTGCTTGCGGTTGTGCCACCGGATTCTTCGCCCCGCTCAGATTGACAGGCTACCACGGGGCGGCGGGTGGGCGGCACTTCGACGCGTTCGCGGCCGGAAAAATACGCACCGGTGATGCTGCGGTCGGAGCGGAGCATGGCGTCCACCGTGCCCTGGAAGACGACCTCACCGCCGCGGGCGCCGGGTTCGGGGCCGATTTCGATGACATGGTCGGCGGCGCGGATCATGGCTTCGTCGTGCTCGACGACGACGACCGTGTTGCCGGCGTCGGTAAGGGTGCGGATGATGCCGATGAGACGGTGGATGTCGCGCGGGTGCAGGCCGACGGAGGGCTCGTCGAGCACGAAGAGCGTGTCCACGAGCGAGGTGCCGAGGCAGGAGGTGAGGCTGACGCGCTCGACCTCGCCGCCGGAGAGCGTGCGGGAGCTGCGGTCGAGGGTGAGATAACCGAGGCCGACCTGTTCGAGGTAGCGGAGGCGGGTGACGATGGAATCGTAGGCGAGGTCGCGCTGGTGGCGGGAGGTGTCCGATCGGGGCGGGCAGCCTTCGCCTGCCAGCTTCGGTGAGCCAAGGGGCGTCCCGGCGCCAGATTTCTGGATCAAGGCCAGCAGTTCGCCGACGGGGAGCTGGTAGAGTTCGGGGAGGGTCCGGCCCTGCCATTTCCAGCAGAGGGCCTCGGGCTGGAGGCGGGCGCCGTCGCAGTCGGGGCACCGGTTGTAGGCCCGGAAGCGCGAGAGGAAGACGCGCACGTGCATCTTGTAGGTCGTCTTCTCCAGGTAGCGGAAGAAGCCCTTGAGCCCATACCAGAGCCTGGGCCAGCGTTTTGCGGGGTTTTCGCTGTCGTAGCCGGGCGAGCCGTCGATCACGAAGGCCTTCTGCTCGGGGGTGAGCCGCGCGAAGGGCACGTCGGTGGGGATGCCGAGCTTCCGGGTGAAAACGAGCAGGTCCTTCTTGGATTCGCCGTAGATCTCGCCCTCCCAAGGCTTGATGGCGCCCTCCTCGATGGACAGCGAGTGGTCGGGGATGGCGAGGCGGTAGTCGATGTCGATCACGCGGCCGAAGCCGCGGCATCTCGGGCAGGCCCCGAGCGGGGAGTTGAAGGAGAACAGGCCGGGGGTGGCGGGGCGGAAGGTGCGGCCGGTCTTGGGGGAGTGCAACCCTCGCGAAAAGTGGCCGCAAAGCTCGTAGGCTCCGCCGGAGGCCGGAGGCGCAAACAGGAACACCTCTCCTTTGCCGAAGTGCAGGGCGGCTTCGCAGGCCTCGAGGAAGCGCACCTTGTTTTCCGCGGCGATCCGCAGGCGGTCCTGGACCACGTAAACCAACGCCCAGCTTTCAGCGTTCAACTTTGAACGCGCAATTCGGGAACCGCCGAGGGCGGCGAGGGCGTCGTCGATTTTTTGCAGTTCGAGGGCGTGACCCTTGGGAGTTGAGGGTTCGGCGTTGGGCGTTGAATGTTGCGCGAGGATTCGCGTGTAGCCCTGGCCTTTGATGCTGGTGAGAATTTCGGTCCATTTCAGGTTGGCGGGCTTGATGACGCGGAAACAGAGCAGGAGCGTGGTCGCGGGATGGGCGGCGAGGGTCTTGGCCCAGACGGTGGCCGGCGTGTCGTCTTCGACCTTCTCGCCGGTCTCGGGGTCGAAGCATTCCGCGACGTGGCTGAACCAGACTTTGCAGAAATCGGTCAGCTCGGTCATGGTGCCGACGGTGGAGCGCGAGGTCTTGACCGTGTTGGTCTGCTCGATGGCGATGGACGGACGGATGTTCTCGACGGAGTCCACCTTGGGCTTGTCGAGCAGGTCGAGAAACTGGCGCGTGTAGGCGCTGAAGGTCTCGACGTAGCGGCGCTGGCCCTCGGCGTGCAGGGTGTCGAACACGAGCGAGGACTTGCCGGCACCGCTCAGGCCGGTGACGACGACGTATTTCCCGAGCGGCAGGTCGAGGTCGAAACCCTTCAGGTTGTTCTGGCGGACACCGCGCAGGCGGATGCATTCGGGGGCGGATTGGGACGAGGGGGACACCACAAAGGGGAGAAAGCGCGGTAATCAGCCGAAGGCAAATCCGCGCGCACCGTCCGTCCGCGCTGCTGACATAGGGGTGTCAGGAGTGAAGGGGGAACGCGTTGGCCGCAACGCGCATTGGCCGGGATCGAGCACAAGCGCGCTGGAGGGCGGCGCGCTCCACCAGAAGGGACTCACCCTCGCGTCAGGTCGCGGAAGAGGTTCAGGTGGGCCTGAACCTGGCGCTCGGGGACGAAATGCGCCTGGGCGTGTCGGCGGGCGTGCTGGGAGAAGCGCCGGCGCAGCGCCGGCTCGCGGATGAGCCGGTCGAGCGCGGCGACGAAGCCGGGTTGGTCGCGGTTCCGGATGAGATAACCGGACTTGTCGGGCGCGAAGCACTCGCCCACGCCGACGATGTCGTAGGCCACCGCGGGGAGGCCGTGGAGCTGGGCTTCGATGAGGTAATTGGAGAGGGATTCGCTCTGGGAGGCGAGGACGGCGAGATCGGCGGCGAGGTAGAGCGGCACGGGCTCGGGCTGGTAGCCGAGGAACTTCACGCGGCCGCCGAGGCCGAGGTCGTGGGCGACGCGCTCGCACTTTTTGCGGGCCGGGCCCTCGCCGGCGAGCCAGAGCTGCCAGTCCACGTAGCCGGGGAGGCGCGAGCAGATCTCGATGAGTTCGCGCTGGTTCTTCTCGGGGCGGAACATCGCCACGTTGAGGAGCACGACGGTGCTGGGGTTGGCCCCATGGTAGCGCCGGAGGGCGAGGTTGCGCGCGGCCGACTCGTCGGTGAAGCGCAGCACCGGATTGTGGATGACCGTGATCTTGGCGGCGGGGATGTCGTAGCCGTCGGTCAGCACGCGTTTGGCGACATGGCTGTTGGCGATGATGTGCCGGCATTTCCCGAGAGAACGCACGAAGAGCCAGGGCAGGGCCTTGCCCGTGCGCATGGTGCAGATGACGGCGGCGCGCGGCAGGCGCGACTGGATGAAGCCCGCGTAGCAGTTGGCCATGCGGCCCATGCAGAGGACGAGGTCGGGCGCCGCCTCGGTGGCGGTGCGGAGCAGACCGGGGGCGAACCAGTCGAGCCCGGTGTCGAAGGACTGCAGCGAGCGGAACGCGAAGGGCTGCTGCTCGCCGTCCACGTCGAGCACGCCGCGCGGCCGGAAGGTGAGCAGCGTGACCTCGTGGCCGGCCTTGGCGAAGGCCGTGGCCATGAACACGGACTGGCGCTCGGTGCCGCCGCTGCGGAGGTAGTCTTGGACGATGAGGATTTTCATTGCTCCGCGGGGGGCGCGGCGAGAGTCCCGGCATCATTCAATGAACCGTGCGTTCGTCAACCTGCTGCTGCGCTGGCTGGTCCTGGCGCTCGGCGTCGCCCTGAGCGCCACCCTGGTGCCGGGCATAAGCTACGACAGCGGCTCCACGCTGGCGGTGGTCGTGCTGCTGCTGAGCCTCTTCAACGTGGTGCTCAAGCCGCTGCTGGTGCTCTTCGCCCTGCCGTTCATCGTGCTGACGCTGGGCGTGGGCATCTGGCTGATCAACGCGGTGCTGTTCTACATCGTGGGCCGGCTGGTGGACGGCTTCCACGTGGCCGGCTTCGGATCGGCGCTGCTCGGCGCGCTCATCGTGAGCGTGACGAACCTGGTCGTGGACCGCCTGATGCGGCCCCCGCCGAGTCCGCCCGCGCCGCCTTCCGGCGGCCAGCGGGACGAGGTGATCGATATCTGAGGAAACCTGAAACCTGGGATCTGAAACCGGAGGAACGCCCTGTGAGGGGTGCCGACTTTCCGTTTGACGGGGCGCGCGGCGGGGGCGACTTTCGCCGTTCACCAAATTCCACCATGTCAGACGCAATCTACGATCTGGTCATCATCGGCGGCGGTCCTGCCGGCTACGTTGCGGCGATCCGCGCCGGGCAGCTCGGCAGGAAGGTCGCCGTCATCGAAATGGAGCGCGCCGGCGGCACCTGCCTCAACTGGGGCTGCATCCCGACCAAGGCCCTGCTCAAGAGCGCGGAGCTCTACCACAAGATCCAGAAGGCCGAGGCCTACGGCCTGAGCGTCACGGGCGCGTCGTTCGACTTCGCCAAGGTCGTGGAGCGCTCGCGCGGTGTCGCGGCCCAGATGGCCAAGGGCGTCGAGTTCCTCTTCAAGAAGAACAAGGTGGACTACGTCGTCGGCAAGGGCTCCGTCGTGATGCCCGGCATGGTCGAGGTCACCTCCGGCGAGAGGAAGGGCACGTTCTTCAAGACGAAGCACATTCTCCTCTGCACCGGCCAGCGCCCGAAGACGCTGCCCGGCCTGCCGGTGGACGGCGCGCGCGTGCTCACCTCCCGCGAGGCGCTCGCCGCCAAGGCCCCGCCGAAGTCCATCGCCATCATCGGCGCCGGCGCCATCGGCGTGGAGTTCGCCTACTTCTTCAACGCCTTCGGCTCGAAGGTCACGCTCATCGAGATGCTCCCGCAGGTGCTCCCCGTCGAGGACGAGGAGGTCGCGAAGGTGCTCGAGCGCAGCTTCGCCAAGCAGGGCATCGCCATCCACACCGGCACCAGGAGCGACAACGTCCGCATCGGCGAGAAGAGCGTGAAGCTCGACCTCGTGAAGGACGGCGCCAAGACCGAGCTCGAGGTCGAGAGCGTGCTCGTGGCCGTGGGCATCACGTCGAACCTCGACGGCCTGCTGTCGCCCAAGGTGAAGCTGGAGCTCGACCGCGGCTTCGTGAAGGTGGACGCCAATTACCAGACCAGCGTGCCCGGCATCTACGCCGCCGGCGACATCCAGGGTCCGCCGTGGCTCGCGCACGTCGCCTCATTCCGCGCGGTCCAGGCCGTCGAGGGCATGTTCGGCCACGCCAAGCCGAAGCAGGTCGGCATCTTCCCCGGCTGCACCTACTGCCAGCCGCAGGTCGCCAGCACGGGTCTGACCGAGAAGCAGGCCAGGGATAGGAAACTCGACTACAAGGTCGGCAAGTTCCCCTTCACGGCCGTTGGCAAGGCGGTCGCGTCCGGCGACACCGAGGGCTTCGTCAAGGTCATCTCCGACGGCAAGACCGGCGAGATCCTCGGCGTGCACATCATTGGCGCCGAGGCCACGGAGCTCATCGCCGAATACGGCCTGGCCATGAACCTCGAGGCCACGGTGGACGAGATCCACGACTCGATCCACGCGCACCCGACGCTCTCCGAGGCGCTCGGCGAGGCCGCCCTCGCCACGCACGGCAAGGCGATCCACATTTGAGTGGATCAACCGCGAAGGGCGCGAAGCAGCGCGAAGAAACGAAGGCCGGCGGAACGCCGGCCTTCTTGCCAGTGGTATTTCGTAGGGGCGCACCTTGGTGCGCCTAGCCCGACTTCCGCTACTGGGGCTTGGCGGTCGCGCAAGGGGTTGATTCATCGTGCGGGCGCGCCAAAGGTCGGGACTACACGGGCTGTTGGCCGGTGCGGAGGCGGATCTTGGGCGGGGGT
>JBMOQY010000032.1:0-11365 GCA_049322455.1 Verrucomicrobiota bacterium | reverse complement strand
CGGCCGCAGTGTGCCCGCACACCGCGAAGAAGCCGCCAAACGATGCGGGCCGCGCCGAAATCGGCGCGAAAACTCCCTCGCGGGAGCTCGAATCGGCGCAGAAAATCACAAAAACAAGACGTGCTATGTCAAAACAGGGGTTTTTTCAGCAGCCTGCTAGGGCTGCAGGCACTGGATGCACCGCAGGGCGGGGTCTCCGAACCCCCGCCTTCTGCTTTTGGGGCGGCGGGATTCGGCGATCCCGCCCTGCAGCAGGTTGCAGGATGTGGATCCTTGGGCAGAGGCGGATTGGCATCGCCGGGCTTCTTGATTCATCCTTCTTTCATCTGACATTTCTTCGTGGCCTCGCCGCTTCCCACCATCGCCCACCTCGACGCCGACGCATTCTTCGTGTCGTGCGAGCTGTCGGTGCATCCGGAGCTGCGCGGCACGAAGTGCGCCGTGGGCGGACGCGAGCGCGGGATCATCTCGTCGGCGAGCTACGAGGCCCGGGCCTGCGGGGTCTATACGCCGATGCCGACCAAGCTGGCGCTGAAGGTCTGCCCGGACCTCATCCTGCTGCCGCACACCTCCGGCATCTACAGCAAGAAGTCCCGCGAGATGTTCGATCTGTGCGAGAGCGTGACGCCCATCGTGCAGCGCAACTCCATTGACGAGGGCTACCTCGACCTCGGCCCCTGCGGATTCAGGGCGCCGGAGGAGATTGAGCAGCGGATGCGCGCCCTGCAGCAGCGCATCTGGGACGACCTGCAGATTCCGACCTCCTTCGGCATCGCCGCCAACAAGCTCGTGGCGGCGATCGCCAGCAAGGTCCGCAAGCCCCGCGGCTTCGCCGTGGTGCCGCCGGGCGCGGAAGCGGCCTTCCTTGCCCCGCTCAAAATCAGCGTGCTGCCCGGCGTGGGCACCAAGAGCACGGAGCGCCTCGAAAAGGCGGGCATCCGGCTGGTCAGCGACTTGTTCAACCGGACGGAGCGGGAGCTGAAGGAACTCTTCGGCAGCGGCTGGCGGGAAATGCTGGCCATGGCCCGGGGCGAGGACGACCGGCCCGTGCATGTGGACCAGGAGGACGCCAAGAGCTATTCCGTGCAGGAGACCTTCGGCCACGACATCGGCGATTTCGCCGAGATCGAGCGCATCGCCAAGCGCATGATCGACGAATTGATGCCGGCCATCCGGGCGGACGGGAAACGGGTGAAGACCATGACGGTGAAGGTGCGCTATCCGGGCATGGAGAACAGCACGGCCGGCCGCAGCCTCGCCGAGGCGACGGATTTGGAGGCGCCGTTTTATCCGCTGGTGAAGGTCTTGCTGAAGGCGGCCTGGACCAAGCGCCGGCCGCTGCGGCTGGTGAGCGTGCGCTTCTCCAATGTGGAAGAGCAGGGGACGCAATTGGAGATGTTCGCCCAGGCCGACGAGAAGAAGCGTCGTCTGGCCGCCGTCCTCGACAAGCTCAACGCCGCCGGCAAGGCCGCTGTCGTCCGTCACGGCCACCAGCTCGGTCGGGGGAATACCACAGATTGACGCAGCTATCCTGGGGCAGAGGATCCCGTGACAGGGAGTATCGCTTGGGGCGTGCAGTGTCCGCTGTGCTTGGACCTGCTGCCGGAGTTCTGGCTTGTGGCCATCAGTGCGAATCTGCGTTCATCTGCGGTTCATGAGCCTTTCTGAGATCGAACAACGCATCGAAGTGGCGAAGCGGGCGGTGCTGGCCGAAACGGAGCTTCTGCACCGGGAGTTCGGCCGGACGCGCACCGAGATCAAGCACGACGGCACCAAGGTGACCGCCGTGGACATCGCCATCTCGGAGCACCTCATGGCGGGCATCACGCAGGCTTTCCCGGCCGACCAGTTTTTCAGCGAAGAACTGGCGCCGACCGACGCGCCGACTCCCGTCACGTCGCGCTTTTGCTGGGTGTGTGATCCGATCGACGGCACCAACAACTATGCCAACGGCATCGCCCATTGCGCCATCTCGCTCGGCCTGCTGGAGCACGGCGTGCCGGCGTATGGCGTCATCTACGACCTCGCCCGCCGGAAGCTCATCCACGGCGGCCCCGGCCGCGGCGTGTGGGACGGCGGCCAGCGCGCCCGGGCCCGGCCCGAGGCCCCGAGCGGCCACAGCCTGATCGGGTTTCACTCGCCGGTGGAGAAGGTCTATGCCGCCGAGGGCAAGCGGCTGATCGAGAACTTCAAGATCCGCGGACTCGGCAGCAGCACGCTGCACCTCGCCTACGTGGCCGTCGGCCTGCTCGACGGGGTGGTGGAGCACAACAACAAGCTCTGGGACATCGCCGCCGCCTGCGCGCTGGTGGAGGAGTCCGGCGCCGCGATCCACTACCTGAACCAATCCCCGTTCCCGTTGAAGGAATTCACGCTGAAAGCCTCCCGCGTCCAATACGTCGCCGGCAACAAGGCGATGATGGCGAAATTGCGAGAGATCCTCGGACGGTAGGTTGTCCGTCCGTGTTGTAGGAGCCTGCTCGCAGGCGATCCTCCCCCGAGCGCCACCAAGTCTGGTGTGCCTAAGGATGGATGCGCACGATTGGCTCGGGGCGATTGCGTCGATAAACTCGAAAATCCGTGATGTCGGTCGTTATCCCCTTAGCGTTGGGAAACAATTCGCCAGCCGGACGACACCGGCATCGGCCAGATCCATGCGTTTCCCGTAATGCCTAATGCAGATGATGTCCTATTACGTGCAGAAGCCTATCTACGCCTCGGCAATAGAGCGCGTGAGCAAGGCATTCTATCAAAAGCCATAGAGCACTATCGAGCCGGAGGACTCGCGGCCGATAAGGCATTCAAAAATGGATCAGCTCAGAAGCGTGTAATTGATCTGAAGGAGATTCGCTCTGAATTGATGTCGGAATACGTCTTCGCGACGGAGAAGCTGATTTCGAATCCGAACGAATACATTGCTGTTTGGCTAGCGTTCCTAGAGGCATTCAAGTGTTTCATTCGGCGCCCGTTGCTTGTCCGATTGGGTTTAAGGCGATTGCAAAGTTGGTGGGAGGCTGTGGAGGCTCGGGAGAAGCATGAATCGAGAACCCAGAGACGATGCGAGTTCAGTTGAATGAGTTAGAACTAGTGCTCGATGAACTTGAACTAAATAAATTTAAAGCCCTCGACTTTGAAACGCTTAATGAGGCGACCCGGGTTAAACTGAATCTAACAAAGCGCTGGCGCTGTTACCTAGAACAACTTCCGAACGGAGCTTCCTGGCGCGCAGCCAGTCGCGTTTCATTTACCGGTTCACACCTGATACGTCTGCAGCGGCACCGGGTCGAGGAGCTTGGCCTTGGGGAGCTGGGCGGCGAGCTGGGCGGCGAACCAGGCGCGGGCGGGCGGGTCGCCGTGGGTGAGGACGATCGAGCGCGGGTGGCTTTGCACGGCGAAATCCACGAGTTCGTCGCGGTCGGCGTGTCCGGAAAGCTCGAAGCGCTCGACCTGGCAGCGGAGCTTCACCTTCACGTTGACGTCCGCGAAGAGGAAGGGGGCGCCTTTCTCGGCCGCGAGCAGGTGGCCGCCGGGGGTGTCGGGGTCGCAGTAGCCGACGAAGCAGATGCTGTGCTTCGGCGAGGCGGCGAGGCCGGAGGCGAGGGTGTAGGAGGGCGTCTTCTCGACCATCATGCCGGAGCTGACGACGTAGATGCCCTGCTGGCCGGGCTCCTTGCCGGCGGCCAGGTCGCGGGGCGTCTTGCGGACCTTGAGGTCCTTGAGGATGGTGCGGGTGAAGTGGACGGCACCGGTCTTCTTGGCGATCTGGTCGAAGAGATCGGAAATGTCCATGCCCAGTCCGGAGGCGAAGATGGGGGCGTCCACGAGCTTGTTGAATTTCCGGGCGTCGTGGAGGATGGCCAAGATCTCCTGCATGCGGCCGAGGGCGAAGACGGGGACGAGCACCGAGCCGCCGCGCTGGATGGTGGCATTGATGGTGTCCACGAGGCGGATCATCTCGCGCGCGCGGGTCTTTTCAGGGGCGCGCTCGGTGACGCCGCGGGTGGTCTCCATCACGAGGGTGTCGAACTTCGCCTTGGGGAACATGGCGCCGGCGAGGATGCGCTGGACGTTGAAGAGGACGTCGCCGGTGAAGAAGAAGCGGCGGTTCCGGTGGTGGAGCTCGACGCCGGCGGCGCCGGGGATGTGGCCGGCGGGGTGGAAGACGAACTCGATGTCGTCGCGCGCGCCGGAGAACTTCTTGGCGTGGTTGAACGGCTGGGCATGCATCCGGGCCGCGGCGCGGTCCACCTCCTCGTGGCCGAAGAGCGGGTAGTCGGCCGTGCCCTTCTCCTCGCGCTCGCGGACCATCACGTTGACGGAGTTGTGCAGCATGCGCTCGATGAGCATGCGGCTGGGCTGTGTCATGATCACCGGCACGTCGGGCTGGTGGCGCAGGAGCAGGGGCAGGGAGCCGATGTGGTCGAGGTGGCAGTGCGTGATGATGACGAGGTCGAGCTTCACGCCCTTGAGGGGGCGGAGGTCGGGCGCGGCCTGCCGGCCGGTCAGCTTGGGGTTGAGGCCGCTGTCGATGACGAGGTGAAAGTCGCCGATCTGGAGGTAAAGGGAGTTGGCGCCGATGCCGCCGGCGCCGTTGAGGTCAATGAGCTTCATGGGGCGGCTTCAGACAGGCGCGGGGAGAGGACAGGCGCAAGCGAAAGGTGGGCGCGTGCTCCGAGAATGGCGCCAACAGGTTGCCCGCTGTTGAGTCCTTGGCGCGGCGCTGCGGCCGGTTCCCTCAGCGCACCCGTTCCAGGATCGAGAACGTGTAGCGGTGGTTTTGGTCCGCGCCAGCGCGCCTCCAGGTCTCGCGCCAGGCGAGATGCCGCCATTCGGGAAACCACGTGTCGCCGTCCACCTGCGCGTGGACGAGCGTAAGCAGGATGCGGTCGGCGACCGGCAGGGTCTCCTCGTAGATGCGCTGGCCGCCGCAGATCAGGATCCGGCCGGGCATCTTCTGGGCGAGGGCGAGGGCCTCGGGAACGCTGGCGGCGACCTGCACGCCGGGCCGGGCGAGGGCGCGATTGGAGCTGATCACCACCGGCTGGCGTCCGTCGGCGAGCACACGCGGCCACGTTTCGTAGCAGATGCGTCCGAGCACGACGGTCTGGTTGGCGGTCTGGTCGTGAAACCACTGCTTGTCCTCGGGGATGTCGAAGGGCAGGCGGCCGGCGCGGCCGATGATGCGGTTCTCGGAACAGGCGACGATGAGCTCGAGGGGATGGGGCATTGCGGGATTGCGTCGGTAAGGTGAAGTTGAAAACTGCCGCGCCATGCAGAGCAAACTTCGTTTACGGGCGGCGCTCGTCATAGGCGCCGCCTTGGTAGCGTCCGGGAACGCCGACGAGTTCGAGGCCCGCTACCAGGCGGTGATCGCCAGCCGGGGACAGGTGCCCGAGGCCCGGCGGCTGCACGAGCTGTTCAAGGTGGACTGGGACTACACGATGACCGTCTATCCGGAGCAGGCGACCTGGACGGGCTATCCCGGCGGCGAGACCCGCTGGACCGACCGGTCGCGCCCGGCCATCGCCGCCCGCCGGGCGAACACGGCGCGGCCGCTCCGCGCGCTGGCCACCATTGACCGCAGCCAGCTCGGTCCTGTGGACCGAGTGAGCTACGACATCTTCAAGCGCCAGGCGGACACCGAGCAGGAGCGGGTGGACCTCGGGTTGCCCGAGGTCGATTCCAACGGACTGGTCTATCCTGTCACGCAGATGGACGGCATCCAGCAGGGCGCCGCGCAGATGCTGCGCAGCATGCCGGCCGGCAACGCCGCACAATTGGAGAACCAGCTCGCCCGGCTCCGGGCCCTGCCGGTGGAAGTGGACAACGTCATCGCGCTGCTGGAGGAGGGACTGGCGGGCGGCGTGACCCCGCCACAGATCACGTTGCGCGACGTGCCTGCGCAGATTCTCAACCTGATCCCTGTTGAGCCCCTGAAGAGCCCACTGTTGGGGGCGTTCGCGAATCTGCCGCCGTCCGTCCCGGGCGAGAAGGGCCTCGAACTCCGCGCCGCGGCGGCGAAGGCCTACACCGAGGAGGTGCGCCCGGCCTACCTGCGGCTGGAAAAGTTCATCCGCGAAAAATACCTGCCCGGCGCGCGCACCACCATCGCGGTCACCGACCTGCCCGCCGGCCCGGCCTGGTATGCGTGGCTGGTGCGGACCCAGACCACGACCGACCTGACGCCACGGCAGATCCACGACATCGGTCTGGCCGAGGTGAAGCGCATCCGCGCCGAGATGGAGCGGGTCAAGGCGGAGACCGGCTTCAAGGGCACGCTGCCGGAGTTCTTCGTCCATCTGCGGACGGACCCGAAGTTCTACTTCACCGACAAGGAAGAGCTGATCCGCGCCTACCGCGACATTGCGAAGCGCGCCGACCCGCAGCTCATGAAGCTGTTCAAGACCCTTCCGCGCACGCCCTACGGTGTGCTGCCCGTGCCGGCCTACGCCGAGAAATCACAGACGACCGCCTATTATCATCCGGGCGCGCCGGATGCCGCGCGGCCGGGATATTTTTTCGCCAACACCTACGCGCTGGAGACGCGCCCGAAGTGGGAGATGGAGGCGCTGACGCTCCACGAGGCCGTGCCCGGGCACCACCTGCAGATCTCGCTCGCGCAGGAGATGACGGACCTGCCGGAGTTCCGCCGCCACAACCGCCACACGGCCTTTGTCGAGGGGTGGGGGCTCTACTCCGAGAGCCTCGGTGAGGAAATGGGGTTCTATGCCGACCCATATGCGAAATTCGGACAGCTCACCTACGAGATGTGGCGCGCCATCCGCCTCGTGGTGGACACGGGCATGCACGCCCTCGGCTGGACGCGCCAGCAGGCCATCGACTACTTCAAGGACAACGCCGGCAAGACCGAGCACGACATCACCGTCGAGATTGACCGCTACATCGTGTGGCCGGGCCAGGCGCTCGCCTACAAGATCGGCGAATTGAAAATCAAGGAACTGCGCGCCCACGCCGAGAAGGAGCTGGGCGCGCAATTCGACATCCGCCTCTTCCACGACGAGGTCCTCCGCAACGGCGCCGTCCCGCTCAGCGTGTTGGAGACGCACATCCGGGAGTGGGTGGCGGGGCGCAGGTCGTAGGACCGGTCCGGCCAGTCCCAGACTGGCCCGGCGGCAACGCCATGCCGGCGCTTCCAGCATTGCCTGCCGCATATTTTGCCCGTGTCATAAGCGGCAAATGACCATCGGTGTTCCCAAGGAAATCAAAATCGGTGAAACGCGCGTCTCCATGACGCCCAGCCTCTGCCGCCGCGTGACCTCGCTCGGCGGCAAGGTGCTCCTCCAGAAAGGGGCCGGACTCAGCGCAGGCTTCACCGACGACCAATACAAATCCGCCGGCGCCACGCTCGTGGCCTCGGCCGCCAAAGTCTGGAAAGGAGCGGACGTCATCCTGAAGGTGAAGGAGCCGCAGGAAAGCGAGTTCCCGTTGATGCGCGAGGGACAGACGCTCTTCACCTACCTGCACCTCGCCGCCTGCCCGGAGCTGGCCAAGGAGCTTTGCCGGAAGAACGTGCTCGGCATCGCCTATGAGACCGTGGAGGGCCCCGACGGACAGTTCCCGCTGCTCAAGCCCATGTCGCAGGTGGCCGGCCGCCTCTCGATCCAGATCGGCGCCTACCTCCTTCAGTCCCAGCTCGGCGGCTCCGGCATGCTGCTCGGCGGCATCCCCGGCACGATGCCCGGCCACGTCGTGGTGGTCGGCGCGGGCAACTCCGGCGCGCACGCCGTGCGCATGGCCGCCGGCATGGGCGCGCGTGTGACCGTCCTCGACCTCGACACCCGCAAGCTCGAGATCCTCGACCAGGAATACCGCGGCAAGGTCGTCACGCTCGTTTCGAACCCCGCCAACATCGAGCAGCAGGTGGCCGACGCCGACCTGCTCATCGGCGCCGTCCTCATCCCCGCGGCCAAGGCCCCGATCGTCGTCACCCGGAAGATGGTCGCGCAGATGCAGCCCGGCAGCGTGATCGTGGACATCGCCATCGACCAGGGCGGCTGCGTCGAGACGATCCACGCCACCTCGCACGAGAAGCCGACCTATCGTGCGCACGACGTGATCCATTACGCCGTGCCCAACATGCCGGCACTGGTCGGCCGCACCTCGACGATGGGCCTCACGCAGGCCACCGAGCCCTTTGTTGCGCTCATGGTGCAGAAGGGCGTCGAGCGCGCCCTCAGCGAGCACAAGGGCCTTGCCCGCGGCGTGAACACCCGCAACGGCCGCATCACCTGCGACGCCGTCGTCCAGGCGCTGGGGTTCGATTCGTGAGATGGCGTAAAAGCCAACTCTTCACATGTCCGATTCTAAATTAACAGGCCTGTCCATCGATAGATCCACTAGACCCTAAGTCTCGCGAACATATTCAGAATATTGATCGGTGGACACTTTGCATCGGAGCTGGTGTGTCCAGGCGATCAGACAAGCCAGGAAGTCCTGAATTGATGCCGGATTGGTGGGAATTCACCCGACGCGTGGTGAACACGGCTTTTCGAAGAGGCTATTCCGCTGATGAGTTTGCCAAAGCGGTGGTAGCGAGTGGCTGGCGATTGGAAAGTTGGATTCAGGCTGCCGCAAACGAGTTCACGAGACACGGTAATACACGGCAGAATTTCAATGTGGTCCTGCAACAGGAACTCTATGGTGATTTGCTTGCTAGAGCCAGAACTGATGGAGTGGAGCGTCAAGTACTCCATGCACTTCAGATGCCCAGTTGGTATGCGACGACTGAAGCGGCGAAGGTCTGTGACTTTTTTGAGCGTCATTACGGAGACACATCGCTGATGCGACTTGTAAAGTGGCTTCTGGCTGCTGAACAAGCTGGGCGAATGCCTTTCGCGGTGGTCAGTTTCAATGTAGAGCCTCTTTTCCACACGGTGTTCAACTGCTTCCATCAGCGTGCCTATGCACAGAAATATGAGTCACCAAGATTCCGTTTAGAACGTGTGACTACGCCAAACTACGTGAGAACTGATCCACCGGAGCGCCTTGGAAATAGCACGACCGTGTTGGTCTACCATTGTCATGGTGCACTGATCCCACGTGTCCCTCACAATACGGTATTGTTGAGCGGCGCTGGGGATCCAATCCTCTCGGAGGAAGACTATAATGACGTTTCGGGCCGTGCGGCGACGTGGCCCGAAACTGTCTTTATGTATCACGCTAATTTCAGCCGAATGGTCTTTGTCGGGATTTCGACGACTGATCCGAATATCCGACGTTGGCTCTGTCTATCACAGGAGCAGACCAATGCAGGCAAAGTGCTCCGTGGTGGAAGAAATCACCCTCCCCACTTGTGGATACACAAGCCTACCGAAGAAAACCGTAGCGTCCTAGAATCCGGGCTATCGCATCTTGGAGTGATGCCGGCTTGGACCCAGAATTGGGATGAACTCGGGAACGCCCTAGCCAATCTGACAGGCACGAGTAGCGGATAGGTTCGGCGCACCGTTCCGAGATGCTGGGAGGATTACGTTGTGTAGAAGGCAATCTGTGCCTATCGCGCGCTTGACGGAAATGCACCTTGCTCATCGTCGCCCTTGTGAGCGTCCTCGAAATCAAGCAGAGCCTGTCCCGTCTTTCCGCCCGGGAGCGGAGGGAAATTCAGGTTTATCTGCACCAACTGAAGCGGACGACGCCGGCTTGGAAAAAAGCCAACGCAAAGAAGATAGAAGAAGTCCGGGCCGGAAAATACACGACGCTTGCCGAGTTGGAGGCGCGTTACCGTCGTGGCTAGTCGGACCGCCTACGAGGCCGTCTTTACCGCTTCGGCGGTCGGATTCTTCGTTGGCTTGGGCAAAACGCCGGCAAAGAGTCTTGCTCGACCGAGTCCTCGAATTGGCCGCCGATCCATTTCTTGTTCCGGATTTCCGCTCGGTGGACGCATCCGGGAGGGAGATTTCCCATCTCATGGCGGATGGATTCATTTTTGATTTCTGGGTGGATCACGCCGTCAAGCAGGTCGTCATCACTGAAATCGAGAACGTCGATTAAACACTATCCGCGGCTTGTTGCCCGGATTCTTGGTCCTCCGGCGAATTCCAGTTCGTCACGCGCCAGAGGTCGCCCTCGGGCAGGGGGACGCGGCGCAGGAGGTGGCGTTCCAGCAGAGCGGCGGCGAAGGACTGGAGCGAACAATCCGCGCCGTCGCCGAGGCGCCGGGTCGCCTCGGCCAGCGCGGTGCGCGGGTAGATGGCGGCGAGCGGCTCATAGAGACCGTCGGGCCGGCAGGCCACGGCACCGATGTTGCTGCCGCAGTAACTGCCGAGCCACTGGAACCACCACACGTCAATGCGTGGCATGTCCACGGCCAGCACGGCCACCAGCAGCGTGCGCGAGTGAATGAGCGCCGTATGCAGTCCGGCGAGAGGGCCGACGCCCGTCACGCTGTCGTGCCAGAGCCCCAGATTGTCGGGCAGGCCGAGCGGGGCTTGCCCCGGCGCGCGCACGATGGCGACCGGGTCGGCGCCGGACTCGTGCAGGATGCCGGCCTGCCGCTGCCACAGCGGGCGGCCATCGCAGGCGAGCACGGCCTTGTCGCGCCCCATGCGCCGGGATTGTCCCCCTGCCAACACGGCGCCGGTGAGTTGATTGGCGGGGATCATGGGCGGATTTGCGAGTTACGAATTACGATTTGCGCCTGCAGGGCGAGTCGCAATGGGCGGGATTCAGGCTTCGCAAATCACCAGTCCGCCGGCGTCCGCAGCCAGCCGTCGGAGAGGATCCGGCACCGCAGGCCGCCGCGACCGCGCAGCCAGGCTTCGGCACCGGGGCCGAGGGCCTCATCCATCCAGTAGCACGGCCGGCATTCCTCGGTGCCCTCGAGCAGCACGCCCTGCAGCTCGAATTGCCGGGCGATGAGCCCGTTGAGGTCGCCGCCGCTGACGAGCAGGTTGCGGCGCAGGGCCGCCGGGCTGGTCTGCGGCGCGGCGAGCGCACGGCAAAGCTCGTCGAAGACCTCCTGGGAAAACAGCGTGACCTGCCCCTTGTAGTCGGGCTGGTGGTCGAAGAAACGGTCGCCGCGCAGGCCGCGGCCGGCGACACACTCGACGGCGCGGATCTCCCGGATCGGGAGTTTCGCCGAGCCCAGCCCGTGCCGGCCGAAATAGCTGTGGCCGTCCGCGACGAAGATGCGGCGGAGGGTCAGGGCGGGGGGGACAGGCGGAGACATGACGTGGGCTCAAAGCCAAGAAAGCACAAACAGCGGACAGACCAAGGCAGTTTATTCCCTTTGGGTCTAATACCCCGGAGCTTGCTCCGGCTTGGATGGTTGGGAAGATGAGGGATGGAGAGTCGGTATATCCACAAGCCGCACAACGTCTCTGTGCTGATGTATCACTTGGTGTGT
>JBMOQY010000031.1:0-104054 GCA_049322455.1 Verrucomicrobiota bacterium | reverse complement strand
GCCTCCGGCGTCCGGGCAGGACTCCGCTCCTGTCCGTCCCGACCCTCCGGGTGCCCCGGCCGCCGATTTTCCACCCATCCCCCAACAACCAAAACCATAGGACCATGATAACCCTGACCCTCCAACTGCCCGAACCCGTCGCGGCAGAATTCTACGCGGCGGCCGACAAACTCAACGGCCGCTTTCCCGGCGCGAGCCCGAAGCTCGAAGCCAAGACCCTGATGGCCTTCGCCCTGGCGCGCCACGAGTGCGACGACATCTGCGGACAATTCGACCTCGCGCTCCGCCTGATCCAGGGAACGCCAGAGCCGCCGTTCAATCCCGTCATCAGCCAACAATTTGGGCGGGAGGAATCCCGTCCGGTGCCAACGCAGCCCGCACGTCGTGAAGAGGCTGCCTAATCCCATACGCATATGGCCATCGAAACCAAACCCACCGAACGACCTGCCAGGGGCGCGAAACCGCCGCCACTGGAATTCACCGACAATCCGGAAAAACAGAAGATGATCGAGGACTACCGGGCCGCCCATCCCACCAAGGAGGATTACTACCTCCGCCTGGTGAAGGAGAACCCCGAGCGCGCCGTCCGCGCGTTCCTGCTGAAGGACGCCGAATACTACAAACTCCGGACCTCCTACCTGACGAACCAACTCCCCTCCGCTCGCGCGTTCTACGACGCCCAGACCCCCGAGGCGCGGGCGCGGATCGACCGGCAGCTCGTCAACTCGAAGCCGTTCTACCGCGACGCCGACTTCGTCGAAGCCGTGCTGCGCGAGAGCGGTCGCCAGGGACTACGGGCTACCGCCACTCAGGGTCCGGGCGGCCCGAGCATGTCGCTGTCCGGCCCGGACGCCGGCAAGGTTGTCCCCATGCCGAATCCGCCGGGCACTGCCACCCCGCCCAAGATGGCGACCGGCTGAACCGGATGACGAACGTATGATGCCGCGCAGCACAACTGCGGGCGGGGTGTCCGGTCTCACGACCGGGCGCTTCGCCCGCAGGAACGGCGCGGGTTGCGCATGAAAGTCGTCGTCACCGGCGGGCGGAACTACGTCATGACAGCCTCCGACTACGTGTTCCTGGAGAACGCCGTCAGTATTCTCGGGGCTGAGGCCATCCTGACGGGTGGCGCTCGCGGGGTGGACGCCCAGGCCGGCGCGTGGGCCACAAGACGAGGCATCCCCGTTGAAACGATCCGACCCAACTGGACGAAGGACGGCGATGCGGCCCCGTTTCGCGCCAACACCCGGCTGGCAGAGGCCGCCGATGCCGTCATCGCGTTTCCCGGCGCCGAGGGCACGGCCGACATGGTGGAACAGGCCCGGCGTATCGGTTTGCCCGTCCATGAAAGCCCCGGCCGGCAACTCGCCAACCTGCCGACCATGGACCTGCGCTTCCGTTCAATCGCACCGCGCGGACCCCGCCCATGACCGATACCAAAACATCTCCCTTGCATGACGTCATCGCCAAGGCTCCGACACCGGAAGTCGTGGCACGATTGGACCGTTGGTTGCGCCTCAACCCGGACGCCTGGGTGCGACTCTACCATGGCACCGATGCGAGATTCCCCGTCCAAACCGAGGGGTTGTTACCGACCAGCCAACGGAGACGGAACTCACTGCAATCGCGATCCGGGTATGTTTCGTTTTCACTGTTTCCGGAACACGCGGAGCTGTTCGCACAACTGGCGTATCCCCAGCGAACCGTGACCGTATATGGGGCCGACCTGCGGGTGGGTGAGCTTGTGCCCGACCTGGACCAACTGCGGAATCAACGCCAGTGGGCGGAACGAGACGTGAAATCCACTTTGGCCCACAGCCTCGCCTACGGTCATGGAGCGCAGGTTAAGGGCGCAGTCGCCGGGGCGAGGCTTTTCAGCGTGAAGATCTGTATTCCCCGGCGAAGCGCGTCCATAGGGCCATCGCCAACCGGAGCTGTCAATGTAGCGCCGTCACAGGCGATCCGACCACGAATCGTCTGACCTTCACCCGATGCCACCCAAGCAAATAACGTTTACGAAAGCGCTGCCCGTGCTGCATGGGGAACTGAGGGAACTTATCCTCGCTGCCCGCCAGCAAGTCGCTCACGCGGTCAACGTCGGGCTCACCCTCGCTTACTGGCAGGTCGGAGAGCGTATCCGCCGGGAGGTGCTCAGGGAGAAGCGTGCTGCCTACGGGAAGGAGATTTTGCCGACACTGTCGGCAAAATTGGTGCCGGAGTTCGGCGCTGGATTCGGCGCACGCAATCTCGCCCGCATGGTTGGGTTCACCGAGGCATTTCCGGATTTCACCGTCGTGACGGCATTGGCCGCGCAATTGGGCTGGAGTCATTTCGTAGAAATCCTCGCCCTCAAAGATCCACTTGCCCGGGAATTCTACGCCGAACTTTCGCGCGTCGAACGCTGGAGCGTCCGCACGCTGAGGGAGAAAATCAATTCGCAGCTCTATCTCCGCACCGCGCTATCGAAGAAGCCGGAGGCGTTGGCACGGAAGGAACTCGCCGCGCTGCGGGAGGAGAACCGGCTGACGCCGGACCTGGTTTTCCGCGACCCATACGTGTTAAATTTCTTGCAACTTCCCGACAGCTACGCCGAACGCGACTTGGAAGCAGCCATCCTCCACGACATCGAGGCATTCCTGCTCGAATTGGGCGAAGGGTTCACGTTTGTTGCTCGGCAAAAGCGGATGACGGTCGATGGCGTCGATCATTACCTCGATCTGCTTTTCTACCATCGTCGGCTCCACCGTCTGTTCGCCGTGGAGCTGAAACTCGGAGCATTCAGACCAGCGGACAAAGGCCAGATGGAACTCTATTTGGCATGGCTGCGAGAGAACGAGAGGGTGGAGGGCGAACAGAACCCGGTCGGATTGATCCTTTGTGCCGACCGGAACGACGAAACCGTGCGACTCCTTGGACTGAATGAAGGCCCGGTGCGTGTAGCATCCTATCTGGCCGACATGCTGCCCAAGAAGGAACTCGAAAGAAGACTCCACGACGCCGTGCATCGGGCGCGGGCGCGTCTGACCAAGGCATTGCCCGGAAGCGGGACGCCCTGAATCGCATGGGAAACGCAGTAGATCCCGAAGCCACCGAGGACGGTCCCATGCAGGTCGTTTCCGTCCGGGGCCGCCCGGTCGGCATCAGCCGTTCCCGCTTTGGAGCATCGCTGGTCGCGGTCGAAAGGGGTTACTTCCCGGTTAGCCCCACAGGTTTTTGGTCGATGTCCGGCTATGGCATGGGCCAGTCTGGCCCCTTAGCCATCAGGCCGGAGTATCTCGAATCACTGGCCGAAAACCAGGATCGGGAGAGAAAGGCCCTGCTGGTGAATTTGCTGCGGGCCGTAAAACCGGAGCGCGACCGGAAGGGGAATTTCATCCATGTCTCGCTCTATGTGGACAAGGCCATCAACGATGGATTCTTCGCGCCCGATCACGAGCGGGCACCGCTTTGGCAGGCGGCGCATCGGCTGCTCTGTCTGGTGGATGCCGATCCACAGTTTCAGCCCGCGCCCGATCGCTTTGCGTGGAACCAACAGCAATGCGACAAGGCTCTCGCTCACATGCGCACCCTGCACACATGCCTGAAACGCTTCGCCCAAGGTGACTATTCCGGAGAATTGCCCTGGCCGTTCTTCGGCGCGAAGGCGTATGTCGAGTTGCCGCCGAAACCATCGGGGGAACCGACTGTCGCCCTCCACGAAACGACGATTGAACTGTCCTTCAATCTCAAGGTCGCGGAAAAACCTGTGCAGTTGCCGCAACGAGCAATCGCACGGACGGCCAAGCCGACCGAGGAAGCCGTCCCACAGGTGGCCCAACTCGGGTTGTTCTCCGGCGAGGAAAGCACACCGCTCAAGGCCCCTCG
This sequence comes from Verrucomicrobiota bacterium, assembly GCA_049322455.1. Classification (GTDB taxonomy): domain Bacteria; phylum Verrucomicrobiota; class Verrucomicrobiia; order Opitutales; family Opitutaceae; genus Lacunisphaera. Next base: position 100,190 of record JBMOQY010000031.1, on the reverse strand, counting down.
CATTGCCCCCTAAGTTTCGGATAGCGCAAACAGGCTACGCCTGCGAGGTTGCATTTTAGACAGCTCCAAGCTTCATGGCTTTCGGGCCAGCGCCTCGGGGGAACCTGGGGCGTTTTTAATTTGGTGCACACCGACCAAATCATCGAGCAGACAGGATGCAACGACCTCCTCGTGCACAACCCGCTTTACGGAATCCATCGCCGTTCGCAATGCTGGGTCCCATGGAGTCGGGCCGGGTTTTCCGGGGAAGCGGATTCCTTTCGCCGCTGTGTTGTAGTCCTCTGCTCCAAATCGCCAAGGGACCGCACCTCCCTCCAGCATGACACGGCGGGCAATGGCCACGCCTGCTGGATCAAAATCACCATGATAACGCACTGTTGCGCCAGCTTCGCGCAACTGCCTCAAAAGGATCAAGGAAGGTGTGGCAAACTGGCCGTTAACGCAGATGAGCGGAGCACAGCGTTCGCCCAGCGCATTGGCCGCCAAAGCCACGATGGTTGGATTCTCACAGGCATAAATGTCGCGACCAGCAAGAGCCGGGTCATGACTCAGCGGATGTCGCATCAGCAAACGCAGCGACAGATGAACCGGCTCCTGATCAGCACAAGCCTGGCGCAATTTCCGGCCAAGCGGTGTGTCTCCGGCTGCCGGCAAATTGAACACCAATGCCGGCGCGCTCAGTTCGTCGCCCATCACGCCGGCCGCCGCCCAAGCGCTCCTCCGTCCCTCGGCATCGTCAATAAACGGGGTGCCACCGATCCGGGCTGCAGCGCGGATCGCCAAAGTCGCCCGGGCAGAACCGGGATCAAGGCCATGTGCGTCGCCAAACAGGTCCGCGGCGAAAGCCGCCAATGGCTTGGCTTGCACCGGGAGAACTTTCGCCACACGGGCGAGATCCTCGACCAAAGAAGTTGCCACCTTCGGATTGCCACCGGACAGACGACGGAGAAGCCCGGTCGCAGCAAGTTCCGAGATCCACGGTGCGAGCAACGGCTGGGGCAATGCCTCACGGGCTTGTGCCCACACTGCATCCCAGGCTTGTTGGCTCGCCAACCGCACCGCCACACGGTCGACCAGCGGACCGCACAAGGCCTCCACCGCGCTACGTAGGTCCGGGCAGATTCCTGACTCGCTTAAGGTATGGGCCAGCTCGTCCAACGAAATGAGCAGGGAATTCCCGGGTGCGGCCGGACGGCCAATGAGATCATCCATCGCCTGGCGCTCCGCCGCGGAAACGTTCGCCAGCGTCAGCCGGCCCGTCAACGGGCGGCCAAGCTCTACGCGCTTTCTGAGGGCATCTACGAATCGTGAGAGATCGGACGATCCCAGCGTCCGCTTGAGTCGTGGCAGGTCAATCGGCGGTGGTTTCATCAGGGTGGTCACCGTTGGTCCCCGCTATCTCCGCCGGTGGCAGCGTGGGGTCGATTTGTTTCCGTTCACGGCCATTCCAAACCCAGCGCGTGGCGGCGACGGCATCGACGCCTGGCAGCGTGGTAAGATGGTAGATCGCCAGGCCTGGGACGGTTGCGTAGCAGCCCCATTCGAGTTCGCTCGTCATGACCACATCGAGGTCGAATTCGGTCAGCACGCCCATGCATTGGGCTCGCATGGTCGGATCAATGCCCGCGAACGCCTCGTCCAACATCACAAGTCGCGGGGCTGTGCGCACGGCGCTCCGGTAATGGGCGGCGGCGGCAGCAAACCGCGGCAACGTCAGAGCCAGTGCTTTTTCACCCGTCGATCCCGTGCCATACGTCTGCCGGTTCAAGCTCTTCCATTTGCCGTCCTGTTGCCGCTCAACGACGAACCGGTGCCAACGGCGGTAGTCAAGTGCTCGGGCAAGGGCATCGCGCCAGGATGCCCCTTCCTCGGCATTTTGCTCTGCGGCGATGCGATCTTGCAAAAACCGGGCCAAAGCGGCGCGATCCGATGCAGTCCAAAGTTCACCTTTGCGCAGCAGGATTGGGCGCACTTCGGTAAAACGGGTCGCGGCATCCGCCTCCCATTGAAACCGGAATTTGACGCCGGAACTGGTGGGCCGCGCGTCGAGTTCCGCATTGGCGTCCGACCGCCAGGCGTCTGCGGCACGGATCAGTTTCTGGAGTTCGACTGCTGCTTCCGCTAGCAGATGGTTTTCGATGATCTCTCGTTCTCTGGCCTCCAACAGTTTTTCGCGTTCCTCCAATTCGCCGCCGAACGCCGCGAGCAGCTCGGTCATCGTGAGCCGTTTTCCCTGAAAAACACACTGCACGAGCACAATGTCATCGAGTTGATGCGTCTCGGGCGTGTGCCCGTGCGGCACCAATTGGTCACGCAACTCCTGGATAAAGCCCAGAATCGACTCCTGGCGTTTCTGCCACGCGGCCTCATCCGAGACCGTCGCCGCCAGTAGTGGCTCGATCCGACGAGCAATTTCCACTGCCTGGGCCACACTCCAGCCTGATAAAGCCACGTCCTTCAGCTCGCCATGTGCTTCGGTCAGCAGTCGTTTTTCGGCCACGCGCTGCAGCGCGACGATGGCGATACTGCGGGCGCCCTCCTGGACCTTGCGTTGCTCCTCAGCGTGGGTTCGGTCGCTTTTGGCCTGGGTATGATCACTGGTATGCGTGACCTTGTCGTTGCGATTGATACCCATCGTTTTCTTAATCTGCCCGACTTTGGCCGTGGCGTTGGCCAAATCTTCCAACACCTTTCGGGTTGTCTGGCCGTGTGAGGCTTGGAGCGTGACGAACCTCTGGTGCGCCGCCTCGCTCGCTCCGGAAGAACTTTGGCGACGACGACGGTATTCGCTTAGATTTTCCCTGGCTTCCTGTAACAAGGCAGCATTCGTTGCGGCTTGGCCGAGGGCGGACAACAGATGCCTTGCAGTGGGCCAAACGCTGGCAATCAAGGCTTCATAATCCGACCCCGCCCGCAGCAACTCATCAAGGTGGCCAATCCACTGCACAAGGCCCAAATCCGCGGCATCCGTGTCGCGTTGATGGACGGCCTCGTCAGCGGCTTTTTTCCGGGCCTCCGCTGCTTCCGTGCAACGCTGACAGGTCAAGTGAGAGTCGAGCACGGCTTTTGCCGCGGCTTCGAGGACGAAGCCCGCGCGCAAAATATCCTCGTCACTCGGGGCCAGTGCCATTTCCGATTCTGCCGCTTTCCTTTCCGTTTCAACGCGGGCAAGCCCGTCCTCGATGGTGCGGCGCGTCTGTTGCAATTCTTCCTGCCGTTGGCGCAATTCCGCCATACGCTTCCGAATGGCCGCCGCCCGGCTCGCCGCACCGATGAATTCCGCCGCAGGCTTCGTCCAACGGCCCGTAAGCGCACCGTTGCGCCAATTGCCGTCCGCCTCAATCCAAACGCTTCCACTGTCGCGGCCCCACCCGATTTGTTTGAGCGCAGACGTCACCGCCTTTTCATCGAGCGCCCGGGAGCCGGCATCACCGGAATCAATCGTGACGGTAAGAATTTCCGCCAGATTTGACCGCCCGGGCTTGGGTGGAGGCGGGTCGATCACAATGAAAGCATCTTCCTCGCTCTTTAGAATCCGTCCATCAGGGAGAAGCCAGGCATCCAGCAATCCGGCGCCTTCGAGTGCCGCCTCAATGCCGGCCCGGTCAGCAACCGGCAAATCCGGTCGGAAATCGCACACCTGCCAAAGCGGCGCGCCAGCGCGGCCTACCCGGTCTGCCCGGCGGGTCGGCGGCGGGACGGGACGGGGCGCCATGCCCAATTCCAGCCGCTTAATGGAGGCTTCCACGTCAGGCTGCTCTTCCTGGACGAGCGCAAGTTGCCCTTTGAGGTCCGCTTCCTGCCTGGCGAATTCCTTCAGGAGAGCATGGTAGGCGCCTGAGATTGCGCTCTGGGCGGGGCTCTCGCCCGAACGTGTTTCCGTCCAGGCCCGGAAAGCCTCCTCCAGAGTCTCGCCGTCTGGGCTGCGCACCAATTTTGAATCCCGTCGCCACGCATCATAGCGAACGAGAAAGTCGCTGCCGCAAGAATTGAGGGCCGTTCGGGCGTCCTTCTCGGACTCACGGGCAGCACTCGCGTCGCTCTCCGCCTGCTGGCGTGATGCTTCAGCTTTCGCGTGGGCGGCTTCGGCTGCAATGACCGCCGCCTCCCGTTTTTGCAGCGCAGCAATCGCGCTTTTCCGTTTGCCCAAGGCGCTCTTGATCGCCGACTCGGCGGAGTTAACGACCGCGCCATCTGTTGCCAGAAGCGAATCGAACTGGAGATGCTGCCGATGCAGGACCGTGAGCCCGGCCGGCTCTGCCGCGACTTCGGCCAGACGCACGGCGTCGGCAAGCTTCACCTTCACCTTGGTCGCCTCGGCCGACGATGTCTCGTTTCGTTGGTTCGCCTGCTCGTAATTGGCTTGAGCCCTGGATTCGTCCTGTGTCGCGGCCTCCAGTGCCTTGGCAAGCTGATTGGCCGCCATCTCGGCCTGCTGCAGATCCTGCGCCGTCTTCATCTCTGGGCTTTCGCGAAGGGTGCGTTCTGTCGCCTCGGCCCCGGCCAGCGCCGTTTCCAGTTGCCCGAATTGCTCCTCCAACTGATCCAACGCCTCTTCTTCGGCCGTCATCCGCGCTTCGGCATCCCGCACGTCGCGCTGCGCCCCCTCATAAGCCGCATGGTGGCTGCGCACCGCGGCAGCGCGCCGCCGCACCACGATCCGGATATACCCGGTGTATTCATCGAGAAATGCCTTCACCCCTTCGCGGGCGGATTTGAACTCCGCCAGGGTTTCGCGATCGGTCTGGAGGCTGCGGAATGATTCTGCCACCTCGTCGATGATCGAGGCTGACAGTGTCGGCAGCGCATCGCTCAGTGCAGCGGAAAGCTCCTCCTCCTCAAGCTTTCGGGAAAGCTGCGGTCGGCGCAGCCGGAGCAGCAGTTCAATCAACGGGCCGTAACGCGGTCCCAGCCCGAACAATGCCTGGTCCACCGCCCGTTTGTATTCCTCCGTCTTGGTATAGCTCTGGCCGTGGGTGCCAAGGGCGCTGATCAGCCGATCACGGCTAAGCGGAGTGCGGGAGTTTTGCAGGAAGAGGTCGCGACCGACCCGCTGCGGCGTGACAAAGAACCAACGGCTGTGCAGCCCAGTGTGGCCGGATACCGCCTTCATTCCGCACCCCAACGTCAGATAATGGCAGGTTCCCGCCTCATCCCGCCGGGCGAATTCGATCCAGGAGTAACCGGTGCGCTCGGCGTGCTTCCCCATCAGCAGGTTCCATTCGATCCGCTTTGCCGAATCTCCATCCGGCTCTACCCGGGCGGGCGACACTTCGCCGTCCAAGAGAAAAGGAAGCTGCATGGCCAACACCCGCGACTTGCCACTGCCGTTGTTGCCACGCAGCAACAAACGGCCGTCCTCGTAATGAAACTCCTCGTAGTCGTATTTGTAGAGATTCAATACACCACTGCGCAGCGGCTGCCAGCGGTCGGACCGTTTCGGCTCGGGCAGGATTAACTCGGTGGTGCGCTTCATGACGCGATCAGTCGGGCAGGAGTCTCTTGGGCAGTCCGGACCGCGAACCGTCCGATGGCCGGGCGTGGCGTCAGAAGATCGCCATTCCGGGTCACGAGATCGAGGCCCGCCAGCAGCGTTACCACCCGTTCAGTCAGCCAGTTTGCCGCGCCCTTCTCGTTGACCTCACGCCGCCAGTGATGGCGATGCTCTTCAATCAGCTGACTGGTTCGCTCACACATCATGTCCATGCTCACCGCGGAGCCGTCCCCGTCACGCAGACGGTCAGCCAGCCATGCCGCCAGCAGGAGCGTCAAATGGCCCTCGGTGCCCTCATCCGGCAGCCCGAAATCCGTGCAATCGCCCTCGAGATCGGTCAACGCAAGACCTTCGGCCCGGACCTCGGGGTGCAAACCGGTCGCCTCGGCCAATTCGGTCAGCAGCGACCCGCGCTGGCGGTCAAGATACTCCCGCTGCTCTCCGTCGAGCGAGTCGTAATAGAGCACCGGGTCATCGAGCAGACGCCGCACGAGAAAAGTGCGCATCGCCCGATTCCGGGCGTCGGGCGTGTCCGGACGCAGGCTCGCGGCGAGTGCTTCCAGTAGGGCGGGAAAATCAGCGCCCTCCTGCAAGGACGGGCTGCGCTGCGCCGCCAACAATAACGTCAGCACCGGACGGCTCACATAATAGAGCACATCGGTTTGCCGGTCCTGCATCAGCCGTTCCTCATCGCCCTGCACACGTCTGAGCACACCTGACTCTACGAGCCAGCGCAGCACATGCACGAGATCGCGACGACCGGACTGCTGATCAAGCGTCCAGTGAATGCCTGCGGCACCGAGGACAGCGTCCGATGCAAGCCCCAGGGTGATGGCTTCAGAAAGGCGGGCCAACGTGACATGGCGGTCGCCGCGCTCCAGCGCGGCCAAAGCGAGGCAAAGCAGGACATACCGGGTGCGGGTGAAGAGTTCCTCACTTCGCTGATCGACTGCGCCACGGGTGCCATCGGCGTTATCAGGAGGATGCTTGCGCAGGCGCACCGCCTCGGCCGTCGCCACCAAGCTCCAGTCTGCATGGTGAGCGAACCAATCCGTCAACCAGGACCGGTGCTTTCGCACCAATGCGAAAGCCACTGCCGTCAATCCGTCCGGGACCAGCAATGGATGTTGTAGCAGCGCCCGCAACGCAGTCCGGCGCTCCTCGGCGACAACCGGTTCCGCTTCCTCCCGGAGCCGCGCGAGCCTGGCCCGCTTGGCGGCACGGCGCGACAACGGTGCCGTTGTGGCCGGGTTTCGTAAATGTGCGTTGGATACCATTACAGATTGGAATTGATGGTGATCCAATGATCCCGGCCGCGGAAATTGCCGTGTGCGGTCGGCAGGGCAATCTGATCGGCTCCGTCGATTGGCTCCAAAATGACGCGCAACGTGCCGTCGCCGGAATCGACTTCGATGCGACCGTGCTTGTCCCGCCGATGGGCCAGAGCATGGCCTAGCAATTCGAGGAAGAGATGGAAGGAACGTTCGTCCAATTCGCCCACCGATCCTAGGCGCCACCGGCCGGCTGAGAGCAGCCACTGTCGCGCTTTTTCGATTTGTGCAGCCTGCTCACGAGCCAGCGCCTTCAACCGGGCTTTCTCTTGCGCCCGATCAATGGTCCGGTTTGCCGGCCCCCGCACACTGTTCCGGCCGGTCTGCCTCAGCCGGGGCGACAGCCAGATTGGAGCACCGGAGAGCCAACTGGTTTGAGCCGTTTCGCCGCGAACGGCGCGTTCGGTCAGTGTCTCCGAATTAATCCGCAGATGGCGGGATGGAGTCAGCGCAAATGCTGTCCGCCAAAGTCGCCGACAATCGGCTTCGGTCGGTGCTTGAGCGAACCAACGGGCCAGAGTGGTAAAGTCGGCAGCCCGGTCCGCCCGGCTGGCCCGGCGGTCGTTGATCTGGCTGACCGCCGTGAGCAGCGCCGGTATGGCCGAGCGAGCGCGGGCACGCAGCAGTTCCGCCTGCGAAGGATTCTCGTCCGCAACGAACCAGCGCCTGAGCCCCAGCCACTTGTCGCGCCAGCGCGCAATCGCCTTCGTCTCGGCATCCGGTTGTGGATCCAGCACGTCAGCCAGTTCCCGCCGCGCTGCGGCCTGGAAGGCCTCTTCGATGCCGACCTCCTGCAACTGGTTCAGGGCATCGGCTATGCGGCTGGTCGCCACCACCAGTTCGCCGATGAATTTCTCCAAGTAGTCGATCAGCCTCCCCTTGTAGGCCATGAACGCCTCCACACTAATGCCATGCAGTTCCACCGTGCTTTGCAGCCCGCGCATGAACGATTGGGCGCGGGTGGTCAGCTCCTCGAAACGCGTCACCAAACTGCTCAGTAAATGATGCAGTTTGCTATCGTCCAGCGGCCGGTCGGCGAGCCGTGGCATGATGGCATCGAGCAACTCGGCGATTTCCCGCAAGGTCGTTGACTGCAATTCGCCCGGGCGATGAAGGTATTCGTCGAAGACACCGAGTGCCCGCTCGGCTGCCTCGCCCGCCGCGCTCAGTTGGTAGAGGCGGCGCCGCTGATAGAACTCCTCAATGGTGGCCGGATCGGCATTATCGGGCGTGTCGTCGAGATTTCCCCAAGAATTCAACTGCTGTAGCGCCTGATCAATTTCACCCTCAACGGGTGGTGTCTCCCCAGCAGCAACAATGATGGCATGGATCTCCGACCGACGCAGCGAGATAACAAAACGGTCCCGTTCACTGACGAACACCTTCAGCACGCGTCGATAGAGGTCGGCCTTCTCCGCTTGGAGATGGGCAAACACCTGGTAATCCGGGGCGCTCATAGACGGGCAATATAATTGAGGTCGTGCGGCAAATGCTCGCACACACGATGGAGGAAAGGCAATGGTTGCGAACCTGGCCCGGATTCGCGACCATATCGTGTTAACTTGCCATTGGCGCTGCAAGCTTTTGGCAGCCGCTTATGCCGCCCGCTCCGCAGTGAAGAAGGGTCGATACCCTGAGTTCCTCAGCTCACAACGACCGGCATTTTCGCGGCCTTAAGCTCCCGGAACAGTTCCTTCTTCCACTTCTGATCCGCCGCCATCTTGATATAAACGATCCCATCAAAGTCGGACGGCGCTTCAAGTCCGGGTGAAATGAGCGCACAGACCTTTGCCTGCCCAAGGTAGGCGAGGAAATAGCCTAGCTCAAGCACCACGTTCTGCCGTGCTCGCGGCGCCGGTGTGCCGCCTTTCGCACTGCCCACATCATCGTCGGTCATCAACACGACTGCGAATGTCACCAATTTTGCATTGTCGATGAACTTGGTGAGTAGGTGCCGGCCCATACTGGCTTGCTCATGGAGCACGATTCCCTCCAGTCCAACTGAATCGAGAAATGCCACCACGTCATTGCGCGCAGCTTCGTTCCGACCATGAACCACGAAGACCCGATTTGGGAACGGTTGCCCGGTTCAGTCACGCCCGCGGGTAATTCCTCATCAGGTGCACCGCTTTGGTCATCAACCTTTGCGTAAACCAAGAACCGCCGCAGCAAAAAGTGCGACAAGAGCGAATTCTCCGCCGTAACCGCTTCCGGATTCTCCAATGCAAATCGGAGAATCGCATCCGCGCGGGCACGGCGTCCGCCGAGTTCACGGCCGGCGCTCAACTTCGCAATGCCGGCCTCAAGAAGCAGATCGTCGATCTCGGCGTGGCCCAGCGCCGCAAGCGCATCACGCGCCGCGATCAATTCACTGCGGGAAGCGACCGGTAATGGCTTCGGCGTGAACCGCTCCCACAGGGAGGCCGGAACCGGCAAATCGGCCTTTTTCAGCACGGCGAACAAATCCCTGTCCTTCACCGCCCAATGGTTGCGCGTGAACTCGAATTGCTCGATGTCGAGTTCAGTCCTGAGTTTCAGCAACGCATCGTTGGTCATCTCCAGCGGCTTCGGCAGCCCGCGTATTGTGGCTATGACATCCTTGGTCGTGGTCGTAATTCCGCTGATTTCAACCACTCGGGCGATTTCCTTCGTCCGGCCTTCCTGCATCAACAGGCAGGGCCACGAACACAGGCATTCAACCGCCTCCTTGGAAAGGCCCCGGAGCGGAAGCCTGATTGTATCGTCCGTATATTCGAGAAACCGCGGCCGTTCCAGGTCGAACGTGCCAGCGGATTGCTCCTCAGCGAGATGACTGACCAGCAATGAATACATAGAATGGTTTCGAGTCATTCATGCTAGACTGTGTATCGCTGCGCACGAGGTTGTTTTGGATGCAATTGCGGTGAAACAAAGTAGGCAAACCATCGAGGGACGGTCACGCAGCAGTCGTCCAATCAGGTTTTCTCTTTGGGGCTATAGGGCGCTATGATTTGAAACAGCAGCCCACTCCGTTGCCGATACGTGCCGGCACCGTGTCGAGATACAAAAGTGTTCGCGTGTTCGTCCTCTTCCTCCGGCGACAAGCCGACTGTCACGAGAAACTCGTCGTCGGCCGGTATGCCAATGATGCCCCGCAGTCTGGTCCCGACACCCAGCCGGCGGCGTTCGCCGCTGAGAATTTCACGAATTGTCTCGCGAGCCGCCGTCACGGAATGAAATAGGAGCGTCGCCTCCTTCTGCATCGAGTCGTCCGCGTCAGTGAACTCCAGCCGAAGGTTCGCCCCGTGCCAATGCGCTTCAGTAAAGGCTGTGCGTGGGATAACCCACCGGCGGACTCCGCCGGCAACATCTTCCCCGCCAAGTATCAAACCAACGTCGGGCTTCTCTTCCGGAGCAGCCGCCAAGGCATCGAGCTTGGACTCTGCCGTTGTTTTCCCCGCGAGTTCGGAATGCACGTGTTCGAGCCAACGGTCGCGCTGCGCGGTCGTCCATTTGGGGCGCCGCGGCCCGCGCAATTGCGCGACATGTCTGGTGAACCAGTAGTGGAGTTCAGCCGGATCATGTGAAATGCGGGCGGGAGCGTGCGTCCAAAACATCCAGCGATGCGAAGCGCTCGGTCGGGAGATCAACCGGAATTCCGAGCGCATATCTGAACGATAGCTGTTTGCCGCCGTCACGGTTTGAATCTCGTAAGCATGAAATTCTCGTGGGTCGGAGTCCGCCAGTTCGACCAGGGTCTTGCGGGTAAATTCCTCCCGTCGCGACTGCATATCGGCAGGCGGTTCAGCATAGTATTTGTCACCCGGCTGGTAGCAGGATGCGAAAACTGCGCGCCAAGTTGCGTTGTCGCGGTCCGAGTCGTTATATTGGGATTTTCCCTCGGCTACCCGACGCAGTCCTTCGCAATACCTAGCAAGAAGCTGAGGCCCATTATAGCCGTTCTTTATGTAGAGCTGATCGAAGTCGATGAGAGCCCACCAAGCCAATCGCCCGTCCACCGTCATCGTGTAGGTGAAAGGAATACTATATGGACGCGGCTTGCCCGAATGGCCGCGGACCACGGATACCAGCGCTCGCGCACGATCGGCGTCTGGCAACGCTTTCAGGTTTTCGGGGTGGAGCCACTGAACTAAGTCCATAGGGATTACCTCACCGAGCACGAATGCCGTCGTCGCATTGCCGCAGACGCCCATCCCGTTGGGCTAGCGAACATGGATAAACGCTTGGGCGCTTGGCATTTCATGGAGGGACCCTCATGCTGATGAAAGTGCGCGGGCTCCGCAAGCAGCGTGTCCCTGCGCGTCCCGCGCGTAATACCTCATGCACACCTCAAACAATACGGATAACATGGTGTGGTTGTTTCAGGCCAATCCGGATAATTTTCCAGCATCGCACTCGCTGGAACGCTACCTTCACGCATTTCGAGACGCACTCTCCACATGGTATGTCGGTCAGCATAAGGACGAAATCAAGCAGGGAGATTTGATGTATGTGTGGCGTTCGGCCGGAAAGGCGCGCCGTGACGCTGGAATCATTGCTCGCGGGAGAATCGAGTCCGACCCGAAATTAATGGAGCCGTTTGACTCGGAAAGACCTTATGAGTCCCACCGGGCAGGACCTGAATTGCGGGTTCGAGTGACCATTGAGGAAACGTATCTCGAACCGGAACAGATATTGTCACGCGCTCAGGTTGCGCGGGATTCCATTCTCCGGAAAATCTCGATCATGCGCGCGGCGCGAGGCTCCAATTTCCCGCTGCTCGCCCACGAAAAAAAGCGAATTGACGAACTGCTGGCGCAAACTGGCGGCGGCAGCGTGCCCCTTACTGTCTCGGCACAAGTTGCCAAACTCGCCCGCATATCCTTCAACTCCTCGGGGTGGCGCCGGCCGACCGGGGACGCGAAAAAATACGAGGCTCCCGACACCTTCAACCACATCAACGGATTTGGCTATGAAGATTGGCTGTTCCGGTCTGAATGGCTGCTCGACGGCTGGCGCTATGCCTTTATCCAGGCATTCAACCAGCGGGGACGGAAATGGCGCAACAAGGCCATTAACCTGACGCTGTATGCCATCGACCCGAAGAAACGCCGATTGGGCATCGGACGCATCCACGGCTTGGAAGTCCTGGCCCAGACGGACGCCAAGGCGGCACTGGCCGCATTCCAACGCAACGGATGGTTCGATATCATGCGTAAAGAGGTCCGTAAGGTCGGCGGGAACGCGAAGGTTTTGAAATCCTCTCAATGGGCGCCGAACGTCCTCAATGTGCGATTCCGGGCGGAGAGCATGGAGATATTTCCGAAGAAAAAAGACCTCGGAAAAGACCGCTGGATCATAAATCGGCATCGCTACAAGCCGTATGACTTTGATTCTGAAGAACCAAATATTCCCAAGGGACTTCGTGGCCGGCGTGGCCGATCAAAGTGGAAGCCGGGTGGCACGTTCCAGAGGCACGGCAGTGGTCCGGTGCAGGTGGACCCGATCCACGAGAAGATGCAGTTCGAGTTGGTCAAAAAACTCCGGAGAGAGTTTCCCGGTTCACGAATCGACGTTGAAAAGGATTTTGTGGACGTCGCGGTTCACACCAACGACGAAACCATTCTCTTTGAGATCAAATCAGATGTGGCTCCGATGACCGTCATTCGACAAGCCTTGGGGCAGTTGCTCGAATATGCATTTCATCCCTTGCGGACTTATGAATTGTCAGTGCGTTTGGTGATTGTCGGGCGGAACAAGTTAGGAGCCGTTGAATCCCGGTATCTCGCCCGGCTCCAGGAGGCTTTCCCGCTCGAATATCGCGCGGTGCCAGTTTGATGAGGGCTGACCGTGTTTTTCGTGGCTCGGCTGAACGGGCGGCAATTTTCGGAGGCTGTTGAAGGGGTGGTGTTCGGTGGGGGCGGGTGTCCGGTGCCAGACTCGCGGCCTTGCCTCGGACCGGCTTCCGGTCCTGGCCGCTCGCCGGACGGGCTTCTCTTCACCTCTCGCCCCTTCCCCCTCTCCTCAAGGAGAGGGGAACCTCCCGCTGTGCGCCGGGCGGTCGGGGCCGTCGCCTCCGGCGACCGCAACCGGCCCACTCCCGTCCCGGTGCTCGCTCCGCCATTTCGCAGTCGGGTAGTTGGGATTGCCTCGTGAGTCCGTCGCCACTACCTCTCCCTGATGCCCCATCCGTTGGGATCAAATTGGCACCGCTGGGATCTGCACGTCCACACCCCGGACTCGTTGGTGCACAACTATCCCGGCCCGGACCCGTGGACACGATTCTTTGACGAGTTGCGGGCACTGCCACCCGACATCAAGGTGGTCGGAATCAACGACTATCTCTTTATCAGCGGATACAAGCGGGTGCTCGCCGAGAAGCAGAAGGGCAACCTGCCAAATATCGAATTGCTCCTGCCTGTGATCGAGCTACGGCTCGACACCTTTTGCGGCAGCGAATCGGCGCTGAAGAAGGTCAACTTCCATATCATTTTCTCGGACGAGATCACTCCCGAGCTGATCGACAATCAGTTCATGCCATCCTTGGTGCAGACCTATTCGATCAGCAACGACTACGATGCGGTCGTGCGGGACTCCGAATGGCAGGCGATTCCCAATCCCGCGAGCCTTGCCCAGCTCGGCAAGCTGGTCCGAGAGCGCACCCCGGCGGACAAACAGGCGGGTGTGCAGAATCTCTCCGACTTGGAGATCGGCTTCAACAGCGTCTGCATCTCGCACGAGAAGATCCGCGAAATCCTCAAGCGCCCCGACTTCCGCGGGAAGACGCTCACCGCCGTCGGCAAGGTCGAGTGGGACCTGCTGCGCTGGTCGCAGTCCGGCATGGCCAACAAGGTGACCCTGATTAACGAGGCGGCCTTCGTCTTCACCTCGGCGAAGGATGTCGCCGCCTGCGGGAGGAGCCGGAAGGCACTCGCCGAGCAGAACGTCAACGGTCGGCTCCTCGACTGCAGCGATGCGCACTTTTTGGCCGATTCCGCCGAACACAACCGCCTCGGCAAGTGCTTCACCTGGATCAAGGGTGAAATCTGCTTCGAGTCCCTCAAGCAGGCTTACTACGACTATGACGGGCGGGTGAGCCTCGGGACGGACCAGCCGTTGGCCCCTCTGCACCACATTGTGCGGATGAACGTCGCGCTGCCAGCGGACATCGCCTGGCAGGGCGCGCCGTTCTGCTTCCGAGGGAACCATCAGTTCGAGTTTCATCCCTCCTTCACCTGCCTCATCGGAGGACGCGGTTCGGGCAAGAGCACACTGCTCAACCTCCTCGCCGTCGCCTTGCACGGCCGCAGTCCCCTGTTCGACAAGCACTCGCTGCCGTGCGGCACCAAGACCCTTGCCGATTTTTTGTCAGTCGACTGCGCGGCGGCACCGGAAAGCGTCGAATTCATCAGCCAGAACGAGGTTGAAAACTACGCGTCCCCGACGGGCGGCTTCACCGAAGCGGTGATTCGCCGGCTGGCCAAAGTTGACGGTGCGGCGGAGCTGAAGGCCGCCGAGGATGAACTGGTGCGCAATGTCGGCATCCTCAACGAGCGCGAGACCCTGTTTCGACAGTTCTACACCGAGCAGCAGACTGCCGCTAAGGCCGACGCGGACCTCAAGCACAATCAGAAGATCGTCCAATCTGTTGCGGACCCGGCGTATCAGGAGCTTTCTATGGCCGCCAACGAACTGGCGAAGGAGGGCGCGGGCATTACCGACGCTCGCAAGCACCTCAAGGTGCTGGTGGACGGCCTTGCGGAAATCATGGCCATCCGTCCGTCTGGCGACTTGCTGGCCAAGAATCCGGTCACTGACGCCGTGGTCGCCGCCTACACCGAACTTTCCCAACTTCACCAGAAACTCATCGATGCCAAGTTTGAGGAGGTTGCCCAACGCGAGGTGGTCATCGCGCGAGAGGAGGCGGTGCTCAAAGAAAAGATCGGCGCCTTCCTCAAGGAACAGAAGCTCTCCCCCGAGAACTTGCAGGACATCGAGGCCGCGACGAAGAAGATCGCGCAGTTGGAGGTTTCCGTCCCGCAGTTGACCCAGAAGCGCGATGCCACCCTCGAACGCATCAGCCAGACCAACGCCACCGAGGCGCCGCGCGCCGCTTACGAGACTGCGCTGGGCAACTGCCTGGGCGCGATCAACCGGACCTTGGAAAACGTCAGCAGCGAAGTGAAGACGATCCGGCTGCAATACGTCTTCGACCAGAATGTCGCACTTGCCTGGCTCACCGAAAAGACCCTTGCCCTCATCAAGGAACAAGATCCGGCCGCCGGAGCCCCGCGCAAGGATCACCTGCAGGAGATTCTCCGCACCATCCCCTTCGAGTTCAGTCCGCCGGATGCCGCATTCCTCGAGGCTTTCGAGCGGGCCGGCAACAAGACGGGGGAACTGCTCTTCCGGATTTTCTCATCGAAGCGGGCGCTGCGGCTTCTCCAAAATGCCTTCAAGGTCGCGACCCTCGATGCCCGCACCTTCCGCCGCATCGAGGTCTTCTACGACGGCCGGCCGTTCGCGCAGTGCTCTTTCGGCCAGCGCTGCACCGCCGTCCTCGTGCTGCTTATCTCGATCGGCAATACTCCGCTCATCATTGACGAGCCGGAAGCGCACCTCGACTCTTCGCTCGTCGCCAATTTCCTGGTCGATTTGGTCAAGCGCAAGAAGCTGGAACGGCAGCTCATCTTCGCCACCCACAACGCCAACTTCGTCGTCAACGGTGACGCCGAGCTGATTCACTTTATGTCGATTGAGGCGGCGGGCGCCACGCGCTCCGCACCGCTCACCATCGAGAACGTCGCCCACCGCAAGGTGCTGATGGCCTTGGAAGGTGGGCTGGAGGCATTCCGGCGCCGGTTCAAGAAGTATCATGGTGCGCCTGGCCTTTGATCGGCATCTTCGCTCTCATGCCTCGGAAACGCACGCTGCCGTCCCGCAACCTAGCCGCTTATCCGTGGCGGCAGGTGCGAATCTTCATCAAGGACAACCGGAAGGGCGAGGGTTACGTCAATCTCCTCGGTTATCTCGCCCAGCCGCTCCAGCGCTCCCTTTCCGCCACGCCGTTTTACTTCTCCCGCTACGGCCCGATGGTGAAGGGTGTCGACGATGCCGACACCAAGATCGAAGAAATGCCGGCGGATTTCTGGCTGGATATTGACGGCAAGAAGCAGCACCTGAGCATGAGATTGCGTTTTCTCGCTCGGAAGAACGCGGAAGATTTTATCGTCCAAAAGCTCAACGCTGCGAAGAACCTTTATTGGTATTCCGAGATTCTGGAATACAAGACCGACGGATTTGCCGAGCCGCGCGTGTTCGTGGGCGCGGACCCCGGACCGAAGTTGGTGCGGGCGGGACTCGTGGCAGATCTGTTCTGCGCCAACGCCCGTTTCATTCTGGATACATTGGTGAATAACGGTGGGCAATGGGCGTTTCAGACCAACCCAAATGGAGGGACCTTTCCGACAAACTTTCGGTTCGCTCTCCACATGATGAATAACGCCTATGGCCTCCCCAGCGGCGAGTTGTGTCCAGTTGGGTTCCCCATCCAAGTTGCCCAGCCGACCTGCGGCTTCGAGCAGGTGTGACACCATGAGCACTGGCGGGCTCTATCATCCGGACGGTTCCCTGATGTTGAGTCATTTTATCAAGCCAGCATATCTGATCTCACTCCTGTGCCACCGCGCGTTTTGCCTTACACGGCAGGACATCCAGAGCGATCCGGCAGACGGAATCCTGCCGCAGGGATGTTTCGACCAACCGCATCTCGGAGCCCTCGAACTTTCCCTCGGCTTGTCGCCTGCCTTTCTGAAGAGCCAGGCTCAAGCAGTTGCGGGCCTGCGCGAGCGAACCTTCGTGATGTGTTGGACCTGCGACACAGCCGGACATATGCGCGACACCTACGGCGAACACGGCGCCCGCTGCGAACTCCGCACCTCCGAGCTTCAGCTCAAGCGGATGCTCGGCTATGAATGGTTCCCGGGAGCTGAGTTTCCCCCTAAGCCACGCGCCATCCCGGAGATTCCCGGCGGCCGGGCCACGGCGGAACTCAAGGAACCCGTCTATACCGATGGCACAATGGCCATTCCCGTGGTGCCCTCCGCCGGCGCGACCGCGCACAAATTGGCGAAATTCGCCTCTGAAGCAGAACTGCGGATCGAGGCCATCGTCGGTCCGGACGGCGTGCCAGTGAGCCCGGAACAGGACAAGATCACATGGTCGCTGGCTGCCACAACAGGAATGGACATCATCATCGGCTCGCAGGTGTCGGAACCGGAAGCAGCCGAGATCGAACGGTTGGCCAACGCGTTGGGGATGCCGGTTCAGCGAGCATTAGCGGTCTGAACCCGAGAAGAAGAACAGTCTTTCCCTTGCATTACTTTCGGGGCATTTGGTGACGCATGGCGCGATCACTTCCACCCAACTACCAGCAGAAATTCGCGGACTTCATCCGCATGTGTCGTGACGCGAAGCGTTCCGGCTTGAAAGAAATCGTGGTCGCCCATCCGTCAGTCATTGGCGACAATTACGAAGAAGTCATTGAGAGTCTTTCGCGCCTGGCGGAGGCCGATCTCAGTTTCCATGCAGTTAAGCCTGAACCGGGGCCGGAGCAAACCGGCGGGCGAAACTGACAGCTCGGCAATCCATTTGGGGTCGAAATCAGCACCCAGGGAGGGTCTGAAGTCGCGTAAAAAAGTTTTCCCGGTTTTCCGAATCAGCCCGCCGCCACCACAAAACCACCCTTCGGGTGAACACAAACCAAGAACTCTTGGAAAAACCGGGAAAACTTTAGGCGGGTCTATCTCGTTGGATTTCCCTGCACTTACCGAAAAGTTTTCCCGATCTCGGATACGGTTCGTAGTTTTATCCAAGATGGCTGCCCGGCCTGGATTCGAACCAGGACTAGGCGAGTCAAAGTCGCCTGTGCTACCATTACACCACCAGGCAGTGGAGTGCGGATGGCGGAGCGTGCGCCTCGGCACCGCCCGGTCAAGGTCGGAAACAGCGCCGCCCGGCCGGTGCCGGAGGGCCCACGGGGCCCCGCTTTTCCGCCGGCCATCCTCAGGAGGCAATCCGGCCGACCAGCGCGCCGTGCACGGCCGCAGTCAGGCTGTCCACCGCGAAGGGTTTCATCAAAATCTGCGCACCGGGCGGCAGGGTTTGCTCTTCGCCGATGGTGGCCCCGCTCATGAACAGGATCTTCACGCCGGGGTTCAGCCGCGCGAGGGCCTGCGCAAGTTCATGGCCGTCCATCTCCGGCATGGCAAGATCGGTGATCACGAGGGCGATCTCGGCGGCGCGGGGCATGTAGAGCGCCATGGCCTCGTTGCCGTTGGCGGCTGCAAGCACCCGGTAGCCGAAGCGGCTCAGCGCGGCGCTCGCCAGATCGCGGATGCTCTCCTCGTCGTCCACCACCAGCACCAGCTCGCCCTGGCCGCGAACCTCGAAGGAGGGCGCGGTGACCACAGCCGGCCCTGCCGCCGCCTGCTCACTCGCGGGCAGGAAGACGCGAAACGTGGTCCCCTCCCCGACCCGGGACTCGACCTGCACGAAGCCCTCATGGTTCACGACGATGCCGCGCACGGTGGCCAGGCCGAGGCCCGTGCCCTTGCCCTCGCCCTTGGTCGTGAAGAACGGATCCCAGATGCGCTCGATCATTTCCGGCGGGATGCCCGTGCCCGTGTCGCTGACCTCGAACACGACGTAGCTGCCCGGCTTGGTCCCGACGCCCTCCGCCCGGGCCGCCGCCGCGTCGAGCCGGTGGTTGGCGGCCGCGAGCCGCAAGGTGCCGCCGCGGGGCGCCAGGGCGTCGCGCGCGTTCACGCACAGGTTGAGCAGCACCTGATGCAGTTGCGTGGGATTGCCCAGCACGGTCCAAAGGTCGTTGGGGATGCGCTCCTCCAGGACGATGTTCTTGGGGAAGGTCTGCTCGATGAGGCCGGTGATGTCGCGCAGCAGGTGCTTGGGCTGGATCAGGACCTGGTCGCCGCCCGCGCCGTGCGCGAAGGAAAGGATCTGCCGCACCAGCGCGGCGCCGCGGCCGGCGCTGGCCTCGATGGTGTTGAGCACGCGCAGGTCGGAGGGGTGGCTGGCGCGGGTGCGCAGGAGCGGCGCGCCCATGAGCACGGGGGCCAGGATGTTATTGAGGTCGTGCGCGATGCCGGCCGCCAGCATGCCCAGGCTTTCCAGGCGCTGGGCCCGGAGGAACTGCTCCTCGAGCTTCTTCTTTTCGGTGATGTCGCGCGACACACCGAAGGTCCCGATGATGCGGCCGGAGGCGTCGCGCAGCGGCAGCTTGGTGCTGGAAACCCACGTGACCGTGCCGTCGCGCCAGGTTTCCTTCTCCTCCTTGTCCACCACGGGCTCGCCGGTGAGCATGATGCGCTGCTCGTCGGCGAAGACCTGTTGGGCGTGCTCCTTTGCGAACAGCTCGAAGTCGGTCTTGCCCTTGAGCCCGGCAGGTTCGAGCCCGTGGCGGCGTGCCAGCGAGCGGCTGGCCGAGATGTAGCGGGACTGCGCGTCCTTGAAATACACGTGGTCGGGCATGTTCTCCATGAGCATGCGCAGGAGATACTGCTCGTGGGCGAGCGCCTCCTCGGCGCGGCGGAGGGCGAGTTGTTCGCGGTTTTCCCGCAGCACGCGCTGCACGGCCACCGGCAGGCGCTGCATGCGGTCCTTGACCACGTAGTCGGCGGCGCCGGCGCGCACGGCCTCGATGGCCCGCTCCTCGCCGAGCGTGCCCGAGAAGAAGACGAACGGCACTTCGGGGGCGCGCTCCCGCACGAGCTGGAGCGCCTCCAGGCCGTTGAAGCCGGGCAGTTGGTAGTCGGAGATGATCAGGTCGTAACCGCCCTCGGCGAGGGCGGCGAGGAAGTCGTCGCGGGTGGCGATGACCTCAATGACGCAGTCGGGCCAGTCCACGGAAAGCAGATCGCGCACGAGGGCGGCGTCGCGGGCATTGTCTTCGAGGTGCAGGATCTTCATGGTGTCGAGGTCGGGAATTCTTGATGGTCAGAAGGGCGGATGGGAGCCGGCAGGCGGCTCGTTGAGCACGGCCCAGAAGGCGCCCACGACCTTCACGGCCTCGACGAACTCGTGGAAATCCAGCGGTTTCACCACGTAGGCGTTGGCCCCGAGCTGGTAGCTGCGCATGAGGTCCGACTGCTCGCGGGAGGAGGTCATCATCACCACCGGGATGACCTTGAGCCGCGGGTCGCCCTTGATCTCGCGGAGCACCTCCAGCCCGTCCACCCTGGGCATCTTGAGGTCGAGGAGGATCACGGCCGGCTCGGCCCCGTTCCGGCCGGCGAAATCCCCGCGGCGGTGCAGGTAGTCGAGCGCCTCGGCCCCGTCGCGCAACGGGACGACCTCGTTGGCGAGGTGATATTGCCGGAGCGCATCGAGCGCCATTTCGGTGTCGTGCGGGCTGTCGTCCACGAGGAGGATGTGTTTGGGGTTCATGGGTGGGCGGGGGCGGATGACGGGGGCGCGGGCGTCGCCGGGGCGGCCTGGAGGGTGAAATAGAAGGTGGCGCCCTCGTTGACGCGGGCCTCGGCCCAGGTGCGGCCGCCGTGGCGGCTGATGATGCGGCGAACGCTGGCCAGGCCGATGCCCGTGCCCTCAAACTCGTCGGCGCGGTGCAGCCGCTGGAAGACGCCGAAAAGCTTGTCGGCGTATTTCATGTCGAAGCCCGCGCCGTTGTCACGCACACAAAACACGACGCGCCCCTCCTCCTCGCCGGCGCAGCCGACCGTGATCTCGGCGACGTCCCGCCGGCGGGTGTATTTCACGGCGTTGCCAAGGAGATTGACGAACACCTGCCGGAGCATGGCGGCATCGGCGCGCACGCGCGGGAGGGGGGCGATGGTCCAGCGGATTTCGCGCCCGGTCATGTCGGGGGCGAGCGCCCGGCGCACCTCCTCGACCAGCGGGCCGGGATCCACCTCGGTCTCGCGCATCTCCGCGCGGCCCATGCGCGAGAAGGCGAGCAGGTCGTCGATGAGCGCGCCCATCTCGCGGGCGGCCTCGGCGATCGTGCGGAGGTAGCGCTGCGCCTTTTCGGGCAGCGCCCCCTGGGTCTCGCGACTCAGCATCTCCACGTAGCCCAGCACGTGCCGCAGCGGCGCCCGCAGGTCGTGCGAGACCGAGTAGGAGAAGGCCTCCAGCTCCTTGTTGGCCAGCTCGAGCTGGGCGGCATGCTGGTGGAGCACCTTGTTCAGTGCGCGGATCTGCGCCTCCTGTTGCCGGGCCTCGGTCACATCGCGGGCAGTCGCATACATGAACCCGCCCCAGGGCGCAGACCGCCACGAGAGCACGCGCCACGAGCCGTCCTTGTGCCGGTAGCGGTTCTCGAAGTGGAAGACCTTTTCTCCCTCCTTCATCTGCCGCTCGACCTCGCGCTGGGTGGCTGCCCGGTCCTCGGGATGCACTTGTTCCATGTAGGGCATCGCGAGAAACTCCTCGACGGTCCAACCCAGGATATCGGTGACCGCGGGACTCGCGCGCTTGAACCGGCCGTCCTGGCCGGCGATGCAGAGAAAGTCCAGCGACAGTTCGAAGAACCGGTCGAGCTGCGCCTGCGCCTTCCGGGTCTCGGTCACGTCGCGGAACACGAGCACCACGCCGAGCGCGCGCCCCTCGGCGTCGCGGATCGGGGCCGCGCTGTCGGCGATGGCGCGCTCGCTGCCGTCGCGGGCGATGAGCGCCGTGTGGTTGGCGAGGCCCTTGATCTCGCCGGTGGCGAGCACCTCGGCCACGGGGATGGGCGCGGGGGCGCGCGTCTCCTCGTTGATGATGCGGAAGATCTCCACCACGGGACGGCCGCGCGCCTCGGCCAGCGGCCAGCCGGTGAGCCGCTCGGCCACGGGGTTGAGCAGCGTGATCCGGCCGGCGGTGTCGGTGGCCAGCACGCCGTCGCCGATGGAGTTGAGCGTGACGGCCAGGCTCTCCTCGCTTTGGCGGAGTTCGGCGGCGAGCCGCGTGCGCGCGGCGACTTCGCGGCGCAGCAGCAGAAACACGGTGATGAGCACCGCCAGGCTGGCGGTCAGGCCGGCGCCGAGGGCCAGGAGGGTCCTGGTGGTGCCGTCTTCCACGCGGGTCTGCCGCTCGCGCAACCGGCGGCGCTCCTCCGCCTGCAGCGCCGCGACCTCCGCGCGAATCGCATCCATCAGGCGTTTGCCCTCGCCGGCCGCCACCGATCGCCTGGCGTCATCGGCCGCTCCCTGTCCATACAGGGCCACCTGCCGCCGGCTGACGGCCACCTTGTCCCCGCTCAACCGCTCCAGCCGGTCGAGCCGCGCCGCGCTGGTGGAATCGCCCGGCGCGAGCGCGCGCAGTTCCTCCAAGGCGGTGCGCGCGGCGGCTGGCGCCGGCTCCGCCGGTTCCAGAAAGGCGGGATTGCCGGTCAGCAGGTAGCCCCGCGTGCCCGTTTCCAGGTCCTGAAGCGCCGAGAGCAGGGCGGCGAGCCGGTCGAGCGCCTCGTGGGTGCGGGCCACCTGCCGGCTGTTTTCCACGAGCAGGAGGGCGTTGCGCACCACGGCGCCGGCGAGCAGCAGCAGCAGCAGCAGGGTGCAGATGAACCCGAGGG
The DNA here is from genome assembly GCA_049322455.1 of Verrucomicrobiota bacterium. GTDB lineage: Bacteria > Verrucomicrobiota > Verrucomicrobiia > Opitutales > Opitutaceae > Lacunisphaera. The sequence goes on along the minus strand of JBMOQY010000031.1, from coordinate 77,797 downwards.
TCCGGGCCGACCGTTGCGTCCACGCCGCCAGCCGGGTGCCGCCGGCCAGCAGCACCCCGAGGCCGAGCAGCAGAAACCCTCCGCCCGTCGGCGCCGCCATCGCGGTGTGGGGACCGAACCGGACCAGCCGGGGAAGGTCGTAGAGTGTGCCGCCAAAGGCCAGCATCGCGATCCCGCAGGCGGCCAGGGCAAGCACGGCGGTCACGCCGGCGAAGCGGCGGGGCAGCAGCAATGCCGCCGCCAGCAGCACGAAGTTCAACGCCGTCGGCGGCGCCATGCGGCCGGGGTGGCTCGTGTCCACCGCGCCGGGCACGTCCTTGAACAGCAGTTCGTCGATGCCCCAGTTTTGGCCGAGCGGATATTGCAGCAGGGTCGCCAGAGCGAGGAGGCCCGCGATGGCGGCAGCGCCCTTGGACCACACCAGCCCCCGCCTGCGCATCTGCCAGCCCAAGGCCACCCCGGTCAGCACGAAACAGAGCGCGGTGTTGGCCTTGGCCTCGACCTGGCCCGGGAGCAGGCTGCGGAGCAGCGGCAGGTCCGCCACCCAGCCGAAAAGGATCATGCCACCGATCAGCGCCACCGACCAGCCCAGCCGGCCGGCCACGACCTCATTGCTGGACCGGCCCAAGATCTGATCCCCACGGCGTCCGAGCCCGCCCTGTGGCGGGGAGGCACCGGCTGGTGTGGTCATCTTCATGGAAAAATTTTTGCGGAAACCAGCGCTCACGGCGCGGTTGCGTGGAGAAGCGGCCCTTGTGATGGGATAAAAACTTTGCCGGGCGACCGGCAAGCGCCGGTCGCTCAGTGGGGTGACCGTGTGTCATAATGCATCGCCGCATCCCCGGTGCAACCCTGGTTTTGCCCGGCGTCTCCCGCCGCGGTCCCGAGTCCGTCTCGTCCCCTGCGAAGCACCGGACCTCGCCCATGCCACGGCTGGGCGGGTTGCGGCCAGCCGGGCTTGTGCGCGCGGGCATCGCCAGGGTGACGCGCGGGCAGATGCGCAAAGGCTCTTTCCCGGCGGGGGCGTTTCAGACTGGCCATGCTCGCACATACCGGCCTCCGCCATCTCCACGGTTTTTGGCCAAGGCCGCGCAGCACCACCCGTTCACCCCGCATGGAAGGCGTTTCGTCCCAAAGGCGCCGCCCGGTCCTGTTCCCGCGTTGCCGACTGCTGGGCGTATCTTGCGATTGCGCACCCCCGCCCTTGCCTCCCCCGCGCACGGGCAGAAAAGTCGCCCTCCCCCGATGACTCCCCGATTCCCGCTGCTGCTCTGCTTCGCGCTGCTCGCCGTCGCTTGCCGCGCGGCGGAAGCCGGCGCGCCGGGCAACCGGCTCGCCCGGGAAACCTCCCCCTACCTGCGGCAGCACGCCACCAACCCCGTGGACTGGTATCCGTGGGGTCCCGAGGCCTTCGCCCGCGCCCGCGCCGAAAACAAGCTGATCTTCCTCTCCGTCGGTTACTCGACCTGCCACTGGTGCCACGTGATGGAGCGCGAGTCCTTCGCCGATCCCGCGGTCGCCGCCGCGCTCAACGCCGCCTTCGTCTGCATCAAGGTGGACCGCGAGGAGCGGCCCGACGTTGACCGGCTCTACATGACCTGCCTGCAGGCGGCCACCGGCGGCGGCGGCTGGCCGATGACGCTGTGGCTGACGCCCGACCTGAAGCCCGTGTTCGGCGGCACCTATTTCCCGCCGGAAAGCGCCCCCGGCCGGCCCGGCCTCAAACTCCTGGCCGCGCGCCTCGCACAGGCCTGGCAGGAGGACCGCGCTGCCGTGCTCGCGCAGGCCGAGGGGATTTTCGCCGCCCTCGTCGAGGAAACCCGCACGCTGCCGGCCGGCTCCCTGCCCGCCATCGCGCCGCTGCGCGACCGTGGCCTCGCGGCGGCCGAGGCCGCGTTTGACGCGCGGCACGGTGGCTTCGAAGACGCACCCAAATTCCCCAACGCCGCCGTGCTCGAGTTCCTCCTCGATGCAGCCGCGGTTGCCAGGGACCCCGCGACCCGCGAGCGCGCGTTGCGGCCGGCGCTGCATACCCTGCGCGCCCTCGTGGCCGGCGGCATTCACGACCAGCTCGGCGGCGGCTTCCACCGCTACGCCGTGGACGCCGGATGGCGTGTGCCCCACTTCGAGAAGATGCTGGCCGACCAGGCCCAACTGGCCGGCGCCCTGCTCACCGCGTGGCAGCTCTCGGGCGATTCCGCGCTGCGCGACGCCGCGCAGGACACGCTCGCCTATGTGCAAAACCGGCTGACCGCTCCCGGCGGCGCGTTTCTCACGGCGGAAGATGCGGACAGCGCCGCGGCCCACACCGACGCCGCCCACGCCGAGGGCGCGTTTTACGTGTGGACGGCCGCCGAGCTCGAAAGCGCGCTCGGCCGCACGGCCGCCGCGCTGCCCGCCCACGCCTTCGGGATCGAACCGGGCGGCAACACCGGACCGGCAGGCGGGGAAAGTCTCGCCGGCAAGAACGTGCTTTACCGCGCCCGCAGCATCGCCGAATGCGCCGCGCATTTCGGCCTGAGCGAGGAGGAAACCGGCGCCCGCCTCGCGGCGGCGGCGGCGCGCCTGCGCGAGGCCCGCGACCGGCGCCCCCGCCCCGCTCTCGACGACAAGATCGTGACGTCCTGGAACGGGCTCATGATCTCCGCCTTCGCCCGCGCCGCGCAGGCGCTCCGCGAACCGGCCCACGCCGTCGCCGCCGCGCGCGCCGCCGCCTTCCTGCACCGGCAGCTGCGCGACCCCGCCACCGGCCGGCTGGCGCACAGCCACCGCGCCGGCGTGAGCGACTCGCGCGCGTTTCCGGAGGACTACGCGTTTCTCATCCAGGGCCTGCTCGACCTGCACGAAGCCGACGCCGACGTGCGCTGGCTGGACTGGGCGGTGGAACTCCAGCGCCACCAAGATGCGCTGTTCCGCGACGAGGCCGGCGGTTACTTCCACAGCGTCGCCGGCGACCCCGGCGTGCCCTTGCGCCTGAAGGCCGGCGACGACGGCGCCGAACCGTCGGCCAACGCCATCTCGATCCGCAACCTCGCCCGCCTCGCCGCGATCCTCCACGACGCCACCTGGCGACAGGCGGCGGAGCACGCGGCCCGCGCCTTCGCGCCGCAGCTCGAACACGCGCCCTTCTCCGCCCCGGTCATGCTGGCCGCCCTCGGCTGGCTCGCGTCCCCCGCGCAGCAGATCATCATCCAGGGAGAACCCGCCGACCCGCGCACCGGCCGCCTTCTCGCGGAAGTGTGGTCGCGTCACCTGCCGCGCCGCGTGCTGCTCCATGTCAACGGCGCCAACCGGCCGTGGCTCGAGCGCCACATCGGGTTCATCCGCGCGCTCCCGTCCGCATCGGACCCGACCGCCTACGTCTGCGAGAATTTCGTCTGCCGCCTGCCGACCGGCGACCCCGCCGAACTCGCCCGCCAGCTCACCGGCGGGGAAAAGTAAGGCTCCCTGGAGCAAGCTCCGGGGCATTGGCCCCCAAGGAATACTTCCCTTCGCGCCGCCTGGTGCGCCTCCGGTCGCAGGAGATTGGGGACGAAACGCCGCCCCCGCGGGGCGAAACGCGGCCGCCCGCCACTGGTTGCCAAGATGTGCGGAGTCACGCCCGGGGGCATCTGCTACACTCTCGCGGCCCCTTTCCCACCCCTATGACCTCACCGTTGCTCCTCCAGCGCGCCGCGTTGTTCGCGGCCGTCGTCGGCCTGTTGGCTCCGACGCTTTCCGCCCAACTGCCCGCCGGCACCACCGCCCAGCCCTTTGCCCCGAAGAGCGGGACCGGCGGCGCCATGCGCTTCACCGCGATCCCCGCGGCGGAGTCCGGCCTGCGCGTCGAGAACCCCTACGACGACCCCGCCATGTGGGGCGCGCGCTACACCGAGTTCCAGGGCGGCGCCATCGGCAGCGGCCTCGCCGTCGGCGACGTGGACGGCGACGGCTTGGCGGACATTTTCGTCGCCAACAAGTGCCGCCCTTCGCAGCTCTTCCGCCAGGTCGCGCCGTTCAAATTCGCCGACATCACGGCGGCGGCCGGTGTCGCCGGCCCCGCCGCCGCGGATGGCACGGGCTGGAAAACCGGCGCCACCTTCGCCGACGTGGACGGCGACGGCGATCTCGACCTCTACGTCTGCCGTTTCAACGCCCCCAACCTCCTCTATCTCAACGACGGCCAGGGCCGCTTCACCGAGCGCGCCGCCGCCGCCGGCCTCGACCTCGTGTCGGGCAGCGTCATCGGCGCCTTCGAGGACTACGACCGCGACGGCCACCTCGACGTCTTCATCGTCACCAACGTGGCCGACGCCGACCGCAACCCCGACGGCGAGCGCGACCGCCTCTACCGCAACCGCGGCAACGGCACGTTCGAGGAGGTCTCCGCGCGCGCCGGCATCGGCGCCGAGCCCGGCCGCGGCCACGCCGGCACCTGGTTCGACAGCAACGAGGACGGCTGGCCCGATCTCCACGTGTCGAACGACTTCAGCACCCCCGACCGCCTCTACCGCAACAATGGCGACGGCACCTTCACCGACGTGCTCGCCACCGCCTTCGCGCACACCCCGTGGTTCTCCATGGGCGCGGACTCGGCCGACATCAACAACGACGGCCTCGCCGACCTCTTCGTCGCCGAGATGGCCGGCACCACGCACTTCAAGTCCAAGGTCGCGATGGGCGACATGGGCGGGCTCGTGGACTACATGGACACGCTCGTGACGCCCCAATACATGAAGAACGCCGTGTTCCTCAACACCGGCGCCGACCGGTTCCGCGAGATCGCCAAGATGTCCGGCCTCGGCAGCACCGACTGGACCTGGTCCGCCCGCTTCGAGGACCTCGACAACGACGGCTGGGTGGACCTGCACGTGACCAACGGCATGGTGCGCCCCTTCATCGACTCCGACCTGCTCAGCCAGACCAGAAAGATGGAGACGCAGCGCGAGGTCATCGCCCTCATGAAGGCCCAGCCCCCGCAGCGCGACGTGAACCTCGCCTTCCGCAACGACGGCAACCTCCGCTTCAACAAAGTGCAGGCCGACTGGGGCCTCGACCACGCGAGCGTGAGCTTCGGCTCCGCGTTCGCCGACTTCGACCGGGACGGCGACCTCGACCTCGTTTACGTGAACTATGACGACGGCGTCAGCCTCTACCGCAACGACTGCCCGGCGGGCAACAGCCTCGTCATCGAACTCCGCGGCCGCGGCGCCAACACGCGGGCCGTCGGCGCCACCGTCCTCGCCACCACCTCGCAGGGCCGGCAGACCCGCCGGCTCACCGTCGCCCGCGGCGCCCTGTCGTCCTCCGAACCCGTCCTGCACTTCGGTCTCGGCGGCGACACCGCGGCGACCGCGCTCGAAATCCGCTGGCCCGACGGCCAGGTGCAGCCGCTCGGGGCGCTGCCCGCCAACGCCCACTACGTCGTCACCGAGCCCGCGGCCAGCGCCCGCCCGGGCCCGGCCGTCGCCCACCGCCCGGCCGACCGCGGCCTGCTCGGCGACCAGGCCGCGGCCCTCGGCCTCGACTACGTGAACCAGGAGCGCGTTTTCAACGACATGCGCCGCCCCGCCCAGTCGCTGCTGCCCAACCGCATGAACACCCTCGGCGGCGGCCTCGCCTGGGGCGACGCCAACGGCGACGGCCATCCCGACCTCTTCTTCGCCGGCCCCGCCGGCCAGTCCTGCGGCCTCTACCTCAGCGACGGCGCCGGACGCTTCGTGCGCTCGCGCCAGCAGCAACCGTGGGACGACACCATCGAGCGCGAGGCCATGGCCGCGGTCTTCCTCGATGTGGAGCGCGACGGAGACCTGGATCTCCTCATCACCGCCGGCAGCACCGAGCCCGACAAGGGCAGCGATCTGTTGCGCAGCCGGCTCTATCTCAACAAGGGCCACGCGCGGTTCACCGCCGCCGCGCCCGAGCGCTTCCCCGCCCCGCCCGTCAGCTCCGGCCCCGTGGTGGCCGGCGACTTCGACCGCGACGGCGACCTCGACGTGTTCATCGGCGGTCGCGTCGTGCCCGGCGAATACCCCCGCACGCCCGAGTCGCAACTGCTCGAGAACCGCGACGGCACCTTCGTGGACGTGACCGACACCGTCTGCCCGGAGCTGCGCAAGGGCGGCATGGTGACGGCCGCGCTCTGGACCGACGCCGACGGCGACGGCCGGCCCGATCTGCTCGTCACCGGCGAATGGATGCCCCTGCGCCTCTTCCGCAATGCCGGTGACGGCCGGTTAACCGAGATCACCGCCGCCGCCGGGCTCGCCGGTCTGACCGGCTGGTGGAACTCGCTCACCGCCGCCGACGTCAACCACGACGGCCGACTCGACTACATCGCCGGCAACCACGGCCTGAACTCCAAATACCACGCCAGCCCCGAACACCCGACGAGCATCTACTACGGCGATTTCGAGGGCAACGGTCGCTGCGAGATCGTCGAGAGCGAGTTCGAAGGCGACAAGCTCTACCCCGTGCGCGGACGCAGCTGCTCCTCGCGCGCCATGCCGAGCCTGCGGACGAAGTTTCCGACCTTCCGCACCTTCGGCGCGGCCCTGCTGCCGGAGATCTACCCGCAGGAGAAGCTCAACGCCGCGCTCCAGTTGCACGCCACGCAGCTGGCCTCCGGCGTGTTCCTCAACACGGGCGACGGGCGTTTCGCCTTCAAACCCTTCCCGCGCCTCGCGCAGACCGCACCCATCTTCGGCACCGCCGCCGCCGATTTCAACGGCGACGGCCGCATGGACATCGTCGCCGTGCAGAATTTCCACGGCCCGCAGGTCGAGACCGGCCGCTACGACGGCGGCATCGGCCTGCTCCTCCTCGGCGGCGGCACGGGTGACTTCACGGTTGCGCCCGCGCAGGTCAGCGGCGTCCATCTGCCCGGCGAGGGCCGCGGCGTCGCCCTGGGCGACTGGGACGGCGACGGCCGCCCCGGGCTGGTCGTCACGCGCATCAACGAGCCCGTGCTGGCGCTGGCGCCGCGCGCCGCGCCCGACGGCCGCGCCTTCAGCGTGAAACTCGCCGGGACTCCCGGCAATCCGGACGCCATCGGCGCGCGCATCACCGTGCGCTACACCGACGGCTCGCAGACCGCCGCCGAGCTGGCCGCGGGCTCGGGCTATCTCTCGCAGTCGGAGCCGCGGGCGTTTTTCACCTGTGCCGCCGGCCAGACCCCCGCGGGGATCGACGTGATCTGGCCCGACGGCACGCGCACCACCCACGCCGTGCCCGGTGGCACGGCCCGCATCGTGCTCACCCGACCGGACTGACGCCGGCGATTGCCGGAAGGCGGGCCCGGCCTCCAGCCGCCCGCCCGCCCGGGCTCAACCGTGCTTCTGCCAGTCGAGCTTGTGCGCGTCCACCCAGCGGTAGTGGTCGGCGTATCTGAGGCCGGCCGAGGAGAACTCGTCGAGGATGACGGTGGCGCGCGGATGCCATTGCAGCGACGAAGCCGGGCAGATGGCGGAAAGCGGTCCCTCGATCATCTCGGTCACGGCGCGGCACTTGGCGGGGCCGAAGGCGAGCAGCAGCACGCGCCGCGCGTCCATGATCGTGCCCACGCCCATCGTGATGGCGTGGCGCGGCATCTTCTCGAAGCTGCCGAAGACCGCGCTGTTGTCGCGCAGGGTCTGCTCGGAGAGGATCTTGATCCAGGTGCGGCCGCGCAGCGAGCCGGTGGGCTCGTTGAAGCCGATGTGGCCGTTGCGGCCGAGGCCGAGCAGCTGCAGGTCGATGCCGCCGGCGTCGCGGATGCGCTTCTCGTAGTCGCGGCACTCCGCGTGCAGGTCGGCCGCCGTGCCGTCGGGCACGTGCGTGCGCCGCTGGTCGATGTTGACGTGCCGGAAGAAATTCTCGCGCATGAACCAGCGGTAGGACTGGGCGTGCGTGGCGGGCAGGCCGACGTATTCGTCGAGGTTGAACGTCGTCACGCGGCTGAAATCGAGGCCGTCGTCCCGGTGCAGGCGGATCAGCTCCTGGTAGAGCTGGAGCGGGGTGCGCCCGGTGGCGAGGCCGAGCACGCAGTCGGGCTTTTCGCGGACGAGCTTGGCGATGATGCGGGCGCCGAGCCGGCAACCGGCATCGGCATCGGGTTGGATGAGGATTTCCATGGCGGGCGTGGGGTTGAAGGGCGGGTTGGTCAGGGAAGTTTTCGGGCACACTGTCCACGGCGGGCCTTCATCGGGCGGCCTCCGGCAGCGCGGCGAGCGTCAGCAGCAGCACGAGATCGGCCTGCGCGGTGATGGTCGCCTCCTGGCACATGAAATCGGTGTCGTTGTCGAAGAACACGCCGGCGGGCGTGTTGAAGCGGTGAAACGGATCGTCGGCCGGGATTTTGAAATAACGGCTCAGCTCGTCGTGCAGCTTGCGTCCGCCGGGGCCCTCGGACAGCGCGCCGGTCGGAAACTGCTTCAGCAGCTTGTAGGCGGGACTGTAGAGGTTCCGCACCGTGTTGGGCAGCTCCTCGGCGAACAGGAACGACACGCCCCAGTTGTTGCGGCCGAAGGTGTAGTCCACGATGCCCCAGAAGAGGACGTCGTTCTCCGGCAGCGGGCCGTGCCGGCGGGCGGTTTCGCGCGCGGCGTTGGCGATGCCGACCCAGCGCGCGAGGCTGCCCCAGACGTAGCGGCTGGGCAGGCCCCACGGGGCGCCGCGCTCGCGGGCGTGCCGCACGTAGCCGGAAACCTCATCGAGCAGGCGCTGTTTCGCCGCGGGGTCGTGCGGAGCGAGCGCGGCGTTGGCCAGCCAGTTCCAGTCGCCCCAGCCGACTTCCTTGGCGGCGGGCGGGGCAGATGCCTTCGCCTGTGCGAGGTAAGTCTCGTCGTCCGTCAGGGCGAACAGCTCCATCGCGGCGACGGCCAGCTGGTCGGCCGGGTCGGGGTCGCGGTAGAAATCGTTGACCTTGTCGCGCTCGAAGGCGGTCGGGATCGTGTCGGCCTCGCGGGCGCGGGCGTAGATCCGGCGGGCCATCACGCCGTAGCGGGCCATGTCGTCGGTGCGGCCGAGCTCGCCGAAGGTGCGCGCGCCGAGCGCGAGCGCGGCGGCGGCGGCGCCCATGTGGACGCGCGAGAGCGCGCAGAGCGCGGGCCGCCGGCCGTCGAGCTGATCGTCCTCAGGGAGGCGCAGGCCCTGCTTGTGGTCCTCGGCGTTGGCGACCTGGATGACGAAGGTGTTCCGGTCGGGATGCACGCGCATCAGGAACTCGAGGCCGTGCCGCGCCTCGTCGAGCACGTCGGGCAGGTCCGAGCGGCTCAGCTCCTTGCCGAACAGCTCCGGCTTCAGCCGGTAGGCCAGCAGGAGGTGGTAGGCGGTCGCCGCCTGGTTGAGCGTGAACTTGATCTGGTCGCCGGCGTCATACCAGCCGCCGAGCGCGTCCACGGTGCGGGCGGGCTCGGCGGGCTTCCATTGGCCGTTGGCCGGATCGCCCGCGGGCACCCAGACCGGTGCACGGGCGTCGCCGGGATGGGAGAATTTCCGCAGCAGCGTGTCGGGCGAGCCCGAGCGCATGACGCGCAGGTGCCGCAGGGGCAGCGGCAGCAGCCGGGCGCAAGGCGCGGCCGCGATGCGGAACCCCGCCGCCGGCGCGCCGGCGGTGGCGAACTCGTAGTCGCCCGCCTCCGTGAGCGCGCTGAAATCCGCCACGTGGTTGCAGGCAAAGGGCGTGTGATCGCCCGCGCCGGTCACGCTCGCGCCGAATTTCCCGTCCAGCACGGTCCGGCCGGCGCGGGTCACGCGCCAGTCGCGGCCGGCGAGATCGGCGTCGCTCAGCGCCACCAGCGACTTGGGCTGGCCGGGGGCGTAGCCAGCCTGGTTCCACCGCAGGAACAGCTCCGCCCGCAGCGGAGCGGCCAGCGCCGGCAGGAGGACGGCCAGAAGGGGCAGGTGACGCCTCATGAGGAGCCGGCAGGATGCGCCACCGGCCGCGCGTCTGCAAGCCCCGGGGATTTGGCGCGGGGAGCCGCTGCTCCCGCATCCGCCCGGGGAAATGCCTGCGAAACCGCCCGCGCACCCGCCCGCGGGGAATCTCCCCCCTTGACGCGGCTTTCACGCAATCGTTTCATGCCCGCCGCATGTGCGCCAAATCCGCCGTCCCCGCCGTCAAATACAAGCGCGTCGTCCTGAAACTCAGCGGCGAGGTGCTCCGTGGCAAGGGCACCGACCCGATTGACGCCGCCATCCTCGAGCGGATGTGCGAACAGGTGAAGGAGATCCACGACCTCGGCGTGCAGGTGTGCGTGGTCATCGGCGGCGGCAACATCTTCCGCGGCCTCCAGGGCGCCAAGCGCGGCGTGGACCGCACCACCGGCGACTACATGGGCATGCTCGCCACCGTCATCAACGGCCTCGCGATCATGGACTGCCTCGAGAAGATGGGCGTGAAGACCCGCGTGCAGTCCGCCATCCCCATGAACCAGATCGCCGAGCCCTTCATCATGCGCCGCGCCATCCGCCACCTGGAGAAGAACCGCGTGGTCATCTTCGTCGCCGGCACCGGCAACCCCTATTTCTCGACCGACACCACCGCCGCCCTCCGCGCCTCCGAACTCCACGCCGACATCATCATGAAGGCCACCAAGGTGGACGGCATCTACGACAAGGACCCGAAGAAGCACGCCGACGCCGTCAAATACGACGAGCTCACCTTCATCGACGCCCTCAAGCAGCGCCTCAACGTCATGGACTCCACGGCGTTCTCGCTCTGTCTCGACAACAACGTCCCGATCCTCGTCTTCAACCTCGACGACGAGCACGCCATCCGCAAGGCCGTCGCCGGCGAGAAGATCGGGACTTTGGTTCACGGGTGACCCGTGGACAGCTTTAAGCCCTAAGTTCCAAGCCTTAAGCTCCCGAGCCCCTGCCCCTTCGCGCCTTTTCTCTTCCTGCTTACCGCTTAAAGCTTATAGCTTGCCGCTTCATCCCATGAACTCCTCCCCCGTCCTGTCCGACGCCCAGGCCCGCATGAAAAAGGCCCTGGACCACACCTTCCACGAGTTCTCCACGATCCACACCGGCAAGGCCTCGCCCGCCATGGTCGAGTCCGTCCAAGTCGAGGCCTACGGCTCGATGATGCCGCTCAAAAGCTGCGCCGCCATCACCACGCCCGACCCGCGCCTCATCCAGATCCAGCCGTGGGACAAGAGCCTCACGCGCGCCATCGAGAAGGCGCTCCAGCAGGCCAACATCGGCATCAACCCCGTGGTGGACGGCAACCTCATCCGCCTCCCCTTCCCCGAACTCTCCAAGGAGCGCCGCCAGGAATTCGTGAAGACCGCCCACCGCCTCGCCGAGGAAGGCCGCGTCGCCGTCCGCCATATCCGCCGCGATGCGATGGAAGCCGCCAAGAAGCTCAAGAAGGACGGCAAGCTCTCCGAAGACGACGAGAAGCGCCTCGAGAAGGACGTCCAGACCGCCACCGACAAGGCGATCAAGGACATCGACACCGCCCTCGCCCACAAGGAGAAGGAGCTGCTGACCGTCTGACCGGAGTTTTCAGCGATCAGCTGTCAGCCATCAGCCTACAGGGCGGGGTCTCCGAACCCCGCCTTTTCATTGGCGGACCATCAGCCTTCGCCAAGGCTACGGCCTGACAAAAGGTCCGCCCCTACGCCAATGAGGGAGGGGCTTTACGCCCCGACGTTCAAGCCCGCCAGCCGGCGGGCCTTCCCATGAACGGGCCCGTGATCTCTCCTCAGGTTTCAGGTCTCAGCTTTCAGGTTTCCGTCTTCGCCCTACTTCCCCCGGATCGCCGCCATCACCATCGCCGCCAGCTGCTCGGCGCGGCCCGGCCCGGGGATGTGCCCGGCGAACGGCACCACGAATTTCGGGGCCCGCCCCAGGTCGGCGAGGATCTCGGCCCGCGGCCGCGACCCGTCGCCCTTCTCCGCCCGGGCCAGTTGGAAACGCAGCTTGCGCACGGCAAACGGCTCGTGCCCGCCCGGGGTCGCGGCATCCACGCCCTCCGCGCCGACGAGGCTCAGGCGGAAATACTGGGTCTCGCCCGACGCCATGGATTTGTCCTGCCGCACCCCGGCCACTTCGGCCCGCGGCACGCGGACCACCTTCGTGCCCCAGGGCCGCGGCCGGATCACCACGACATCGCCGGCTTCCACCCGCAGTTCGCCGCGGTCGAACCACACGCTGCCGGCGACGAGCCAGATGATCAGGGCGAAGAACAGCGTGATGGCCCAGACCGGGCCAGGAATCTCCTGCGTGCCGAACCAGGCCAGCAGGCCGAGCAGGCCGAGGGCCAGCACCGCCGTCGTGAACCGCGTGCCGGGCAGGTGGCGGGAGGTGAAATGGAACGCGCCGCCCTCGCGCCGCACGCCGCAGGCGGCCAGGGCCGCGTCGTCGAGCTGCTGCACCTGGTATTCCTCCAGCGCGGGCGCGCCCGCCTCGGGCGGGGCCGCGGTCTCGCCAGTGGCAAACACCGGCACGTCGAACTGCGTCGCGAAATCCACCCCCGGGGTCGCGGCCGAGGCCGTCAGCCGCCACACGACCTCGTTGTCGCGGTCGCGGTCGTCGGTGTCGGGCTGACCGGCGGGAATATAGAAGAGCACCGGGATGCGCGTGCCGCCCGCACCGGTCACCCATTTCTCGCGGCTGATGAGCTCCTCGCGTTCCCACAGCACGTTCTCCGTCGTGCGCCGGTTCTTGCCGCTGCCGCGCGTCTCGCGACGGAGGCACTTGAGCGAGAGCCGCGCATCGGCCTCCGGCACCACCCGCGCCGGCACCTCGATGACGCCGCCGAGGTAGCCGCCGATCACGCCGGGCAGCGCCGACGGCACGAAGCGCGTGCGGCCGTATTTGCGCAGGCGGATGGTCTGGTAGATCGCCGCCCACAGCACGCCGGCGCCGACCAGCGGGAAGAGATAAATGAAATACGCGCCCTTCTCCGCCGGCTTGTCCAGGGTGATCATCACCGCCGCGGGGATCGAGATGGCGTTCCAGACGACCGCGAAGAACCACAGCCCGGCCGTCGTCGCGCCCGAGTCGGACGCGATGGCCGGGCCCTGCCATTCCTTTTTCCATTTCCACGGCTGGTCCGGAAACTGCGCGCGCCGCGCCGCCTCGGCCGCCGCTGCCCGCACCGTGCTGCGCGCAAACCGCAGGTAGGCGAGCGAACCGACCGTCAGCCCCGCGCCGATGATCCCCGGCGCGATCGCCGCCGCCGTGGCCCGGCCGCCGGCGCGCTGCAGCTGGCTCGCCCCGAGCCCGAGCAGCGCCAGCCCGCCCGCCAGCAGGACGACGAACACCACGTAACCGCATCCCATGCTCGGCTGGACGCTCTTGGCTGACATGCCTGCGACCAAAGCGCACCCGCCCCCGCGCGTCGAAGGATTTTTGCCCGTAGGGCGAGAGACCCCGCAGCCCTTCGGTGCAGGGCGGGTCTCCGAACCCCGCCTTTTCTTAGGTCCTTTTTCTGAAGGCGGCATTCGGAGATGCCACCCTACCGTTCCGGCATGCCGGAACGGGATCACTTGAAGCGTCTCTCGAAGACTTGGATCAGGAATCCCCTCTACTTTCTGACCACCTGCACCGATCAGCGACGTCGCATCCTGACCACTCCAGGCATCCCCGAAATGCTCATCGCATCCTGGCGCGCTTCATTGGGAATCAACGGATGGGCGATAGGTCGCTACGTCGTGATGCCAGATCACGTGCATTTCTTCGCCAAACCGATGACCGGGGCCAAATTGCTCAGCGTCTTCATGCGGGATTGGAAACGCTGGACGTCCGGTGAAATCCGCAGAACCCGGCCCCTGACTCCGACGGTGTGGCAATCCGAATTTTTCGACCACGTTCTGCGGTCGCCGAGGAGCTACGATCAAAAGTGGGAATATGTTCGCGAGAATCCCGTCCGCGCCGGTTTGGTCCCCAAGGCAGACGGCTGGCCGCACGCCGGCGAGTGCGAGCGCCTCCACTTCTGATTGTAGGGCGGGATTTCCAAATCCCGCCTTCGTGCGAAACCCCTGCCGCGTTCAAGGCGGCATTCGGAGATGCCGCCCTACAATCAAACCAGGCGGCATTGCGGCGCCATCTACGCCTTCGGCTTCGTCAGAGATGCCGCCCTGCATTTGCCCAATTATAAAGGCGGGGTTCGGAGACCCCGCCCTACAACCATCCTTTCGTGTCACCGCCAGTCGTAGCGCACGCGGTAGCGCACCACGGTCTCGCCGTCGGCGGGCACCGTGACGCGGAACTCGATGTTGCGGTCGTCCCTCTTCTCGAAGTCGTGCGTCTTGTCCACGACGGCCCAGTTGCTCCAGCGGTAGAGGCGCTCGGCCACGCGCACCTCGACGGGCTCGGTCTTGCGGTTGCGCACCTTGATCTCGAAGGCCTCCTCCATCTGGTCCTGGCGGTTGTTCAGCACGAAGTCCGTGCGCCGGCGCTCGCCCACGAGGTCGAAGGCGTCGCCGGTGTGGAGGCGCACCGTCTCGTTCTTCGGCGTGTGGTCGATGACGTTCTCGCCGGTGAACTCCAGGCGGCCGTCGGCGGCGTCCTGCCGGTAGAAGCGCGTGCGGCCCTTCGGCAGCGGCAGGCCGAGGCCGTTGTCCTCGCTGTTCCTGAACTCGCGCATCACCCACACCTTGGGGTTGGACTGCGTGCCGTAGTCGGGCTGCTGGCGGATCATCTGCTCGTTCCAGCCGCGGAACTGCGGCCCGATGGCGGCGCCGTTGTAGATGTAGAGCGTCTTCGCCTGCACGCCGGTGGCGCGGATGAACTCGACCTGCTTCGTCTCGCGGTTGCGCAGGGTCGTGGGCCGGGCGAGCGAGTAGAGATGGAACTCGTCGAAGGCCTTCTCGGTGACCTGCGGCGCGGCCATGTCCATCCGTGCCGCACCCACGGCGTAAGCGTGCAATTCCATGCCCTCCTGCTCCGGCTGCAGCTTGCTGACGTCGCCGGCCATGAGCTTGATGGTCGCGTGGTCAAACTGCTTGCCGCTCTGGTTGTCGATCGTGACCCAGCCGGTGAGGTCGAGGGTGTCGCCCTTCTCGGGGGCGATGAGGTTGTAGGAGGCCGTCCAGCTCATGCCGCCGGTGACGTAGCCGAGCTCGGCGTCGAATTTCGCGGGCTGGTCGGTCGCGAGGGTCCACGCGAGCTGGGGCTTGAGGATGGAGTCGTCGGTCAGCGCGGGGAACTGCGGCTCGCCGGGCAGGGAGAAGCGCAGCTTGCCGTCCACCTCGATGATGGGCTGGCCCATGCCGCCGCCCCAGTTGCCCATCTGCTGCTGCCGCTGGATGAACTGCTGGCCGTAGCGGTTCATCCCGGCGAAGTTCGGCTGGTAGCCGCTGCGGATGACCTTGCCGCGCACGGTGTATTCCTTGGCGTGCTGGTCGCGCACGAGGAAGTCCAGCTCCTGGCCCTCGTAGAGCGACAGCAGCAACGGCTGCGAGATGGTGTCGGCCCGGTAGTTCTGCTCCAGCACGCGGAGCGCGACCTTGCCGGCCGGGTCGCGCAGCACCACCGAGTCGGGCTCGAGGTGCATGGTCGCGCCGGAGAAGGTCACACTGTTGACCCCCGCCTTGAGGTCGAGCGGCAGGCGCTCGCGCACGACGGCGAAGTTCTGGTTGTAGATCGTCAGGGCCGTGACGGACACCTCGGTGCGGGCGGTGGCGGGGAGGAAGGCGGCGGCCAGGGCGGCCGCGAATGAAAGAACGCGCGGGGTCTTCATGATGGGGGGATGATGGCTCGTGTCAGACCTACGCACGAGCCGGGAGTTTCTTAGGAAGACCTTTTAACCACGGATGAACACAGATTCACACAGATAAACATACCCGAACCGGCTTAACCACGGAACACACTGAACACACGGAAGGAGGGGGACGGGGCGGGAAACGTTTGGGCCCTTCCGTGTGTTCAGTGTATTCCGTGGTTACCTTGCCGGGGGGCATTCCCATCTGTGTGAATCCGTGTCCATCTGTGGTTAACCCGCCTTTCTCGTCTGTGCCGCACGCAGGCACCGGACGAGTCCTCCGTAGCCTTGGCGAAGGAGGATGCGCGCGCCCGATAATGTGAGAGCTTGCCCTGAGCCGGTCGAACGGACTCCCTGCCTGTTCATCAATGGATTTCGAGCTCGATACACCGCACAGTCACCCCGCCGGCGTCCCGCCGATCGACTTCCGCGCGGCCCTCAATGACGAGCAATACGCCGCGGTCACGGCCGAGCCGGGGCCGCTGCTCGTGCTGGCGGGCGCGGGCTCGGGCAAGACCCGCACCCTCACCTACCGCGTCGCCTACCTGCTCTCCAAGGGCGTGAAGCCCGGCGAAATCCTCCTCCTCACCTTCACCAACAAGGCCGCCAAGGAAATGCTCCACCGCGTGCAAGACCTCACCGGCGTCGAGCCCGGCCGCTTCTGGGGTGGCACCTTCCACTCCATCGGCAATCGCGCCCTCCGCATGTTCGGCGACGCCGTCGGCCTGCCCAAGAACTTCACCATCCTCGACGCCGACGAGTCCGAGACCCTCCTCAAACAGGCCGTCGAGGCCACCGACCGCACCTTCTTCAAGGAGAAGACCAACCCCCGCCCCGGCCCGCTCTTCAGCGTCCTCTCCCTCGCCCGCAACACCCAGCTCTCCCTCGCCGACACCGTCGCCCGCCACTTCCCGCAATACGGCGAGATCACCGACCGCCTCCCCGCCTTCGCCGCCGCCTACGACAAGAAGAAGCGCGAGGACAAGGTCTGCGACTACGACGACCTGCTCGAACTCTGGCTGCGCCTCCTCACCGACGCACCCGACGTCGCCCAGTATTTCAACCACCGCTTCCGCCACGTCCTCGTGGACGAATACCAGGACACCAACACCATCCAGGCGCAGATCGTGGACAAGCTCGCCAGCCATCACCGCGTGATGGCCGTGGGCGATGACGCGCAGTGCATCTACTCGTGGCGCGGCGCCGACTTCGAGAACATCATGACCTTCCCCGACCGGCACGAGGGCACGGTCATCCACCGCATCGAGACCAACTACCGCTCCACGCCGGAAATCCTCGCCTTCGCCAACGGCGTGCTCAACGCCCAGCCCAAAGGCCGCCACTTCGACAAGGAGCTCCGCGCCGCCCGCAAGCACGGCCAGAAACCCGCCGTCATCCAGGCCATGGACGATCGCGAGCAGGCCGCCTTCGTCCTCAAGCGCATCCAGTCCCTCATCGAGCACGAGGGCGTCTCGGCCAACGAGATCGCCGTGCTCTACCGCTCGCACTTCCTCGCCCTCGAGATGCAGCTCGCCCTCACCCGCGCCGGCATGCCCTACACCATCACCAGCGGCGTGAAGTTCTTCGAGCGCCAGCACGTGCGCGACCTCATCGCCGTCCTCAACTTCGTTTACAACCCCGCCAACACCTCGGCGTGGAACCGCATCGCCATCCTCCTCCCCAAGGTCGGCGAGAAGGGCGCGTCGAAAATCTACGCCGCCGCCCTCGACCACGCGAAGCTCATGCGGCAGAACTTCGTGGACGCCCTCGCCACCGACGACGTGGCCAGCAAGGTCCCCAAGGACGCCAAGCCCGACTGGCCCAACTTCTGCGCCTCGCTCCGCCAGGTTTACGACGCGATGAACGACGCGAAACCCTCCGACGCCGTCGAGGTCGCCATCGACGGCTGGTATGGCGACTACATGAAGGGCGAATACGCCGACTACACCGACCGCGTCGAGGAGTTGAAGGGCCTCATCGGTTTCGCGGCGCAGTTCACGCAGATGTCGGAATTCCTCGCCCAGATCATGCTCCTCAATGGCGAGACCAGCGAGAGGCAGATCGATCACGACCAGGAGTCCATCAAGCTCACGACGATCCACCAGGCCAAGGGCCTCGAATACGACGTGGTGTTCCTCATCGGCGCCGCCGAGGGCCAATTCCCCGGCTACCGCACGATCGAGAGCGGCGACTTCGAGGAAGAGCGCCGCCTCTTCTACGTCGCCGTCACCCGCGCCAAGAACGAACTCTACATCACCTACCCCCGCGTCGCCTCCCGCCCCGGCCCGGGCGGGCTGATGCTACAACCCACGAGATTCCTGCAGGAATTGCCGAATGACTTGTATGATGAGCTGCGGATTAAACGCAGCTTCGGCTGGTAATACCGCTTAACACAGAGGACACGGAGGGCACAGAGCTGTAGGGCGGGATTTCCAAATCCCGCCGCTTCCGTCATCCTGAGCCGTGCGAAGGATCCAAGGGCCAAAGCCTACACCGTCGTCCTTGATTTCCGCTATTGCTTTTCAAACCCACCCGCGTAGCCTTTCTTAATGCGGTTCTCGTGGGATCGGGCCAAGGAGCGAGACAACCTCGCCCGCCATGGTGTCGATTTCACGACAGCCCAGCGGGCTTTTGCCGACCCGAAGGCCCTGGTTCTTTTCGACGAAGCCCACAGCGACCGACGCGAGCTGCGTTGGTGGCTGCTCGGCAAGGTGGACGGGCGCGTGCTGCTCGTCCGCTACACCCATCGGCCCAGCGGCGTCATCCGCCTCATCGGCGCCGGCTACTGGCGACAAGGACGCGACTACTATGAAAACCACTGGAAAAACCAAAACGATTAAACCCCCGGTCTTCGACGCCGAGGGCTACCAGACCAATCTGACCGACCTCAACGGCACGCCGCTGCCCGACCTGAAAAAGGTCAGGGCACGTTCACTCTGGGGCGGCGCCCGCCCCGGCGCCGGCCGCAAGGCCTCGGGCCGCCAGCCTGTGCTGCTCCGCCTCACGCCCAAGACTGTCCGCAGCCTCCGCGCCGCCGCCCGCAAACAGGGCAAGACCATCTCCGACATCGCCGAAGAGCGCCTCGTGGTCGCCTGATCCCCCGGCTACCGCACGATCGAGAGCGGCGACTTCGAGGCGGAGCGCGCCTGTTCTACGTCGCCGCCTGATTTCATCACAGAGAACACCGAGGCCAACCGGAGCGCACGGAACACGACACGACGCGCGCTGCCGGCCTCCCTCCGCTCGGTGTTTCCTCCGTGCCCTCTGTGTCCCCGCCTTTGCGTTCTCCGCGCCCTTGGCGCGAGGCCTTCCCGGGTTTGACCTTTCCCAACGCGCCTTGGCGTGAGGTTTACGCGCGGTTCGGAGGTCCACCGGCCTGTCGTTTGGCCTGGATGGCGCGCAGTTCCTTGGCGATCAGCCTGTCCTTGTCGCGCCCCATGGCGTCCTTGGCCGCGATCAAATCCTCCAGAGAGATGATCCGGAATTTCCGTCCCTCCACCTCGAGCACTTCGGCATGGTTGTTCAGACGGTGGAAGTCCCCCACCCCGAGCACCGAGGTGAGGATATCCACCACCCCCATGTCGGTTTGCAAATAGAGATTATGCAGCGGCTCGCCGGCCGGCGGATGCTGGAGGAAGGAGAGCTTCTGCGGCGTCATGCGGTGCTTGGGATTCCAGTCGGCCAGCGCCGTGCGGAGCTTCGTCACGTTTTCCGGGGTCAGCACGGCGCAGATGTCCACATCGCGCGTCACATAGACCGCGCCATGGGTGACGGCGGCAAATCCCCCGATCACGACAAACTCCAGGCCGGCGTCAGCGAGTCTTTCCAGGAGTTGGCTGAAGTGTTGCATCACGTTTCTCCGCCGCCTGCTCCAGCTTCAGCACCAGGGCCAGCGCCTCCTCGTGCAGCCGCCAGCGTTCCTTGACCGGCAGCGCGAGGTTGTCCTCCAGCAACGCGAGGTCGATCCCCGCGCGGCGGGCTTCCTCGAGGGCTTGGGCCGGATTGTCCATGCCCGGGAGTATTGGCCATTCCGCACCCTGCGCAAAGCCAGATTTTGCTGCAGGCACAGCCGAACACGTCACGTCCTGACTCTTGACTGCCCAGTCCGGCCCCAGCCCGCTCTCACCCCTTTCCCCCAACCCATGACGCCGCCGAAATCCCACCTGGCCTTCCAGCTGAAGACCCTGTTCATGGGCTCCGACGGCACGATCCCGGAGAGCCATGCGCGCACCGTGGACAAGAAGCGGCTCGCCGCCTGGATCAAGGAGGGCCTCATCGCCCACCGCCCTTCCGAAAAACTCTACGCCCTCACCCCCAAGGGCGAAGCCCGGATCAGGCAGCCCGGGGCAGAGCCTGATTTTGTCACAGAGAACACCGAGGTCAGCCCGAGCACACGGAACACGACACGACGCGCGCTGCCGGCCTCCCTCCGCTCGGTGTTTCCTCCGTGCCCTCTGTGTCCCCGCCTTTGCGTTCTCCGCGCCCTTGCGCGAGGCCTTCCGAGGTTTCGGCGTCGATCAGTCGATGCCGTTCTGCACGGCGATGTGCTCCCTATCGCGCGTGGTGAGCAGCCCAGACCCACATTCTGCTGAATCGTTACCGCTCAGTCCCGCCCGCAGATCCGGCAATCGATCACCACAATCAACACGAGGGCGACACACACGGCCGGGATAACAAGGGTGGAAATCATGCGGGGTATGCGGGGACAGACGGCCCCGGCCTGAATTCGTTCAAAGATTCCGCGACTGCCTTTGCTTACCCTTCAGATTTCACACAGAGAAAGCGAAGGTCGCAAAGCAGCTCCTCCCTCATGGGGGCGAAAGCTACCCGGACCCCAACCAAGGTCGCGCGTTCCGCTCAAGCCCGATCAATCCGCGGCAACCGGGCGGAGTCGGTTTTTCGAAGCGCAAGGTCCGGCCGCGCGGCGAGGCGTTCGTATCGGGGCCGGGCGCACGAATCGTCCGTTCCGCACTATAATCGGCCGAAGCGCATGGCCTGGGCGCGGTTGGCCATGCGCTTCGTCATTCGGCGAGATGCCTCTCGTGTCCGTCACCGTGCATTTCTAGAATGCAGGGAACTCAGAACCGGCAGTGAGAGACAGAGCAGCGGACGCGCACCGTCCGACCCTGCCGGCCCTCCGTTTCCGCCCCCTCATGAAGACCCTTTCCCAGCCCAGCCTGCTCCCGCTCCTTTTCCTGCCCGCCATGCTCCCGGCTTCGCTGGTCCACGACCGCCAGATGGAAGCAGCCGTCTGCTCGAGCTACATCTGCCGCATCGTGCTGGAAAACCGTGTCGAAGCCTCCGCCGAGCGGATCGACGACGCTTCGCTCACCGCTCAGATCATCGCGGCCCTGCGCGCGCACGACGCCACCCGGACCGCGGCCGTCAAGGTCGCCGTCACCCAGTTCGCCCGCGAGGCGCATGGCGCCCGGTTCGTGCACAACACCATGAAGAGCCGCGATTGACCGCCCTCCCCGCGGATCCGCCGGCCGGACCCCTTCCATGCAAAAGACCAAAAAATCCGTCGCCAAGCGCTTCAAGCTGACCGCCACCGGCAAGCTGATGCGCCGCACCCCCGGCTTCCGCCATCTGCTGGCGAACAAGAGCACGAAATCCAAACGCCGCGCCACGCGCGACAAACGGGTCGCGCCCGGTCACGCCGCCCCGCTCAAACGCTGCCTGCCCTTCGGACTTTGACCCTTTCAACCATGAGAGACGAATACCTGTTCAACGCCCGGCAAGTCATCCAGGATCCCTACGTCCTGATCAATGTGGTGTCGCGCCGCGTCAAGCAGCTCCGCCGCGGCAGCCGCCCCCTGGTCGAGTCGCTCGAAAAACTCTCCGCGGAGGACATCGCGCTGCGCGAGATCGCCGAGGGCAAGATCAACTACGAACTGGGCCCCAACACCCGTTAGCAGACCGGCCGGCCGCGCCCGTCTCCCTCCACCCCGTCATCGCAGCCGGCGGCGGCAGGGCGGCGCCCCGCCGCTTCGACCAGTGGCCGAGGCGGACATGTCACGTATTACGTGACGCCCCCGGTGCCGCGAGCCGGATCCGCCTCGGTTTTCCCGGCCGTTTCCAAGAATTTTCCCGCAGGACCGGCTTGGCCCGGCACGTCCCGGGGCGCGACAATGGCGCCAAACCCCGCCCGTCATGCGCCCGTTTCTCCTCCTTGCCCTGAGCGTCGCGGCCCTGGCCGCCGCGCCGACACGCGACAGTCTCCGCGAGATCATCCATCCCCGGAGCGACCTGCCCGCCTTCCGCTGCCTCGTGCCCGGAGACTGGCGCAGCGAGGTGGACGCCACGGGCAACCTCCAGCTCGCCAATCCCGCTGGCACGGTCTTCTTCTCCCTCTCGTTCGCCCACACGCCGAATCCGGCCGGCGCCCACGACGCCCTCGCCCGCGCCGTGCTCAACGGCGCGAACAACCCGCCGTGGGACAGCCGCGAGCCGGTCGAAATCTCCGGGCACCGCGGCTACCGCTACACCGCGCGCGTGAAGTCCGGCAAGGACCTCGTCCGGGCCGAGCTGCTCATCGTGTCGGCGGGCGACCGCCACCTCGCCTCCTGCGCGATGATCTTCGCCGACCGCCTCCAGCCCGCCGACGAGGCCACCGCCCGCCTCGTGCAGGCCGCCGTGAAGCTGCTCGCCGCCCCGTGAAATGCAGCCGGGCGGTGACCGACCCTGCCAAAGCACCTCTGCTGCAAACCCGGCCACCGGCGGCCTCACATGACCCGGCCGCCGCCCTGGCCTTCAAGCTCGTCAACGGGCCGGAGTGACGCGTTCCGCTCCCGCCCGCGGGGCGGTTCACCCCGCGTAGCTGCGGAGGAATGCGCGCACATCCCCGGGCAAGGCCGCGGGCAGATTGGGCACGACCCACTGGAAGAGACGGTGGATTTCCAGGCACCGCACCGCGCTCGCGGGGCGCGCCTTCTCCCCGTCGCCGGAAAAATATTCGAGCCCCTGGTTCACCGCCGCCCGCACGAGGCTGTCCTTGAGGATGAACTCGAAGGCCGCCACCGTGCCGTCGCCGGGATGCCGCCATACGGTGAGGCATGACGGCCGGTTGCTGGCATACCGCTCGACCACGTAGCCCGAAGCGTCGGGCTTCGGCGTCCGCGTGCGCAGCCGCAAGGTGGCACCCAGGGCGATGACCTCGACCAGTTGCCGGTAGTCGTGGAGCGTGGCGGCGTCGGCGATGTCGTGGTGCAGACCGAAGACCACGCCGTCGGGTTGCTCCTGGATGCGGGTGACGTGGCAGGGCACGGTGAGGTCGAAACTCTGCACGCCGAGCTGCAGGTCGCACGACTCGCCGACAATCGCCCGCACGTCCGGACCGAGCCGGATGCGCGCACCTTCCTCGGAGCAGTCAAGAAGACGGCCCTTCCAATGCCAGCCGTGCGGCGACTTGCTCATCGGTTCGCCGGCGTCGTCGCGTCCGATGAAGCCCAGCACGGCCCTGAGCGGAAACTCCGGGCTGATCGCAAAGCGCGGATGGCGCCGGCGCTCCACCGGCGGCGCAACCGGCACGACGGGAACGGTGGCGGCGGCCGCCGCCAGGGCAGCGGGTTGCGGAGCCGGAGCGGACGGCGGCCGGGAAGTGCGCGGGAAAAACGGCATGAGGGGTGCTCGGGACGTGGGGCGGTTGCTGGCCGGGCCGGGAAATTGCCCGCTTCCTACACCGGGCCGGCCGCCAGGGCAATCCGACAAACGGCCCTAAGACTCGCGATGGCGGATTGCCACGCACCCCGGCCCGGCCTTGGCTGGAGCCATGGATCTCATCCTTGCCGCCGAGCGACCCGATCATCCCGACGCCGTCGCCCCGATCGAGGAATTGCAGGCGCATCTTGGCGCGATCCGTCCGATCAAAAGCCGGCACGGCTTCCGCGTGCAAAAGCTGACCGCGCCAAAGGTCGCCTGTTGCGTGCTGCGCGCCGACGGCCGGCCCGCGGCCTGCGGCGGGACCATGCTCGCCGGCCGCGAATCCGGCGAGCTGAAACACCTGGATGGGCGGCTGGAATTCCGCGACCGGAGGTTCGGCGAACGGCTCGTGGAGCGGCGGGCCCGGCACGCGCGCGAACACGGCGTCGCCACGCGGCGGCTCGAGACCGGCATCCACCAGCAGGCGGCGATCCGCCTCTGCAAGCGGCTGGGCTTCCGGCGCATCCCGCCCTTCGCGGACTATCCCGAGGAGCCGCTCGGCCGCTGCTGCGCGAGGACCCACGCCCCGGCCTGAACCATGCGCCTCGCCCGGCTCCAGTCCTTCGCGCTCTCGCTCCCGCACGCGACCGTCGTGAGGCAATGGGGCGGGTGCCTCGTGTTCAAGGTCGCGGGCAGGATGTTCCTGATCCTCGTGCTCGACGCCGGCACCGTCGAGGGCGTGATCTTCAAATGCACCCCGGAAGAATTCGACGAACTCACCGCCATCGACGGCATCGTCCAGGCGCCCTACTGCGCCAAGCGGATGTGGGCCAAGGTGCAGGATCCCGCGGTCCTGCCCGAAACGGAACTGAACGCCCGCATCCGCCGCAGCTTTGCCCTCGTCGCCGCCGGCCTGCCGAAGAAAACACGGCTCGCCCTGGGCCTGGCGTGAGACCGGCACGGTCCGCGACACGCATGCCACTGGACAAGCCGGGGGGAAAAACGCTAAACCGGTCCCCATGAAAACCACCCTGCTGGTGCTCGCCGCGATCGTGCTGGTCCTCGTTTTCGCCGTCGCCGTCATCTATCTGGTGGGCCGGGCGCAGCCCGAGCGCCATACCGCAAGCATCAGCTTCCGGCTGCCCCGGCCCCGCGCCACCGTGTGGACGGCGCTCACCGACTACGCCGCGATGCCCCGGTGGTGGCCCGCCGTGAAAAGCATCCGTTTCGAGACGCGGCCCGATGGCGAGATCATCACTTGGAGCGCGGACGCCCGCGGCCGGGAGATCGGTTTCCGCACCAGGGAGCAGCAGGCCCCGGCCCGGCTCGTGCGCGAGATCACCGGCGACGACCTGCCCTTCGGCGGCACCTGGACCTACGAACTGCGCGACGAACCCGGCGGCACGCGGCTGACGCTGACGGAAGACGGCTTCGTGAAACCGCCCTTCTTCCGCGGCGTGATGAAGCTCTTCATGAAACCCGAGGGCACGATGCGCGATTTCGAGAAGCACTTCGTGCCCTACATCGCGGGCCGGTGACGCGGACCGGCGCGCGGGGCCGATCCGCGCCGGGACAGCGGACGCTCGCGGAACGCAAACGGACTCAGGCCTCGACCACTTCGATCGGCAGCACGACCCGGGTGGAGACGGGGCGGCCGTCACGCATCGCGGGCTGGAACCGCCACTGCGACACCGCGGGCAGCAGGCGCTCGACGAGGGCGGGGTCGCGTCCGGTGAGCAACGCGACGTTGCTCGGACGGCCCTGCTCGTCGATCGTGAGGCTCAGGCGGATGACTTCATTCTGATAACGACGCGGGAGGCCCGCGGGCGAGACGACCTTCACGGGCACGGGGGCGCGGAAGGCGGATCCGGTGGCGAGGTCGGACACGACGACGGACGCGCGGGAGACCGCGGCGGGGGACAGGAGGCCGCCGGCGAACGCGGCGGCGAGGAGGAGGGGGCGTTGGGCATTCATGTTCGTGAGCGATAACTCCGCACAGGGCGGAATTGTTTCAGGGATTTTGTTTATGGTTGGTTTGGCCGCGGAAACATTTCCGCCGCACGCGTCCCGTTTCGCACCGCGCGTGCCAACTGCCCGCCCGCGCCGCTAGCCGGTGGGGGCGAACGACAAACGTGATTCCGGCCCCAACCGGCCGCGCGCCGGTCTTTGCGGAACCGCGACCGGCGCTTCCCACGCGCGGGAAAATTCGGCGGCAACGCCGCGGATTTCAGGCTTTCCGGTAGTAATCCACTTCGCGGTAGCGCCGGGCGCACAAACCGAAGACCAGCGCGGCCGCAAAGGCGAAGGCGGCGAAGAAGAACATCTGGAATGCCGTGACGCCAAAACCGGTCGAGGCGATGAAATCCGTGACGACGGAGTTCTTCACCCCCGCGTTCACCAGCAGCACCCAGAGGTTGCCGATGGTCACCGACAGGTGCCAGAAACTGGTCAGCGTGCCCTTCATCGCCGCGGGCGCCTGGCTGTAGGCGAATTCCAGGCCGGTGGCGGACACCAGCACCTCGCCGAGGGTGAGGAAGACATAGGGCAGGATCTGCCACGCGATCGAGAAGGCGTTGCCGCCGTCGAGCACCACCTGCATCACGCCGACGATCACCCACGCCACGCCGGCGAGGGCGATGCCCGCCGTCATGCGCCGCAGCGCCGTGACCCGGACGCCGAGCCTGCGGAGCAGCGGGAAGACCACGAGGTTGTTGAACGGGATCAGCAGCATCACCAGCGCGGGGTTGAGCGCCTGCATCTGCGAGGGCTGGATGACGCTGAAGCCGCCAAAGACCTTCGCCAGCAGCGGGCTGAACGCCTCCAGCCGGGCGGCATCGAACAGCTGCAGCGGCACCATGGCCGCACCCTGCAGCACCCACGTCGAGGCCTTCTGGTCGAAGAGCGACCAGAACGGCGTGACAAGCGCGAACAGCACGAGCACGCGCAGCACGCCGCGCACCCCCTCGACCGCCTCGTCGGAGTGCTCGCCGCGCACCCCCTCGAGCTGCCGCCACACGCCGAGGCCGCCGAAGACGAGGACCGACATCAGCGCGGCGCAGAGGGCGATCACCACGCCCAGCGAGGGGATGAGGAGCAGCGAGGCGAGCGCGGCCGTCGCCCCCATGAACGCCAGCGCCCGCCCCCGGAGCGACGAGAACAGCGCGGTGTGCGCGACGTTGAGGAACGAATCCGGCTCGGACGGCGCGGGGGGCATCATCACGTAGCGCTTCCGGCCCGACCACAGCACGACGGTCGCAATGAACATCAGCGCACCGGGAATGCCGAAGGCGATGGCGGGCCCGAGCTGCCGGAGGAAGATGGGCATCAGCAGCGAGGCGAAAAACGAGCCGAAGTTGATGATCCAGTAGAACGCATCGAACACGACCTTGGCGCGGTGCTTGTTTGTCTGGTCGAACTGGTCGCCCATGAAGGCCGACACACAGGGCTTGATGCCGCCCGCCCCGAGCGCGATCAGGCCCAGGCCGAGGTAGAAGCCGAGGCGGTGCGATTCGAAGAGCGCGAGGCAGAGATGCCCGCAGCAGTAGAGCAGGCTCAGCCAGAGGATGGTGCGGTATTTGCCCCAGAAGCGGTCGGCGAGCCAGCCGCCCAGCAGCGGAAAGAAATACACGCCGATGACGAAGGTGTGAAAGACCTCCTTGGCCTCCCCGGCGCGGACCGCCTCGGGCCGGTCCATGAGGAGGTAGGACACCAGGAACACCGTGAGGATGTTCCGCATCCCGTAGAAGCTGAAGCGTTCGCAGCCTTCGTTGCCGATGATGAACGGGATCTGGCGGGGGATGGGCGTCCGGTCCGGCGCGGCCCCGGTGCCTGCGGTCTGGTGACTCATGCGGTGTTTTTGGGGGCCGACGCTGTCGAAGCACGGGCAAAGATCAAGGGAGGTCTCGCGAAGGGCCCGGCGCGGAAAGTCCGGGCCGCCGGCGTATCTTCACCCAGGCGTGCAGCCGTTCCGGGATGTTACACACCGCCGGATGCCCGGTGCCGCGGTTGCCGCTTGCCCGTGCCGCAACTAGGGGCCATGGCATGGGCGCAAAACGAGCCATGCGCACCACCACTAGCAGCGGCCGCTCCATCCTGGGGAAAGCGGCCATCGGATTCGCCATCATCATCGCGCTCATCTGGGCGGTGGAAATCGCGCGCCTGCCGCACCTGCTTTACGGGGAAGCGGCGGAATTCCGCTGGCTCCGCGTGCTGTTCCGCACGGCGGTCGTGCTCGCCATCTGGGTCTGGTTTCATGTCACCACCCGCCGGTTGCTGCGACGATTGCACGAGCTGGAGGGCTTCCTGCTCGTGTGCAGCTGGTGCCGGCGCGTCGGCCACGAGGACCGCTGGCTGACGATGGAGGAATACTTCGGCTCGCGGCTGGCGACGGAGACCTCGCACGGCATCTGCCCGGACTGCGCAAAGACGCAACTGCAAGCCCACCGGGTCGCGATGCGCGTGGCGCCGAAAAAGTGAACGCCGCTCAGGCGGCGTGCCGCTGCAGGAAGTCGCGCACGTCGGCCGGCACGGCCGGCGCGAGGTTGAGCACGACCCACTGGTAGAGACGGCGGATCTCCTCGCCCTTGGCCCCCGTGGCCCGCCGCGCGCCGGCGGCTTCGGTGCCGGGAAAGCACTCCACGCCGTCGCGGCCGGAGAGCCCGCGCACCAGGCAGTCCTTCAGCTGGAACTCGAAGGCGGCCACCTCGCGGCCGACCAGCTGGCGCCAGATGACGAGGCGCGAGGACGGCTCCCCGGTGTATTCCTCGACGAGGTAGCCCGAGGCGTCGGGCTGCAGCGGGCGCAGTTGCTTCAGCGTGGAGCCGAGCGCCACCAGCTCCACGAGCTGGCGGAAGGCGGCCTGCGTCCGCGAGGCGCCGAGATCCAGCGCCAGGCCGAACAGGAACGAGTCGCGCCGATCGGCCACATGGGCGATGGCGGCCGGCACTTCCAGCAGATAACCCTGCACGTCGATTTTCAGGCGGCAGGCGTCGCCCCGTTGCGCGACCACCGTGCGGGGCACCTGCACCCGCGCACCGGCGGCGGACAGATCCACGAGCCGGCTGACCCAGTCCATGCTTTGGGCCGGGATCGGCTCGCCGAACTCGTCGCGGCTGGTGATGTTGAGCGCGGTCTTGACGGGGAATCCCGGCTGCACGACGTAGCGCGAGCCGCCGCGCCGTTCGGATGAAGCCTTGGAGTTTTTTACGTCGAGGATGCGTTTGAAGAAGAGCATGGGGCAAAGGGGTGGGTCGCCGCCGCTCGAGCGCGCCTCAGTTCAGATCCTTGTCCTTCCAGTATTTCGTGCCCTGGAGGGTGGCTTGGAGCGCGAGTCCGTTCTTGGTGATCTGGTAGATCTCGACGTCGGGAATGGCGGTCTCGGCGGCGGCGAGCGCCGCGCCCTTCTTGTCGGACTTGGCGGCGGCATCCACCTGGCCGCTGAAATCCCAGCCCTTCTCGATGAAGGCCTCGAGCTTGGCCCGCGTGCGGAAGACGAAGACCGCGCGGAAATCCTTCACGCCGAGCCCGAGGCCGAGGCCGGCGGAGCCCATCTTCATGTAGGTGCGGTTGCCGCGGTGGTCCACGACCACGCCGCGCCCGCCCGCGAAGCTCGCGAAGATGAGATTCACGCCGACGTTGGAGAACACGGCGTAACCGGCGGACTTCTTGATCTGGTCCCTGGCGATGGGTTTCAGCTTGTAAAGTTCGTCGAGCATGCCCTCGGCCATGTCGTCGATCTCGGCCCGCTTTTCGACGGCGGCGCTCTTGGCGAAGGCCCCGGGCACGCCGGCCAGCACGGCCAGACCCAGCCCCAAGGAAACCACGGTGCGGAGCAGCGGACGGATGTTCATGCCCCGATGATGCGCCGGCGCGACCTGCCTGTCAATGGGCGCAACCCGGGGCCGAACGGCCCGGGCGGCGGGCGGAAATATCTGCAACCGCCCGCGGCCCTGCCGGGTTTTTAGCCCACCGCCACCGTCGTCCAGGCGCTTTCCTACCCGGCGGGCCAACCCGTTGCTCCCATGCTCCAAGACCTCCGCTTCGCCCTCCGGATGATCGCCGCGCACCGCTGGTTCTCGCTGGCCGTCGTCACCACCCTCGCCCTCGGCATCGGCATCAACACGACGGTCTTCACGCTGGTGAACGCCGTGCTCTTCAAACCCGTGCCCATCCCCGGCGGCGAACGGATCGTCACCGTCTCCCACCAGAACCTCAGCCGGCCCGGCGAACGCTCGGGCATCTCGTGGCCCGACTATCTCGAATACAGGGAGCAGAACCGCACCTTCGAGGGGCTCGAGGCGCTCGCCCACGGGCAGAGCGTGATCAGCGAGCCGGGCAATCCGCCCGAGCGTTTCCGCATGGCGTGGGTCACGACCGGCCTGTTCTCCCTCATCCGCACGCCGCCCGTCGCCGGCCGCGGCTTCACCGGGGCCGACGGCCGGGCCGGCGCCGAGGCCGTGGTGTTGCTCGGGCACGGCATCTGGCAGAACCGCTACGGCGGCGACCCCGGCGTGGTGGGGCGCGCCGTGCGCATCAACGGCAAGCCGGCCACGATCATCGGCATCATGCCCGCGGGCTTCCGTTTCCCCACCAACGAGGATTTCTGGATGGCGCTGACGCCCGACCCCGCGTTGGCGAATCGCGACAACCGCAGCCTGCAACTGTTTGGTCTGCTCCGGCCCGGCACGTCCGTGGCCGAGGCCAACGCCGACCTGCGCGTAATCTCGGGCCGGCTGGCCAAGGAGTCTCCCGACACCAACAAGGACCTGGGCGCGCTCGTGCGGACGTTTCACGAGACCTACAACGGCGACCAGATCAAGGCGGTGTTCCTGATGATGCTCGGCGCCGTGGCCTTTGTGCTGCTCGTCGCCTGTGCCAATGTCGCCAACCTGATGCTCAGCCGCGCCCTCGCCCGGACCCGCGAAATCGCGGTGCGCGCCTCCCTCGGGGCGACGCGCGGACAGATCATCCGGCAGCTGCTGGTCGAGTGCGTGCTGCTCAGCTCGCTCGGCGGCCTGGTCGGGCTCGGCCTGTCGGCGCTCGGCGTGCACGCCTTCGACCTCGCCTCGCGCGATGTCGGCAAACCCTACTGGGTCATCTTCGAGATGGACTGGCGGGCCTTCACCTATTTCGCCACGCTCTCGGTGCTGAGCGGCATCGTGTTCGGGCTCGTGCCCGCGCTGCGGGCCTCGCGCGTGGACCTGAACGCGGCGATGAAAGACGGCACCCCGGGCGGCGGCAGCCACCGCGGTCGCCTGACCGGCGCGCTCGTCGTCTTCCAGTTCGCGCTGACCGTGGTGCTGCTCGCCGGCGCCGGGCTGATGGTCCGGAGCTTCTTTGCCGCGCAGTCGCTCAACCCGACAGTCCAACCCCAGAGTATTTTCACCGCCCGCGTCCAACTGCCCGAGGGCAAGGCCGACCGCTACGAGCAACCCGAGGCCCGCCGCCAGTTTTACGACCAGTTGCTGCCCCGACTGCGCGCCCTGCCGGGCGTGACCGAGGTGGCGGCCTCCTCCCATTTCCCCGGGCTCGGCGCCGCGCAGCGCGACATCGAGATCGAGGGCGTGCCGGTCGCGGATCCGAAGCAACGGCCACGCGCGTCGATGATCGTCCAGACCCCCGGCTACCTGTCAGCCATCGGCCTGCCCGTCCTGCAGGGCCGCGGTTTCGCGGAGACCGACGGCGAGCCCGGCAAGGAGTCCGCGGTGGTCACGCGCGCCTTCGCCGCCCGCCACTGGCCCGACAAACCGGCCGTCGGCGAGCGGTTCCGTTTTGTCCAGAATGACAAGCCGGGCGAATGGGTGACCGTGGTCGGCATCTGCGCCGACATCGTGCAGGAAACGCAGGACCGTGACGCGCCGCCGCCCGTGTTCATCACCTACCGGCAGGAAGCGTGGGGCTGGATGGGAGTGGTGCTGCGCACCACCGGCGACCCGGCCCTGCTGGCCGGCCCGGTGCGCGCTGTCGTGCAGCAGATCGACCAGGACCTGCCCCTTTTCGACGTGCGCACGCTCACCGCCGCCCTCGACAAGTCCCGCTGGTTTCTCAGCATCTTCGGCACGATGTTCGCCGTGTTCGCGCTGACCGCGCTGCTCATGGCCTCGGTCGGCATCTACGCCGTCGTGGCCCAGACGACCGCCCGGCGCACGCGCGAAATCGGCATCCGCATGGCGCTCGGCGCGACGGCCGCGGCCATCGTCCGCCTGGTGCTTTCGCGCGGATTGCTCCAACTCGGTCTCGGCCTGCTGCTCGGTCTCGGCGGCGCGTATGGCGCCACGCACCTGCTCACCAAGGCCCGGCTCGTCGTGCAGGTCTCGGCCGGCGACCCAGTCGTGTTCATCAGCATCACCGTCCTGCTGATCGCCATCGGGCTCTTCGCCTGTTGGCTGCCGGCGAGCAGGGCCGCCCGGATCGCGCCGACCGAGGCGCTGCGCTCGGAGTGACGAAAGTCTCCGCGTTTGTGTAACGCCGGCCAGCTTGCGTCGCGGGACGGTGTCATGCATCAATGCACCGTCCCATGAAAACCGTCCTTATCGTTCTCGGCGTGCTCGCGGCCAGCGTTGTCGCGGGTGCGCTTTATCTGACCGGCCTCTACAACGGGCTGGTCAACCGCGCGCAGGCCGTCGATGCCCAGTGGGCCCAGGTGCAGAACGTCTATCAGCGCCGCGCGGACCTGATCCCCAACCTCGTCGCCACCGTCTCGGGCGCGGCCAACTTCGAGAAGTCCACGCTGACCGAGGTCACCGAGGCCCGCGCCTCCGTGGGCCGGGTGCAGCTCGGCAGCGGCGCCCCCAACGCCGCGCAACTCGCCCAGTTCGAGCAGGCGCAGGGCGCTCTGTCGTCCGCGTTGTCGCGGTTGCTCGTCGTCGCCGAGAACTACCCGAGCCTGAAGGCCACCGCCAGCTTCCAGGAGCTGCAGGCGCAGCTCGAGGGCACGGAGAACCGCATCAGCGTCGAACGCGGCCGGTTCAACGACCTCGCCCGCGACTACAACGCCGCCATCAAGCGCGTGCCCGCCGTCTTCTTCGCCGGGCTCTTCGGTTTCTCCGAGAAACCCTACTTCACGGCCAAGCCCGGCGCCGACACGCCGCCCGCGGTCCAGTTCGACTTCGGCAAGAAGCCGTGAAGACCGGCCTCCGGCTCCTGCTGTTCGCCGGCCTGCTGCTGGCCGGATCGGGGCTGCCCGCCGCCGAGCGCATCCCGCCGGCCCCGCCGCGCCACTTCAACGACTACGCCGGCGTGGTTTCCCCGCCGGTCGCCGACCGGCTCAACGCCCGCCTCGAGCAGTTTGAGCGCGACAGCTCCAACCAGCTCCTCGTCGTCATCTACCCCAAGATGGAGTCCGACTCCTCCGTGGAAGACTACACCGTGCGCGTCGCCCAAGCCTGGGGTGTCGGAGAGCGGGGAAGAAACAACGGCGCGGTGCTGTTCTCCTTCATGCAGGACCGCCAGCTCTACCTGCAAGTGGGTTACGGCCTGGAGGGCGTGCTGCCCGACGCCGTGGCCAAGCGCATCATCGAGCGCGAGATCGTGCCGCGTTTCCGCCAGCGTGACTTCGACGGGGGCATGACCGCCGCGGTGAACGCCATGATCGCCGCCACCAAGGGTGAATACAAGGGCACGGGGCGGACCGTGGCGGAACAGCGTCGGCCCAACCAGGCGCGAGGCGGCCTGATCTTCATTGGCTCCATCCTCTTCATCGGTGTCCTGTTTTATCTCTTTCTACGTGAGGGCCTGCGCAAAGGCCCCACCGTGCTCTACAACCCAACCCGCTCCTCAGGCCTGCCGCGCAACACCTGGTGGCCAGGCGGCGGGTCGGGTGGCTCCTCTTGGGGCGGCGGCTCGTCGTGGGGCGGCGGCGGTTTCTCCGGCGGCGGGGGCAGCTTCGGCGGCGGCGGCGCGGGAGGGAAATGGTGACATGAAAAAATCCGCTTTCATCAAACAGCTCGATCCTGCCGCCATCGAGGCGGCGATAACCCGCGCCGAGGCCGTGACCTCCGGCGAGATCCGCGTGATCGTGCTGCACGAGCCCGCCGCCGATCCTCTGGCCGCCGCGCAAGCCGCGTTCACCCGGCTGGGCATGGAGAAGACCCGCGACCGCAACGGTGTGCTCATCCTTGTGGCACCCGAGTCGCAGACCTTCGCCGTCATCGGCGACGAAGGCGTGCACCGGAAATGCGGCCAGGCGTTTTGGGATGAGCTGGCCGCCGCGATGTCCGGCGCGTTCCAGCGCGGCAAGTTCACCGCGGGCCTGCTGGCCGGCATCGAGCGCGCCGGCCGGCTGCTCGGCGAGCACTTCCCGCGCCGGCCCGACGACACCGACGAACTGCCCAACCGCGTGGTCGAGCAGTAACGATGCTCACATCCCCGGCGGACGGTCCTTCGCGGTCTTCACGCCGGCGGCGCGGAGCATCTCGTCGAGGCGGGCCGGCTTCTTCGCGCGCTTCGGCCGGGCCGTCGCCGCAGCCAGCCGGGCGCCGGGAGCCTGCATCCCGCAGGGCGTGATGTGCGGCGGGGGCGTGACGTCCCTGGTCCTTTTTTTCTCGTCCAGCAGGCGCGCCGCCATGTCGTCAAGGCCGAGCCGCTGCATGGATTTGCGGAGCGCGGCCTTCATTTCCGGCTTATACCAGAAGAAGAAGCTGCGCTGCTCCTGTTTCTCGTCGGGCGTGTGGGCGCAGACGACGGGCTGGCCGTCGTAAGGATGCACGCCGGTCGCGTAGATCTCGGTGGCGACCGTCATCGGCGTCGGCGTGAAGTCCTGCACCTGCTCGAGGCGGAAGCCGAGGTCCTTGGTCTTGAGCGCGAGCTCGGCCATGTCCTCCGGCCGCGAGCCCGGGTGCGAGCTGATGAAATACGGGATGACGGGCGTGTCGGGCTTGCCGGCCCGTTTCGCGGCGGCGGCGAACTTTTCCTTGAACCTGTAGAACAGGCTGAAGGACGGCTTGCGCATGACGCGCAGCACGTGGTCGCTGGTGTGCTCGGGGGCGACCTTGATGCGGCCGGGCACGTGGTGGGCGGCGAGTTCCTCGACGTAGCGCTCGTGGCTGGCCTTCGCCTCCGGCGTCGCGCCCTTCTCGTGGAGAAAGAGGTCGTAGCGGATGCCGCTGGCCACGTAGGCGTGCTTCACGCCCTCGGTGTTGCGGACGGCCTCGTAGATCTCAAGCAGCGGCGAATGGTCGGTGTCGAGGTTGCGGCAGACGTCGGGCCAGATGCAGCTCGGGCGCACGCACTCGTCGCAGATCCACTGCTGCTTGCCCTTCATCTTGTACATGTTGGCCGAGGGGCCGCCGAGGTCGCTGATCGTGCCGCGGAAGTCCGGCATCTGCTTGATCGACTCGACCTCGCGGAGGATGGAGGCCTTGGAGCGCGAGGCGACGAACTTGCCCTGATGCGCCGAGATGGTGCAGAAGCTGCACCCGCCGAAGCACCCGCGGTGCATGTTGACCGAGTGCTTGATCATCTCGTAGGCCGGGATCGGGCCGCGTTTGCGGTATTTCGGGTGCGGCAGGCGCGTGTAGGGCAGGTCGAAGGCCGCATCGATCTCCTCCTCGGTCATCGTGGGGAACGGCGGGTTGACGACGAGCAGCCGGTCGCCGGTCTGCTGGAAGAGGCGGCGGGCCTTCACGCGGTTGGACTCGGTCTCGATGTCCTTGAAGTTCCTCGAATAGCGCGCGCGGTCCCGGGCGCACTCCTCGTGCGAATGCAGCGTGTGGTCGTCCCAATTCTTGTTCTTCGGCGGGGCCGCGCCCGGCGGCAGCAACACGGCGGTCTGCGGGATGGTGGTGAGCGACGAGAACGGCACGCCGCGCTTCAGCAGGCGCACGGCCTCCTTCAGCGGAAGCTCGCCCATGCCATAGACGAGCAGGTCGGCACCGCTCTCGGCAAGGATGGAGGGCTTCAGCGTGTCGGACCAGTAGTCGAAATGGGTCACGCGCCGCAGGCTGGCCTCGATGCCGCCGATCATGACCGGCACGTCGGGATAGAGCTTCTTGAGGATCTGCGAATAGACGGTGGTCGCGTAGTCGGGCCGGAAACCGTGCTCGCCGCCCGGCGTGTAGGCGTCCTCGCTGCGGAGTTTCTTGGCCGCGGTGTAGCGGTTGACCATCGAGTCCATGCAGCCGGCCGTGACGCCGAAGAACAGCCGCGGCGGGCCGAACTTTCTGAAATCCCGCAGGTCGTCGCGCCAGTTGGGCTGCGGGAGGATGGCCACGCGCAGGCCCTCGGCCTCGAGCAGGCGACCGATCACGGCGGTGCCGAAGGCCGGGTGGTCCACGTAGGCGTCGCCCGACACGATGACGACATCCACGTAATCCCAGCCGCGCGCCTTCATCTCGTCGGCCGTCGTGGGCAGCCAGCGGAGGGGATCCCAGACGGGTTCCCGGGAATAGATTTTGGCGGAGGCTGGCGCGGTCGTGGTCACGTCAGGCGCAGCATTCACCTTTTGCGGACCGGCGCAAAGCCGGATTTGGGACGGGGATTTGCAGGGCGGCCTCTCCGACTGCCGCCTCGCCCCGGCGTGGTCCGGAGGCCCCGCCCTGCGGGGACCCCGCCCCATCTCGGGAGTTGCGCTCTGTGCCCTGTTGCCTCTCTGTGAAGCTTTTCTCCCCCATGTCCGCCAAAGTCGAAAATGTCGTCATCGTCGGCACCGGTTGCGCCGGCCTCACCGCCGCCATCTACACCGGCCGCGCCAATCTCCAACCCCTGGTGCTCGAAGGCAGCCTGCCCGGCGGACAACTGACCACCACGTCCGAAGTCGAGAATTTCCCCGGCTTTCCGGAGGGCATCGACGGCTTCCAACTGATGCAGAACCTGCGCAAGCAGGCGGAAAAGTTCGGCACCCGCTACGAGAGCGGCACCGTCGTCGGCCTCGATACCAGGAGCTGGCCCTACACGCTCAAACTGGCCGACCGCGAGCTCAAGGCGAAGACCGTCATCATCGCCACCGGCGCCTCGCCGCGCATGACCGGCGTGCCCGGCGAGAAGGAGCTCTTCGGCGGCAAGGGCGTGACCACCTGCGCGACCTGCGACGGCGCGTTCTACCGCAAGATGGAGGTCGCGGTCATCGGCGGCGGCGACAGCGCGGCCGAGGAGGCCCTGTTCCTCACCCGTTTCGCCAGCAAGGTCTATCTCGTCCACCGCCGCGACACCCTGCGCGCCTCCAAGATCATGGCCGACCGCGCCACCTCGCACGAAAAGATCCAGCCCGTGTGGGACAGCGTGCCGGTCGCCGTCGAGGGCGTGGCCCAGGGCGCCGTGAGCGGACTCCGGATCAAGAACGTCAAGACCGGCGCCGAGAGCGTGCTGCCGGTGAAGGGCGTCTTTGTCGCCATCGGCCACGTGCCGAACACCGCGCCGTTCAAGGACGCCGTGGACACCGACGATCAGGGCTACTTCGTGCCGGTCAACGGCTCGCAGGTGAAGACAAAGACCCCCGGTGTCTATGTCGCCGGCGACTGCGCCGACCACCATTACCGCCAGGCCATCACCGCCGCGGGCATGGGTTGCCAGGCCGCCATCGAGGCCGAGCGCTGGCTTGCCGAACAGGGCGGCTGAGCCAAGGCTGACGGCATGCGCGTCGTCGTCTTCAGCACCAAACCTCACGACCGTCAGTTCCTGACCGCCGCCAACGCCGGCCGCCACGAACTCGTTTTCCTGGAGGCCCGGCTGCTGCCGGAGACCGCCGCGCTGGCCGCCGGCGCGCAGGCGGCATGCCTCTTCGTGCACGACCACGCCGATGCCGCGGCGCTGGCCGCCTTCGCCTCGCTCGGCGTGAAACACGTCGCGCTGCGTTGCGCGGGCTTCAACAACGTGGACCTCGCCGCCGCCGCACGGCTGGGCATCACGGTCGCGCGCGTGCCCGCCTACTCGCCGCACGGCGTGGCCGAGCACGCGGTCGCGCTGTTCATGACGCTCAACCGCCGCGTGCACCGCGCCTACAACCGCGTGCGCGACGGCAACTTCGCACTCGAGGGCCTGCTGGGCTTCGACGTGCACGACAAGACGATCGGCGTCATCGGCACGGGCAAGATCGGCGTCTGCTTCGCGCAGATCATGCGCGGCTTCGGCTGCCGCGTGCTCGCCCACGACGTCGCGGGCAATCCCGCCGCCGGGGCGCTCGGCGTGGAATACGTGACCCTGGAAAAACTCTTCGCCGAGAGCCACGTGATCAGCCTGCACTGCCCGCTCACACCGCAGACGCACCACCTCATCAACGCCGCCGCCCTCGCCCAGATGCGCGACGGCGTCTTCATCATCAACACCGGCCGCGGTCCGCTGATCGACACCGGCGACGTCATCGATGCGCTCAAATCCGGCAAGCTCGGCGCCCTCGCGCTCGACGTCTATGAGGAGGAGGAGGGCGTGTTCTACGAGGACCTCTCCGGCGGCATCCTCGCCGACGACCAGCTCGCGCGGCTCCTGACGTTCCCGAATGTGCTCGTGACGAGCCACCAGGCTTTCTTCACGCGCGAGGCCGTCAGCGCCATCGCCGCGACCACGCTCGGCAACCTCGACGATTTCGCCGCCGGCCGGCCCTGCCCCCATGCCCTCAAGGCGTAAGCCGGGCACGAACGCCGAGGCCCTTCGCCGGCTCTGGCGCAGGCTCGGCATCCCGCCCGACGTCGCCGCGCGCGCCGCGCAACGGCTGCATCCCGAGGCAAAACGCCTCGTTTTCATCGGCCGCGCGCAGGACGACGGACGGATCCTGCGTCTGACCCCGTCGGCCGCCCGCGCTTGGCGGAAGATGCAGGCGGCGGCCGCCACGGACGGCATCACGTTGCTGCCGCTGTCGGCCTTCCGCAGCGTGGCGCGCCAGACTTTGATCATCCGCCGCAAACTTGTCGCCGGGCAGCCGATCGAGCGCATTCTGCGGGTCAGCGCCGTGCCCGGTTGCAGCGAGCACCACACCGGCCGCGCGCTCGACCTCGGCTCGCCGGGCCATTTGAAATTGGAGGCGTCTTTCGCCCGCACGCGGGAGTTTCGCTGGCTGAAACGGCATGCGGGAAAATTCGGTTTCCACCTCTCCTACCCGCGCCACAACCGCCAGGGCATAATCTGCGAACCGTGGCATTGGTGCTGGCGCGCGCCGGCCCGGGCCTGAGGAAACCGTGTTGCCGGCCCCAGGGCGGTGCGCTCGCTGCCCAGCACGGGACGGCACCGATCATCCCAGGAAACGCCGTTGGACACAGAGCGCACGGAGGCGAACCTGAAATACAGAGGTTCGGCCAGGATTGCTCTGCACCACGACCTTCACCTGGACGGTGAACGGCTGATGATCGACCGCTGTTCCGGCAAGGCTCCTCCGTGAACTCTGTGGCGCAACTCAACAGCGGAACTTAGCATCATGCCTCCACGGCTGTTGCCGGTCTTCTATTCCCGTTTCTGCCGCCCCGGCCCGATGACACCCCGGCCATTCCGGACGGCACGTCAGGAATGCCGGCACGTTCACCTTTTACTTCGAGAACGACTGGTCCGGCGGCACCGACCGCCACTGCACCAATGGCGCCAGGCTTTCCTGGCTGTTCTCCGACCTCGGCGCCTGGGAGCAGGACGGGCTGGCGGAAGCGCTTCCTCGAGAGCCTGCCCTGCGTCAACCGGCCCGAAGCCCAGCGGAATTTCGGCTTCGCCTTCGGCCAGACATCTACACGCGCAGGACCAGGACACTTTCGCGCCCGACCCCGCCGACCGACCCTACGCCGGATGGTGTTGTCTCAGGCACTCCTTCCTGAGCAAAACCGAGCATGTGGCCGACACCGTGTCGTTCCAGCTCGGCCTGGCCGGCCGCCACAGCGATGCGCAGGATCTGCAGCAGATGATCCACGAATGGCTCAACGGCTCGCGCCCCAACTGCTAGGGAGCACCAGTTGCGCGACGAGGCCGGGCTCAACACCATCACCATCTACCAGCGCAAGGGGCGGCTTTTCGCGCGCGGCCTTGACCACATTCCTGGGATCGATCCCGTGCCCCACGCCGGCCTCAGTGTCGGCAACATCCGGACCCACGCCAATGCGGGTGCCCCGCTGCGGCTGGGCTCCAATCTCCCGAGCGTCTCCGGCCGGCAACTGCTCCGGCCCGGCGGCGGCAACTCCCCCATCGACGATCGTGAGCCACGTGTCGCCCCCGACCGGCTCTGGAGCTTCTTCCTCTTCGGCGCGGCCGATGGACTGGCCGTCGCGCGCGGCTTTTTTCTCGCCGGAACCCTCTTCCGGGACAGCCGCGCGAGGAGAAGGCAAACTACGTGGCAGAGCCCAGCTACGGCGCGGGTTTCATCTCCGGACGCTGGCAGTTCACCTTTACCCAAGCCATCTGCTCCTGGGGGTTCGTGCACCAGCCTTTCGAGCACAATGACTTCGGCTTCGTCACGACCTCTTACGCCTTCTGAGGCTTTCTTCGTTTCTGAGAAATTCTTGAACTTCCGGAATTACCTAATCGGCAGTTACCTGTGATTCTAATTAGAATAATTCTAATTCCTTCTTGAAACCGAGTCGCGATTGGCTTTGCTTTGTTGTCCCCCAACTCCCATGTCCGCTCAAACCGACAACCACGCCGTCCTTTCCGAGCAGCTCAAAGCCTGCGACGTTCGCCCCACCCCGCAGCGCGAGGTCGTGCTCAAGTGCATCCTCGACAAACGAGACCACCCCACCGCCGACGAAGTCTTCGCCCGCGTGAAGGCGGTCATGCCGAGCATCTCCCTCGCCACCGTCTATAACTGCCTCGACACCCTCGTGTCCTGCGGCCTCGTGCGCTCCGTGAACTTCGAGCGCGGCCCCACCCGCTACTGCCCCAATCTGCACCCGCACGCGCATTTTCACGACGTGCAGACCGGCTCCACCCACGACATCGACCTGCCCGAGGGCCTGCTGGACCGGGTGAAATCCATCCTCCCGCCCGGCTACGACGCCGCGACTGTGGAGATCGTCTTCCGGGGCACGACCCGGCCGTCCACCAGCAATTGATCCACCGCACCTCCGGCCTCCCCGCATTCCCTTTCAACATGAGCCAGATCGAAATCAAAGACCTCCACATCAGCATCGGCGACAAGCCCATCGTCAAGGGCCTGACCCTGACGGTCAAACAGGGTGAAGTGCATGCCATCATGGGGCCCAACGGCACCGGCAAGAGCACCCTCGCCAAGGCCATCGCCGGCCACCCGGACTACACCATCACGGCCGGCGACGTGCGGCTCGACGGCCAGTCGATCCTCGGGATGGAGCCCGACGAGCGCGCCCGCGCCGGCCTGTTCCTGGCCTTCCAGTATCCGAGCGAGATCCCCGGCGTCTCGATCGCCAATTTCCTCCGCGCCGCCGTCCAGGCCCGCATGGCCGAGGGGGAGGAGCTCGACGCCACCGCCTACTACAAGAAGCTTTATGCCAAGATGGACCTGCTCCGGATCGACCGGAAGTTCACCGCCCGCTCCGTCAACGAGGGCTTCTCCGGCGGCGAAAAGAAGCGCTGCGAGATCCTGCA
This sequence comes from Verrucomicrobiota bacterium, assembly GCA_049322455.1. Taxonomy (GTDB): domain Bacteria; phylum Verrucomicrobiota; class Verrucomicrobiia; order Opitutales; family Opitutaceae; genus Lacunisphaera. The sequence goes on along the minus strand of JBMOQY010000031.1, from coordinate 37,020 downwards.
GCTGGCCATGCTCGAACCCAAGATCGCGCTGATGGACGAGACCGACTCCGGCCTCGACATCGACGCCCTGCGCATCGTCGCCGACGGCGTCAACGCCCAGCGCCGCGGCGCCAATCCGCCCGGCATCCTCCTCATCACCCACTACCAGCGCCTGCTCGACTACATCGTGCCGGACTTCGTCCACGTGATGTATGACGGCCGCATCGTGAAGAGCGGCGACAAGACCCTCGCCCTCGAACTCGAGGCCAAGGGCTACGACTGGGTCAAGCAGCCCGCCTGACCGCGGCTCCGCCGCGGAATCTCCAATTGCATACTTCAAATTCCAGAATCCCATGAAACCCACCGCCGAAATCGAAGATACCGCGGTTGAGAATCCCGTCGCCGGCATCGACCAGACGAAGGGGGACTTCAAATACGACGTGAACTACGAGTTCGACGCCGGCACCGGCCTGAACGAGGACACCGTCCGCTACATCAGCAAGGTGAAGAACGAGGCGCCCTGGCTCCTCGAGTTCCGCCTCAACGCCCTCAAGACCTTCCTTTCCAAGCCGCTCCCCACGCACTGGGCCACGAAGGACCTCGAAAACATCCATTTCGACAAGATCCGCTACTACCTCGCGCAGGGCCAGAAGCCGAAGCGCACCTGGGACGAGGTGCCCGACGACATCAAGGAGACCTTCGAACGCCTCGGCATCCCCGAGCAGGAGCGCAAGTTCCTCGCCGGCGTCGAGGCCCAGTTCGACTCCGAGGCCGCCTACTCCAACATCAAGGACCTCGTCGCCAAGCAGGGCGTGATCTTCATGAACTCGACCGAGGGACTCCGCGAGCACCCCGAGATCTTCCGCAAGTTCTTCGGCAAGGTCATCCCGACCGGCGACAACAAGTTCTCCGCCCTCAACAGCGCCGTGTTCTCCGGCGGCTCGTTCATCTACGTGCCCCCGGGCGTGAAGGTCGCGCAGCCGCTCCAGGCCTACTTCCGCATCAACGCCGAGAACTTCGGCCAGTTCGAGCGCACCCTCATCATCGCCGACGAGGGTTCCGAGGTCGTCTATATGGAGGGCTGCACCGCTCCGAAGTTCTCCACCTCGACGCTCCACAGCGCCGTCGTCGAGCTCGTCGCCCTCAGGGGCGCCAAGATCCAATACATCACCGTCCAGAACTGGGCCAACAACGTCTTCAACCTCGTGACCAAGCGCGCCGTCGCCCACGAGGAAGCCGAGGTGAAGTGGATCGACTGCAACATCGGCTCGCGCCTCACCATGAAGTATCCGGGCGTCGTCCTGAAGGGCCGCAAGGCCCGCGGCGAGGTCATCTCCATCGCCCTCGCCAACGACGGCCAGCACCAGGACACCGGCGCCAAGATGATCCACGCGGCCGACGACACCACCTCCGTCGTCGTCTCCAAATCCATCTCCGTCGGCCAGGGCCGCGCCACCTACCGCGGCCAGGTGCACATCCCGAAGCACCTCAAGGGCTGCAAGAACAACACCGAGTGCGACGCGCTGCTGATCAACACCAACAGCCGCACCGACACCTATCCCGCCATCACCGTCCGCGGCGACAAGAACGCCACGCAGCACGAGGCCAGCGTGTCCAAGGTTTCCGAGGACATGATCTTCTACATGCAGCAGCGCGGCCTCACCGAAGCGCAGGCCATGAGCCTCGCCGTGAACGGCTTCATCAACGACCTCGCCCGCCAGTTCCCGATGGAATATTCCGTGGAATTGAAACGATTGATCGACCTGGAAATGGAGGGCAGCGTGGGCTGAAACAATCGTTCTCGTTCTCTTGATCCTAATCGTTCTCCCCTGAGAACGCCCGGAACGAGAGAACGAGAAAGCGAACGATTACGAGAACGATTCAAACATGACTGCTTCCGTCTCCACCCCACCCGTCGGCTCCTTCACCCGCGAAGCCTTCGCCGCCCACCTTGAGCGCGTGAAGCACCTCCCTTCCTGGTGGCTCGAGCGCAAGCGCGCCGCCTACGAGCGTTTCGCCGCCCTCCCGATGCCGAAGCGCACCGACGAGGGCTGGCGCTTTTCAAACTTTGGCGCGCTCACGCTTGACGGCTTCAACCTGCCGCCCGCCGCCAGACTGGCCGACCTGGCCCATCGCGAACTCGGCGTCCCCGGCGCCGGCACCCTGGTGTTCGCCAACAACCGCTCCGTCGCCCACGAGTCGCTCGATGTCGCGCACGCCAAGCAGGGCATCATCTTCGACACCCTCCAGAACGCCCTGTTGAGGCACGGCGACCTCGTGAAGGCCCACCTGCTCACGCAACCCTCGAAGCTCGGCTCCGACAAGTTCGCCGCCCTGCACGAGGCCTTCCTCGAAGACGGCGCCTTCATCTACGTCCCCAAGGGCGTCGAGGCCGCGCTGCCCGTCGGCGTGTTCCACTACGCGCACGGCGCCGGCGCCGCGGTCTTCCCCCACACCCTCGTCGTTGCCGGGGAAAACGCGAAGATCACCGTCGCCGACTTCTTTGCTTCCAATGCGGGAGGAGCTTTACGCCCCGACGGTTTCGGCGGCTTCGCCTGCGGCGGCAACGACCTCTACGCCGGCCACGGCGCGCAGGTGACCTACATCGCCATGCAGGACTGGAGCCGCGACACCCTGTCGTTCCAGTTCAACGCGACCGTCGCCAAACGCGACGCGAAGGTCCTCTCCCTCAATCTCCACGCCGGTGCCCGCCAGGCCCGCCACGAAAGCTTCTCCCAGCTCCAGGCCCCTGGCGCGCACTCCGAGATGCTCGCCCTCACCGTGGCGCACGGCACCCAGGAGTTCGACCAGCGCACGCTGCAGATCCACCAGGCGCCCAACACGAGCTCGAACCTCCTCTACAAAAATGCCCTGCTCGACTCCGCCAGGACGATCTTCTCCGGCCTGATCGTGGTGGACCCCGACGCGCAGAAGACCGACGCCTACCAGAGCAACCGCAACCTCATGCTCTCCGACGACGCCGAGGCGCACTCCCTGCCCGGCCTCGAAATCCAAGCCAACGACGTCCGCTGCACCCACGGCGCCACCAGCGCCCGCGTGGACCGCGAGCAGGAATTCTACCTCGAAGCCCGCGGCATCAAGCCCGCCCAGGCCCGGGAACTCCTCGTCTTCGGCTTCTTCGAGGAAGTCCTCGGCAAGATCGAGAACCCGCAGCTCCATGACACCCTCACCGGGATCATCCGCCAGAAGTTCAAAGAGTGATGTCACCACCGACCACACAGAATACACGGAAGGATTTCCGTCCTCGGCTGGGTTTCTTTTCTGTGTTTTCCGTGTATTCCGTGGTTAACCAGATCCCATCATGAGCGACAACCGCCAGCGCACCCTCTCCCGCGACGTCCATGCGTCGCAGATCCCCTCGGGCGACAAGCACACGCTCTCCGCCGGCACCTCGGTGTTCATCCACCAGGTCCTCGGCGGCAGCTACACGGTCCAGACCGACACCGGCCTCTACCGCCTTGACGGCAAGGACGCCGACGCCATCGGCGAGACGGTGAAGGACCAGACGGTCCAGGCCGCCACGCTCGCCGACGGCGCACCCGACCCGGAGGCCGTGTGGGCGCAGCTCCGCCAGGTCTTCGACCCCGAGATCCCCGTCAACATCGTGGACCTCGGCCTCGTCTATTCGATGGACATCTCGAAGCAGGACGACGGCGCCCACCGCGTGGACGTGCAGATGACCCTCACCGCCCCCGGCTGCGGCATGGGCCCGGTCATCGCCGAGGACGCCAAATCCAAGATTCTCCTCGTCCCCGGCGTCGCCGCCGCCGACGTCCGCATCACCTGGGACCCCCCTTGGAACCAGTCGATGATCAGCGAAGAGGGCAAGATGAAGCTGGGGCTCATCTGAAGCTGTCGGGCGGGTCTCCGCCGGAGGCCCGGCGGTGATGGCGCTCCTTCGCACCGAACTCGCCGCCCATCTGGAAATCTACCCCAGCGCCGCGTTGAAATCCTCCGTCGCGCGGAGCAGGCGGCCCTGACGCTGCAGGCCGGTCGTGTTGAGGGCCATCGCGGCGTTGAAATAGCCGTGGATGAATTTGTAGAGGCGCCGGTCGACCGGCCCGTATTGCTGCTCGTAGGCGACGCGGAAAATCGCGTGCCAGTTGCGTTCGATGAAAGGCGCGAGCGCCGGATCCTCCGTGCGGATGCGGCAACGGTAGCAGCCGGTGCCGTCGCCGAGGCCGGCGACCTCGAGCTTCTCCGCGCGCAGGGCCATCAGCTCGCCGGTGGCGTAGGATTCGTATTTCACCAAGTCCCACAACGGCAGGCCGAAGGTCACACCGGCCACGGAGACCACATCGATCAGGATCAATCGCGGCTCCGCTCCCGCAAAAGCGAGGGGCCGCCACAGGATGTTCTCGAGGTGCAGGTCGCCATGCAGCCGCACCGCGGGAGTGTGGTCGATCAAATCCCGGATGTCCATATCGCGCACGATGGCCTCGAACGCCGCCCGTGGTCCCAACGACGGCCGGCCGTTGAGCTCGATCTCATGCGCGTCGAGCAGCGCCGCGTAGTCCCGGTCTGCCACCAGGCCGTGGAAAGCCTGCCGCACGGCGCGCGTCATGTGCTGCGAAAGCGGTTCGGCGTCGCGCCCGGTTGCCGCGTGGAGGCGGGTGAACACGGCATCGGCCAAGAGGCGCTGAAACTCGTCGATCTCCGCCTGCGCCACGGCGCCGCTGCGCGCGAGCGTGCCCGCATCGCAGTGGTCGGGATAAAACGGCATCTCGTAACCGACATCCACACCGCCGCCATCGCTCCGATCCCACCAGGCCAGCAATCGCGGCAGCACCGCGGCCGCTTCCGGCGTGGCGGAGCGCAGGTAGCGAATCTCGCGGCGCAACGATTCCGGTCCCCACGGCCGCTCCGCGGTGGCGCCCTTGCTGCGCTTGCGCACGCGGCGCGAGCCGTCGGCCAGCTCGATCACCTGCGTGAGGTCCCAGAAACCGTCGTGCAGCGTGCGCACGACACGCCCGGTGGAAGGCTCGGCGGCGGGGACGGCGGAGGTCATGGGACGGCCGGATCATCCGCCCAAGCCGCCTTCCGAGGCAAGCTGCGCGTAAACTCAGTTTCCCAGACCGGCGAACTTCCACTCCATCTCCTCGGCCTCGGGGGCGCCGCTGTAGCGGACGAGGGCCTTCAGGAAAAAGGGACCCTTCAGAGCCTCGGGGAAGGACTGCGCAAGCAGTCGGGCCAGACCCGGGTCCTCGTTGCGGGTCACGAGACAGATGATCCGCTTCGCATCCCCCGAGGAGGGCGTGGCCTTGTAAACCGTGAAATTGGAACTGACCATCGCCTTGGGAACGGTGCCGCCGATGACGACGGCCACGTCGTAGGCGCCGGTGCCCAGACCCCAGCCCGCGCGCGAGGCGTCCACTTTGACGGGCTTGACCGGCGTGGGCATGTTGCAGAGCCGGCTCATTTCGAAACTGAGGCTTTCCTTGAAAGCTTCGTGGACCGCATCACTGGCGGGGTTCTTGCGATCGAGGTCCACGACGGCCAGCGACAGGGCGCGGCTGGCCTCGACCTTGACGGCGGAAGCATCGTCCGCCGCCGGGGAGAAGCCCGGCACGGCGGCAAGGAGACAGACAACGGCGAATTGGGGGAATTTCATGGCAACGACTCTTTTGATTGCCCCGGACATCGGCACATCGGCGGGGCGGCTGAACCCCAAACCGCCCGCCGGGCGCCGCTTCCGTCCACAATTATAACAATTTTGACCGCAGCCCTTCGCACCCCCGGCTCGACAAGCCGGGGCGGCTGGGCGTTGTTTGTGTGGGCCACCCCATGATCCGCATTTTCACCGATTCTCACGGCGCGCTGCTGGAGTCGTCCGGCACGGTGCGCCGGCCCGCCGGGCCATTCAACCTCGACGATCTTTTCACCGCGGCCGACCCCGTTGCGCTTGCCCGCCAGGTCTGGACTTCGGGACTCCCTGCCACCCGGCCCGCCCAACCCGCCGCGCCCATCGGCGCCCAGGAGGTGTGGGCCGCGGGCGTCACCTACCTGCGCAGTCGCACCGCCCGCATGGAGGAGTCCAAGGACGCCGGCGGCGGCACCTTCTACGACAAGGTCTATCACGCCGAGCGCCCCGAGCTCTTCTTCAAGGGCACGCCGCACCGCGTGGCCGGCCCGGGCACAACCGTGCGCATCCGGCGCGATTCCAAATGGAACGTGCCCGAGCCCGAGCTGACCCTCGCGCTCAACCGCGCCGGCCGCCTCTTCGGCTACACCGTCGGCAACGACATGAGCTCGCGCGACATCGAGGGCGAAAACCCCCTCTACCTCCCGCAGGCCAAGGTCTATGATCGCTCGACCGGTCTCGGCCCCTGCCTCCTCGTGACCGCCGACCCGCTCCCGCCCGCGACGACCATCGCGCTGGAAATCCGGCGCGATGGCGCGACCGCCTTCGCCGGCTCGACCCAGATCAGCCAGATCAAGCGCCAGTTCACGGAGCTCGCGGAATTCCTCTTCCGCGACAACTCGTTCCCGCGCGGTGCCTACCTCATGACCGGCACCGGCATCGTGCCGCCCGATTCCTTCACGCTGCGCTCCGGCGACGAGATCCGCATCACCATCGAGCCCATCGGGACGCTGGTGAACACGGTGGCCTGACGCCAAACAGCGGTGGCCACGAAAAGGCACGATAAGCCACAAAACGAAATGCCCGGCTTCCTTTTTGTGCGTTTTTGCGCCTCTTTGTGGCCAGTAACTCTGTCCCTTTCATGAGCCGCGACCCCATCCTCGATTCCGGCGACGACGCGATCTACACGCTGCGCACGACCGCACCGGGGCCGGCGGGCCGCCTGCCGCTCGAGGCCGACCGCCTGCGCCGCATGTCGAGCGGCGAACTCTTCGGCTGGACGCAGAACGCCGGCATGGGCTGGTCGCCCGCCGCGTTGCTCGGCAAACAATTCCTCATCCTCAGCACCCAGGGCGGCATCCGCGCGCCCGACGGCACGCCCGTCGCCCTCGGCTACCACACCGGCCACTGGGAGGTCGGCCTGTTGATGGAGGAGGCCGCCCGCGAGTTCGCCGCCGCCAAGGCCATCCCCTTCGCCGGCTACGTCAGCGACCCCTGCGACGGCCGCACCAACGGCACCCACGGCATGCTCGACAGCCTGCCCTACCGCAACGACGCAGCCGTCGTCCTGCGCCGGCTCATCCGCTCCCTCCCCACCCGCCGCGGCGTACTCGGCGTGGCCACCTGCGACAAGGGCCTGCCCGCGATGCTCATGGCCCTCGCCGGCACGCCCGCCCTGCCCACCATTCTCGTGCCGGGCGGCGTCACGCTGATCGCCGAGGAAGCCGAGGACACCGGCAAGGTGCAGACGCTCGCCACCCGCTTCGCCCGCGACGAGGTTACCCTCGATTATGCCGCCGAGATGGGCTGCAAGGCCTGCGGCTCGCCCGGCGGCGGCTGCCAGTTCATGGGCACCGCGGCCACCAGCCAGGTCGTGGCCGAGGCGCTCGGTCTCGCCCTGCCCCACGCCGCGCTCGCGCCGTCGGGCTCGCCGATCTGGCGCGATGTCGCCCGCCGCTCCGCACGCGCCCTGCTCGCGCTCGATGCCGCCGGCACGGCCACGCGCGACCTGCTCACCGACGACTCGGTCCACAACGCGATAGTCTGCCACGCGGCCTTCGGCGGCTCGACCAACCTCGTGCTGCACATCCCGGCCATCGCCCACGCCGCCGGCCTGCGCCGGCCGACCGTGGACGACTGGGCACGCCTCAACCGCGCCGTGCCGCGCCTCGTGGATTCGCTGCCCAACGGCCCGCGGCACTTCGCCACGGTGCAGGTCTATCTCGCCGGCGGCGTGCCCGAGGCCATGCTGCACCTCCGCGACCTCGGCCTGCTCCGGCTCGACGCGCGCACCGTCACCGGTCGCACGCTCGGCGACAACCTCGCGTGGTGGGAGAAATCCGAGCGCCGGGCCCGCCTGCGCGAGAAGCTCCGCGCCCTTGACGGCATCGCTCCGGACGACGTCATCATGGCCGCACCGAAGGCGCGCGGACGCGGCCTCACGAGCACCGTCACGTTCCTGCGCGGCAACCTCGCCCCGGATGGCGCGCTCGTGAAGAGCACCGCCATCAACCCGCAGCTCATCGGCGCCGACGGCGTGTTCCTCCACGAGGGCCCGGCGCGCGTCTTCACGAGCGAGCACCAGGCCATCGCCGCCCTCAAGGCCGGCACGGTGAAACCCGGCGACGTCCTGGTGCTGGCCGGCATCGGCCCCGGCTGCGGCATGCCCGAGACCTACCAGGTGACCTCGGCACTCAAGCACGTGAAGGACGGCCAGCGCATCGCGCTCATCACCGACGGCCGTTTCTCCGGCGTCTCCACCGGCGCCTGCGTCGGCCACATCAGTCCCGAGGCCTGGGCCGGCGGTCCGATCGGCCGGTTGCGCGACGGCGACACGATCCGTCTTCGCATCGACACGCGCGCGCTCGAAGGCACCGTGGAGGTTGTGTCTCTATCCGCGGGGGAACTCGCCACGCGCCCCCTGCATCCCGGGTTGCAGCCCAACCCGCACGTGCCGGCCGACACCCGCCTGTGGGCCGCGCTGCAGAACGCGAGTGGCGGCGCCTGGTCGGGTTGTGTCTATGATGCCGAGCGCATCGCGCACCTGCTCCGGTTGGGTCTGGACGCCGAATCGGCCGCGAAAAATCCGCCCGGCCTCTGAAGCGCCTTTTAGCGACAGCCATGTGCATTAACGCGTAAGGGGCCTGTCAAAAGAAATGATTCACCCCACTGTCCCGCTATCGGGTTTACACGGAACAAATTTTGAATCGTAGTCTGCGCATTCATGGCAACTCCCAGTCAGCCCGAGTTTTGGAACAAGCGTTACCTGCATGATGACACGCCCTGGGACTTCGGCGGCATCCCGGCCGACCTCAAGGCGTTCCTCAAAAAAAAGGGCAAGGGCGCCAAGGTGCTGATCCCCGGCTGCGGTTCGGGTTATGAGATCAAGGCCTTCGCCGAGGCCGGCTACGACGTGACCGCGATCGATTTTGCGCCCTTCGCGGTCGAGCGCGCCCGCCGTCTTGTCGGCCCCGCCCTCGCCGACCGTGTGCTGCTGGGTGATTTTTTCCAGCACGATTTCCCGGGCGAGTCCTTCGATTTGATCTACGAGCGCGCCTTCGCGTGCGCGTTTCCACCCGAACGCCGGCCCGCCTATCGCGACCGCCTGGCGCAGATCCTCAAATACCGCGGCCTGCTCATCGGCTATTATTACTACAACAAGCCTTCGCTGCTCGAGGGCCCGCCCTACGGCTTCGCCTGGGGCACGGCCGACGAGCTGTTCACGCGCTACTTTCTCCTCGTGAAGGACGAACCGGTCAACGACTCGGTGCCGCTCTTCGCCGGCCGCGAACGTTGGCAGCACCGTCGCCGCACCTCCTACCAGGACTGAGCCGCGCTTGCGGTCGGCCGGGGCAAGGGGGCGGCGCCACCATCGAATGGCTTGCCGCGGCCCGCGAGCTCCGCTCTGCTGCGTGCGGGCCAACCTCTATGCCTCTCGACCCAGTCGCCGCCTGCAAAACCTACCTCAAGGAAGTGGAGCGCGCCCGCCAGCGCGGCGACGCCACTGAGCACACCTACCGGCCTTTCTTCATCGGGCTGATGAATGCCGTGGCGCCCAAGGCACTCACGACCAACGAGCCCAAGCGCTCCGCCGCGGGCGCCCCTGACTTCATCGTCACCACTCACAAGTGCGACCTCACGCTCGGCTACATCGAGGCCAAGGATGTCGGTGTTTCCCTCGACGAGGCCGAGAAGTCCGAGCAACTCCGGCGTTACCGCCGCTCGCTGCCCAATCTCCTTTTCACCGACTACCTCGAACTGCGCTGGTATGTGGATGGTGAGCGCCGCGCCACCGCCCGGCTCGCCCGTTTGTCCGACTCTGGCAAGCTCACGACCGACGCTACCGAACTGACCGAAGCCCTGACGCTGATCCGCGACTTCGCCACTCAAGCCCCGCAGGGCATCGACCACCCCGAGGAGCTGGCCCGCCGCATGGCCCGCACCACGCACCTCATTCGCGACCTGATCGTGGACGAGTTCGCCTCCGGCCGCGTCTCTCCACTGCTCCAGAGCTGGCACAAGGCCTTCGAGCAGACCCTCCTGCCCGACCTCAAGCACGAGGACTTCGCCGACATGTTTGCCCAGACCCTCGCCTACGGCCTGTTCTCGGCCCGCGTCATGGGCGGCGGCAACGGCTTCAACATGGCCGAGGCACAAAAGCGCATCCCCCGGACCAACCCGTTCCTTCACGACTTTTTCTACCTCATCACTGGCCCGCGTCTGAGCGAGGAGCCCTTCTCACCCTTTGTCGCCGATCTCGTCCAGACCCTCGATCTCACTGACATCTATGCGCTGCTGGAGAACTTCGGCAAGAAGAGCGGCCGGGCCGACCCGATGCTGCACTTCTACGAGACCTTCCTCGGCGCCTACGACCCGAAGCTGAAGGAGATGCGTGGCGTCTATTACACGCCCGAGCCCGTCGTGGGCTGGCTCGTGCGCTCGGTGGATTTCCTGCTCAAGGACCGCTTCGGCCTCAAGGACGGCGTGGCCGACGCCACCCGCGCCGGCCCGGCCAAGGACGCCCCGCACCGCGTGCTCATCCTCGATCCCGCCACGGGCACGGCCACGTTCCTCTACGCGATCATCCGCTTCATCCGCGAGCAGTTCATCGCCCGCAACGACGCCGGCCAGTGGCCCGGCTATGTGCAGCGCGACCTCCTGCCGCGCCTCTTCGGTTTCGAGCTGCTGATGGCGCCCTACGCCGTCGCCCACTTCAAGCTGGGGCTCGAACTCGCCGCCCGCGACCTCGACCAGCTTTGGCGCGAACACTGGAGCTACGAATTCCACGCCAACGAGCGACTGCACATCTACCTCACCAACACCCTCGACGACGCCGGCCACAAGCTCCAGCAGCTCATCGGCCCCGCCGAGGCCATCAGCCGCGAAGCCGAGGCCGCCGCTGCGGTGAAGGCCAAGCTCCCCGTCCTCGTCGTCCTCGGCAACCCGCCGTATTCCGGTCACTCGGCCAACGAGGGCGAGTGGATCAAGGACCTCGTGCGCGACTACTATAGCGTGGACGGCCAACCGCTCGGCGAGCGCAACTCCAAGTGGCTGCAGGACGACTACGTGAAGTTCATCCGCTGGGCCCAATGGCGTATCCAGCAGACCGGTGCCGGCATCCTCGCCTACGTCACCAATCACGGTTACCTCGATAATCCCACCTTCCGCGGCATGCGTCAGCAGCTCATGGAAGCCTTCGACGAAATCTGGCTCGTGGACTTGCACGGCAACACCAAGAAGAACGAGACCGCGCCCGACGGTGGCCGTGACCAGAATGTCTTCGACATCCAGCAGGGTGTCGCCCTCGGCGTGTTCGTGCGCCTGCCCGCCAAGCCCGGCGAGAAGAAGAAACCAGCCAAAGTGCGCCACACCCATCTCTGGGGCGAGCGAGCCGACAAATACGCCTGGCTCGACGCCCACGACGTGAAGAACACCAAGTGGACGACCCTCAAGCCGCAAAGCCCCAACTACTGGTTTTTCCCTCGTGAGTCTTCGCTGGCCGACGAATACGACGCTGGCTGGAAACTTGATGAGTTCATGCCCGTGACAACTATCGGGCCGAACTCCCATCGAGACGATTTTGCCATCGCCTTCGACCATCAGTCAGCCCTTGCCCGTCTAAACGATCTTCGAGATCCTAGCATTTCACCTGCGGATTTCCTCAAAAAATACGATCTAACCGAATCCAAAGACTGGAGCGTGGCCAAGGCCCGTGGCTTCAACCTTTCCGAGGCACGTCCGGTTGAATGCCTGTATCGGCCATTTGATCATCGTTACATGCTTTACGGACGTTATGCCTTCGATCGCCCGCGGCCCAAATTGTGTTACCACATAGAATCCGGCTCCGTAGCATTGATTTCTACGCGGCAAACCAAAGAATCGTTCGCTGTCTTCGCCACTGCCAAGCTGCCTGGGCAGCACAAGTTGGCAACGCCCTACGACGGCAGCTATCTCTCCCCGCTTTATCTGTATCCCGATGCTCCGAAGCCTGACGACAGCTTGCTTGTCGAAGAACCTGGCAGCCGGCGCCCCAACCTCGACGAAAAATTCATTTCAGCATTCACAGCCAAATTGAAGCTGAAGTTCGTAGACGATGGCTTGGGTGATTTGCGAAAGACCTTCGGGCCGGAAGCCGTTTTCCAATACGCATACGCGATTTTCCACTCCCCCAGTTATCGCGAACGCTATGCCGAATTTCTCAAAGTGGACTTTCCGCGCCTGCAATTGACCAGTGATCCCGTGCTTTTCCGGCATTTGTGTGGCTATGGTAAGGATCTTCTGGATTTGCACCTCCTGAAGAACCAGGGTGCGCTACGCATCAGTTATCCATCGAAGGGATCGAACATTGTAGATGACGTTTCCTACGAGCCCCCGAGGGCCGGCCAGCCCGGCCGCGTGCGGATCAATGTGGACCAGTGGTTCGAGGGCGTGACGCCCGAGGCTTGGGACTTTCGCATCGGCGGCTACCAGGTTGCCGAGAAATGGCTCAAGGACCGCAAGGGCCGCCAACTCTCTATTGACGAGCGCCGCCTCTACCCCCAGATCGTCGCCGCCCTCGCTGAGACCGCCCGGATTATGCGCGACATCGACGCCGCCATCGCCACCGCCGGCGGGTGGCCGTTGAAATGACCCCTCGCGCGATCCTGCGCTTCCTTTTAAGCGCAAAGCGTTTGGGACGATGAGAGGCAGTCCACCCTGTCCGCAAAAACTACTCGCAAAACCGGCCTGCCGGTATTCCCTCCTCTCCCATGTCCGCCCACAACCTTTCCCGCGAATACCAGAGCCCGCTCGTCCCCCGTTTTGACGACGACGATGATGACGAGCGCGAGGACGAAAGCCCCAAGCCGACGGCCACTTCGGTCGGCTCCCTGATCCAGAAGAAGTTCCTGGAACAGCGGAAAATCTTCCTGTGGGGCGCCGTGACCGACGAGACCGCCAAGGATCTCACCGAAAAGCTGCTTTACCTCGAGACCATCGGGCCGGGCAAACCCATCACCTTCTACATGAACACGCCCGGCGGCTCCATCACGGCCGGCATGGCGGTCTATGACACCATCAAGCTCATCACCTCCCCGGTGACCGTCGTCGTCACCGGCATGGCCGCCTCGATGGGTTCGATCCTGCTTTCCGCCGCGAAGAAGGGCCACCGCTACATCTACCCGCACGCCCGCGTGCTGATCCACCAGCCGCTCATCACCGGCCGCATGGTCGGACCCGCCTCCGACATCAACATCCAGGCGAAGGAAATGGAGAAGCTCCGTGCCGAGCTGAACCAGATCCTCGCCGCCGCCTCCGGCCAGCCCATCGAGAAGATCGCCAAGGACAGCGACCGCGACTTCTACCTCAACGCCGAAGAGGCCATCGCCTACGGACTGGCCGACCACATCGTGGACAAGATCTAAGCCGCGGAACAGCGCGCCAGACCATGCCGGGCGGGATCGACCGATCCCGCCTTTTCCTTTTCCGGTCCGCTACTTCACCACGATCGGCGGTCGCAGCGATTGCGCGGCGTCGCCCTGTTCCAGCCTCTGCTGGCGTCGCGCGATCTCCTTTTCCAAGGCCAGATCCCGCGCCGCCGCCGCGCTGCGCGCCGCCGCGCGCAAGGCGGCCCCGGCTTCGTCCTTCAGTCCCCTTTGGGCGAGCACGTTGGCCCGTCTCAACCAGACCAGCGCCGCGCGGGCCGGCGTCTCCCGATCCACCCGGGCGAGCTGCCCCTCCAACGAGACCTTGAACGGCCGGTAGAGCGGATCGCCGATGGCCACGGCCTGCCAGCTCAGGGCCGGCAGGGCATAGTAGGCGGCGTCGCCGAAATTCCGGCCCGCGGTGAGTGCGCGGAGCAGCAGGTTGGGCCGGTGGGTAAGCTGCAGGTAGGGCTCGAACACGTTGCCCACCGTGGCCGCCACGCCGCGCGCGACCAGCGGTCCGCACCAGGCCGCCTTGTCGGATTGCAGCGTCTGCGCCGAATAGCTGTGGATGTGCAGCGCCACGGCCCCCGGCGCAAACGCAAAGCCTTCGCGCGCGAACGGCCCGTTGAGCGTGTCGGCATACCAGCCGAAATAAAAGGCCGCCGCGTCGAGCCGTGCCTCCGCCGGGAAGCCGGCGGAGGTCTCCTCCGAGTCGCCCGGAAAACCCAGCGCGTCGAGCTGGGCCCGCACCGACTCGAGCCACTGGTCGCCCTCGGCATGCGGCCCCTTCAGGTCGAGGTAGTAGCGGCCCAGCAGGCCCGTGCGCTCGGCCTCGAGCGCGGAGGTCACCAGCCGGCGCGCGCTTTCCCAGCTCGGACCGTCGAGGCGCGTGACCTTGACCACCTGGGCGGCGTCGAGCGTGGACGGGCCGTCCTGTGCGAAGAGCGGATTGGCGATGAGCGCCGCGGTCTCGTAGTTGCCGAGCGCGAGCAGACTGAGTTCCGCGTCCACCGCGGCCTCGTTCCGGTTGAACTGTCCCGCGATCTTGCGGCCCGGGCCCGATGGCGGCGTGAGCAGCGTGGGGTCGTTGTAGATGCGCAGGGGCACCCCGCGGCAGGTCACGAGGTAGGCCAGCCGGTGTCCCGTCGGGGCGTGCCGGCGCCGGCCGAGACGGTCGAGCAGGTCGCTGATCGTGCCCTCGATCCAGCCGCGCCGGTAGAGTTCGTCCTGCAAGGGCTGCCACACCTGGTCGATGAACTGCCGCCAGGTGATGCTCTCCTCCGCGGGGAGCGGCAGCGCCACGATGTTGTCCGCCGGCACGCCCCGCTGCTCCGCGTAGAAGCGCGCCAATCCCACCGACTCCGCCTGGCGCGAATTGGCGAGGAGGACGACCCGCGCGGCGAGGTCGTCGGCGCCGCGGACCGGGGGCGGGCCCAATAGCGCGCAGACGACGGCCAACCGGACTGCCTGGGCAAGGGTCATTGCGGCAGGTTGCCGGGTGTCGGGGCCTGATTCGAGCACGGTTTCACGCGATCCGCCAAGTGGACACTTGCCAAACCGCCGGCGCCGTCTTTGCTGGCACAGGCGATGGATTCCGCCTTCCCTCCCGGGTAAACCGCCGCGCTCCGCCGGCTGATGACTCCTGTTACCATCCCAGTCTGACTGGTCGGGTCATGTCCTTATATCTTCTCATCGCTTTGGGTGGCGCGCTCGGCAGCGTGGCGCGTTTCTGGCTCTCCGGTTTGCTCGCCGGCCATTTCGGCGAAACGTTTCCCTGGGGCACGCTGGTCGTGAACGTCAGCGGATCGTTCCTCATCGGATTCCTGTTCACCCTCACCGAGCCGGGCGGCCGGGTGTTCGCCAGCGGCAATACGCGGCAGTTCCTCATGACCGGTATGCTCGGCGGCTACACCACCTTTTCCTCCTTCAGCCTGCAAACCCTCAACCTCGCCCGGGAGGGTCAATGGCTGCAAGCCGGCGCCAACAGTGTCGGCTCCCTCGCCGCCTGCCTGGTGGCCGTCTGGCTCGGGCATCTGGCCGCCGCTTACCTCAACCACCTGAAAGGGATCTGATCATGGAACTCCCGCACGATTGCGTCCTGCTCCGCATCTTCATCGGCGAATCCGATCGCCACGAACACCGGCCGCTCCACGAAGCCATCGTCCTGAAGGCCCGCGAACTGCACCTGGCCGGCGCCACCGTGCTCCGCGGCGCCATGGGTTACGGCAAATCCAGCCGGCTTCACACCGCCAAGATCCTCCGGCTTTCCACCGACCTGCCCCTCATCATCGAGATCGTGGACAGCGAGGAGAAAATCAACGCCTTCCTCCCCGTGCTCGACGGCATGATGTCGGGCGGGCTCATCACGCTCGAAAAAGCCCGCGTGATCTACTATCGCAGCGGCGGCACCCAGCCGCCGTTCACGCCCGGGCACGCCACTTGATCGGCATGGCCGTGCCGGCCCGGACGCAGCTCACCGCTCATCCGGAGTTTTGAGCCCCTGGCGCCTAACCAACTGCGCACGCAGGTAGGTGTCCACGGGGGCCGAGTGCCAGGCGGTCAGCCAGAGCGTCGCCAGCATCTCGCCGCCGCGGAGGAGCTGGCCTTCGACGAAGGCCCGGCCCTCCGGATCGACCGGACCCGGGAAAAACGGCTGGCTGCGATCGTTCTTTTCCCGCGCGTTGCCGAGCTTGCCCGCCTGCTCCAGCCGGTAGAGCGGCTCGACCTGGGCGTGCTGCCGCAGAAACCAGTCCATGACCGCGACGAAGAGCGGGTCCCGGCCGTCGGCCCGCGGTCCGAGCAAGATGGCGGCCGGCTGCCGCACCCGCGGGCGGAGCGTGTCGAAGGCGATGCCGGCCTTGGCCGCGAGGCCGCCGTCGATCCACGAATGCAATCCACGCCAATCGGTGTAGCCGTGCGGATTTTCCCCGGACCAGCCGTTGTAGTGCTCCGTGGTGTGCAGCGGTTGCGCGCAGTCGCCGACGTAGTGGCCGAGCACGCCCATCGTGTAAACGATGCCGGCCTGGACGCCGGCGATCTCCTCGGGCGTGCCGCCCATCTCCTGATAGGCCTTCAGGCAGGCGAAGCCGGAACGGAGCTTGTGGACCCACTCGGTGATGGCCCAGGGAAGGAAACCGGGCCATTGGCGGGTGCCGTCGGCGTTGCGCGCCGGCTCGATGGGCGGAAAGCGCTCCGGGTGCGCGGCGCGGCCGGCGGCGAAGGCGAGCGCGAAGTCGAGCCGCAGCGAGGGCACCGTGCGCGCATCGAGGCCGGCCCATGCCAGTTGTTCGACATCGAGGAAGTGGTCGTTCCAGCCCGGCCCGTTCTGGCGCAGCCAGGGGTCCACGTTGCGCCAGCGGTCGGGCTCGCCGGAAAGGAAGGCGATGCGCCCGGCGGCGCCCGGCTCGTGCACGAAGGCGGGGAAATCCGCCGGCAGCGAGGCCAGGGCGAGCCGGTTGACGATGCGGTGGCCCTCGTAATCCCAGGCACGGAGGACCGCCACGGGCAGGAGCAGGGCGGCGAGAAACAGGTGACGCATGCCGCTACTTTGCGGCGCCGGGCGCCGGGCGCAAGGCCGCGAGCAGCGCCGCATATTCCTGCACGCCCTCGGCGATGGACTCGGCGATCTGCTGGCGGAATTCCGGCGTGCCCACGCGCGCCGCCTCGGCGTCGTGGGAAAGGTAGGCGGCCTCGAGCAGGGCGGCCGGGCATTCCGGCAGGAGCAGGACGCGCAGCCGGCCGCGCTTGAAGCCGCGATCGGAGGTCTTCAGGCCGGCGAGCATGGCGCGGTGCAGGTGGTAGCCGAGCACGGCGTTGGCCGTATCCTGCCGGTTGCCGGGGAAGGCGGTGTTGGTGAGCCCGTCGCCGTTGTTGTCGGTGCTGGACCACTGGAACTGCGGCGTGAGCACGTAGGTCTCGGTGCCGGTCACCCGCGGGGCGTCCTTCGGCTCGACGGCGTTGAAGTGGATGCTGAGGAACAGGTCGGCCCCGGCGTCCTTGGAGACCGCGGCGCGGCGGTCGAGATCGGTGCGCTGCTCGGGGGCGAGCCGCTCGTCCTTCTCGCGCGTGAGCCGCACCGTGTAGCCGCGCAGCTCGAGCAGTTTCCGCAGGCGCAGCACCACATCGAGGGTCATGTCCTTCTCGTCGAGCTTCAACCGGAGGTTCTGCTTGCCGGGGTCGTTGCCGCCGTGGCCGGCGTCGAGCACGACGACCTTGGGCGGGGCGGCGGGCAGGTGCGCGAGATGGTCCTCGGGGCGGAGCAGCGGGGCGATGGTCTTGATGACGTCGAGCTTGGTGGCCCAGAGCTCGCCCCGGTGCAGCAGCACCGGGCGGCCGAGGAAGACGCGCACGCCGTCGAGGTGGCAGTCGCGCTGGTTGGCCTCGAAGCGCAGGCGCACGCCGCGCGCATCGGCGAGCGTGCGTTCGCGGCCGGGTGCGGTCCAGGCGGTCTTCAGGCCGTAGCGTGCGGCGATGTCGCCCACCTTCACCCAGTCGGTGCCCTGCAGCCTGGTGAAAGGCCAGAGCTGCGCCGGGCGGGTGGGCGCGGCGCGCACCGGCACCGCCGGCGAATGGTCGGCGGAAGCCGGCTCCAGCTTCGCAGGCGCCGGCTGGGCGGGGGCGGCGCAGGCGGCCAGGGCGAGGACGCCGAGGACAAGCAGGCCGCGTGCGGAGTGCCGCGCCATGGCGACGGTCCGCCGCTTCATCCCGCCGCGGGCGGCGCAGGCGGATGCTCGGGGGCGTGGCCGGGCTCGCGCATGTGGAACCTGGGCTTGCGCTTGTTCGCCGGCAGCGGCGAGAGCATGACGTTGATCTGCTTGCCGGTCAGCTTGGGCTCGGCGTCGGGGTGGCCCATGGTGGCGAGCTCGGCGAGCGCCTTTTTCATCACGTCGAAACCCATCTCGGGGTGGGCCATCTCGCGGCCGCGGAACTTGAGGCGGAGCTTCACCTTGTTGCCGTGGTCGAGGAATTCCTCGGCATGGCGGAGCTTGGTCTCGAAGTCGTGGTGCTCGATGCGGACGGTGAACTCGATCTCCTTGAGCTTGGTGCCGGCCGGCTTGCTGTGCGCGTGCTTCTTCTGCTCCTCATAGACGTATTTGCCGAAATCCATGATGCGGCACACGGGCGGCGTGGCCGTGGCGGCGACCTCCACGAGGTCGAGGTTGAACTGCAGCGCAAGCGCGATGGCCTTCGGCGTGTCCATGATGCCGAGCTGGCGGCCCTCGGGGCTGATCACCCGGACCTGGGGCGCCTTGATGCGGTGGTTGCGACGGATGGCCGCGTAAGGATCGTTGTTGCGGCGCGGATCGCGGTTATAGGGGGGGCGCCCGCCGGGCGAGGAGGAAGGAAGTGCCATTCAGTTGGTTTTGCTTTGCTGGATCAGGTCTGTGGGGGGAGCTTTTTGCCGCGGGGCCGGGCGATGACAACACCTATTTCCGAGGGAAAACCGGAGCAGCATCACACGCTGAAACTCTCGCCGCACGAGCAGGATGCCTTGGCGTTGGGGTTGGTGAACTTGAAGCCGCCGCCGATCATCTTGTCGGAATAGTCGAGCAGGGTGCCCTTGAGGTAGAGCGCGGTCTTGGCGTCCACGAGCACCGGCACGCCGGCGCTGCGCACGAGGATGTCGCCGCGCTTCGGCTCGGGCGTGAAACGGAGCTTGTAGCTCAGGCCGTTGCAGCCGCCGCCGGTGATGGCGATGCGCAGGTAGTCGCCCTGCCGGTCGCGGGCGGCGAGGGCGGCCACCTTGGCGCCGGCGGCCGCGGTCAGGCGCACGAGGTTCTCGTTGCCTTCCCGGACCCCCTCGACGGCCGGCGGCGGTGCTGTGACGGTGGTGCTCAACGCCGCACACCTATGCCCCGGAGCGCATTTTAATCAAGCGCCGGGCCACGGCGACGGCGTTGGCGAAGCTGCGCGGGCTGGCCTTCCCCCGCCCGGCGATGCCGAAGGCCGTGCCGTGATCGGGGCTCGTGCGCACGAAGGGCAGGCCGAGCGAGACGTTCACCGCCTCGTCGAAATCCACCGTTTTGAGCGGCGCCAGCCCCTGGTCGTGGTAAAGCGCGATCACCACGTCGAACTCGCCGCGCAGCGCCCGCGCGAACAACGTGTCGCCCGGCAGGCAGAGGGACAGGCCGGGAAACTCCGCCTGCAGGTGCGCCAGCGCGGGGTTGAGAAAATCCTTTTCCTCGTAGCCCAGCAGGCCGCCCTCGCCCGCATGGGGGTTGAGTCCGCACACGCCGATGCGGGGCGCCGCGATGCCGTCGGCGCGGGCCAGTTCGGCGGCGGCGACGACGGTGCGATGGAGGAGGTGCGGACCGAGCAGGCGGCCCACTTGGTGCAGCGGCACATGCCACGTGGCCAGCGCCACGCGCAGCCGGCCGCCGCAGAAGCACATCACCGGTTCGCCGCCCCAGTGCGCAGCAAAAAACTCCGTCTGGCCCGGATGCGGGTAGCCGACGGCCGCGAGCCGCTCCTTGCTGACCGGGCCTGTGACCACGCCGCAGAATTCGCCGAGCTTCACGCCCGCGGCGGCACGCTCCATCGCCGCCCAGGCGGTCAGCGCACCGTCGCCGTCGGGCCGGCCGGGGGTGGCGGCGAAATCCTCCAGACCAACCGCGATCCTCGCCGGACCGGCCGGCAGCGTGGCGAGCCAGCGGGCCGGGCCGATCACGGCGACGTCCGCCGCTTCACCGGGGTGCAGCGCGAGCCAGGCGGCGATGATCTCCGGGCCGACCCCGGCGGGGTCGCCGCAGGTGAACGCGAGCGGCTTCATGCCGGGAGGTCCGCCTCCTCGTCGCGGGTGCGGCCGGGCCGCGCGAAGCCGCGCTTGCCGCCGGCGAAAAAGCCGAGGAAGCGCTGCGCCTCGGCGCTGCGCACGCCCGCGGCCAGCCGCGCGGCGGCCAGCTTGCGCGGATCGCCGCCGGCGAAGACGGCGCGGTAGCAATCCTTCAGCTCGCCGATGACCTCACGGCTCACGCCCCGGCGCCTGAGGCCGACGAGGTTCAGGCCCGCCACCTCGTTGCGCTCGGCCACGAGCAGGAAGGGGGCGAGGTCCTGCGTGACGCGCGCGAGGCCCGCGATCATCACGCCCTCGCCGATGCGGCAGAACTGGTGCGCACCGGCCCCGCCGCCGAAGAAGGTGAACGCGCCCACCTCGACGTGGCCGCCGAGCATGATGTTGGTGGCGAGCACCACATCGTCGCCCACCGTGCAGTCGTGGCCGACGTGCGCGTTGGCCATCAGGTAGCAGCGGGCCCCGACGACCGTATCCCGGCCCGCGTAGATCGAACGGTTGATGGCGGCGTGCTCGCGGATGACGGTGCCGGCGCCGATGCGCACGCCGCTGACGGTGGCGGGATCGAACTTCAGGAAGTTCGGGTCGCCGCCCACGACGGCAAAGGGGTGCACCGCGACGCCGTCGCCCAGCACGGTGCCACGCTTCACGATCGCGTGCGGGTGGATCACGCAGCCCGTCCCGAGCTGCACGCCGCTTTCGACGATGGCGGTCGGATGGATGCTCATCAATCGTTGCTGCCGCCACCCCGCGCACGCTTCGCCGGGAGCAGATCCATCTGCGGGTCCACCAGCAGGTCGTAGTTCTTCAGGATGCGCATGACCTGGAGGGTGTCGCTCTTGGTGTAGTTCTGGTTGATCTCCACCTTGTCGAGCAGGTCGAGCAGCATCGCGCGGAAGGAGATGATCGCGTCCACGCCGTGCTCCTTGAGCAGGTCCACGCTCTGGGTGCGGAATGGCTCGGCGGTCGGCAGGCTGGGCAGCACGAGGATCTTGGTGAGGCCGGCCGCGTCCTCCGCGGCGGCGGGGAAGAGCCGGCTCACGTCCTTCAGCACCTTTTCCTCGAGGAAACCGAAGATCTCGGGGCTGCTCTTGAGCATCGTGGGGGTGAAGACGCCCGTGTGCCAGCCCTTGACCGCGACGACGGCCTGGCGCACGAAGGGCAGCTCGCTGGAAAAGAGGAAGAAGCCGGGTTTGCGGGCGCCGCGCTGCCATCCGGGGTTGAACACCACGAGGTCCACCTCCTCGTCGCCGGTCTTGCGGCGCGCCACCACCTGGTATTTGCGCGGCTGACGGACCAGGAACCCGTTCTGCTCGAAATACTCGCGGACAATGCCTTCGTCGATGGCTGACATGGGAACGGTTGATTTAGCAGTTCAGGCCAGGAAGGCAGCCAAAATCTAGACCGCCCCGACCTCCCGCCAGACCGCCTCGACCGTGGACGGAGCGATGCCCGAGCGGGTGGCGGCCCGGCCGAGCGCCTGCAGGATCACGAAGCGCACGCCGTCGGCGCGGTTTTTCTTGTCGCGGGTGGCGGCGTTCTGGAGCTCGGCCAGCGGCAGCGGCCCGCGCAGACGCACCGGCAGGTTGTGCGCGGCAACGGTGCGCTCGACGCGCCCGATGTCGGCCGGCGTGAGCAGGCCGAGCTTGTGCGAGAGCCGCGCCGCGGCGGCAAGGCCGATGGCGACGCCCTCGCCGTGCAGGTAGGTCGTGTAACCCGTGACCTGCTCGACGGCGTGACCGAAGGTGTGGCCGAGGTTCAGCAGCGCGCGTCCGCCTTCGGGGGCGCGCTCGAACTCGTCGGCCTTCACGATCTCCGCCTTGAGCCGGCAGCAGCGCCGGATCACATCGGGCAGCTCCGCGCTGCGCGCATCCACGGGCTTTTGCTCGAGCTGCGCGAAGAGCGCGGCATCGCCCAGCAGGCCGTATTTGATGATCTCGGCCATGCCGGCGGCAAACTCGCGCGGCGGGAGCGTCTGCAGGAATTCGCGGCCGATGAAGACGGCCTTCGGATGATGAAACGCGCCGACGAGATTCTTGCCGGCGGTGAGGTTGATGCCGGTTTTGCCGCCGACCGAGCTGTCCACCATCGCCAGCAGCGTGGTCGGCACCTGGACGTAGCCGATGCCGCGCAGGTAGCTGGCGGCGGCAAATCCTCCGAGATCCCCCACCACTCCGCCGCCGACCACCCAGAGCACGCCCTGGCGGTTGATGCGGTTGGCCGCGAGAAAATCGAGCACCTTGCCAAAGGTTTCGAGCGACTTGGTGCGCTCGCCCGCCGGCACGATCAACCGTGGTGTCGCCCCGAAGGTGTCAGCCAGAAACTTGGACTGCGCACGCGCCACCCCGTCGTCGGTCAGGAGAATATTGACGCGCCCCGCGCTCGCATTGACTGCCAGCATCTCGCGAATCGCCACCGAGGCGTCGGCAGGAAAATGGATTGGGTAACTTTTTTCACCCAGTTCGACGGCGAGGTCGTTTGTCATAGATGCCTTAAAAACCAGCTACTTGCGTAAGTCAATGCCTGCTCATCAGAGAAATATGAGACAGGTTCTCAAATAATCCATTGACATGAGAAGGAGTCTCAGTTCCATTGCGACCAATTCTCAAATGAAACCACGCCTCTCTTCATCTTTCTTCGCCTCCGCGCTCCTCGTCGCTGCGACTGCCAACGCCCAGCAAGGCATCACGCCGAGTTATCTGCCGACCCACGAGGATGTCCTCCACCTCGACAAAATCCAGGTCAGCGGCCACGGTGAGAACGACAGCTACACCGTCCAGCGCAGCATCACCGCCACCAAGACCGACACCGCGCTGGTGGATGTCCCGCAATCCATCTCCATCATCACGCGCGAACTGATCGACGACCAGGCCATGCGTGGCATCGGCGAGGTCACCCGCTACGTCCCCGGCGTCGGCATCGCCCAGGGCGAGGGCAACCGCGACACCCCGGTCATGCGCGGCAACAGCACGACCGCCGACTTCTTCGTCGATGGCGTGCGCGACGACGTCCAATACTTCCGCGACCTCTACAATGTGGATCGCGTCGAGGTCTTGAAGGGCCCAAACGCCATGATCTTCGGCCGCGGCGGCGCCGGCGGCCTCGTTAACCGCGTGACCAAGCAAGCCAACGGCGCCACCCGCCGCGAATTCAGCCTCCAGACCGGCTCTTGGGAGCAATACCGTGCCACCCTCGACGCCGGCGACAGACTGACCGACGCCTTCGCCTACCGCCTCACCGCCCTCTACGAGGACAGCGGCAGCTATCGCGACGGCGTCACACTCGAGCGCTACGGCGTCAACCCGACCTTCACCTACGTCCTGGCCGGCAACACCACCCTGCGTGCCGGCTACGAATACTTCCGCGATGCGCGCACGGCCGACCGCGGCGTCTCCTCCTACCAGGGACGGCCGCTCGCGACCGACGCCTCCACCTTCTTCGGCGACCCCGCCCAGAGCCCTGTCCGCGCCTCGCTGCACGGCGCCTTCGCCACGCTCGAGCACCGTTTCAGCCCCGGTCTCCGTCTTCGCAACCACACGCGCTACGCCACCTACGACAAGTTCTACCAGAACGTCTTCCCCGGCGCCGTGAATGCCGCCGGCACCTCGGTCGCTCTCTCAGCCTACAACAACTCCACCCAACGCGACAACGTCTTCAACCAGACCGACCTCGTCTGGGATCTCGCCACCGGCGCGGTGCAACACCAGTTGCTTGCCGGTCTCGAAGTCGGCCGCCAGGAGACCGGCAATTTCCGCAACACCGGCTACTTCGGGACCGTCAGCCCCACGACCACCTCGGTCAGTGTGGCCGTCTCCGCTCCGCGCACGACCCTGCCCGTCACGTTCCGCCAGAGCGCCACCGACGCCGACAACCATGGCGTCGCCCGCACCGTCGGCGTTTACGTGCAGGAGCAAATCCAGCTCACGCCCCGGCTCCTCGGCATTGCCGGCGTGCGCTACGACCGCTTCGCCGTGGATTTCCGCAACAACCGCACCGGGGCCGCCGTGGACAACCTCGACCACATGTTCTCCCCGCGCGCCGGCCTCATCTGCAAGATCTCGCCCCAAATTTCCGCCTACGCCAGCTACAGCATGACCTTTGTGCCCCGCGCGGGCGAGCAGCTCTCCTCCCTCAGCCTGACCAACCGCTCCCTCGATCCCGAGGAATTCAAGAACCAGGAGATCGGCCTGAAGTGGGACCTGCGGCCCGATCTCGCCCTCACCGCCGCCATCTATCGTCTCGACCGCACCAACGTCGCCGTCACCGACCCTGCTGATTCCACCAAGCAGATCCTCGTGGACGGCCAGCGCGCCGAGGGTTTCGAGCTCGGCTTCGCGGGCCGCATCACCCGCAACTGGAGCGTCGCCGGCGGCTATGCCTACCAGGACGGACGCATCCTCGCCACCCAATCGGCCACCGTTGTCGCCGGCCGCCGCCTCGCGCAGCTCCCGCGCCACACCCTCTCGCTCTGGAACCGCTACGACTTCAACCGCCGGTGGGGCGTCGGTCTCGGCGCCATCTACCGCGACGAACTCTTCGCCGCGGCCGGCAACACCGTGACCCTGCCCTCCTTCACCCGCTTCGACGCCGCCGTCTTCTACCGCCTCAACGACCACCTTCGCGCGCAGATGAACGTCGAAAACCTCTTCGCCCGCCACTACTACGCCTCCGCGCACAGCAACAACAACATCACCCCCGGCTCGCCGCGTGCCCTGCGCCTGAGCCTGACCACGGCGTTCTGACCCGGCCACTGGCCCGGCAGCATGCGACGATTTCGGCAGACGCTGTTCTGGCTGCACCTCGCGGCCGGTCTCCTCGCCGGCGGTGTGATCGGCATCATGTGCTTCACCGGCGCGGCGCTCGCGTTCGAGAAACAGCTCGTCGCGTGGGCGGAGCGCGACGTCCGGCGCGTGCCCCCGCCCGCGCCGGACGCGGCACACCTTCCGCTCGCCGAGCTGAGCAAGCGCGTGGCCGAGGCCAGGCCCGACGCCCGCCCCTCGGCCATTACGCTCTCCCGTGACCCGCACGATGCCGCGGTCTTCGCCTTCGGCCGCGACCGCGCGCTCTACGTCAACCCCTACACGGGGCAGGTTCGCACCCCGGCAAGCACCCAGGTTCGCGATTTCCTGCACGTCCTCGAAGACTGGCATCGCGTGCTGGCGATGGGCGGCGACAACCGCCCGCTCGGCAAGGCCATCAACGGCGCCTGCAACGTGGCTTTCTGCCTGCTCGCCCTCTCCGGCCTCTGCCTGTGGTGGCCGCGCTCCTGGAGTTGGACAGGTCTCAAAACCGTCGCCGTTTTCAACTGGCAGCTCACGGGCAAGGCCCGCGACTGGAACTGGCACAACACCATCGGCCTCTGGTCCGCGCCGATTTTGCTCGTGCTCACG
This sequence comes from Verrucomicrobiota bacterium, assembly GCA_049322455.1. Classification (GTDB taxonomy): domain Bacteria; phylum Verrucomicrobiota; class Verrucomicrobiia; order Opitutales; family Opitutaceae; genus Lacunisphaera. Next base: position 11,355 of record JBMOQY010000031.1, on the reverse strand, counting down.
CTGACCGCCATGCCGATCTCCTACCGCTGGGCCGGCAACCTGGTTTACCGCCTGGTCGGCGAGGAACCGCCACCCCCGCCCGGTCAGGGAGCCACGCCGCCAGTCAGAGGCGGGGCGCCGCCGTCCCGCGACGCATCGCCGCGGCCCCCTTCCGAACTTGAGAGCCCCGCACCCGTCGCCCGCCCCCTCACCCACGACGCCCTCGTCGCCCGTGTGCAGCAGCAATTTCCCCGCTGGGAAACCATCACCCTCCGTCTGGCGAATCCACAGCGCGGTGACACACAGAATGACAACGGCCGTCGCGTCGCTCAGTCTGTCGCCGTCGTGATCAAGGAGCCCGGCACCTGGCCGCGCACCGCCGCGACCACGCTCATCCTCGATCCCTACACCGGCGAGAGCCTCCAAATCGAGGCCTTCGCCCATCTCAGCACCGGCCGCCAGATCCGCGGCTGGATGCGTTTCCTCCACACCGGCGAAGCACTCGGCATCGGCGGCCAGTTGGTCGCCGGGCTCGCTTCACTCGGCGGCTGCTTCCTTGTCTATACCGGCTTCGCTCTCGCCTGGCGGCGTTTCTTCCCGAAGCGCACCAACATTGTCGCTCCAGTCATCCGCTGATTGTCTCCGGTGTGCGGCCGCCCCTCGATTCCGACATCCTGAACCTTTGAGACCTGTCCGCCGAAAAGGAAGACACCGGGCTTTTGCACTTGGTCTGCATGAGGTATCAACACTAGGTGCATTGGCTGGAGCTTTGCAGTGGATGTGCAATAAAACCGCCCATGCTTCGTCGTGCAATGCAGTGCCTCGGTTTGGTGTCTTTGGTTGCCACCGGGGTTGCGGCGGGAGAGGCCGACGGCACATGGATCCGGGGCGTTTATACGGGAGAATCACCCCGTCCGTTGGAACTCGCCGAAGCCGAAGCCTGGCAGCGTGCCGCCGAAATCGCGGAAAACACCCCGGGTGCCTTTGTGCTCGTGGGCACGGGCCGTTCGATGCAACCGCTTTATCGTCCGGGCACGATCCTTGTGCTTCGTCAGCTCGCTTTCACCGATCTCAAGCGCGGACAGACCGCTCTCTACCGCAGCAAGGACCGCCATGTCGTCGCCCACGTCCTTGTCGCCAAAGCCCGTGATGGCTGGCGCGCGCGCGGCTTGAACAACCGGATCCACGACATGGAACCGGTCCAGGCCGACAATCTCGTGGGAGTGGTGGTCGCGGCCTTCCAGCCGGTCGGCCGCAGCCGATCCGTCTCACTGGCGCTCATTTCCCCGGTAAAACCGCCGGCTTTGAACTGAAAAGTCGCGGAGCGGGTCCGCACCTTTTCTCTGCGCCACCACAGAGCCCGAAAGGTTGAGGGCTCGCGCGCGCACAACGGGCCAGTCGAACCGCGCGCGAGCCCCTTTGGTCACCTCTCGCACCCTCTGCAGGGCACGAAAATACTCGCAGGCGCAAAGTAATCATGGGGAAGCGCTTCCGGCGGGAACCAAAACCACCTGATTTTAGGTGGTCGGGAGCACGGTTGGCCGGCCCGTGTCATACGGACGGAGTGGTCCGCTGCCGCACTACTTGGCCGGCTATTCCAAACCGAAGATGGCGCGCGCGTAGGACTCGGCCGAGAAGGGCTGCAAGTCGTCCGGCTGTTCGCCGAGGCCGATGAAATAGATCGGAATCTTCAACTGCCGCCAGATGCCCACGATCGCGCCGCCGCGACTGGTGCCATCGAGCTTCGTCACGATCAGGCCGGTGAGGCCGAAACTCTTGTGGAACACTTTTGCCTGCTCGATGGAGTTGGCGCCGAGGCTGCCATCCACCACCAGCCAGCGATGCTGCGGGGCGGTGGCATCGTGCTTCTGCAACACGCGGCGGATCTTCGCGAGCTCCTCCATCAGGTTGTCCTTGGTGTGCAGGCGGCCGGCGGTGTCCACGATCAGCCAGTCCTTGCCGCGCGATCTGGCGGCCTGCCACGCGTCGTAGGCCACGGCGGCCGCGTCGGCGCCGGTGTGGCTGGCCACGATGTCGAGTTCGAGGCGGGTCGCCCAGCTCTTGAGCTGCTCCACCGCCGCCGCGCGAAAGGTGTCGCACGCCGCCACGAGCACGGAGTGGCCGTCGTTCTTGAACTGATAGGCAAGCTTGGCGGTGGTCGTCGTCTTGCCCGAGCCGTTCACGCCGATCATGGCGATGACGGTGGGATTCCTGGCGCTGGGAGGGGTTTTATGCCCCGGCTCATCGCGGGACAAACCCGCTCCTGCGGTTTCCAGCCTCCCCTCCGACCCTGCCAGCACGCGCTTGAGCACGGCTGCCCCGATCTCGGCCGCCTGGCGGCCCTGCAACGCGGGATCCTTCCGGTAGGCGGCCTTGATCTCCCCGAGGATCTCGGTCGTGGTCTCGACGCCGAAGTCCGCCGTGTAGAGCGCCTCCTCCAGCTCGTCGAGCGAGGCGGCGTCGATCCTGCGCCCGCCGAACAGACCGTGGGTCCTCGCGGCGATGGCGGCGACGGTTTTGGTCAGGCCGTCCTTGAATTTTTTGAGGAGCGAAAACACAGCGGAGTGGGAATGAAGGTGCCAGTGAAAGGGGCTCGGGAATCCGAACTCAACTCCCATTCCCTCCCACCAGCGCTTTCACTCGCTGCTCGGTTTGCGCGCGTCGCGGCCGAGCTTGTCCTTCATGCGGTCGAGGATGCCGTTGATGAAGCGCTTCGAATCCGCGGTGGAGAACTGCTTGCTGAGGTCGATGGCCTCGTTGATCGAGACGACCGGCGGGATGTCCTTGCGGTAGAGCATCTCGAAGATGGCCAGCCGCAGGATGGCCAGGTCGATGCGGGCGACGCGGTCGAACTCCCAGTTGTGGGTCAGGCCCTTGATGTGGCTGTCGATCTCCGCCACGTGCTCGATGGTGCCGTGGATCAGCTCCTCGGCAAAGGCGTAGTACTCGCGCGGTTTTTCCAGGTGCTCGAAGAAGAGCTGGAGGTCCGCCGCGAGATTGGCGGGGGCATTGACACTCCAGGCGTAGAGGAACTGGAACGCGGCCGCGCGGCATTCGCGTCGCTGGGTGAACTGGCTGCTCATGCGCGTCCTCCCCTGGGCAGGCGGCGCTTCAACGCGGCCATGGCGAGCGCGGCGCGGGCGAACTCGGCGCCGCGGTTGATGCGCCCCGTGCAGCGTGCGCGGGCTTGGGCGAGGTTGTCGGTCACGATCACGCCGTTGATCACGGGCACGCCCGTGTCGAGCGCCACGCGTTGCAGCGCGTGCGCCACGCTCTGGCCGACCAGCTCGTGGTGGTTGGTGTCGCCGCCGATCAACACACCGAGGGCGACCACGCAGTCGCATTTCCCCGCTGCCGCCAGCCGGGCCGCGGCCCAGGGCACCTCGTGCGAGCCGGGCACGCGCAGCAGGGTCAGGTTTTGGCCCTTCACCCCGGCGCCCTTCAGGCCGAGCACCAGGCGCGAAAGCAGCGCGGCCACGAGCTCCTCGTTGAAACGCGCCGCCACCAGGCCGAAACGGAGTTTCGTGCCATCGACCGGATGCGCGCTGGGTGAGTGCAAGCTCATGGACGGTCTATTGGCTGGAGCCGGCGGGGTTTGCGCAACCAGAAAAAGGCCGCTCAGACCGGGATCTGCTCGACGATCTCCAACCCGTAGCCCTCGAGGCCGACCACGCGCTTCGGGGCGTGCTGAAGCAGGCGGATCTTGCGCAGACCGAGCGCCGTCAGGATCTGGGCGCCCGTGCCGTAATCGCGCAGATTGGGCGGCCGTGCCGCGGGTCCGGGCGTGAGGAGCGCTTCCTGCATGCGGCCGCTTTGCTCCATATAGACGATGGCGCCGTGCCCGGCCTGGGCTACCCGCTGGAGCGAGGCCAGCAGCGAACGGTGGCTGCCCATCTCCCTGGCGTGGAAGACGTCGCTCAGCAGGTTTTCGGTGTGCACGCGCACGAGCGTGGGTGAGCCGTCCAGTTTGCCCATGGTGAAGGCGAGGTGGTGGCGGCCGTCCACCTTGCTGCGGAAGACGTGCAGGGTGAAGTCGCCGTATTCCGACGAGAACGGCCGCTGGGCGATGCGCTCCACCAGTTGCTCGCGCCGGTGGCGGTATTCGATGAGCGCCGAGATCGAGATGAGCGGCAGGCCGTGCCGGCGCTTGAACTCCACCAGCTCCGGCAGGCGCGCCATGGTGCCGTCCTCGTTGAGGATCTCGCAGATCACGCCCGCCGGTCGCAGGCCGGCCAGCGCGGCGAGGTCCACCGCCGCCTCGGTGTGGCCGGCGCGCTCGAGCACGCCGCCGGCGCGGGCGCAGAGCGGGAAAACGTGCCCGGGCTGGACCAGCTCGTCGGAGCGGCTGGCCGGGTTGGCCAGCACCTGGATGGTGCGCGCGCGGTCGAAGGCGCTGATGCCCGTCGTGATGCCCTCGGCGGCGTCCACCGACACGGTGAAGGCCGTGCGGTGCGACTCGCGGTTCTGCTGCACCATCGGGTTGATGCCGAGCCGCTTCAACTGCGGTTCGGTCATCGGCACGCAGATGAGCCCGCGGGCGTGCCGGATCATCATGTTGACCAGTTCGGGCGTGGTCTTTTCGGCCGCCATCACCAGGTCGCCCTCGTTCTCCCGGCCTTCGTCGTCGGTCACGATCACAAGCCCGCCGCCCGCGATCGCTTGGATCGCCGCATCCACGGAGTCAAAAGGCGCGGTGCTGCTCATGCCGAAAGGGGGCGCAGCATCCCCCGCTCGCGCCGCGCTGTCAAATCCCCGCTGGCCGCTCAGCCGCGGAAATCCACCGTGTAGTTCTCGACCGCCTTGGCCGTGTCGCCCTCGCCCTGCAGCAGGGTGATGAACAGCTTGAAGGCATAGGGACCGCGCACGAACTGGCTGCCGAGCAGGTAGGTGCCGTCGCCGGCGGGATTGAGGATGGCGCGGTTGTCGCCCGGGCCGTGCTTGTTGGGCCAGCGGGCGGTGCCGCGGGTCACATCCACCTTCTCGGGTTTCTTCTTCTTGTCGTAGAAGGCGAGCTTGTATTTCCCGTCCAGCAGGGTGAGGCCGAGAAACTTGCCGTTGGGCCGGTTCAGGACCGTGCCTTCGATCTTGCCCTCCTCCTCTTCCTTGGGGTCGCCCTTCTTGGCGGCGGGCGCGGTCGTCCTGCCCGGCACGGCCGGCTTGGCCGCCTGGGCGTGAAGGATCGTGGCGGCGAAAAGCAGGACGAGGCAGGCGGCGAGCGTTTTCATGGCGGGCAAGGTAGCCGCCCCCGCCCGCCCGCGCAAGCCCGGGCTGCCCGGCGCTGCCGTCACCGGGCGGATTTCGCACGCAATTGACGCCAACGCTCCAGCCTTTCCGCGATCTTGGCCTCCCAGCCCGCGGCTTTGGGTGTGTAAAGCGTGAGCGGCTTCTCCAAGTAGGCCTGGCCGCTGATGTTTTCAGGAAAGTCGTGAGCATAGAGGTAGTCCTTGCCGTGCCCCACCCGCTTGCTCGCCTGACCGCCCTTGTCGCGCAGGGACACCGGCACGGGCTGCACCGGCTGCTCCTTCAACACCCGGTGCGCCTCGCCCAAGGCGAGCGTGGCCGAGTTGCTCTTCGGCGCGGTCGCGATGTAGAGCGTGGCGTGGGCCAGCGTGAGCTCGGCCTCGGGCAGACCGATGAAGTCGCACGCGTGGTGCGCCGCCACCGCCAGCGGCAGCGCCTGCGGGTCGGCCAGGCCCACGTCCTCGCTGGCGAGGATCACGAGACGCCGGGCGATGAAGCGCGGGTCTTCTCCCCCCGCCAGCATCTTGGCCAGCCAATACATGGCCGCATCGGGGTCGCTGCCCCGGCAGCTCTTGATGAAGGCCGAGATCGTGTCGTAATGTTCGTCCTCGTCGGCGTCGTAGCGGACGCGCCGCTCACGGGCGAAGACCACCAGCTCGGCCTCGCCGATCGCGGCACGCTCCGGGAGACTGAGGGCGATGACCTCGAGCGCGTTGAGCGCGCGGCGCAGGTCGCCGTCGCAGAGCACGGCCAGATCGGTCAGCACCTTGTCGGCCGCGGTGTGTCCGCGCGCGCCCAAGCCGCGCTCGGCGTCGGTCAGCGCCTGGCGCAGCACGCCGGCGACGGCCCCGGTGGCGAGGGGTTCCAGCCGAAACAGGTGGCTGCGGCTCAGCAGCGGCGGATTCACGTAGAAGCCCGGGTTGTGGGTGGTCGCGCCGATCAGCCGCACGTTGCCCTCCTCCACGTCGGGCAGGAGCAGGTCCTGCTGCGACTTGTTGAAACGGTGCAGCTCGTCGATGAAGAGGATCGTGGCGGCCTCGGGCTGTCGGCGGGCCACAGCGAGGATTTCGCGCAGCTCGGCCACGTTGGACATGACGGCGTTCACGCGCACGAAACGGCTGCCGGTCTCGCGCGCGATGACCTCCGCCAGGCTGGTCTTGCCGCAACCGGGCGGGCCGTAGAACAGCAGGCTGCCGAAACGGTTGCTGGCGATCAGGCGCGGCAGCAGGTTGCCGGGGCCGACGATGTGCTCCTGCCCCACGATCTCGGCCAGCCGGCGCGGACGCATCCGCGCGGCCAGCGGTTGCGCGGCGGGAGGCTTGCCCGCCGGAAGGGTGGCCGGACGCGGCGGGTCGTCGCCAAAGAGTGAACCGGTATCGTCTGCCGTGCGGGCCATGTCCCGCGCAGTGTGCGCCGCACCCCGGGAGAAACAAGTTTGAAGGCGGCGGCCGATCCTGTTGGCTGGTCCCGGCTGTGCACCGGGCCAGGGCGCAGTCCTCCCCCATGCCCTCGCCCGTCCTGCAAACCCGCGCGCCGCTCCTGTGGCTCCTGCTGCCGCTGATGGCCGGACTCGCCGCCGCCCGGATCTGGCCCGCCCCCTCCGCCGGGCTGTGGCCGGTCATCGCGGGGGCAGGTGTCGCGGCCTCCCTCGCCCTGTGGGCGGCGTGGCGCGGGTGCGACCGATGCGCCATGACCGCCCTGGTGCTGGCCGGCGGACTCGCGGGCTTCGCGTTGCTTCACCTGCGGCACCCGCAGTTGCACCACTGGGAGTTGCGGCCGCCGCGCGAAATCACGCTCACGGTGAAAGTGACCGGCACCTTCCGCGCCGCGCCGCCGGCCCGCAGCCTGGGCGGATTGGGTCGCGTGACCGCCACGGGCGCGCACGACGCCGACCTGCCCGGACAACAGATTTATTTCTCCGCCATCCGCCGCATCAGCGTGCCGCCCCGGGTTTCCGGCGAATACCGGATCCAGGGCGTGTTGGAGCCCCTGCCGCGGGACCCGGCCGGCTCCGGCTTCAACGACTATCTGGCTAATCTCGGCGTCCGGCAGCGACTCGTGCGGGCGCGGGTCCTGCGCGAGGTGGCGCCGCCGGATCGCCCCCGGTTGCTGGTCGCCGAACTGCGCGGGCGATTCGAAGAAATCCTCCGCCACGGGTTGGAGCGACACCCGCAGACGGCCTCGCTCTACCTCGCCATGCTGCTCGGCGAGAAAGCCGAGCTCAGCCCGGAGCAGAAGAGCGCCTTCGTGCGCAGCGGCACTTTTCATGTCTTTTCCGTCAGCGGTCTGCACGTCGGCGTCATCGCCCTGGCTCTGCACATGCTCCAGACTGTGCTGCGGGTGCCGCGGCGGCCGGGGGCGGTCGTGACCCTGGGCGTCCTCTGGCTCTACGTGCTGGTCACCGGTGGCGGCACGCCGTCCCTGCGCGCCTGGATCATGACCGCCTTCCTGCTCGCCTCGCATGTCTTCCGCTTGCCGGGCAACGCCTTGGCGGCGCTCACGGCCTCGGCGCTGGTCACCCTGCTCGTGGAACCGGTGCAGCTTTTCAGCACCGGCTTCCAGATGTCCTATGCGGTGGTCGCGGCGCTGATCCTGCTCGGCGCGCCCTTGGCGGGGAGATGGCTGGAGCATTGGAAACCCTTTGTGCTGCGTCCGCGCCCGGAATGGCGCTGGTGGCACGACTTCATCAACTGGGCCGGGCGCAAGGCCATCGCCGCGGCTGCGGGCTGCTGGGCGGCCTTTCTCGCCAGCGCGGCCTCGGGCATCGGCTTCTTCGGCGTGTTCTCGCCCGGCTCGCTGCTGGCCAACCTGCTCATCCTGCCGCTGTCGTCGCTTGCGATCATCGCGGGCTTTCTCTCGCTGCTCACCGGCCTGGCCGGCCTGCTGCCCCTGAGCGCGCTCTTCAACTCGGCCGCCGCCCTGATCATCCTGGCCGCCGACGGACTGCTCCGCCACGGCACGGCCCTGCCGGGCGTCTATTTCCCCGCCGCCTTCCGGGGCGACTGGCTCGCCCCCGCAGCCATGGCCCTCATGACCGCCGTGCTGCTCGCCGGCGCCGCGGTCCGCTGGCAGCCCCGCTGGGGCGGCTGCTGGCCGCCGGTCGTCGTCCTGGCCCTGCTGCTGATTTTCGGCGTGAAGTTCGGATGAAGATCGCAATGTTGACGGCATGAAAAGCGCCTACGAACTCGCCATGGAACGCCTCGCCAAGAGCGACCCCGCCGCCGTGCCGCTGAGCGCGGAGCAGAAAGCCCGCCTCGCCGGGATCGACCGCGTCTATCAGGGCAAAATCGCCGAGCGCGAGATCTTCCTCAAACAGCAGCTCGACGCCGCGCTCGCCGCGCAGAATTTCGACGAGGCCGACAAGATCCGGAAGCAGATCGCCGGCGAGCGGGCCCGTCTCGAGGAGGAGCGCGAGGACGAAAAGGAGCGCGTGCGGCGGGGGAAGTGAGCTGTCGCGGTGCTCAATGGGCGCCGGCGGTCCTGCCAGCGGTCACCGACCACCGCGACTGCCGCCCTCCCCTCACTCTGCGAACTCGAACTCCGCGCTCAGGGTGTGGTGGTCGGATGCGCGCGTGGGCTTGACCGCCCAGCGGGTGGGCTTGAGCCAGCGGTTGTAGAAAATGTGGTCGAGCACGTAGGGCCGGCGGCGCCAGGTGATCTCGGTGGACTGCACGGTCTGGTAGCCGGCGTCGGCAAACTGCTGGATCAGCGAGTGGTGCTTGCTGACGTTGAAGTCGCCGGTGAGGAGCGTCGGCACGCCGTTCGAGCGGCGAAGCTGGTCCTCGACGAGCCGGCGCTGGTCGAGATGGACCTCGCTGCTCGACTTGAGCATGAAGAAGGCGAGCAGGTGTGTGTTCAGCAGGCGCACGTCGCGCCCGCCGATCGTGGTCGTGGCGCCGATGAGCAGGCGGTCGGTCGGCGTCTTTTTCTCGCCGAAGAAATCGAACTCCACCGGCGGCGAGGGCAGGTTCAGGCAGATGTGCTCGCGCAGCGGCGTCTTGGAGAAGATGGCCAGGCCGATGCCGAAGGGCAGCTCCCGCGGATCGGGCTTGGGGTAGCAGAAGTAGCTGTCGTAACCGGCAAACTCGCGTTTGAGCCGCGTGTAATGCGGGGGCGGCTGCGCCTGGGCGCCGCCCGGCAGCGTCTGTTCGACCTCCTGCAGCATGACGATGTCGGCGTCGTGCGCGCGGATTTCGGCGATGGTGTTGTCCAGCTTGATCGGAGCCGTGTCGGGATAGTCGTCATCCCACGGCTGGCCATACTGCATGTTGAACTGCAGTATCTTGAAGCGCCCGCCGTTCATGGCGCGCGGCCGGAACCGGCCGGACTGAGGGCGGAGGCGGATGGCTTCAGCACCGGCTTGGCCACCGCAACGTGCAGCGCGGAGGGGCGGAGGACGGCGATCGCCGCGGGGCGGAGGATCGCGGGCTTTGCCGCAGTGCCACGCTGAAACGGATGGTTCGTGGCAGCGACGTTCAAGGGTGCGGCGGTCGCAGTGAGTGTGCCGGCCAAAGCGATCAGGACGCTGAGTTTTGCACAACGGGGCATAGGCAACGGCACTGCCCCATCGTCATTTTGCCCCAAAAATGCCGCAAGCCTATTCTGGCTCGGCAGTTCCCTCTATGACCCACTCCCTGGCCTCCGGCACCTGCCGGTTGAACTCTTTCAGAACTGCGCTCAGGTGCTCGGCATAGCGGAAATGCGCGCCCATGCCGGTGCGCAACTCGGCCTCGTAAATGAATTTGTCGGCGTGCGTGCTGTGCTCGAAGGGGGTCTGCGCGCCGAGCAGCAGCGAATAGACGTAGGCGGGACTGCCGCGCTGCATGAGCTCGCGGGTGAGCGCCGCCTGCTCTTGCAACAGGGCTCCATGACCCGCCGGGGCAATCTCGGGCGGCAGGTAAAAACCGGCCTGAATGAGTGGCGTCCAACGGTGGCCGGTGCGGTGGCGGTTGAGGTCGCGCAGCTCGGCGATCGCCATGTTGTTCCAGGCAAAGGTCACGCGCATGCGGCGGGTGGCCTTGCCCTGCCAGCCGTAGCGGTTGGCGCGGTGTCTCAAGGCCTCGGCCACGGACTGTTCCTCCGCCAGCCACGGCGGGGCGTCGCGGTCCACCTTCACCCACACCTCGTCGGCGAGCGGCGCCGTTGAGAGTCGCGCGAGACCGAGCTTCAGGCTCGCGGTCAGTTCCTGCTTCGCCTGCTCCTGATAGGATTTCTCCGCGAAACTGTGGCGCATGAGGCGCGGCGACATCTTGAGCAGCTCCTCACGGATGAGCTTCGCCGCGGCCTGCGCCTCGGGCATCGGCAGCGAGTCGAGGTGCTTCACGGTCGCGGCCCACATGCGCGAACTCTGGACGAGACCGAGGTTGGTGCGCGTGGCGAAGGGAATGAAGTAGCGCGCGCGGTCGAGGGCGTAGTTCTTGCGCAGGCGCGCGACGACGGCGGGCTTGGCCTCGGGCGGCAGGCGCACGAGGCCGGGATTCGCCAGTGCCGCCGCATCGAGGCGGGCATACTCGGCGTTGTAGGCCGCAAAGGCCTTGGCCATGAGCGCGGTCCAGCGTGGCGCGAGGTCGGCCGGGATGCCGATGCTTTCCGGTGCGGGCAGGTTGGTCGGCGCCATCGTGATGTAGCGCGTGCTCGACTCCTGGCCGTCGGCCATCTGGGCGATCTCAAACACCTTGTAGGCGAGCCACATCGAGACGTCGTCGAGCGCGATGGCCAGGCCGCCGGTCAGGCCGCCGATGGAGGCGTGGCCGTAGTCCACGAACTTCAGGATGCGGTCGATGGACTCGTCGGGATTAGCGAGGTCCACCTTCTCCAGGATCTTGTGGAGGCCCTCGTTGCTGCGCGAGTAGCGCGCCAGCACGGAGGCGAGGAGCTCGGGAGTGACCTTGGGCAGGCCGGCGGCGGCAGGTGGCGGGACGAGGGCGAGACCGGTGACCTTCATGGGTTGGCCCCAGACGAAACGGTTTCCCCCGCGCTGGCGAAGAAAATTTCCGGCCGCCGCAAGATCACGGCATCAGCCAGCGCGTGAGCGGTTCCTGGTAGAAGCCGAGCAGGACGGTGGCGAGGGCGAGGGCCGTGAGGACCGCGCTGCTGGTCCAGGAAATGGCGGCGGGCGCGGGACGGGCCGGGGCG
>JBMOQY010000030.1:0-106816 GCA_049322455.1 Verrucomicrobiota bacterium | reverse complement strand
ATGAAGAGCTTCCGTCCCAAAGGCACGGACTCCGGGCCCGGCGGCGGCAACGCGTGGATGGACTTCAAAGGCGAAAAGCGCTCCAACGACACGCACGAGTCCACGACCGATCCCGAGGCGAAGCTCGCGCGCTGGCCTCGGCTCCATCGGCCGCAATGCTCCTGGAGCCAGGGCGCCTGCCGTCCGTCTTGTCCGCCATAGGCTCGGCGACGGCCGAAGGCCTGGCGAAGGATGGCCCGCGTCCCGGTCTGCCGCCGTCCTCTGGCGTCCGTCTTCCACTCTGAAAAATGTGGGAGGGGCTTCACGCCCCGACAAAGGACGCCCGCCCGTCCCCCGCCCACCATTCTCCTGAATCTGTTCCTTGGCTGCGGCCCGCGCCGCCCGCGCTTGCCCCGAGCCCGCCTGCGGTGAGCCAGCCGAACTCGTCGAGCGGGCCGGTCCACCAGAGCGTCGCTCACGGTCGAGAAGATGTTCCTTCATCGAACCGGCCGAGGCCGGTGAATGCCGGACCTTGCAATGATGCAGGCAGGTCAGGATTTCCCTCCGGAACGCGTCCCGCTGCTCCGGCGACAAGGCCACGCGCGCAAGCTCCTCCTTCCAGCGTGGAAAACTGACGGGCTTGTGGTCCATGAAACGACTGCGACAAAGCGGCCCGTTGTCGGCGGCAACCAAGTCTTTTCCCCTGGCGGTTTCAGCGCGGAAATGACTTGGGAGGGAAAACCAAGGGTTGCCCATGAAGGTCTTAGCCAATTGGCTCCCGCGCATGAGCCCGTGCGGCAAAAGACTCGTTTTCGAGTCCCAATAACACTGTTGGGCAATTCACGATGGCGATACTCGCGAATGTAAGCTTTGGAATCTACGCCTTCATGCCGCTCGGTTGGGTGTTCATGGCTGCGATTGTGCTGCTGGAGATTTCACTGATCTCGCGTCTGCTCGGCGGTGTCTGGTGGAAGAAAGAGTTTATGTGGCCAGTGATCGTCGCGAATGCCGTCAGCGGGGTGATTGGATTTGCGGTTTCACTTTTTATGAATGGCGGCTGGTGGCTAGTTGTATGGATGCCGTGGGTTAGCCCAAATGAGGTAGACTTGGCTAAGCAGTTCACGGTGATTTCCATCTACTACGCGGGTGCGTTCTTGATTTCGGTAGTGGCCGAAAGCGTAATCGAGCAGCTGATGCTCCGGGGACGCGCAGGAAAGAAGAAGGTGTGGCTCGCATGCGCTTTCAGCAATATCGCCTCTTACGTTCTCGGTGGCGCCGTCCTCTACTCGTGGAGCTTTGGACTATGGCGCTGAAAAAGAAGAAACCCAACCAGAGCACTACAGCACAACGCGCTTCGCGCGTGGCTGACCGCTGACGTTCGGCAAATGAGCAGAGCCCGTCACACGTTTGGCTGTTCAATCGGCTGATGCTTCAACTCGGCATCGCCCTGCTCTTCCTCGTAGGGTTGACCTACACGGTCACGACACTCTTCAGCGTCACCAAAAACACGCTGAATGTGAGTGTCGCGGCATTCGCGATGCTCGTGGCGCTTGCCAATGGCTTTTTCGCTTTCGGTCGTGCTGTCGAAGAGGACAAGGATTTACGCGATAAGATTTCATTTTGCGGAGAGCGCGCGTTACAAGCCGCGCTCTGCATGCTCGTCGCGACGATTGTGAAGTGGGGATTCCTCGAATACTATGACTTCCTCGGTGATGGCGGTCGTGCTGGCTGGATTTACCGCGTCCAGGAATATGCCTGCTCATGGATAGTCGGGCTCCTTTTCTTTTGCGGCGTGGTGGAATCACACCGAGCGCTGGACCAAGTATTCGACATCTTGGAAGACAGGCGGAACCGTCGCGCGGACGTCCCTCGATGAGGAAAAAGCCGAACCAGTAGGAATGAGAAGGCGTAGAGGGTTTCATCCGCGAGGATGAGTCCTTACTCCACGTCTTATGACCACGAACAACCTGACCATTGGAATCGACCTCGGGGATCGCAAGCACAGCGCCTGCGTCCTCTCCGCCGGCGGCAAGATCCTCGCCGAGACCGAGATCACAACACCCGCGAATGCCTGACGGCCTTTGCGCAGCACCATCCCGGAGCGGTCTTCGTGATGGAGACCGGCACGCACAGTCCATGGGTGGCGCGGCTGCTGGAGGCGCTCGGCCACACCGTCCACGTGGCCAACGCCCGCAAGCTGCGCGCCATCTCCACCAGCGCCACCAAGTCCGACCAGGAGGACGCGCGGATGCTGGCGCGCCTCGGCCGGGCCGACCCGAAGCTGCTCAGCCCGGTGAAGCACCGCAGCGAGTCTGCCCAGCGCGCGCTCGTGCGGCTGAAGGTCCGCGAGGCGCTGGTGCGCGCGCGGGTCAACGCCATGAACACCGTGCGCTTCCTCGTGAAGAGCCTCGGGCTGCAAGTGCCGCGCGGGGTCAAGGCCACCGCCTTTGTACGCTAGTTCCGCACCCAGGCCGATGCCGCCACCGCCGCGCTGGTCGAGCCGTTGCTCCAGACCCTCGATGCGCTCAACGAGCGGATCAAGCAGCTCGACCGCGAACTCAAGGCGCTTGCCGATGAGCACTACCCGGCCACGCAGCGCCTGCGCCAGGTGCCGGGCGTCGGACCGCTCACCGCCCTGGGCTTCGTGCTCACCGTCGAGGACCCGGGCCGCTTCCCCGACACCCGCCAGGTCGGAGCCTACCTCGGACCGGTGCCCCGCCGGGACCAATCGGGCCTGACCGACAAGCAGCTGCCCATTTCCAAGCGCGGCAACGTCCCGTTGCGCTGCCTGCTGGTCAATTGCGCCCACTACATCCTCGGGCCCTTCGGCCCGCCCTCGCACCTGCGTGCGGCCGGCGAGCGCATCGCCGCCCGCGGCGGGAAGTCCGCGAAGAAACGCGCGGTGATCGCGGTGCCCCGCAAGCTCGCCGTCACCCTGCTCGCCCTCTGGAAGAGCGGGGCGGAGTATCAACCCCAACCCCTGTCCCAAGCCGCCTGACCCCCTTTACCTCCCAGGTCACGTCCTTGGGCCACTGCGATCTGGCGTCGGCCTGCGCAAGCAAGGCGATAACAAGTAGGCAGGGCCCGCCTGCTTCCGGAACACCAGAGGATTCCTCCCTGCACCGCGCGACATTGACGTCGCCACCCCGAGTGCGTATGGAAGCCTGACCGATCCGGGAAGCCGAGGGCCACGGCCACCCAAGACCAGCCACCAAAATGGTGAACCATTTTAGGACATTACCCTCGACACGCCTTCTCATGGAGGCGCCAGAGCCAAGTCTCGTTTGACCGCTGGAACAACGCAAGCGAGGTCTAACTTTCTCGAGCGAGCGGACCAAGATACTGCTGCGGGCCTCACGGGCGCGCGGGCTTCACATCCCCTTCGGCGGCTGCCAAAGTTCGATGCGGTTGCCTTCGCCGTCCTTGATCCAGGCGAACTGGCCGAAGTCGGACTGCTCGATGCCCTTCGGGTCGATCCACACGCGCTCCTTCTTCAGGGCAGCCAGCACCTTCTTCAGGTTGGCAACGCGGTAGTTGAGCATGCACGCTTGCCGCGCGGAGCCGAAATACTTGGTGCCGCCGTCGAACAGGCTCCAGACGGTGGCGCCCTTCTTTTTCGGGTTCTTCGCGTCGCGCCAGTTGAACGAGCACCCGCCCCACTGCTCGTTCACGTCGAGGCCGAGGTGCTGCCGATACCAGCCGCCGAGCTTCTGGGGATTCTTCACCTTGAAAAACACCCCGCCGAGGCCGGTGACACGTTTGGGCAGTTTTGTCTTCATCGAAAGGGTTCAGCCACGGATGGCACGGATTGTCACGGATGGAGAGGCTGGCTGGATTGATCCGTGCCCGTCGGTGCAATCCGTGGCTCAAATCATTCTTTTCAAGTTGCAGGTTTCAGGTCTCCTCAGCGCGTCGCTCCGGCGATGCGCCGATACGCATACTCGACGCGCTTGGTGGTGCCGTCGGCGCGCAGGCCTTCGATCCAGGCCAGCAGCGAGCCGTCGGCGTTCAGCCGGTAACCGATGGTCTGCGGAAAGTCGTGCTCCTTGTTCTCGAACACGACCTCGGTGTCGCTCTGAGCGACCAGCTTGAAGGCGGCTTCCTTCTGTCGCGACGGCAGCGCGACATAGAACAGGTCGCCGCCGGGACCGACACGGATCTGGATGAACTCGGACTCGACCACCTTCCCCTTGGCCACGGTGCGTGACATGCCGAGCATCACACCGCCCGCCGGCGCCATCCAATGCTCGTCGATCACGCGCCCGGCCTTCTCCATCCGCCAGTCCCCTGCCAGCCAGGCGAGCCGCTCGATGGAGGCCGGCGCCTTGGTTTCCTGGGCAAAGGCGGCGACCGGGAGCAGAAGGGCGATGAGCAAGCGGCGCATCGGAAGGAGGAATTAAGAAGGATGAATTAGGAAAAAAGGCCAGCTCGCCCTTCCCGCTCCTACTTCATAATCTTGGTTCCTCGTTGTTACCAGTGGATCGGTGGAGTTCCAGCCCATGAGGAGTTTACCACTAAAGGGGATTCATCAAGGGATGAATCCTTCAATAAGCGGCTTCGGCTGATCGCCTCCGCCACTGGGTTTCGGGGACCGGCTGATCGCCGGTTGATTTTCCCCGTCTGCGATCAGCAGACGCCCGGAGCCCCATTCCGGAGACGATCAGTCGGAGGAGGACCCTGAAAGTTTCGCCCGTTGGCGAAACCCATTCGTGGTTACCTCCTTGGTTCGGTCGGATCGATCCAGCGTCAACCCACCGAAAGCAGCGATGAACCTTAATTCTTCCTTCATACTTCAGCCTTCTTCCTTCTCCAGCGGTGTGACCGGGTCGATAAACAGCCAGCAGAGGGCGCCGAGGGAGTAGATCGCGCTGGTGATGACGAAGACCTGCTGCCAGTCGCGCCCGGTGGCCGACAACACCCAGCCGACGACAACGGGACCGGCCATGCCGCCGAAGTTGCCCATCATGTTCATGCTGCCGGAGACGGTGCCGGCGTATTTGCCGCCCACGTCCATGCAGGTGGCCCAGCTCCCGGGCAGCGTCAGGTCGTTGAAGAACCCCGCCAGCCCCATGGCGATCATGGCCAGCAGCGGATCGCGGATGTGGAAGGAGAACATCAGCAGCGCGGCCGCCCCGGCAATGCCGACGAAGCCGAAGGACCGGCGGATGAGCTTCACGCTGGCGCCGCGGCGGATCAGCCGGCTCGAAACCTGTCCGGCCAGCAGCGCGCCGAAGCCGCCGAAGAGCAGCGGCGTGCCGGCGAGGGCGGCCGACAGGATCTTGGTCGTGAGCGCGGGGCTGAACCAGCCCTCCAGCACGCCCGCCAGCCAGTGCATGACGACGTTGGACCGGATCTCGAGGCCGCGCTCGTCGCGCAGATAGGTGGGCAGCCAGGTGACGAAGAAATACCAGCCGTAGCTGAGGAAGAAATACTGGCCCCAGAGCAGCCACATGGTCGGTCGCGTCGCCAGCTCGCGCCAGGGCACGTCGCCGTGGCCGCTGACGTTCTGCGCGTTCTCCTTGAGCAGCTCGAGTTCGGCGGCGTTGACCTTGGGGTGGTCGCGCGGGTTGTCGCGGAACCAGCGCGCGAAGATCACGGCCCACACCACGCCCAGCACGGCGAACACGCCGAAGGCCGCCCGCCAGCTCACGAACGACATGACCAGCACCACGAGCAGCGGCGCGGAAGCGCCGCCCCAGCGCGCACCCATCCACATGAGCGCCTGCGCGCGGGTGCGGTCCACCTTGGGCAGCCACGCGCTGAGCGCCTTGGTCAGGTTGGGAAAGCACCCTGCCTCGCCCGCGCCGAAAAGAAACCGCGTGACCAGCATCGAGACGTAGCTCCAGGCCCAGCCCGTCGCCGCGGTGAAGAACGACCACCAGAGGACGACGCGGATGAGCACCCGCTTCGCCCCGAGCTTGTCGCCCAGCCAGCCCGTCGGGATCTCGAACAGCGCGTAGGCGAGCGTGAACGCCGAGAAGATCATGCCCTTCTGGGCGTCGGTGAACTGCATCTCCGCCGCGATGTCGGGCATGGCCTGGGAGATGGCCACGCGGTCAATGTATTGGACGACGGCGAGCGTGACGGCGAAAACGATCACCCAATAGCGGGTGCGTGTCGGCCGGTCGGGGGGATGGCTCGGGGCGGAGCCGGTCGGGGTGGACATGCGGGCTCACCGTAGGTGAGCCAAGCGGCAGGTAACAAGGCACAAGTAACAATAACGTTGGACTGCGCGGACGCCGCGGACGGAACTGCGGGGCGGGATCGCTGATCCCCGCCTTCACCTCTTGGTTCGAGTGCGGGAGGGGCTTGGCGCCCCGACGCGACCGGCGCGGCAGCAGGCAGGCATCGGGGCAGATAGCCCCTCCCACATTTGCGGCCAGTGGAGGCAGGAATTCTGCAAACATTCCCCTACTCCTTCCGGCGTAATCAGCCCACCCAAGCCCTGCGCACCCTCGGACAAGGCATGCAGTGTGACCGCGCGCCGCCGGCGCTATCCTGAACCCGACCCCACCACACCGCGTTTCCGGCTCTCGTTTGGTGCCCACCCCATGATCGCCCCTTCCCGTCCGAAACCGTTTCTGCAGCCCGAATACTGCAAGGGCTGCCTGCGCTGCGTGGATGCCTGCCCCAAGCACTGCATCGCACCCGGCCACGCCATCCACCCCGCCACCGGCCTCGTCCCGGTCGCGCTCGACCTGACGGCGTGCAACGGCTGCGGACTCTGCCTGCAGGCCTGCCCCGAACCCTTCGGCCTGCGCCCCGACACGGAGCGCAACGGCGCCGGCCACCACAACGGCCCCGCCGGCTTCCATCTGCAGGATCCAGCCAAGCTCTTCGGCCCCCGCCACGTGGATGCCCGGCCGGCCGGCGACGAGGCCGACGAGATCATCCCCCTGCCCGCCTGCGCGCCGCTCGTGCTCAAGGGCAACTACGCCGCCGCCATCGGCGCTCTGCTCGCCGGCTGCCGGCACGTCTTCGGCTACCCGATCACGCCGAGCACCGAGGGCGCCGAACTCATGGCCAAGATTCTCCCCAAGCTCGACGGCGCCTTCGTCCAGGCCGTCAGCGAAACCGCCGCCGTCAACATGATGTATGGCGCGGGCGGCGCGGGCGTGCCGGTCATGACGTTCACCAGCGGCCCCGGCTTCAGCCTCATGCTCGAGGGCATCAGCTACATGATCGGCGCGGAAGTGCCCGGCGTCTTCGTCAACGTCATGCGCGGCGGCCCCGGCCTCGGCAACGTCGCGCCCGAGCAGGCCGACATCAAACTCGCCTGCCGCGGCCTCGGTCATGGCAACACCCATGCCATCGTTCTTGCCCCCGGCACGCCACAGGAGATGCTCGACCTGACGCGCGAGGCCTTCGCCCTCAGCTTCCGTTACCGGCTGCCCGTCGTGATCCTCGGCGACGGCTACCTCGGCCAGATGACCGGCCGCGTGCGCCTGCCCGACACCATGGTGCGCCGCGGCCGGCCCGCCTGGGCTGTCACCGGCGACCGCGGGCACCGCCACAATCTCATCACGTCCATCCATCTGCTCGAGACCGACCTCGAGAGACACAACGAGCACCTCAACGCCAAATACGCCGACATCAGCGCGCACGAGCAGCGCGCCGATCTCCACCGTTGCGAGGACGCCGACGTGCTCGTGATCGCCTGCAACACGCCCGCCCGCATGGCCAAGGGCGCCGTCGAGGCCGCGCGCCGCGCAGGTGTCCGCGCCGGGCTTTTCCGGCCGGTCACGCTCTGGCCCTTCCCCATCCGGGCGCTGGCCGACCTGATCCCTTCGGCACGCCGGCTCGTCATCGTCGAGGCCGGTCCCGGCCAGCTCGAGGACGAGGTGCGGCTGGCCCTCAGCCATGCCGGCCTGGCCGCGCCGCCCGTGACGGCCGTGCGGCGGCACGGCGGCATCCTGCCGGCTGAGTCCGAGATCTTGCACGCGCTCCTCCGGGCGCAGGAGGCGGCATCATGAGCGACGTCTTCTACGAGCAATTCGATCGCCACGCCGCCGGCGCCGGCCTCAAGGCGCACAGCACGCATTACTGCCCGGGTTGCGGGCACGGCGTCGTCCACCGCGACCTTGCCGAGATGATCGCCGAGCTCGGCGCGCAGGACCGCACCGTCCTGATCAGCCCCGTCGGCTGCGCGGTCTTCGCCTATTACTATTTCGATGTGGGCAACTCCCAGGCTGCCCACGGTCGCGCGCCCGCCGTCGCCCTCGGTCACAAGCTCGCCAACCCCGACGCGCTTGTCATCTCCTACCAGGGCGACGGCGATCTCGCCTCCATCGGTCTCGCCGAGACGATTTCCATCGCGCAGACCGGCCTGCCGCTGACGGTCATCTTCCTCAACAACGCCATCTACGGCATGACCGGCGGCCAGCTCGCGCCCACCTCGCTCGCCGGCCAGCAGACCGCCACGAGCCCCGAGGGCCGCACCCGGGCCATGGGCCAGCCGCTCAGGATGGCCGAACTCATCGCCCAGCTCGACGGCCCGGTCTATGTCGAGCGGGTAGCCCTCTACGACGCGAAGCAGCGCGTGAAGGCCCGCAAGGCGATCAAGAAGGCATTGACGCTCCAGCTCGAGGGCCGCGGCTATGCATTCATCGAGGTGCTCTCCGAGTGCCCGACACACCTGAGGCTCCCGCCCGTCGAGGCCGAGCGCTGGGTCCGGGAGCAGATGGAGCCCGTCTTCCCACTCGGCGTGAAAAAGGATCTGACGGTCGAGCCGTGGTTCCGCGGCCCGCGCCCCACCTGCGAGCCGGAGGTCGTCCTCGGCCTCAGCGGCGCTGAGCCCGCCGCCGGCGTGCCCGTCCGCACGCCCTGGCCCGCGCAATTCACCAAGCGCGATCTCAGCTTCAAGTTCGCCGGCGCCGGCGGCGACGGCGCGCAGACCGCCGCGCTGCTCCTGACCCGCGCGGCCATCGAGCTCGGTTACGACGCCACGCACATCCCGGCCTACGGCCCCGAGAGCCGCGGCGGCACTTCCTACGCCGACGTGCATCTCGCCGCCGCCGAGGTGCTCAACCCCGCCGCACCCGAGCCCGACGCGCTCATCGCCTTCAACGCCCCCAGCCTCGCCAGGTTCGCCGCACAGGTCGCGCCCGGCGGCGTCATCCTCTACGACAGCACCGTCGTGCCCGCGCCGCCGCGCGATCTGGCCACCGGACGCCATGTCCACGGCGTGCCCTTCACCCAGATCGCCGCCGACCTCGGCCGGCCGATGGTCAAGAACGTCGTCGCCCTGGGCGCCTTGCAAAGCGCCCTGCCCATCCTGCCCGACAACGCCCTGATCGGGACGCTGGCCCATGTGCTGAAGGACAAAGCCGCCGTCCTCCCCTTGAACCGCGCGGCTTTCGCCGCCGGCCGGCAGTCGCTGGCACCCCTTCCCGCATGAGCCAGCGGGCGACCGCTCCCGTCTTCCTCGACGAGGCTGCCGCCCACACCCTGCTGATTCATGCGGGAGTTGCCCCGCCGCGCCGCGGCTGGCTCGGTGGAGACCTTCCCTTCGCACCGGGCGAACCGATCGTGCTGAAGGGACTCGGCCGGGGCGTCTGGCACAAATCCGAACCCGGGTGTGTGCAATTCCTGCCCCATGAGCCCGCCCGCCGCGCTGGCCGAAGCCGCGCGCGGCATGCGCAAACGCGTGGAAGCCGCGGGACGGGAGGGGATCGGGGCCATGGTCTGCGAGCGCCTCGCCGGCTCCGCTCCGGGTTCGTTGCCGACAGAGGGCTTCTTTTCCCTCACCCGCGGTCCCGCCGGCTGGACGCTGCTCGCCGGTTTTGGTGGGATGGCCGCCGACCCGCCATCCGCCGCCTGCGGGATATCTCTCCGCGTTGCGCGCGCCGGCCCGGATCGCCCTCGCGGCGTGTCGTCCAAGCCCGGCGGCATCGGCAACACGATCCCGGAAAACCTGCGGCGCGCCGGCCCGCCGCGGGCTGGACTCCCGATCCTCAAGCCCGGTCAGACGGCCTGGCTCGGCCTGCCCTGCGTGCCGGACGTGGCGGCGCTGCGCGACGCATCCGTGGATTTGCTGATCCTCGCCCTGCCCGCCCCCGCGCGCGCCATCGCCGCGCAGGTGCTGGCCGGATGCACCCCTCCAGCACCTGCTGCGATGTCACCCAATAGGTGACATTCCTTTGAGGGGCTGTCCCGGAGACCTGTCCCCCGTGGGGTGACAGATGAGTAGAGCAGAGCGACCGGGATGCCCGGTCGCCCCCTCGTCAAACCGTGCAGGCGGTTTTCCCGCACACGGCTTACCGAGTCCCCGTTCATTCGGATCGGTTTCAGCGGAGTTCATCCCGTCCAAGCCGCATCGAGCGGCCATTCCCACGGGTTGTATTGGCCATGCAGCCGGTCGTTGGTGAAGGACGCGAAGAGCCCGTGGGGCGGCTATTCTTTCGCCACAACCAACGTCTGAGCCGGTTGCGCACAAAGGTCTGCTGTTTGCCAAACAGGCGGCAAGGGATGAGGAGCAAGCGATGGTATCCGCACGTGGAGCCCAGCGCGAAAAGTCCGGCGAAGCTGCGAGACGAGGTGCGGGCGGTAATGGAAGTGCGCACGCGAAACCAAACGGCCGTGGCGGGGGGCCGAAAGGTCAACCAGATCACCCGCGGCTGGGCGGCGGCGTTTCATTATGGCAACAGCACGCGCCATGAGACGGCGAAGCCGAGGAACTCGATGGCTTCCACGCGTGTATCCACCAGCCGGGTTTTCTTTTCGTTGAGCTTCAGTCCGCGTGCTTCCAGCCACCGCTTCAGACGCGTTTGCAGCCCCGCCCCTTGGCCTGCTTTGCACAGGATCAAGAGATCGTCGGCGCAGCGCACCATCGGCGGCTTTTGTTCGCACTTCTCATTCACCGCATGGTCCAGGTCGTTGAGGTTGAGATTCTCCAGCCATCGTCGGGTCCTTTGCCGCTCTGTGATGCAGGGGGACAAGTGCCCTCCCGTCGCTCCCCGGCGGTTTTAATGTCCGCCGGATCTCCACTACGATGGAGGTCTCCGACTCCTGCCACGGCACTTCCGGCCTCGCGCGGTTTTGCCGCACTTGGGCCGGTGGTTGAGGCATCCGGGGATGCCCCACCGTCGCAGGTCTCACCACTTAACCCAACCACCCTTCCTGACCCGCCGCCCCCGCTGACTCCGCCGGCGCGTTGATCGGACATCAACGATTTGGGGCCTACGGCCTGGCGGGACTGCCCTGCCCGATCCTCACAGCCTTCACCGTTTAGGTAGCGGCGCGGCTCACCGGTTGTTGCGTTTTCGGAACTCATTCGATGGGGTTCACCTTCATTGCGGCTGGCCGGTTCGGACCTCGGTCGTGCTTGCCGGCGGAGCCTCGCGGCACTCGTCCGTGACCGCTTCCCTCGACCGCGAACCGCTTAATTCGGTCGAACAGACTTTCACTGTTGTGGTGGTTGGTTTCATGATCGCACACCCAGAGACCGCAGTGGAGTTGAGACACCGAGTTCACCGTGTTGAGCACAGTGTTCGCGGAGAAGCCCTTGCCGGATCAGCGGTCGTTCATCAGCCGTTCACCTCCCAGGGGAAGGTCGTGGTGCCGAGCAATCTTGGCCAAACCTCCGGGTTTCTCAGGTTTGCCTCCGTGCGCTCTGGGTCCCACGGCGTTTTCCGGGATGAAGGCGCCTACCTCGCGGTCGCCGCCTGGCTTCTCGCCCGGGGCCGTCACATTGGTGCTGGGCCTGGTGCCGTCCAGCCCGCGTCTGGACACGACGCCGCCAGCGGTCCGGGCCTTCGCCGGAGGCTTGGCCGCGCTCGCCCGTCGGGCGGACCAGCCGGTCGCGGTGGTGGTGGACGCCGGCGACGGCTGCGCCGGACTGTGCGCCGAATTCGCGCGGGCGCGGCTCCCGGTGTTCGCCGGAATGGAGTCCGCGCTCGGCGGCCTGCGCCTGCTGGGCTGAACGCTCGGCGATTGCCCGTTCACGACAGGGCGGGCGGGCCGACCCCGTCAGTCCATGTCCAGCTTCTCCCGCACGCGTTGCAGGAGTTCGGGCGCCTCGAAGGGTTTGGCGAGCAGCGGTGAACCTCCATGCAGGGAGTGTTTGCCGCCGAAAAACTCATCGCTGTAGCCGCTGCAATAGAGGAGCTTCAAGCCGGGCTTGCGGGCTTTGAGCGATTTGCCCAGATCGCCCCCGGAAATTCCCCCAGGCATGACCATGTCGGTGATCACCAGGTCGAACCGGCCTTCCTGCTGGCTGAAGAGCCTGATCGCTTCCTGGCCTGAGGCGGCCACCGTGACCGTGTAGCCGTAGCGGGTGAGCAGCTTGGCCATCCAGCCGCGGACCATTGGTTCATCCTCGACGACCAGGATGGACTCGCGACCGCCGGGAGCCGCCGTTTGCGCAGGGGCACTTCCGTCGGCGACGACCGCCTCGTCTTGCCGGGGCAGGTAGAGGTGGAAGGTGGTGCCCACATGCACCTGGCTGTCCACCTCGATCCATCCCCGGTGCTGCTGCACGATGCCGAAGACCGTGGCCAGGCCGAGGCCGGTGCCCTTGCCGGCCTCCTTCGTCGTGAAGAACGGCTCAAAAATGCGGGGAATGAACTCGCGCGGGATGCCGCAGCCGGTGTCGGTCACACTGAGACGGACGTAGCTACCGGGGCGGCCGAACGGGTGATGACTGATTGCCTCGGCCGAGACCGTGGCCGGTGCGGTCTTGATGAGCAGGCGCCCGCCCTGCGGCATGGCATCGCGCGAGTTCACCACCAGATTCATGAGCACCTGTTCGATGCTCCCGGCGTCGGCGAGCACCGGCATGCGCCCCGGCGCATAGGAGGTCTCGATCTGGATGTGCTCGCCGACCAGACGCCGGCACATCTTCGTCATCTCGGTCACGACGGCATTCAGATCCAGGGGTTTGAGCGAGACCTGTTCGCGCCGGCTGAAGGTGAGGAGCTGCCGCGTGAGGTTGGCGGCGCGCTTCGCGGCCTGCGCGCACTGTTCCAAGGGCGCCGCGGCCTCCGGCCCGCCGACGCCGCACTCGCGGACGAGCGAAAGGTTGCCCTGGATGACGGTCAGCAGGTTGTTGAAATCGTGCGCGACACCGCCGGCCAACTGGCCGATCGCCTCCATTTTCTGCGACTGCAGCAACTGTTCCTGCAAACGCCGGTGCTCGGAGATATCGGTCATGGCGCCGATCATGCGGAGCATCCGCCCGTCCTGATCGTAGTGGATATAGCCGCGATCCATGACATAGGCCTGGGTGCCGTCGGCCCGCAGCAGGCGGTATTCCTGCAACCACAACTGCTGCCGCCGGCAGAGCGTGTCGGCCAGGCTTTGCTTGAGCCGCAACAGGTCGTCCGGGTGCACAAAATCCTCCCACCGCAGACCCTCCGCGTCTTTTTCCCCGCCGCCTCCGTAAAGTGCCCGGAACGCCTCGTTGCGCCAGATCACGCCGGTGACCATGTTCCAGTCGTAGATGGCGTCGCGCGTGGCCAGCGCCACCAGGCGAAAGCGCGATTGCTCGGCCAGCAAGGCCTCCTCGGCCTGCTTTCGCTCGGTGATGTTGCGGACGATGATGAGCGCCTCGCTCCCCTCCACCGGCACCACCCGGCACTCGTAATGGCGGTCCCGGAAGGGAAATTCCACGGTTACCAAGGTCCGCTGCTCCACCGCACGCCGCAGCGCCGCTTCGAATTGCGGGCCGGCGGCGCCCAGCACCCCGTCCTGGATGCGTTGCCCGATCTTCACGCCGTTGGCCAGCAGCGGCTCGTCGTGCCGGCCGGTCTTCGAGGAGATGATCCGGCCGGCCGCATCCACCCGGAACAGCAGGTCCGGGATCGCCCCGAAGATCGCGACCAGCTCCGCATTGGCCTGGAGCAGTTCCTGGGAACTGAGCTCCAGCGAGCGCTCCAGCATGATCCGGTCGTTGTCGAACTCCTGATAGGCCGCATCCACCTCCTGCAGCAGTGCGAGGCACGGTCCGGGCACGTGCTCCGGACCGGCCAGGTGGCGGTGCATCTGGCGCCGGAGCAAGCGGTGTTTGGGAAACTCGTTCAGCATTCCGCCAGCGTGGTGATGGTCATGGTCTGGTTGTGCAGCTCGCACTTGGCGCCCGGGACGAAGGGCGAGATTTCGCCGTAGGAATAGAAGCCGGCCAGCACGGTCTGCGGGCCGAGCACGTCCCGCACGCCCTCGACCTCCTCCTCCACCCGCTGCTTGAGCACCAGCCGGCGGCCGACGCAACTGATCAGCACGGCCAGCTCGGCGGAAGTCGGGCCGAGTACGACATGGCAGGTGCTGGCGGCCGCGGTGGCGCCGTCGATCAGGCGGTCGAAGTTGGCCTTCATCAGGCGGACGTGGGAGCCCACGGGGATGTCGCCCGCAAAGGTCATGCTCTGGTCCGCATCGTTCACCGACAGGATGGTGCGCACCACGGGGGTGCCGTCGTTCCCGGCCACGCGCAGACTCAGGGGAAAGAGCAGGCCCGAGGCCGGCAGCTCGGCGGCGTGCTCCCCCAGATATTTCCGGTAGAGCGCCAGGGCGGACTGGCCGTCCAGTTCGTAGAGCACGTTGCCCGCGGCACGGGTGACCAACCGCTCCGGTCCGAACGGATCCCACCCGCCCAAGGAGCCGAAGCCCACCTTCAGCCGCCTGCCGTAGAAGCCGACCGCGGCGATCAACTGGCTTTCGCAGCGTTCCTGCCAGAGCACCCGGGTCCGGCCGAACGCGGCCCCGTCGCCCGCCAGCCCGCCCGTCACCGTGACGCCCGGAGGCGCCGCGCCGGTGAGGCCGCGCACCAGTTCGCTGCCATTGACGTGCAAGCCGTCGGAAAGGACGAAGACGTGGGCCAGCGGTTCCTGGGTTTCGGGCTCCCTGCGGGGCAGGGCCGCCATCAGCGCGGCCCCGGCCTGTTGGCTGTCGGCCGGACCGGACACGTTGATGCAGGCTCCGTGGACACGTGCGTGCGCAAAGGCCGCGGCCGTCACCACCAGCGAATCGTCGGTGACCGAGGTTCCGCAGATTTCGCCGGCGGTGGAGCAGCCCAACAGATGCGCCTGCGGGTAGGCGCGCCGGACGGTTTGGAGCAACTCCTGGTCGTTCAGCACGGCGCCCGTGCCGAACAGAAACACCAGGTTTGCGTCGTGGCGGCCTCGGGGCGGGCCGGATTGCCAACCGCCGGCCCTGGCCCAGCGGGATTGTTCGATTTTCATGGGGTGGAAAGCGCGGCGAGGCCGCCTCGGGAATGAAACGGGTTGTTTGACAATAGGGCCGGCCCGCCCCGATGCAACGTCACGTTGGCATCCGGCTGAAGCCCGAACGGAGCTGGTCCGAACCGTTTGGTCCCAGTCCTTGGCCGAACTGGATCAAGGCCACCGCCCTGCCGAGGAGCTCTGAAGGAGGGGGCCATCCGGGCAAGGCCAGACCCCGACCGGCCGGCTGCTTGCGCCTGAACCGGCCGGCGGAGGCCGGCCCTGCTCAGAAGAACATCGCCTCGGCGAGGGCCTGCTCGGGCGTGAGCAGGTGCGCGCCGACGGTGAGCGTGGTGCGGCCGTGGCCGAGGTCGCCGGTGAACTCGGCATGGTTCTTCGCGAGGTCAGCCTGCCAGAGGAAGGTTTTCCGCGGATCGGCGTAGCCGAAGGCCAGCTCGAAGCTGCCCTCACCTTGCCCGGGCTGCACGGAGAGGGAGACGGACGAGAGGTCGGCCGCACCGCGGACGAGGCCCTTCCTGACCCAACCGAGGAGGCACGAGGCCTCGGCGGCGTATCCGGCCTGATGGCGCAAGGCGACCGTCTTCAGTCCGCCGGCGATGTCGGCCGGTTCATAGCGGCTGAGGAACTGGCCGAGGTTCTGCCGCAGCGGCAGCGTGCGCGTGTAGGCGAGATCGCGCACGGCTGACAGGTTGGGCCACGGGAAGGTGAACGCGTCGGGCGGCACGATGGCGCTGTCGAAGAGCACGCGCTGGGAGCGCGTCAGCAGGTAGGCGTAGTCGGCGATGCGCCGGCTCTCGGCGAAGGCGTGCGCCCAGTAGTAGAGCGGCAGGTCGGTCGAGAGACACACCGACACCTGGTTCTCGAGGTGCTCGCGCGCCGCCATCGTGTAGTGGAGGATGACGAACTCGACGCACCGCGTGTCGGCGTGGGATTTGCCGAAGAAGCACTCGCCGTAGATCTTGGCGCGGATCTCGACCGTGCGGCTCTCGTCGTAGTCGGGGCAGAGCACGACCACACGCGCCGGGTAGCGGTGGGCGAAGTTGAGCAGGTGCCTGAACTGCGCGAGCGCGTCGGCGGACGAGGAACGGCGGCCGAGGTGCAGCACGAGGTTGAGCTGCACGGCGCGGCCCTCCTTGGCCGGGGTGTCGGCCCAGAGTTTCTTGAAGCCGTCCGCGATGCCGCCGACGGGCACCTCCTGGCCGGGCAAGGCGTCGAAGAATTCAGGCATGGGAGGGGAAAAGCCGAAGGCCAGACTCCAAACCGCAAGCAGACGGAGAAGGGACCGGTTGCATACTCGGGTGATTCGACGGGGGGTTGGTGCTTGGAGGCTTTCTTTGGCCTTTGGCGCTTGGGGAGTTTGGCGTTTGCCGCCGGGGCGGTCACGGTTCCCGCCAGTTGTGGCCGTTGGCGGCGAGCAGGGCGTCGGCCGACTTCGGGCCCCACGAGCCGGAGGCGTAGGTGTCGAGGCCGGTGCGGCCCTGGGTCGCCCAGTATTCGTGGATGGGGGTGATGAGCTGCCACGAGCGCTCGGTCTCGTCGCCGCGGATGAAGAGCGTGCCGTCGCCGATCATGGCGTCGAGCACGAGCCGCTCGTAGGCCTCGGGCGTGTTGGAGCCGAAGGTCGTGGCGTATTTGAAGTTCATCTTCACCGGCTGCGTGCGGGTCTCGAGGCCGGGGATCTTGGCGTTGAGCACGAGGCTCAGGCCCTCGTCGGGCTGGATCTGGAACGCGAGGGTGTTGGGCGCGAGCTGGAAGCGCGCGGACTCGGCGAAGAGGCTGCCCGGCGGGCGCTTGAAGCGCACGGCGATCTCGGAGACGCGGCGGGCCAGGTGCTTGCCGGAGCGCAGGTAGAAGGGCACGCCCTGCCAGCGCCAGTTGTTGATGCTGAGGCGCAGCGCGGCGTAGGTCTCGGTGGCCGAGGTCGGCGAGACGTCCTTCTCCTGCAGGTAGCCCTTGACGGGCTTGCCGCCGATGAGGCCGTCGCCGTATTGGGCGCGGGCGACATCCGGGTCGGCGCCGTCGAGGCGCAGCGGCTGGATGGCCTTGAGAACCTTCACCTTCTCGTCGCGGACGGACTCGGCGTCCATCGAGACGGGCGGCTCCATCGCCGTGAGCGCGAGGAGCTGCATGGTGTGGTTCTGGATCATGTCGCGCAGGGCGCCGCTCTGCTCGTAGTAGCCGGCGCGGGCCTCGACGCCCACCTGTTCCGCCACGGTGATCTGCACGTGGTCGATGAAGTTGCGGTTCCAGATCGGCTCGAAGATCGCGTTGGCGAAGCGCTGCACGAGCAGGTCCTGCACGGTCTCCTTGCCGAGGTAGTGGTCGATGCGGAAGACCTGGGTCTCCTCGAAGACCGCGGTGAGCTCGCGGTTGAGGGCCTGGGCGCTGGCGAGGTCGCGGCCGAAGGGTTTCTCGATGATGACCTTCGACTGGTGGCGCTGGCCGAGGTGCCGCGAGGCGAGGCCGCTGGCGCCGAGGTTCCGGATGATGGGGGCGAAGACTGTCGGCGGTGTCGAGATGTAGAACAGGCTCTGGAGCTGCTGACCGATCTCCTTCTCGAGGCCGGCGATGCGCTGGCCGAGGCGGTCGAAGGCGGCCTTCTCGTCGTAGCCGCCGCTCACGTAGAGCGTGCGCGGGGCGAGGCGGCCCCACACGTCGGCGGTGGGCTCGCGGCGGGAGAACTCCCTGATGGCGCCCGCGGCGATCTTCTGGAATTCGGCGTCGGGGATCGGCTTGCGGCCGAACCCGATGAGGTAGAAGTCCGCCGGCAGCAGGCCGTCGTGCGCGAGGTTGTAGATCGCGGGGATGAGCTTGCGGGCGGTGAGGTCGCCCGAGGCGCCGAAGATCACGACCACCGTCGGCGGCGAGCCGCGGTGCTTGCTCAGGCCGTGCAAGAAGGGATGACGCGTGGAGTCTGCCATAGACGGCGGGGAAAGTCGGTCCGCCGGGAGGCCGTCGCAAGGCTTTATTCCGGCACGGCGGCGTTGTGACACGCAACGGCGGCGCGGCCACGCGCGCGCAGGCGCAGCGGGCGACACGCCTCAGGGGCCGGCCGGCCCCTGGCGCGCGAGGTAGTAGCCCTTGGGGAAGAGGGGCGCGTTCTGATAGTGCATCACCTGCGCGGGCAGGCGGCCGCTGAGCGCGACCTCGACAACGTCGAAACGGAAGGTGCGCGGCGGGGGCACGAGCTGCGCCAGGTAGGCCTGCACGGCGCGGCGCAGCGCGCGCTTCTTGCGCTCGTCCACCGCCGCGTAGCCGCTCACCAGCGCGCCGGCGGCGCGGGCCTTGACCTCGACGAACACGAGCACGTCGCCATCGCGGCACACGAGGTCGATCTCGTCGCGCCGGTCCCGCGGGCTGCGCCAGTTGCGGGCCACGATCGCGTAGCCCTGGCGCGCCCGGAGAAAATCGGCGGCCGCCTGCTCGCCGCGAGCGCCGGCCTCGGCCCGGGGCGAGCCCGCTTCCCCGGACTTCAGCCTGTTCCAGAGCGATTGGAGCCAGCGAATCATTTGCAATTCACCCTCGACCACGCGACATTCAGTTATTACAAGCAAGCGCGTTTTTCAAACGACGGGCCGTTCGCTGCCGCCGCAGCGGGTTACGTCGGGCGCCTCACCTCCCCTTTTCTCATGGCCACCGCAAGCAACCTCACTGGCACCCTGCGCCGTTCCCTGCTCATCAAGGTCATCTCCAAGCCGGCGCCGAGTCGGGAAGACGTCAACTCCGTCATCGAACTCACCGCCAGCAAGGTCGTCGAATCGCTCCAGGCCCAGTCCATGACCCTCTACCTCGTCGAGGGCGGCGAAATCGCGTTCAAGCACATCTACTACTCCCCGACCCTCTGGGGCTCGGACAAGGACAAGGAGATGCAGTTCAAGGAAACCAGCCGGAAGCTGCTCGCCCTCAAGCTGCCCGCCGGCACGGGCAACGTCGGCAAGGTCATCCAGACCGGCGAGCCGCTCTTCTTCAGCGGCAAGGGTCCGGACGCCGCCACGCTCAAGAAGATGGAGGTCGGCTTCGAGGTGAACTCGATGCTCACGGTCCCCCTCAAGACCAACATTGTCATCGGCGCCATCCAGGTGCTCAACAAGGAGCCCTCCGCCGGCACCGGCGGCCTCTTCACACCGAAGGACCTCAGCGTCCTCATGGAGGTGGCCGAATACTCCTCCACGCTCATCCAGCGCATGCTGGACCCGAAGTTCCAGCTCACCCCCGAGGACACCGCCAAGTTCATCTCCAAGTTCACCGAGCTGCCCCTCGTCACCAAGATCGAGGAAGGCGAGATCGACGAGAAGCTCGTCGAGATCACCGGCGACGCGATCATCCGCCGCGAGTGCATCTTCCCCTACAAGAAGACCGGCGCCAACTCCTGTTCGGTTTACATGACCAACCCGCTGGACTACGCCAAGCGCGAGGCCTTCTCCCAGGCCACCGAGCTCGCCATCGAGGACGTCAAGGTCATCCCCGCCAGCCTGCTGGAAGAGCTGCTGAAGAGATTCTTCAAGGACTCCAAGGCCGCCACCCCGAGCGCCCAGAACGACGACGTGGCGCTCGACGAGGTGACCGACCTCATCGCCGGCGCCTACACCGAGGGCGGCGCGGGCGGCGAGGTCAAGGCCACCGACCTCGAAAGCGAGGACTCCGCCCCTGTCATCCAGCTCGCCAACCGTATCATCGAGGACGCCTACGTCGCCGGCGCCTCGGACATCCACATCGAGCCGCAGGAAAAGGAGCTCATCGTGCGCTACCGCGTGGACGGCGCCTGTGTCGAGAAGCTCCGCCTGCCCAAGCAGGTCACGCACGCCCTGGTCGCCCGCCTGAAGATCATGTGCAACCTGGACATCTCCGAGCGCCGGTTGCCCCAGGACGGCCGCATCGTCTTCAAGAAATACACCAAGAAGAACATCGACATCGACCTGCGCGTCGCCACCGGCCCGATGAACCACGGCGAGAAGGTGGTCATGCGCATCCTCGACAAGCAGAAGACCACCCTGCCGTTGCCGATGCTGGGTTTCTCCGACGAGAACCTCGCCAAATACCGCGAATGCGTGCGCCAGCCCTACGGCATGATCCTGCACTGCGGCCCGACCGGCTCGGGCAAGTCCATGACCCTCTACGCCGCGCTGGCGGAGATCAACACCCCCGACGTCAACATCCAGACCGCCGAGGACCCGATCGAATACACCCTGCCCGGCCTCAACCAGATGCAGATGAACAAGCAGATCGGGCTCACCTTCGAGCGCGCCCTCCGCTGCTACCTCCGCATGGACCCCGACATCATCCTCGTCGGCGAAATCCGCGACAAGGAAACCGCCCAGATCGCCTGCGAAGCCGCGCTCACCGGCCACCTGCTCGTCTCCACCCTCCACACCAACGACGCCCCCTCCACGGTCGCGCGCATGGGCGAGATGGGCATCGAGCCCTTCAACATCTCGGCGGCCCTCGTCTGCGTGTGCGCCCAGCGCCTGCTCCGCCGCGTCTGCAAGAACTGCAAGGTCAAATACAAGCCCGAGGGCCGCGAGTGGGCGATCCTCCAGAAGGCGCTCGGTCTCACGGAGCCCCCCGAGATCTTCAAGACCGCCCCCGGCGGCTGCCACGTCTGCGGCGGCACCGGCTACAAGGGCCGCGTGGGCATCCACGAACTCATGGTCAACTGCGAGGAACTCGTCGAGGCCATCAACGCCGAGGTCGAGGTCGCCGATCTGAAGCGCGTCGCCATGAAAAACGGCATGAAGACGCTCCACCAGGACTCCATGCTCAAGGTCAAGATGGGCCTCACTACCATGGAGGACGCCCTGGCCAACGTGCCGCCGGACATGATCTCCGAGGAAGGCGCGGAGGGCGGCGCCAAGAAGAAGACCCACGCCGCCCACTGATCCTTTCCCGGCCGGCCACCCCACGGCCGGGCAAGCAAAGGAGGCGCGATCCCGCCAGGGGTCGCGCCTTTTGTTTGCCGCGGTTTCGCGGAGCGGGAACCGGGGACAAACACCGGGCGGCCAACAGGCAGGCGGCAACGGTGCGAATGCCGGAATCCGGCCGGAACCCGCCTCGGGCTGCTTCCCCTGTCTTCCCTCATCGTTGCGGACATACAAGAATCCAGTCGGGCCCGACCGCGGCGCCATCACTTCAAAACACCTTGGGCGTGAAAACACCCCTCCGCCCCGCCCACACCGCGTGGCGGGTTCACCGCGGCAGGAGCCGGCGGTGCTCAATGGTGGTGACGGTGCCCGTATTGCTCGACGGTCCAGGCCACGATGCCGGTGCCGAACAGGATGATGGCTGCGAACGCCACATCAACCCCTCCAAAGAGCATGTAGAGCAGCCAGAGCACTGTGCCGGCGATGACCGCTGTCAGGGGCGTTTTCATGGGATTCCTTTTGCCGGAAGTATAGCACACTCCACCCCGCCCCCGGCTCGCGCCGGCTGTGTTTGGAGTTTATCTAATGGGCGCCGCAAGAGGACAATCGGCGCCCAGTCCCCCCTCACGCGCCGACCGGGGCCTGCGGCTTGGCGCCACGCACCGAGTCCGCGATCGTCGTGGGCATGGCCTCGGCCTCGCCGCGCTCCTTGTTGAAGCGCATCGAGACCGTCTTGGAGACACCGCGCTCCTGCATCGTCACGCCGTAGAGCGCGTCGGCCGCGGCCACGGTGCTCTTGTTGTGGGTGATGATGATGAACTGCGAATCCTTCACGAACTGCTTCAGCAGATTGGTGAAACGGTGGATGTTCGACTCATCGAGCGGGGCGTCGAGTTCGTCCAGCAGGCAGAACGGCGACGGCTTCACCATGTAGAGCGCGAAGAGCAGCGCCACGGCGGTGAGCGTCTTCTGGCCGCCCGAGAGGAGCGTGATGCCCTTGAGTTTCGTGCCGGGGGGCTGCGCCACGATCTCGATGCCGCTCTCCAGCGGATCCTCGGCTGACACCAGGTCGATTTCGGCCCGGCCGCCGCCGAACAGGATGTTGAACGTGTAGGCGAAGTTCTTGCGTATCTGCTCGAAGGTGACCTTGAACTGCTCGAGCGAGGTCTGGTTGATGTCGTCGATGGCCTTGAGCAGCGCCGCCTTGGCGTGGGTGAGGTCGTCGCTCTGGGTCTTGAGGAACTCGTAGCGCTGCTTGAGCTCCGCATATTCCTCGATGGCCACGAGGTTGACCGCGCCCATCGTGCCGATCCGCTGCCGCAGCGCGTCCACCTCGGCCTTGATCCCGTCCCAGTCGGCGTTGTCGAGCGCGGCAAGGTCGGCCTCGGTCGGCTCGCCCTTGGGCTCCTTCTTCTTCCGGCGGCGCCCCGGCTTCGCCTCGGCCGCTTGCGCCTCGTGTTCTGGATGCTGGATGCTGGATTCCGTCTCCCCTTCTTCCTCCTCCAGATCGAGATCCTTGATGCCCTCGGGCTCGTCGTCGGCGTGCCAGAGCAGGCGCTTCCAATCGAGCGCGGACACATCCACCTGGAACTCGTGGGTGGTCTCCTCGGCGAGGAACTGCACGCGGGCCTTGGTCTCGGCCGCCCTGACCTCGTGACGGGAAAGCTCGGTCATGGCCGCCTCGGCCTCGGCGCGGATCGAACTCAGGCCGGTCTCGGCGCCGTTGATCTGCTCCTCGACGGCGGCGAGCTCGGCGCGGATCTTCTCCACGTTTTCCTGGGCCACGCCGAGCGTGACGGCGATCTCCTCGGCGCGGGCGCGCTGGCCGGCGCTCTCCTGCTCCAGGGCGGCGACCTGCTCGCTCCAGGTCTCGAGCTCGATCTGGCGCTGTGCGTGCAGGTCGGCGAGCTGGGCGCGGCGGCGCTCCATCTCGGTCAGGCCGCGGTCGAGCACCTCGACCTTCTGGCGGCGCTCGGCCAGCTCCAGGCGGGCCTGGGCGAGCGACTCGCGCTGCTGGTCGCGGTCCGCGCGCCGGTCGTTGATGGCAGCCTCGATGCCGGCGATGACCTGTTTCTGCGCCGCGACGGCGGTGTCGGCCTCGGCGAGCTGGGCCTGGGCCTTGGCCAAGCGGGCGAGCGCCTCGTCGTGGTCGCGTTTGAGGCTGGCCAGCTCGTTTTCCATGCGCTGGAGCCGGTTGCGGGCGTCGTCGAGGGCGCGCTGGGCGTTCTTCTCCTCGCTGTGCAGGGCGGCGGCGTGCTGGGAGGCGGCGAGCACCTCCTTGCGCTTCTGCTCGAGGGTCGCCTCCGCCTCGGCAAGGGTTGCGTTGAGCTGGTCGATGAGGGCGCGCTGGGCGTCGTGCGCGGCCTGCTCGGCCACCACGGCCTTGCCGGTTTCGCGCAGGTCCACCTCGCGCTGCACGATGCTGCCGGCGGGTTTCTTGTGGTGGCCGCCGAAAACGAGCCCGCGCCGGTCCACCAGGTCGCCCTTGGGCGTCGCGACCATGAGAAAACTGAAGCCGGGGTTTGCCTGCCAGTGGTCGAGGAACCCGTTCAGATCATCCGTCAGGTAGCAGGCCGCCAGCATGGCCGCGGCGGGATGCGAGGGCTCGAGGTTGGCCACCGCCTCGGTGGCGCGCTTCAGTCCCGCGGGCAGATCCCCGTTGCCGGCCTGGCCGCCCAGGCCGGACACCTGCAGGCACACGCTGCCGATCTGGTCGGCCTCCAGCCGGCTGAGAATCTTCTGCGCGGTGGCGACATCGGAGACCGCGATGGCCTCGACCGAGGCGCCGAGCAGCGCCTCGAGCGCCTTGGCGTATTCGGGACGGACTTCGAGACCCTGGGTGACGGGCGTGAATTTCTGCTCGCCGATCACCGGGGCCAGGCGGCCGGAAAGCAACGCCTTGGCGCCCTCGCCGAAGCCCTCCCATTTCTCCTGAAGCTGCTGGAGCAGCTTCAGGCGGGCGGTTTTCTGCGCCAGTCCGCGGTCGATCTCCTGCAGCCGGCGCTGCGCCTCGCGGAATTTCTGCGTGACCTCCTGCAACGCGGCCTGCGCGGCCTGGGCCTCGTTGTTGACGCGGCTCTGCTCGCTGCGCGCCTCCTGCACCTTCTGGCTGGCCTCGGCGAGCGCCGCGGCGGCGCCCTCGACGGCGGCACGGAGCTGGTCGAGTTCCTGCGAAAGCGTGTCGAACCTGTGCTGGCTCGTGCGGGCGTCCACCTCGAGGCCGGAGCTGTCGGTGCGCAGGCGCGCGACCGTGCTCTCGAGTTGGAGCAGGCGGAACTTCTCCTGGCTGAGCTGCTGCTCGGCCCTGGTCAGCTCGCCTTCGATGATAGCGAGCTCGCGGTTGCGGTCCTGGAACACGGCATCGGAGCTGCCGAGGAGCGAAAGCTGCATCTGTTTGTCCTGCGCGCCGGTGTCCACCTGCGTGGCGAGTTCGCGGAGCTGCATCTCGAGTTCGGCGAGGTCGTCCCTGCCCGCCTCCAAGCGCTCCACGAGGCCCGTGCGCCTGACCTGGGCGAGGCCGGCCTGGTTTTCCGCCTGCTCCTTCTGCGAGCGCAGATCGAACACGGCCTGCTGCGCGTCCTGCACGCGCTGCAGGAGGGAGCTGCGCGCCGCCTTCCGCTCGTCGAGCGCGCGGGTCTTCCCTTCGAGCGCGGCGCGGCGCGCCTCGGCATCGGCGCGCAGGCCGTTCACGCGCTCGTCGAGCCCGGCCAGCGTGGCGCTGAGAGCGCGCCACTGGTGGTTGGCTTGCGCGAGCGCGAGCTGGCGCAGGCGGAAGCTGAGGCGCTTGTAGCGCATGGCCTTCGCGGCCTGGCGGCGCAGCGAGCCGATCTGGCGGCCGACCTCGTTGATCACGTCGGACACGCGGGCGAGATTCTGCTCCGTGAGCGCGAGCTTGCTCAGCGCCTCGCGGCGCTGGCTCTTGTATTTGGTGATGCCGGCGGCCTCCTCGAACACCACGCGGCGCTCCTCGGGCTTCGACGAGAGGATCTGGTCAATCTGGCCCTGGGCCATGATCGAGTAGCTCGTGCGCCCGACGCCGGTGTCCATGAAAAGCTTGTGGATGTCCTTCAGGCGGCAGGGCTGGCCGTTGAAGTAATACTCGCTCTGGCCGTCGCGCGAGACGCGGCGCATGATCTCGATCTCGTGGAAATCGCTGCCGAGCTGCTTCTCGCACTCCGTGAGGTGGAGGGCGACCTCGGAAAACTGCGCGGGCTTGCGTGTGTCCGCGCCCTCGAAGATCACGTCCTGCATCTTGCCGCCGCGGAGGGCCTTCGCGC
This sequence comes from Verrucomicrobiota bacterium, assembly GCA_049322455.1. Taxonomy (GTDB): domain Bacteria; phylum Verrucomicrobiota; class Verrucomicrobiia; order Opitutales; family Opitutaceae; genus Lacunisphaera. The sequence continues at coordinate 81,529 of JBMOQY010000030.1, read as the reverse complement.
TCTGCTCGCCCAGCACCCAGCGGATGGCGTCGGCGATGTTGGACTTCCCGCAGCCGTTGGGGCCGACGATGGCCGTCACACCGGGCTGGAAACTGAGGGTCGTGTGGTCGGCGAAACTTTTAAAACCGTGGAGCTTGAGCGCCTTGAGATGCATTAGGTGGCTTAAAGCGACGAATTGAGGGAGCGCGGACAACCGGTGCAACGGTAAAAACCGCAACATCCCCGCTTCCTTAATTTATTTGCTGACGGGCCGATACGAAACTGGACATCTCCTGGCACCGCCTGATAATCGAACTGCGGGCCAAGTCACAGCTTCTCCATGAACACCTCCAGCGCCAGGTTCAGCCCGGACACAGACTTGCCGCCGGCCGCTCTCCCCGAGGCGGCTTCTGAAGCCGGTGAATACGCCGTCTTCATGCTGGATACGTCCGGCTGCATCACGGGCTGGACTCCCGATGCGGAGCGCCAGACCGGGCACAGCGGCGTGGAAATCATTGGGCGGCATTTCCGCCTATTGCTCGAACCGGAGCCGGTTGCCGACGGCAGAGCCGAGATCCTCCTGCGCGAGGCCCAGCGGCTGGGTTTCATCGTGGACGCCGGCTGGCGCGTGCGGAAGGACGGCTCGCGGTTTCAGGCCAAGCTCATCGTTTCGGCCATCCGCGACCGGGCCGGCGGGCTCATCGGGTTCTCCGCGGTGCAGCGCGACCTGACCGAGAGCATCCGCATCCACGAGCAGTTGCGCGCCCAGGCCGCGATGCTCGACCAGGCGCACGACGCCATCATCCTCTACGACCTGGACCAGCGCATCACCTTCTGGAACCGGGGGGCGACCCGCCTGCTGGGCTGGACCGCCGGCGAGGTCGTGGGCCGCACCGCACGGGAGGTTTACTCCCCGCTTGACCTGCCCGCGATCCAGGCCGCCATGCAGGAAACCGCCATCCGGGGCTCGTGGCATGGCGAGCTTCAGGTGCACAACAAGGCCGGCCAGCCGATCGTCCTCGACACCCACCGCAGCCTGATCCGCGACTCCGCCGGCCGGCCGGCGGGGCATCTCAGCATCAATCTCGACCTGACTGAAAAGAAACGCATCGAATCCCAGTTTCTCCGCGCGCAGCGCATGGAAAGCATCGGCATCCTTGCCGGAGGCATCGCCCACGATCTCAACAACGTGCTGGCGCCGATCCTGATGTCGATCGCCCTGCTCAAGCTGAAGATCCCCGGCAACGAGAGCGTGCAGAAGCAGCTCGATCAGCTTGCCGCCAACGCCCAGCGCGGCGCCAACCTCGTCAAGCAGGTGCTCGCCTTCGGCCGCGGCGTCGGGAGCCAGCGCGTGCTCATGCAGCCCAAGCACATCGGCCGCGAGATCGAGCAGATCATCAACGACACCTTCCCCAAGAACATCGAGTTCGACTTCTCCTTCAGCCACGAACTCTGGCCGGTCACCGGCGACCCCACCCAGTTGCACCAGGTCCTGCTCAACCTCTGCGTCAACGCCCGCGACGCCATGCCCGACGGCGGCAAGCTCGCCCTCCGCCTGGACAACGTCACCCTGGACAGCGTCTATGCGGGCATGTCGGCCGACGCCCGGCCCGGCCCCTATGTGCTGCTCGAGGTCAGCGACACCGGCTGCGGCATCCCGCCCGAGATCCGCGACCGCATCTTCGAGCCGTTCTTCACCACCAAGGATGTCGGCAAGGGGACGGGGCTCGGCCTCTCCACCACCCTGGCCATCGTCAAGAGCCACGGCGGCTTCATCACCGTCGACAGCCAGCCGGGCAAAGGCAGCCGGTTCCGGGTGTTCCTGCCCGCCGAGTCCAGTCCGGTCGCAGCCACGCCCGAATCCGCCGGCGCCCATCCGCACCTCCCGCGCGGCCAGAACGAACTCATCCTCATCGTGGACGACGAGGAACTCATCCTCGAGGTGGCGCGCAACGCGCTCGAGCGCTTCGGCTACCGCACCCTGCTGGCCAAGAACGGCACCGAGGCCGTCGCGCTCTACGCCATCCACCGCGGCGACGTGGCCGTCGTCATCACCGACATGGCCATGCCCATCATGGACGGCGCGGCCACCATCCTCGCCCTGCGCACCATCAATCCCGATGTGAAGATCATCGGCTCCAGCGGCCAGGGCACGACCTCCGCGATGAAGGCGGGCAAGGCGAAGAACCTCGGCCTCGAGCACTTCATCGCCAAACCCTACACGGCCGAGACCCTGCTGCACACGCTCGCCCGCGTGCTCGGCCGCGACAGCAACCCGCCGATGCCGGTCGCGCCGGCCTGAGGCGCCAAGGCAGGACCGGTCCTTGCCCTGGCCCGACGAGAAGCCGGCCGGTCGAAGACCGGCCCGGCCGCTTCCCCGTCACGCCCGCAGCCGGACGATCAGGTCCTTCGCCTCGACGGTGTCGCCGACGGCGGCGTTGACTTCGGCCACCACGCCGTCGGTGGCGGCATAGACCGTCGTCTGCATCTTCATCGCCTCCATCATGAAGAGCTTGTCGCCCTTCGCGACCTTGGCGCCGACGGAGGCGGACATGACGACGATGAGGCCGGGGATCGGCGCGGGCACCTGCAGGGGATCAGCCAGATCGGCCTTCGGCCGGGCCTTGGTTTTCGGCGCCACGGAACGATCGGTGATGAACGCCTCGCGCGTGATGCCGTTGAGCTCGTAGGTGATCGTGCAACGGCCGTCCTTGTCGGGCGCGCCGACGCGCACCAGCCGGATGATGAGCACCTTGCCCTCCTCGATCTCGACGGAGATCTCCTCGCCGGGCTTCAGGCCGTAGAGGAAGGCCGAGGTCGGCAGCACGCTCACGTCGCCGTATTCGCGCTGGTGCTTGGCGAAGTCGGCGAAGACCGCCGGATACATCAGGTGGGAGAACAGGTCGTCGTCGGAGGCGGGACGCTTGAGCTTCTCGGCCAGCTCCTGGCGGAGCTGCGCGAGCTCGGACGCGGCGGCTCCGGCGGCCTGCTTCGCGCGGGGTTTCCGCTTCGCCGCGAGGTATTTCGCCCGGGCCTCCCTGAAGCGCTTCTCGCCGAGCACGGCGCGCCACACCGGCTCGGGCCAGCCGCCCTCGGGCCAGCCGAGACCGCCGGTGAGCATGTCGATCACGCTCTCGGGGAACGGCGTGGCGCCGGGCTCGAGGTTGACCACGTCGGCCGGCTTGATGCCGCGGGAGAAGAGGAAGAGCGCCATGTCGCCCACGACCTTCGACGAGGGCGTGACCTTCACGATGTCGCCGAAGAGCCGGTTGACCTCGGCGTAGGTGCGGGCGATCTCGGGCCAGCGGTGCGACACGCCCATCGAGGCGGCCTGCTCGCGCAGGTTGGTGTATTGGCCGCCGGGCATCTCGTGGAGATAGACCTCCGCCGAGCCGGTGCGCGGCGCGGTGTCGAAGGGCCGGTAGAGCTCGCGCACCTGCTCCCAGTAGTCGGAGAAGGCGTTGAGCCGGTCGAGATCGAGCCCGGTGTCGCGCGGGGTGTGCTGCAGGGCGGCGACGATGGAATTGAGGTTCGGCTGGGACGTGCTGCCGCTCATCGCGGCGAGGGCGAGGTCCACCACGCTCACGCCCGCGTCGGCGGCGCGCAGCACGGAGGCGGCGGCGATGCCGCTGGTGTCGTGGGTGTGGAAATGGATCGGCAGGCCGACCTCCTCGCGCAGGGTCTTCACCAGCTTGTGCGCGGCGTAGGGGCGGCAGAGGCCGGCCATGTCCTTGATCGCCAGGATGTGCGCGCCCATGCGCTCCAGTTCCCGGGCGAGCTTCACGTAGTATTTGAGCGAAAATTTGTCGCGGCGGCTGTCGAGGATGTCGCCTGTGTAGCAGATCGCGGCCTCGCACACGGCGGGCGTCTCCTGCACGGCCTCCATGGCGACGCGCAGGTTGGGCAGGTAGTTCAGCGAGTCGAAGATGCGGAAGATGTCCATGCCCGCGGCGGCGGCATGGCGCACGAAGCCCGCGACGACGTGGTCGGGATAGTTGGTGTAACCGACGGCGTTCGCGCCGCGGAGCAGCATCTGGAAGCAGATGTTCGGCACCCGGGCGCGCAGCAGCCGCAGGCGCTCCCACGGATCCTCGTAGAGGAAGCGCATCGCCGTGTCGAAGGTCGCCCCGCCCCACATCTCGAGCGAGAACAGGCCGGGCGCCTGCTGGGCGAGCGCCCCGGCGCAGGCGAGCATGTCGTAGCTGCGCACCCGCGTGGCCAGGAGCGACTGGTGGGCGTCGCGGAAGGTCGTGTCGGTGACCAGCAGGCGCTTCTGCTGGCGGGTCCAGGCGGCAAATTTCCTCGGGCCGAGCAGCCGCAGCAGCTGGCGCGTGCCCGGCGCGGGCGTGGCCGGCAGCAACGGGGGCGGCGCCGGCAGCGGAAACGGCTTCTCGGGGCGGTAGCCCTTGGCGTGTGGGTTGCCGTTGACGATGACGTTGCCGAGGAAGTTGAGCAGCTTGGTCGCGCGGTCGCGGCGCGGCTTGAAGCTGAACAGTTCGGGCGTGGTGTCGAGCAGCGAGGTCGTGGCCTGGCCGGCGCGGAACAGGGGATGCGCGACGAGGTTCTCGAGAAACGGGATGTTGGTCTTCACCCCGCGGATGCGGAACTCCGACAGCGCGCGGTGCGTGCGTTGCAGCGCCGCCTCGTAGGTGCTCGCGCTGGAGGTGAGCTTCACCAGCATCGAGTCGTAGAACGGCGTGATGACGGCGCCGGCGAAGCCCATGCCGCCGTCGAGCCGGATGCCGAAGCCGCCGGGCGAGCGGTAGGCCAGGATGCGGCCGTAGTCGGGGATGAACTTGTTTTCCGGATCCTCCGTCGTGATGCGGCACTGGATGGCGTAGCCGTTGCACGGCACCCCGGCCTGTGGCGGCATGCCCACCTCCGGCGAGTGCAGGGCGTGGCCCTGGGCGACGAGGATCTGCGCCCGCACGAGATCGAGGCCGGTCACGACCTCGGTGACGGTGTGCTCCACCTGGATGCGGGGGTTCATCTCGATGAAGAACCACTCGTGGCGGTCGAGGTCGTAGAGGAATTCGATGGTGCCGGCGTTGTCGTAGCGGACGGCGCGGGCCATGCGGGCGGCGGCCTCGCAAAGTTCGCCGATGACCTCCTTGGGCAGGCCGAAGCTCGGGGCGACCTCGACGACCTTCTGGTGGCGGCGCTGCACGGAGCAGTCGCGCTCGTGGAGGTGGATGACGTTGCCGTGCTTGTCGCCGAGCACCTGCACCTCGATGTGCTTGGCGCGGGAGATGTATTTTTCGAGAAAGACGGCCGCGTTGCCGAAGGCCCGTTCGGCCTCGCCCTGCGCCTCGTCGAGCAGCGCGCCCAGGTCGGCGGCCTTGTGCACGACCCGCATGCCACGACCGCCGCCGCCGAAGGCCGCCTTGATGATGAGCGGAAAGCCGATCTCCCTGGCGACCTTGAGCGCCTCGTCGCGGCCGGTCACGGGCTCCTCGGTGCCGGGCAGCACGGGCACCTTGATCTTCCTGGCCAAGGCGCGGGCGGCGGTCTTGTCGCCCATCATCTCCAGCAGTTCGGGGCGCGGACCGACCCAGGTGATGCCGGCGGCCTCGACGGCGCGGGCGAACGCGGCGTTCTCCGAAAGAAACCCGTAGCCCGGATGGACGGCGTCCACGCCCCGGGCCTTGGCGACCCCGACGATGCTTTCGATGTCGAGGTAGGCGGCGACGGGGCCCTTGCCCTGGCCGATCTGGTAGGCCTCGTCGGCCTTGTAGCGGTGGATGCCGAGACGGTCCTCCTGGGCGAACACCGCCACGGTGCGCAGCCCCAGTTCGGTGCCCGCGCGGAAAATGCGCACGGCAATCTCGCTGCGGTTGGCCGCCATGAGTTTCCTGATCGGACGAATGGCGGGGGGAGGGGCGGAGGCTTCGTGGGACGGCATCAGGGGGTAAGGAGACCCGAAGATGTGAAACCGCCGGGGGCGGAAGCAACGAAAGAGTTAAACCGACTGCAGGCGGACAGTCGGCAGGGCGGGGCCTCCCGACGGGCCGCGGCTCATCCGGAGGATCCGCCCCGCCTATTGGCTGTTTCGCTCCACGGGATCTCAGGATGCCCGGGCGGCAAGCGGACGGGTCATTTGTGATCCCACGGCAGGCGGACCTGGAGTCTCGGGTATTTCCAGATGCGCACCTCCTGGAACATCTTGCCGGGATTCAGGATGCCGCGCGGGTCGAGGGCCTTCTTCACCGCCTGCATGGCCTTCACTTGCGCGGGGCTGTGCTGGAGGCGCAGGAACGGCGTCTTGGCGAGGCCGATGCCGTGTTCGCCGGAGATGGCGCCGCCGAGCGACACGACCGTCTCCATGAGATTCTGCACGGCGGCCTCCGCCGCGCGCACTTCCCTGGCGTCGGCGCGGTGATACATGATGTTCACATGCAGATTGCCGTCGGCGAGGTGGCCGAAGGTCGGGATGGGCAAACCGGACTTTTTCTTCAGGCCGGCGAGGTAGCGGGCGAACTTCTCGTAATTGCGCATCGGCACGACGATATCCTCGTTGAGCTTGGCGTCGCCCAGCTCGAACATCGCGCCCGAGCACTTGCGGCGCACGGCCCACAGGGCCTCGGCCTCCGCGCGGCTCCGCGCCTCCTTGAAGCCGAGCGCGCTGGCCCGCGCCCAGGCCAGCACCTCGGGCTTGAGGTCGTCCACCTCGCTGGTGCCGCCCGCCAGTTCGAGCAGGATGACCGGACGCCCGGCCTGACCGGGGAAGATCGTCGTCTGCAGCGCCCGCTCCGCGCACACCACGCTCTCCCGGTCGAGGAACTCGCAGATCGCCGGCTGCACCCGCGCCCGGAAGAGCGCCCGGGCGGCCTTCAGCGCCGACAGCTCGTCGGCGAACGACGTGAGCAGCGTCCAGCGCGCGGCCGGCTGCGGGACGAGCTTGAGCACGGCGCCGGTCACGACGCCAAGCATGCCCTCGCTGCCGATCCACAGGTCGCGCAGGTTGAAACCCGCGGAGAATTTCTTCGTGGCCGTCCCCCACTCCACGAATTCGCCGGTGGGCAGAAAGCCGCGCAGGGCGATCACGAAGTCGCGCGTCACGCCGTATTTGCCGCCGTGCATGCCGCCGGCGTTGCAGGCGATGTTGCCGCCGATGGTGCAGTAGGCCTTTGACGACGGGTCGGGCGGATAGAACCAGCCCTTCGACTCGGCCGCCGCCTGGATGGCCGCGGTCGTCGCGCCGGCCTGCACGTGCGCCATGCCGGCGTCGGCATCAATGGAAATCCTGTCCAGGCGCCGCATGTCGATCACCCAGCCGCCCCGCACCGGCGCGGCCGAGCCCATGAGCGTCGTGCCGCGCCCGCGCACCGTCACCGGCACGCGGTGCCGGTTGGCCAGTTCCAGCACCACGCCGATGTCGGCCTCGCGCCGCGGCGTGATGACCGCGTCGGGCAGGAAGGAAATCTTGCTGCTGTCGAATGAGGCCGCGAAGCAGGCCGTGGCGGACGTGTCCACCACGGCGCCGAGCCGACGCTTCAGGGAGGCAGTGACTTGCACAGGGGGTTTCATTAGCGAAACAACAACCAACGGAATTTTGGCCGTCAGCGCAACCCGCATGACAGGTTCGCGGCAAGATTCGCTTTGTGTGCGCCGAGGCGACCTGCCTCAATGCACGCTCCCTATGACGCGCATTCTGCTTACCACCACCTCCTTTCAGGACACCCCCGGAGCCCATCACCAGATGCTGGCCGACACCGGTTGGGAAATCATCCGCGCCCGCGGTCCGCTCAACGAGGCCGACACCCTCGCCCTCGTCGGCGACATCGACGGCTACATCTGCGGCGACGACATGATCACCCGCAAGGTGCTGGAGAAGGCGAGGCCCCGTCTCAAGGTCATCAGCAAATACGGCATCGGCGTGGACAAGATCGACGTGAAGTCCTGCACCGAATTCGGCCTGCCCCTGCTCTTCACCCCCGGCGTCAACCACACCACGGTCGCCGAGCACACCTTCCTGCTGCTCCTTGCGCTCGAGAAGAACCTCCTTTTCCACACCGACTCCACCCGCGCCAACGGCTGGAAGCGCAAGACCGGCCACGAGCTCCTCGAGAAGACCATCGGCATCATCGGCCTCGGCCGCATCGGCAAGGAGGTTGCCATCCGCGCCCGCGCCTTCGGCATGCACGTCATCGCCTTCGACGTGTATTGGGACGACAAGTTCGCCGCCGCCCACGCGGTGAAGCGCGCCGCCTCGCTCGACGAGATCTACGCTGCCTCCGACTACATCTCGCTGCACACCAACCTCACCCCCGAGACCCGCGACATGATCAGCGCGCAGTCCATCGCGAAGATGAAGAAGGGCGTGCTCATCCTCAATTGCGCCCGCGGCGAGATCGTCCGCACCGCCGACATGGTCGCGGCGCTCAAGTCCGGCCAGGTGGGGGGCTACGGCACCGACGTGCTTGATTCCGAGCCGCCGACCCCCGACCACCCGCTGCTCAAGCTCCCGAACGTCGTCTGCACGCCGCATGTCGGCTCCCGCACCTACGAGAGCGTCGTCCGCCAGGCCACCACCGCCGTGAAGAACCTCATCCTCGCCATGCACGGCGAGAAGCCCCTCGCCCAGATCAACCCCGAGGTCCCGGTCAAGAAGGTGGTCTGAGCCCAATCGTTCTCCTTATCTTTCTCTTCATCTCTATCCGGCCCTTGGCCGACCGGGAGAACGATTAGGATCAAGGGAACGAGAACGCCCCCCCTTTCTCCCCGCTTTCACTCTCACCCGCCACCTCCCATGCCCGAAACCTACTTCATCGTCCCCGAGTCCCAGCACAACGCCCTCATCGAGGCGGCCTACCGCCACCGCGGCTTCGAGGCCGACGAGGCCCGCGAGGGCGCCATCGTCTGCGCCGACGCCTCGCGCCACGGCATCCGCACGCACAACGGCATCAAGGCCCTGCACCTCGACCATCTCTTCGGCTCCGGCTCGAAGGGCTGCGTCCCGGGCGCCAGGATCGAGGAGAAGCCCTCGAAGTTCGCCGCCGCCAAAATCTGGAACGCCAACCGCAAGCTCGGCCAGTCCACCGCCTACCGCGCCATCAACGAGGCCATCCGCCTCGCCGACCAATACGGCGTCGGCACGGTCTCGGTGGACAACGCCTTCCACTACCTCTGGGGCGGCGGCTACGTGATGGACGCCGCGCGCCGCGGCTACATCGCCTACACCAACTGCACGGCCGCCCTCGCCGAGGTCGTGCCCTTCGGCGGCAAGTTCCCCACCCTCGGCACCAACCCGCACTCCTGGGGCTTCCCCACCACCGAGGCCGTCGGCTACCCGATCGTGATCGACTGGGCCACCTCCGTCATCGCCATGGGACGCGTCCAGCAGCTCGCCCGTGAGGGCAAGAGCCTCCCGCCCGACGCCGCCGTGGACGAGAACGGCGCGGTCACGACCGACCCGCAGAAGGCCAAATATCTCCTCCCCTTCGGCGCCCACAAGGGCTACGGCCTCGCGCTCATCAACGAGCTCGTCGGCGGTTTCATCGGCGGCTCCCTGCCGACCCTCCGCAACCGCTGGGACCGGGCCGAGGGCGACAAGGGCACCTGCTGCTTCTTCTTCCAGGTCATCCATCCCGACGCCATCAACGGCGGCGCCTTCGCCAAGGGCCGCAACCAGCAGCAGAACGTGAAGGCCGTCATTCAGGACGTGCTCGGCCACGGCAACGAGAAGTGCCTGCTGCCCGGCCAGCTCGAAGCCGGCTGGGCGAAGCACAGCGCCGCCGCCGGCGGCCTGCTCTTCACCAAGGCCGAGATCGAAGCCTTCAACGAACTCGCCGCCGAGGCCGGGCAGCCGCTGTGGGACGCCGCCGCGTTCAAGACCTACGCGGTCTGAGGGAGCGAATCAGCTTCCGAATGCTTCCAAGGCCCGGTGCCAGCCGGGCCTTTTTGTAGGGCCGGTCTGTGGCTGCCCCTCCACCGCCATCAAACCGGGCCGGCCACAAACCGGCCCTGCCGCCCAAACCTGCGCCATGACCACGGGAGGCTTGCTGTGCGGGTGCGGCCGAACGCACGCTTGCGAATGCGGCCCGGGCAGCGTCTTGTCCTCTCCCGCCACATGCCCGACCTCACCTTCAAGGCCCTCCTCACGCCCTGGCGCCGCCTGCTGGGGCACCGTGAGTTCGGCATCATGGCGCTGAGCAACCTCGTGCTCGGCATGGCCTACTCGTTCGTCGCGCCGTTCTACTCGATGTTCGGCACGATCGAGGTGGGCATGTCCAACTGGGTCTTCGGCGTCTTCATGACGGTCACGTCGCTGAGCGGCATCGTCCTCACGACCTTCCTTGCGCGCTGGTCGGACACGCGGATCAGCCGGCGCACGATCCTGCTGCTGGCCTGCTTCTGCGGAGTGGCGGGCTACAGCGGCTATGCCTTCGTGCGGAATGTCTGCTGGCTCACCGTCATCGGCTCGCTGGCGCTCGGGGTGTCGTCCATCACCTTCGCCCAACTGTTCGCCTACCAACGGGAGTTTCTCACGCGGCACGGCGTGCCCGCCGGCGAGGCGCCGCTCTACATGAACATCTTCCGGCTGCTCTTCTCGCTCGCCTGGACCATCGGGCCGGCGATCGGCGCCTGGGTGATGATCCACTGGTCCTACGAGGGCATTTTTCTCGGGTGCGCCGGTTTTTTCCTCATCCTGCTGGGCATCGTCTGGCGCTACATTCCCGCCCGCCCCGCCGCGGCCGCCGCCCTGGCCGCCAAGGTGCCGCTCCGCCAGGTGCTGCGGCGGCCCGACCTGCTCTGCTACTTCGCCGCGTTTGTCGTGGTTTTCATCTGCATCACCATGGGCATGATGAACCTCCCGCTCCTGATCCTGCGCACCCTCGGCGGCTCGGAGCAGCAGGTGGGCATCGCCTACAGCGTGGCCCCCGTCTTCGAGCTGCCCTTCATGTTCTGGTTCGGCCTGCTCGCCTCGCGCGGGCATCCCGGACGGCTGCTCCGCGTCGGCATGATCATCGCCATCGCCTATTACGCGCTGCTCGCGCAGGTGCAGGCCCCCTGGCAGATCTACGTGGCCCAGATCCTCAGTGCCGCGATGATCGCGGTGGTCTCCGGCATCGCGATCACGTTTTTCCAAAGCTACATCCCCGACCAGCCCGGCACGGCGACGAATCTCTATACCACGGCCAACCGCATCGGCTCGACGATCGGTTATCTCAGCTTCGGGGTGCTGGCGGAGGCGGTCGGCTATCGCGCCATCTTTCTCGTCTGCACCGTGCTCTGCGCCGGGGCTTTCCTGCTGCTCTGGCTGGCGCGGGAAAAGCACGAGCACGCGGCGGCCGCCTGAAGCGTCACGCCTCGACCCGCGCGGCGGCGCGTTCGACCGCGAGCGTGCGGCAGGTCTTCAGGTCGGTCTTGCCCGTGCCGAGCACGGGGATCGCGTCCACCTTGATGATCAGCTTCGGCACCCAGAGATTGGGGAAGCCCGCCTCGAGGAGCTTGGTGCGGACGTCCGCCATCGCCACCTCCTTGGTGGTCAGCAGGACCAGCACCTCGCCCTTGGACGGATCGGGAATGCCGGTGATCACGGCGGTCGGCCCCTCGCTCTGGTCCCAGTCGAAGGCGCTGATGAGCCGCTGTTCGACGGTCCCGTGCGGCACCATCTCGCCGCCGATCTTGGAGAAGCGCGAAAGCCGGCCCTCGATGAACAGGAACCCGTCCTCGTCGATGCGCCCGAGGTCGCCGGTGACGAACCAGCGGTCCTTGAGCGCGGCGGCCGTCTTTTCGGGATCCTTGAGATAGCCCGGGAAGACGTGCGGCCCCTTCAGCCAGAGCATGCCGGTGGTGTTGAAGGGCAGCTCCTCGCCGGTGTCGGGATCGGTGATGCGGGCTGTCGAGCCGGGCAGCAGGCGGCCGACGGCGCCGAGACGCTTGCCCTCCTGGTGCTCGGCCGTGGAGGTGGTGATCGGCGGATGATACTGGTTGATGCTGGCGGCGGGCGTCGTCTCGGTGAGGCCGTAGCCCTGCAGAATCTCGATGCCGAACTGTGCGAGGAAGGCGTCGTAGAGGTCCATCGGCAGCTTCTCGGCGCCGGTGACCACCAGGTTGAGGCTCCGGAGCTCCTCCTTCGTCGCCTTCTTCAGGAACGGGCGGATGAAGGTCGGCGCGCCGATCATCACGGTGGCCTTTTCCTGCTGGATGGCCTCGACGATCTTCCGGGTGTCGAGCGGGCTCGGCACCGTGACCACCCGGCAACCGCGCATGAGGGGATACCAGAGCGTCACCGTGAAACCGAAGGAGTGGAACACCGGCAGGCAGCCGAGCATGGTCGCCGACTCCGGCAGGATGGAGAGCGAGGAGATCTGCGCGCAGTTCGATAGGATGTTCCGGTGGGTGAGCACCACGCCCTTCGGTTCGCCGGAGCTGCCGCTGGTGAACAGCAGCGCCGCCTCCTCCTGGTCGCCGGTGCGCGGCAGTCCCATGAGGTCGGCGACCCACTGGTTGGGCAGGAGGTGGGCCGCGAGCAACCACGGCAGGATGGCCTTTTTGCCACCGGCGGCCGCGATCTCCCCGCGGAAATCGAGCGTCCGCTCCGGGAACGGGAATCCCGGCACCTTCGCCCGCATGGCGTCGGCGGTGAGGACGGTGCGGATCTCGCCGAGCCGGAGCGAGGCCTCGACCGCGGCGCTCCCGGCGGTGAAATTGAGGTTCACCGGGATTTTGCCGGCGCAGGCGATGGCGAGGTTGGCGATGGTCGCCCCCGCGCCGGGCGGCAGCACGATGCCGACGCGTTTCTCCGGGACGGTGGCCCGGAGGCGGCGCGCCAGCACGGCGGCCACGGCGATCAACTGACCGGCCGTCACCTCGCGCCGCTCCGCGGTGCGATCAATGATGGCGATGTGCCGCGGATGCTTGGCCAGCGCGCGCACGGCCTCGCGGGCGAGGTTGCGCTTCAAGACCGGCCGCTCCTGGAAGGCCTGTTCGCCGAGGTCGAGCAGCGCCCGGCGCGCCGAATCGAGCGTGACCTGCGCCGACGGGATCGGCGGCCCGAACATCACGCAGACATGGGTCGGCATCAGCCGCGGCGGTTTCCAGAGGTATTTGTTGCCGGCAAAGGAGTAGATGGAGCCCCACAGGCCGTCGATCACGGCCGGCACAACCGGCGCGCGCGCGGACTCGGCGATGAGTCCGAAGCCGCGCTTGAGCTGCATGAGCTGGCCGGTGCGGGAGATCGCGCCCTCCGGGAACACGCAGACCAGCTCGCCGTGCTGGATGGCCTCCACGGCGAGGCGGATGCCCTTCATGGGCTTGTTCGCCGTGACCGGGATCACGCCCGCGGCCCGGAAGATGAAGCGCATGACCGGGCTCCTCACGAAACCGGCGAACGCGATGAACCGCATCGGCCGCGGCGAGGCGATCTGCAGCACGACGGCGTCCACGTAGGACAGGTGGTTGCAGATCATCAGCGCGCCGCCCGCGGGAATGTTCTCCCAGCCGATGGATTTCACCCGGTAGAAGATCGGTCCGATCAGGCGCATCACGGTGCAGACCGTGTGGTGCGGGATGTGCCAGACGCCATAGACCAGCATGGCCAGCGTGACCGCCGCGAGCAGGAACAACTGCGCGTGGGTGTTCAGCGCCGCATAGTCGTCCCCGGCCACCAGCGTGAACAGGCCGCTCACGGCCGACCCCGCCAGGCTGTCGAGCAACGCCACGCCGGCGAGGATCCGTCCGCGCCGGTGGTCGCCGGCCCGCTGCTGGATGAACGCGTAGAGCGGCACCACGAAAAGTCCCGTCGCAAAACCAGCGGCGACCAGCAGGCCGGTGAACGCCCGGCCGTCAAACGGCGTGAATCCCATCACGAACAACACGCCGAGCAGGAGCAATCCGCCGATCGGCGCGAGACCCAGCTCGACGCCGCGCCGCGACAGCAGGCCGGCGAAGAGGTTGCCGAGCATCGTGCCCACGCCGACCCACAGCATCATCGAGCTGGAGACCGCCGCGGTCCGCACCCCGCCGGCCTCCAGCTCGTAGGCGATCTGGGGGATGAGCAGCATGAAGTAGCCGCCCACGGCGTAGAAGAAGCAGATGCCCATCGTGGAGCGCCACAGCGGCCGTTCCCGCCAGACCTCGGCCACGTCCCGGAAATGCCGGATCCACAGGCTCCAACGGAACGGTTCCGCGGACTGCGCCCGGGTGGGCTGCGCCACCTGGAAAAAAGCCCAGGCCGCGACCGCGAGGCCGGTGAGCAGCCACGCCACGTTCAGGCCCGCCGCCCAGACATCGTCGCCCGCCTGCAGCCAGTGGGAGAACAGCCAGCCGCCGGCAAAGGTGCCCACGAGGATGGCCGTGATGTTCAGCATCTCCATGTAGCCGACCCAGCGGGACAGCAGGCGCTCGCCCACGTATTCGAGGAGGATGCCGCGCTTGGCCGGCGCCAGCACCGCCGTCTCCGCCGAGAGCAGGAAGAACGCGACCATGGACAGGGCGTGGGATTTCAGGAGCAGCGCCGCCACGAGCAGCAGCATCACGCCGATCTGGGAGACGAGCGTCCAGTTGAGCACCGTGCGCTTGGGGAAGCGGTCGGCCAGCCAGCCGCAGACCGGCGCGAACAGCACATAGGGCAGCACGAGCAGCAGCGCGATGAGCGAGATCATCGGCTTGGGATCCTCACCCGCGGCGCGCGCCAGTTGCTGCGTCAGGCCGATCAGCATGAACTTGGCGGCGCAGTCGTTGAACGTCTCCTGCGCCTGGGCAAGTAACAGCGCGACCAGCGAAGCACGGGGTAGTTTCATGCAGGAAGGTCCCTGCAAACAGTGCGGCCCGGGGCGACTTCGGCAAGTCCTTCCTTTGGCCGGGTCTCCCCGCCCTACCCGGCGGGCCAGGCCCGCAAATCGCGGGCGAGCGCGCCGAACCCGTTGGGGAAATCGTTTTCCAGCCGGCGCACGTCTCCCGCGTGGCGCGACACCTCCTGCACCGCCCGCTTCAGCTCGTGCTGCAACGACGGCCGTTCCGTGCCATAGACCCGCTGCTTGAGCTCGCGCCGGGTGTAGGGCGGGCGGCCCGCCGCCTGGCCGGCGAGCCAGGCTTGCTCCGTCACCGACGTGTCGCGCCCGCACAACAGCCAGGCTTCGAGGGCCGGCACGCAGAGCCCCACGGCGCGCAGCACGCGGTCGCGCCCCCGGGCCGGCGGCAGGTTCTTGACGGTGCGCCGGAAGGCCGCGCGCAGCCGGCAGACGCGGCAGAACGCATGATGGTAGCCCGGCGCCTCGTGCTCCGCGGTGTGCACGACCGAGTCGTCGGAATCCACCACGACCACCAGACCGTCGGCGGCGGTGTTGAAATGCAGGTGCCGGACAATCGGCGGCAGCACCTGCTCGACCGACGGCCAGCCGCGCGCCCGCAGCGCCGCCTGCACCGTGCTGAACGGCCGGCCCAGCACATATCCCACCAGCACATGGAGCGCCGCCTCGTCCGCCGGCGATTCGCTGAGGATGGCGAGCTTCATGCGGAGGAAACCACGGAACACACAGCATGCACGGAATGAGAACAAACCGACCCAACCGTCATTCTGAGCGAAGCGAAGAATCCAGAACGATACTCGACTACAGACATGCCGATGGATCCTTCACGTCGCTCAGGATGACATGTCGTGGATGCCTGACTCATTTTCTGTGGGTTCCGTGTATTCCGTGGTGTTCACTCCCCCGGCACGCCGCCGAGGATGCCGCTGTACCAGAGGTCGCCGAGGTGCGCCTCCTTGGCCATTGCGAGGATGTCGGCGCGGTCGGACAACCGTTCGAAGGTCGCCTCCCCTCCCTGCTTGCTGGCCAGCACGACCTCCTCCGGGTGGTCGCGGAACTGGTCGAGCAGGTAGGGCGAATGCGTCGTCGTGACCACCTGCACCGGCGCGCGGTCCAGGCCGGCATCACGCGGATAGCTCAGCCGGTAAAGGGCGTCGCGCACCTCGCGCAACGAGCGCGGGTGCATGCCGCGGTCCGCTTCTTCGATGCAGACCACCGCCGGCGGAACCGGCGCAAAGGAGAGGGTGAGGATCGCCAGCAGATAGAGCGTGCCCTGCGAAAGGTTGTCGGCAGTGACGAGGGCGTGGCCGTTGTTCCGGAGCCGCGCCCCCAGCTCGACCGTCCCGCCGGGTCCCGGCCGGGTTTCCAGGGCGGCAAAGTCCGGCATGAGCCGCAGGAACTCCGCCTCCAGCGCCGCGAAGGCCGCAGGCTGGTGCTCCCGCCAATGGGCGAGCACGGCGGCGAGATTGCCGCCGTTCGAGGCCAGCTCGGCATGATCGGCCGGCTTGGCCGGCACAGCCATGGCGTAGTGGTCGAAGAGGTAGGCGCGGATGGTGCGGAGCTTGGCGCGCAGTTCCTCCCAGCGTGCTTCTCCGGCCGGGTCGGAGGGGCGGCTCACCGAGAGGACGTCGCACACCAGCTCGTCGGGAGTGCAGCCCAGCGAGACGCCGATGTCCTGCCAGGGCGGCGCAAACGCAAAATCAATCCGGGGACCGCCGCCGGCTGGCGGCGGTTCCGCCGCCGGGGCAAGCCCCGCCAGCGTGCGCAGGCGCAACAGGGCCTGGATGAGGCTCGTCTTGCCGCTGCCGGCGGGACCGAGCACGAGATTGAACGGCGCCAGCTTCACTGCGGCCGAGCGCAGGGCCTTGAAATTCCGGAACTGGACGGCGGCGATCATGGGGAGTGGAGGTCTGAAACCTGAGACCTGAAACCTGAAAAAGCCAGACCGAGTCTGCCCCCACCTTCAGGTTTCAGGCCTCGAGTCTCTGGTTTCCCTCTCCCTACTCCGCCTGCACGATCACGAGGTCGTCGAGGTGGAGGCTGCAATAGACGCGGTCGCCGGCGTGGTAGGACTCCTGCGTGGCGCTCTCGTTGGCCACGAGGGCGTGGAGGCGCGTGCCCTGGTCGGTGGCGAGGGTGAGCTGGTCGGTGGCGCCCTGGAAAATCTCCTCCTCGATGCGGGCCTGGAAGACGTTCTCCGCGGCGGCGGGCACGCGGCCGATGTGGATCTTCTCGGGGCGGATGGAGACGAGCGCCCTGGTCGCCCCCGGCGGCAGCTCGGAACCGGCGACGACGAGTTCGAGGCCGCTCCCGAGCCGGATCTTCGCCGTGGTGCCGTTGCGACCGACGACGGTGGAATCGAGCAGGTTCGCCTGGCCGATGAAGTCGGCGGCGAAGGGCGTGCGCGGCCGGTGGTAGATCTCGCCGGCGCCGCCCACCTGCTCGATCCGTCCCTGGTTGATGACGGCGATGCGGTCGGACATCGTGAGCGCCTCCTCCTGGTCGTGCGTGACGAAGACGAAGGTGAGGCCGATCATCTGATGGAGCCGCTTGAGTTCACGCTGCATGGTGTGGCGCAGCTTGGCGTCGAGGGCCGAGAGGGGCTCGTCGAGCAGCAGCACCTTGGGCCGGCAGACGATGGCGCGGGCGAGCGCCACGCGCTGCCGCTGGCCGCCCGACAACTGGTGCGGCAGGCGCTCCCCCAGGTCAGCCAGCGACACCATGGCGAGGGCCTCGCGGATGCGGCCGGCGGCCTCCGCCGGCGGCACGTTCTGCATGCGCAGGCCGAAACCGACGTTGTCCCGCACCGTCAGGTGCGGAAACAAGGCGTAGCTCTGGAAAACCTGGTTCACGCTGCGCCGGTAGGGCGGCACGTGGGAGACGTCCTCGCCGTCGAGCAGCACCACGCCCTCGTCGGGCGTCTCGAAGCCGGCCAGCAGGCGCAGGAGCGTGGTCTTGCCGCAACCGGAGGGGCCGAGCAGCGTGAGGAACTCGCCCGCGTGGACGGTGAGGCTGACGTGGTTGACCGCGGTGAAGCCGCCGAAACGCTTGGTGACGCCGCGCAGCTCGATCATGGGTTTGGGCGCATCGGTCATGATCAGGCGGAGTGCGACCCGCGGCGCTGGAGGATCCCGTAGGTGACGGCGAACATGAGCATGAAGACGACCCCGAGCGCGGCGCCGAAGGGCCAGTTGCGGGCGAGGAGGAACTGGTTCTGGATCACGTTGCCGATCATGGGCACCTTGGCCCCGCCCATCAAGTCGGTGATCGCGAACATGCCGATGGCGGGCACGAAGACGAGCAGCGTGCCCGCGGCGATGCCCGGCATGGTGAGCGGCACGATCACGGAGGAGAACGCGCGCACCGGGCCGGCCCCGAGGTCGTAGGCGGCCTCGATGAGCGAGTTGTCGAGCTTCTCGGCGCTGCCGTAGATCGGCAGGATCATGAACGGCAGGTAGGCATACACCAGGCCGACGACCACGGCGGCGGGCGTGTAGAGCAGGTCGAAGGGGCCGAGGTCGAGGGCCAGGCCCCGCACGAGGCCGTTGAGCAGGCCCTCCTGCTTGAGAATCGTGATCCACGCGTAGGTGCGGATGAGGAAGCTCGTCCAGAACGGCACCATGACGAGCAGCAGGAGCTTGTTGCGCAGACGCTCCCCCGCCCGCGCCATGTAATAGGCCACCGGGTAGCCGGCCATCGCGCAGATGGCCGTCGTGATGGCCGCATACCAGATCGAGCGGCCGAAGATGCGCAGATAGACGGGATCGAAGACGCGCCGGTAGTTCTCCCAGGTGAAGGTGAAGACCACGCCGCCGACCTCGTCGCGTTCGCAGAAGCTGTAAACCAGCAGGATCGCGCCGGGCACCACCACGAAGAGCAGCAGCCACAGCACCATGGGCGCGAGCAGGGCCCACGCCTTCCAACCGGGACGGGGGTGGGCGGAAAGCGGGACGGCAGGCGAGATGGCCGTGTGCATGGAGGTGGCGGATGAGCGCAGAAGCCGATGGTGGGGCGAGACCTCCGGACGAGCCTCGGCTCATCGGGACGATTCGCCCTACCCGCGAGGCTCACTGCGCGCTCTTGAGGTCGGTCATCAGCTCGTCGATGTCCGCGGCGGCCTTGCCGATGTCGCGGAAGGTCTCGAGCTTCGGTGAGCCGGCCGGGTAGCTGGCCGGATTGGCGAGTTCGTCGGCCGACAGGAGCTTGCGGGCCTCGGCGTTGGGATTCGTGTAGGGGAAATCCCGGGAGACGATCTTCGAGACGTCCGGCCGGAGGATGTAGTTGATGAAGGCGTGGGCGGCGTCCTTGTGCGGGGCGTCGGCGGGGATGGCGAGGATGTCGATGAAGCGGTGCGCGCCCTCGGCGGGCAGCACGTATTTGAACTTCTTGTCCTCGTTCCACAGCAGCGCGGCCTCGCCGCTCCACACGATGCCGATGTCCACGTCGCCGTTGAGCAGCGCGGTCTTGGGGCTGGCGGAATCATAGACCTTCACGAGCTTGACCCACTGGGCGATGATCGGGCGCACCTTGGCGAGGCTCGCGGCGTTGATTTCGTTGGCCGGCAGGCCGGCCGCATAGAGCGCCCAGGTGACGATCTCGCGGTTGTCGTCGAGCACGACGAGGCGGTCCTTGAACTTGGGTTGGAACACGTCCTTGTAGCCCTTGATGTCGTCCTTCACCTTGTCGGTGTTCACGACGATGCCGACGGTGCCGGACATGTAGGGCACGGTGAACCTGTCCGCCGGATCATGCACGAGGCCGCGGAACTCGGGCGCGAGGTTCCTGAGGTTGGGGATCTTCGCCTGGTCGAGGGGCGCGAGCATGTTGCGGCGGATCATCAGCTCGGCCGTGTATTCGGAGGGCTGGACGAGGTCGTAGTTGCCGCCGCCGGCCACGAGCTTGGAAAGCATCGCCTCGTTGGAGTCGTAGGTCTCGAAGTTGACCTTGATGCCGGTCTCCCGGGTGAAGCCGTCGATCACGTCCTGCGGGATGTATTCGGACCAGCCGAAGAGGTTGAGTTCGGCGGCGGTCAGGCCGGGGGCGCCGGCCGCGAGGACCAGCGTGAGGAGGAGATTTTTCAGGGATTTCATGGATGGTGGTGTGGCGGGTTGAAAGGCCGGTGCCCGAGTTTCCGGAGGTATTCCGAGAAGAACACGAAGGCGACGGTGGCGAGGATGAAGATGGCGGAGAGGGCGTTCAGCATGGGGTTGAGGCCCTTGCGGGCCAGGCCGAAGACATGGATCGGCAGGGTCTCCGAGGCCGCGCTCCGGATGAAGAAGGTGACGATGAGCTCGTCCAGCGAAAGCGTGAACGCCATGAGCCCGCCGGCGATGATGGCCGGCCGCAGGCTGGGCACGATGACGAGCCAGAAGGCCTTGAGCGGCGTGGCGCCGAGGTCGAGCGCGGCCTCCTCCAGCGCCGGATCGAGCCCCTGCAGGCGCGCCTGCACCGCCACGAGCACGAAGGGAAAGCTGAAGGTCACGTGCCCGATGACGACCGAGGCGAAGCCGAGCTTCAGGCCGATCGTCACGAACATGATGAGCAGGCTGATGCCGAGCAGGATCTCGGGCATGACCATCGGGATCGCCACCAGCGTCTGGATGGCCTGCGCGAACCGGAAACGGTAGCGATGCAGCAGCCACGCGCCGGCCGTGCCGAGGACCACCGAAAGGACCGTGGTGGCCGAGGCGATGAGCAGGCTGTTCTTGGCCGCGCGGATGAGCGGGGTGTTTTCAAGCAACCGCTCATACCATTGGAGCGTGAAGCCCTCCCAGACGATGTTCAGCCGCGACGAGTTGAAGGAGAACACCACCAGCACGGCGATCGGCACGTAGAGGAAGGCGAAGACGAGCGCCGTCCAGCCGCGGAGAAACCAGTTGAGCAGGGTGAGGCCGGAGGGGATGAGCGGACGAGGCGCGGGCATCGCGAAAACGGGCAGCTCTTACCGTGCCAACCGCCGCCTTGGCAAGCGACGAGTGCCGGGCGCGCTCAATACGGCCCGCGGATGTGGGCGGCCACGTGACGTTCGTAGAAGGCGGCGAGCTGGACGTGCTTCGTGGCGCCGAGCGGGGCCAGGGCGCCGGCGCGGATGTTGGCGCGGGCCTGTGCGGGGTTTTTGGCGCCGGGGATGATCACGCTCACGGCCTCGAAATCGAGGCACCAGCGCAGGGCCATCTCGGCCATCGTGAGACCGGCGGGCACCTGCGCCTTCAGGGCGTCGGCCAGCTCCACACCCTTGGCGAAGGGCAGGCCGGCGAAGGTCTCGCCGACGTTGAAGGCGGCGCCATCGCGGTTGAAGTTGCGGTGGTCGTCGGCCGGGAAGGTCGTGGCGCTGGTCATCCGGCCGCTGAGCAGGCCGCTGGCGAGCGGCAGGCGCACGATGAGGGCCACGCCGCGGGCCCGGGCCGTGTCGAACAACGTGTGGAGGGGTTTTTGCCGGAAAATGTTGAAGATGATCTGGAGCGAGGCGCAGCCCGGCTGCTCGCAGCACCACAGCGCCTCGTCCATCGCCTCGACGCTGGCGCCGTAGGCCCGGAGCTTGCCCTCCTGTTTCAGCTCCTCGAGCCAGCCGAACACCTCGCCGCGCCGGAGCACGTCGGGCGGGATGCAATGGCATTGGGTGAGGTCGAGCGCGTCCACACCGAGGCGGCGCAGCGAATCCTCGGTGTGCCGGCGCACCGCCTCGCGGGTGAAGTTGGCGGGCCAGCCCGGATCGCCGCGGCGACCCAGCTTGGTGGCGATGAACAGCCGGTCGCGGGCCTTGATCTCCTTCAGGAACTTCCCGATGAGCATCTCGCTGCGGCCGTCGCCATACACGTCGGCGGTGTCGAAGAAGGTCGTGCCGCCTTCGTAGGCCGTGCGCAGGATGGCCAGGGCGGTGTCGTCCGACACCTCGCCCCAGTTGCCGCCGATCTGCCAGCAGCCCAGCCCGACCTCCCCCACCACCCTGCCCGTCTTGCCGAAAATGCGCGTGTTCATCGGCCGGGATGATTGGCCGCTCCGCCCCCACCGCAAAGCGGAAATCGGTCTAACAGTCGGCTCCCCGTGCCGCCGGCCTCAGTTCTCGAAATCCAGAAAGTCGGCGAGGCGGGCGGAGGCGATCTTGGTGAAGAAGGGCGTCGGGTCGGGCTTGGCCAGCGTGCCGCCGACGGTGACGGCGTCGCGCGTGCGCGTGTAGCCGAGTTCGTCCTTGGTGGTATCGAGCAGACGCAACTTGCCGAAGAGTTGCTCGACCTTGCCGCGCGCGGCGAAGTTCAACGACGCGCTCAACGGCTGCTCCAGCAGCGGCTGGCCGACGACGTAGCTCACCGTGCCGCGGCCGTTGAGCCGGATCTCGGGCGAGACGAGGCTGATGTCCTCCAGATTCATGTTGAGCAGCTCGTCACGCGTCAGGCGCACGCTCAGCAGGTCGTAATTGAATTCGCCGATGCTCTGCGCGAGTTGGTCCACAAAATAGGCCTGGCCCGCGACCTTCTCGGCGGTCCTGGCGGCCTTTTCCGAGCCGAGGATCGAGCCCAGCACCGTGGCGCCGAGCTCGACGGCCTTCGAGCTCATCGAGAGCTTGTTGGTGGTCCGCTGCAGCCCGCGGAACACCCCCTGCCGGCTGGTGAGATGGAACTCGCCCTGCACGCGCTCGAGGGCGCGGGCGGGGGTCTCGCCATTGCCGGAGAACCGCGCGACGACGTTGAACAGGCCCTCCACCGTCGGCGGCTTGGCCGGCTCGATGGCGCGGAAAAGCCGCCCGGCGTCGAATTCGTTGAGCGTGTAATCGCCCGCCAGCCGGTAGGGCATGGCCCCGCCGGTGAAACGCAGCTCCATTTTCGCCGCGAGGCGGCTCGTCTCGCTGAACGCCGCTTCCAGCTTCTGCAGGGTGATGAGCGAGGGCTCGATCGCCACCGCGCCGGTGAGCCCGGTCATGGCCCATTCCTTGCCGCGGGTGACGGCCTTGACGTCCAGCGCGAGCCGGCCGCTGAAGCGCGACCAGGCCGCCACGGTGTCGGGCCGCACGCTGGGGGGCGGCGCCGGCTTGTCGCCGCTGTCGGGCGCGGCGGAAACCATGAAAATGCCGAGCACGCCGAGCAGGTCCTCGAGTTCCACCTGCTGCCCGGTCAGGCGGCCGTCCACGGAATAGCCGCGTCCGAGCGGGGTGAGATCGAGGGCGAAGTTCAGGTCGGAGCGGCGCCCGGCGTTGTCGAGCAGCAGGGGGACCTGGATCGCGACGGCGCCGTTGTCCTGAATCCGCCCGCGGAAGCCCACGTTGGCCACCGGCAGGGCGCGTTGCGCCTCGGGCGCGGCCAGGCCGTTCAGCGTCATCCGGGCCTCCAACTGGCTGTGCGCTCCGACGGAGGCGCGCACTTCGCCGCTGGCCCGCCCGGCGGTCACGGCCTGCGCTCCTGCGAAGAGCGGCTGCGTGGCCAGCGCGGGCACCTCGAGGGTGAAAGCCATCACGGCCTGCGTGTCCTGTCCGGGGGTCTGGGTGGCGTCCAACTTCAGCGTCATCAGCGGGGACTGGCCGGCGCGGATGCCGACATCGCCGCTTTGCAGGCGCAGGTTGCCCGGACCGGCGTATTCGAGGAACGGCCGGGCCTCGATGGCGAGACCGGTGAGCGCCACCTGCCGGTTCTGGGTGAGGGAAACGTCGTGCAGGCGCACCGGTGCCAGGCTCCGCAGGGTGATCCTGCCGGCCGGGACGCCGAGTTCGAAGTCGCCTTCCTGCAAATAGCCGCCGAGCACGGCGTCGGGCTGCGTGACCGGCAGCGCGGAGAGCGGCAACCGTCCGAGGGCGAGGCGGGCGACCGGCTGGGCCGGATCGCGCGGCGCCATCGTGTGCGTGGTCAGATTGAAGGCGAACGGCTGGGCGATGGTGCCGACCAGCAGCGGACGGCCCGGACCTTGCCTGACCTCGATCCGGCCGGGCTGCACTTCCACCGCGTCGCCCCGCAGGGTCACATCGAGGTCGCCCTGCGCGGAGACCGGGCCGCCCGGCAGCCAGCGCTCGAGCAGTTTCGCGGTCGAGGCATTGAACCGGCCGGCCAGGGAGCGCGACGCACCGGCGCCCGCTTGCGCCGAGAAACGGCCCGCCAGGTCGAGGGAATCACCGGCCGGGGTGCGGACCGCCAGCTCCAACACCGGCGCCGTGACCGCCCCGCCCGCGAGCGTGGCGTCGAGCCGGGCCGTGACGGCCGCCTTGGTGACGAGCGGCCGGCCTTGCTGGACGACGTTGAGCTCGTCGAGCCTCAGCTGCCCGCGCACCGCCACCGCGGTGGCGCCCGCCGATGCGCGCGCCAGATCCACCTGGCCGGTGACCTTGCCGCCGGAGACATCCGCCTGGGAGATGAAGGGGCGAGCCCAGTCGAGCGGCAGGCCCAGCAAATCCACGCGCAGGAGCGTGTCGGTGCCCCCGCCGTTGGCGAGCAGCTCGCCCTTGCGCAGATCGTAACGGAGCGGCGCGGTGTTCTGCACGGCCAGCACGGGACCGGCCCCGGCGACCCGGGCCCGGAAACGGCGCAGGTCCACCACCCCGTCCTGCTGGCCGACGTCGAAATCCGCGTCCACCTGCAAGGCACCGAAGGTCCGCCAGGCCGGCTCGATCGCCTCCAGGCGGTTGACGCGGCCTTGCAAGCCGCCCTCCACGCTGAAGCTTTCCGTGGCCGCGTCGAAGGCGAACCGGCCGTCGCCCCGCGCGTCGAAATCCGGCAGGGCACCGCCGAGGAAGAAAGGCTCGATCTGGGCCGTGCGAGCCTTGAGCGCCCATTCGCCGGCGTAGCGCCGCGTGCCGGCGGGCAGGCGCGCGTTCACGATGAGCGCATTCTCGGCGGCGCCCTGCTGCAGGGTGCTCACGGTGACCTCGTAGTTCTCGCCGGCCGAGGTCTGGTAAAGCTCCGCCCCGATCTTGAGCTGGGTCGGCCCGGCGAGTCCGGTGCCCTGCGCCTCCGCCAGGGTGGTCAGGCTGATCCTGTTGAAGGTGCGCTGCGCGGTGAGCGTGGTGCGCAGGTCGGCCCTGGCCTGGAGTGCGCTGACCTTGGCGCCGTTCGCCGGGTTGCGCAGGGTCGCATCGAGGTGGAGCGCGCCCTCCTGGCCGAGGGCAAACCTGCCGCCCGTGAGGGTGTAGGCGGCCTCCAGCGGCGGCTGCGCCGGCGCACCAGGCAGCCGGGCGCGACCCTCGATGTGCACGTCGCCCAAGGTGAGGTCAAAGGGCAGCCGCACCTGCGCGAGCAGACCGGGCGCCGCGGCGGGCGCTCCCACGGCGGCGGCCTCGGCCCTGGTCCGCGACAGGCGGCTGGCGTCAACGTGCAGACCGGCGATCTTCAGGCGGTTGATCCGCAGGTGCCGGCCGAAAACGAAATCCAACGGCGAAAGGTCCGCTTCCAGCCGCTCGACGCTCACCGGCACACCCTGGTGCTCCGCCTTGACCCCGGTCAGGGTGACGCCGGAAAAACCGGCGGAAACGGAGGCCAGCCCGAGCTTGAGACCGGGCACATCGCGCGCCGCGCGCAGCACAGCCCAGCGCTGGACCGGGGGTGTCAGGGCCAGTCCGAAGGCGGCGGCGCAGACCGCCACGAGAACTCCCAGGGAAACGAGCAGAAGACGAGCGGGCTTCATGGAGTGCGGTTACGACACAGGAACGTGGCCGAAGTTGCCGGCCGGCGCGAAGAAAAAAGACCGCCCGGAAGAGGCGGCCCGATCCGTGCGGTCTGCGGGCGCTTCAGGGAAACTTGAGTTCGCCGGCGGGCATGGCCTCGTCGGCCAGGCCCATGGCGTTGCGGACCGCGGCGACGGCGACGTTGTAGCTGTAGTAGGCCTGCACCTGGTTGAGCCGGGCGGTGGTGAGGTCCACCTGCGAGGTCAGCACGTCGAGCTGGGTGGCGGTGCCGGCGGCGTAGCGGGCGTTGGCGAGGCGGACGGCCTCCTCGGCCTGCTCGACCACCTTTTTGGACGCCTCGGCCAGCTCGGTGGCCCGCTGGAAGGTGGAGATGGCGCGGCGCACCTCGACCTCCACGCCCAACCGGGCCTCGGCGAGCGCCAGCCTGCTCTGCTCCAGAACGGAACGGGCCTGGGCGACGCGGCCGGCCGTGGCGCGGCCGTCGAAGATGTTCCAGGACGACTGCACGCCGACGGTCCAGCCGTCGAGCGAGGAGCGGTTGCTCGCGGCGGGAGCCTGGCGCCAGTCGTAGGAGCCGAAGGCCGAGACCGTGGGCAGGTAGCCGGCGCGACTGGTGAGGATGCCCTGCTCGGCGGCCTCGGTCAGTTTGGCCAGGCGCTGGAGGTCGGGACGCTGCTCGCGGGCGGTGCCCAGCGCGGAGCGGAGCTCGAAGCTGGCCGGCGTGAATTCGAGCGTGCCGAGAAACTCGGGCACCTTCGCCACGTTGGGCTCGCTCTCGGCGACATAGCCGATGGCCTGGCGCAGCTCCTCGATGGCGAGGCGGTAATCGTTGCGGGCGGTGATGAGCGCGGGCTGGGCGTTGGCCAGGGCGACCTCGGCGCGCAGGACCTCGAAGTTGGACACGGTGCCCGCCGCGTAGCGGTTCTTCACGTCCTGCAACTGGCGCTGGAGGAGCTCGATGTTCTGCTCCTGCACCTTGATCTGCTCGCGGGTGAGCAGCACGGTGTAGAAGCGCGTGCGGACGCCGAGCAGCGCGTCGTTGACGACGGCGCGCAGCGCG
Organism: Verrucomicrobiota bacterium; assembly: GCA_049322455.1. Taxonomy (GTDB): domain Bacteria; phylum Verrucomicrobiota; class Verrucomicrobiia; order Opitutales; family Opitutaceae; genus Lacunisphaera. The sequence continues at coordinate 55,131 of JBMOQY010000030.1, read as the reverse complement.
AGCACGGCCGCGTCGAGGGCGAGCTGCTGGGCCTTGACACCGGCCGTCACGCCGCCGCCGGCGTAGAGGATCTGGCGGGCGGTGATGTCCACCGACCAGGCCTCGTGGCGGCCGTTGGCGGAGGTCTCGTCGGCGTTGCGCTGGTAGCCGGCCGCGGCGGAGACGTTGGGAATCTGCGCCGAGCGGACCGCGAGCACGATGCCCTCCTGCTGGCGGATGCGCTCCTTCGCCTGCCGGATGGCGAAGTTGTTGTCGAGCGCGTAGGCCAGCGCGTATTGCAGGTCGAGCCGCGGCGGCACGGCGAAGTCCGGATCGGGCTGGCCGTCGTTGAGCTGGGCCGCAGCGGGCAGAGTCGCGAGGAGGCTCGCACCCACAAGGATGAGTTTGGGCAGGCGCATGAAGGGTTTCATGGGAATGAAGCGGTGGTCACTTGGCAAGGGCGGGCTCGGCGACCATGGGGGCGGCCGAGGAGGCCCGCACCCTGGCGTGGTCCTTGGCGATGAGCATGTAGAAGGCGGGCACCACGTAGAGCGTGAAGAGCGTGCCGACGGCCATGCCGACGACCAGCACCCAGCCGATGCTGTTGCGGGCGGCGGCGCCGGGACCGCTGACGAAGATCAGCATGAGGTGGCCGAACACCGTGGCGGCGGAGGTCATGAGCACGGGCCGCAGGCGGGTGGCGGCGGCGCGGCGGATGGCGTCGCGCTTGGCCACGCCCTGTTCCTGAAGGCCGTTGGCGAACTCCACGATGAGGATGCCGTTCTTGGCGATGAGCCCGACCAGCGTGATGAGGCCGATCTGCGAATAGATGTTGAGCGAGGTCTTCCACAGGAAGATCGGCAGCATCGCTCCGACCAGCGCCAGCGGCACCGAACCGAACAGGATGATGAACGGGTCGCGGAAGCTGTTGAACTGCGCGGCGAGCACCAGGAAGATGAGGATCAGCGCGAGCAGGCCGGCCGACCAGAGGGCGTTGCCCTCGTAGCGGAGCTGGCGCGACTGGCCGCCGTAATCGATCGAGTAGCCGGCCGGGAGGATCTCCTTGGCCTTGGCCTCGAGCTTCTTGAGCGCGGCGTCCAGGCTCGGGCCCACCCCCTGGATCTTGACCGAGTTGAGCTGCTGGAAGCGGTTGAGCGTGCGGGGCTGCACCGTCTCCTTGAGCGTGGCGATGGTGGAGAGCGGGATGAGCTGTCCCTGCGGCCCGCGGATGTGGTAGTCGAGGAGCTGCGCGGCGTTGAGCCGCTGGCCGCGCTCGACCTGCGGGATGACGCGGTAGCTGCGGCCGTCGTTGACGAAGCGGTTGACGTAGCCGCCGCCGAGCATCGAGCCGAGGTCGCGGGCCACGTCGGTGAGGTTGAGGCCCATCGCGGCGACCTTGTCCTTGTCGATCTCGATCTCGACCTGCGGCAGGTCGAAACGGAGATCGGTGTCGGCGAAGTAGAAGGTCGGCGCGCCGCCGCCGGCGTTGGCCTCGGTGTTGGCGAAGAGCGCCAGCTTCTGGGCGAACTCCTCCATCTCCCGGTGGTCGGCAGTGGAACGCACGACGAAATCAATGGGCATCGAGCCGCCGGAGGGCAGCGGATCGGGCGTGGTGACGACGACATTCATGCCCGGGATGGCGGCCGCGGGGGCCTGCAGCGCCTGCTCGATCTGCAGGGCGCTGCGCGTGCGCTCGGACCACGGCTTGAGGATGATGCCGGAGAAACCGAAGCGGGCGCCGGTGAGCTGGAAGGAATTCTCATACTCCGGGACGGACTCGAACATCTTCTGCACCTCCTTCGCGTAGATGACGTTCTGGTCGATGGTCGCGGTGGGCGACGGGATCATGAGGCTGAACACGACGCCCTGATCCTCCTTCGGCGCGAGTTCGTGCTGGGCCAGCAGGAAGAAGGGCACCAGCAGGAGCGTAAAGAGAAACGCGGCCGTCAGCGTGACCGGCACCCAGCCGAGGCTGGCGCCGATCAGGCGCTCGTAGCGGTTGCGGATGCGGTCGAAGAGATGGTTGATGGTGCCGGTGAGCCCCTTCTCCTCGGCGTCGCCACCCTTGAGCATGTAGGCGCTCATCATGGGCGAGAGGGTGAGGGCGACGAAGCCCGACACGGCCACGGCGCCGGCGAGCGTCATGGCGAATTCGCGGAAGAGCGCGCCGGTGAGGCCGCCCTTGAAGGCGATGGGCGCATACACCGCGGCCAGCGTGATGGTCATCGAGATGACGGGGCCGACCAGCTCGCGGGCGCCCTGGATGGCGGCATCAACGGGCGCCAGCCCCTCCCGGATGTGGCGCTCGACGTTCTCGACGACGACGATGGCGTCGTCCACCACGATGCCGACCGCGAGCACGATGGCCAGGAGGGTCAGCAGGTTGATGGTGAAGCCGAAGGCGAACATGAGCGCCATCGCGCCCACGAGCGACAGCGGCATCGCCACGATCGGGATGATGACCGAGCGGAGCGAACCCATGAACAGGAAGATGACGATGGTGACGATGAGGAGCGTCTCGCTGAGGGTTTTCACGATCTCATGGAGGGCGTCCTCGATGTATTTGGTGGCGTCGTAGGCGATGAGGCCCTGGAGGCCCGCCGGCAGGCTGGCCTGGATGTCGGGGAACGTCTCGCGCACGCGCTGCATCACCTCGACGGTGCTTTCCGTCGGCAGCACCCAGAGGCCCATGAAGGTGGCGGTCTTGCCGCCGAAGCGCACCTCCTCGTCGTAGCTCTCGGCGCCGAGCACCACGTCGGCCACGTCCGCGAGGCGGATGATGGTGCCGTTGCGCTCGGCCACGACCATCTGGCGGAACTGCTCGACGTTCTTGAGATCGGTGTTGGCCACGAGGCTGACGCTGATCATGGAGCCCTTGGTGGCGCCGACGGCGGCGAGGGCGTTGTTGGCCGAAAGGGCCGCGCGGACTTCGGCGGGGCTGAGGCCGTGGGCGGCCAGCTCGTCGGGCTTGAGCCAGATGCGCATGGCGAACACGCGGCCGCCGAGGACGTCGGCCCGCTGGATGCCCTTGATGGCGGCGAGGCGCGGCTGGACCATGCGGTTGAGATAGTCGGTGATCTGGTTCTGATCCATCTCGTCCGAGTAGAAACTCAGATACATGGACGCGAATTCGTTGTCGGCGGTCTCGACGCTGATGGTGGGCGATTCGGACTCGGGCGGCAGCTCGTTGCGCACCTGGTCGATCTTGGCGCTGATCTGCGCGAGCGCGGCGTTGGTGTCGTAGTTCAGCCGCAGATAGACGCGAATGGCGCTCAGGCCGGCGCTGCTGGTGGACTCGATGTAGTTGATGCCGTCGGCGCTGGCGATGGCGCGCTCGAGCTGCGTGGTGATGTAGCCGCGCACGGTGTCGGCGCTGGCGCCGAAATAGACCGTGTTGACGTTCACCACCGCGCTGTCGCTGCGCGGATACTGCCGGGTGTTGAGCTGGAAATACGAGACGACGCCGACGACGAGGATGACGATGTTGACGACCAGCGCGATGACCGGCTTGCGGATGAAGAGGTCGGTGAAGCTTTTGGATAACATGGGAGGATCCTCGTGGAGGGATCAGGTGTTGGCGGGCGTGGGATGCGCGCTGCTGGAGGGCTGCACGATGTTGTTGACCTGCACCGGAGCGCCGTTGCGGAGCTTGAAGACGCCGGAGCTGACGACCTGCTCGCCGGGCTTGACGCCCTCGGTGATGGCGACGAGGTCGCCGCGGGTGGCGCCCAGCTTCACGAACTGCTGGCGCACGCCGAGGTATTCCTGGCCGTCCTGGCCCTTCAGCTTCTCGACGATGAAGACCGAGTTGCCGTAGGAGGCGTAGGCGATGGCCGTGGCCGGCACGACGACCTGGGTCGCGGCGCCGGTCATCTGCACCTCGACGCGCGCGAACATGCCGGCGCGGAGCACCTCGTCGGGGTTGGCCAGGGTGGCCTGCACCGAGATGTTGCGCGTGGCGGCGTCCACCTCGGAGTTGATGGCCGTGATGGTCCCCTTGAAGGTGCGGCCGGCGAAGGCGTCCACAAGGATGCCCACCTCCTGTCCCTGCGCGATGGCGGGCAACTGGCGCTGCGGGATGCTGAAGTTGACGTAGATCGGGTCGAGCTTCTGCAGCGGCAGCAGGGCGCGGCCGCGGGCCACGAACTGGCCGACATTGACGAGGCGGATGCCCACGCGGCCGTCAAAGGGCGCGCGCACCTGCTTCTTGGCGATCAAAGCCTCGATGGCGGCGACCTCGGCCACGGCCTGCTTGAGGGTGGCGTCGGCGAGGTCGAACTCGGACTTGGACGTGGCGTTGCGGTCCCACAGGTCCTTGGCGCGCTCAAAATTGATGCGCGACAGCGCGGCCCGGGCCTGGGCGGCGGCGAGCTGGGCGGCCTCGACGCTGGTGTCGAGCTCGACGAGCAGGTCGCCGGCCTTCACCGCGGTGCCGCTGTCGGCGACGATGCGCGTGATGGTGCCGTCGGCGTCGGCGGCGAGGGTGACCCCCTGGACGGGGGCCAGCGTGCCGATGGCGTTGAGATAGGAGTGCCACTCGACCGCCTTGGCCTCGGCCGTGGTGACGGCGCTGGGGGGCGGGACGTGGGTAACGGAAGTCATGTCGGAGATCTGCCTGGCCTTGAAGGCGCCGAGCAGCAGCACGACGAGGATGAATCCGGCGATGGCGATGAGGAACTTCTTGAACATAACGTTGGCGTGGTCGGTGTTGTTGGGAAAATTGCGGGAGGAGTCAGGCGGAGGCTGGTTGAGCGGCGGATTCGCCGCGGAGAGCGGCGGCGTGCTCCTGCACCTTGGCCAGGATGCGCACGAGCGTCTTGCGCTCGGATTCGGACAGCGGCGACATGAGCTCGGCGATGAGCTTGAAGTGGCCGGGCAGAAACTCTTCGAGAAACCGCTCGCCCTTGGGCGTGAGGCGCACGGACATCATCCGGCGGTCGTCGGGATCGGGCTCGCGCTTCACGAGGCCGTCGCGCTCCAGGGTGTCGATCAGACCGGTCATGGTGGCGCGGGTGACCCCGGCGGCATCGGCGAGCTCGGCGGGAGTGCGCGGTCCGCCGCAAGCGCAGTCGCCGGCCCCCAGGAGCTTGGCCGCGCGGGGCTGGGTGCTGCGCCAGAGCAGCATGAGCACGCCGAAACGGCCATGGGAGATGCTGTGGTCGGTCAGGTTGCGCTCGGTGGCGGCGAACACATCGTCGCCCGTGCGGAGCAGGTGCAGGAAAGCCTCGGCGGCGGAGGGGTCGAGATCGGGAACCTCCCGGGCCGCCTCGAGGAGGCATTCATAGCGCGGAAGGTCTTTGAGGAGCAGGTGGGGCATGGGAAAGGTGACGATAACGCGAATATCAGGGGGCTGACAATCAGCCTCCTAATCATTTCCGCAAGCAGAGATTTGTCATAGTTGCATGACAGCACCCGGCCCGAATAAACAAGCCAGCCGGCCTGCTGGCCGGCTGGAATCAGACGCCTGTAGCGGCGGTCTGCGACCGTCGTCCGGTGCTCATAGAGCGTCGCTACAGATTGGACTACAGCGCCTTGGCCGCGGACACCACTGCTTCGGTCGTGATGCCGAGTTCCTGCATGGCGATGTTGCCCGGGGCGCTGAGGCCGAAGCGGTCGATGCCGATGACCCTGCCGTCGAGGCCGACATACTTGCTCCAGAGGCCCGTGACGCCGGCCTCGATGGCGACGCGCTTGCGGCACGACGACGGGAGGACGGCCTCCTTGTAGTCCTTGGACTGGGCGTCGAAGCGCAGGAACGACGGCATCGAAACGACGCGCACGCCGGGGCCGAGCTGCTTGGCGGCGGCGATGGCCCACTGGAGTTCGGAACCGGCCGACAAGAGGATGTGGGTGAGCGGAGCGGTCTCCTTCACGGCGATGTAGCCGCCTTTGAGCACGCCGCTGCGGCGGTCGGCGACGGGGATCTCGTTGAGCATCGGCACGGCCTGGCGTGTGAGCGCGAGCAGGGTCGGCCCATCCTGCCGCTCGAGGGCGGCGGCGAAGGCGCCGGCGGTCTCCTCCGGATCGGCCGGGCGGATGACGTCGAGATTCGGGATCACGCGCAGACCGGTGACGGTCTCGACCGGCTGGTGCGTGGGGCCGTCCTCGCCGACGCCGACGGAATCGTGCGTGTAGATATAGATGACGGGCAGCTTCGAGAGCGCGGCGAGGCGCATCGAGGGACGCGAGTAGTCGGCAAACACCAGGAAGGTGGCGCACGAGGGGCGGAAGATGCCGTCGTAGGCCACGCCGTTGCTGATGGCGGCCATGGCGTGCTCGCGGATGCCGTAGCGGAGGTTGCGGCCGGCGCGGTTGGTCCGGTCGAAATCCTTGTCGGCGGCGATGTAGTTGAGCGTCGAGCCGTGCAGGTCGGCGGAGCCGGAGATGAGCAGCGGCACGGCGGCGGCGACAGGCTGGAGCACCTCCTTGCCGGCGGCGCGGGTGGCGAGCTTGGCGTCGGCCGGGAAGGCCGGAATCTTCTCGACGAGCGCGGCGGCGGAGAGCCGGGCGTTGCGCGAGTCGAGCAGCGCGGCCTTCTCCGGGTTGGCGGCGCGCCAGGCCTCGTAGGTCTTGCGCCACTTGCCATAGGCGCGCTTCAGGCGTTTCTTGTGCGCGGCGAAATACTCGCGCACCTGCGGGCTGACGTAGAAGTGTTCTTCGGGGAGGCCGAGGCCCTTGCGGGCGGCGGCGGCGAACTTCGCCCCGCCCTCGCCGTGGCCCTTCGCGGTGCCCTGCACCTCGGGAATGCCCTTGCCGATGACGGTCTTGGCGATGATGAGCTGCGGCTTGCCGGTCTTGGTGCGCTTGGCCTTGTTGACGGCCTTGAGGATGGCGGCGAGGTCGTGGCCGTCGGCCAGCGTCTGCACGTCCCAGCCGATGGCCTTGAAGCGGGCGGCCGTGTTCTCGCTCTGGGTCTTGTCGGCCATGGCGTCGAGCGTGACGGCGTTGGCGTCGTAGATGAGGATCAGGTTGTCGAGGCCCTGGTGGCCGGCGAAGGCCACGGCCTCCATCGCGACGCCCTCCTGCATGCAGCCGTCGCCGGCGAGGCAGATGACGTGGTGGTCGAAGATGACGTGCTCGGCGGTGTTGAAGCGGGCCTCGGCCATCTTGCCGGAGAGGGCGAGACCGACGGCGTTGCCGATGCCCTGGCCGAGCGGGCCGGTGGTGCACTCGACGCCGGGGGTTTCATGGAACTCGGGGTGGCCGGGGGTCTTGCTGTGCAGGACGCGGAAGTTCTTCAGCTCGTCGAGCGACAGGTCGTAGCCGCTGAGGTGAAGCCAGCTGTAGAGGAACATCGAGCCGTGGCCGGCGGAGAGCACGAAACGGTCGCGGTTGAGCCAGCGGGGCTCGTCGGGATTGTGGACCAGCGCGTGGCCGTAGAGGACGGCGCCGATCTCGGCGGCGCCCAGCGGCAGGCCGAGGTGACCGGAGGAGCATTTGTGGACGGCATCGATGGCGAGGCCGCGAGCCTGGTTGGCAGCTGAGGAGAGAATCTCGGTATTCAGTTTCATGAAAGTGGCGGGGGGACGGGGTGGAGAGTCAACGGGCACGGCGACGCCGCTGCAAAGCCGAATTTTTGGCATAATTCCGAGACGGGTGAGTTTGCCGGGCGCGCACTTGCGCTGGCTCGGCCGGAAATAGCATTGCCGGCAGGGACGGGTCTTCTTTCATGGCCCTCCGCGGGCCCGGGCCGACCCGTCACCGCTCTCCCCGACTCATACCCGCAGCACGTGTTCACCCGCGACCAGTTTCCCAGCAGCAATGCCCGCCGGCGATGGCTGTCCTGGGGGATTCATGCTTCGACTCACTCCATGCGGTGGCTTCATAACGAACAATGGAGCTTTAGTTCCATTCGTGTTTCGACCCCGCCGCGATCCGGAAAGGAACGGTCGCATCGGTACTCATGACCTGGGGGAATTCGGCGAACAACTTATGACCACCACCATTGAACGTTTGACGGAAGACCGTGCGGTGCCGGTAATGCCCTCATTGGTTGAATTGCTTCAGGACGCAGTGCATGACGGCGCATCCATTGGGTTCCGGAGTCCACTTTCATCGGAAATGGCGGCTGACTACTGGCGCGGGGTGACAAGGGAAGTCGGCGCCGGTTCGCGAATCCTGCTGGTGGCGCGGGACGGAGAGAGGATTGTCGGCAGTGTTCAACTCGGACTTTGCACCCGGCAGAACGGATTGCATCGCGCCGAGGTGCAGAAGTTGTTCGTGCACACCCGATGGCGGGGACACGGTATCGGGAAAACCCTGATGGCGGCGATCGAACAAGAGGCGCGCGGAGCAAACCGGTCCTTGCTTTACCTCGACACCGAACCCGGGAAGCCGGCCGAGAAAATGTACGAACGACTGGGCTGGATTCGCGTCGGCGAGATCCCCGGATTTGCGAGCAGTCCGGATGGCTGTCTGCACGGCACCGCATTCTTCTACCGGCAGCTTGGTTCGCCATCGCCGCGTTGAGCTTGAATGCTGAAGCAGTCTCCGCAGCTTGCTGCGGGGTTTCGCAAATGGAACCAGGACGCCGCACAGCCAGCCCTGCGACGGCGGGGCTGTGCGAGCCGTGCGCAGAATCCCCGGGGCTTGCCCCGGGCAGTAGCGCTGGGGCGGCGAGAGGGCGGTGTTCAATCCAAGCCGGCAGGCTCCAAGAGCCCGGATGCTCCGCCCCGAAAGCCAGCAGGAAATTTCGTTTTCGCCCGAGGAGATCTGGCCGTGCTGGGCCAGGCCGACCGGTTGAACCGGTCGGCGGTACTGCCGCCGGCGCCGTATCAGGTCCAACCGAGTCCGGAAGGCGGCAGCACCGTGCCAGCGGGCGCGCGGCGGCGCCCCCGACCCCGTGAGCCCTGAGTGATTCGATGATCCGTCCGAAATGCCGTTTCCTATCAGTAACGGCTACAACGCCGTCTTCGCGATGGGAAAGGCCCTGCCCACCTCATCCTCCTCGATGCCAGCATGCCCGTCATGGGCGGCCACGAGATGCATCACCCGGATGCGCTCCGACCCCTCGTTGAAAACCATCCCCAGGATCATGCTCATCTCCCGCACCGATCACGATATCATCGACGAGATCCACGCCCTGGGCGTCAGAGGCGCCCTCATGAAGCCCTTCAACGAAGCCGCCCTCCTCGAAAAAATCCAAAGCGTGATCAAACTGAAGCCGGCCAAAATGTAGTGGGCGTTCGCCAAGCAGTCCGACGATCTGCTCTGATGGAGGATCCGTCGGGAGACGGGCTCTCCAAGGAACAACCAAGCCCGGACAATCCGGGCCAGGCTCATAGGCGCGCTGCAACAAGAAGCCACTCATGCCGGCCGGGCGAACGACACGATCTGGTGTTGCTCGCGGTGATTCGTCCAGAAACGCGCGCCATCCCACGCGAGCGCCCGCGCCGCGAAGGGGATGCGGAGCAGATCCTCGATCACCGGCACGACCGGGCGCGGGTCCACCCGCGTGAGCCAATAGTCCTGCGTCTCCTCCGCATCGGTCGTGACGAGATAAATGAAATCGCCAACAATGACCTGCCCGCAGATGCCGTGCGGAACCGGGATCACCCTCATAGCCTTCCCCTCCGCGTCGAGCACGATCACTTTCTGCGGATACCATTGGCTCACATGGAGGCGTTGTCCGTCCCAGCCAAGCTGCGAACCCATGTCGTCGGGACAGTTGATCTTGTATGCCGGATCAAACCCCTTTCCCGGGACGTAGCGCCAGATGTCCCGGCTGCTCTCGACCGTTGCGCTGCACAGCACGCGCAATTCTTTCCCGACCGCGGTCATCCCCCAGGGGAAACCCGGGGCGGCAACTTCCTCCCCGACCGTCCATGCCGCCGGAGCGATGGCGTAGAGGCGCCGTGTCTCCAGCGAACCCATCCAGAGCGTCGTCCCATCCCACGCCAGCGACTGGGGGCGCGGCGCCGGTGAAGCGAGGCGTTGTGATTCCTGAATATCTTTCATCCGCCACAGGCTGGGCTGCCACCTCGTCGGAGGAAACAGCAAAGCAGACCCGAGACCGGGATGGGCTCGCCCGTTGTCATCACTCATACCGTGCGCACGAAAACCCCAACCCAAAGCCCTGAGTGATTCGATGATCCGTCCTGCTAAACCCAGTTTCCTGTCAGTTCGAGTATGCTGACGGATCAACTCGAGGAGCTGCTAGCGGCCAAGGCCAAGGGGGCTGAGCTTGAATTGAAAATCGCTGCCGAGCGCAAGCAGACTCTCGCCGCCCTCCCCGCTCAGTTCGGCTTTGCCGATATGGAATCCTTCATCCGGGCCTGTATGAGACAGGTGGGCGCGCAAGCGCGCCCGCATCACCGAGGCCCAGCGGTCCGAGGTGAAGCGGCTCTTGGCCGCCCGCCAGACCGGCGCACAAATCGTCGCCACCACCGGGTTTTCCCTTCCTTCCATCCAAGCCATCAAGAAATGCCTCGGCCTGGTCAAGGCCCGCAAACCGGCCAACGCCTGATGCCGGCTCGGGCGCAGCAGAGGCCGCGGCCAACGTCAGCGGCGCTTGCCCGGATCCAGCGGATTCCGCCACCGCAGCCCCGGGAAGCGGCGAAATCCATGTCGGCGCTGCGCAACTCGGCCTGATATTCCAAGGCCAGGGCCGCGAGGTATGCGCCGGTCGCGAGGTTGCCGGCCACCCCGAGCTTGCACGCGGAATCCGAAACCGTCTCCCGCGTGGTCCCCCGTCCGGCTCCAGCACCCGCACCACGGGCGCCCCTGCCATTCCTCGACCGAGGCCGTGCGCTCCGCCGCTGGCAGCGGATGCATCTGCCGGTGCGAGGCCGGGGGGCGGACAACTCCCTGCAGCGTGGCCCATGCCCCCCCGCCGGTTCATCGCCGTTGAGACAACCCTCCCTCCACCGGCGCGCCGGACATCGGCGGCGTTGTGCGCATGAACCGCAGTTGGACCCAGAGCGCACGAAGGCAAAACTGGGAAACCCAGAGGTTTGGCCAGGACTCCTCGGCGCCACGACCTTCACCTGGGAGGTGAACGGCTGATGATCGACCGCTGATCCGGCAATGGCCACTCCGTAAACCCTGTGTCTCAACTCCACTGCGCAGTTTAGGATCAAGCATCAAGTCCTGTGATGTCGGGATGGCCTCCCGGTCTGCCGCAAGCGAAGGTCTCCCCGGACGCAGGCATGAAAAAAGCGAACCCGTCGGGTTCGCTTTGGCTCGTCTTGTGGACGCGGAGCCTCAGGCCTTGGCGGCGTCCTCGAGGCGCTTCTCCTTGACGGCCATGGCGGCCTTGCCGGTGCGGTCGCGGAGGTAGTAGAGGCGGGCCTTGCCGGGCTCGGACTCGCGCTCGATCTCGATCTTCTCGATGTTCGGCGAGTTGACCGGGAACACGCGCTCGACACCCTCGCCGTAGCTGATGCGGCGGACGGTGAAGGTCTCGTGGATGCCGCTGCCCTTGTGGGCGATCACGACGCCGGCGAAGACCTGAACGCGCTCCTTGTCACCCTCGCGCACCTTGGTGTGCACGCGGACGCCGTCGCCCACCTTGAAGGGCACGGCGGAGGTTTTCACCTGGGCGGCGGTGATGTCTTTGATGATCTGGTTCATGGCTGTTTTTTGAGTAAATCGGGCCGGATTTTGGCGGTTTTCGCCAACTGCTGCGCGTGCCGCCACTTCTCGATCTCGCCGTGGTTGCCTTGGAGGAGCACTTCCGGCACGGACATGCCGCGGTAAACGGCGGGACGCGTGTAATTGGGAAAGTCGAGCAAGTTGCGGGTGAAACTTTCGCTGGTCAACGACTTTTCTTCCCCGAGCACGCCGGGAATGAAACGGGCGAGCGCGTCGATGACCACGGCGGCCGCGAGCGTGCCGTTGGTCAGCACGTAATCGCCGATGCTGATCTCCTCGTCGATGATCGTGTCACGGACGCGCTGGTCGATGCCCTCGTAGTGGCCGCTGACGAGGATAAGGTGTTGCTGCTTCGAGAGCTCCTCAGCCTTGGCAGTCGTAAAAGGCACGCCATCGGGCGTGAGGTAAATGCGCCGGCAGCCGGGCGTTTGCAGCTCCTCGATGGCGGCGAAGAGCGGTTCGCACTTCATGATCATCCCCGCTCCGCCCCCGAACGGACGGTCGTCGGTGGTCTTGTGCTTGTCGGCCGCCCAATCGCGAGTGTTGCGGACGTTGACCTCCAGCAGCTGCGCCTCACGCGCGCGGCCGAGCATGCTCTCGGACAGGAAGCCGTCGAGCATGGCGGGAAACAGCGTGAGGACGTCGATGCGCAAGGGGGAAAATACTTACACCAAGGTCGCAAAGACCGCCAAGGCCGGAAATGACAAGGCCCCGGAAAACTCCGAGGCCGGATTCTGCGAAAGGCACTTCGCTCCCTTCGCTTCCTTGGTGTAAAACCCTCAGGCCTTGACCGCGGCGCGCTTGGCGCGCTTGATCATGGCGTGCAGGGTCTCGGAGGGCTTGGCACCCTTGGAGATCCAGTAGTCCACGCGATCCAGCTTGATGGTCAGCGGGTTGCCCTTGCTGCGCGGGTTGTAGGAGCCGAGCTGCTCAACGGCGTCGCCATCGCGGCGGGAACGGGCCTCGGCGACCACCACGCGGTAGTGGGGCTCGTTCTTGGTGCCGAAGCGGGAAAGGCGGATTTTGAGGGCCATGGATGTGTCTGGTTGCTGGAACGGAAGCGGTGCTTGAGTTGGAAAAGGGGCAAAATGGACGGGACAACTTTGCCCTTGTCAAGCCCCCAGTGCCGCCGCTCCATCCGACCCTTTAAGCACCCATTTTATGCTCAAAGCCGGCATCGTCGGTCTGCCCAACGTGGGCAAATCCACCCTCTTCAACGCCCTCACCCGCTCCCGCAAGGCCGAGGCGGCCAACTATCCATTCTGCACCATCGATCCCAACGTCGGCGTCGTGATCGTGCCCGACGAGCGCGCCTACGTGCTGAAGGACATCGCCAAGACCAACGTCGTCGTGCCGGCGGCGATCGAATTCGTGGACATCGCCGGCCTCGTCGCCGGCGCCAGCAAGGGCGAGGGCCTCGGCAACCAGTTCCTCGCCAACATCCGCGAGGTGGACGCCATCGTGCAGGTCGTGCGCTGTTTCGAGGATCCCGACGTCGTCCACACCATGGGCGGCGTGGACCCGGTGCGCGACATCGAGGTCATCACCACCGAGCTCGTGCTCGCCGATCTCGAGGCCGTCACCAAGCGCATCGACAAGACCCAGAAGAAGGCCAAGTCGGGCGACAAGGAGGCCATCGCCGAGATGGCGCTCCTCGACAAGCTCCTCCCCCACCTCAACTCCGGCAAGACCGCCAACGTCCTGCCCGGCGCCACCGCGGACGACCAGACGATGATGAAGCTCTTCCAGCTCCTCACCGCCAAACCCGTGCTCTTCGCCTGCAACGTCGCCGAATCCGACCTCGCCACCGCCGGGCAGAACAAATTCGTCCAGCAGGTTGCCGAATACGTGCGCACGCACCACGACGCCGCCTACGTGCCGATCAGCGCGAAGATCGAGGCCGAGCTGATTGACCTGTCGCCCGAGGACGCGAAGGCGTTTCTCAAGGACCTCGGTGTGGACGACTCCGGCGTGTCCGCGCTCATCAAGGGCACCTACGATCTGCTCGGCTTGCAGACCTATTTCACCGCGGGCGAAAAGGAGGTCCGTTGCTGGACCATCAAGAAGGGCTGGAAGGCCCCCCAGGCCGCCGGCGTCATCCACACGGATTTCGAGAAGGGCTTCATCAAGGCCGAGGTCGTCAGCTACGAGGATCTCGTCCGCCTGGGCTCGGTCGCGGCCGCGCGGGACGCCGGCAAATACCGCCTCGAGGGCAAGGAATACGTTTTCAAGGACGGCGACGTGGCGCTGTTCCGATTCAACACCTGAGTGGCACCCGAGTGCCTGGGAGGTGTCGCCGCAGGTCGGTGTGGTGATGCAACCCGGTCAGAGCACCTCTCTGCCAGGCGACTGGCCGCTCTTAACCGCTTAACCAACGGGAACGGTTGCCCGACGGTGCGCGGGATTGCCCGGGTCGAACGGCTCCCAAGCCTCAACACTTGAGCTTTCCCAACCGCAAGACGCGGCTTGTAGGAATGGCCTGCACACGGTATATTCTGGCCAATCCCAAGGATTTGATGCGCGTCACCTCGCCCAGATCAGTCGGGACCGCCGCTCCGCCTGTCCGCATGCGGGGGGCAAGGCTGTGCGCCTTGATTTTGCCTTTCCTGCCGACTGCGGGATTGGTCGCCCAGGTCTGGACCGGCGCGCTGTCCACCACATGGTCCGCCACCGGCAATTGGAGCACCGGCGTCGTGCCCGGCGGGACTGCGACCGCCACCTTCAGCAGCAACACCGCCAACGACCCGAACCTCACCGCCCCCGCCACGGTCGGCAAACTGCTCTTCAGCAGCGGCGCCGACGCCGAGATCTTCACCGGTTCCGCGCTCACACTCAATGGCATCAGCAGCCTCGGCATCGACAATCAATCCGGCGTCACGCAGACCTTCAACAACACCCTCATCGTCGGCGCGGCGCAGACCTGGAACGCCGACAGCGGCGACCTCGCCTTCGCGCAGGTCACCCTGAACAACAACCTCACGCTGACCGGCTCCACCACCTTCGCCTTCGGCGGCACCCTGCTGCTCAACGGCGGCAGCCGCACGCTGACCAACAACTCGACTGGCACCGTGACGCTCTCCGGCGGGGTCACCGGCAACACCCGCACGCTCACCGTGGCCGGCACGGGCGACACCGCGATCACCGGCGCCATCGCCACCACCACCGGCGGCCTGATCAAGACCGGCACCGGCACCCTCGTCCTTTCCGGCGCCAACACCTACACCGGCGCCACGACCATCGGTTCCGCCGGCGGCGCCACCGGAGGCACCATCCGTCTCGGCGCCTCCAACATCCTGGCCAACGCCGCCACCACCATCTATGCCGGCACGCTCGACCTCGACGGCAACTCCGAGACCATCGGCGCCCTCACCCTCGGCGGCGGCGCCTCCGGCACCAGCGCCACCGTCACCACCGGCGCCGGCACGCTCACCCTCGGCGGCAACGTCACCTACACCGCCACCAACAACCCCGACGGCGCCACCATCTCGGGCAACCTCGCCCTCGGCGGCGCCAACCGCACCTTCACCATCGGCGACAGCACCGCCGCCGCCGCCGACCTCACTGTCAGCGCCGTCATCTCCGGCGGCAACGCCCTCACCAAGAGCGGCACCGGCACCCTCGTCCTTTCCGGCGCCAACACCTACACCGGCGCCACCTCGGTCAACGCGGGCGTGCTCAACATCCGCCACTCCCAGGCCCTCGGCTCCACTGCCGCCGGCACCACCGTCACCACCGGCGAGCAGCTCCAGTTGCAGGGCGGCATCAGCGTCGGCGCGGAGGCCCTCAGCATCACCGGCACCGGCGTCGGCTCCACCGGCGCCCTGCGCAACATCGCGGACAGCAATTCCTACGCCGGCCTCATCACCCTCACGGGCAACACCCAGTTCACCGCCGACGCCGGCAGCCTCACTCTCTCCGGCGGCGTCACCGGCGCCAACCGCAACCTCACCGTCACGGGCGCAGGCGATGTGGCGATCACCGGCGCCATCACCACCGGCGCCGGCTCGCTCACGAAGCAGGGCGCCGGCACGCTCACCCTCTCGGGATCCAACACCAACACCGGCGCGACCAACATTGACGCGGGCACGCTGCTGCTCGGAGCCTCCAACGTCCTCTCCGACTCCACCGCCCTGACCATCGCCTCGGGGGCCACGTTCGACGTGAGCGGCCAGACCGAAACCATCGCCTCGATCGCCGGCGGCGGCACCGTGGACCTCGGCGTCGGCATCCTCATCGCCGCCGGCAACGCCTCCACCACCTTCTCCGGCACCCTCGCCGGCACCGGCTCCTTCACCAAGCAGGGCTCGGGCATCCTCACGCTCGACAACAGCTTCGACTTCGGCGGCACCTTCAACCTCGCCGGCGGCACCCTGCGCCTGAGCGACATCTCCCTTTCGCTCGGCACGCTCAACATCACGGGCAACAGCATCATCGATTTCGCCGGCGTCTCCACCCTCGATGTCGCCAACTTCAGCATCAGCGGCGGCGTCACCCTCACCATCCAGAACTGGGCCGACGCCTCCGACTACTTCTTCGCCCGGAACTGGACCGGCGCGGCCTCCGAGGTCCGGGGCGCCGCCCCCATGAACCAGGTCACCTTCACCGGCTTCACCGCCGACGACACCAAGTGGCAGTCCTACGACAAGCAGGTCACCCCCGTGCCCGAGCCCTCCGCCTACGGCGCACTCCTGCTGGGTCTGCTCGCCGGCGTGGGCGCGTGGCGCCGTTCAGGGCGGCGCCCCGCCCGGCCGGCGTGCGTCGCGCCGCGTCCGTAGCGTCAGGCAACCGCCGTCTCCACGGCCCGCGTCATCGTCGCCAGGGGCAGGCTGGGCTGCCGGCCGCGAGCCTGCTCGGGCAGGAAAGGCACCTGGATGAAACCGCCGCGCACCTTTGCCCGCCGGCGCAGGGCCGCCACGATCGCCTTCACCGACAGCGCGGACCAATACGCGGCCGGCCCGCCGCCTCGATGACCGGCAGCGGGTTCACCCGCAGGGCAAAGCCGAGTCCGGTGAGCAGCAGGCCGGTGAGCTTGATCATGCGCCCGAAGCCTGGAGGAGCACCCCCGCCGCCGCCAGCTCCTGCCGCAACCGCCGGGCGAACTCCACCGGATGCGGCCCATCGCCATGCAGGCAGACCGTGTCGGCCCTGATCCCCACCTCGCGGCCGTCGGTCGCGATCACCTTTCCCTCCCGCACCATGCGCAGCACCTGTGCCACGGCGGCCGCCTCGTCGCGGAGCAGGGAGTCGGGCCGTGACCGGGGCGTGAGCGAGCCGTCGGCCTGGTAGGTGCGGTCGGCAAAGACTTCGTGAGCGACCGTCAGGCCGGTCGCCGCGCCGGCCCGAATCAGGGCGCTTCCCGCCAGACCGAACAGCGTCAGCCGCGGATCGATCTCGTAAACCGCCTGCGCAGCCGCCTCCGCCAGCAGCGTGTTCCGGGCGGTCATGTTGTAGAGTGCTCCGTGCAATTTGACGTGCGCCAGCCTGGCGCCGGCTTCGGCGGCAATCCGCTGCAGCGCCCTCGTCTGGCTGGATACGAGGTGATGCACATCCTCCGGCATCGCCGCCCGCTCGAGCCGGCCGAAATTCTCGCGATCCGCGAATCCGGGGTGCGCCCCGATGGCGACGCCATGCTTGAGAGCCAGCTCGACCGTCGCCCGCATCATGGCCTCGTCGCCGGCGTGTCCGCCGCAGGCGATGTTGGCCGACGTGATCAGGGGCATGAGTTCGGCGTCGTGTGCGCCGCCCTCGCCCAGGTCGCAATTGAGGTCCACCCGGCGCATGGCGCTCATCCCGCCAGCCGTGCCAGACCGAGGCGCGCGCGGGTGAGGTCGCGCTCGCGCTGGAGCTGGAGCTGGTGCGCCACCACGAGCGGAATGCGCTCGAAACGCACCTGCTCGCCGGGACGCAGCTGCGTGAAGCGGCCGATGTCCGCCGCCGCCACCGCCGCGATGCGCGGATAGCCGCCCACCGACTGCCGGCTCGGCAGCAGCACGATCGGCTGCCCCGACGGCGGCACCTGCACCACGCCGGTGTTCACCGCCGATGAGATCATCTCGCGAGGACGGCCCAGCGTGAGTTCCGGGCCATGCAGCCGCACGCCCATGCGGTCGGCCTCGCGCGTGGCCTCCCATTCCGACGCGAAAAACGCCCGCTGCGCCTCGGCGCTGAACCAGTCCCACTCCGGACCGGTCATCGCGCGCACCGTGCCGGCCGGCGCCGGCCGGCCCATCGTGCCCGGTCGCACGGTCCACACGCTCGCCCGCAAGCCGCGGTTCCGCAGCGAGGCCAGCAGGGCCGTCGCCCACGCGCCGGGCCCGAAGGTCTTGAGCCGGTCGCCCGCGGCCAGCGGCCGGCCGTGATTATGGCCGCCGAGACCGGCACGCCGGTAGGTGGCCCGGCTGCCCAGCACATGCGGCACGTCGATGCCGCCGGCCACGGCCAGCCACGCGCGCAGGCCGCTCCGTGCCGCGCCGAAGCTCACGGTCTCGCCCGGCGCCACGCGCACCGCCCGCTCGCGTGGCAGCGGCTGCCCGCCGACCGACGCCCCGAAATCGCCGCCAGTCCACGCCACCAGCGCCTCGCGCTCGAATTGCAGGTCGGGCCCGGTCTGCGCCATCTCGAGCAGCGCCGCGTTCTCGTCGTTGCCGACGATCAGGTTGGCCACGCGCGCCGCAAAGGCGTCGAGCGCCCCGCCCACGGCCACGCCGTATTGCTGGTAGCCCGGCCGCCCGAGGTCCTGCACGGTGGTGAGCAGACCGGGCTTGAGCACCTGGATCATGGTGCGACCTCCTGCAGCCGGGCGAATTCGTCGGCGTTGATCGGCTTGAACCGCACCTCGTCGCCCGGCCGGAGCAGCGCCGGCGGATACTCGTCCGGCCGGAACAGTCGCAGCGGTGTGCGCCCAATGAGGTTCCAGCCGCCGGGTGTGACCTGCGGATAGATGCCGGTCTGTTCCCCGCCGATCGCCACCGAGCCGGCGGGCACGGCCATGCGCGGCCTGGCGTGGCGCGGCGTCGCCAGCTCCGGCGGCAGGCCTCCCAGATAGGGAAAGCCCGGCGCGAAGCCGATGAGGTGCACGAGATATTTCGCCGCGCTGTGCCGTTTGATCACCTCCCCGGGCGGGAGTTTCGCCTGTGCCGCCACCCGGTCGAGATCGGGTCCGTGTTCCCCGCCGTAACACACCGGAATCTCCACGACCCGCGGCTTCGCTGTCCTGGCCGATTTCGGCGGACTCTTGAGTCGCTCGCGCAGCCGGGCCGAGAGCCACTCGACGATCTCGTCCTCCGGCGCCCCGGCTTCGACGACCCGCGGCGCATCGTAAAACAGCGTGACGGTCGTGTAGGCGGGCGTGACCTCGCTCACACCGGGCAGCGGCTCGGCGGCCAGGGCGCGCCAAGCGGCCTGCACTTGCCGGCAGGTGGACTCGTTGATCGAGTCACCCAGCTCCAGCAGCAGCGCACTGTCACCCAGCGGTGTGATTTGCATGCCCCCCAAGATGAACAACCGGAGCGGGTTCGCAGTCAAAATCTCGTGCTAATTCTCCGCGCCCGCCGGGCTGATACATTCCTGTTAGGGTTGCGGTCGGCCCCGGATAGCTATGCTTGCAATGGACATGCCCCCACGTCTTCCCCCCCGCGTCCTGCTGCTCGCCACGCTGGCCTTCATCGGTTGCACGGACCGCCAGATCGCGGCTTATCGCGCGCCCAAGGATCCGGCGCCGGCCGCCCAACCGGGAGCCGCCGGCCAGGGAAGCCTGCCGGCCGATCACCCGCCGGTCGGCGGCAGCGCGCCGGCCGCCGGCAACATGGCCGGCACCGCCGTGCCCACCGCCGGCGGCTCGGACCTGAAATGGACCGCACCGGCTTCCTGGACGCCCAAGGCCGGCTCGGCCATGCGCAAGGGCAGCTACGCGGTGAAACGCGACGGCGCCGAGGCCGACTTCGCCATCACCGCCTTCCCCGGCGACACCGGCGGCCTGCACGCCAATATCAACCGCTGGCGCGGCCAGGTCGGCCTCCCGCCCGGCGCACCCGCCGAACTCGACGCCGCCGTGCAGCACGTGGACGGCCACGGCGGCCTGCACTTCGACGTCGTGGACCTCGCCGGACCTTCCGGCACGCGCCTGCTCGGCGCCATCACCAGCTACAACGGCAACAGTTGGTTCTTCAAACTCATGGGACCCGACGCCGCCGTCGCCGCCGAGAAGGCGGCCTTCCTCGAATTCCTCCACACCGTGCAGGCGCCCTGACCCCCGATGAAAGACCTCTTCCGCCAGTTCCGCGATTTCTTCGTCTCGCTCCAGCTCACGGTGGCGCTGCTCATCCTGTCGCTGCTGCTCGTCTTCGTGGCGACGCTCGACCAGGTGAACCTCGGCATCTGGGCCGTGCAGGAAAAATATTTCCGCAGCTTCTTCGTGCTGTGGCGGCCGCCCGGCACCGACATCCCCATCCCGGTCTTCCCCGGCGGCTACTTCATCGGCGGGCTCCTGCTCATCAACCTCGTCGCGGCGCACATTTACCGCTTCGCGATGACGTGGAAGAAATTCGGCATCCAGCTCGCGCACGCCGGGCTCATCCTGCTCCTCGTCGGCGAACTCATCACCGGCATCATGCAACAGGACAGTTCCATGCGCCTCGAGGAGGGCCAGACCAAGTCCTACGCCGAGAGCTTCCGTGAGCACGAGCTCGCCATCATCGACCGCAGCAACCCGGAATACGACGAGGTCGTTGCGATTCCCGAGGCCGTGCTGGCGGACCAGAAATCCCTCCAGCACCCGAAGCTGCCCTTCCAGGTCAACGTGAAGGCCTTTTACCCCAACGCCACTCTGCAGATGGGCGATCCCGCCGCGCGTTCCGGCCAACCCGTCGCCACGCAGGGCATCGGCACGCGTGTGCAGGTCATCCCCCTGCCCCTCACCTACAAGCCCGACGAGAACAACCTGCCCGCGGCCTTCGTCGAGATCACCGGCCCGTCCGGCTCGCTCGGTACCTGGGCCGTCTCACCCGTCGTGGGCCTGCCGCAGACTTTCAACTTCGAGGGCCGCACCTGGGAACTCGTCCTGCGCCTCAAGCGGCACTACATGCCGTTCTCCCTCCACCTGCTCAAGGTGACCCACGAGGTCTATCCCGGCACCGAGATCCCCAAGAACTTCGCCAGCCGCGTCCGCCTCAAGGACGACTCCGGCCACGAGGACCGCGAGGTCGTGATCTACATGAACAACCCGCTGCGCCACGGCGGCCTGACCTTCTACCAATACCAGATGAACGCCGCCGGCAAAATGTCGGCCTTCCAGGTCGTCAAGAACCCCGGCTGGCTCCTGCCCTACATCGCCTGCATCCTCATGGGCCTCGGCCTCACCTGGCAGTTTGGCCACAGCCTCCTCGGCTTCGTGCGGAAACGCACCGCCGCCGTCTCGGCGACCTGATTTACACAGAGATAGCGAAGGAAGCAAAGCCATGCACCCCAAATATCCCAAGGCCGACGCTCTTTCGCCCGCGATCATTGGTGCGGCCATCGAGGTGCATCGCAACAAGGGCCCGGGATTGGTCGAGAGCATCAACGAACGCGGCTTAATGCATGAACTCGGCCTCCGTGGCTTTCCCTCGGTCAACCAGAGGATCGTCCGCATCGAATACAAGGGCTTTGTTTTCGAAGAGCCCATGCGCCTCGATGTTCTGGTGGACGACTGCCTGATTGTCGAAGACAAGGTCGTCGAAAGGATCCTGCCCATACACAAAGCGCAGCTGCTATCCTACATGAAGCTGCTGGATATTCCCGTCGGTCTGCTCATCAACTATCACGAACCTCTTCTCAAGGACGGTATCACCCGTCTCATCCTCCCGGGTGCCGGCCTCGCCTGATTCTTCGCTCCCTTCGCTTCCTGCGTGTAAAATGAAAAAGTTTCTCCCCCTCCTCGTCCTCCTGCTCGGCGCCGCCTACCTCGCCTCCACGCTGCGGCCGGAGAAGAATCCCACGCAGTTCGACCTCGCCGGCTTCGGCCGCGTGCCGGTGCTCGTCAACGGCCGCATCAAACCCCTCGACACCGTCGCCCGCACCTCGCTGCTCACGTTGCAGGGCCGCCAACGCGTCAGCACGCCCGAGGTCAGCCAGCCCTTCGTCCACTCGCCTGTCGAATGGCTCGCCACCGTCTTCTTCGACGCCGCCAGGGCCGACACCTTCCCCACCATCAAGATCGACTCCCCCGAGGTGCTCTCGCTGCTCGGATTGGAGGAGAAGGACACCCGCATCGCCTATGACAGCGCCGCCAAGCGCACCCTGGCCATCCTCGGGTTCCTGCCCTCGACCAAGTCGCGCTTCTCCTACAACCAGCTCAAGGCGAAGCTGCCCGAACTCGACCGCCAGGGCCGTCTCGCGGAGCAGGTCGAGGCGCCGCTCCGCACGCCGTTTCAGAAACAGGTCATCGCCGTCCGCCACCGCATCATCCTCTACCTTCAGCTCCGGCTGGCGGTGCAGATGCCCGAGTCCACCAGCTTCCTCACCGAGCTCGAGCTCTTCGAGCGCGCCCTGCCGGCCGGGGTCGCCGCCGTGCTGGCCAAGCAGCAGGGCGCGCCGCACGACGCGAACGCCCTCAAGGTCATGAAGGAGATGGCCGACCGCTTCGCCTACATGGAGCAGCTCGGCCACCTGCGCCTCGTGCCGCCGGCGACCGGCGACACCGATCCGACCAACTGGCAACTCACCGGCTCCACGCTGCTGGAATCCTTCGGCACCGGGAAGATCAACCCGACGGTCATGAGTTACGCCCGCCTCGGCGAGGCCTGGCGCACGGGCGACACCGCCACCTTCAACCGGATTGTCGCCACGCTGCACGACGAGCTCGCGCCGCGCTACCCCGAGGCCATGCGCAAGAGCGACGTCGAGTCGCGCTTCAACGCCGCCGGTCCGTTCTACAGCAGCATGACGCTCTATGTGTGGGCCTTCCTGCTCGCCATCGTCTCGTGGCTGAAGTGGCCGCAGGAACTCGGCCGCGCCGCCTTCTGGCTGCTCGGGCTGGCCTTCGCGGCCGCCACGGCCGGCATCCTCGCCCGCATGTGGCTGGAGGGCCGGCCGCCCGTGACGAACCTCTACTCCTCCGCCCTCTTCGTCGGCTGGGGCGCGGTGTTGCTGTGCCTCTTCCTCGAAGGCGTGTTCAAAAACGCCATCGGCAGCGTGGCCGGCGGCCTCATCGGCTTCGCCACGCTCCTCATCGCCCACCACCTCTCGCTCGGCGGCGACACGCTCGAGATGATGCGCGCCGTGCTCGATTCCAACTTCTGGCTGGCGACGCACGTCGTGGTCATCACCATCGGCTACTCGGCCACCTTCCTCGCCGGCTTCCTGGCGCTGATCTACATCGTGCGCGGCGTCTTCACCCGCACCCTCGACCAGGCCACGGCCGACGCCCTCACGCGCATGGTCTATGGCATCGTGTGCTTCGCCACGCTGTTCAGTCTCGTCGGCACGGTGCTCGGCGGCATCTGGGCCGACCAGTCTTGGGGCCGCTTCTGGGGCTGGGACCCCAAGGAGAACGGCGCGCTGATCATCGTCATCTGGAACGCCGTCATCCTCCACGCCCGCTGGGGCGGCCTGGTGAAGCAGCGCGGCCTGATGGGCCTGGCCATCTTCGGCAACGTCGTCACGGCCTGGAGCTGGTTCGGCGTCAACATGCTCGGCGTCGGCCTCCACAGCTACGGCTTCATGGACGCGGCCTTCTACTGGCTCGTCGCCTTCGTGTTCAGCCAGCTCCTCGTCATCGCCCTCGCCCTGATCCCGCTCGAGAAGTGGCGCAGCTTCCGCCCAGCGGGGGTGTGAGCCACCTTGAGGGCGGGGTCTCGAACCCCGCCAAGGCTGGCGGCATAGCTTCGCCATCGCCGCCAAGCCTCCGTCGGAGATGCCGCCCTGCCGCAGCTCTCACTGCTTCACTTCCGGCGGGGGCGGCTGGAGCGTTGCATGCTGTGGCGCGACCTTTTCCAAGTTGGGCGTCACGTCGGCCTCGGCGCGCTTGCCGGCCCACTTGAGCATGCCGGCGAGCATGGATTGGAAATACGCGCTGTCCCACACGTCCTCACGGTGCCCCATGGCGTTGTAGGCCACGCGGCCCTGCCCGTGCGGACGCGCCCACGCGAGCGGGAACGGCGGCCGCGCATAGTCGCCGCCCTCCATGCCGGCCGTCTGCAGCACGAGCAGCACATGCAGGTCGGGCATGAAATCCTTCAGCGTATACCACTCCTCCATGACCTTGAGCTCGCCACCGAAACCGCCGAAGCCGGGGAACTTCGGGTCCGTGATCGTCGCCACCGCCACCTGCTGCGGGCCGTGGCGGATGAACTCGCCGCCGAGCAGGCGCGCAAAGGGGTCGGCCGCCTCGCCGTAGTTGCGGTAGCGCTGGAGGCGGCGCGGGTTGTTGCCGCCGCCGCGCTCGCGGGTGTGGAAGGTGTCGCTGCACGCGTGCAGACCGACGAAACCGCCGCCGTTGGCCACGAAGTCGAAGAGCGCGTGCAGGCCCTGCACGGTGATGCCGGGGTGGCGGTCGGTCCCCGTGCTGCACAGGTCGCCGCTGGTGTAGAACAGCAGCACGTCGAACTGCGCCAGATACTCGGGTGTGAACAGCGAGCCGTCCTTACTGGTCGTGAACATGATGTCGTGGGCGGCGCCGAGCTTCGCCAGCACCTTCTCCGAGTAGCTCGGCTGGCCGTTGTCCTGCCGGATCACGCTGTGCTCGAAGCCCGAGGATTTCGTGAAATAGAGCACGCGCAGCGGGGCCGCGGAGGCGGACAGGACGGTCATGAGGAGGGACAACAGCAACCGGGGGTGACGGAGGTTCATGACTGCAGAGTGAAGCCCGCAGCCCGGCAACGCAACCGGCTTTCTCCCCCTCGAACGAGGGGCTCAGTCAAACTCAAGCGGCAAGAAACCACAGATTGACACAGATGAACACGGATCATTCGGAAAATCTGGCCGACAAAGGCTCAAGCCTCGGGTTTCACCTCTTACCCATCTGTGTGCATCTGTGTCTATCTGTGGTTGAACCGGGTTGTCCCTCAGTGCCCCAGCCGCGAGACCATCGCATAGATGATGAGCACGAGCAGCACGAGGCCGGTGCCGAAGAAGATGAAGCCCCAGGTCTTGGCGATGTTCTTGCGGCCCTCCCAGTCGTCGGCCTTCACGCGGTAGAGGTCAAGTTTCCCGGCCGCGACCAGACGGTCATGCCACCGCTTGCGCTCGTGCAGCATCTCGGTCTTCGAGATCCGGCCGGAGAAGATCACCGTGTCCATCGGGAATTTCTCGATGCGGAAGTGGGTGTTGAAGAAGTGGAACGAGAAGATGAAACCCGCAGCCAGCAGCGCCTCGTCGGAGTGCACCACCAGCGCGACGTTGATGATCCAGCCCGGCAGAAACAGGGTGAAGAACTTCGGGAACCACAGGATCAGCCCCGAGAACCCGATGATGGCCACGCCCCAGAACACGGCGAAATAGTCGAAGCGCTCCCAGTAGGTCCAGCGGTCGAACTGCGGGCGCGGCCCCTTGCCGAAGAACCACTTCTGGTGCGCGATGAAGTCGCGCCAGTCCTGCCACGACGGCACCATCGAGTCGGGATGGAAGATGATGCCGAGCATGCGCCGGAGCGTGATTTTGCCGGTCTGCGGGTCGTGGAGCCCGTCGCGCGCCTTCCAGAAGTTCCGCACCAGCGCCGCGAGGTGGAGGCCGAAATAGGCGAAGGTCACCACCGCCGCGTAGTGGTGCAGCGTGCGCGCCACCTCGGCGTTGCCCAGCAGGCGGAACATGGTCTTCGCCCAGTCGGTGTAGTAAAACTTCAGCGGCATGCCGGTGATGACCAGCGCGAGGAAGCTCGTCACCATCATCAGGTGCAGGAAGCGCTCGAAGGGCGTGAAACGCGCATAGACCTCGTCGTCCGCGTGCGCCTGCACCTTGGCCTCGCGGAACGCCTTCGAGTCGTGCAGGTAGAGCCAGATCGAGCGGAAGAGCCAGAAGACCGTGTGCAGGCCGAAGAAGCCGAACACGCCCACCAGCAGGGAGGTCATGAACCAGAAGACCTTGTTGAGCACCGGGTAGTTGACCTCGTCGAGCGGATTGGCGTGCGGCTGGTATTGGGTGAACTTCGGCCCCGCGCCGGGATGGCATTGCTGGCAGGTGGCGAGGATCCGCTCCTGCGACAGGCGCGAACGCGCGTCGCTGACCGGGAACACGTCGTGATGGCCGTGGCAGTCGTAGCAGGCCGCGACATCCGGGGCGACGTTGGGCTGGCCCAGCGCCATCGCCTTGCCGTGGTAGGTCTCGCGGTAGTGCTCGAGGCGGTCCTCGTGGCACTTGCCGCAACTGCGGTCGCTGCTGGCCTTGAAGTGGGCGTTCGTGGGCTTCTCGATGTCGTGCGCGCTGTGGCAGTCGGTGCAGACCGGGCCCTTGCCGTCGCCCTTCTTCAGCAGCTGGCCGTGCACGCTGGCGTTGTAGGTGTCCTCGATGCCGAGGTGGCAGGCGCCGCAGGATTTGGCGATGTTGGCGTGGTGGGTGTGCGAGTCCTTGTCGATGCTGCGCTTGATGTCGTGCACGCCGTGGCAGTCGTTGCAGGTGGGCGCCACGATCAGGCCCATCTGCGTGAGCGCGCGGCCGTGGATGCTGTCGAGATAGTGCCCGGCGGCCTGCGTCTGCCCCATGCGGTAGTCCTTGGCCAGCTTCGGGTCGTCGTGGCAGGTGCCGCAGGTCTTCGGCAGGTTGAACTTGAACACCGGCGAGTCGGCCTGCTTCACGGGCACCATGTAGTGCGTGCCGTGGCAGCTCGCGCACGAGGCGGCGTCGGACGAGCCCATCACGTGGCTCATGCCGTGGATGCTCTTGCCGAACTGGGCCACCGCCTCCTCGTGGCAGCTCCCGCACTGCGCCGGCGGCAGCTTCGAGGGATGCTCGGGCTCCGTGATCGTGGTGTGGCAGTCCACGCAGTTCAGTTTCCCGTGGACGGATTTCGTGAACAGCTCCGGCCGCACGCCGATCCACTCCTTGGGCTGGCCCTTCTTGCGCGCCTTGAACTCGGCCTCGTGGCAGTCCAGGCACTCGCTGTTGGGCACGGCCGGCGGCGGTTTCGTGCCGGGGGCCGCCGACGGCTCCGCAGCTCCGGCCGCGGTCAGGATGACCAGCAGGCCGCCGACCAGCCAGCGGGACGCGCGCGCAGGGTTCATCGTCGTGCCGGCAGTATGCCAGCGCGCGCGCCAGCGGTCTGCGCAGCCGTTGGCCGGCGCGGGGCGTATCTTGTGGCAGTGACGATGCGGGGCGGGGTCTCCGGACCCCGCCTTTCTCCCGCTATCGATGACTTATCTGAGGCGGGATGCGGGTGCAGTCACTTGCCCTGGATGCCGCCGTTGTGGCAGTCGGCGCAGGTCAGCTCCTCGTCGTAGGGACCGTCCGGGTGCTCGAACTCCAGGCCGGTGGCGCTGATCGAGGCGAGGTCCTCGCCCTTGCCCTGGGCGATGATCGTGTGGCACGAGTTGCAGTCGCTGGCGCGCACGGTCTCGCCCTGCTCGGTCTTGTGCTTGTCGTCGTGGCAGCGGAAGCAGCCGGGCCAGTCCTTGTGGCCGATGTGGTTGGGATAGACGCGCCAGTCGGCCTTGCGCTCGGGGAAGATGCTGGTGGCGTAGATTTCCTGCACGGCGGCGATGGTGGCGGGCAGGTCGGGATGGTCCTTGTATTTGCCGCGCAGGAATTCGGCAATCCTGCCCGGGGCCTCGGCACTCGTGGCGATCCCCTCCTGCAGCATGGCCTGCACGGCGGTGCGCTTGATGTTGGGCAGTTTGGTGCTGACGGTGCCGAGCGCCATGGCGCGCTCGACCGCGTCGTTGGCGGTCGGGAAGACGTGCGCCGGGCGGTTGTGGCAGTCCATGCAGTCCATCGTGCGCACGGTGCCGGCGGGCGGCTCGCCCTTGAAGGTCTCGTTGCGGAAGATCTTCACCGTGCCGTCCTTCCTGTCGGTCACGCGCATCCACACGATGTCCTGGCGCTTCTCGTCGGCGGCGTAATACTCGACGATGTTGTCGGGGCTCACATGCCAGTGGATGCCGCCGAGCGGGCTGCCGGGCCGGCCGGAGTTGACGTGCATGAGCATGCGCACGGTGTAGGCGTCGTTCTTCCGGTTGGAGAGGTAGTGGTCGTAAACCATCTCGACGTTGCCGTGGAATTTCTCCGGCCAGTGGCACTTCTCGCAGGTCTCCCGGGCCGGGCGCAGGTTGTGCACGGGCGTGGGGATGGGGCGCTGGTAGTTGTCGAGGGTGAAGGCGATGAGCTGGCGCGTGCCGTTGAGCTTGGCCTCGATGAAGGCCTGGGCGCCGGAGCCGATGTGGCACTCCACGCAGTCCACCCGCGCGTGCGCGCCGCGCTGGTAGGTCTGGTATTCGGGGTTCATCGCCGTGTGGCAGACCTGGCCGCAGAACTGGTTGGACTCGGCGTAATGGTAGGACTGGTAGCTGCCGAAGGCGCTGAGGAGCAGAAAGACCACGCCGCCGCAGCCGAAGAGGATGAGCAGCCGCCGCTGCGCGGGATTGGAAAAGTCGAGGCGCCACTTGTCGGGCGTGGCCGTGTGCTTGAGCATCCAGCGGCGCTGCGCCCACGCCCCGAAGAAGACCATCGCGAGGCCGGCGATCAGGAAGCCGGGCGCGACGATGTAGGTGAAGATGCCGAGGTAGGGATTCTTGTTCGCCCCGGTCAGGTCCATCCAGGTCAGCAGCGCGAAGGAGAACAGCGCGCCGATCGCGAGGACCGCGCCCAGCGCGCTGATCCAGTTGTTGAAGTGCGACCGCGGGCGCAACGGCGCCGCGGGGGCGGGCGTGGAATCGTCACTCATGACGTGGCAGACGGCGGCGTGAAATGGAAAGCCCCGGCGCGAAGGGGCAGGATTTCACGCCGGAGCCGGAGTGGATCGGTGGCGGTCAGGTCTTCAGCTTGCGGATGAAATCCACGAGATCCTTGGCCTCCTGGTCGGGATTCTCGAACTCCTCCTTGAAGCCCTTCATGCGCTCCTTGCCGTTCTCTTTGACGCCCTCGAGGATGGCCTTGAGCATGGCGTCGTCCTTGAGCTCGGCCTGGACCGCGGCGTCGGTGTAGTCGCGGATCTTGAGTTTTTTGCCCTGCTTGGTCTGGGCCTTGCCGTCCCCGCCGTGGCAGGAGGCGCAGTGGTTTTCCCAGTTCTCGGCGGCGGTGGCGGCGCCGAGGGAGGCGGCCCCGGCGAGGGCCAGGCCGACGGCGATGAGTTTGACCGTGTTTTTCATGGGCGTTGGCAGTGGGTTTGCGGGTGGACGACTCAGAAGCGATACTGCATCTTGCCGTAGAACAGGTGGGCCTCGTAATCGGCGTAGCCGCCGTTGGGCACGTCCTCGTTCTTGGCGTAGGCATATTTGAATGTCAGCCAAATATTCCGGTCCATCCGCCGCGTCCACGTGACCGAGGCGAGCTGGGTGGTGTAATCCGAGCCGTAGGCGACCGTGCGCGTCGAGTTGTCCACGAAGCTGTCCCGGGAGTTCGAGACCGTGTAGTCCACGAAGAGGTCGCTGACCTCGTCGAGCGCGTAGCCGCTGCCGAGGCTGAAGCTGGTGTAGTTGGCGTCGCTGTTCTTCACCAGGTCGTCGGCGGCGCCGGTGACGGCGGCCGCGGGCGTGCGCAGGCTGTCCCACACGACGTTGACCGAGCCCTGCAGATACCAGCGGTCCTGCGGCGTCCAGGTGACGGTCTCGGCGATGATGTGCGTGGTCATGTTGGCGCTTTCGTCAAAAGCCAGGCCGATGTCCTGCGTGGTGATCGTGGTCTTCTGGTAGTCGTAGCGGGTGACCGAGCGCAGGCGGGAGCCCAGCCTGGTGCTGAGCCGGATGTTGAAGTCGTTGGTCTCGAAATCCTGGTTGGCGATGTAGGCCGGGTAGCGGTCGCTCGTGCTCACGGTGTTGTCACGGGTGGAGCGGAAGTCGTTGGCCCGCGTCTTGTAGTAATACTGCACGGCGACCGTGGTGCCGGGCCGGGCATACCAGTTGGCGGTGGCCGCGTATTTCTGCGTCGTGCGCTCGAAATCCGTGTCGCGGTCGATGCTGATGGCCTGCAATGCGGTGCCGGGCTCGAGGATGCGCTCCTCGGTCAGGCTGCCGTCGGACTTGGTCCACTCGCCCTTGAGGTTGAGCGAGGTGTTCTTCAGGCCCGTGTAGCGGGCCTCGAGGCTCTCGGACACGACCTTCCAGTCCTTCTCGCTGTCGGCCTCGACCTCCTCGACGGTCGAGACGCGGCTCGAATTCACATTGGTCTCCTCGAAATCCACGAAGTTGCTCCAGTCGATGGATTCGAAGCGGAAGGCCGGCACGATGACCAGGTGTTCCTTGGGCTCGTAGCGCGCGCTGATCGTGCCGACGGTCTGCTTCATCTCGGACTCGCCGTGCAGGCCGAAGAAACCCTCGTCGCGGTATTGGCGGTTCAGGTAGGCGGCATCATAGAGGGGATCGTAGTCCTGGCCGTAGATGCGGCTGCCGCTCAGGGTGGTGTCGATCTTGGTGCGGGCGACCGCCGTGGTTACCACGAGTTTCTCGTGGATTTTGTTTTCATAGGAGCCGCGGATCTGGAACAGGTCGTAGTCCTGCCCCTCCTTGTGGGTGAGCTTGCGGTCCAGGCCGGCCTCGTTGGCGCGCCGGCGCTCGTTGCGGGAGTTGGTGTATTCACCCTTGTCGCCGCGCACCGCCAGCGTCCAGGTGGCGTCGTCCTTGGTCTGGCCGAGGTCGGCGGTGAGCTGGTGGCGCCTCTCGTCGATCTTCCAGAACGACGGGAGCAGGCCGCGGGTGGCCGCCGCGCTCACCGCCAGGCCGGTGTCGCCCCACGAGGTCGAGTCCTTCGTGCCCTTGCGGGTGAAGTAGTCGTAGCGCAGGGTGAAGTGCGGCTTGTCCTCGACACGATAGGCGGCCTCGAACCACAGGTGGCCCCGGTCGAGGGAGAGTTCCTCGTCGTAAAGCGACATCTTGAAGGTCCGCGACGGCAGGTAGCCGCCGGTGCCGTCATAATAGACCCGGAAGCGCTCGTAGCCGAACTTGAGGTGGCCGAGGGCGTCGTTGGTGAACGTGAGGTCGAACAGGTAGTCCTGGTTGCCCGCCATCGCGCGGCCTTCGAGGAGGTAGCTCGTGGTGTCGTTGAGCGAACCGGCGTAGTGGAGGGCCTCGATGCCGCCGAAGCCGTCCTTCTTGAGCTGGAGGGCCTTCTGGAAACCCGGGCGGTCGCCGTCCTGCACCACATGGCCGAACGAGAGATCGATGTAGTTTTCAGGCAGCGTTTCCTTCTTTTCGGCCGCCGTGAGGGCGACGGCCAGGCCGCACAGGGCGGCGCAGATCGCCGCAACCGGCCGGCGGGACTGGAGGGATGAGGTAATGGTGTTCATCGCGTAATCCTGGTTGGGAGGTTGCGGTTAGAAGCGGAGGGAGGAGCTGACGTGCGAGCCGTGGACGGCCTCGTGGCAGCCGGCGGACCAGCAGGTGCCGCGGGAGAGGAACGAGGCGTGGTCGCGACCGCCGATGAGGATGACGCCAGGCGCGGTCTGCTGCTGGAAGTGGCATTGCAGGCAGAGGTTCGCGTTGCGGGCCTTGAGCATCTTGGCGTTCACCGAGCCGTGCGGGTTGTGGCAGGTGACGCAGCCCTCGCGGGAGGCCTCGTGCTCGAAGACATACGGGCCGCCCTGGGAGGTGTGGCACCGCACGCAGGACTCGTTGAGGCTGGCGAAATTCGTGCCGCCCTCGGTGATGGCGTCGCCGGCGTGCGGCTCGTGGCAGTCGCTGCAGCTCATCTTGCCGGCGAGCACCGGGTGCGCGTTGGGCAGGGCGAACTCGCCGCGCTTGTCCAGATGGCACTGGAAGCAGGTCTCGGGCGAACCCTTCGGGTTGATGATCGTGCCCAGTTCGCCCCCGCTCTTCACGTGCAGCGAGGCGGGACCGTGGCAGGATTCGCACCCGATCTCCTGGCCGTTGCCGCCCGGGGCGAACAGCTTGGCGTGGGTGGCGTCATGGAACTTCGAGGTGGTGTGCTCATGGCACTCCGCGCACTTGGCCGAGCCGACGAAGGCCGCGCCGGGAACCTGCGGTGGCGCGACCATGGTGCGGCTTTGCACCATGACGCACCCGACCAGCAGCATTCCCCAGACCGCGGTGCCTCCGAAGATCAGTGCTGTTTTCGACCAACGCATTTGGGGGTTCATAGGGATCAACAGTTGCTCACGTTTGTGGTTGCCTGGCAGGAAAGGGATTCCGCCTTTTCAGGTTTCATCGGCAGCATTCTCCCAGATATGGGCCGGACCGACTCCGCATGCCTTGGCCACGTGTGTTCATTCCTTGTGCAAGATCTGCACAAAGGCGAACCGCGGCGCCCCCGGTTCATGTCCGGAAGGCGCCCGGGACGAGGCGGAAACCCATCTGCCAACAGGCGCTCGCGCGGGCGGGAACCCCGCCGGCTTTTCAGGACGTTGTGGCGCCCCGAAAAATCCAGACCGGCAGGGGCGGACCGGCCTCAGACATCGCAAACCTGCACGCCGTGGCGCAGGGCGGCCAGCGCCGCCGCAGGGTCCTTCCCGCGCGGGATGAACTCCTGCCCGACGTAACCCTGGTAGCCGGTCTCCACGATCGCCCGCATGATGGCCGGGTAGTAAAGTTCCTGATTCTCATCCAGATCGTTGCGCCCGGGCACGCCGGCGGTGTGATAATGCGCGATGTGGCGGTGGTGGCGCCGGATCGTGGCGATCACGTCGCCTTCCATGATCTGCATGTGGTAGATGTCGTAGAGCAGCTTGAACCGCTCCGAACCGACGCGCTGGCACAGCTCGACGCCCCACTCCGTGCGGTCGCACATGTAGTCCTTGTGGTTCACGCGGCTGTTGAGCAGCTCCATCACCAGCGTGACGCCGAGCTGCTCGGCCAGCGGCACGATGCGCTTCAGGCCGGTCGCACAGTTCGCCAACCCCTGCTCGTCGGACATGCCGTCGCGGTTGCCGGAGAAGCAGATCAGCGTGGGGAAACCCGCCTCGGCCGTTTCTCTCAGCCGCGTCTCGTAGGCGGCCACGAGCGCGTCGTGGTATTCGAGGCGGTTCCAGGCCTTGGGAATGCCGCCGACGCTGATCTCGCCCACCTTGGCCGTCGGATTGCTCACGAGCGCGCAGGTGAGCCCGTGCTTCTTGAGCGTCGCAAACTCACCCGGACCCAGCAGCTCCACCGACTGCAACCCCATGGCCGCAACGGCCGCGCAGAAATCGTCGAGCGGAATGTCCTTGAAGCACCACTTGCAGACGGACTGTTTGACGCGGCCCTTGCGGACGGGCGCCGGAGCGGCATCGGAGGCGTGGAGGAGGCTCATGCCGGTGGCCAGCACGGTGCCGGCGCCAAGTTGTTTCAATGCGGTGCGACGCGAGACGGGGTATGTCATGCCGCAACCTAGGTGCGTTTCCCGCGTGGAGGCAACTTTTCTGCGTGTCAGCCAAGCGCCGCCAGGCGGGCCACGCCCTCGCGGAGGCGCTCGGGCGTGGCATTCGAATAGTTCAGCCGCAGGAAATTCCGGCCGCCGCCGGCGGGGAAGAAGTCCCGCCCGGGCACGAACGCCACCTTGCGCTCGATGGCGCGCTGCAGCAGTTCCAGCGCGTCAAGCGACTCCGGGCCGGCCACCCACAGGAACATGCCGCCCTCGGGCTTCGTCCATGTGAAACCCGGCGGCATCTTCTGGCGGAGTTCCTCGTCGAGCACCCCGCAGCGTTCGCCGTAGGCCGCGCGGATTTTCGCCAGGTGGGCGGCCTGATCATAGCGCGTGAGGTAGGCATGCGCCACCATCTGGTCGAAACCGGAAGTGTGCAGGTCGGAGGCCTGTTTGAGCACGACCAGCTTGGCCAGCAGCGGCACCGGGGCCAGCACCCAGCCCAGCCGCAGTCCGGGCGCGATGGTCTTGGAAAAGGTGCTCGCGTAGATCACGCAGCCGGCCTCGTCCCAATGCTTGATCGGTGGAATCTCGATGCCGCGGTAGCGCAGCTTGCCGTAGGGATCGTCCTCGACGACGGTCAGATTGTGCTCGGCGGCGAGGCGCGCGAGCCGGGCCCGCCGCCCGGCGGTCAGCGTGATGCCTGTCGGGTTCTGGAAGGTGGGCACCGTGTAGAGAAACTTCGGACGATGCTTCCGGATCAGCCCGGGCAGCGCCTCGGGGATGAGCCCGTCGCCATCTGTGGGCACCGGCACGAACTTCGCCTCGAAGGTCTGGAACGACTGGATGGCCGCCAGGTAGGTCGGGTTCTCGGTCAGCACCACGTCGCCGGGATCGAGAAAGAGTTTGCCGACCAGATCGAGCACCTGCTGCGAGCCGCCCGTCACCATCACCTCCTCGGGCGCGGCGCGGACACCCCGGCCGCGCATCTCCACGGCGATCCATTCGCGCAGCGGCAGGAAACCCTCGGTCTGGCCGTATTGCAGCGCCCGGCTGCCGTGCTCCGCGAGGACGGCGTCGGCACAGGCCCGCACCTCGGCAACGGGGAAGAGCTCCGGGGCCGGCAGCCCGCCGGCAAAGGAGATCACGTCGGGCTGCACCGTGACCTTCAGGATTTCGCGGATGGTGGAAGGACGCATCTGGCCCATGCGCCGGGCCAAAGGCCGGTGATTTTCTTGCATGCCGGCACTGCACCATATTCCCGCGCCGGACGCCAGCCCCGGCTGAAGCACGGCGCCCCGGCCGCGCGGCGCCGCTATCCGCGCAACCCGAGCAGTTCCTCGGCGTGCGCCTGCGCGCTCCTGGCGTTGCGGTCGCCCAGCATGCGCGCCAGCTCCCCCACCCGGCCCTTCCGGTCGTCGTGGATCGCCTGGATGCGCACGCTGGCGCGGTCGCCGCTCTGGTCCTTGGTCACGACGAGATGATTGGCCGCTTGCGCGGCGACCTGCGGGAGATGCGTCACGCACAGCACCTGGTGGCGCTCGGCGATGTCGGCCATCTTCTCGCCGACGATGCGCCCGATCTCGCCGCCGACGTTGGCGTCCACCTCGTCGAACACCAGCAGCGGCACGTCGTCGATCTCGGCCAGCACGGCCTTGAGCGCAAGCATCACGCGGGCGAGCTCGCCGCTGGAGGCGATGCGGTGCAACGGCAGCGGCATCTCGCCGACGTTGGGCGAGAACAGGAACTCCACGCCGCAGTCGCCGTGCGGCCCCAATTCGGCCAGCGGGGTCAGTTGCACCCGGAAATCCGCCCTCTTGAAACCGAGCTGCCCGATCGCCTTGGCGGCCACCTTGGCGAGCTGCAGCGCGGCTTTCTCCCGCGTGGCGCGCAGGTCGGCGGCGGCCTTGCGGGCGGCTTGCTCCGCCCCGGCGATCTGCTTCTCCAGCCGGTCCAGCGTGCCCTCGATGTCGCCCTGCTCCTCGAGGCGGCGGCGCATCTCGTCACGCGCGGCCCGCACGGCCTCGACCGTGCCCCCGTGCTTCCTTTTCAGCTCCAGCCAGGCGTCCATCTTCGCCTGCAGCGCCTCGGCCTGCTCGGGGTCGAAGTTCAGCGAGGTCGCCAGCGAGGAGAACTCCGCGTCGAGATCGCCCAGCTCCAGCGAAGCCGACTGCAGGCGTTCGGCCAGGGGCCTGCTCGAGGCGTCGAAGGCTGCGAGCTGGCGCGCTTCCCGCAGCAGCGCGCCCAGCCGCCCGAGCACGCCGTCCTCGCCGCTCAGGCCGTGGCTGATGCGCGCGGCGAGCTGCACGATCTCCTGCGCGCTTTGCTGGCGCTGGAAATCGCGCTCGAGCGCGGCGATGGCCTCCTCGGTCGGCTCCAGCGCGCCGATCTTGGCCAGCTGGAGCTTGAGGAAGTCGAGCTGGTCGGGCGACAGCCTGGCGGCGCCGCGCAGGCGGTCGCGCTCGGCAATCAGGTCGCGCCACTCGCCATGGAGCGCCCGGTATTTTTCCAGGATGCCGCCGTTGCGGGCGAAGAGGTCGAGCAATTCGCGCTGGCCGCTCTCCTTCAGCAGGCGGCGCGGCTCGCCCGGCCCGTGGAAATCGATCCACTGGCCGCCCAGCTCCTGCAAGGCGCCGAGCGTGGCCAGGCCGCCGTTGACGGATAGCTTCGGCGCACGGTCGCGCGGCAGGCTGCGTTTGATGATGAGCACGCCGTCGTCGCAGGGCGGCAGGCTCAGGTTGGCCAGCACCATGTCGAGCCGGCGCGTGTCGGAGAAGAACAGCGCGGCCTCGACCTCGCAGGCGTCGGCGCCCTGGCGGATGATGGTCTTGTCGGCGCGCGCGCCGGCCAGCAGCGACAGCGCGCCGAGCAGGATGCTCTTGCCCGCGCCGGTCTCGCCGGTCACCGCCGTGAAGCCGCTCTCGAAATCCAGCTCGACTTCCTCGAGCAGGGCGAGATTGCGGATGCGGAGGGATTGCAGCATTTTGCTGCCACGAATGGACGCGAATCCGCGTGAATTCAAGCGCCGCAGCGCCGGCCGGAGGAGTCTCCTGACAGGTTTCCAGCGGGTCGGAAATTTCCCTTGCGCCACCCGGAGCGAGTCGTTGACTCCTGCCCCTTCACGGACCCTTAGCTCAGTTGGTTAGAGCGTTTCCTTGACATGGAAAAGGTCACTGGTTCGAGTCCAGTAGGGTCCACCATGCTGCCGCGAGAGGATCGAGCGCAGGGCACGCCCTCCGGCTAGTCGCTCAGCGCCAGCGCAGGCGGGCCGTCCAGGCCAGCAGGATCGTAAACGCCTAGTTTCAGGCAGGATAAAGCTTTCCCAAGGCGCTTCCTGCTTGCATCCTTGGGGCCATGGAAGCGACCGCCCCCACGCCCGCGCCCGGCCGAGACCCGCGTGTCGAAGCCGAGCTGGTGCGGCAAGGCTACGCGGATCTGCCGGCCGGCTTGGTGGCCACGGTTCTGGCCACCGGCGGCCTGGCTTGGGTGGTGGCGAATCTGCCCGGAGGCAGGTTCGCCTGGACCTGGCTCGCCGTGATGCTGTTGTTCGTGCTGGGCCGCGGCCTGACGGTCCTCGCCTACCGCCGCGCCTCCCACGCCGGCCGCCGGCATCCTAAATGGAACCGGCTCTTCGTCGCCGGCGCCGGCCTTTCCGGCCTCGGCTGGGGCTTCGCCGCGTGGATGTTCTATCCGGTGCTGGGCGACACGGAACTGCCGCTGCTCATCCTGATTGTCGCCGGCATCACCGCGGGGGCCACGCGTTCGCTCGGTCCGAGCCTGCCCGCCTGCTGGTCGTTCCAGTTGCTCTCCATGTGCCCGCTCATCACCCGCATGATGCAGGGCGCGGCCACGGCCCACACCATCATGGGCGTGCTCGCCACCTTCTACACCCTCTTCCTGCTGGCCATGGCGCACAGCTACCACCGCAGCCTCACCAACTCCCTGCGGCTCGGCTTCGAGTTCGCCGACCTCGCCGCCGAGCTGCAGCAGGAAAAACAGCAGGTGGACGAACTGAACCGCGATCTCACCACCGAGGTGACCTCGCGCCGCCAGGCCGAGACCGACCTGCGCGCCGCCAAGGAGCGCGCGGAGGCCGCCAGCCAGGCCAAGAGCGAGTTCCTTGCCACGATGAGCCACGAGATCCGCACGCCCATGAACGGCATCATGGGCATGCTCGACCTGCTCAACACCCCCGCCCTCACCCCCGCCCAGCGCGAACAGGTCGAAACCGCCGCCCGCTCCGCCGACTCCCTCCTGCGCCTCCTCAACGACATCCTCGACTTCTCCAAGATCGAGAGCGGCCGCCTCGACTTCGAGTCCGTCCCGTTCCGCCCCGCCGTGGTCGCCGAGGACACCCTCGCCCTGCTCCGGCCCCGTGCCGCCGCCAAGTCGATCGAACTCACCTTCGACGCCAACCCCGCCGCCCGCACCCGCGTGCTGGGCGACCCCATGCGCTTCCGCCAGGTGCTCCTCAACCTCGTGGGCAACGCCGTCAAGTTCTCCGACCACGGCGAGGTCGGCCTCGAGCTCGCCGGCGGCGAATCCGCTCCGGGACGCATCCAGCTCAGCGTGCGGGTGCGCGACAGCGGCATCGGCATGAGCGCGGAGACCCGCGCCCGCCTCTTCGAGCCGTTCCGCCAGGCCGACAGCTCCATGAGCCGCCGCTACGGCGGCACCGGGCTGGGCCTGGCGATCTCGCAAAAACTGGTCGAGGGCATGGGCGGGCGCATCTCCGCCACCAGCGAGCTGGGCAGGGGCTCGCTTTTCGAGTTCGCCCTGTCGCTGCCGGTCGCCAAGGAGCGCAACACGCCCCTCCCCTTCGCCGTCAGCACCCCCCTGCCCCAGCAGTTCGACGACGCGCGCATCCTCGTGGTCGAGGACGACGTCGTGAACCAGCGCGTCATCACCCTCATGCTCCAGCGCCTCGGCCTGCACTGCCACGTCGTGCCCGACGGTCAGGCCGCTCTCAACGCCCTCGAAGCCGCCGAGTGGGACCTCGTCCTCATGGACTGCCAGCTCCCGGGCATCGACGGCCTCGAAACCACGCGCCGCGCCCGGCTCCTGCTCGGCGAGCGTGAGCTGCCGATCGTCGCGCTCACGGCCAACGCCCGCCCCGAGGACCGCGCCGCCTGCCTCGCCGCCGGCATGGACGACTTCCTCGCCAAGCCTGTCCGCTCCGACGTCCTCCAGACCTGCCTGGCCCGCTGGCTTCGCCCGCTGTCCTGAGCCATGTGCTGCCGCTACTCGCTCAAGGACCTCGCCACCGCCCTCGCCGCCTTCTCCGAACAGCTCGCCGAGGCCGCCGACGCCGGCTGGACCCCGCGCTACAACGTCGCCCCCACGCAACGCATGCCTGTCGTCATCCGGCGGCACGGCCGGACCGCGCTCGAAACCATGCGCTTCGGCCTCCTGCCACCGGCGCGACGCCCCGGCGAAAAACCCGCGCTCCTGCCCAACGCCCGCGCGGAAACCCTGCTGGATCGCTCCACCTTCCGCGAAGCCGCCGGCTGGAGACGCGGTCTCGTGCCGGCCGACGGCTTCTACGAGTGGGAGCAGCGCGGCCCCGCCCGCCGGCCGCACTACTTCACACTGAAGGACCGGAGGCCCTTCTTTTTCGCCGGCCTCTGGGAACCCGCCGTTGGCGACGCGCCCGCCTCCTTCTGCATCGTCACCACCACGCCCAACTCCGTGCTCTCCCCGCTCCACGACCGCATGCCGGTCATGCTCGGACCCAACAGCGCCCCCGCCTGGCTCGGCGACCGGCCGCTTCCGCCGGCACAGCTCGCCCGCCTCTGCCGGCCGCTCCGCGCCGACCTGATGACCTCTCATCGCGTGGATCCTCGCGTCAACAGCGTGCACTACGAAGCCCCGGATTGCGTCGAGCGGGTCCCTGATCTGATCGGGTAATGCGGCAGGGGCTTTACGCCCCGACGGTTCGGGTTTCGTGCGTGTTACTGTCGTGCATAAAGTCCCTCCCACATTGAGGACAGGCATGCCGCCCTGCCTTCGGGGTTTCGTGTTCATTCGTGGCTCCTCTGCGCCCACCCGCAGTCTTTCCGCTTTACGAGCCAGCCGCCACGTCCCACAACCTTGGGCTCGTGGCCACACCCCCGAAGCACGACGCCCAGACGATCCACCAAGCGATTGACCGCATTGCTTCCGCCATTGCCACCCGCCACGCCCGCACCAGCCGCCTGCTCCTCCTCGGCATCGCCAACGGCGGCATCGTGTTCGCCCGCCGCCTGGCCAACGGCCTGAAAAAAGCCGGCCTCAAGCCCGGCACCGGCACGATCGACATCTCGTTCCACCGCGACGACATCGGCGCCAACCCCATCCCCAAGGAATTCTCCCCGACGCTGATTCCCCACGACGTGAACGGCGCCACCGTCGTCCTCGCCGACGACGTGCTCCACTCCGGCCGCACCGTGAAGGCCGCCCTCGACGAGCTCTTCGACCACGGCCGCCCCGCCGGCGTCGAACTGGCCGTGCTCGTTGACCGCGGCGGCCGCCTCCTGCCCGTCGCCGCCACCTACACCGGCCTCGCCCTCGTCGCCGAAGACTCCGAGAAAGTCCGGGTCCGCCTCGATCCCGACGATCCGAAACGCGACTCCATCCAGACGGAATCCACCGCCCGCAAAGCCCGCACCCACTCCGTCATCTGAGCCGACTCCCTCCTGACACCTGTTGCTTGTCCCTTAATCCTTCTCCCACCGCCGTGCCCTGGCATCGCAAACACCTCCTCACCATCGAGGAACTCAAGCGCAGCGAGATCGAGCAGATCCTCGCCACCGCCGGCGCCTTCCGCCGCATCCTCGACCGCAAGGTCAAGAAGGTCCCCGCGCTCCGCGGCAAGACCATCGTCAACCTCTTTCTCGAGCCGAGCACCCGCACCCGCATCTCCTTCGAGATGGCCGCCAAGCTCCTCAGCGCCGACGTCGTCTCCTTCAGCGCCGAGTCCTCCAGCACCACCAAGGGCGAGACCCTCCGCGACACCGCCCAGAACATCCAGGCGCTCCACGCCGACATGATCGTGCTCCGCCACTCCGCCAGCGGCTCCCCGCTCTACCTCAGCAAGGTCCTCGGCATCCCGGTGGTCAACGCCGGCGACGGCGCCCACGAGCACCCCACCCAGGCCCTGCTCGACGTGTTCACCATGCGCCAGAAGCTCGGCGACCTGAAGGGCCGCAAGGTCGTCATCCTCGGCGACATCCTCTTCAGCCGCGTCGCCCGCTCCAACATCCACGCCCTCACCAAGCTCGGCGCCGACGTCACCATCGTCGGCCCCTCCACCCTCGTCCCGCACTGGTTCGAGTCCATGGGCGTCCGCGTCTCGCACAACCTCCGCACCGCCCTCGCCGACGCCGACGTCGTCATGCTCCTGCGCATCCAGCACGAGCGCCAGGGCGTCAGCCACTTCCCCTCCCTCGGCGAATACACCAGCATGTTCGGCCTCAACTACACCCGCGCCAGTTGGGTGAAGCCCGATGCCATCATCATGCACCCCGGCCCCATCAACCGCGGCGTCGAGATCGACTCCGACATCGCCGACTCCGACCGCAGCGTCATCCTCCAGCAGGTCACCAACGGCATCGCCGTCCGCATGGCCGTCCTCTACCTCTGCGCCGGCGGCCAGCCGGAACACGTCCTCACCCCCGTCGAGTGATTTTCATGCAATGGGCCACGAAAAACACGAAAAGCACAAAAAACAAGGCCCATGAAAACCAATGACATCAACCAGCTCCGTAACACTGTCCGCGAAACCAGCTTCGCGAGCCACTGCTATCACCGGAACACCCCCCTGGAGAAAATCCACGAAAACGCCCTCGTGCACCGGCTGCGCAAGCAAGGCAGGGAAGTGAAACAACAACACCCTTTGTCCGTGCGTGATGAGGACGGCACACTGCTGGGCGAATTCTTTGCCGATCTCTTCATTGGGAACCGGCTGCTCGTTGAGCCAAAGGCCGCGCGCTCGGTCGCCGAGGAGCATATCGCCCAGTTGCTGGGCTG
Organism: Verrucomicrobiota bacterium; assembly: GCA_049322455.1. Lineage (GTDB taxonomy): Bacteria > Verrucomicrobiota > Verrucomicrobiia > Opitutales > Opitutaceae > Lacunisphaera. The sequence continues at coordinate 14,142 of JBMOQY010000030.1, read as the reverse complement.
CCGGCGGTCCAGTCGGATCGAAACCGGTCTGCTGATAAACTTCGGTTCCCCGCGTCTTCCTGTGAAGAAACACCTCATGACCGATGCCCTTTCTTGAATTCCATTTCCGTGTTTTTCGTGGCCAATAAATCATGCCTTCCCTGATCATCAAAAACGGCCGCGTCATCGACCCCGCCTCCAAGCGCGACGCCAAGGGCGACCTCTTCATCGCCGACGGCAGGTTCGTCAAGGCCCTCACCCCCGCGCAGAAGAAGTCCGCGCAGGTCATCGACGCCCGGGGCCTCGTCGTGTGCCCCGGCCTCGTGGACATCCACGTCCACTTCCGCGAGCCCGGCCAGACGCACAAGGAGACCATCCTCACCGGCTCGCAGGCCGCCGCCGCCGGCGGCTTCACCACCGTGGTGTGCATGCCCAACACCTCGCCGCCCGTGGACAACACCGGCACCGTCGAGCTCATCAAGAACTCCGCCGCCAAGGCCCCCGTCCACGTCTATCCCACCGGCTGCATCACCGTCGGCATGAAGGGCCAGGCCCTCGCCCCGCACGGCTCGCTCCAGAAGGCCGGCGTCGTCGCCCTCACCGACGACGGCCTCTGCGTCCAGTCCAACGAGCTCATGCACCGCGCGGTCGAATACGCCAAGATGTTCGGCCTCACCATCCTCGACCACTGCCAGGACGAGTCCATGACCCAGAAGGCCGTGATGAACGAGGGCGTCGTCTCCACCCGCCTCGGCCTCAAGGGCTGGCCGCACGCCGCCGAGGACATCATCGTCGCCCGCAACATCATCCTCTCCAAATACACCGGCGCGCACATCCACATGCAGCACATCAGCTCGGCCCATTCCGTCGAACTCATGCGCCGCGCCAAGGCCGACGGCATCAACGTCACCGCCGAGGCCACGCCGCACCACATCGCCCTCACCGAGGAGGCGCTCGGCACCTACGATACGAACCTCAAGATGAACCCGCCGCTCCGCACCGAGGCGGACCGGAAGGCGATCATCGCCGGCCTGCGCGACGGCACGCTCGACTGCATCGGCACCGACCACGCCCCGCACGCCCCCGAGGAGAAGGACAAGGAGTTCGACTACGCCCCCAACGGCATCATCGGCCTCGAGACCGCCCTGCCCGTGTGCCTCGACATCCTCGTGCGGCAGGAAAAATTCCCGCTCAGCCGCGTCCTCGACCTCCTGACCCGCAAGGCCGCCGAGGTTCTGAAGCTCCCCGCCGGCACCCTCGCCCCGGGCGCCGTGGCCGACGTCTGTGTTTTCGACCCCGACGAGACCTGGCTCTACAACACCTACGGCGCTTTCTCCAAGTCCATCAACTCCCCTTGGGACAAGCAAAACCTCACCGGCCGCGTGAAGACCACCATCGTCTCCGGCAAGATCGTCTATCAGAACGGCAAGATGCTGGTGTGAGCATCTCTTGGAGACGGGCCCCCCACCCCGCATTGGTCTCCATCCCAGACCCCGCAAAATCCTTCAGGCGATTGCCGATCGTAGTGGCTGATCCCAGAAAACGCCGTGGGACACAGAGCGCACGGAGCCAAACCTGAGAAACACAGAGGTCCGGCCAAGATTACTCCGCACCACGACCTTCACCTGGGAGGGGAACGGCTGATGATCGACTGCTGCTCTGGCAAAGGCTTCTCCGTGAACGCTGCGTCTCAACGCAACTGCGGAATTTGGGCTGATACGGGGTGGCTGCGCAGGCTGCGGCGGCACAAACTTGCCTGGAGGCTCTTTCGTGTTTTCTCGCGGCAGAGGCGCACCGTCCAGGAAATCGCCCACGCCTTCGAGCGGCTTTCCAAATAGGAAGCCCGCGCGGCAAGAGCAGGGCGAAGGGCTTCAGCTCCTGTTTCCTCCGCTTCGCCTCCGGCACCCGCCTCGAACTCATGCAGCAGACCGCCGTGACGCTCCGACCGGCTGGCTTCCGCCCCCACGCATTGCGCCATCTCCGTCGGCAGCGAAACGGTGGTCCGCATCCTCAAGGAACGGCTGCGCCGCCAGGACGTGAAGGTGGCCGGCGAACTCCGCCGCACGGGCGCCGGCCATTGTGAGAGCGTGACCGAGGATCCCGACGGCAATCCGGCCGAGATCACCTGTGAGGGGCACAAACCCGGTAGCAGGGCGGATTGCGACAGTGCCCTCGGCACGCGGTGCGCCCGCTCCGCGCTCTCAGTGGCCTCCGCGTTGACCCGTTCCTGCGCCAATCAACATGTCACCTAATAGGTGACATGTTGATTGGCGCTTCACGCACCTTCTTGTGGCAAAAGCCTGTCTCAGGCGCGCTTCGCGAGCTCACGCACCGTTTCCTTGCCCGCCCAGCGGGCCGCGACACTGTCGGACCCGGTCGCCGTTTCGCCAGCGCGGTGCACGCCTTGCGCAGGCCGGGACTCTGCAGCCCGTCCATCCGCAGCGCCCTGCTCACCCCTTTCTCCATGAGATTGCGCTCATCCACGGTTCCCTTCTCCAGCAGCGGCAGGCAGCGCAGGAACTTTTCGTCGGCCAGGCCGCCGGTGTGCCCCGCCACGCAGGCGAACAGCACGCTGCCAGCTCGGCGCCGGAACTTACCCTTCCGCTTCGTCCACGGCCCGACGTGACCTCGTGCGTGCAGGCTCTGGTTGAAGAACTGGAAGCACCGCGCGTCCACCTCGGACAGCCAGCGCGGCTCGCGCCGCCTCGTTCCACTCCAGCAGTCGGCGGAACGGACGGAACCGCGCCAGCCACCCTGGGGCCCGGGCGGCCAACCAGGCGAGGGTCGCGAAACCGGCCAGCCGGGCGACCAGCACCGCGAGGCCGATTTGCAGCAGCGGGATGCCGGCGAGGATGCATACGGCGATTGCCGTGCGCACCGGCCATGGCACAAGCGCCAGCGCGAACAGGATCAGCACCCCGTGGGCCTGCACCAAACCCTCCATCCTCAGCCAGGATGCCGTGCCGGCCGCATCGCCGAGCAACTGCTCCAGCAGCGGACGCCCGGCCAGAGCGATCAGAGCCGCGAACGCGAGCGCCCCAAGCGTGCCGCCGAGTCCGAACCAGAGCGCCGCGTGACGCCACTGCGCCGGACGCAGCAGCACGCTCGCCACAAGCATCGAGGTTGCGGGCACGACCGGCAGGACGGCATCCAACGCCGTGACCGCACCGGTCAAGGGCAGGAAGTCGCGATGCTCCGCCCTGCGGTGCAACCAGACCAGCCAGCGGGGCGGTTTCGGGATGGAAGGTTCAGATACGGGGTTGTGCATCGGGAAATTGGGACCGGAGGAGTTCGCGCAACGCGCGGACCGGAATGGCGCCGTGCGCCCAGCGCGCTCACCAGTTGCGCGTGAGGCGAAACGCGAGCGCGGGCGACAGCCGTTGCACGGCGCGGAGCAGGCCCACGGCCCCGACATCAATGATGGGACGGTCGCGCGCCAGGCCGTGCAGAATCGCCGCAGCCACGGTCGCCGGCGCCAGTTTCGCGCGGCCGCGGCCGGCCGTCATCGGCGTGTCCACGACCGGCGGCAGCACCTCGACCACGCGCAGGTGCGGCGCAGCATCCTCACACTGGTAGCGCAGCGCGCGTGTGAACGACGTCACGAAGGCCTTGGACGCGCAATAGACCGGCGAGGACTTCTTGGGCGCGAGCGCAAGGCCCGAGCTCAGGTTCACCACGGCGGCCTCGGGCGCGGCGCGCAGGCGGGGCAGCAGGGCATGCGTGAGGGCGACCAGCGCCCCGATGTTCAGCGTGATTTCCTCCTCCGCCAGGACCGCTTGCCCGGGCGTATGCCGGCCCAGCCAATCGGCCGGATGCTGGACGGCGGCGTTGTTGACCAGCACCGAGAGTCCTGGCGCCAACCGGCCAATCTCCCGACAGAGCTGATCGCGTCCCGCGGGCGTCGCCACATCGGCCTGCACGGTCATGATCCCGGGCACGCGCCGCGCCGCGGCGGCGAGCCGCCCGGCATCGCGGCCGCCCACGATGATCCGGCCACCGCGGTCGCTCCAGGCCTCCGCCAGGGCCAGGCCGATGCCCGACGTGCCTCCGGTGATCAATACGGTCTGTCCTGCGATTCGCATCCGTGCAGCATACCGCGAACCGCCGCTTGCGCCTACTCGCGTTTGCGCCGAGCCTGACCGCCGCATGTCCACCGCCCGCGCCGCCCGGAAAACCCCCGCCCAGCACCGTTCCCGTGAGACGGTGGACGTCATCCTGACCGCCGCAGCTCGCATTTTTGCGGAGCACGGCTGGGCCGGCGCGAACACGAATCGGATCGCCGAGGCTGCGGGAGTCAGCGTCGGATCCCTCTACCAGTATTACCCGGGCAAGCTCGCCCTGCTCGCGGCGCTGAAGGAGCGGTGGGTGGCCGGCCTGCTGCAGCAGCTCGCGGCAGCGCTCGATGCACCCGGTGATTCGGTGACGCGGGGATTGCGCCGCGCCATTCGCACGACGCTGGCGTATCACGGGGAAAACCGGGCGCTCCTGCTGCTCTTCGCCGAGGAACTGCCCGTGCGCCTGCACCATCATGCCGGCAACCGCAGCCACGAGGCGCCGCACCTGGCGATGTTACGCCGGTTTTTCACGCACCATCGCCGCACGCTGCGTGATCGCGACCCCGCCCTCGCCGCGCTCGTCGTCGGCGAGATGGTGGACGCCGTCACCCGCAGCGCGCTGCGCGACCGGCCGGCGGATGTCACCAACGGGCGCCTCGAAGCCGAACTGCTCGACGTCTGCCGGCTCTATCTGCACGGACGTTGAGCCGTCGCGCTCGACCGGGCGTGTGCGCAATCCCGGCACTGATGCCGCGGCTTCCATTCGTGTGTTTTCGTGTCCCTTCGCGGTTCAAACCGGTTTTTCCACCATGTCCGGATGCTCCGCGATGGCGGCCAGACGGTCGAGGCTTTCGCCCCAACCTTGCACGAAGCCCATCTGCTCGTGCCGCGCACAGCTTTCCCCGTTCCAGTGCCGCGCGCGCGCCGTGAGCCGGGTCCTGTCGCCGGGCAGCGGCTCGAAGGCCATGACCGCGGTGAAGAAAATGTCGGGATGCGGCTGCCAGCCAGGGTCGAAGGCGTCGGTGAACACGATGCGCTCGCCCGGCACGACCTCCAGGAACACGCCGCGTGTCGGATACTCGGTGCCGTCGGGCGCGCGCATCAGCGTGCGGAAGATTCCGCCGGGCCGCAGGTCCATCTCGCAGCGCGGCGTCGTCATGCCGTGCGGCCCCCACCACTCGCGGAAACGCCGCGTCCAGACCGCGAACACCCGCGCCGGCGGCGCCTCGATAACCCGGCTCAGGGCAAGTTCGCGGTCGGTCTTGGCGAACGTGATGGCGCCGCTGCTCATGCTTGTTGGATCGTCAGGCAAAAATTGAACACCGCCCTTTCGCCAGCGCTGCCCTCCGGGGCAACCGGCGGGGAATGTTTTGGCATTCAACGAGTCGGGGCCGTCGGTTGCTTCTCCCGTCCCAGCAGGGCGAGACGGGCCTGGAGCCACTCCGCGTGCGAAGCGACCGGGGGACGGTTGGTGTCAGCGGTGGCTGTCATGGGGAAAGGGGTGGCCGGCATGCTCCGCCGCGGCTTCCGCGGCCAGCTCGCGCACGCGGGCGTCGAGCTGCATCACGACGTCGGCGGCATCGAGGCGGCCCTGCCGCTCCAAGTCGTAGGCAAGGTCGGCCAGCTCGCCGCGCAGCCGGTCGAGCGGTGATGGCACGGCGGGAAATGGCGACGAAACAGGCATGGCGGACGCGGGCGGGTTCAGCGCGAAACGAGGACGTTGAAGCCGCCGAAGGTCATGCGGGCCATGTCGAAGGGCATCCGCTTGGGATCGCACATCGCCGCGAGGCGCGGATCGGCCATGACCTTGGCGTTCACGCGGTCGCGGTGCGCGCGGGAACGGTAGCGGATGTAGGCAAAGACGACGGTCTCGTCAGACTTCGTCTTTGCAAGTTTCCGGAACAGGTCGTCGGGCACGCCCTTGGGCTGCGGCGCGGTGTCCATGACACACTCCTTGTAATCGAGCGCCCCGTATTCGTGCCAGACCTTGGCGGCCTGGGTGGCGATCTTCCTGTAGAGCGCGAGTTTCCTGCGCGGGACCGGAATGACGAAACCGTCAACGTATTGGGGCATGGGGGAGACTCCTTGGGTGGGTGGATGAAGGGCGGTTCAACCCATCGACGAACCACCCGGGCGGTTTCGGACACACCCCCTGCGCTTTTCATGGCAACCACGAATGCACACGAAGAGACACGAATGATTCGCCCCCGGATTGAATCTCGGATCAGCGAACATCCCGTATCGGCTGAAAGGTATTCCCCTCGGGGCGGCAAGGGGAACCCCTGGCCATCTGTAATCATCAGGACCAAACCGCCTTGGTCGTCAGAATTCGTTGTGTCCGTTCATGTGCATTCGTGGTTTTCCCAGCTTGGGCGCGAAGAATCCGAAAAACTCTGTCCTTCCGGCCGCGGGTGATTCGTCGTAAGGTATGAACCCCCGCACTCTCCACGCCATGAGCACCTCTCCCGCCCCCGCCTCCATCCCGTTCATGCTGATTTTCCGCAACACCGGCGCGGAGAACTACCGGCATCTCTCCGCCGGCCAGCAGCAGGAACTCGTCGGCCGCTGGAACGCCTGGTTCGAGACGCTCGTCGCCCAGGGCAAGGCCACCATCGGCCAGCCGCTCGAGGAAGCCACCCGCATCGTCGCCGGCCCCGGCGGCTCGCGCATCGTGGACGGCCCGTTCCCCGAAGCCAAGGAGGCGGTCGGCGGTTTCGTGGCCCTGCAGGTCAGCGGCCTCGCCGAGGCCACCGCGATCGCGCAACGCCATCCTGGCCTCGAATACGGCATGCTCATCGAGGTCCGCGAAATGACCCCGCACTGCCACCTCGGCGTAAACACCAGGACGGTGCCGGCGTCGGCCGGAGCCTGATTCCCCCGTGGCCCGGAATCCCCATGCCGGGTTGTCGCGTGCAGCGGCCTCCCAGTTCGGCCCAAGGAGCGACCCGACAAAGGCAGCCGCCCCCCAACCCGCCCAGCTGGTCGAGCACTTCTTCCGCCACGAAAAGGGCCGCCTGCACGGCGCGCTCGTGCGGTTGCTCGGCGTGCACAACCTTTCCCTCGCCGAGGATGTCGCGCAGGAGGCCATGCTCCGTGCGCTCCGCACCTGGTCCATGGGCGGCGTGCCGGCCAATCCCTCCGCCTGGATCACACAGGTCGCGATGAACCTCGCCCGCGACGTCCTCCGCCACCGCAGGATGGCCACCGGCAAGGAGGTCGCCATCAGCACGCACCACGAGCAGATGACCGCCACGCCGGCCGTCGCCTGGGAGGCGACGCAGGAAATCCGCGACGACGCCCTGCGCCTGATGTTCGTCTGCGCCCACCCGGCCATCGCGCCGGACGCCCAGGTCATCCTCGCGTTGAAGATCCTCTGCGGCTTCAGCACCGGCGAAATCGCGCGCGCCTTTCTCGCCACCGAGGCCGCCATCGAGAAGCAGCTCACCCGCACCAAGCAGCGCATCGCCGAGGCCGGCATCGGCTTCGAGCTGCCCGAGGGCGGGGACCTCGCCCCGCGGCTCGACGGCGTGCTCGCCGCGATCTACCTCCTGTTCAACGAGGGCTACAAGGCCTCGTCGGGCGACCGGCTGCTGCGCGAGGACCTGTGCCAGGAGGCCATCCGGCTCGCCTCGCTGCTCCTCGCCCACCCCGCCGGCCGCACCCCGCGCAGCCACGCCCTGCTGGCGCTGATGCTGCTCACCGCCGCGCGCTTCCCCGCCCGGCTCGACGAACACGGCGGCCTGCTGCGCCTCGACGACCAGGACCGCGGCAAGTGGGATCAGCGGCTCATCGCCCAGGGCCTCCTGCATCTCGGCCACGCCGCGCAGGGCACGGAAATCAGCGAATACCACCTGCAGGCCGGCATCGCCGCGCTGCACTGCCTCGCGCCGGACTACGCCTCGACCGACTGGGGGAAAATCCTGTTCCATTACGACGAGCTGATGCGGCTCAAGCCCTCGCCGGTCGTGGCGCTCAACCGTGCCGTGGCCGTCGCCCACCTGCACGGCCCGCAGGCGGGACTGGATGCGCTCGCGGCGATCCCGCAGCGCGAGAAACTCGACCAGCACTACCTGCTCTACACCGTGACCGGCGAACTGCACTGGCGCCTGAAAAACCACCAGGCCGCGGCCTGGAACTTTCGCAAGGCGCTCAGCCTCGCCCAGGTCGGCCCCGAACAGGCCTATCTCGCGCGCATGATCGAGCGCAGCGACGGCGCGCTGCCGGAAAACGCGCAGTCCGCCGGGTGAAGATGGAGCCGGGCCGCCTGCCCCTGCCCCGAGATTGTCCTCCCCCTCTGCCGGCAGCAAAAGACCATGCGATCCAGACGACGGTGATTGCAGGGGCGGACCCCTGGTCGCCTTTGGCGCCGCCGCCGGCGGGTAAGCTTGTTCGCCCGCGAAGGGCGTGCTCGAGCCGCGCTCCCACGGACAGACCCGAAGCAGGCCGCGCAAGGCATGAGGCCAAGGCGGCATTTGACGCTTGTGCCGGCGGGGTTATATCCACGTGACCCCATGGCTCCCCCAAAAAAAACCGCCAAGCCCGGAACCGTCGCCGAACACCTCGCCGGCGCCCTCCCTGCGACCTCTGCTGTGTTCTCTGTGTTTGCAATCCTCTCCGTCTGCTCCGGCTATTTCGGGGTCAACCTGCTTCTGCCTTCCTGCTTCATCCTTCATCCTTCCTGATGCCTTCCCCCCTTGGTTTCGCCGTTGTCGGCACCGGCATGATCGCCGGCTACCACGCCCAGGCCATCGCCCGGACCCCCGGCGCCAGGCTCGTCGGCGTCGTCAGCCGCTCGGCCGATCGCGGCCGCGATTTTGCCGCCAAACACCACATCCCCGTCATCACGGCCACGGTGGAGGAGATGGTCGCTCGCGCCGACGTCCATGTGCTCAATGTCACCACGCCCAGCGGCGCGCATCTCGGTCCCGCCCTCGCCGCCATCCGCGCCGGCAAGCACGTGGTCGTCGAGAAACCCCTGGAGATCACGCCCGCCCGCTGCGATGCGATCATCGCCGCCGCCGAGCAGCACGGCGTGAAGGTCGCCGCCATCTTCCAGGGCCGCTTCGGCGCCGGCGCGCAGAAGGTCAAGGCCGCCCTCGACGCCGGCCGCCTCGGCCGCCTCGTGCTGGCCAGCGCCTATGTGAAATGGCACCGCACGGCCGATTACTACCAGACCGCCTGGAAGGGCACCTGGGAACTCGACGGCGGCGGGGCGCTCATGAACCAGGCCATCCACGGCGTGGACCTGCTCCAATGGTTCGCCGGCCTGCCCGCCGAGGTCTCGGGCCGGTTCACCCGCCGCGTCCACACCGGCATCCAGGCCGACGACACGACCGTCGCCACCCTGCTCTATCCCGACGGCGCGCTCGGCACGATCGAAGCCAGCACGGCGCTCTGGCCGGGCTGGTCCCGCCGCATCGAGCTTTGCGGCGAGCACGGCTCCCTCGCCCTCGAGGACGACACCATCGTGAAATGGGACTTCGTCCAGGCCGAGCCGGGCGACGAGGCGATCCGCCATGCGAAGCGTGACGACGCCCTCGGCTCCGGCGCCGGCACGCCCGGCGGCATCTCGCTCGCCGGGCACCTGCGGCAGATCGGCGACCTCGTCGAAGCCGTGCGCGCCGACCGCCCGCCCGCCATCGGCGCCCGCGAGGGCCGCCGGGCCGTCGCGCTCGTCCACGCCATCTACGAATCGGCCAAGACGGGCCAGGCGGTGAAGGTATGAAGGTTTTCCCCGCTCATGGCCGGGTGGGACCAGCGATCCCGCCCTGCCGATGCCGCGCTTGATTGCATAAAGCATCCGCCCCTCGGCCCGGCCCATTTCCCGTTCTCCGTCATCCCACGCCCTCCCCGCCCCATGACCCAAGTCACCACCCCACCCGTTTCACCCGTCCCGCATGCCCAGGCCGCCGGCCAAGGCCGCGGCATGGTCTTGCTCGCCGCCTTCCTCGGCTGGATGTTCGACGGCCTCGAGATGGGCATCTTCCCGCTCATCGCCCGCCCCGCGCTCCAGCAGATGCAGGCCGCCTCCGGCATCGTGGACGACCGGTTTGTCGGCCATTGGATGGGCTGGGTGACCGCCACCTTCCTGCTCGGTGCCGCCGCCGGCGGCCTCGTCTTCGGCTGGCTCGGCGACAAGATCGGCCGCGTCCGTGCGATGAGCATGGCCATCCTGTGCTACTCTCTCTTCACGGGCGCGGTCTATTTCGCCGCGGAGCCCTGGCACCTCGCCGTGCTGCGCTTCATCGCCGCGCTCGGCATGGGCGGCGAGTGGGCCCTGGGCGTGGCGCTCGTGATGGAGGTCTGGCCCGAGAAACACCGGCCGATGCTCGCGGGCGTCATCGGCGCCGCGGCCAATGTCGGCTTCGCGCTCATCGCGTGCGTGGGCATGTTCTTCGCCGTCACGCAGCAGAGCTGGCGCTACGTGGTGCTGGTGGGTGCGGTGCCGGCGGCACTCACCTTCATCATCCGGCTCTTCGTGCCGGAGTCCGCGCGCTGGCAGCACGCCGCCGCCGCGAAGCCCACGCAGCCGATGAAGGAGATTTTCTCCAACCCGGCGCTGCTCCGGCCCGTGCTCCTCGCCACGCTGCTGGCCTCGGTCGCCCTCATCGGCACCTGGGGCTCGGTGCAATGGCTGCCGCTCTGGGCCGACCAGATGGCCGGCTCCGCCCTGCCGAAGGCCAAGGCCTACACCCAGGCGCTCTCCGCCCTCGGCTCCGTCGTCGGCTGCCTCATTGGCGCGTGGCTCGGCGGCCTGCTCGGCCGCCGCCCCGCCTACTTCCTGCTCTGCCTCGGCTCGCTGCTCACCTGCGCGTGGCTGTTCCGCGGCATCGGCAGCTACGGCGCGCCGTTCCTCACGCTCACCTTCGTCGTCGGCGCCATCACCGCGGCCTTCTACGGCTGGATGCCGCTCTACCTGCCCGAAATCTTCCCCACGCGCGTGCGCGCCACCGCGCAGGGCCTGTCGTTCAACGCCGGGCGCATCCTCGCCGCCGTCGGCGCGCTCCAGATGGGCTCGCTCATGCAGACCTTCCACGGCAGCTACGCCCAGGCCGGCGCCGTCATCTCCCTGGTCTATGTGGCCGGCCTGATTCTCATCTGGTTCGCCCCCGAGACGCGCGGCAGGCCGCTGCCGGAATAGGAGCGCGCCTTGTGCGCGCCCTCGGACCCGGACCAGCCACGCCCCCGCGCCACTTCCGATTCACCATCCCATGCACTCCCTGCCCCGTCTGCTCACCCTCCTCGCCATTCTGCCCGGTTTCGCCCTGGCGGCGGCCTCCTGGCGCGTGACCGTCATGGCGGCCGACACGGACCGTGCCGCCGTGGTCGTGTCGTTTCCGCTCCCCGCCGGCGCTCCGCGCGACGCCGCCTTGACCGGCTCCGGCGGCGCACTGCCCGTGCAGGTCGGGGCCGACGGCACCGCACGTTTCGTCGTCCCGCGGATCAAGGCCGGCGAGTCGCCCGTCTTCCTGCTGGCCGCCGCGCCAGCCCGGCCCGCCGCCGTGCGCGCCGAGCAAACCGCCACGCAGGTGAAACTCTCCGCCGGTGGCCAGCCGGTGCTCGACTGCTGGACGGCGGTGGAACCGCTGCCCAACGACAAGGTGGACAGGAAATACCTCCGCAGCGGCCACCTCCATCCGGTTCGCACGCCCGCGGGCACGGCCATCACCGCCAGCTACCCGTCCAATCACCTGCATCACCACGGCATCTGGGCGCCGTGGACGAAGACCAGATTCCAAGGGCGCGAGCCCGACTTCTGGAACATGGGCCAGCTCACCGGCAAGGTGGAGTTCGCCGCGCTCGACCGCACCTGGAGCGGCCCGGTCCACGGTGGCTTCACCGCGCGCCAGCGCCAGATTGACCTGTCCGCCCCGTCACCGGTCACCGCCCTCGACGAGATTTGGGAAGTCACCGTCTATGAAGTGCCCGGCGCCGCGCAGCCGATGCACGTCTTCGATCTGGTGATCACCCAGAACTGCGCCACACCCGATCCGCTCCTCCTGCCCGAGTATCACTACGGCGGTCTCGGCTTCCGCGGCCATGACCAGTGGAACGGCGCCGATCAGGCGTTCTTTCTCACCTCCGAGGGCGAAACCGACCGCGTGAAGGGCAACACCAGCCGCGCCCGCTGGGTGCACATCGGCGGGCGGATCGACGGCGCGCTCGCCGGCATCGGCATCCTCGGCCACCCCGAAAATTTCCGGGCGCCCCAGCCGCTGCGCCTGCATCCCCATGAGCCGTTTGTCTGCTTCGCGCCGTCGCAGCTCGGCGAATGGCGCATCGAGCCCGGCCGCCCCTACGTCGCCCGCTACCGTTTCATCGTGGCCGACGGTGCCCCCGATCGCGCCTTGCTCGAGGCCTGCTGGCAGGGTTACGCCCGGCCGGCGACCGCGACGGTGGAGGCGGACTGACGCGCATCCACGCTGAAACCCGGCACACACCCGTCGCTCCGCGCCACCCTTCTCCAGAGGGGACCCCAAACAACCGCCTGCGAAGATCCCTCTGAAGAAGGGGCCCGCAGGACGGGGTGCGGAAGGATGAACTCGCTCCGGCAAATCCCTCGTCTGCCAACAAACCCAGGGCTCCCGCTGTTTAACTGTCCAACACCATCGCTCTCGCCCAAACTGTTCGATTAGTTCCGCATTGGCGTCGCCCCCGATCAACCCCACCCTGTCATGCAAGACCTGCCCCGCCGCCATTTTCTCAAAACCCTCGCCGCCGGTGCCGCCACCGTCGCCGTTTCCTCCTCCGCCCAGACTCCTCCCGCCATGAGCACCCAGAAAGCCGACGGCATGAATTACGCCCCCAAGGGCAAACCCAACCCCGTCGTGAAGGCCGGCGAGTTCGTCTTCGCCGCCGCCTATCTCGACCACGGCCACATCTACGGCCAGTGCAACGGCCTCACCGAAGCCGGCGCCACGCTCAAATGGGTGCACGAACCCGACCCGCAGAAGCTCGCCGCCTTCCTCGAGAAGTTCCCCGGCACCAAGGTCGCCGCCAGCTTCGACGAGATTCTCGCCGACCCGGAGGTGCGGCTCGTCGCCACCGCCGCCATCCCCAACCGCCGCGGTCCCATCGGCTGCCGCGTGATGCAGGCCGGCAAGGACTACTTCACCGACAAACCCCCCTTCACCACGCTCGCCCAGCTCGACGAGGCCCGGAGGGTCGCCGCCGCGACCGGCAAAAAATACATGGTCTATTACAGCGAACGCCTGCACGTGGAGTCCGCCATGTTCGCCACCGACCTCGTGCAGCAGGGCGCCATCGGCCGCGTCATCCAGGTGCTCGGCCTCGGGCCGCACCGCGAGGGCACGGGCCGGCCGGACTGGTTCTACGACCACGACAGCTACGGCGGCATCCTCTGCGACATCGGCTCGCACCAGTTCGAGCAGTTTCTCACCTTCTCCGGCGCCACCGACGCCACCGTCATGCACGCCGCCGTCGCCAACCATGCGCATCCCGACAAGCCGGGCCTGGAGGACTTCGGCGAGGCCAGCCTCCTCGGCAACAACGGCGCCACGAATTACGTCCGGGTGGACTGGTTCACGCCCAAGGGCCTCAGCACCTGGGGCGACGGCCGCACGATCATCCTCGGCGAGAAGGGCTACATCGAGCTCCGCAAATACGTGGACGTCGGCCGCGACAGGAAGGGCGACAACGTCTATATCGTGGACGAGCACGGCGAGCGCTACCTCAACGTGGACGGCCAGGTCGGTTTCCGGTTCTTCGGCGAGCTGATCCTCGACTGCCTCCACCGCACCGAGAAGGCCATGACCCAGGCCCACGCCTTCAAGGCCGCCGAACTCTGCCTCAAGGCCCAGGCCGCCGCGAAGAAGATCGCGTGAAGCGATAAGCTTTGAGCTTTAAGCCGTAAGCTTTCGGGCCCGCAGTTCTGCGGGTCTTTTGCTGTAGGGCGGGATCTCCGAATCCCGCCGTCATCCTGGTAGGGGTGCAGCTTGCTGCGCCTTCGCGTGCCAGCCCCTAGCCCGACTTCCGCTACTGGAGCTATTTTTCGGGTTTTTTGGGGTAAGGGCGGCGCGCAAGTTGTTGCGTGGGCGAGATCGCTTGCGTGAAAACGGCGTGTAGTCCCGACCAAGCCTCTTCCCGG
>JBMOQY010000029.1:0-13373 GCA_049322455.1 Verrucomicrobiota bacterium | reverse complement strand
GTCTCGACATTGATCAGACTCACGAAACTCGGTTGGGAGGGAAGTTGGCCACGCATGTCGCCTGCTTCGACGCAGCGCACCGCACTTTGTTCAATCTCTGTCGGACTTTTTCAGCAGCCTGCTAGGCCCGGCGACGGCTGGTCTTCCGTGGTCAGATTCTGATTTTCGCGTCCTTTACCTTCTCGCGCAATCCGCCTTCGGGCAGGTGTCTTTCCGCCAGCTCCATGAGCTTGTCGGCGTCCACCCGGGTCGAGACCACGACCATGTCGTCGCCGTCCACGACGGCCACGCAGAGGTCGAGGCGGCCGCCGGAGGCGATGTCATCGGCGGCATAGACCAGCACGGTTTCGCCGTGGTCCAGCACCCCGATCATCCGGCTCCAGCCCCGGGCGCCCATCCGGCGGTCGAGTTCGGCGAAGAGCCGCTCCCGCGACATTTCCCCGGCCCGTCCCACCCGTTGATACACACCCACGCTCGCGCGGCGCACGACGCTCAGGGCCAGCCGCGCGTCGTCCGCGTGTTCGTGTTCGACAAAGCGCAACACGGTGCGAGCGGTGGCGAGGGTGCACCAGCCCACGCTGACCTGGACCTTGGTGTTCCAATCGGAATCGGAGGCGGCCATGACCTCCCTGCGCAGCATCGCGGCGTCACGGCTCAGCCGGAACATCGAGGCCGCGCCAACCCCGGCCACGACAATGGGAGTGACGAAGAGGAGCAGGCCGACCAGCAGCCAGCGCGCGAGGCGGCGCTCGGATTTGGAGACGGGAGGTGCAAGAGGGTCATTCACGGAAAACAGGTGCTTGGGGGATCGGGTGCGGGGGCTTTGCACCGCGACTTCCTGACTCGCGGATGCCCGGTCGCGGCTTCAAGCCGCTCCCACATTTCCAATCCCGGATTTCAGGCTTCGTCCTTGTCAGACCCGGCATCCTTGTCGCGCTTGTGGTGCCTGTGCATCTTCACCTTCACGTGCCGGAGTGGCTCGATGTCGAACTGCTCGGCGATGGTGGCGATCTGGTCGGCGCTGATGGTGCCGACGATGTTCACAAAGACGGCCTCGCCCTTCTCGCTCAGCACGGTGACCACCAGGCCCTCGATCACGTCGTCGCTCTTCTGCTTGGCGTGGACGGTGACATTGTCGCCGCCTTCCTTTTCACGGACGGTGACCATCGGTGTCCAACCTTGGGATTCGAGCTTGGCGCGCACGGACTCGATCTGCCCGGTCGTGGACTGACGGTTGGAGTCGTCCAGGCTGACGACATTGACGCGGACACGGCGGAGGTTGCCGATGAGCTCGGCGGCCTCGGGCTCCTGTTTGGAGGCGATCTTGGCGGCAAACTTGAGCAGGCCGGGCGACAGGTTGACCTCGACAAACTCGCCCTTGGCGGAGGGCATGAGCTGGCCGATGTCCACGTAACCGGGCTCTGGGTCGGCGGCGAAGGACGGGGCGGACAAAGCCGCGGCCATCCCGGCGGCGGCGACAAGAAGGCGGAAGGATTTCATGAAGGGCATGGGGGTTGAGGTTGGCGGGGCGTCGTCTTGCCCCAGAACACGCCGCGCCGTGGCAAAGTTGCAGGAAGTTCCGGCAGGTAGGGCGCGTCGTCCAGGCGAGCAGCGGCCCGCTACGGGCTTGGGACCTTGAGCAGGTCTGATCGGGCCCATCCGGCCCGCCGCCATAGCCTCGGCGGCGGCGGCAGGATCGGCCTATCCACGCAACGCCTTCCCCGTCAGCGACCGGGACTCGGCTGCGATGCCCTTCACCGGTCCCGCATAGACGATCTCGCCGCCGGCGGGGCCGCCGCCGGGTCCGAGGTCGATGAGCCAGTCCGCCAGTCGGATGACATCGAGGTTGTGCTCGATCACGACAAGCGTGTTGCCGGCATCGCGCAGCTTGAAGAGCAAATCGGTGAGTCGCTGGATGTCGGTCCAGTGGAGCCCCGTCGTGGGCTCGTCGAGAAGATAGAGCGTGGTCCCTTGTTCGCGCCTGCTGAGCTCGAGCGAGAGCTTGATGCGCTGGGCCTCGCCGCCCGAAAGCGTGGTGGCCGACTGGCCGAGCTGCAGGTAGCCGAGACCGACGGCGTCGAGCGTGGCCAGCTTTTCCACGATGCGCGGATGCGCGCGGAACAGCTCCAGCGCCTCGCGCACCGTGAGGTCGAGCACGTCGGCGATGCTCTTGCCGTGGTAGCGCACCTCGAGCGTCTCGCGGTTGAAGCGCCGGCCGTCGCAGCTCGGGCACGGGGCGTAGGCATCGGCCATGAACTGCATGTCGAGGCGGATCTGGCCGTCGCCCTGGCAGCGCTCGCAACGGCCGCCGCGCACGTTGAAACTGAAACGGTTCGCCTTGTAGCCGCGCACCTTGGCCAGCGGCAGCTTCGCGAAGAGCTCGCGCAACAGGTCGAGCAGGCCGACATAGCTGGCCGGATTCGAGCGCGGACTGCGCCCGATGGGCTCCTGGTCCACCTGCACGGCCTTCTCGAAGTGCTCCAGACCCGCCAGGCCGCGATGGCGGCCGGGCAGGGTCTTCGCGCCGTTGAGCTTCCGCGCGGCCGCGGCGGCGAGGATGTCGTTCACCAGCGAACTCTTCCCCGAGCCGGAAACGCCCGTGACGCAGGTCAGCAGGCCGACGGGGAACCGCGCTTCGACGTCCTTCAGATTGTGCTCGGACGCGCCCTGCACCACCAGCCAGCGGCCGTCGGGTTCCTTCGTTTTGGCGTCCTTCACGACACCCAGTTTGCCGGCCAGGTAGGCGCCGGTGCGCGAAGCGGATGGCGGCAGCTTGGCGCACTCGTTGGGCGAGCCCTGGAAAAGGAGCTGTCCGCCTTCCGTGCCCGCACCCGGTCCGAGCTCGATGAGTTCGTCGGCGATGCGCATCGTGTCGGCGTCATGCTCGACCACGAGCACCGTGTTGCCGCGGTCGCGCAGCTCGCGCAGGGTGGCAAGCAGCCGCTGGTTGTCGTGCGGGTGCAGGCCGATGCTGGGCTCGTCGAGCACATAGATCACGCCGACCAGCCCCATGCCGAGCTGCGTGGCGAGCCGCACGCGCTGGGCTTCGCCGCCGGAAAGTGTGGCGTATTCCCGGTCGAGCGTGAGGTAGCCGAGGCCGGTTTCGTCGAGGAAGCGCAGACGCTGGGTGACCCCGTCGAGCACCTCGCGCACAGCATCGGTGCCTGGGAGCGCCGCGGGCAGGCCGCGCATGAAGGCGAGCGCCGCGCGGATGTCCATCCGGAGGAAATCGGCGAAGCCGAGGCCTGCAGGGTTGGCGCATGCCGGCAGGCTGCTGGGGGATTGCGGTCCGGCGACAAGCGCCGCCCCTGCACCCACCAGGACCGCCGCGCTGCGGGCGTTGAGGCGCCGGCCGTGGCAGGACGGGCAGTCGCCGCTCGCCATGAAGGTCGCCAGCCGCGCGCGGTAGCCGTCGCTGCGCGACTCGCGGCGCGATTCGTCAAGCAGCGCAAGCACGCCCGGAAACGGCCTCGTCTCGGCCTTCTGCGTGCGGCGCAGCCGGAAGCTGAACAGCCGCTCCCCCGCCCCGTGCAGCAGCGTGCGCCGCGTTTCCTCCGGCAGATCCTGCCAGGGCGTCTCCGCGGCGAAGGGCAGTTGCTCGGCCAGTTGCTTGAGCATCGCGTTGTGGCGGATGATGAGGTTCCTGCCGCCGATGCGCCACGGCTTGATCGCGCCCTCGCGCACGGATTTCTCCGGCCGGGGCACGACCAGCTCCTCGCTGAAGGCCAGCTTGCGGCCGAGCCCGCCGCATTCCGGACACGCTCCCTCGGCATGGTTGAAGGAAAAATGCCGGGGCGTGAGCGGCTCGAAGACGTCGCCGCAGTTCACGCAGCTCAGGCTCTGGCTGAGGTGGATTTCGCGCCAGGGCGCATCGGACGAACTTTGCGCGAGCACCAGCACGCGGTTCTGGCCCTCGCGAAAGGCCAGCTCGAGCGAGTCGGCCAGGCGGCTGCGCTGGTCCGCGGCGACGACCACGCGGTCCACCACGAGTTCGACGGGGATCGCCTCGGCGCCGTTGGGCACGAGCTTCGGCTCGTCGAGCGGCTTGATCTCGCCGGCAATGCGCACGCGCTGGAAACCGCGCTGACGCAGGCGCGGCAGCTCGTCGCGCAACACCGAGGGCTTGGCGGTCATCCACGGCGCGAGCAGGATGGCGCGTTCGCCGGGCGCGTCGCGGAAAAGCTGGTCGAGGCAGTCGTCGACCGAGCGTTTCACGACGCGGCCGCCGTCCCGGGGACAGCGCTGCTCGCCGCAGAGCGCCCACAGCAGCCGCGCGTAGTCGGCGACCTCGGTCACGGTGGCGACCGTGCTGCGGGGCGAGCCGCCGCCCGTGCGCTGCTCGATGGCCAGCACGGGCGAGAGGCCGTGGATGAAATCCACGTCGGGCCGCTTGAGCTGCTCGAGCACCTGGCGGGCCTGCGCGGACAGGCTCTCCATGTATTTGCGGTAACCCTCCGCGTAGATCGTGTCGAAGGCGAGCGACGACTTGCCCGAGCCGCTCGGGCCGGTCAGCACGACGAGCCGGCCGCGCGGAATGCGCAGCTCCAGATTCCGGAGGTTGTGCTCGCGGGCTCCCTTGACATGGATGTGCGATGCGGCGTCCACATGGCGAAACTTGCCGTTTCGGCGCGCACGTCAAAGGGGGAAATCGGCCGCCGGAACGCCGAACCGTTTAGAACTTGTGTTCACGGCCAACTCCTCGCTTCATCCGCCATGTCATAAACAGGCCACGCCCTGCCGACTACCCCACCCGCCTCCACCCCGAGGCTCGTCAGTGTTCCCGACCTCCCCCTATGAACCTACGCCCTGTTCCCGTTCATCGCCTGGGCGGCCCTGCGCTGGCCGCACTGTTGCTCGCCGGCACCGGCCCCGCCGCCCGCGCGTTCGTCTTCGAAATCGGCGAAGTCAAAGGCAGCTTCGACACCACGTTGTCCGCCGGCGGCCTTTACCGCCTGCAGGATCCCGACCGCCAATACTACGGCCTCACCGCCGGCGGTCTGCAACGCTCGGTCAACGCCGACGACGGCAACCTCAATTACCGCCAGGGCATGTCGTCCTTCCTCGTGAAGGCCAACCACGATCTCCAGCTCGACTACCGCAACGCCGGCGTCTTCGTGCGCGGCTATTATTTCAACGACTTCGTCAACTCCAACAGCAACCGCGACCGCACCCAGCTCAACGGCGAGGCCCGCGATATCGTGGCCGAGGGCGGCGAACTGCTCGACGCCTATCTCTACCTCAAGGCCGACCTCGGCTCCTTGCCCGCCACCTTGCGTTTCGGCCGCCAAGTGCTGAGCTGGGGTGAGAGCACCTTCATCCCCAACGGCATCAATTCGATCAACCCGATCGACGTCGCCAAGCTCCGCACCCCCGGTTCCGAGCTGAAGGAGGCGTTGCGTCCGCTCTCGATGGCTTCCGGTTCGGTCAACCTGACGGACACCCTTTCACTCGAGGCCTTCTACCTCTTCGGCTGGGAGCGGACGCGCGTGGATCCGCCCGGCACCTACTTCAGCACCAACGATTTCGTCGCCAAGGGCGGCTCCAAGGTCTATCTCGGCTTCGGCGCCATCGCCGACAGTGCCGCGCTCGGTTCCGTCAACCGCGGTCCTGATAACGAGCCGGACGATCAGGGCCAGTATGGCGTGAACCTTCGCTGGCTGGCCGAGCGCCTCAACAGCACCGAATTCGGCCTCTATTATCTGAATTACCACAGCCGGCTGCCGGTCATCTCGGCCCGCACGCCGGCCTCGCCCATCAGCGCCGCGCTCGTGCAGTCCACGGCCGCCAGCCTGGCGCAGACGAGCCTCGTGCCGGCGATGATTCCGGTCTTCGGCGCCGGCACCTCCACCGCACTCACCACCCTGCTCGGCGCCGCCCTCACCGGCGTGCCCTCCTCGGCCCTGCCCGCCAGCATGCAGCCGTTCTACCCCGCCGCCGCCCAGATCGCCGCCGGCGCCCGCACCATCGGCTTCCTCACCTCCGCGCAAACCGCCCATTACCTCATCGAGTTCCCCAAGGACGTCCATCTCGTCGGCGCCAGCTTCAACACCAGCATCAGGGGCGTCGCGCTGCAGGGCGAGCTGAGCTACCGCGCCAACCAGCCCCTGCAGGCGGACGACGTCGAGCTACTCTTCGCCGCCCTCTCCTCCATCAACCCGCTCTACGGCGCCAACAACCAGCTCGGCAGCTACGCCGGCCAGCTCAACACCTACGTCCGCGGCTGGCGCCGGCACAAGGTCTGGACCGGCCAGCTCACCGCCACCAAGGTCGGCCGCGGCATCCTCGGCGCCGCGCAGACCACGCTGATCGCGGAGGCCGGTTTCGTGCGCGCCGACCTGCCCGCCAAGAGTGTCCTCCGCTACGACGCTCCCGGCACCTTCGTCGGCGGCGAGATCGCCTACATGAACGGCTCCGGCAGCAACCCCGCCGGCATCGCGCCGCTCTCCGAGCCCTCCGCGGCCTTCGCCGACGACTTCTCCTGGGGTTACCAACTGGTCGGCCGCCTCGACTACACCAACGTCTTCGCCGGCGTGAATGTCTCGCCGCTCGTCGTCTTCGCCCACGATGTCGGCGGCAACACCCCGCTCCCGCTCGGCAACTTCCTGCACGGACGCAAGACGATCACCCTCGGCGCCGACTTCACCTACCAGAACGCGTGGGCCGTCGAGCTTCGCTACGTGAATTTCGGCGGCGCCGGCCGCTACAATCTGCTCGGCGACCGTGATTACGTCTCCGCCACGCTGAAGTATTCGTTCTAACCTGCGCCTCACGACCCCATGAAAACGACTTCCCGTCTGTCCTCCGTCCTCTGTTTTCTGTCTTCGGTGACGGCGCTCCTCGCCGCCGACCCCGCCCGCCTGGGCGCCGACCTCACCCCGCTCGGCGGGGAAAGGGCCGGCAACGCCGACGGCTCCATCCCCGCCTGGACCGGCGGCCTCACCACGCCCCCCGCCGGTTACCAGCCCGGCATGCACCACCCCGATCCGTTCGCGGGCGAGCAGCCCCTGTTCACCATCACCGCCGCCAACGCCGCGCAATACGCCGACAGGCTCACCGCCGGCCAGCAGGCGCTCCTCAAGGCCTATCCGAGCTACAAGATTCCGGTTTACCGGTCCCACCGCACGGCCTCCAACCCGCAACGGGTTTATGACGCCACAAAGCGTTACGCCACCACCGCCGCCCTCACCGAGGGCGGCAACGGCATCACGGGCTGCGTCGTCGGCATCCCCTTCACCCAGCCGGAGAACGGCCTGCAGGTGATCTGGAACTTCCTGGTGCGCTACCGCGGCGTCGCCGCGGAGCGTTTCATCGGCCAGGCCGCGCCCCAGCGCGACGGCAGCTACAATCTCGTGCAGTTCACCGACGAGTTTCTCTTCAACTACTGTCGCGACGACATTCCCGAGGATCAACTGGCGCAGGAACTCGCCGCCCAGAACGTGCTCATCTACTTCAAGCAGGCCGTCACCGCGCCCGCCCGGCTCGCCGGTTCCATCCTCGTCGTCCACGAGACCATGGACCAGGTGAAGGAGAAGCGCCGCGCCTGGATCTACAACGCCGGCCAGCGCCGCGTGCGCCTCGCGCCCTCCGTCGAATACGACAACCCCGGCACCGCCGCCGACGGCATGCGCACCTCGGACCAGTTCGACATGTTCAACGGCGCGCCCAACCGCTACGAATGGAACCTCGTCGGCAAAAGGGAAATGTACGTGCCCTACAACTCCTACAAGCTGCACAGCGACGGGACAAAGGTGGCCGACATCCTCAAGCCGCTGCACATCAACCAGGACCTCACCCGCTACGAGCTGCACCGCGTGTGGGTCGTGGACGCCACCCTCAAACCCGGCACCAACCACGTCTATTCGCGCCGCACCTTCTACGTGGACGAGGACAGCTGGCAGGTGCTCGCCGTGGACCAGTACGACGGCCGCGGCCAGCTCTGGCGCGTCTCCGAAGCCCACTGCATCAACTACTACGACGCGCAGATTTTCTGGAGCACGCTCGAGGTGCACACCGATCTGCTCGCCGGCCGCTATCTGGCCATCGGCCTCGACAACGAAAACAGGATGTATGACTTCGGCCTGAAGCGCACGCCGCAGGACTACACGCCCGCCAAGCTCCGCCAGGAAGGCGTGCGCTGAGTTCGCGCGGAAAACCACCATCTCCGGCCGGACAATTTTCCGGCCGGATTTTTCATTTTATGCGCCGTGCTTTGGCTTGCGCGAGGCACCAATCAAAACAGGATGGCCGCATGTTTCGCCAGCCCCAGGCTGAGGCGGCGGTGTGTGGCCGCCGATCGAAATCCCCGACGCTCACGGACCGCCGCCTCAGTGCCGGACCGTGCCGGCTGGGCGCCCTCATCGCGTTGATCGGCGCTATCACCCACCTCCTTCCCGCCGCCGAATTCTCCGAGCCCGCCCCGCTGGCGGTCCGCTCGTTGCTCCTCGATGTCACGCGCGCCGGCAGCCGCCTGGCTGCCGTCGGCGACCGCGGCCATGTGCTGCTGTCCGACGACGAGGGCCGCACTTGGCGGCAGATCGTCGTGCCCACCCGCGCCATGCTCACGGGCGTGTCCTTTGGCGACGCCACGCACGGCTGGGCGGTCGGACACGATGGGGTGATCCTTGCCACCACCGACGCCGGCGAAACCTGGACCCGCCAGGATTCCGGGCAGGACCTGGAGACCGTCTGGCTCGACGTCTTCTTCAGCGATGCCCGCATCGGCCTGGCGGTCGGCGCCTACGGCAGGAGCCTGCTCACGCTCGACGGCGGCAGCAACTGGCAGCCCGCCGCCGCCCCGCCCGACGAGCTTCACCTGAACCACATCGCCCCGACCGCCACCGACACGATCTATGTGGCGGGCGAGGCCGGCACCCTGCTGACCTCCGCAAACGCGCGGTCTGGCTGGCGCCAGCTCGCGGTTGGCTACGACGGCTCCCTTTACGGCACCCTGCCGCTCGGCGACGGCAGGCTCCTCGCCTTCGGCCTGCGCGGCCGTGTCTTCAGCTCGGACGACGCAGGGGCAACCTGGAGCCCGCGGGAAACCGCCGTGTCCGTGCCCATCATGGCCGGCCTGAGGATGAAGTCCGGGACCGTCGTGCTGGCCGGCCAGGGCGGCAGTTTTCACCTCAGCCGCGATGACGGCGCGACATTCGGCCACTGGCAGCCTCCGGAATACAACGGCGGTGTCAGCGCTCTGGTGGAGACATCCGATGGCGCCCTCGTGGTCGCCGGAGAAAAAGGCGTCGCCCGCCTTCAACTGCCCCTAAAATGAACCCGCATTCTGCGCACCTCAGGCGCGATGCCGCGATCCCGCCCTGCAGCCCGCTCACGCCGTGATCCGCCGCGTCGAGGAGTTCATCTTCCGCTACCGGCACCTCACGCTGGCCTGTTTCGCCATCGTCACCGCCGTGCTCGGCTGGTTCGCGCTGCAAACGCGCGTGGACGCCAGCTTCTCGAAACAGCTCCCCATCGATCACGAATACATCCAGACCTTCAAGGTCTATCAGACGCAGTTCGGCGGCGCCAACCGCGTGGTCATCGCGCTCATGGCGAAGGAGGGCGACATCTTCACGCCGGAATTCTTCAAGACGCTGAAGGCCGCCACCGACGAGGCTTACTACCTGCCGGGCGTGGATCGCACCCAGGTCTCGTCCATCTTCACGCCCAACGTCCGCTACATCGAGGTCGTCGAGGAGGGTTTGCAGGGCGGCAATGTCATCCCCGCCGACTTCCAGCCCACCCCGGAGGGCTTCGAGAAGGTCCGGCAGAACATCGTGAAATCCGGCCGCCTCGGTATGCTGGTGGCCAACGACTACACCGGCGCGGCCATCATCGCCTCCCTCCAGGAGGTGGACCCGCAGACCGGCCGGACGCTCGACTACACCAAGGTCGCCGCCGCCCTCGAGACGGATTTCCGCGAGAAATTCCAGACCGATGCGATCAGCGTCCACATCATCGGCTTCGCCAAGGTCATCGGCGATGTGCGCGACGGCGCGCAGGGCGTGCTGCTGTTCTTCGGCGTGGCCCTCGTCATCTCGGCCGTGCTGCTCTATTATTTCTCGCAGTCGCTGATGCTCACGGTGCTGCCGTTGCTGACCTCGTTCTGCGCGGTCGTCTGGCAGCTCGGCCTGCTCAATGTGCTCGGCTACGGCATCGATCCGCTGTCCATCCTCGTGCCGTTCCTGGTCTTCGCCATCGCGCTCAGCCACGCCACGCAGATGCTCCGGTCCTTCCGCTACGAATACAACGTCGGCGGCACCGAGCTGAAGGCCGCGCGCGAGTCGTTCAGCAACCTCTTCATCCCGGGCACCATCGCGATCCTCACCGACACGGTCGGCTTCCTCACCATCTACCTCGTCAAGGTGCCGGTGATCCAGGAACTCGCCATCACGGCCAGCCTCGGCGTGACGCTGATCATCCTCACCGACCGCTTCCTGCTGCCGGTGCTGATGTCCTATACGACCATGCCGCCGGATTTCCGACGCCGCGTGAATTTCCGCCGCTTCGCCCTTCAGCCCGCCTGGCGGCGCCTCGTGCGCGCCACCACCGGGCGCTGGGCCCTCCTGCTCGTGCTCATCGGCGGCGGCCTCTGGGCCTACGGCTTCTTCAAGGCCCGGGAGATCCGCATCGGCGACTTCCACGCCGGCGTGCCCGAGCTGCGCCAGACCTCCCGCTACAACCGCGACACCGCGGTCATCACCTCCAAATTCAGCATCGGCGCCGACACCATCACCGTGCTCACCGAAACGGTGCCCAACGGCGTCATCGAGCACGACGTGATGTCCCTGATCGACAACTTTGCCTGGCACATGCGCAACGTCGAGGGCGTCCAGTCCACGCTCGCGCTCACCGACTACGCCCGCACCATCAACGCCGGCTGGAACGAGGGCAGCCTCAAGTGGCGGGTCATCCCGCGCAACCGCGACGCCCTCGCCCAGGCCGTCTCACCCGTCGAGACCGCCTCCGGCCTGCTCAACAACGACGGCAGCGTCATCCCCGTGATGATCTACCTGCAGGACCACAAGGCCGAGACCATCAAGCGCGTGATCGCCGCGGTGAAGGCATTCCGCACCACGCACGCGAGCGACCGCGTGAAGTTCAAGCTCGCCACCGGCAACGTCGGCGTGATGGCGGCGACCAACGAGGTCGTCGAGGCCGCCCAGTTTCCGATGGTCATGTGGCTCTACGCGGCGGTCATCGTGCTCTGCCTGATCTCCTTCCGCTCGTGGAAGGCCACGCTCTGCGTCGTGCTGCCGCTCGTGATCGTCTCCGACCTCGCCTACGCGCTCATGGTCCACCTCGAGATCGGCCTCAAGACCTCCACCCTGCCCGTCGTCGCGCTCGGCGTGGGCATTGGCGTGGACTACGGCATCTACCTCTGCTCCGCCCTGCTCGCTCGCCTGCGCGAGGGCCACTCGCTGGAGGACGCCGTGTGCTGGTCGTATGCCACCATGGGCACCTCGGTCGTGTTCACCGGCTTCGCGCTTTCCGTCGGCGTGGGCACCTGGGCGTTCTCCGCGCTGAAGTTCCAGGCCGACATGGGCATCCTCCTCGCGTTCATGTTCCTCTTCAACATGCTCGGCGCGATGCTGATCATGCCCGCCCTCGCCGCGTTCCTCTTCCGCAAGCACCTCGCCGGCAACCTGCCCCCGCCCGACGAGCTGAAAAATTAGCCAAAGACTTCATAGCCAGACCAGCCAAGGCATAAGCAACAGGGAACACTGGGCCGGAACAATTCAGTTCAACCACAGATAAACACAAATGAACACAGATGGATAGGGACTGGGAACCCGGGACCGAAACCATTCAGTGCTCCGGCGCTCTCCTTGGTTGGTTGCTCTGTCCGAGCGATCTGTGCGCATTTGTGTGCATCTGTGGTTTTCAACTGCATGAGCCAGGCTGTGTTTCGGCACAGAGGAGAAAGAAGACCGCAAGGGTTGGATGAATTTCAGGCAAACTTGGACCCGCTGAGCAGTTGGCTCGCCCTTGGATCGAGGATTACCCTCTGTGCACTCTATGCCGGACCTCTGTGGTCTCTGTGACCAAGGGTTTCCCTCAAAAAGCGTATGATTCTCCGGTCTATTTTCCCGCCGCACCCGTCTCCACCTTCCCCGTCGGAGTGAAGGTGAACGCCAGGTCGAACTCCGCCTCGGTTGTCTCGGTGCGCGTCACCCGCTGATAGGTGAATCCGCCTTCGGTCGCGGTCTCGAGATGAAGCACCCTCGCCGGTTTGAACCTCCACTGCCGCACCGCCACCTCGACCGCTTTTCGGAAGTCATCCGCAAACTTCGGCGGGGTGACACTGACGGCCAGCAGGCTTGGACGGATGTCCACCACCGCACCGCTGGCATCAACCGTCACATGCACGCCAATCGTCGCCGCCCCCGCCCTCGCCGCCAGCGCCTTGGGCGGATAGACCGGCATGACCAGCGGATGGATCGCCTCCGCCTCCCGGTATTGTTCGGAGCTGACCACCTCAGCGGCTTCCTTCGACGCTACAGCCGGCGGCGGCCGCCGTGGCTCCACCACCACAAACGAACTCCTGCCCGTGTCTGTCGCCTTGGGCACATGCTGGCAACCACCCGCGCACGTCAGTGTGCCGAGGATGAGCATTTTCAAAAGGGACCCTTGCATACTCACATTCATTTCCCTCCGTATCATTCCGCCCGCAGCGCGACCATCGGGTCAACCATCGCCGCCCGCCGGGCCGGCAGCCAGCACGCCAACCCCGTCAGACCGGCCAACACGACGATCACGCTGGCGAGAGTCAGCGGATCGTAGAGCGGCACATCATAGACGAGATTCCGCAGCAAACGCACCGTGAGCACCGCTACCACCAGGCCCGCGCCGGTGCCCCACAGCACAAGCCTGGCCCCCTCGCGCATGACCTGACCGGCCAAGCTCGACGGCCGCTGGCCCAGCGCCATGCGGATGCCAAACTCGCGGGTGCGTTGTCCGACACTGTAGGCCACCAGTCCGTACAAGCCCACACCGGCGAGCAATACCGCCAGCAGCGAAAACACGGCGAACAAGACGAAATGCAGTTTCGGCTGCGCAATGCTGCGTCCGACAATTTCGTCCATGACCGCAACGTCCGTGACCGGCGTGTCGGGATCGATGGCCAGCAGGGCCGCCTGCACCGGCTTGGTCAGAGTCGCCGGCGGCAACGACGTTCGCACCATGAGCGTGGCGAACGAAGGCGTGCGCTGGGCCAGCGGCCGGTATACTTGAAACGGTGCATCCACCACTAGCAGGCTGCTGAAAAAGTCCGACAGAGATTGAACAAAGTGCGGTGCGCTGCGTCGAAGCAGGCGACATGCGTGGCCAACTTCCCTCCCAACCGAGTTTCGTGAGTCTGATCAATGTCGAGACGA
>JBMOQY010000028.1:0-109876 GCA_049322455.1 Verrucomicrobiota bacterium | reverse complement strand
GAAGCCGCCAAACGATGCGGGCCGCGCCGAAATCGGCGCGAAAACTCCCTCGCGGGAGCTCGAATCGGCGCAGAAAATCACAAAAACAAGACGTGCTATATCAAAACAGGGGTTTTTCAGCAGCCTGTTAGTCCTCGCATCTCCACTCCAAGTCAAAAATAAACCCCAACCCCGTAAGCCCTGAGTAATTCGATGATCAGACCTGCTAAATCCAGTTTCCTATCAGTTCGATCTGCTCGCGGCGAATCCGGCCGCAACCAGAGCACCAACGGCGACGAGGATCAGTGTGAGACGTTTCATTTGTAGTGTTGTCTTGATGGTTGCAGGTTGTTGATCAGACCGGAAACGCGCGCGGTGGAGGTAGCGACGGCCGATAGGTGAGTTGCGGTTCGAATTCGGAGTGTGCCACCGATGAGCCGACGGAAACCAATGTTACAACAAGCGCAGCAGCGTTCGTTTCGAGAAACGTGTGGCAGGCCCTCCAGCAGACGTAGCAGGTTGAGGCGTCCTTAGAATTCGGGTTTCCCTCACCGCAATGATGCCCGGATTGCGAGTCGCATTTCGGCGTGGACGGGCACAGGCGCTCGTGAACAGCGCGCACTCGATCCGCAGCAAGACCACGACGGCACACGCCACGCAGAGCAGCATGAGGCCACCCGCTCTCAGCCTGGTGCGATTCTCTCGAGTCATGCGTGCGGAGTTTCAGTTCGCGATTTCGCCGACAGCGGTCGCCGAAATCGACTCCGCTCGAAGTTCGCGACTGGATTGGACGCGCTTCGCGATGCGCAGTCCCACCACTCCAACGACGACAAACGCCAAGCCGGCCGCAAATACCGACTCGTAGCGCTCGGTCGCAGTCCATAGTGCGGCCACTGCAAACGGAGACGCCGCCTTGGCAAGCACCGCGGGCAGCGACAGCGCGCCATTGAGTTCGGCATAGCGCTCGCGTCCGAAAAGTTCGGCGATTGCGGTACCGCGCAGGATCGTCATCACGCCATTGCTCGCACCATAGAGAACCGCGAACGCTAGGAGTGACGCCAGGGTCAGATGAAGAAAGAGCATCAGCGCAAGCGACGTTCCCAGCACGAGCATCGCCCAACCACCCACGCACAGCGTCGCAAGATGCTTGCCCCACGTCGCGAGAGCGAGCCGGCCAAGCACCTGCATCGGACCAATCAGTGCAATCGCCTGAAGCGTCGTTGCCGTCGGGACGCGTGCGTTTTGCAGGATCGGCACAAGTTGAAAGATCAGGCCGGAAAATGTCGCCGCGTGTGCGGTAAACCACAGCGCCAACCCAAAAAAGCGCGGATCGGAAATGTCGCGACGAAGTTCGATCCACCACGCAGCAACGCGTGCGTGCGTCGAGATCGCGGTCGCATCTCTTGCGATTACCGTTCGTCCACGGTGCCGTGGTATCCCGAAGAAATAGAGCGGTGCGCACACGATCGTCTGCAAAACGCCCAGACTGATCAGCGCGTCGCGCCAGCCGCGTTGCTCAACGGCGAGTTGCGCAAGGGGAATGAACGCCGTGCTCGCAAGACCTCCGACCAAGGTCACCAGCGTAATGCCGCGCCGGTAGTACGGACCAAAATAGGCGGTGACGACGGCGAATGCCGGTTCGTAGAGCACTCCGGCCATGGCCGCGCCGAGCAGGATCCACGCAACGAGGTAAATCCCGGGAGTCGACGCGAAGCCGATCAGCGCGAGCGCACCGCCTCCAACGACGGAGGTCAGCGTCATGATGCCACGTCCACCACGCCGCTGGATCCACACGCCGGCGGGAAACGCGCAAATGCCCCACGTCAGCAGGCCAAGCGAAAGTCCCGCGTTGAGAAACGGTCGCGACCATCCGGTCGCCGCCTGCATCGGGCCAACGACGACGGTGAACGCATAATAGAGAATTCCCCAAGAGACGATCTGCCCGACGGAGATTCGCCAGGCCAGACACCATGGAAGTTTCACTCTGTGTTCGATGGTCACTCGCAACAAGCCGTTGCCTTCTTTGGTTTCGTCTTGGTTGCGGTTGAACCGGCGACACAGCCGCATCCCTCTTCACCAGCGGCTTTTTTCTCCTCGTCGAGCGCGCAACATGCGTTCGCGTTCCGCTTCGGTGCGCCACCGCAGCAACCAGACGGCTCAGCGGCGGCAACTGGAGCGGTCGCAGGCCCCGGCGCAGCTGAGGCCCCACCACATCCGCAGCCAACGCTCGCTGCCTCTGCTTCGGGCCGTTTCTTGGGCGAAACCCCGCAGCAACCTTCGCCTACCGCATCGCCTGACCCCGGCAGGCCGCACACGCCGGTTTCTGGCAAGTCGAGTTCGACGCGAGCAGCACCTTCGTGATCGCTGACGAGTTCCGCAACGACGGAGCGCACCTGCTCGTAGCCGGTCGCGAGCAGAAACGTCGGCGCGCGACCGTAGCTCTTCATACCGACGATGTAGAAATCCTTCTCCGGATGTGCGAGTTCGCGCGCGCCGTGCGGGCGCACCGTCCCGCAACTGTGCAGATTCGGGTCGATGAGCGGCCCGAGGGCACGGGTGGACTCGAGCCACGGGTCGAGTTCGAGGCGCACCTCGCGCAGCATGTCGATATCCGGACGGAACCCGGTCGCGACAATGATGCGGTCCACCTCCAATGATTGTTCGCGGCCCTCCCGTTCGCCGGTCACCTGGACGCGTCCGCCCGACACACGCGCGAGACGCTGGATCGAAAACGGCGTGATGACACTCAGGGCACCACTGGCGATGGCGTCCTTGGCGCGCTGCCCGAGTTCGCCGCGCGCCGGCAGCGCGTCCGCCGCACCGCCGCCGAAGACCTTGTCGTGTGACGCGCGACGCATGGCCCACACGACCCGCGTTTCCGGCACCTCCTGCTTGAGGGCGAGAAGGTCGAGCACGGCGTTGAAGGCCGAGTGCCCGCTGCCGACGACGATCACCGTGGTTCCGACAAACTCGGACCGGCGCGCACCGCGCACATCTGGAATGCCGTAGTCGATGCGATCGCGAACATGCTCCTCGCCCATCGGCTGGAGACCGTCCGCACCCATGGGATTTGGCTTTGTCCACGTGCCACTCGCATCGATCACCGCCTTGGCGAGATACTCGTTTTGCGTGCCGTCGGGCGCTACCGTTCGAATCACAAACGGACGCGATTCGCGTTCCTTGGTGCGAACCTTGTCGGTCATCAGCCGCGTGACCGCGGTGACGCGCTGGTTGAAGTGGATGAGCTGGCGCAACGCGGTGTGCGTCGCGAGCGGCTCCAGGTATTTTGAAACGAGGTCGCCGCCGGTCGGTAGTTCGGTGGCGGCCGGCTCCTGCCAGCCAGTTCGCTCCAGCAAACGCCGGGAGGCGGCATCGACTGTGTAGCGCCACGGCGAGAACATGCGAACGTGCGCCCAGTGGCGGATGGAGGCGCCGGCCGCGGGACCGGCTTCGAGGACGAGCGGCGTCTCGCCGCGTTCGAGGAGGTGCGCCGCGGCGGCCAGCCCGACCGGACCGGTTCCAATAACCGCGACAGGAAGTTGGGAATGGTTGTTCATAGGATTGCCGGGAAGACGGGAGCCGCCGCCAAAGGACGCAGATTTGCCGCGGCTTGTTGCCACCCGGAAGATTTCTGCAGAAAGTCTGCGTCCTTTGATCGACCGTTCCGTCTCCCTGTTGTACTCAGGCACAACCTATGATCATGCCCGCCAGAGGTCCCACCAGTCCAGCCGCCACGGCCGCGGATGCCGGTGAGCTGCGCGCCGCAGTCCGCCGCTTCATTGGCTCACGCGTCGCCGACGCCGCTACCGCGGACGACCTCACCCAGGAAGTTTTCGTGAAGGTGCAGAAGCGCGTCGCCCAAGTTCGTGATCCCCGCCGCTTGATGGGCTGGTTGATTCAAATCGCGCGCAACACCGTCGCGGACTACTTTCGCACCGCCCGCTCAACCGAGCTGTTCAAAGACGAGCACGCTGCCGACACTCCAGTGCTCCCAGAATCCTTCGATCGCGAAGAGACGCAGCTTCGCGAAGAACTCGCGGCCTACATCCGTTGCGTCGTTCAGGAGCTGCCGCCGATCTACCGGGAAGCGATCGTGCTTACCAACTACGACGGCCTCTCGCAGGTCGAACTGGCGCAGCGCCTTGGTTTTTCTGTTTCCGCCGCCAAGTCACGCGTGCAACGCGCCCGCGCAATGATCCGCGGGACGATCGATCGTTGCTGTCACTTCGATGTCGATCGCTACGGCAAGGTCGTCGACTGCACGCCGAAGGAATCGCGTTGCGGCTGCGGTGTGCAGAAGCGCCACGCGGGCCGGGCTCGATAGTCTCGCGTTTCGCAGCGGCCCGTAACGTGATCTTGAAAACTGCTGCTAGTTGGCCGTAGTTGATCTGCAGGGTAGAGCGCTCTCGGCACGTACAAGCACCAGTATGCGGACGCGCCAACCGATGTCGGCCAGACTGGATGTCGTTTACCACGATCAATTACTATGTTCCGCAATGGTATCAGTATCAGCGGCGGTTTCTGCCAGCCGGGCTGCGGGAGCAGAAATTTCACTACCTTGATCTGACGCCTGAACGAGTGGTCCATCCCGATGGATCCTATCACTATCGCGATTCACAGAGGCAACCCCGCAAGCCCTGAGTGATTCGATGATCAGACCAGCTAAATCCAGTTCCTATCCTATCAGTAACGTCAGCTCACGACCGCTTATCGGAAGCTGCGTGTTGCGAGCCGTCGCGAGCTGCGGGCGCTTTCGCTCGCGGTGCCTGCGCCCTCGGTCGAGGTGCGCGAAAAGCGGATCACATCCCGGGAGCAGGAGATTCTCGCGCTCGCCGAGCGCGGCCACGCGAACAAGATCATCGCCGAGGCTACAGGGGTTGCGTTTTCGACGGTCTCGACGCTGCTGACACGAGCCCGCCGTAAATCTTCCACGGCGCGGTGAGGTCACTCCGTAGTCTACCACCTGCGAATTCTCGGCTGGATTCCACCACCCTGGCGCGCCATTCGCTCGCACGACGGGCACCTGGCCCGCGACGACGAACGTCACGGTCTCGGGCCAGGTAGGGGCGGGGGTGAAGCGCAGCCTGCGAACCGCCGGCTCATACGGCCTTACTCGGGCGAGCCGCCGAGAGTTCGAGGACGAAGCGTTCGCCGCCGTCCGGATCCTTCGTGGAGAAGACTTTGCCGAAGGGTTTGGTGGCGACGGCGGTACACGTCGCGCCGCGCGCGCTGATCTCGCGGTGCGCGGCCTCGGCGTCGTCGACGAGCCAGTAGAGCTCAAGCGGCGAGGTTGCGCCGGGGTTGTCACTGCCGATCGCGAAATTCTCGAACTGAATGTAGTTCGGGGCCTCGCGTTGAACCTTGAGCCCGAGGACCTCCGTGTAGAAGCGCTTGGCCTTCGCAATGTCCTTGACGTTGGCGACCGCAAACCCGAACCGCAGATTGGTAGGCATACTAGACCTCCTATATGCTGGTAAGAAAACCTTGGAACCCCCAACCCCGCAAGCCCTGAGTGATTCGATGATCCGTCCTGCTAAATCCAGTTTCCGATCAGTTAGGGGAACGCTGGCGATAGATACCATTTATTAAGACACGCATAATAGCCTGACACGTGTTTTGGCCAGGCATGGCCAAAACAACGAGATCATGCTGCGATGGAAAAACGCC
This sequence comes from Verrucomicrobiota bacterium, assembly GCA_049322455.1. Taxonomy (GTDB): domain Bacteria; phylum Verrucomicrobiota; class Verrucomicrobiia; order Opitutales; family Opitutaceae; genus Lacunisphaera. Next base: position 104,230 of record JBMOQY010000028.1, on the reverse strand, counting down.
GGGGCAAAGCCGGCCGACTGTTCGAGCAAGGCAAGGGGCCCAGCGAGGTGGCCCGCTTGCTGCACGTGCGCCGCCAGTCGGCCCACGACTGGCAAAAGCGCTGGCGGGAGGGCGGCCTGGCCGCCCTGCGGAGCCGAGGTGCCGCCGGTCCGAAGGCCAGGTTCAATGCCGTCCAGCGCGAGGCGATTGCCACGGCCTTGGTGGAAGGACCGCAGGTCCATGGCTACGTTACCGCGGTGTGGACGCTGCCCCGCGTGGCGAAGCTGATCGCCGAAGGCACCGGGCAGCGCTATCATCCCCGTCACGTCTGGAAGCTGTTGCGGGGTCTCGGCTTCAGTTGCCAGCAACCCACCCGCCGGGCCAGCGAGCGGGACGAGGTGGCGATCGACCGCTGGCAGAAGGTGGACTGGCCGCGACCAAAAAAATCCCGGCGGGAACGCCGCACCATCGTCTTCATCGACGAGAGCGGGCTGAGCACCCGGCCGCACCGCGTGCGCACCTGGGCACGGCGGGGCCAGACGCCCGTGCTGCGGGAAACGTTCAACTGGGAGAAGCTCCCGGTCATCGCCGGGCTGACGCGGCGCCGGTTCTACTTCCGGATCCACGAAGGCAGCCTCAACGGCGAGCGGGCCGCCGAGTTCCTGCGGGCGTTGCGGCGGCACCGCTGCGGCCGGTTGCTGGTCATCTGGGACGGCGCTGCCATCCATCGGAGCACGCCGGTCAAGGCAGTGCTGACCGAAAGCCGGGGCCGGCTCTGGCTGGAGCGGCTGCCGGCCTACGCGCCCGAACTCAACCCGGTCGAGTATCTGTGGGCGCACCTCAAGGAGCATGAGATCGCCAACCTGCTGGTCGAACACGGCTGGGAACTGAGCCTCCATGCGACCCGGGCCTTGCGCCGGATGCGCCGCCAACCGCGGATCATCCAGGCCTGCTGGGTTCAATCCGAGCCAGCGCCCCGGCCGGGCTCAGGACGATAAGCCCAAAGGGGACTGCGCGACGGAAATCCCGCGCATTGCCAGTGACGATCACTGGCGGGTTGTTGGTGAACGCGATCTCGGAGAATGATTGATCGTCTTGGTCTTCCAGCGTGTAGGGGTGGGTCCCCGTGATCTCGACGCCCCGGCCATGAAGCAGCAGGAACGCGAGAAACTGCCCCACCGTGGCGGGCTCAAAGCCGAACTTAGGCCGCCGGAGAACCGCGATATACTCCTCGATCATGCGTCGGTCGTAGCTCAACCGCACACGTCCCTCGTAGGCGGCATCAAGCAGACGGCCGGGAGCGCCCTGCCGGTTTATGAACGCCGAAACCAAAACGTTGGTGTCAAACACCCACTCGTGCGGCTTGCTTGGCGCGTCTTTCACGGCGGGCGGCTTTTATCTCGGCGGTGATCTGCTTCATGGTCATTTTTGATCTGCCGTCTTTTTCGGCGCGTTCCTGTTCCCTTCTGGTAGCGGCCTGCGACCGGGCAGCGGCATAACGCATGATCTCATCCATGAACGTCTCATCATTGATCGGCATCAACATTGCCTTTGGCTTTCCGTTTACCGTGATGACAGTCAGCCCGTCGCGGGCGGTGCGGCGCAGCACGGCACCTGGCCGCGCCGACATGTCCCGAGAGGAGAGGAAGGGGAGTCGGTTTTTCATGGGGATAGTGTCGTGCAAATGTCGTGCAACGTCAATATCAATACACTAAAACACCCAAACCCCAACCCCGTAAGCCCTGAGTAATTCGATGATCAGACCTGCTAAATCCAGTTTCCTATCAGTAATCGAAGGGCGAATGCATCCGGACGCTCCCCATGCGCGTAATGAGCCGACAACGTCATGAACACATCCACTTCTCCCGTAGCTCTCGTTGAATCGCTCTACGCCGCTTTTGGTCGCGGGGATATCGCGACCATCCTCGGCGCCCTGAGCACCGAGGTCGATTGGCGCGGCAACGTCGACCGCAATGCACCCGGCGCCGACCGGGTCGTCATGTTCAGGCCGCGTCAAGGCCGGACGGCGGTGCAACAATTTTTCGTCGATCTCGGCACGACGGTCGAACTCCATGCGTTCACGCCGCAGTCATTCATGTCGAACGCGACCGAGGTGGCCGTTCACGTGACGCTGGAATTCACCGTGCGCGCCACGGGACGCCGCATGGCAATGGCGGCGATTCACCACTGGACGTTCGGCACTCAGGGCAAGGTGATTCGGTTCACCGATTACTTCGATACGCTTGGCGAAGCGGCTGCGTGGGATGCCGTGCAGGCACGGTAAGGCAACGCCGCTCAACCCTGCAAGCCCTGAGTGATTCGATGATCCGACCTGCTAAATCCAGTTTCCGATCAGTAAGGCGTGCACATCGAAGCCGGCCCGCTGCGCGCCACGATCCACGCCGACGAAATCACCACCACGCTCGACGGCACGCCGCTGCCACCCGAGACGCCGCCCAGTAATTTTCCGGCCGGCAACGTGCCCGTGAAGTCCCCCTCCCTCTGGCTCCTGGCCGCCTTTGGACTCCTGGTCGTTGCCGGCTTGTCTTTCGGCGGCCGGCGCGTTCAGTCCGGGGGCATGAGCACCCTCACCCGCCGTCCACCGTCCAAGCGCAAGAGCCCGGCCCCGCGCCTGGTGCGTGATGCTGTCAGCGGCCTGCCCGTGATCCCGCAGCGGCCCGGTCAGCGCAAGGTGACCACCGCACAGGTGCGCACGATCCTCGAAACGCTCCCGTGACCTACCTGCTGGACGTGAATACGCTGGTGGCGCTGGCCATCTCTGAGTAGCCCGATGCAAGAGATACTTGCGTCGGGTTGGAGCGGGTTTTCGGCGTGAGAACGCCAGGAGCCACGGGCGGCTTCCGGCGAGCCGTCCGAGGGTGGAAAGAGGAGATTCCGCGATTACACTTCTCTGAGCAGCGGACACGCTTTTTTGCGATCCCGCTGGCACGGCAAAATCAGATCCCCTGCCCTCTATCCTGACCCAAGACGCACCTCGCCAAGGAGGTCGTGAGGCTGGGGTGAGAGCGGCCGGGGAAAGGGAGCTGGCCTTGGGCGGCACCTGGGCGTAGGCGCGCTGTCCCTTCAGCATTTTCCAAGCGATCTTGGCCAGGCGCCGGGCGGTGATGGCTTCGTTGGCGCCTTTGCCGCGGGCGCGGTGTTGCCGGTAGAAGGTGCCAAAGTAGTCGGAGCAACCAACGACCACCCACGCGGCCTCGATGAAGGCCCATTGGAGCCAGCGGTTGCAGAAGGGCAGCATGCGGCCGTGCGAGGTTTAGCCGCCGGAGGAGTGCGCGGTGGGCACCAGGCCGGCGTAAGCGCAAAGTTTGTCGGCGGTCTGGAAGCGTCCGCCGTCGGCGAGCTCCAGCGCGATGACCGGGCCGAGCACTTGGCCGACACCGGGCAGGGTGCGCAGGCGCAGGGCATCGGTGTGGGCGGCGTTGTCGGTTTCGATGCGCTCCTCCAAGGTGCGGATTTGCAAGGCGAGCAACTCGTGCAGCTCCAGAGCTTCGTCGAGCAGTTGTCGGTCGGGCGCGGGCAGTGCGACACGCTTCATCCAGGCTTTGCCTTGGTTGCAGAAGGGGTCTTTGACCGCCGGGCGTTCGAGGCGAGGGTGGCGGTCAAGCACGGTGTGGATGCGATTGCGCCCCATGGTGCGCACGCGGGCCAGCCAGAGCCGCTGGCGCACCTCCTTGCCCGGCACATGGACGGTGGAGACGAAGTTGCCGCGCAAGAGCGTCGCGAGCGCCTTGGCGTCCACGCGGTTGTTCTTGATCTGGGCGTCGGCGATGATGCGATTTTGGGCAGGGTTGGAGAGCACCACTTTCGCGACGCCCGGCGTGTCTTCGAGCACGTCGTAGAGCGTGTCCCAGTTCCAACAGGCTTCGATCACCGCCTCGCTGGGGCCGTCCAACGCCTTGAAGTAGGCGGCGAAAGCATCAGGCGCGTTGTGGTCGATGCGGGCTTGCTTCAATAGGCGGCCCTGCGCGTCCAGCGTGCAGGCCACCGAGTAACGTTTGTGGTAGTCGATTCCCGTGTAGTTCATGGCACCGCCAGTCGGCGCGGCTTCTTCCCCTAGCTGCCACTCATGTCACCTGACCCCGCCGAGAGGGATGCCGCCGAAAAGCGCCTGTGCCGCGGCCTGGCCCGCAAACGCAAGGCCGGCACGATCAGGCCCGTGCGCTCCGCGGATGATCTCCTTTGCGTCATCGGGCCGGTTCCGTGCCTGCATCGAGCAGGCCGGGCTTGACCGGCACGAGGTATTCGCCGCCATGCAGCTTGCTGCCGCCGCCTGGGGACAACCCCACCTGCACAGCGGGCGTGGCATCCGGCGGCTTTCTCCCGGCGTCTATGAGTGCCGCGTCGGACGGAACACCCGGCTGGTGTCCATCCCCTCGGCAAAAGGGTTGTTGTTCGACTTTGCCGGCAATCACGACGAGATCCGGGCCTATTTGAAAAACCGGCGCTGAAGACCACCGCACTCCGAACGAGGCGCAGCGGCGGGCTTGCCCAGCAAGCAAACCAAGGTTCGTCCCGCACATGAGATATGCGCCCCGCCCTTGCCAAAGGCGCCGAATTCCCTCTCTCTCCGGGCGTGATGGCCCTCACGACCGGTTTGCTCATCTTCCTCGGCACCTACACCCCCGCCGGCGGCGAAAGCCGCGGCATCTACGCCGTGCGGCTCGATGCCGCCACCGGCGTCCTCAGCGAGCCCGTGCTCGCCGCCGAGACACCAAACCCCACCTTCCTCGCCTGGCATCCCGCCAGCCGCACCCTCTATGCCCTCAGCGAGAGCGGCACCGTCAGCGGCAAGCCCGGCGGCGCGCTCACGGCCTACCGCTTCGACCCGGCCGCGGGCACGCTGACAAAGCTCAACACCGAGCCCACCGGCGGCATCGGCCTGGCCCATGTCGGCGTGGACGCCACCGGCCGCACCGCCGCGGCCATCAGCTACCACGGCGGCTACGTCGCCGCCTTTCCGATCCGCACCGACGGCTCGCTCGGCACGCGCACCACGCTCATCAACCACACCGGCCGGCTCGGCCCCAACACCAACCGGCAGGACAAACCCCATCCGCACTCGGTCACCTTCTCGCCCGACAACCGCTTCGTCTATGTCTGCGATCTCGGGCTCGACCGCCTCTTCCATTACCGCCTCGACCCCGCCGCCGCCACGCTCACGCCCGCCGGCGAGACTGCCACCGCGCCCGGCGCCGGGCCGCGGCACAGCAAGTTCTCCGCCGACGGGAAATTCCTCTACGTCATCAACGAACTCAACTGCACGGTCGAGGTCTTCGCCGCCGACGCCCCCACCGGCGCGCTCACCCGCGTGCAGATCGCCGCGACCCTGCCGGCCGGCTTCACCGGCGAGAACATCTGCGCCGAGATCCGCCTGAGCCCCGACGACCGCTTCGTCTATGGCTCCAACCGCGGCCACGACAGTCTCGCCGTCTTCGCCCGCGACGCCGCCACCGGCACGCTGACCCCCGTCGAGATCGTGCCCGCCGGCGGCAAGCACCCGCGCAATTTCAATCTCTCGCCCGACGGCCGCTGGCTCGTGTGCGGCAACCGCGACAGCAACAACGTCACGGTGTTCGCGCGCGACGCCGCCACCGGCCGCCTCACCCGCACCCCGCTGACCCTCGCCGTCCCGCAGGCCGTCTGCGTGCTCTTCGCGCCCTAAAAGACCGTCTCGCCGGCAGGCTTCGGCCGCGGCGGCCGGAGCGTGTGCACGAGGTAGTAGGCGGCGATCGTCAGCGCCACGCACACGATCACGAACCAGTCGCCGTGCTGCGTGTAGAAGGTCTGCCGGCCGCGCCAGCGCGCGTCGCGGTTGACCGTGACGGTCTGTGCGCCGCGGAAATAGACGGTGTCGCGGTCGTTGCGCAGGGTCGCGCGGATGGCACCGAACTCGTCGATCCAGCCGCTCCAGCCGCCGTTGCCCACGCGGAGGACCGGCCGGCGGTTCTCGACGGCGCGCAGCACCGAGTGCGCCGCGTGCTGGTAGGCTGCGCCACCCTCGCCGAACCAGGCGTTGTTGGTCAGCACGGCCAGCACCTCGGCGCCCGACTGCACGCTCTCGCGGGCCAGCGCGGGGAAAATGTCCTCGTAGCAGATCAGCGTGCCCACCGGCACGCGATAGGCGCCGGCCGGCACCGGCAGCGGCGCGGCAACCGTGCCCGGCGTGAAGTCGCCGCCGATCGGGACGACCTTTTCCAGCCAGCCGAAGACGGAGCGCAGCGGCACGTATTCGCCGAAGGGCACGAGCTTGCGCTTGGCGTAGCTCTGCTCCGCCAGGCCGGTGACCGGATCCACCACGAAGGCGCCGTTGCGCCAGGTGTCGGGCGCGTCGCCCGGCATGTCGGCCGCCACCGAACCCAACAGCAGCGGTTTTCCCGTGCGCCTCGCGAGCAGTTCGAGCCAGCCGCGGACGTTGGCGTCGCGATAAAGCGCCCACGGCGTCACGGCTTCCGGCCAGACGATGAAGTCCGGCGCCCCCTTGTCGTTGGCCGCCACGGTCACCTTCTCCAGCGTCGTGAGCACGTCGGTGGCGAAACGCTCGTCCCATTTCTGATTCTGCGGGATGTAGGGCTGCACGAGCGCCACCCGGGCAAGGCGGACGCGCTGTGCGTTCAGCGACTCGGTGAGAAAAGGGAACGAGCAGAAGACCAGCAACAGCAGGGCAACCATGAATTCGGGACTGCGTTTGCGCAAGCCGGTGGCGCCCTCGTAGAAGAGGCGGTGCGCGTAGGCCGCCGCCCCGAGGCTGAAAAGGATGAGCAGGAACGACACCGACCACGCGCCGGCCACCGAGGCGCTTTGCAGGACGAGCGGCCGCTGCCACTGGCTGGCCGCCAAGGGCAGCCACGGAAAGCCGCCAAAAAACAGCCCGCGCAGCCACTCCAGCACGACCCAGAGTCCGGCGAGGCCGAGCAGCGCGATGATGCGGGTCAGCGCCTGCTGGCCGGGCAGGCGCGGCATCACCCACCACACGGCCAGATACCACAGGCCGACGAACAAGCCGACGAAAGGCCCGAGCACCAGCAGGCCCGCCCAGGTCACGTTGTGCAGCCAGCCGAGCAGCAGGGTCCACGCCACCGCCTGCGCGCCGAGCACGGAGAGCGCGAAGGGTTTCAGCCCCGGTTTGCGGTAGGCCCACAGCACGGCCGGCAGGGCCAGCGCGTAGGCCGCCTCGCCGGTGCCCCTTGGCGGAAAAGCCGTCACCGTCAGCACGACCGTCAGTGCGAACACCGTCAGCCCCCAGGCCAGATGCGGGTGCCGTTGCCAGAGCGTGATGCGTGGCGCGTAGGGATCGAGGGTTTCGGTGGGAGCGGCCATGATCACAGGTGCGGCAACACCGCCGGCAGATCGGGCAGGCGTTCGATGCGACGGAAGCGGGCCTGCTCGCGGGGCGCCTCCTCGACGTGCTCGTGCGCCCAGGTCAGATGATACGGGATGTGCACGCCCGCGCCGCCGAGCGCGAGCACGGGCAGGATGTCGGATTTGAGCGAGTTGCCCACCATGACGAACTCCTCCCAGGCGAGGCCGTGGCGCCGGCGGATGCGGTCGTAAGCGGAGCGGTCCTTCTCGCTGACGATTTCCACGGCGTGAAAATGCGCGGCGAGGCCCGAGGCGGCGACCTTGCGCTCCTGGTGGTGCAGGTCGCCCTTGGTGATGAGGAGCAGGCGGTAATCGCGGGCCAGCGCGGGCACGACCTCGGCCGCGCCGTCGAGCAGTTCGATCGGATGCGCCAGCATTTCGCGGCCGGTGGCGAGGATCTCGGCGATCTCGCCGGGCGTGACCTTGCCCCTGGTCAGCTCGATGGCGGTCTCGATGCAGCTCAGGGTGTAGCCTTTCACGCCGTAGCCGTAGAGCGGCAGGTTGCGCATCTCGGTGGCGAAGAGCACGCGGTCCATCTCGGCGGACGCATGGTGCTGCGCCAGCAGTGCGCGATAGCGCTCATGGGCGCGCGCGAAGATGTCCTCGTTGCGCCAGAGCGTGTCGTCGGCGTCGAAACCGATGATGCGGATCATGGGTGGCAGCGGTTGGGCGAAAGCCGGCCGGCCGGAGACCGCTCCTGCTTCACGCGCCGTGGCAGTTCTTGAACTTCTTGCCGGAGCCGCAGGGGCAGGGCTCGTTGCGGCCGACCTTGGGTGTCTCGCGGCGGATGGTCACGGCAGGCAGCTTGATCTCCCGCTCGGCGGGCGCGGCCTCGGCCACGGCGGTGCCGCCGCCCGTGGCGGGGGTCTGGGCGGCCGCGGCGGCGCCGAGCGCGGTCGGCGCCGCGGCGGGACCCTGCATGCGGGCCGAGCGCGAAAGGATGGCGAAGAGGTTCTCGAAGGCGTCGCGGTTGGTCGCCGAGCGGAAGAGGCTCGTGCAGATCTGGAGCCGCACGTTGTTCATCAGCTCCTCGAAGAACCGGAAGGCCTCGCTCTTGTATTCGGAGAGCGGGTCCTTCTGGCCGTAGGAGCGCAGGCCGATGGAACGGCGGAGCTCCTCCATCTCGGTCAGGTGCTCCTGCCAGTGGTGGTCGATGGCGTTGATGACGATGTAGCGCTCCAGCCCGCCGAGGGCCTGCGGGTCCTCGACGGACTCCTTCAGGGCGTAGGCCTGCTTGATGCGCTCGACGAGGGCCTTGAGGAGCGCCTCGGCGCCGCCGGTGAGTTCCTCGACCTTGGCGCTGATGGGGAAATGCGAGTTGAGCCAGCCGACGAGGCTTTCGAGATCGGTCGGGGCGGCGCCGCCCTTGCCGCCGTAGTTGGCGGTTTCGAGGCGGTGGGCGATCTCCTCCTCGATCATCTCGAAGATGATGTCCTTGGGGCGGTCGCTGTGCAGGGCGCCGTTGCGGATGCCGTAGATGACCTCGCGCTGCTTGTTGAGCACGTCGTCGTATTGGAGCAGGCGCTTGCGGATGGCGAAGTTCTGCTGCTCGACCTTCTTCTGGGCGGATTCGATGGAGTAGTTGAGCCACTTGTGCTCCAGCTCCTCGCCCTCCTGCATGGAGCCCTCCATGATCTTGGAGGCCAGGTTGCCCTGGAGGAAGAGGCGCATGAGGTCGTCCTCGAGCGAGAGGAAGAACTTGGTGGTGCCGGGGTCGCCCTGGCGCGAGCAGCGGCCGCGGAGCTGGCGGTCGATGCGGCGCGACTCGTGGCGCTCGGTGCCGATGACGAACAGGCCGCCGAGCTCGCGCACGCCCTCGCCCAGCTTGATGTCGGTGCCGCGGCCGGCCATGTTGGTCGCGATGGTGACGGCGCCGCGCTGGCCGGCGCGGGAGACGATCTCGGCCTCCTGCTGGTGGAACTTGGCGTTGAGCACCGTGTGGATCACGCCGGCGCGCTTGAGCATGCGGCTGAGCACCTCGGACTGCTCGACGGTGACGGTGCCGACAAGCACAGGCTGGCCGCGCTGGTTGGCCTCCTGGATCTGCTTCACCACGGCGTTGTATTTGTCGCGGCGGGTCTTGAAGATCGAGTCGTTCTGGTCGATGCGGATGCAGGGCTTGTTGGTCGGGATCTGGGTGACGGCGAGGCGGTAGATCTCGTTGAACTCCGTGGCCTCGGTCTCGGCGGTGCCGGTCATGCCCGCCAGCTTCTCATACATGCGGAAGTAGTTCTGGATGGTGACCGTGGCGTAGGTGCGGGTCTCGCGCTCGATGGTGACGTTTTCCTTGGCCTCGACCGCCTGGTGCAGGCCGTCGGACCAGCGGCGGCCGGGCATCACGCGGCCGGTGTTCTCGTCCACGATGACGACCTTGCCGTCCTGAATGACGTATTCGACGTCGCGCTCGTAGAGCGAGTAGGCGCGAAGGAGCTGCGAAAGGGCGTGGATGTCCTCGGAGACGAGCTCGTAGCGCGCCTGGGCGTCGCGCTTGGCCTGTTCCTTCTCCTCGGGGGTCTTCGTGGCGTCTTTCTCGATGTCGATGAAGATGCTGGCGAGATCGGGCAGCACGAAGGCGTCGGGGTCGTCGGGCCGGAGTTTCTTGCGGCCGGGCTCGGTGAGGTCGGCCTGGTGGTTCTTCTCGTCGATGGTGAAGAAGAGTTCCTCCTTGTATCGGTAGAGCTCCTCCTTGTTGAAATCGGAGTGCATCTCGACGTCGGTCTTGTCGAGGAGCTTGCGCCACTCCGGGTTCTCCATGAGGCGGAGGAGCTGCTTGTTCTTGGGCATGCCCAGCTTGACCTGGAGCATCTTGATGGCGGCGGTCCGACGGTCCTCCTCGGTGGCATCCTTCTTCTCCAGCAGGTCGGCGGCCTCCTTCACGAGCCGGTTGATGAGGCGGAGCTGGGCGTTGACGAGCTGCTCGACGCCGGGCTTGAGGCGGGTGAAGGGCTGCTCGCGCTCGATGGGAGCCGGGCCGGAGATGATGAGCGGGGTGCGCGCCTCGTCCACGAGGATCGAGTCGATCTCGTCCACGATGCAATACCAGTGGTCGCGCTGCACCTGGTTCTCCTTGCGGGTGGCCATGCCGTTGTCGCGCAGGTAGTCGAAGCCGAACTCCGAGGCCGTGCCGTAGGTGATGTCGCGGCCATACATCTCGCGGCGCTGCTCCGAGTGCATGGACTGCTGGATGCAGCCGACAGTCAGGCCGAGGAAGTTGTAGAGGTAGCCCATCCACTCGGAGTCGCGGCGGGCGAGGTAGTCGTTGACCGTGACGAGCTGGGCGTTGCGGCCGTTGAGGGCGTTGAGGTAGAGCGGGAGCGTGGCGACGAGGGTCTTGCCCTCGCCGGTGGCCATCTCGGCGATGCGGCCCTCGTGCAGGCAGATGCCGCCGATGAGCTGGACGTCGAAGTGCACCATGTCCCACGTGAGCTCGTGATCGCAGACGGTGATGGTGCGGCCGCAAAGGCGGCGGGCGGCGTTTTTGACGGCGGCAAACGCCTCGGGCAGGATCTGGTCGAGCGTCTCACCCTGTTTAAGGCGGCCGCGGAACTCGTCGGTCTTGGCGCGGAGCTGCTCGTCGGTGAGCTTCTGGTATTGCTGCTCAAACTCGTTGATGCGGGCGACGATGGGCCGGCACTTTTCGATGTATTTCCGGTGATGCCTGCCGGCGAATTTCTTGAGGATGAAACTGAGCATGGAAAGGGAACGAGTGAAAGCACCGCCGGGGGCCTTGGCAAACGACAAATCCACCGGCCCGACTTGTGCAAACCGCTGGCGACCAGGGCATGCGACAAATCCCCCCATGGTTTTCACGGGACCTGCTGAGCCGGTCACTCCCGCCCTGTCCGCCCCAAGCCCGTTCCTCCCCCGCCCGGCGAGCTGCCCGGACCTTTCAGCAAATACGACCCCGGCGGTTTTCTCGCCGAAAGGCTCTCGGGTATCCGGTGGCCGGCCATGATCGGCGATTGGTCATTGTGAGAAAACCCGAAAATCCGCCCGCAGTTTCCTTCGTCCCCGTCCGGCACACCCGGAACCGGCTCGCCAACAGGCGTGCAACCGGGCATCAACCGGCCAGCTTCCACGACAATGACGGCCACACCCACCGCCGCGTCCTCGCCGCGCCTTGACTCGATTGATCTCGTTCGCGGCCTGGTCATGGCGCTCATGGCTCTCGACCACACGCGGGACTACTTCCACAGCCTCTCGCTGCAGGGAGTCGATCCGCTCGATCTGGCGAGGACCACGCCCGCCCTCTACTTCACGCGCTGGATCACCCATTTTTGCGCGCCGCTGTTTTCGTTCCTGGCCGGCACGGGCGTCTTCCTCTCCGCCGCGCGCGGCAGGCCGAAGGGCGAGCTTTCGTGGTTCCTCGTGACCCGCGGCCTCTGGTTGATCGTGCTCGAATTCACCTTCGTGCGCTGGGCCTGGCTCTTCAGCTGGGACCTCAGCGGCAACTGGGGCCTGGTGCTCTGGGCGCTGGGCTGGTCCATGATCGTGCTGGCCGCGCTCGTCCACCTGCCGGTGTGGGCGGTGACGGCCTTCGGCGTCGTGCTGATCGCGGGGCACAACGCCCTCGACGGCATCGCCCCCGCGAGTTTCGGCGCCTGGGCCTGGCTGTGGCAGGTGCTGCACGTGCCGGGTGGATTCAAGCTCGGGCCGGATTTCACCTTCCTCGCCTATTATTCGCTCGTGCCCTGGGTCGGGGTGATGGCCGCCGGATATGGCTTCGGTGCGATCTTCAAACAGCAGCCCGCGGCGCGGCGTTCATGGCTGCTGCGGCTCGGTCTCGGCCTGACCCTCGGTTTCGTGGCGCTGCGCTGGAGCAATCTCTACGGAGACCCCGGCCCTTGGAAGCCGCAGGCGACGGGGGTGCAGACGCTCTACTCCTTCTTCGACTGCGAAAAATACCCGCCCTCCCTCTGCTACTTGCTGATGACGCTCGGCCCGGGCCTGCTGCTGCTGGCTGTGCTCGACCGCAGCGTGCCCGGATGGCTCAAGCCGATGGTCGTCTTCGGCCGCGTGCCGTTCTTCTACTACGTCCTGCACATCCCGCTGATCCACGGCCTCGCCTACGTCATGAACATGGTCCGACACGGGCAGGGCAACTACCTGGCCTTTGGCGAGGCCGCTCCCGCCGGTGTCGGCGTCAGCCTGTTGCTCACCTACTGCGCATGGGCGGCCGTGGTGGCCGGGCTTTATCCGCTTTGCCAGTGGTTCGCCGCTCTGAAACAACGGCACCGCGACCTGGCCTGGCTGAGCTACTTCTGAGGTTCGAGCTTCGCCTTGAAGTAGGCGATGGTCTTCCGGAGGCCCTCGGCAAGCGGCACCTTGGGCTCCCAGTTGAGGTATTTTCTGGCGAGGGCAATGTCGGGGCGGCGCTGCTTCGGATCGTCGGCGGGCAGGGGCTTGTGGACGATCTTGGATTTGCTCTTCGTCAGCTTCAGCACCTGCTCGGCGAGCTCGAGCATCGTGAACTCGCCGGGGTTGCCGAGGTTGACCGGGCCGACGGTCGCAGTCTGGTTCATCAGGCGCACGAAGCCCTCGATCAGGTCGTCCACGTAGCAGAAGGCGCGGGTCTGCGTGCCGTCGCCATAGATGGTGATGTCCTCGCCCTTGAGGGCCTGGACGATGAAGTTGGAGACGACGCGGCCGTCGTTGGGGTGCATGCGCGGGCCGTAGGTGTTGAAGATGCGCACGACGCGGATATCCACCTTGTTCTCGCGGTGGTAGTCGAAGAAGAGGGTCTCGGCGCAGCGCTTGCCCTCGTCGTAGCAGGAGCGGCGGCCGATGGGATTGACGTTGCCCCAGTAGCTCTCGGGCTGCGGATGAACAGCGGGGTCGCCATAGACCTCGGAGGTGCTGGCCTGGAAGACGCGCGCCTTCACGCGCTTGGCGAGGCCGAGGCAGTTGATGGCGCCCATCACCGAGGTCTTGGTGGTCTTGATGGGGTTGTATTGGTAGTGCGGGGGCGAGGCCGGGCAGGCCAGGTTGTAGATCTGGTCCACCTCGTATTTGAACGGGTCGATGATGTCGTGCCGCACGAACTCGAAGTTCGGATTCGCGAGCAGGTGGGCGATGTTGGCCTTGGAACCGGTGAACAGGTTGTCGAGGCAGACGACCTCGTGGCCGTCGGCCAGCAGCCGGTCGCAGAGGTGGGAACCGAGAAAACCGGCGCCGCCGGTGACGAGGATGCGCATGACAGCAGCATGATTAGGACAAGACCGCAGGCTAGCCAGCAAATCTTGCGCCACGAAATCCGCCGCCCGGCTATGACACACCCGACTGGGGAGGAATGCCACCCATGTGCCGTTCAAAACATTTGACGTGGTATAAACCGGACGATTGCTGGGCTCCGACGGGCCAAAAACACGAAATAAAACCAATGAACCCAGCAAAAAAATCCATCATGGCACTGGCGCTCCTCGCCCTGTGCGGAATCAGCCATGCCCAGCAGGCCGCCACCGCCGGCGCCCCGTCCGGCCGGCTCGGTCAACGCTATGTCGGCACCAGCTATGGCATCGCCGACTATCAAGGCCTGGCGGAGGAGTTCCACGATGCTTCCCTCGGCGTGAATCTGCCCGTGACCAAGGCCCTGGACGTTGACTTCGGCTACGGCTACCAGTGGCTGCGCAACAACCCCGTGGATGTCTCCGCACATTCCCTGGATGCCGGCGCCACTCTCTACACCGCGAAACGCGGCGTGAAGCCATTCGTGTCCGCTTCCCTAGCCTACGTGTGGACGAAATATTCCTTCGCGGGAAATGCCATCAAGAAGGATGATGAGGGGGTTTTCGGCGTCGCACTCGGGCTTGAGACATCGGTCGGCCCCATCGTGCTCACACCTTCGGTCGGCTACTCCGATTCCTTCAAAGACAACAATCCCGCCTACAGCTACGGCATCGACGCCCACTACTGGCTGACACAGAAGATCGGATTGCGGGCGGCTCTTTCGTATTCCGACTACGACGGCGACCTGGAATCGCTGAACTACCGGGTCGGCGTGCGGGTCAGCTTCTGAAGCGTCCCGATCTTACCTCTCCGTCGCACCACGCCCGCACGGCCGACCGCCGTGCGGGCCTTTTTCTGTCGCCCGTCGCCTCATCGACGGCGCAGCACGCGACCGGACATCACGCCGGCGGACGAAACCTTCCGAACGCAAAAAAAGCCCACCCTGAAGTTTTCGCTGACAGGATCGCGACCGCCACCCAGCCTGGCGAAACGCCTGAACGAGCCACCGGCCAGCGCCGTGCCTGTCTTTCCCAACCTCGGGCAAGCCGTGCTGCTGGTGCTGGGCACTCTGGCGATGCAGGCCGGAGCGGGAGCTGGCATCGCGGGGATGGCGATGGTTTTTTCCGGCGGACTCGCAGCCGGCACGGGGGTGCTGCTCAACCCGTGGACCCTGGCCGCGATGAACTGCCTCGCCGTGGGCGCCATGCTCCGACTGGGTCTGCGCGCCACGCGCGAGCCGGCGGCGGCATTTTTCGCCGTGCGGCCGTTCTCCCGCGGACTCGTGCCGCCATCGGCCTGACTTCAATCGGCCTCGCGGTGCTGCTGGCCGAGACGGACAACCTCATCCTGGAGCTGCTGCAATATATCCCGCAGGCGAATGCAGGCTCGCTGGATTGGTTCGATCCGGGCGCGCACCCCGTTGGTGCCCTCCTGCTGCTGATCATCGTGGCACCGTTGACCGAGGAGCATCTGTTTCGCGGGATGATTCTGCGCGGCTTGCTGACCCGGCATCGGATCGCGGTCGCCATCTTTCTCAGCGCGCTGCTGTTCGGCATCCTGCACGCCAATCTGCGGCAGCTTTTCCTGGGCACGGTCATCGGCGGCGTGTTCGGCTGGTGGTGCGTGCGCACCGCCTCGCTGGGGCCCGGCCTGCTCGGCCACGCCTTGTTCAACTCGGTGGCTTATGTGGCGGCACTCCTGCCGGAGGCGACTTTCCCGCTGGTGCACAACGCCCCCGGCCACCCGATCCTGCATCAACCCTGGTGGCTCACCGTCGCCGGAATTGCGCTGGTCGGATCCGGGCTCTGGTGGTTTGACCGGATGGCCGTGCCGTCGGCACCGGCCGAACCGCCCATGCTGGTTGCAGCCGGGTTGCAACCCCCGCTGGTATCCGGTTCGCCACAAGCGCGGTCCGCTGCCAAATCGGCAACCGGTCAACCCGCCGACTCGCCGGCCTCGTAGCGGGCGATCCAGGCCCGGCTCCAGGCGGCAAAGTCGCCGGCCTCGATGTGCATCCGGGCCTGGGCCACGAGGTCGAGGTAGAAATGGACGTTGTGGATCGTGAGCAGCGTGCACGCGAGGATCTCGTTGGCCATGACGAGATGCCGCAGGTAGGCGCGGGAGAACTGCGCCGTGTAGTTGGCCGCCCCCTCGACGAGCGGCGCCGGGTCGGCGCGGTAGCGCTCGTTGCGCAGGTTGATGAGGCCGTCGGGAGTGAAGGCCGCGCCGTTGCGCGCGACACGGGTCGGGTGCACGCAATCGAACATGTCCACGCCCAACGCGATCATCTTCAGGATCTGCGGTGGCGTGCCGAGCCCCATCGTGTAACGGGGCTTGTGCGCGGGCAGGAAGGGCGCGGTGGCGGCGACCTGCTTGATCATCTCCGGCTCGGGCTCGCCCACGCTCACGCCGCCGATGGCGTAACCGGGAAAATCCAGCGCGGCCAGCGACTCGGCCGCCTCGCGGCGCAGATCGTCGAAGGTCGAGCCCTGCACGATGGCGAATACGTGGTGCCCGCTCCCGAGGAATCCGTTGTCGGTGGCGGTCTGCTTGCACTCCTTCGCCCAGCGGTAGCTGCGGTCCACGGCGGCGCGGCAGGCCTCCTTCGTGCAGGGCCACGGCGGGCACTCGTCGAGCACCATGGCGATATCGGAGCCGAGGTTGGCCTGGATCGTCATGACCTCGCGCGGGCCGAGGAACAGTTTCGCCCCGTCAAGGTGCGACTGGAACGCGATGCCGTCGTCCCGGATGTCGCGCAGCTTGGCCAGGCTGAAGACCTGGAAGCCGCCGCTGTCGGTGAGGATCGGACCGTCCCAGCCCATGAACTTGTGCAGGCCGCCCAAGTCGCGCACGAGTTCGGAGCCGGGGCGCAGGTTGAGGTGGTAGGTGTTGCCGAGGATGATCTGCGCGCCGACCTCCCGAATATGGGCCGGGGTCAGCGCCTTCACCGTGCCCTGCGTGCCGACGGGCATGAAGATGGGCGTCTCGATCGTCCCGTGTAACGTCCGTAGGCGTCCGCGGCGCGCCGCCGTGGCTGTGTCGGTCTGCAACAATTGAAAGTGCTCGCCCATCGCAGCGCCGACGCTGTCGGCAAGCTTGACCCCCTGTCAATGGCCGGGTAAGTTTGCCAAAAGTGCTGCTAGTCATCGACAACTACGATTCCTTCACCTTCAACCTGGTCCAATATTTCGGCCAGTTGGGCGTGGCCATGCGGGTGTTTCGCAACGACGAACTCACCCCCACCGAGGCCGAGCGCCTCAACCCCGAGCGCGTGCTTGTCTCACCCGGCCCCTGCTCTCCCTCAGAAGCCGGCGTAAGCCTCGACATCATAAAGACTTTTGCAGGAAGGAAGCCGGTGCTCGGTGTATGCCTTGGACACCAATCCATCGGCCAGTTTTTCGGCGGCAAGGTCGTCCGCGCCCCGGAGCAAATGCACGGCAAGCTCTCGCCCATCTCCCACACCGGCAAGGGCGTCTTCCGCGGCCTGCCTTCCCCTTTTACGGCCACCCGCTACCACTCCCTGATCGTCGAACGCGCCAGCCTCCCCGATTGCTTGGAAATCACCGCCGAGACGGCCGATGGTGTTATTATGGGCCTGCAGCACAAACAATTCTCCGTCCACGGTGTCCAATTTCACCCCGAATCCATCGCCACCGAAGGTGGCATGCAGATTCTCAAAAACTTCCTCGCCCTGAACTGACCCACCCATGCGCTGCCCCAAGTGCACCTCGATTGAAGACAAGGTGATCGACTCGCGCATCGCCCGCGATGGCAATTCCATCCGCCGCCGCCGCGAATGCCTCGAGTGCGGCCACCGCTTCACCACCAACGAGGAGTTCGTCCGCGACAACCTGGTCGTCGTAAAGCGTGACGGCCGGCAGGAGCCTTTTCTCCGCGAAAAGCTCATCGGCGCCGTGCGCGCCGCCTGCCACAAGCGCCCCGTGGACAACGAGCAGATCTCCATGCTGGTCGAGGACGTGATCGACGCCGTCGAAGCGCGCTACGACAGCCAGGTGCCCACCCGGGCCATCGGCGAGCACGTCATGCAGCGCCTGCGCAAGATGGACCAGGTCGCCTACGTCCGCTTCGCCTCGGTTTACAAGGAATTCCGCGACGTCTCCGAGTTCGTCCACGAAATCAGCAATCTTGCACCCGGAGCCGCGGGCGCTACACCGAAGACCAAGAAATCATGACGCGCTCCCCGCAACTGCGCCGGCTCCATTTCCTCAACGCCCTCTTCGCCTCGCTCACCGGGCACGACCTCTACTTGGCGCAACAGATCGACGCCGCCATCGCCACCTCCCTCGGCGAAGCCGGGGAACGCACCCCCAGCGACCCGGCGTTCATCGCCGCCGCCGCGCGGCTGCTCGCCCGCCTCTGTGCGACCAAGCCGCAACACGGTTTCTTCCATTGGGACGCCGGCGCCGACGACACCGCCGCCGCCCCGCTCTTCGCCCGGGCCGGCCTGCTGCAAGGGCTCAAGCAGCTCGCCCCCTTCGCCGAGTCCACGCTGCTGGTCACGAATCTCCGCACCGCGCACTGCCCGCCCGACCGGCGCTGGACCGACCGCCGCCAGCGCGACTACGACGACTTGCTCGCGCTTATCCGCAATCTCGCCGCCGCCCGCACCCGCCCCAGCGCGAACCTGAACCTGCTCTTTCTGTAAGCCCGGGAATCACGCGAATTCGCGCCAGTTCGGGCGCAGCTCCAGTCATGCCCAAGACACTTTTCCAAAAAATCATCGACCGCGAGATCCCGGCCCGGATCGCCCATGAGGACGAGCATTGCCTCGCCATCCACGACATCAACCCGCAGGCTCCGGTCCACGTGCTGGTGATCCCCAAGCGGCTCATCCCGCGCGTCGGCGAGGCTACCTCCGCGAACCAAGCCATCCTGGGGCATCTGCTGCTCACGGCGGCGGCGCTGGCCAAAAAGCTCGGTGTCGCCGAGTCCGGCTACCGGCTCGTCATCAACAACGGCCGCGACGGCGGTGAGTCCGTGCCTCATTTGCATGTGCACCTGCTGGGCGGCCGGCCGCTCGCCTGGCCTCCGGGCTGATTTCCAGCCGGAAACCTCCGGGAACAACCGGCGTCTAATCGGGGTCTGGAGCCCAGACCTTCATCCCATGAACAAGTATCGTCAATTTACGGCTGCGGCGGCCGGTTCGACCCTGCTGCTCAGCGCCTTCTTCAATTCCGGCTGCACCACGGACGGTTCCAATACCGAACGCGGTGCGGTTGGCGGTGCCGTCGCCGGCGCCATCATCGGTGGCATCATCGGCCACCAGTCCGGCGAGACCGAGAAGGGCATGGCCGCCGGTGCGGCCACCGGTGCCATCATCGGCGGCGTGGCCGGCAACCGCCAGGATCGCCGTCTGGCAGAGATCCAATATGAACGGCGTGTCGCCGAGGAGGCCCTGGCCAAGGAGCGCGCCCAGGAGGACGCCCGCCGCCAGCGCCTGATCTCCCAAGGCAAATCGGTTGAGGACAAGGAACTTCTCGCCGCCCGCCAGCGGGCCGAGGCCGCCGAGGCCGAGGTCGCCCGCCTCCGCGCCGAGGAGGAAGCCGCCCTCAAGAAGGCCAAGCAACTCGAGGAATACCGCGCCCGCGAGGCCGCCGCCCAGGCCGAAGCCGACAAAATCCGCCATGGCAGCACCGATTGAGGCCCGCTCCCCTTCTTGCCAGAATGCTCCCGTGGTCCGCCCCGGGAGCTTTTTTGCGACTGTCGTCAGGGACTGCGCGCCTCGAAGGCGCCGTCCGCCCGTTTCTGCACGAGTTTTTTCAATTCCAGCATCATGAGCAGGGAAGCGATTTCGGAGGTTGCCAATCCGGTGGCGGCGGCGAGCGCGTCGATGCCCAGGATCGCGCCGCCTTGGAAGGATTCGAGCACGCGCCGCTCCTTCCCGTCCACTTGCGGCAGCAACCGCTCCAGCACGCTCGGTTCGCCATCCCTGGGAATCGCCTGCGGGCGCAGGCCGTCGAGATAGTTCAACTCGGACAGGATGTCGTCCACGCCCGTGAGCAACGTCGCCCCGTCGCGGATGAGCTGGTGGCAGCCCGCGCTCGTCGGCTGATCGATCCGTCCGGGCACGGCGAAGACCAGTCGCCCCTGTTCGCCGGCGAACCGCGCCGTGATCATCGCGCCGCCGGACACATCGCTCTCCACCACAACCACCCCCTCGCAAATGCCGGAAACGATGCGGTTGCGCATGGCGAAGCACTGCTTGTCGGCCTTCCGCCCGAAGGGGAACTCCGAGAGAATCGCCCCCGTCTCCGCGATGCGGCGGTAAAGCCCGAGGTTTTCCGACGGGTAGATGATGTCGATGCCCGTGCCGAGCACGGCAGCGGTTTTGCCGCCGACGGAAAGCGCGCCCTCGTGCGCCGCGGTGTCGATGCCCCGCGCGAGACCGCTCACCACGCAGAAGCCGAGCCGCGCCAGTTCGGCGCCGAGTTTCTTCGCCACGGACTGGCCGTAGAGCGTCGTGCGCCGGCTGCCCACGATGGCGATGCAGGGTTGATCGAAGAGATAACCGCCCTTCCGGTAGAGCCCGATGGGGGGATCGTGGATTTCCCTCAGCATCTTCGGATAACCCTCGTCTCGTGCGGTGATGAACACCGCCCCGGCCTGGGCGAGGCGCTCCTCCTCGCGCGCGAGGTCGAAATGCGCGCGCCAGTTGAGCAGCGCGGCGCTGGTTTCGGGCCCCACGCCGCGCACCGACTCCAGCCGGCGCTTGGTGGAATTCAGGATGGCGCCGGGATCGCCACCGAACTCCGCGAGCAGGCGGTTGAGCGTGATGGGGCCGATGTGGGGCAGGTCGTTCAGCACCATGAACGCCTGCCGCTCGGTGAGGGTTTCTGCCATGTCAGGAGAGGAGCGCCGGCCCGAGCTGCTCGATGATTTCCGAAATCTCTACGGCCACCTGCCCCCGGGCGCGAGCCAACAAATCGGCCGCCCGCCCGTGCCACACCGTGCCCCGGCAGGCCGCCTGCAACGGGTCGCCGGGCGCCTGCGCCAGCAGGCCGCCGATGAGGCCGGCCAGGATGTCGCCACTGCCGCCGCGCGCCAACACCGGCCCCCCGAAGGGGGAATAGTAATCCGGGCCGGTCTCCGACCGGCCTGGATTGGTGACGATGCGGGTCAACGGCCCCTTGAGGACAGCGATGACTTCAGCTTCCTTCCGGGCTGGTCGGAGACCGGCCCTGCCACCGAGCCGTTGATACTCGCCAGCATGCGGTGTGCAGATGATCGCCGGACCTGGCGCGGTCGTCAGCACTTCCGGCCGCAGGGCATCGGCATCGAGCACCAGCGGAATGTTCGCATGGCGAACAATGGCTGCCATGGCGCCCAGCACTTCCGGTTCGGCACTCATGCCGGGTCCCATCAACAACGCGGTGGCGCGTGCCAGGCGCTCCTGGATCAAACCGGCAGTGCCCTGGGCCAGGCCCCCGGCGGCGGTTTCCGGGCAGCCGACCCACATGGCCTCGGGGTGGCGCGCCGCGTATTCGGGTGCAAGGCTCGCCGGCACGAAGGCTGTCACCAGGCCTGCTCCGCTGCGCAACGCCGCGCGGACGGCCAGCACCACGGCCCCGGGATAGCTGCGCGAACCGCCCACGACCAGCAGGTGGCCGTAGGTGCGCTTGTCGGTCTGCGACGGGCGCAGCGCCGCCAAGGGTGCCAGCACGGCAGGAGTGAGCACGCGCTCGCGCGGCTGACCCGGTTCGCCCGCAGCGAAAAATCCGAGATCGAGATAACGCAGCCGGCCGGTGAACCTCGCGCTTTCCGGAAGCACGGCCGGGGCTTTCACGACACCGGTCGCGTAAGTGAAGTCGGCGCGGAAAACCGTGCCGGCGTTCGCCTCGCCCAGGCCGCTGGGCAGGTCCACGGCGGCCCGCAACCGGATGCGCGGGTGGGTATTCACGCGGGCGAGCAGCTCGGCGACCCGCTCCTCCAGCGGCAGCCGGAACTGCATGCCGAAGACGCCATCGAGGCAGAGGTCGTAAGTGGTGGCCTGAACCTCCTGAGCCGAGGCCTCAGGCAACACCCGCACACGGACACCGCGCAATCCCTCCCAAGCGCGGGCCGCCAGCGGACGCAGCGCCGCTTCGCCAAACGCGAACACCACATCCGCCGTGGCCTGTGGGAACCGTTGCAGCAATTCCGCCGCAGCCAGCAAGGCATCGCCGCCGTTGTGACCCTTGCCCGCCAGGGCGAGAATCCGGGCGTTTTCAGGCAGACCGCCGATCTCACGGAAATCCTCCGCGATCGCCGCAGCCAGGGCGGCGCCGGCGCGCTGCATCGCGTCCCACTCAGCGGCTTCGCCCTTCAGCAGCGCCGCCTCCCACGCCTTGGCCTCGGCGCAACTGAGGACCGGGTGGGAAAACACGCGATCCATGGGCGGCCCCTCAGCGTCGGACCAGGGCGGCGACGGCCATGGCATGGGTGTCGATGTGCGAGAGGGAGAGCACGACATGGGTCGCACCGGCCGACTGGAGCAGGGCCTGCGCCTTGGCGTCGAGCCGCACCAGCGGCTCGTGTCGCGTGCCGTGATAGACGGAAACCGAGGTCCAGCCGAGATGCTCGCCGATGCCGGTGGTGAAGGCCTTGGACACCGCTTCCTTGGCGGCCCAGCGCGCGGCGTAGTGCTTGTGCGGGTGCTTGAGCGAATCGCAGTAGGCGCGCTCTTCGTCGGTGAACACGCGGGCGAGAAACCGCTCGCCGTGCCGGCGCAGCACGCCCCGGATGCGGTCGGTCTCGATGATGTCGCAACCGAGTCCGACCAGGATGCCGCCGGGTGGAAGAGAGATCATGGGGCAAGTAGCGGGGAGCGAGCAGGGGGGAGCGAGCAAAAATTCACGGCACAGCGTGCTGGCTTGTCATGCTCACTGCTCGCTGCTCGCTACTGATGCGGGTTCATCAGGCGCTTCATCGTGCGCACGGCCTCTTCGATGCCGGTGAAGAGAGCGCGGCTGACGATGCTGTGGCCGATGTTCAGCTCGCGGAGGTGCGGAATGGTGCGAACCTCGGTGATATTGACGTAATTGATGCCGTGCCCGGCATTGACCACGAGGCCGAGCGCGTGCGCCTGCTGCGCCCCGGCCACGAGGCGGGCGAACTCGGCGGCGCGCTGCGGGTTGTGGTAGGCGTTGGCGTAGGCGCCCGTGTGCAGTTCGACCCACGGGGCCCGCAGCTTTGCCGCCAGTTCGATCTGCTCGGGATCGGGATCGATGAAGAGGCTGGTCTTGATGCCGGCGGCGTTCATGGCGTCGGTCACGCGCGCAACCTTGTCGCGGTGCTTCACCACGTCCAATCCGCCCTCGGTGGTGATCTCCTCGCGGTTCTCCGGCACGAGGCAGACCGAATGGGGGCGCAACCGCAGGGCGACCTCCGTCATGGCCGGGGTGCAGGCCATCTCGAGGTTCAGACGGGTGGACTTGGAGGCGGCCAGGAGCTTCACGTCCTCCTCCTGGATATGACGGCGATCCTCCCGGAGGTGGACCGTGATGCCGTCGGCCCCGGCCTTCTCGCAGAGACCCGCCAGGGCCACGGGGTCGGGTTCCACCAGGCCGCCAAAGCCGGCCTCCACCTGCCGGTAACGGGCCTGGCGCAGGGTGGCGGCATGGTCGATGTTGACGCCGAGTAAAATCATGAGGGGAGGGTTGACCAATAAAGACCCGGCACATCTCCTTGGCAAAAGCGAAATGCCCTCCCCCGCCGCCACACCGCCCCCCAAGGAAAACCTGCTGCTGAACCTCGCCTGCAACGTGGCGGCGCCCGCGCTGATCCTCAGCAAGCTGAGCGACCGGCTCGGCGCCAAGCAGGCGCTCGTCCTGGCGCTGGCCTTCCCGCTGGCCTACGGCATTTACGACCTGCTCAAGCGCCGGAACTTCAACTTCATCGCCGCGCTGGGCTTCACCAGCACGCTGGCGACCGGCGGGCTGGGCCTGCTGAAGCTCGACCCGTTCTGGTTCGCCGTGAAGGAGGCCGTGGTGCCGACGCTGATCGGCCTGACCGTGCTGGTGTCGCAGTGGACCCGGAAGCCGCTGGTGCGCACGATGCTGTTCAACGACCAGGTGATCGACGTGCCGCGCGTCGAAGCTGCGATCAGCACCGGCGGCCGCCAGGCGGCCTTCCAGCTCCTCATGCGGTCCTCCTCCTGGCTGCTGGCGGCCTCCTTTGCCCTGAGCGCGGTGCTGAACTTCGTGCTCGCGCGGATCATCATCACCGCGATGCCCGACACGCCCCTCTTCAACGAACAGCTGGGCCGGCTGACCTGGATGAGCTACCTCGTGATCATGGTGCCCAGCATGGCCGTGATGATCTATGCGCTCTGGCGGCTGCTGAAGGGGCTGCAGACCCTGACCGGGCTCAAGCTGGAGGAAATGCTCCACCCGCACGCGGACAAAAAGTAGGGCCGGTCTGCGACCGGCCCCAAAAGACCAATGGCGGGGTTCGGAGACCCCGCCCTACAACTCAACCGCGCTTGGCGATCGGCACGTAGTCGCGCTTGACCGGGCCGACGTAGATCTGGCGCGGGCGGTAGATGCGGCCCTTCGGGTTGGAGGCGACCTCCTTCCAGTTGGCGATCCAGCCGGGGGAGCGGCCGATGGCGAACATGGTGGTGAAGAGCTCCGTCGGGATGCCGAGGGCGCGCATGATGATGCCCGAGTAGAAATCCACATTGGGATACAGCTTGCGCGAGAGGAAGTAGTCGTCGCTGAGCGCGGCCTGTTCGAGGCGCTTGGCGATGTCGAGCAGCGGGTCGGTCTTGCCGAGCTTGTTGAGGACGACGTCGCAGGCGTGGCCGATGATGCGGGCGCGGGGGTCGTAGTTGCGATAGACGGCGTGGCCGAAGCCCATGAGACGGTTGCCCTTGGCGCCCGACTTGGCGGCGGCGATGAAGCGCGTGCCGTCGTCGCCCTCGTCGTGGATCGACTGGAGCATCTGCATGACGGCGGTGTTGGCGCCGCCGTGGAGCGGGCCGGAGAGCGCGCAGATGCCGGCGGCCAGCGAGGTGAAGAGGTTGGCGCCGCTGGAGCCGACCATGCGGACGGTCGAGGTGGAGCAGTTCTGCTCGTGGTCGGCGTGGAGCAGGAGGATGAGGTTGAGCGCCCGGGAAACCTCGGGGATCACGGTGTAATCCTTGTAGGGCTCCGAGAACATCAGGTGCAGGAAGTTGTCGCAGAACGGCACATCCTTCGGGTAATTGAAGGGCAGGCCGTGGCGGTAACGATAGATGCCCGCGACGATGGTGCGGATCTTCGAGATGGCCATGGCGGCCGTGAGATCGAAGTTCGCCAGGTCCTTCTCGAAATTGTTCGTGGCGAGATGCGGGTAGTAAGCCGCCAGCGAGCTGACGATGGAAGTGAGCATGCCCATCGGCGGGGCCTCGCGCGGGAAGCCCTCGAAGATGCGGAGCATCTGCGTGTCGATGGCCGCGTTCTGGCGCAACATCTGCCCGAAAGTGGTGCGCTGTTTCTGATTGGGCAGCTCGCCGTAGATGACGAGGTAGGCGGTCTCGACGAATTCGGACTGTTCAGCGAGCTGCTCGATCGGGTAGCCGCGGTGGCGGAGGATGCCGTTGTCGCCGTCGAGGTAGGTGATGCCGCTCTCGCAGGAGCCGGTGTTGCCGTAGCCCTGGTCGTAAAAGAGGTAGCCGGTGTCTTTGCGAAGGTTGCGGGCGTCGATTGCCTTCTCCCCTTCCGTGCCGGTCATGATGGGGTAGGAAAGCTCCTTGCCGTCGATTTTGATGAGCGCGTCGTTGGGCATACGGGGTAGGCCGAAAACAGAGCAGAAAACAGGCCCATTGCAAAGCAAAGCCGGGTCACCTGGACCCCGCCGGGCAGTCATTAGAACCCTGCAAGCGCCCCGGTAGAAAACATAAAGGCCGGGTGCAACAGATGCCGGATCCGGCGGAGGCGCATGCCCCCAGCGGCACCCGTGGCAACCACCGCGGGCATCCCCGAACGGCAGGGGCCGCAACAGCCAAATCCCTCAGCGGGTCTGCAGGGAAGGCACCGCAAAAATGTCGGCCGGGAAGGACTCGTTGACGACGACTTTGTCGAAGGTGATGGCGGTCACGCTGCCGTTGGGGTTCCTGTTGATGACGCGCTTGGGGAAACGAATCCCGTTGGCGAACATCTCGCCCTCCTCGCGGATCTCGGCGCCGTTTTCGGTCTCGGTCTTCACGAGCTGGCCGGTGGCCTTGTCGAAAAAGCGGGTGAACACGATGTTGCTGGCATGGGTGAAGACCAGTTTCACGCAGGCACGGCCGTCCACGGTGGCCTCGCCCGCGAGCTTTACCTCGCTGCCGGGCATGCTGCGGATGGCGTAGAAGCTGAGGTTCTCGAGCGTGTTGGTGCGCAGGCGCTTCACCTGGGTGGCATCGAGCAGCGTGACCTGCCACTGGGTGGGGTTCTCGGGGTTGGTGCGCTTCTGCCAGGCATCGTAGCCGTCGAGGGCGGTCGTCTCGATGACCTTGGGGCCGGTGACCGTGATGCGCTGCTGATAGGGCTTCTGGAAGATGATGTCGGTCGGCAAGCGCGCCTCGCCGGCCTCCAGGGTGCCGGTGAAGTGGATGCTTTTCACGTCATTGAGCACCCGGTCGCCACCGAGGAACGCGCGGGCCTTGGCAATCCACTCCTCCGCCGTCTGCGCACCGAGGGGCGCGACGGCATACACGAGCAAGACGGCGAGAAAGCAAAGGTTGCGCGTTTTCATACGGGGGCTTTTGACCCACGAATGTGGAGCCGGTGCCGGGGTTCGCAACGGCAATCTATTCCCACTCGATGGTCGCCGGTGGCTTGGAGCTGATGTCCAGCACCACGCGGCTGACGCCACGCACCTCGTTGGTGATGCGGCTGGAGATTTTTTGCAGCAAGTCGTGGGGCAGCCTGGCCCAGTCGGCCGTCATGGCGTCGGTGCTCTCGACGATGCGGAGGGCAATGACGTAGTCGTAGGTGCGCTCATCGCCGAAGACGCCGACGGTCTTCACCGGGAGGAACACGGCGAAGGACTGCCAGACCTTCCAGTAGTGGCCGGATTTCATCATCTCCTCGTGCAGGACGGCGTCGGCGTTGCGCAGGATTTCGAGCTTCTCGGCGGTGATGTCGCCCATCACGCGGACGCCGAGGCCGGGGCCGGGGAACGGCTGCCGCCAGACGACCTCCCGCGGCAGGCCGAGCGCCTCGCCGACGCGGCGCACCTCGTCCTTGAACAGTTCGCGGAGCGGCTCGATGAGCTTGAGCTTCATGCGCGCGGGCAGGCCGCCGACGTTGTGGTGGGTCTTGATGAGCGAGGCGGGGTTGCCCTGGATCGAGACGGACTCGATGACGTCGGGATAGAGCGTCCCCTGCCCCAGGAACTCCGCGTGGTGGCCGATTTTCTTGAGCGTCTTTTCGAAGACCTCGACGAAGGTGCGTCCGATGATCTTGCGCTTGGTCTCGGGGTCGGCGACGCCCTTGAGCCGCTTGAGAAAGAGCGCAGAGGCGTCCACCACGCGCAGGTCGATGTGGAAATGTTTCCCGTAGAGCTCGCGGACGTAGTCGCGCTCGCCCTTGCGCAGCAGGCCGTTGTCCACGAAGACGCAGGTGAGCTGCCGGCCGATGGCCTTGTGCAGGAGCGCGGCGGCCACGGAGGAGTCCACGCCGCCGGAAAGGCCGAGGAGCACGCGGCCTTTGCCGACCTTGGCGCGGATGTCGGCCACGGCATGGGCGATGAAGTCCTTGGTGGTCCAGTCCTGCTTCGCGCCGCAGACGCCGACGAGAAAATTCCTGATCATGTCCACGCCCCGCTCGGTGTGGAAGACCTCGGGGTGGAACTGGATGCCGTAGAAGCCGCGCCCGGCGTCCTCAATCGCCGAGTAGGGCGAGTTCTCGGAGGTGCCGGTGGCCACGAAACCGGGCGGGAGCTTGGCGAGCTTGTCGCCATGGGAGTTCCAGATGCGGAGCTTCTTCGGCAGACCCCGGAAGAGCTTGCCGGGCTTCCTGATCGTCAGGTGGCCGTGGCCGTATTCGCGGGCCTTGCTGTGCTCGACCTTGCCGCCGAGGAAGTGGCCCATGAGCTGCACCCCGTAGCAAATGCCGAGCACGGGCACGCCGAGCCGGAAAATCTCCGGGTCGGGATGAGGGGCGCCCTTGGCATAGACGCTCTGGGGGCCGCCCGAGAGGATGATGCCGATGACCCCCTCTTCGCGGAGTTTGGCGGCCGGCGTGCCGAAGTGGTAGATCTTCGAATAGACCTGACACTCGCGGATGCGGCGGGCGATGACCTGCGTCAGTTGGGAACCGAAATCGAGGACGGCGATTGTCTGTGCCATGCGAAGTTATGGGGGCCCCACCGTAGGCGAATCAATCCGAATTCCGGTCACGCAGGGTTACAGCTCCTCAAAACTTCAGCCGCACATTCTGGTGGCCGCACTTCGGGCACGGCGCCGTTTCGGTGCCCTGCTTCTCCGTGTAGAGGTGGTCGCAGCGGATGCAGTGGAAGGTGATCTTGCGTCGTTCCTTGTCGTAGAAGGCCCGGTCACGCCGATCGTAATAGACCCACAGAAACCCCACCACCCCCAGCACCAGCAGGCCGTAGATGATGACATCGATGGTGTAGCTCGGGGGCATGGGGAACGGGCGGACTTTCAGGCAAACGCCGCCCCGCGCCAAGGGAAATGAAAAAGCGCCGCCCTGGAGGGGCGGCGCGTAGAGCGTGTCGCGAGCAAGCTCGCTCCCACAGGGGAGGCTCAGCCCTTCGCCTCGTCGGCCTGGGGGGCTTCCGCGGGAGCGGCGGTCTCGGCGGCCGGCTGGGCGGTCTTCTTGCCCTTCTTCTTGCCGCGGGACTTGGAGTAACCGGTGTCCTCGGCGCCCACGAACTCGATCAGGGCCATCTCGGCGGAGTCGCCGACGCGCTGCGGGCCGAGCTTGTAGATGCGGGTGTAGCCGCCATTGCGCTTCTCGAACTGCTTCACCTTCTCGTTGAAGAGGAGGGTGATCGCGGCCTCGTCACGGATGTCCGTGAGGGCGATGCGGCGCAGGTGGAGGGCGTCCTTCTTCTCGGTCGCGGCCGCGGCCTTCTTGGCCTTGGTGATGACCTTTTCGATGAAGGGACGGAGGGCCTTGGCCTTGGTCAGCGTGGTCTCGATGCGACCGTGGCGGATGAGGCTGGCGCCCATGTTGGAGAGCATCGCCCGGCGGTGCTCGCGGGTGACGCCGAGGGAAGCGTGATGTTTGTGGTGACGCATTGGGTTTGGTGGTTAGCGGTCCCCGATCGGCAACCCGGTCGCAGCGTTGGGCGGCAGCGGGCGGCGCGAGGAACGGTTGGAATTACGCGGTTTCAGATTTCGAATTACGATTTGGGAAAGGAGGGCGACCTGCGATGGTCCGGCCAATCGTAAGTCGCCCTTCGCAAATCGTAAGTTTCCTCAGGCTTCCTTCTTGGTGTCGAGGAGGCGCTCGTCGAACTTCATGCCGAGCGACAGGCCGAGGGCCTCGAGCTTCTCCTTGATCTCGTTGAGGGACTTCTTGCCGAAGTTGCGGTATTTGAGCATCTCCTGCTCGGTCTTCATGGCGAGCTCGCCGACGGTGGTGATGTTGGCGTTGTTGAGGCAGTTGGCGGCGCGGACGGAGAGTTCGATCTCGTTGACCGACATGTTGAGGAGCTTGCGGAGCTTGTTCTGCTCCTCGCTGACCTCGGCAGCCTGGCTCTCGAACTCGTAGGTCTCCTGCGAGACGCGGTCGAAGACATCGAGGTGGTGCTTGAGGATGGAGGCGGACTGTTTGAGGGCGTCGTCGGGCGTGATGCGGCCGTCGGTCCAGACCTCGAGGACGAGCTTGTCGTAATCGGTGATCTGGCCCACGCGGGTGTTTTCGACGGCGTAGCGGACGAGGCGGACCGGGGAGAAGAGCGAGTCGATCGGGATGACGCCGATGGCCTGGTCTTCCTTCTTGTTGTTTTCGCCCGGGCAGTAGCCGCGGCCGGTCTTGATCTCGATCTCGGCCTCGAAGGCACGCTTGTGGTCGAGGGTGCAGATGACCTGCTCGGGGTTGACGATCCTGATGGCGGCGTCGGCCTGGATGTCGGCGGCGGTGACGGGGCCTTCCTTGTTCACCTTGAGGAGCAGGCGCACAGGCTCGCGCTTCTCGGAGACGATGAGGATCTTCTTCAGGTTGAGGACGATGTCGGTCACGTCCTCGACCACGCCGTCCACGGATTGGAACTCATGGTTCACGCCGTCGATCTTGATGGAGCTGATGGCGCTGCCCTCGATGGAGCTGAGGAGGATGCGGCGGAGGGAGTTGCCGATGGTGTGGCCGTAGCCGGCCTCGAAGGGCTCGGCGATGAACTTGGCGTAGGTGGAGGTGGAGCCCTCCTCGACCTTGGTGAGCTTGGAGGGAATTTCGAATTTTCCGAGACGCTTGGGCATGGGATGAGGCGAGTTGAGTTGGAGAAGTGGGATGAAGCGACCGGCAGAAACGCGATCAGAACCGCGAATAGTATTCGACGATGAGCTGCTCGTTGATCGAGGGCTCCATCTCGTCGCGCGTGGGGAGGCGGGTGACGGTGCCCTTGAGGGCCTCGTCGTTGCGCACGAGCCAGCCGGGGACCACGCGGGCGCGGTTTTCCTCGATGGCACGGGTGGCGAGCTGGCGCGAGGAGTTGCTTGCGCGGATCTCGACCTCGTCGCCGGCGACGACATTGTAGCTGGCGATGTCCACCTTGTGGCCGTTCACGCGCACGTGGCCGTGATTGACCAACTGGCGGGCGGCGGCGCGGCTCTTGGCGAAGCCGAGGAGATAGACGACGCTGTCGAGGCGGGTCTCGAGGAGCTGCAGGAAGCGCTCGCCGGTGACGCCACGCTCCTTCTTGGCGATGGCGAACACGCGGCGGAACTGGCGCTCGAGCAGGCCGTAGATGAAGCGGAGCTTCTGCTTCTCGGCGAGGCCGACGGCATATTCGGAGAGCTTGCGGCGGGACTTGGGGCCGTGCTGGCCCGGCGGGAAATTGCGGCGCTCAAGCACCTTCGGCGAACCAACGATGTATTGGCCGAAGCGGCGGCTGACGCGGGTGGAGGGTCCGGTATAACGAGCCATGGTGGGATCCTATGATTTGCAGTGGTTTCGCAGGGCGTTAGACGCGACGGCGCTTGCGCGGGCGGCAGCCGTTGTGCGGCACCGGGGTGACGTCGATGATGGAGGAAATCTCGAGGCCGATGGCCTGGAGCCCGCGGATGGCGGAGTCGCGGCCGAGGCCGGGACCGCTCACACGGATCTGGACCTCCTTGAGGCCGTGGGCCATGGCGTTGCGGGCGGCGTCCTGCGCGACGACCTGGGCGGCGTAGGCGGTGGACTTGCGCGAGCCGCGGAAGTTGCACTTGCCGGCCGAGGACCAGGCGATGACGTTGCCCTTGCTGTCGGTGATCGAGACGATCGTGTTGTTGAAGGTCGCAGCGATGTTCGCGATGCCGGAGCTGATGTTCTTCGAGCCCTTGGCCTTACGGACCTTGATGGACGCGAGCTCCTCCTTGAGGAGGTCCTCGGCGGTGGCGGCCTTCGGGACGCCGCCCACGAGTTCGACGGGCTTGGCGGCCTCAGCGGCCGGAGCGGCGGCGCCTTCGGCGGCGGGCTTGTCGGCTTTGGGGGTCTTCGGCGCCTTGGCGGGCTTGGCCTCGGCGGACGGAGCGGCGGTGCCTTCGGCGGCGGGGGCGGCCTTCTTGGGCGCCTTTTCCTTTTTGGGAGCGGATTTCTCTTCGGACATGGAGATGGGTTTTGAGGATTAAGCTTCCTTGGCCTTGGTGACGCCGACGGTCTTGCGCGGGCCCTTGCGGGTGCGGGCGTTGGTGCTGGTGCGCTGGCCGCGGACGGGGAGGCTGCGGCGGTGGCGGATGCCGCGGTAGCAATTGATCGCCTGGAGGCGCTTGAGGTTGCCGGCGATCTCGCGGCGGAGATCGCCCTCCACCACCCACTTGTTGTCGGTGATGACGTGGAGGATCTTGTTGAGCTGTTCCTCGGTCAGGTCCGAGGCACGCATGTTCGCATCGAGACCGGCGGTCTCGATGATGAGGTCGGCCCGGGCAGGGCCAATGCCGTAGATATACCGGAGGGAGTATCCGATCTTCTTTTTGGCGGGGAGTTCGACGCCGAGGAGACGAGGCATGGTGTTGTTGGTTGAGAGTTGGCTGTTGAGAGTCGGGAAAGGGAGAGGGCTCAGGAGGCCTGCGGGATCGTGAGGATCTCGGGGCCGGAATCGGTGGTGAGCACGGTGTGTTCGAAGTGGGCGGAGGGCGTGCCGTCGGCGGTGACGACCGTCCAGCCGTCGCCGAGGGTGCGGACCCGGTAGGTGCCGAGGTTGACCATGGGTTCGATGGCGAGGGTCATGCCCGGCTTGATCTTCTCGCCGGTGTTCTTCCGGCCGAAGTTCGGGATCTGCGGCTCCTCGTGCATGGCGAGACCGACACCGTGGCCGACCATTTCGCGGACGATGCCGAAGCCGCGGGCCTCGACAAAGGCCTGCACGGCGTGTGAGATGTCGCCGATGCGGTTGCCGACCTGCGCCTGTTTGATGCCGATGTAGAGGGCTTCCTCGGTGGTTTTCAGCAGCTCGGCGGTGCGGGGGGCGATGGCGCCCACGGGGACCGTCGTGGCGTTGTCGCCGATGTAGCCGTTGTATTCGACGACCACGTCGAGCGAGATGATGTCGCCGTCGCGCAGGATGCGTTTGAGGGAGCCGATACCGTGGACGACCTCTTCGTTGACCGAGAGGCAGGTGTAGGCGGGATAGCGGCGCGAATGCAACTGGTAGCCGTGGCAGGCGCTGCGGGCGCCGAAGGAGGCGATGAGATCGCGACCGATCTGGTCCAAGTCGTAAGTCGTGATACCGGGACGAACCTGCTCCTTCATCTTTGCCAGGACGGTGGCGGCGATGGCGCAGGACTCGCGCATCCGCCTGATGGCTTCCGGGTTTTTGATCGGGATCATCTCAGGCGGCGGCGTGAAGGGCCTCGCAAAGGAGGCCCTGGGTGCGGTAGTGGGTGACGACGTCATCCGGAGCGGATGGAGTGGCGAGGCAGGCGGTGAGGGTTTCACCGCGGGCTTCGAGCCATTCGTCGAACACCAGCGCTTGGAGCAGCGTAGCCGGGAATCCCTCGAGGAGGAACCCCGCATCGGGTTTGCGCGCCCAGAACCATTTGCGCAAAAGCGCAAGATGGGCCTGGCCCGCGTCCCGCGGGAGGGCGGAACGCGTGCGTCGCGAAATCTCCTGTTGCACAAGTAGCGCAGGAGAGACGTGCTCAAGATTCAAAGAACGGGCTTGGGCGGCCAGATTCGCGGGGAGCGAACCGATCGGACCAAGGAGAAGGAACTTCGCCTTCGCCGAGGCGAGAGCGGAAAAGGGGCTGGAGTGTTCAGTCCCTCTCACCGAAGTAAAGTATTAAAGAGCCCAATGACGGATCGCCCAGGCAGCGAGGCCGACCAACAGCATAACCACCATGAAAGCAGTGAGTTGCATGACAGCCTTCTCGCTGGCGGCCTCGCCGAGCGCCACGGAAGCGGAGGTGCTGCGACCGCGGATACGCCCCTTTTTGAGAAAGCCGTCGTAGTGACGCTGGAGCAGGAAGGTCTCGATCTGGCGCATCGTGTCGAGGATGACGCCGACGGTGATCAGCATGCCGGTGCCGCCGAAGAAATACGCGATGCGCGGCGGGACCTGGAGCTCGAAGAGCAGCACGTCGGGGATGATGGCGATGATCGTGAGGAAGATCGCGCCGGCGAGAGTCAGGCGCGTCATGATGAAGTCGAGGAAGCCGGCGGTCGGCTCGCCCGGGCGCACGCCGGGGATGTAGCCGCCGTATTTCTTCAGGTCGTCGGCGATCTGGATCGGCTTGAACATGACCGACACCCAGAAATAGCTGAAGAACAGGATGAGGAGGGTCATGCCGATGTAATAGACCGGATGGCCGCGGAGCAGATCGTTGGCGAACTCGACGAGGAACCTGACGTTGAACGCCGCACCGGCCTGCGACATGATCTGCTGCGGGAAGAGAAGGATGGCGCTGGCGAAGATCACGGGCATGACGCCCGAGTAGTTGACCTTGAGCGGCAGGAACGAACTCTGGCCACCATAGACCTTCTGGCCGACGACGCGCTTGGCATATTGGACCGGAATCTTCCGCTGGCCCTGGGTGACGGCAATGATGCCCATCGTCACGGCGATGAAAAGTCCGAGCATCATCACGCCCTCGATGGCGCCGAGCTTGGCAACGCCGACCGGGGCGAAGAAGAGCTGGTAGGTGGCGACGGCGGCGCCGGGAATGTCGGCCAGGATGCCGACAGTGATGAGCAGCGAGACGCCGTTGCCGATGCCGCGCTGGGTGATCTGCTCGCCGAGCCACATCAGCAGCATGGTGCCGGCGGTCATGAAGATCGTGGACTGGATCATGAACCAGGTCTTGCTGACGACGACAATCTGGCCGAAGGTGTTCACGTCGTAGCCGGGGAAGAGCCGGCCGGGATTCTCCAGCGCGAGGATCAGCAGCACCCCCTGGATCAGGCAGATGAGCACCGTCGCATACCGCGTGTATTGAGTTAGCTTCTGGCGGCCGACATCACCCTCCTGCTGCAGGCGGCTGAGCGCCGGCACGACGGCGGTAAGAAGCTGGAAGATGATCGAGGCGCTGATGTAGGGCATGATGCCCAGCGCGCAGACGGCACCCTTCACGAGCGCGCCGCCGGTGAACATGTTGTAGAGCCCCACGAGCGCCCCCGAGCCTGCGGCGGTCTGGCTGGCGAAGAACAGCTGCAGCGGCTCCGGATCGATGCCGGGCAGCGGGATGTGCGCGCCGACGCGGGCCACGAAGAGCAGACTCAGGGTGTAGAGGATTCGCGAGCGCAGCTCGGGAATCTTCATGGAGTTCGTGAAGGCGGAAAACACGGTGGGGATTGCGATTTGCGGTTTGCGGTTTACGATTCCGGAAGCGCGCCGGGCTGGGGCCGTGATGGACGCATTTCCGGAATCGACAGGGGACGGGCCGTCAGGCCGTGATGGCCTGGCCGCCGGCCTTCTCGAGCTTGGCCCTGGCTGAGCCGGTGAACTTCTGCGCGGTGACCTTCAGGGCGCGGGTGATCTCGCCGTCGCCGAGGATCTTGAGCCTCGTGACGTCGGCGCGGATGAGGCCGGCCTGGGCGAGCACCCCGGCGTTCACCTCGGTGATCTTGGCGTCGAGGGTGGCGAGGTCGCCGACGTTCACGACGGCATACTCGGTGCGATACTCGTAGTTGTTGAAGCCGCGGTGCGGGAGCTTGCGGTAAAGGGGCATCTGGCCGCCTTCGAAGCCGGGGCGGATCGAGCCGCCGGAGCGGGCCGTCTGCCCCTTGCCGCCCTTGCCGGAGGTCTTGCCGTGGCCGCCGCCTTCGCCGCAGCCGACGCGCTTCTTGCGGTGGATCGCACCCTTGACGTTCGTGAGATTGTGGAGACGCATTTTCTGGATTCCTGAGTTTGGGTCGCCGCCCTTCGACAAGCTCAGGGCGACTCGGAGTTTGGTTTTAAGGGACTTAGCTGCGGATGGACTTGAAGTCCTCCTCGAGGCGGAGCTTGCGCAAGCCGTTGAGGGTGGCGTGCACGACGGCGATGTGGTTCTTGGAACCCATCGATTTGGTGAGCACGTTGTGGACGCCCGCGGCTTCGAGGACGGCGCGGACGCCGCCGCCGGCGATGAGGCCGGTGCCGTTGGAGGCGGGACGGAGGAAGACCTTGCCGCCGTCATACTCGCCGAGGATCTCGTGCGGGATGGTGCCGCCCTTGAGCTTCACGGAGACCATGCGTTTCTTGGCGGACTCGGTGGACTTCTTGATGGCGTCGGGGACCTCGTTGGCCTTGCCGTAGCCGATGCCCACGCTGCCCTTGCCGTCGCCGACGACGGAGAGGGCGGAGAAGCTGAAGCGACGGCCGCCCTTCACGACCTTGGCGCAACGGTTGATGAAGACGACTTTTTCGATGAGACCGGACTCGGTGGCATCGGCGGAGGAAGGACCGCCGGCGGAATTGGAGCGATTGTGATGAGCCATGGGCGGTGAGTTAGAATTGGAGACCGCCTTCGCGGGCGGCTTCGGCGAAGGTCTTGACGCGGCCGTGGTAGGGCCGGCCGTTGCGATCGAACACGACGGCGGTGATGCCGGCGGCCCTGGCCTTGGCGGCAAAGGCGCCACCCAGGTTTTTCGCGCCGGAGATGTTGCTCTTCGCGCCACTCTTTTTCACCTCGGGATCGAGGGTGGAGAGAAAGACGAGCGTCGAGCCGGCATCGTCGTTGACGGCCTGCGCGTAGATGTGCTTGCCGGAGAATTTCACGCTGAGGCGCGGGCGGGCGGCGGTGCCGGTCACCTTCTTGCGGATGCGCCACTTGCGCTTCTGGAGGAGCTGGGCCTTGTAAACGGTATTCATGGTGGGTGGTGCGGTTAGGCGACGGTCTTGCCTTCCTTGCGGCGGACGCGCTCGGCGTGCTCGCCGACGAGGCGGACACCCTTGCCCTTGTAGGGCTCGGGCGGGTAGTAGGCGCGGATCTCGGAGGTCACCTGGCCGACAAGCTGCTTGTCCACGCCCTCGATCTTGAGCTTGGTGCCGTCGGTGACGGTGACCTTGATGCCGTCGGGGATGGTGTGAAGGATCGGATGGGAGTAGCCCAGCGCGAGGTCGAGCTGCTTGCCCTTGAGCACGGCCTTGAAGCCGACGCCCTGGATTTCGAGCTCCTTGGCGTAGCCGACGGTCACGCCCTTGACCATGCCGGCGATCACGGAGCGGGCGGTGCCATACATGGCGCGGGAGAAGCGGGTGTCCTCGGCCTTGGAGACGACGACCTTGTTGTCCTGCTTCTCGATTTTCACGACGGGTGCGAAGGTCTTGGAGACTTTGCCCTTGGGGCCCTCGACGGACACGGTGGTGCCCTTGATGTCGACCTTGACCTTGTCGGGAATCTGAACGGGTTGTTTGCCGATTCTGCTCATGGTGGTGGGGCTCCTTACCAGACGGTGCAGACGAGCTCGCCGCCGAGCTTCTGCCGGCGGGCGTCCTGGTCCTTCATGAGGCCCTTGGAGGTGGAAAGGATGGCGATGCCGAGGCCGTTGAGGACACGGGGAATCTCCGAGTAGCCGGCATACATGCGGCGGCCGGGGGTGGAGGTGCGCTTGATGCCAGTGATGACGGGGGCGCTGTCCACATACTTCAGGGTGACGACGAGGGTCTTGTGGCCGCGTTCGTCGGTGCCGGTGGCGACGTCGCGGACGTAGCCTTCGGCCTTGAGGATGCCGGCGAGGCTCTCCTTCAGCTTGGAGTGCGGCGAGACGCACTGGGCGAGACCGGCCTTCGACGCGTTGCGAAGGTGGGTCAGGAAATCACTGATCGGGTCTGTCATGGATGGATGTTGTTCG
Organism: Verrucomicrobiota bacterium; assembly: GCA_049322455.1. Taxonomy (GTDB): domain Bacteria; phylum Verrucomicrobiota; class Verrucomicrobiia; order Opitutales; family Opitutaceae; genus Lacunisphaera. The sequence goes on along the minus strand of JBMOQY010000028.1, from coordinate 67,244 downwards.
GGTTGGGGCCGCGCGGGTCATATCCGACCCCCGTGGGCCGGAGGGATTACCAGGAGGATTTGGTGACGCCGGGGATCTTGCCGGCGAGCGCGAGCTCGCGCAGGGTGATGCGGGAGACGCCGAAGCGGCGATTGAAGCCGCGCGGCCGGCCGCTGAGCGAGCAGCGGTTGCGGATGCGGACCTTGGAGGAGTTGCGCGGGAGCTTCGCGAGCTTCTTCTGGGCGGCGAAGAACTCCTCGTCGGTGGTCGCCGGGTTGGCGAGGATCGCCTTCAGTTCGGCGCGCCTGGCGGCGTGCTTCTCGACGAGGCGGATGCGCTTCTTGTTGCGTTCGATGGCGGAAGTTTTCGGCATGGTCGGAAGGGGTTCAGGCGGCGGAAGACTTGGCGGGGACGGGATCCGTGCGGCGGAAGGGCATGCCGAGCAGCTTGAGCAGCTCGCGGGCCTCGTCGTCGGTTTCGGCGGTGGTCACGAAGGTGATGTCCAGGCCCATGTGGCGTTTGGTGCTCTCGACCACGATCTCGGGGAAGATGGTGAAGTCGGTGATGCCGATGGTGTAATTGCCCTGGCCGTCGAGCTTGTTGGGCACGCCGCGGAAGTCGCGGATGGTGGGCAGGGCGACCGCGAGGAGGCGCATGAGGAAGTGCCACATGTTCCCGCCGCGGAGGGTGACGTGCGCGCCGACGACCTGGCCCTGCTTCAGCTTGAAGTTGGCGATGGCCTTCTTCGAGCGGTTCAGCACGGGCTTCTGGCCGGCGATGAGGCCGAGATCGCGGGCGGTGTCGGCGATGACGTTCTTGTCGGCCTCGGAGGAGATGCCGGTGTTGAGGACGATCTTCTCGAGCTTCGGGACCTGGTGCCTGTTCTTGTAGCCGCGCGAAGCGATCAGGGCCGGGACGACGGTCTCGGCGTAGTATTTCTGGAGAGGTGCGGGATTTTTGCTCATGGTGCTAACCGGATTTCCGACCCGGATGCGTTGTTGGTTTTAAGATGGTGGGCTCCCCTCGCCGGCTCAGGCCTTGGCCGGAGCCGCGGCCTTTTTGGCGCGCTTGGACTGCTCGTAGCGGGACAGGAGCATGAGGTTGGACACATGGACGGTGCCCTCGCGCTCGGCGATCTTGCCCTGCGGGTTTTCCTGGGACTTCTTGAGGTGGCGCTTGATCATCGCCACGCCCTCGACGACGGCGCGCTGGCGGCCGGGGCGGATCTCGAGAACCTTGCCCTGCTTGCCCTTCTGGGAGCCGGCGATGACGACGACCTGGTCGTTGCGTTTGATGTGGAATTTCTGGGCCATGTTAGAGGACCTCCGGGGCGAGCGAGATGATCTTCATGTAGTTCTTGGCGCGGAGCTCGCGGGCGACGGGGCCGAAGATGCGGGTGCCCTTCGGGTTGCCGTCCTCGCCAATGATGACGACGGCGTTGCTGTCGAAGCGGAGGTAGCTGCCGTCGGGACGGCGGAGCGGCGCCTTGGTGCGGACGATGACGGCCTTGTGGACCTCGCCCTTCTTCACGGTGGCGTCGGTGCTGCTCTCCTTGATGTTGATGGTGATGATGTCGCCGACGTGGGCATACCGGGAGGGGTGCCCGATGCGGCCGATCATGGAGGCGCGGCGGGCGCCGGTGTTGTCGGCGATGTCGAGAATGGAACGCATCTGGATCATGGTGGGGGTCTCCTAGGGCTGGTTAGGCCTTGGCGGCGGGAGCAGTGGCCTTGGTGGTCTTGGTCGGGACAGCCTCGGCGACATCCTGCTCGGAGATTGCGGCGGCGGCGCCGACGGCGGCCTCGACGACACGGACGACGCGCCAGCGCTTCAGGCGGCTGATCGGGCGGGTCTCCATGACCTCAATCTTGTCACCGACCTTGGTTTCGTTCTTCTCGTCGTGGACGTGGAGGACGGTCTTGCGGTTGATGACCTTGTGGTAGAGCGGGTGCGGCGTCTTGTAAGGGACGGTGACCTTGACGGACTTGTCACCCATCTTGGAGCTGACGAAGCCGATGACGGTCTTGCGGGCGTTGTGGCGGAGGTGAGTGGACATGAGGATATATTCGGTTAACGCCGGCGCCTTCAGGCGGCCTTCGTGGTTTTCTTCTCCTTGAGGATGGTCTCCAGGCGGGCGATGTCCTTGCGGTATTCACGCAGGAGGTGCGGCTTCTCGACCTGGCCGGCGTTCTTGCGCAGGCGGAGTTGGAGGAGGGCCTCGCGAGTTTCGCGGAGCTTGGTGGTGATCTCGCCGGGCGAGAGGTCGCGGATTTCCTTGGAAGTCATGGGGACGGTTCTCCTGTGAATCAGACGGCGACGCCTTCGCGGGCGATGAAGCGGCAGCGGAAGGGCAGCTTGGCGTCGGCGAGGCGGAAGGCCTCCTTGGCGATGGTGGCGGGCACGCCGGCGAGCTCGAAGAGGACGGCGCCGGGTTTGATGACGGCGACGTAGAACTCGACCGGGCCCTTGCCCTGGCCCATGCGCACCTCGGCGGGCTTCTTGGTCACGGGCTTGTGGGGGAAGACGCGGATCCAGAGCTTGCCCTTGCGCTTGAGGTGGCGGGCGATGGTGACGCGGGCGGCCTCGATCTGCTGGCCGGTCATGGGACCGCGCGAGAGCGACTGGAGGCCGAATTCACCGAAGGCGAGCGTGTTGCCGCGCTTGGCGTTGCCGGCGCGGGAGCCTTTCATCGACTTGCGGTATTTGGTGCGGGCGGGAGCGAGAGCCATGGGAGAGTAGCTTTAAGCTGTAAGGTTTAAGCTCTAAGCGTGGTGAGCCGGTTAGTTGGATTCGTCTTTCTTGCAGATCCAGCACTTGACGCCGATCTTGCCCCAGACGGTCTGGGCCTCGGCGAAGCCGTAATCGATGTTCTCGCGCAGGGTGTGCAGGGGGATGCGGCCCTGGCGCTGCCATTCGCGGCGGGCGATGTCGGCGCCGCCCAGGCGGCCCGAGCACTGGATCTTGATGCCGTCGATGCCGAGCGCCATGGCGGTTTGGATGGACTTCTTGATGGCGCGGCGGAAGGCGATGCGGCGCTCGAGCTGGAGCGCGACGCTCTCGGCGACGAGCTGGGCCTCGATCTCAGGCTTCTTGACCTCCTGGATGTCGAGGAGGACCTCCTTGCCGGTGAGCTTGCCGAGCTGGACCTTCATGTTCTCGACCTCCTGGCCCTTTTTGCCGATGACGATGCCGGGGCGGGCGGTGAAGATCTTCACGCGGACGCGGTTGCCGGCGCGCTCGATGAAGATGCGCGGCACGGAGGCCTGCTTGAGCTTCTCCATCAGCGTGGAGCGGATGACCTGGTCCTCGTGGAGGAGCTTGGCGAAATCCTTCTTGCGGGCGAACCAGCGCGACTGCCAGTTGCGGCGGACGGCGAGGCGGAAGCCGGTGGGGTTGGTCTTTTGTCCCATGGTGAGTGATTAGTTGGATTTGCCGTCGGTGAGGATGATGCGGAGGTGCGACATGCGCTTCACGCGGGGCTTGGCGGAGCCGCGGGCGCCGGCCTTGAAACGCTTCAGGACCGGGCCGCCCTCGACGAGGGCGCGGTGCACGGTGAGCTGGTCGGCGGCGAGGCTGTTGTTGTTCTCGGCGTTGGCCACGGCGCTCCTGAGCGTCTTGGCGAGGAGGCGGGCCGACTTGCGCGGGATGAGGGCGAGCAGGTCGAGGGCCTCGGGCACGGGGCGGCCCTGGATTTCGTTGGCGACTTCGCGGACCTTGCGGGGCGACATGCGCGCGTAGCGGGTGAGAGCTTGGATTTCCATTGGAGTGTTCCGGTTGGGCCGCGGCCTCAGATTTCCTTGCGGGTCATGCCGCCGTGCGCCTTGAAGATGCGGGTCGGGGCGAACTCGCCGAGCTTGTGCCCGACCATATTCTCGGTGACATAGACGGCGATGTGCGTCTTGCCGTTGTGGACGCTGATGGTGTGGCCCACGAACTCGGGCGTGATGGTCGAGCGCCGGCTCCAGGTCTGGATGGGCTTGCGCGCGCCGCCGGCCTTGGCCGCCTTCTGGATCTTTTCCAGGAGGTGGTAGTCGACGAAGAAACCTTTCTTGATGGAACGTGCCATGGTGCGGGGTCGTTGAGATTACTTCTTGCCGCGCGGCGGGCGGCCGTTGTGGCGGACGAGGATGAGGGAGTTGGAGGGCTTGGAGCGGCGGCGCGTCGGGAAGCCCTTGGCGAGCTGGCCCCACGGGGACACGAGGTGCTGGCGGCCGCCACCACCCTTCGACTTGCCCTGGCCACCGCCGTTGGGGTGGTCCACCGGATTCATGGCCATGCCGCGCACGCGCGGGCGGCGCCCGAGCCAGCGGTTGCGGCCGGCCTTGCCGAGCTTGCGGTTGGCGTGGTCGGTGTTGCCGACCTCGCCGATGGTGGCGCGGCAGTTGGGATTCACGAGGCGGATCTCGCCGGAGGGCATCTTGAGCTGCGCCATGCCGTTCTCGACGGCAACGAGTTCGACGCCGACACCGGCCGAGCGGGCGAGCTGGGCGCCGTGGCCGGGCAGGAGTTCGACGGCGTGGATGCGCGTGGCGGGCGGGATGACCGACAGCGGGAAGCTGTTGCCCGGACGGAAGTCGTTGGTCGCGGTCTTCAGCGAGCTGTAGATCGTGTCGCCGACCTTCAGGCCCTTGGGGGCGAGGATGTAGGTCTTCTCACCGTCGGCGTAGGCCAGGAGGGCGAGCAGCGCGCTGCGGTTGGGATCGTATTCGATCGCCTGGACCTTGGCGGGCATGTCGAGCTTGGCGCGCTTGAAGTCGATGATGCGGTAGAGCTTCTTGTGACCGCCGCCGCGACGGCGCGAGGTGAGGCGGCCATAGACGTTGCGGCCGCCGGTCTTGTGCTTGTGCTCGACGAGCGAGCGCTCGGGGCGCTTGTCGGTGATCTCATCCGGGCGGTTCAGGGTGGTGAACCGCAGCGCGGGCGTGAGGGGACGGAAGGATTTGAGAGCCATGGTGGGTTGTCTCCGGGTGCGATCAGGCGGTGAGCTCGATCTTGTCTCCGGCCTTGAGCGTGACGATGGCACGCTTGGTGTCGGACTTGGTGATCGGGCGGCCCTGGCGGGAGCGCTTCGGTTTGCCCTTGCGGTTCTGGATATTCACGCGCTTGACGGTGACCTTGAAGACCTGCTCGACGGCCGCGCGCACGGTGTGCTTGGTCGCCTCGGGGAACACCTCGAAGGTGTATTGGCCGTAGTTGGAGGAGAGCTTGTTGGACTTCTCCGTCAGGCGGATGGTTTTGAGAATCTTGTCGGGATTAATCATGACTGACCTCCGGTGGCGCGGGCGATGATCTTCTCGAGAGCCTTGGTGGAGACGACGATCTTGCCGTATTGGACGAGATCGAGGGTGTTGAGCTTGGCGGCCTCCTGCAGGGTGACGCGCGCGAGGTTGCGGGCGGCGCGGGCGGCCTCGGTGCTGAACGGGGCGTCCACGATGAGCACCCTGCCCTTCGGGGCGATGCGCCCGATGAGGGTGTTCATGACCTTGGTCTTGGTCTCCTTGGGGGTGAAGGCCTCGATCACGCTGATGTCGCCGGCCGTGGCGCGGTCGAAGAGGGCGCGGCTGAAGGCGAGCGCCTTCACCTTGCCGTTGATCTTCTTGGAATAGTCGCGGGGCTTGGGGCCGAAGACGACGCCACCGCCGGACCACAGGGGGGAGCGGTTGGAGCCGGCGCGCGCGCGGCCGGTGCCCTTCTGGTTCCACGGTTTCTTGCCACCGCCGCGGACTTCGCCGCGGGTCTTGGTGGAATGAGTGCCGAGGCGGGCGTTGGCCTTGTGGGCCACGACGACTTCCTTGACGGCCTGGAGGCCCTTGTCGCCCTCGAAGGTCGGGAGGTTGAACTCCTTCTCGGAGCTCTTCGAGGCGTCGGATGTGAAGACGGTGAGTTTCATGTGCGGTCGGTCTCCGTTGGTCAGGCTTTCTTGGCCTTCTTGGCGCCGCGCACGAGCACGGTGTCGCCATTGGCGCCGGGGATGGCCCCCTTGACGAGGAGCAGATTTTTGTCGGCCAGAACCTTCACGATGCGGAGGTTCTGGACGGTGCGGCGGTCGGTGCCCATGTGGCCGGGCATCGACTGGTTCTTCCACGAGCGGCCGGGGGTCTGGCGCATGCCGATGGAGCCGATGCGGCGATGGAACATCGAGCCGTGCGCGGCGGGACCGCCGGCGGCGCCGTGCTTCTTCACGACACCTTGGAAGCCCTTGCCTTTCGAGATGCCGATGACATCGATCATCTGGCCCTCAGTGAAGGCGGTCACGGTGACGACGTCGCCGGCTTTGAGCGTGGGAGCCTCGGCGAGGCGGACCTCGCTCAGCTCGCGGGGGGTGATGGCGAGGCCGGCCTTCTTGGCGTGGTTGGTCTCGGCCTTGGTGGCGTTCTTCGCCTTCAGGGCGCCGAAACCGAGCTGGACGGCATTGTAACCGTCGGTGGCGACGGTCTTGACCTGGACGACCGGGCAGGGGCCGGCTTCGACCACGGTGACGGGCACGAGCACGTTCTGCGCGTCGTAAACCTGCGTCATGCCGATCTTCTTACCTAGGAGTGTAGCGATCATGGGCTAAGCGGTAGGTGGCGCGGGGCGCCGTTTGGTTTAGACCTACTTTAGCAAGGGCCGGGGTGAGCCGGCTGGCTGCTAAGCTGGTATGGTGGGTTGGAATTTAGACGTTGATGGTGATGTCCACGCCGGACGGGAGATTGAGTTTCTTGAGCTCGTCGACGGTCTGGGCGGTGGGCTCCAGGATGTCGATGAGGCGCTTGTGCGTGCGGGATTCGAACTGCTCCATGGACTTCTTGTCCACGTGCGGGGAGCGGTTGACCGAAAGCTTTTCGATGCGGGTGGGCAGCGGAATGGGACCCGAGACGCGGGCGCCGGAGCGCTTGGCGGTTTCCACGATTTCCGAGGCCGACTGGTCGATGACGCGATAGTCGAAACCCTGGAGTTTGATGCGAATGCGTTGGCCTTTCATGGCGGTATAAAGAACGGGGGGTTGAAAATCAGGTGCGGGCGGGAGCCTTGGTGGAACTCTCGACGATCTTGGCAAGGAGCGAGTTCGGAACCTGCTCGAAGTGCGAGGGCGTGATGGAGGCGCTGGCGCGGCCCTTGGAAAGCGAGCGGATGTCGGTGACGTAGCCGAACAGCGTCTCGAGGGGCACGTGGGCGGTGATGATGCAGGCACCGGCCTTGTTCTCCATGCCCTGGATCTGGCCGCGGCGGCGGTTGATGTCGCCCATGAGGTCCCCCTGGTATTCCTCGGGCGTGGTCACCTCGACGCCCATGATGGGCTCGAGCAGGATGGGTTTGGCGGCCTTCATGGCCTCCTTGAACGCGAAGATGCCGGCCATCTTGAAGGCGAGTTCCGACGAGTCCACCTCGTGGAACGAGCCGTCGATGATGCGCACGATGGCATCCACCACCGGGTAGCCGGCGACGACGCCGTTGTTGGCACCCTCCAGGATGCCGTCGGTGGAAGGCTTGATGAATTCCTTCGGGATGACACCGCCGACGATCTCGTTGACGACCTCGATGCCCTTGCCCTTCTGGTTGGGTTCGATCTTGACGACGACGTGGCCGTATTGGCCCTTGCCGCCCGACTGGCGGATGAACTTGCCCTCGCCTTGGGCGGCGGCCGTGACGGTCTCGCGGTAGGCGATCTGGGGCTTGCCGACGGTGGCCTCGACCTTGAACTCGCGTTTCATGCGGTCCACGATGATCTCGAGGTGCAGCTCGCCCATGCCGGCAAGGATGGTCTGGCCGGTGTCCTGGTCGGTCTTGACGCGAAGGGTCGGATCCTCGGCCACGAGGCGCTGGAGCGCGGTGCCGAGCTTTTCCTGGTCGCCCTTCGAGTTCGGCTCGATGGACATCGCGATGACGGGCTCGGGAAAGGAAGGCGGTTCGAGGCGGATGTCGAAGTCCTCGTGGCACAGCGTGTCGCCGGTGATGACGTCCTTCACGCCGACGAGGGCGCAGATGTCACCGGAATAGGCGATGTCGATTTCCTCGCGGTCCATGGCGCGCATGAGCACGAGGCGGGAGACGCGCTCGGTGCGGCGGGTGCGGGGATTGTAGAGCGACATGCCCTTGGTGACCGTGCCGGTATAGACGCGGTAGAACACGAGCTTGCCGACGAACGGATCGGTCCAGAGCTTGAACGCGAGGCCGGCGAGCTTGCCCTTGTCATCCACGGTGGCGAAAGCCTCGTTGCCGTTGCTGTCCTGCCCCTTCATCGGGGGCAGGTCGAGCGGGTTGGGCAGGTAGTTCACGACGCAGTCGAGCAGACGCTGCACCCCCTTCTTCTTGAAGGCAGAGCCGGGGATCACGCCGGTGAACTTCATCGAGATGGTCGCCTTGCGGACGGCCAGGATGAGCTCCTCGGTCTTGATCTCCTCGCCGCCGAGATACTTCTCGGCGATGACGTCGTCGAAATCGGAAACGGCCTCGATCAGCTTTTCGCGGTATTCCTTCGCCTGGGCGGCATACTCGGCCGGGATCGGGGCGGTGACCGGGTTGAGACCGAGCGGATCCTTGGTGTCGTCGAACAGATAGGCGATGTTCTGGACGAGGTCGATGAGGCCCGTGAAGTTTTCCTCCTTGCCGATCGGGATGTAAAGCGGGTGTGCGTTGGCCTTGAGCTTCTCGCGCATTTCGGCGACCGCGCGGAAGAAGTCCGCGCCGGTGCGGTCCATCTTGTTGACGAATGCCACGCGCGGCACGCCGTATTTGTTGGCCTGGCGCCAGACGGTCTCGGACTGGGGCTGCACGCCGGCGACGGCGCAGAAGACGGCGACGGCGCCGTCAAGGACGCGCATGGAGCGCTCGACCTCGGCGGTGAAGTCAACGTGCCCCGGGGTGTCGATGATGTTGACACGCTGCTTGATACCCTTCCACGGGCCGTAGGAAGCGTTCCAGGCGCAGGAAATGGCGGCAGCGGTGATGGTGATGCCGCGCTCGCGCTCCTGCTCCATCCAGTCGGTCACCGTGGTGCCCTCGTGGACCTCGCCCATCTTGTGGACGGCGCCGGAGTAGAAAAGGATGCGCTCGGTCGTCGTGGTTTTGCCGGCGTCGATGTGCGCGGCGATGCCGATGTTGCGGGTCCACTCAAGCGGGAACGGCCGGTCCTTGGAGTTGACCGGCGAGACCTTGGTCTTGTCGGTGACGACGGAAATCTTGATGGGAGTATCGACGGACATGGTGCGAGGATATCCTTACCAGCGGAGATGGGCGAAGGCGCGGTTGGCCTGGGCCATCTTGTGCATTTCTTCCTTCTTCTTCACCACGGAGCCGGTGTTGTTGTAGGCGTCGATGATCTCGGCGGCGATGGCCTCGCGCATCGGGATGCCCTTGCGGCCGTTGGCGGCATCGACGATCCAGCGGAGAGCCAGCGATTCCTGGCGTTCGAACGAGATTTCCACGGGCACCTGGTAGGTGGCGCCACCGACGCGGCGGCTCTTCACCTCGAGCTTCGGGCGGGCGTTCTCCATCGCGCCCATGAGCAGGTCAACCGGGTCGCCCTTCTGGAGCTTCTCGCTCACTTTCTCGAAGGCGCCGTAAACGATGCGCTCGGCGAGCGTGCGCTTGCCGCTCTTCATGATGACGTTGATGAGGTGCGTCACCAGCGGGCTGTTGTAGCGGACATCCGGGACGGTGGGGCGGTGCGTGGCTCTGCGACGACGGGACATGGTGCGGAAAAGGAACGGTTGTTATTTGGCGGCCTTCGGGCGCTTGACGCCGTATTTGGAGCGGGAACGGCGGCGTTTCTCGACGCCGGTAGCGTCGAGGGTGCCGCGGACGATGTGGTAACGCACGCCGGGAAGGTCCTTCACACGACCGCCGCGCACGAGCACGATGGAGTGCTCCTGGAGGTTGTGGCCCTCGTCGGGGATGTAGGAGATGACCTCCGTGCCATTCGTGAGACGGACCTTGGCGACCTTGCGGATGGCCGAGTTCGGCTTCTTCGGCGTGCGGGTCATGACCTGCACACAAACGCCGCGGCGGAAGGGGTTGCCCTGCAGCGCCGGAGCCTTGGACTTCGCAACGACCTTGCGGCGTCCTTTTCTCACGAGTTGGTTGATGGTTGGCATGTGGGTTGGATGGAAGGTTGGGAAAAGTGGAAAAGACGCGGAACCTACCGGAGCACTAGCCTCCGGCAAGAACTATTTCGCGCTTTAGGGGAAACACGACCGCGGGAGGGGAAATCTCCCGAAATCGCGGCGTCTCAGGTGCCTCTACAGTTTGGCTGCAGCGGCTGTAAGTGACGATAGGGACGGTTAGAAAAGCAGGGCGCGGGAACCCAATTCAAGAGTTAAATCGAAAATTCTTCGGAAAAGTTATTCACAGCATCGGGGAAGGCTGCCGCTTGGTCCCCTGCCCCAGCAGCCTGGGCGCTTTACAGCCTTACAGGATGGCTTCCCAGCCTGATACCCTCCTTGCCCGTTGGGCTACGGAGGGTTGATACCGGTCAGGCCGGTATCAAAAAGAACGCCCGGCCCTGAGGGCCGGGCGAGAAGACACCTGGAGCAAAGCTCTACAGGCATCTTTTTGGCGGGAGGAACTCCACTTTCCTGCTTCTGGCACAAAAAACAAGGCCAATTTTGGCTTCAACCTGTCGTGATCACGACCTAGACCAACCCCGGCGTCGGGCGCTGCCAGCAGGCGTGACAAGCCCCCGCCGCCCTGTCTTGCTAACTTCCCAATGCGTTCGACGAAGTCCACCGGCATTTCCGACGAAAAATTCCAGCCGTGGCTCCGTCGCGAATTGGTTCGCGCCTTGAAATGGGGTGGAGTCCTGCTCGCCGGCGGTCTGGTTCTCTCAAGCGGGTTGACCTCGGTCTCCTCCGGTTTTGCCGCCCGTTGGACGACCTTCAACTACGAGCTTTCGAGAGTGGCGCTCGACCAGCATCCGGTTGCCTTGGTGCGGACCTTCGCATCCCGCCTGCGCGAGAGCGAATACGGATGGCATCCGCTGGGTGTCGCCGCGCCATTCAACGTCACCGCCGCCCGTGAGGCGTTGAAAAACGATTACCCAGAGGTCGTGGGCGTGGTGGACGGTGTGCCGCAGGTGCCGCGTGCCCTCAGCCTGAAACGCGCGAATCCCGCGCGCCACGAGCAGCGCCTCGCCGACTACATGAGGCGCCACGACCGGATCGAAGCAGGACGCTTCGCCAGTCTCTACGATCGCGATGACCTGTTCTCGCCTCCGAACGCCAACGTGAAACTCGGCCTTTTTGTGACCAAGACCTTCGGGCTGATTGATGCGTTCATCCACACGGTCGGCACCATCCTTGCCGGCGGTCTGCCGGGCGTGCTCCTTTTCGGCACGGTGCTGGCCCTGTCGGCCGCCCCGCTCTGGCGCTCGCGCCGGCCGGCGCGGACCTGGCTCAAGCTGCTCGCCTGGCCCACCCTCGCCAGCGCGCTCGTCTGGGGTGCCATCTTTTTCATGGCGATCGCCTCCGCCCTTTTCGGCGGGATCACCCCGGACACCTCCGCCCTCGCCCTGATCACCACCCTGCCCCTCCTGTCCACCCTGGCCAAGGCGCCGTTGCATCTGGCGGAAACGCTGGTCGCCCGGCCCAAGAAGTGGGACGGGGTCGAGCGCCGCAAACCACGCCCCCCCGAACCGGCCCCGCCTGGCACAACGATCCCGCCCATCGGCGGGGCTTGAGTCGAAGAAAAGGCCGCTCTGCTGGACGGCAGAGCGGCCCTGAAGTTTGCGGGGGAAGACGGAATTCGGCCCGCCTCGATCAACTGGCTTCCGCGGTGGCGGGGACTTTCGGGGCCTCGTCCATCGGAATCTCGCCGCCGAGCGGGAGCGTGACCTTCAGCTTCTTGTAAGCCGGGAGGCCGGTGCCCGCGGGGATGAGGTGACCCATGATGACGTTTTCCTTGAAGCCCTTCAGGCTGTCCACCTTGCCGAGAGTCGAGGCGTCGGTGAGGACGCGGGTCGTCTCCTGGAAGGAGGCGGCCGAGATGAAGCTCTCGGTCTCGAGCGAGGCCTTGGTGATGCCGAGAAGGATCGGCTCGGCCTCGGCGGGCTTGCCGCCGGCGGCCTCGATGCGCTTGTTCTCGCGCAGGAAGGCCGTGCGGTCGATCTGCTCGCCCCAGAACCACTCGGTGTCGCCCGGATCGCTGATGCGGACCTTGCGGAGCATCTGGCGGATGATGACCTCGATGTGCTTGTCGTTGATCGACACGCCTTGGAGACGATAGACCTCCTGCACCTGGCCGATGAGGAACTCGTAGAGCGCGGTCGGCCCGAGGATCTCGAGGATCTCGTGCGGATCGGCGGAGCCTTCGGTGAGGTGCTGGCCCTTGTGGACGACGTCGCCGGCCTGCACGATGATGTGCTTGCCGTGCGGGATGAGGTGCTCCTCCTCGGCACCGGACTCCTCGTGGCGGACGACGAGCTTGCGCTTGCCGCGGATGGAACCCTCGAACGAGACGACGCCCTCGATGCGGGCCATCTCGGCGGCTTCCTTCGGGCGGCGGGCTTCGAAGAGCTCGGCCACGCGCGGGAGACCGCCGGTGATGTCCTTGGTGACGGACGCCTGGCGGGGCGTCTTGGCGAGCAGCGCGCCGGGCTGGATGATGTCGCCCTCGGCGACAGCCACCTGGGCGCCGGTCGGGATCGAGTAGGCGGCCACGGGCTTGCCGTGGTCGTCGCGGACCTCGATCTGGGGATTGAGATCCTCCTTGTGCTCGATGACGACGGTCGCGATGCGGCCGGTGGACTCGTCGAGTTCGCGCTTCACGGTCACACCCGGGATCATGTCCTTGAAGTGGAGCGTGCCGGCTTTCTCGGAGAGCACGGGAATGTTGTAGGGATCCCACTGGGCGATCGTCTGGCCCTTGGTGACCTTGTCGCCGTCGGCGACGGACAGGAAGGTGCCGACCACGATCGGGTAGGATTCCAGCTCGCGATCGTTGTCGTCGATGATCTGGAGCGAACCGGTCTTGTTGAGGACGATGTTGAAGCCCTCGGCGGTCTGCACGAGGCGGAGGCCGCGGTATTTGACGATGCCGGCGTTGCGCACCTTGATCTCGGGGTTCTTGGAACCGGCCGAGGCGACGCCACCGATGTGGAACGTGCGCATGGTGAGCTGGGTGCCGGGCTCGCCGATCGACTGGGCGGCGATGATGCCGACGGAGTCGCCGATCTTCGCGACCTTGTTGGTGGCGGGATTGATGCCGTAGGACTTCGCGTCGATGCCGTGCTCGCTCGTGGAGGTGAGGGGCGAGAGCACCTTGACGCGTTCGATGCCGGAGTCGTCGATGCGCTTGGCGAGTTCCTCGGTGATGAGTTCGCCGGCGCCGACGATGGTTTTGGTCGGGTTGAGGGGATCGTAAACATCGTCCGCGGAGAAGCGGCCGACGATGCGCTCGGCGAGCGAGACGAGCATTGTCTCGCCCTCGAAGATGGCTTTCTTCCAGATGCCGTCGCGGGTGCCGCAATCCTCCTCGGTGATGACCACGTCCATGGCCACGTCGCAGAGTTTGCGGGTCATGTAGCCGGCGTCGGCGGTCTTCAGCGCGGTGTCGGCAAGACCCTTGCGGGCGCCGTGGGTCGAGATGAAGTATTCGAGCACCGTGAGGCCCTCGCGGAACGAGGACAGGATGGGGCGCTCGATGATCTCGCCGGAGGGCTTGGCCATGAGGCCGCGGAGGCCGCAGAGCTGGCGGACCTGCTGCTTGTTGCCGCGGGCGCCCGAGTCCATCATGATATAGACCGGGTTGACCTCGGGGCGGCCGTCGTTGCCCTCGAGCTTCGCGAAGACGGACTTCGCGATGCGGTCGGTGGCGCCGGTCCAGATGTCGATGATCTTGTTGTAGCGCTCGCCCGAGGTGATGATGCCCTTCTTGTATTGGTTCTCGACCTCGTCCACCTTCTTGCGGGCGTCGTGCACGATCTCCTTCTTGTTCTCGGGGATGATCATGTCGTCGATGCCGATCGAGATGCCGGCCTGGAAGGCGGTCTGGAAGCCCAGCTCCTTCAGCTTGTCGAGCGTTTCGACGGTCACGCGGTCGCCGGCGACCTTGTAGGTGTTGAGGATGAGGTCGCCCAGCTTGCCCTTCGGCACGGGGAAGTTGATGAAGCCGAGACCGGCGGGCCAGATCTGGTTGAAGATCACGCGGCCGACGGTGGTGAGGAGGACCTTGCGTTCCTTGTTGCCGAAGACGGTGTCCTTGCCGAAGTCGGGGTTGGGGATCTGGATCCAATCGTGCGTCTTGAGCGCGCCGTCGGCCTTGACGTATTGCACTTCCTGCAGGCCGGAGAGCAGCGGCACGCGGACGTTCTTGGCGGGCTTGGCGCGCGGTTCGACGGTGAGGTAATAGGCGCCGAGCACGATGTCCTGCGAAGGCGTGAGGATCGGCTTGCCGGACGAGGGCGAGAAGATGTTGTTCGTGGACATCATCAGGAGTTTGCACTCCAGGATGGCCTCGAGCGACAGCGGCACGTGCACGGCCATCTGGTCGCCGTCGAAGTCCGCGTTGTAGGCGGTGCAGACGAGCGGGTGGACGCGGATGGACGAACCCTCGATGAGCACGGGTTCGAAGGCCTGGATCGAGAGGCGGTGCAGCGTCGGGGCGCGGTTGAGCAGCACCGGGTGGCCCTTGGTGACCTCCTCGAGGATGTCCCACACCTCGGGGGATTTTTTCTCGATCATCTTGCGGGCACCGCGGACGGTGTGCACGAAGCCGAGCTCCTTCAGGCGGCGGATGATGAACGGTTCGAAGAGGACGAGCGCCATCTTCTTGGGCAGGCCGCACTGGTGGAGCTTGAGCTCGGGGCCGATGACGATGACGGAGCGGCCGGAGTAGTCCACGCGCTTGCCGAGGAGGTTCTGGCGGAAGCGGCCCTGCTTGCCCTTGAGCATGTCGGAGAGGGACTTCAGGGCGCGGTTGCCGGCGCCCGTGACGGGACGGCCGTGGCGGCCGTTGTCGAAGAGCGCGTCAACCGCCTCCTGGAGCATGCGCTTTTCGTTGTGGATGATGACGTCGGGCGTCTTCAACTGCATCAGGTTCCGCAGGCGGTTGTTGCGATTGATGACGCGGCGATAGAGGTCGTTGAGGTCGGAGGTCGCGAAGCGGCCGCCCTCGAGCGGGACGAGCGGGCGCAGGTCCGGCGGGATGACGGGGAGCACTTCCATGACCATCCACTCGGGACGGGACTTGGAGTTGATGAAGCCGCCGATGACCTTGAGGCGCTTGGAGAGCTTTTTCTTGATCTGCTTCGAACGCGTGGCGCGCATCGTCTCGTGCAGCTCGGCAACGGTGGCCTCCATGTCCACTTGGGTGAGCACGTCGCGGACGGCCTCGGCGCCCATCTTGGCGGTGAAGGCATCGGCGCCGTATTCGTCCACGGCCTGCTGGTATTCGGTCTCGGTGAGGAGCTGCTTGAGCTCGAGCGGGGTCTTGCCCGGATTCGTCACCATGTAGTTCTCGTAGTAGATGACGCGCTCGAGGGAGCGGGCGGTCATGTCGAGCAGGAGGCCGAGGCGGCTCGGCATGCTCTTGAGGAACCAGATGTGGGCGACGGGGACGGCCAGCTCGATGTGGCCCATGCGCTCGCGGCGGACGCGGGCGATGGTGACCTCGACACCGCAGCGGTCGCACACGACGTCCTTGTATTTGATGCGCTTGTATTTGCCGCAGGCGCACTCGTAGTCGCGCACGGGGCCGAAGATCTTCTGGCAGAAGAGACCACCCGGCTCGGGCTTGAACGTGCGGTAGTTGATCGTCTCGGGATTTTTGACCTCGCCCTTCGACCACGCGCGGATGGTCTCCGGCGCGGCGACGGTGATGGAAACGCTGTCGAAGAGGTTCTCGTCCGAACCGAGGACGGAACGGACTTCTTCGCGGGCTTGTTCGGTGCTCATGGCGATTGTGCTCCCAGGATCGTGTTAAGGGTTAGCGGGCGCCGCCGAGGGCTTCCCCGAGGGCGGTGCGTTTGTTCAATTTGATGTCGAGGCCGAGGGCCTGCATTTCCTTGACCAGCACGTTGAACGACTCCGGCGTGCCGGCGCTCAGCGTGTTGTCGCCCTTGACGAGCGATTCGTAGATTTTGGTGCGGCCGTTGACGTCGTCGGACTTGACGGTGAGGAGCTCCTGCAGGGTGTGCGCCGCGCCGTAGGCCTCGAGCGCCCACACTTCCATTTCGCCGAAGCGCTGGCCGCCGTATTGGGCCTTGCCGCCCAGGGGCTGCTGCGTGACAAGCGAATAAGGACCGACCGCGCGCGCGTGGATCTTGTGCGACACGAGGTGGTTCAGCTTCATCATGTAGATGTAGCCGACGACGACCTCCTGGTCGAGTTTCTCGCCGGTGCGACCGTCGTAGAGCACGGACTTGCCGGTCGAGGGCAGCTTGGCCTCCTTGAGGTAGCCGCGGACCTTGGTCTCGGGGATGCCGTCGAAGACGGGCGTCGCGACCTTGATGCCGAGCTTTTTGCAGGCCCAGCCGAGGTGCGTCTCGAGCACCTGGCCCACGTTCATGCGCGAAGGCACGCCGAGGGGGTTGAGGCAGATTTCGATCGGGGTGCCGTCGGGCAGGAAGGGCATGTCTTCCTCGGGCACGATCTTGGCGACCACGCCTTTGTTGCCGTGGCGGCCGGCCATCTTGTCGCCGACTTCGAGCTTCTGCTTGGTGGCGATGTAAACCTTGACCTGCTTGATGACGCCGGGGCCGCCGTCCTCGCCGGTTTCGATGGAGGCGATCTTGCGCTCGCGGTCGCCTTCCAGCTCGTCGAACTTCGACTGGAAGGAGGCGATGATCTCCATGATCTTGATGCGGACGGGCGAGGGATCGATCTCGATGTGCTTCGCGACGGCGGCCAGCTTGCGGAGGAGCGTCTTGGTGATCTTGCGGTTGGCCGGGATGATGATCTCGCCGGTCTGGCCGTTGATGACGTCGAGCGGAATCTTCTCGCCGAGGAGGATGTTGGACAGGGCCTCGGTGAGCTGCTCGCGCAGCTTGTCCATCTGGGTCTTGTAGTCCTCCTGGATCTGCTTCACCTGGCGGCGGCGGTCGGACGGGGACAGGCGGTCGCGCTCCGCGTCGAGGCGGCTGGTCGAGACCTTCACGTCCATGATGATGCCGTTCACGCCGGAGGGGACGATGAGGGAGGTGTCCTTCACGTCGGCGGCCTTCTCGCCGAAGATGGCGCGGAGGAGCTTCTCTTCGGGCGCGAGCTCGGTCTCGGACTTCGGGGTGATCTTGCCGACGAGGATGTCGCCGGGCTTCACCTCGGCGCCGACACGGATGACGCCGTTGTGGTCGAGGTTCTTGAGCGCTTCCTCGCCGATGTTCGGGATGTCGCGCGTGATCTCCTCCGGCCCGAGCTTGGTGTCGCGGGCGGTGACCTCGAACTCCTGGATGTGGATGGAGGTGAAGATATCCTCCTTCAGCACCTTCTCGGAGATGAGGATGGCGTCCTCGAAGTTGTAGCCGTTCCACGGCATGAAGCCGACGAGCACGTTGCGGCCGAGCGCGAGTTCGCCGTGGTCGGTCGAGGGACCGTCGGCGATGCACTCGCCCTTCTTCACCTTCTGGCCCTTGCGGACGATGGGCCGCTGGCTGAAGCAGGTGCCGGCGTTCGAGCGCATGAACTTGCGGAGTTCATACACGAACACGTGGTCCTTCGGGTTGTGCTTCGGATGACGCGGCAGCTCGCCGTCCTTGGTGACGATGATGCGCTTCGCGTCCACGGAGGCGACGATGCCCGACTCCTCGGCGATGACGACGGTCTTGGAGTCGCTCGCGAGGCGGTGTTCGAGGCCGGTGCCGACGAGCGGCGCCTCGGTCTGGAGGAGCGGCACGCCCTGGCGCTGCATGTTCGAGCCCATGAGCGCGCGGTTGGCGTCGTCGTGCTCGAGGAAGGGGATGAGGCCGGCGGCGACGGACACCACCTGCTTTGGGGAGACGTCCATCAGGTCCACCTCGTCGGCGGAAACCTCGAGGAAGTTGCCGGAGTTGCGGGCGGTGACCTTGCCGATGAAGTTGCCCTTCTCATCGACCTCGGCGTTGGCCTGGGCGATGGTCTTGCCCTCCTCCTGGTCGGCGGTGAGATAGACGACCTTGTCGGTGACGCGGCCCTTCTCGACGACGCGGTAGGGCGCCTCGATGAAGCCGAACTCGTTGACGCGCGCGTAGGTGGAGAGCGAGTTGATGAGGCCGATGTTCGGACCTTCCGGGGTCTCGATCGGGCAGATGCGGCCGTAGTGCGAGGGATGCACGTCGCGCACCTCGAAGCCGGCGCGCTCGCGGTTGAGGCCGCCCGGTCCAAGGGCCGACAGGCGGCGCTTGTGGGTGAGCTCGGCGAGCGGGTTGATCTGGTCCATGAATTGCGACAGCTGGCTGCGCGCGAAGAAGTCGCGGATCACAGTCGTGAGGGCCTTCGGGTTGATCAGCTTCTGGGGCGTGATCGAATCGACGCTCTGATCGTAGAGGGTCATGCGCTCGCGCACCAGACGCTCGGTGCGGGAGAGGCCGACACGGCACTGGTTGGCGAGCAGTTCGCCCACGGTGCGTACGCGGCGGGAACCGAGGTGATCGATGTCGTCCACGATGCCGTCGCTCTTCTTGAGGCGGACGAGATACTTGGTGGCGGCGACCACGTCCTCGCTGACGAGGATGCGGTTCTCCAGGTCGATCTTGAGGTCGAGTTTCTGGTTGATCTTGTAGCGGCCGACGCGGCCGAGGTCGTAGCGCTTCGGGTCGAAGAACAGGCGCTTGAGCAGGGCCTTGGCGTTGGCCGTGGTCGGGGGCTCGCCCGGGCGCAGCTTCTTGTAGATCTCCTTGAGGGCCTCCTCCTCGTTGCGGGTCGGGTCCTTCTTGAGCGCGCGGATGATGGCGCCCTCGTCGGCCGTGGTGTCGATGACGCGCATCGACTTGATGTCGTGCTTCTCGAAGGTGCGGACGATGGCCTTGGTGAGCGGCTCGAAGGCGCGGGCGAGCACGACGCCCTTCTGGGCGTCGATCACGTCCTCAACGAGGACGAGCGTGGAGACGTTCTCCATGTCGAGGGCCTTGCTGACCTTGAGGTCCTGGAGCTCGTAGAAGAGGTTCAGGATGTCGAGGTCGTTGCTGAAGCCGATGGCGCGGAGCAACGTCGTGATGAGGAACTTGCGGCGGCGGCGGCGGCGGTCGAGATAGACGTAGAGCAGGTCGTTGTTGTCGAACTGCACCTCGAGCCAGGTGCCGCGGTCGGGGATGATGCGGAAGGAGTGCAGCAGCTTGCCGTTCGGGTGCGTGGCGACCTCGAAGCAGATGCCGGGCGAGCGGTGGAGCTGGGAGACGACGACGCGCTCGGCGCCGTTGATGATGAACGAGCCGCGCTCGGTGACCATCGGGATGTCGCCCATGAAGATCTCCTCGTCCTTGATGAAGTCCTCCTCGCGGAGGCGGAGCTTCACGTAGAGCGGGACGGCGTAGGTGGTGCCCTCGCGGAGGCACTCGATCTCGGAGCTCTTGGGCTCGCCGATCGTGTAGGAGACGTATTCGAGCGTCAGGCGCTCGTCGTAGGAATTGATCGGGAAGACCTCCTTGAACACAGCCTCGAGGCCGTAGGGCTTGCGCTGCTTCTCGGGCGTGTCCTTCTGCAGGAACTCGAGATACGAGCTGATCTGCAGCTCGATGAGGTTGGGCGGCTGGATGACTTCGCGGAGTTTGCCGAAGTTGATGCGTTCGGAGTGAGTGCGGTCGGCCATGGGAATTCCCGTTGAGATGGGTGACGAAAGGAAAGGGTCGGACTCAGCGCTTCAGGAGCGAAACGCCGGCAGGGGGGCGCCCGGCCGCGAGGCCGCGGGGCGCGGAAAGAACGAAAGAACAAAAGCCGAAGGGCAGGCCGCGGGTGGACGCGGCCTGTCCGGGTGAGAAACGAAGGCGGGAGCGGGTAAGCGCCAAGAGCGGTTACTTGAGCTCCACTTTGGCGCCGGCGGCCTCGAGCTTCTTCTTGATCTCCTCGGCCTCGGCCTTGGAGGCGCCCTCCTTGACGGGCTTCGGCGCGCCTTCGACGAGATCCTTGGCCTCCTTGAGGCCGAGGCCCGTGATGGCACGGACCTCCTTGATGACGCCGATCTTGTTGGCGCCGGCGTCGGTGAGGACGACGTTGAACTCGGTCTTCTCTTCGGCGGGCGCGGCGGCGGCCCCGGCGGCCCCGGGGGCGGCGACCGCGACGGCGGCGGCGGCGGAGACGCCCCACTTGGCCTCGAGGTCCTTGACGAGGGCGGCGAGTTCGAGAATGGGCTGCGCGGACAGCCATTCGATGACTTGGTCTTTGGTGATGTTGCTCATGGTGGACTCCTGGAGAGGATAGCGGTCTCGGTTGGTGAAACGCGTTTAAGGGACGTATCCCCTAGCCTGCTCCTGTGGATGTTTGGGCTCCCCGGCTTGCGCCGGGGAAATTGGTTTGCGGTTGGGTGGTTCAGGCGGCCGGAGCAGCGGGCTGCTCCTTCTTGACCCTGGCGTCGAGCACGCGGACGAATGCGGCGCCGGTCTGCGTGAGCAGGCCGAGCAACTGGGCGCGGAGGACGTCGAGCGATGGCAGGTCGGCGAGCTTCGCCAGCTCGGCAGCGGTCATCAGCTTCCTGTCCACGACGCCGACCTTCACCTCGAGCTTCTGCTTTTCCTCGATGAACTTCTTGAGGACCTTGGCGACGCCGGGGGCGTTTTTGCCGCCGACGACGATGGCGGTCTGGCCGGCGAGAGACTTCTCGAGGTCGGGCAGGCCGAGGGCCTTGGCCGCGACGCGGAACGAGCTGTTCTTCACGACGTGGAACTCGGCCTTTTCGGGGGCGAGGCGCTTGCGCAGCTCGGCGGTCTCGGCGACCGTGAGCTTGGTGAAGTTGGCGAGGATGACGTAGTCGGACTTCTTCAGGTGCCCGCTGACTTCATCGATCAGGTATTGTTTTTCGGCTCTCATGGTGCGGGGCTCCTTAGAACTTGTTGAACTCGGTGGCGGCCAGCTTCACGCCGGGGCTCATGGATGAGGAGAGCGTGACGCTCTTGATGTAGTGGCCCTTGAACGCGGCCGGCTTGGCTTTGCCCACGGCCTCGAGAACCGCGGCGACGTTCTCGGTGATCTGGGCGGGGGTGAAGGAGCGCTTGCCCACGCCGACGCCGATGTTGGCGGTCTTGTCCACCTTGAACTCGACGCGGCCGGCCTTCACGGCCTTGATGCCGGCGGCGATGTCGTCGGTGACGGTGCCGGACTTCGGGTTGGGCATGAGGCCCTTGGGGCCGAGGATGCGGGCCAGCGTGCGGACCTGCTTCATGGCCTCGCTGGTCGCGATCGCGACGTCGAAGTCGAGCCAGCCGCCCTGGATCTTCTGCATCATGTCGGCGAGGCCGGCGTAGTCGGCGCCCGCGGCGAGGGCCTTGGCGGGATCGTCGGTGAAGACGAGCACGCGGACCTTCTTGCCGGAGCCGTTGGGCAGCGGGGTGGTGCCGCGCACCATCTGGTCGCCCTGGGCGGGATCGACGCCGAGGCGGAAGGACAGCTCGACGGTCTCGTCGAACTTGGCCTTGGGGAACTTGGAGAGGATCTCCACCGCTTCCGCGAGGGGATACTCCTTGGTGAGATCAGCGGCCTTGACGGCGCTGAGGTATCGTTTGCTGTGCTTGACGGGCATGGGGGACTCCTTGCGGTGCGAACGTCCTTGAGGGACTCCCGCGATGAGTTGGCTGGTTGGGTGGACGAAAGTTAGTCAACGACCTCGATGCCCATGTTCTTCGCGGTGCCGGCGATCATGCGGATCGCGGCCTCGTCGGAGTTGGCGTTGAGGTCGGCCTTCTTGATTTTGATGATCTCGAGGATCTGCTTCCGGGTGACCTTGCCGACCTTGTCGGAGTTGGGCTTGGCAGAGCCGGAGGCGATGCCGGCGGCCTTCTTCAGAAGCACGGACGCCGGGGGCGACTTGCAGATGAAGGTGAAGGATTTGTCGGAGTAAACCGTGATGACGACCGGAATGATCATGCCATTCTGGTCCTTGGTCTTCGCGTTGAACTCCTTGCAGAAGCCCATGATATTGACGCCCTGCGCGCCGAGGGCGGGGCCGACGGGAGGAGCGGGATTGGCGGCGCCAGCGGGGAGCTGGAGGCGCACGTAACCTTGGATTTTCTTGGCCATGTTGAGCGAGGGATGACTGGTTGGTGGGGAGGGCGGCTGGATCAGCTTTCAGAGGCGCGCTGGACCTGCCAGTATTCGAGTTCGACGGGCGTAAACCGTCCGAAAATGGACACGGAAATCTTGAGCTTGCCGCGGGAGGGATCGACCTCGTCCACCCGGCCGGTGAGGTTGGCGAAGGCGCCGTCGGTGATCTTGAGCTCCTCGCCGACCTCGAAGGTGACTTTCGGCACCTCCTTGCCGGTGGCGGCCTCGACGCGGGCCTTGATCTCGTCGATCTCGGTCTGGCGGAGCGGCGCGGGATTGTCGCCGCCGACGAAGCCGATGACGCCGGCGGCATCCTTCACGAAATAGAAGGGTTTGATCATGACCTTCTTGTTCTCATCGAAGAGGCACATGTTGATGAACACGTAGCCGGGGTAGAGCTTGCGGACCTTGGTGGACTTCTTGCCGCCCTTGACCTCGGACACGACCTCGGTCGGCAGCAGCACCTCGTGGATCAGGTCGTCGAGCTCCTCGGCCTTTTTGAACTTCTCGATGTAGTTCTTCACCTTGTTCTCCTGGCCGGAGAGCGTGTGGAGCGCGAACCACTGGGCGTTGGAAGTCTGGGTGGACATCGGGGACGGGGGAACGGTTTTTAGCGGCTGACCCACTCGGTGACGGCGTTCACCACGTTGAGCAGGGCGAAGTCGCTGATGCTGGTGAACAGGCCGAGCAGCAGGCACGCGACGATCACCACGATCGTCGAGTCCTTGAGTTCGGACTTGGTCGGCCAGCTGGCTTTCTGCAACTCGCCGACGAGTTCGCTGAAGAAGAGGCGGGCGGTGCGGAAGGGATTTGCCATGGGATTGATCGGGCGAAGGTGGCAGGGGCGGAGGGAATCGAACCCCCAACCAACGGTTTTGGAGACCGCTACTCTACCAATTGAGCTACACCCCTGTGGTTATTTCTTTTAGACGACACAGCCGGGACCCCAGAAAGGAGCCCCGGCGGCGGCGGTCGGAGAGAGTTTAAGACGCTTATTCGATGATCTCGGTGACCCGACCGGCACCGATGGTGCGGCCGCCTTCACGGATGGCGAACCGTTGGAGTTTCTCCATGGCGATCGGCACGATCAGCTCGATGTCCACGGCGATGTTGTCGCCCGGCATGATCATCTCGACGCCCTTCGGGAGGTTGACGACGCCGGTCACGTCCGTGGTGCGGAAATAGAACTGCGGGCGGTAGCCGGTGAAGAACGGCGTGTGACGGCCGCCCTCATCCTTCGAGAGGACGTAGATCTCGGCCTTGGCCTTCTTGTGGGGGGTGATGGACTTGGGGGCGGCAATAACCTGGCCGCGCTCGATGCCATCCTTTTCCACGCCACGGAGGAGGAGACCGACGTTGTCGCCGGCCTGACCGTAGTCGAGCAGTTTGCGGAACATCTCGATGCCGGTGATGACGGTGGTGCTGGTGTCGCGCAGACCGACGATCTCGACGGTGTCGTTGAGCTTGCACTTGCCGCGCTCGATACGGCCGGTGGCGACGGTGCCGCGGCCGGTGATCGAGAAGACGTCCTCGACGGACATCAGGAAGGGCTTGTCCACCTCGCGGACGGGCTCGGCGATCTCGGAGTCGATCGCCTCCATGAGGGCCTGGATGGCGGCCTCGCCCTCCGGCTTGCCCTCGAGGGCGGCGGTGGCGGAACCGCGGATGATCTTGGCGTTCTTGCCGTCGAACTGATACTTGCTGAGGAGGTCGCGGATTTCTTCCTCGACGAGGTCGAGGAGGTCCTTGTCGTCAATGAGATCGACCTTGTTGAGGAAGACCACGATCTTCGGCACGCCGACCTGGCGGGCGAGGAGCACGTGCTCGCGGGTCTGGGGCATCGGACCGTCGGCGGCGGAGACCACCAGGATCGCACCGTCCATCTGGGCGGCGCCGGTGATCATGTTCTTCACGAAGTCGGCGTGGCCAGGGCAATCGACGTGTGCATAATGGCGCTTGTCGGACTCGTATTCCACATGGGCCACGGCGATGGTGACGGTCTTCGTCGCGTCACGCACGGTGCCGCCCTTGGCGATGTCGGAATAGGCCTTGAGCTCAGCCAAACCCTTGCGGGACTGCACCGCCAGGATGGAAGCGGTGAGGGTCGTCTTACCGTGGTCGATGTGACCAATGGTGCCGACGTTGACGTGCGGCTTCTTGCGTTCGAATGTTCCTTTAGCCATGTGGAGCTTGGAGTATGTGGTTGTGGTTGAAGTTGTTGATTTTGATTAACGTCGGAATCACCGACGGGTTGCCCTGGAGCCCAGAACCGGATTCGAACCGGCGACCTCGTCCTTACCAAGAACGTGCTCTGCCAACTGAGCTATCTGGGCAGACCAAGACACTGGAAAAAACAAAGAGAACGACGAGGGAATGACCCGCAAAATAGGCCGTCAACTAGATTTTGCGCGATTTTCCAAAATTCCTCTACGCTCCGACCACCACACGGTAACGCCCCGACGGCAATCGCTCTCCCAAGTGGTAAGACTTGATGAGATAGGCCCGGAAGAAGGCATCGACTTCATCCCAACCCGAACCTCTCAGCAAGATCGGCTCGCAGATGAGGCCAGCACTGCCAACCACCACCAGAAATTCAATGGGTTCAAAATCTGCACGCGGTGGTTGTATTCCGGCAAGAGATTGCTCAACAATACTTTCCCTGGCACCAAGTTTCCGAACCTCCAAATGGCCGGCGCGCACCGCCAGGGTCGTAGTTTGTATGTCAGTCTGTCCCATGCCGGCAAAAGGCGCTTCATTGCCTTGGGCCAACAGGTCTGAAAGCTTCTCTGGCACCGGCAACGCCTGAACCCCATAGGAAGCAATACCTTGGTCGGCTACCACTGGTTTGGGCGGAAAGCTGCCAAACACCTCCCCGGGTTGCCGCAGACGGCTACCGCTCAGCGGACGTTGTCCGTAATTCCACTCGGTTGGGAAAAACAACGGTGTCGGGTCCATCAACTCTGCCCGCTCCTGCAGAATCTTGCTGCCGATCGCCGAGCCCGCGCCAGCCAGTTGCACGAAGGGGGCGGCATCGCCTCCCTGCCCTGCCGGCTGCACCTGCCGGCTCCACGCCCACCAGGCCCATGCCGCCACGCCCACGATGGCTGCGCCCGATCCGATCCACACCCGCCGCTTGATGCTGAACATCGCACGAAGCATCGTCGCCGTGTCTCCCTCACTTGCCGGTCTCGGCCGACGGTTTCTCCGCCGCAACGATCACGCGGGCGAAGCCGGCGGCGCGTGCCATCTCGCACAAATCGAGAAACGCCTGCACCGACACCTGGCGGTCCGCCTGCACGAGCATCACCGACCCCGGATGCTGCTTGGTGTAAGCCTCCATCTGTTTCCGCAACTCCGGCAGCGCATACTTGCCGCCCTCGAAGAGGATCACGTTGTCGCTGCGGTAGCTCACCACCACCGAGGTCTGACCCGCGTTTTCCAAATCGAGGCCGGCTCCGCCCTGCGGCAGGACGACGCTGCCGCCGGTCCGGACATCGATCACCTCGCCCGGCGCCAGCACGAAGCGCGAGCCCAGCAGACCGAAGAACAGCGCGATCAGGCCGACGTTCACCCACGCGAAGAAATCCAGGTCGCGCGGCGGCGGGCCGAGCCGCGCTTGCAGATCAAGCGGCCGGGTGATCATGACGCTCCTCCTCCGTTCTTGCGGCGCTCGAGCAGCAGGTGGCGCATCAGCTCGTTGCCCGCCCACTCCATGTCCTGCACCAGCGCCCGCACCCGGCCGGCGAGGAAATGCCGCCCGAGATGCGCGGGGATCGCCACGCCCAGGCCCGCCGCCGCCGTGAGCAACGCCTCCCACATGCCGCCGGCGAGCACGACGGGGGTGGCGTAGTTGCCGCCCTGGTTGAAGAGCCAGAAGGTCTTGATCATGCCAAGCAGCGTGCCGAGCAGGCCGAACAACGGCGCAATCTGCGCGATCGCCGCCAGCGCGCTCACACGCCGCTCGAGGATGGGCAGCTCCGTGAGCGCCGCCTCCTGCACGGCGAAGCGCATTGTCGCCTCGTCGTCGCCCGCATGACGCAGGCCGGCCTTCACGAGCTTGGCCACGGGACCCGGCGTCTCCTCGCAGAGCGTGAGCGCCTCCATCAACCGATCCTTCTGCAGCAGGTTCTTGATGCCGTTGAGGAATTCCGTGGAACGGATCTGGCTGCGATGCAGGAACAGGGCCCGCTCGACAAACACAATGAGCGCCGCCAGTCCGAGCAGGAGCAGCAGCCACATCACGGGACCGCCGCGGGCAAAAACACTGTAGCTGAAAGCCGTCATGGGTGTCGGCGCATCATGCTTTGCGCCCATCGCGCGTCCATGCCAAAGCTCATGGCGCGGTCCCTCCCGTGGCGCGGAATCGCATCAGTTTCGCCTGGGCCTGGGCGGTGCCGCCCAGCCGGTTGTCCACAATCAGTTGGTAGGCCCTCTGCGCCTCGTCGAGCCGGCCCGCGTCCTCGTGGATCTGGCCCAGCTCGAGCAACGATCGCGAGAGCCAGTAGCGGCCCTTCGCCCCGAGCTTCCCCGCCTGGGCGGGATCGAGCAGGAAGCCCTGCACCACGGACCAGAAGACCGTCTGCGCCTTCTCCGGCTGGCCGCGCTTGGCGAGCGCGTAGCCCCACTTGTAACCCGCCTCGACCCGCAGGTCCGGCGGCGCCGACGGCAGGTCGCGCAACCGCTCGTAGCGGGCCGTGGCGCTCTCGTGGTTCACCACGTTGTTCGCCCCTTGTGCGAACAGCGAGTCGGCCAGCGCGATCTCCGCGAGCAGGATGTCGGGGTGCTGGCTGTAATTGTTGAGCAGGTGCTCATACGCCTGCCGCGCCTGCGGGAAGTAGTTCAGCTTCCGCGCCAGGTCGCCCTGCTTGAGCCGCGCATAAAACACCATGTCGTCGCCAGGATAATCCGCGATCAGGCGCTCCAGCAGCTTGTTCGCCTCCTCGAGCTGACGCTCGAGACCCTGGCGTTCGAGGACCAGCGCCGCCTGGTAGAGCGCGAGCGGGGCGTATTCGCTCCGGGGGTAGCCGTCCGCGAAGCCGATCAGCACGCCCTGCGCGGCCGCGAGTTCGCCGCGCAACGTGAGGTGCCCCGCCTGCACGAGGTAGGAATACTGCGCCGCGTTGCTCTGGCGGAATTCCGTGCGCAACTGGTCGAGCACGGCCAGGCCCTCGTCATCGCGTCCCAGTGCCAGCAGCGCCTGCGCTTTGAGCAGTTGGGTGGTGCTAATCACGCTGGTCCGCAATGCCGCATCGGGCGACCCGTTGGCCTGCAACAGTGCCAACAGCTCGTCGGTCAGCCGCAAGGCCGCCTCGGCCTGATCGTTGTCGAAGGCCAGCCGCGCCCGCAGCCACAGGAGCCGGATGCGCAGATCCTCGGGCACGCCCTGCGCGCCGCCGCCGGCCAGCAACCGCTCCACGCGGGCGTAGGCCGCCTGCGCCTGGCCGCGCACCTGCATCTCGCGCACGAGATTCCACTCGGCCTGCCAGCGGTTTTCCGCATCGAGGCCCGGCTCCGCCGCGACCGCATCGAGTATCTGCGCCGCGGCGTCGAGGCGGTCGGCGCGGATTTCGGAAAGCACCCGCTGGAAGAGAAGCACGCCCGCCGGCGCGGCGAGCGGCGCCTCGTGCAACGCGGCCTCGTAAGCGTCGGCGGCGTTGCGGTAGTCCTCGGCGCGGAAGAACGCCTCCGCAAGCAGCACGCCCAGCTCCGCCCGCTCCCGGCCGGGACCGAGCACCGCCCGCAACTGCGCGATCACATCGGCCGCCGTGCGATAGCGCTTCAGGTCCCACGCCACCGCCAACCGCACGCCGAGAGCGGCGGGTTTCAGGCTGGTGGCGGGGAAATTCTCGAGCAGCCGGCGCGCATCGTCCTCGGCCTGCTGGTATTCCTTGTCGGTCAGCGCGGACTGCGCCCGCGCCAGCAGCAGGTCCTCGATGATGGGGCTGGCGGCGGGTGCGTTGACGAGGTCGGTGAGGTCGCGACGGAGTTGCTCGCGCTCGGCGGGCGATTTCGCGCCCCGCACCAGCAGTTGCAACGCGAGCCGCCGCGTTTCGGGCCGCTGGGCGTCGCGCAGCAACTGGCGGAAGGCCCGCCGCCCTGACTCGCTGCCCTCGCCCGCAATCAGGCCGAGCATCAGGCGGAATTGATCAGCCACGTTTCGCTCCGATGCCGGCACGAGGGCGAGTTGGTGCTGCAATACAGCTTGTCCCTCGATCCCCCGCCCCGAAACCGCCAAAGCGGCAGCGTAATAACGAGCATATTCATATCCCGTGAGCCGCCCTTGAAAATCCTCCATCGCCTTGCGCATGTTGTTCAATCGTGCCTCATCGGGCGGGCTCTGACGCAGCAGCGCCTGCTCTTGGCCCAGCCGGAAGGTGGCTTTCTGAAGCTCGGAGACTGCCGCCCCCATCGCCTCCTCGTAGGCCCGATCGCGACGCGCGCCATCATTTTCCGCCTCTGCGACTAATGCCTGGAGATAATGCCACCAACCCCGGTCGGCGGCGGCAAGCTCCTCGACCCGGCCCGCCCCCAACGCCGCCCGCGCCTGCGCGGTGCGTCCGGCGGTGATGGCCAGCAACCCGGCCCGGAGGTGATACGCGCTGTTTCTCGGCCCGTCATATTGCAACAAGGCCTGTTCGGCCGCGGACAATTCCCCCGCATCGAGCAACGCCGTCACCAGAGACAGTGTCACACGCTGGCGCGTCTCGATTGGCACCCCGACGTCCGCCAGGATTTCCCGATAAAAGGCGGCCGCGGTTGCCGGGAAGCCGGCCTGCAACGCCTGGTCGGCCCGCCCTTCCGCCACGATCCAGCGGCCCGGCACGGCCTGCGCCGCCGTCTGTGCATTCCCCAGCGGGCTCGGATCGGCCACCTGGGCGGGCAGCCGGATGAGCGGCAGGCAAAGCAGCAGCAGGAGGGGGCGCACCGGCGTCTTCATGAATCGCGCCATGGTGCAACCGGCGTCTTCCGCTGGCAAGCGCCGCCTGCTCCAAAGTTGCCGGATGGGTGTAACATGAAATTTCTCGCGCCTCCTTTCGTGTTCCGGCAGACAGTCGGGCGTCCGGTTCAACCCTCCCCCATTATGAGCATCGCCCTCGTTCTCCTTCTCGTATTCGGCGGTGGCGCCCTGCTGATCGGCTTCTGGCTCATCGGCGCCTACAACGGCCTCGTCACCCTCCGCAACCGCTTCAAGAACGCCTTCGCCCAGATCGACGTGCAGTTGAAGCGCCGCTACGACCTCATCCCCAACCTCGTCGAGACCGCCAAGGGCTACCTCAAGCACGAGCGCGAGACCCTCGAGGCCGTCATCGCCGCGCGCAACACCGCCTATGCCGCGTCCAAGGCCGCCGCCGCCAACCCGGCCGACGCCGCCGCCATGAAGGGCCTGCTCGGCGCCGAGTCCGGCCTCGCCGGCGCGCTCTCCCGCCTGATGGTCGTCTCCGAGGCCTACCCCGACCTCAAGGCCAATCAGAACATGATGCAGCTCACTGAGGAGCTCACCTCGACCGAGAACAAGATCTCCTTCGCCCGCCAGGCCTACAACGACGCCGTCACCCTCTACAACACGACGCGTGAGCGTTTCCCCACCAATCTCATCACCGGCATCTTCAACTTCGCCGAGGCCACCCTCTTCCAGGTCGAAAACGCCGCCGAGCGCGAGGCGCCGAAGGTGAAGTTCAGCTGAAGGTCCGCGTATAAGCCGGACAAAACCGCATGAAATGGGAATACAAGACCATCAAGCTCCGCGCCACCGGCTTCCTCGGCGGGAAGTTCGATGAAGCGCAGTTCGACCGCATGATAAATAATCTCGGCATGCAGGGCTGGGAACTGACCGCCGCCTTCGACACCAACGAGGGCTACGGCAACACCCGGGACGTGGTCGCCATCTTCAAACGGCAAACATCCTGAGATCCCTCCATGCTCCCGCTTCACCGCCTCGACTGGTTGTTCGGCATCGGCCACGGCATCGCTTTGTTGGGATTTGCCGCCCACCGACTGGCTCCGGAATGGTTTGCCGGCAGCCTGCTTCAGTCGTTGCACATCCTGTGCGGCGTCTCGGTTTTCTCGGTCTTCCTTCTCTGGGCCCTCCTGCACCTCGCACGCTTGGAAATGGACTCCCGGTCCCGCCTGCTCTGGTTGGCCGCCCTGCTGATCGCCTCCCCGCTCGTCCTGCCACTCATATACGTCCGCTTCCTGCGCCCCACGCTTGCCGCAAGCTGACCGCCATCAACTCGCCCCGCGCCTCTCAACCCAGTGGACTTCTTCGAGGCCCAGGACCGTGCCCGCCGCCGCTCCAAGCGGCTCGTGTTCCTGTTCATCCTCGCCCTGATCGGCACGATCCTCGCCAGCTATGCGGCGGCCGTCGCTTTGCTCCAATCCGCCGGTCGCAGCCAGAAACTCGAGCGCGACTACTGGCGTTATCAGGAAACGGCCCGCTGGCCTGAAGACCGCTTCCAGCACCCCTGGTGGGATCCGAAACTCTTCCTCGCCATCGCCGGTGGCACCCTCGCCGTGGTCGGCATCGCCTCGCTCTACAAATGGTCGCAGATGCGCCAAGGCGGTGCCGCCGTGGCCGAGATGGTCGGCGGACGCCGCGTGGATCCGCAATCCACCGACCTCCGCGAACGCCGCCTGCTCAATGTCGTCGAGGAAATGGCCATCGCCTCGGGCATCCCCATGCCCGCCGTGTTCATCCTCGACGAGGAGCCAGGCCTCAACGCCTTCGCCGCCGGACTGACCACGGCCGACGCCGCCGTCGCCGTCACCCGCGGCGCACTCGACAAGCTCACGCGCGACGAGCTGCAGGGCGTCGTCGCCCACGAGTTCAGCCACATCCTCAACGGCGACATGCGGCTCAACGTCCGCATCACCGCCATCGTCTTCGGCATCCTCGTCATCGGCCTCATCGGCCGCGGTGTTCTGCGCGGGCTTTTCCGCGGACGCATCCGCACCGGCGGCGGCAAGAACAAGGGCGGCGGGCTCGCCCTGGCCCTCGCGATCGGCCTCGCCCTGATGATCATCGGCTACATCGGCTACTTCTTCGGCCGCCTGATCCAGGCCGCGGTGTCGCGCCAGCGCGAGTTCCTCGCCGACGCCTCGGCCGTCCAGTTCACCCGCAACCCGCTCGGCATCGGCGGCGCGCTCAAGAAGATCGGCGGCTACGCCCTCGGCGGCACCCTGCGCAACAACCACGCCGGCGAGATCGGCCACTTCTTCATCGCCCAGGCCTTCAAGTCCAGCTTCGGCGGGCTCTGGGCCACCCACCCGCCCCTCGACGAACGCATCCGCGCCGTCGAGCCGAACTGGGACGGCAAGCTCTACGAACCGCCCGAGATCGTGGACGTAAAAACCGAGTCCTTCGCCGGCATGGCCGGCTTCGGCGGTGGCACCCGCTACGCGCCCGACGAGACCCTCCGGCGCGTGCACGAGGCCCAGCCCGATCTTCCTCCGCCCCGTCCGCAGGCGCGCATGGCCTTCGCACCCGCCAAGGCCGTGGCTGACATCGGGGCGCTTACCGGCGTGCACTTTCGTCACGCGCAGCGCCTGCTCGAATCCATTCCCGAGCGCCTGCTTGAAGCCGTTCGCGACACCGCCGGTGCGCAGGTGCTCGTCTGTGGCCTGCTGCTCAGCGGCGACAAAGCTGCCCGCGATGCCCAGCAGGCTCTCGTCGAAAAGCATGCCGGCCCCGAGGCCGCCGCGCAGCTCGCCGGTCTCCGCCCGGCCCTGAGCGTGCTCGATCCGGCGGCGCGCCTCCCGCTGCTCCAGCTCGCCCTCCCGGCCCTGCGCCAGCTCGATCCCGCCGGCCTCGACCGCTTCGCCACCGTGCTCGACGAACTCGTCCACGCTGACGCCAGGGTCACGCCCTTCGAATACGCGCTGCAAAAGATGCTGCTCAGCCAGCTCCGCCTCGCCCAAACGCCCAGCCGCGCCGTGCAGTTCGATTCTTTCCCCGCCGTGGCCGGGGAAATCGCCATCGTGCTCTCGGCACTCGCACATTTCTCGCCGGCGGAATCCGCCAGGGCTTTCGCCGCGGGTGCCACTCAGCTCCCTCTCCTCGCCGGCCAGCTCGCGCTCCTTGAACCCGCCGCCTGCGGTCTGGAACAGGTGGACGCCGCCCTCGACAAGCTCGCCGGCAGCTCGCTGCCCATCAAGAAGCGCCTGCTCGTCGCCGCCGCCCACGTCGTCGGCTCCGACGGCACGATCAGTCCCGAGGAGGGCGAGCTCTACCGCGCCCTCGCCGCCACGCTCGACCTGCCGATGCCCCAACTGGGCGTGGAGGCTGCGGCCTGATTCAGCGCCGCGCCCGAGACCAATCCCAGCGCCAGCCCCAACGGAAATTCCCCACCTGCGGAATCGCGGCAATGCCGGCCCCGGGCAAGGCGCCGAGCCTCGTGCCCGCCGCCCGGTCGCCCAGCAGCAGCTTCAGGTCGCTCGGGACATAAGGAATCTGGTAATCCGCCGCCTCCAGCATCACCCGGCCGTCGAGCCGCAGTATTGTCACTTTTCCCAGCGGTTCGCCAGGAAATCGCACCCACAGCGGACGCTCCGCCGGCAGTCCGCGCACCTCGCCGGGCGCCACGTCCGCGGACAACGGCCGCTCCACGAGCTGCAGACCGCTCGCCAGCAAGAACAGCACCAGCGCCCCGCCCCAACCCAGCCACACCGCCCTGATCCGCCAGCCCGCCCAGCACGCGCCGGCCGCCGCGGCCAACACCGGCAGGAACAACCAGGATACGTAATGGATCAGGCTGTAGCGGTAGAACGACGACGGGAAAAAATCGTTGTAACCGAGGTAAACCAGCCCGCTCAGCGCCAGCGTCAGCCCCGCCGCGAGGCCGGCGCGCCCCTCGCGCTTCAGCCAGAAGACCGCACCCGGCACCGCGAGAAATAGCCACGGATACCGCCACAGCAGCGCCGTGTCGGTCTCGCCGAAGAACGGCCGGCCGTCCACGAAGGTCCAGTGGAGTTTCTGCGCCAGCGGATACGAGAAAAACCCCACCATGCGGCTGGCCGCCTGCTCGTAAGGCGTGCGCCACGCGCCCCAGACCGCGAGATTCAAAAATCCGACCGCCGCCATCGCCGCCCCGATCACCGCCAGGCCGCCGAGCGCGCAGAGGATCCGTTCGCGCCATCCCGCCAGTCGCAGCACCGCCCACACCAGCATCGGCGCGAAACACGCGGCATCGCCCGGCCGCACCAGCCACGTCGCCGCGGCGAGACCCGCCAGCCACGCCACCGTGCGCGGGCCGCGCTTCTCCAGCATCACGACCACGCCGGCCAGCAGCGTGAGCTGCGTCGGCAGCGTGTTCCAGGGCACGACCATCGTCAGCCGCAGCAGTTCGCCGTGCGTGAACACAAATGCCGCCGCCACCGCCAGCGCGACCGTCGCCGGCACCCAGCGCCGCGCCAGCCGCCACCACAGCGCGGCGGCGCCGAGCGCCAGCAGCAGATCCGGCACGAAATACGGGTGCGCCGGCCACCGCTTCACGAACGGCGCCCCGAGCGCGGAATAGCCGAGCGGATAATGATACGTTTCCCGCGTGACCCTGCCCGCCGCGAGATCCTGCGTGGCGAGCAGGTATTTGTATTGGTCCGACCAGCTCCACCAACCGACGCGCTCGCTGACCGGCGCCTGGCCGGGATTCAGCGGGTGAGTCCAGTAGGCCCACGCATAGACCCCGGCCAGCAAAGCCAGCAGCGCCCAGCCGGCCCCGCGACGGTTCAGCATCCGTTCAACCGCATCCCACGCCCTGCGCCCGGCGCTCATCGGCGAAACCACGCGCTCAGCAGCGCCAGCACGAGCGAGCCGACGATCAGGCTGCGGGCGTAGAGCCGGCGTTTCGCCTCCTCGGGGATGAGCCGGTCCTCGCGTTTCGCCAGCCACATGAAGAAGAAGCCCGGCAGCACCAGCACGTAAAGCCAGTGCACGCCGAGCCGCGTCAGCAACCGGCCCGCCTCGGCCGACAGCGGCCAACCCAGCACGCCGGTCGCGAACAGCAGCGCGAAGGTCACGCTGCTGCCCTTGAAGCCCCGCCAGAGCCAGCTGATCGCAAACGGATTGACCATGCCGCGATTCAACGGCCCGGCCCGGGGCTTGCAAGCCGTTCGGCGGCCGGCACCGTCGGGCGCGTGACCCTCGCCGAAAAACAGCAGCAGCTGATCACGGACCTCCTCCTGATCGAGGACGCCCAGGAACGCCTCGCCGCGGTCGTGGACCGCGCCCGCGGCCGCCCCCCGCTGCCCGAATCCGACCGCACCGAGGCCAACCGCGTGAAGGGCTGTGTCTCGCAGGCCTGGGTGGTCGGCGAGTTGCGCGACCGTCGCTGCCATTTCCGCAGCGATGCCGATTCGCCGCTCGTGCGCGGCCTGCTCGCGTTGCTGTGCGATTTCTACAGCGATGCCGTCCCCGCCGACGTGGCCGCCACCGAGCCGGAGTTGTGGGAAAAGACCGGCCTCGCGCGCGGCCTCTCCCCCACGAGGCTCAACGGCCTGCGCTCGGTGCGGGCCCGCATCCGCGATTTCGCGCTGGCCCACGCCGTCTCGTAAATTCGCGGGCAAAGCCGGCTTTCCCGGCTCGCCTCGAAACCCACGGCGGCCATGCTGCGTCTCGTTGGGACCACCTCCCGCCATGCCCCAGCCTGACCATGCGCACCATCATCACGGGCATCATCCCTGCCTCGGCGTCTCGACCGATCCCGGGGATTATTTCCTCACGCGCCGGCAATTTCTCAACCGCGTGGGCCTCGGTCTCGGCGCCCTCGGCGCCGCTACCTTCCTTGGTCCGACTGATCTGTTCGGCGCAACTTCTCCCACCGGCCTCGCCGCTGCTGGCAATCCCCTCGCGCCGAAGCGCCCTCACTTCCCGGGCAAGGCCAAGGCGGTCATCCACATCTTCGCCCAAGGCGCCCCTTCCCACGTGGACACCTGGGACCCCAAGCCCGCGCTGGCACGGCTCGACGGCAAATCCCTCGGCACCGACGGCGGCGTGGCGATGGCTTCGCCCTTCGCTTTCCAGCGGCACGGGAAGTCCGGGCTCGAGGTGAGCGAGCTGTTCGCCAAGACCGGCGCCCACGCCGACGACCTCACCGTCATCCGCTCGATGTTCACCGACATCCCGGCGCACGACGTCGCCACGACGTTCATGAACACCGGCTCGGTGCGCATCACCAAGCCCAGCCTCGGCTCGTGGGTCGTCTACGGCCTCGGCACCGAGAACCAGAACCTCCCCGGCTTCATCTCGCTCCGCGGCAACCGCCTCCCCGTCGGCGGCGCAAACGGCTACGGCTCGGCGTTCCTGCCCGGCATCTACCAGGGCACCAGCGTCAACACCACGGCGCGCACCGTGCAACAGATGATCCAGAACATCCGCAACAGCTACCTCTCCAAGTCCGAGCAGCGCCGCCAGCTCGACTTCGTCCACCAGTTGAACGAAATCCACGCGCGGAACCTCCAGCGCGACGCTGCGCTCGAATCACGTCTCGAAACCGCCGAGATCGCCTTCCGCATGCAGGCCGAGGCGACCGACGCCTTCGACATCAACCGGGAGCCCGTCGACACCCGCGCCGCCTATGGCGACACCGCGCAGGGCCGCCAGCTCCTCATCGCCCGCCGCCTCGTGGAGCGCGGTGTGCGCTTCGTGCAGGTCTGGCACGATGGCTGGGATCACCATGACGACCTTGAGGATCGCATCACCCAGAAGGCCGGCGAAATCGACCAGCCCCTCGCCGCGCTGCTCGCCGACCTGAAATTACGCGGCCTGCTCGACTCCACGCTGGTCATCTGGGGCGGCGAATTCGGGCGCAAACCCACCCGCGACCGCAACGGCGGCGACTCGCCCGGCCGCGACCACAACGCCAAGGCCTTCTCCCTCGTCCTCGCCGGCGGCGGCGTGAAGGGCGGCTGCGTCCACGGCGCCACTGATGAGTTCGGCGCCGAGGCCGTGAAGGACAAGGTCCACGTCCACGATCTGCACGCCACAATCCTCCACTGCCTGGGCTTCGACCACACCAAGCTCACCTACCGCCACAACGGCCGCGATTTCCGCCTCACCGACGTCGCCGGCAACGTCGTGAAGCCGATCCTCGTATGAACGGCTCCTCCCCAGGTGGAACCCGGCCGCCGGACGGGTTGTTGCACTTGCGACACCGGAAAGCGCGTCCAGCGGCCGCGCTCCACCTCCTTCTTGCCTTCACTTTCACCCTCACTCTCCACTCGGCCGAACCCGCCCTCTCCCCAGCCGACCTCACCTTCTTCGAATCCCGCGTCCGCCCCGTCCTCAGCGAACACTGCTACCCCTGCCACAGCCACACCGCCGACAGGATCAAGGCCGGCCTCCTGCTCGACTCGCGCGACGCCCTCCTCCACGGCGGCAACTCCGGCCCGGCCGTCGTCCCGGGCAAACCCAACGAAAGTCTGCTCATCCAGGCCATCCGTTACACCGACGAGGATCTCCAAATGCCGCCCGAGGATCACGGCGGCAGGTTGAGCGACCGGCAGATCGCCGACCTCACCGAGTGGGTCCGCCGCGGCGCGCCCGATCCGCGCGTGCCGCTCGTCGCGAGCGGCAAATCCTATGGCGGAGTCGGCCGGCTGCACTGGGCCTTCCAGCCCGTGCAAAAGCCCGCCGTGCCCGCCGTGAAGAATACCGCGTGGGTGCAGTCGCCCGTGGATGCTTTTGTCCTCGCCCGTCTTGAAGCCGCCGGCCTCGCGCCCAATCCGCAGGCCGACAAGCGCACGCTCATCCGCCGTGTCACCTTCGACCTCACCGGCTTGCCGCCGGCGGAGCCCGAGATCCAGCGCTTCCTCGCCGACGACTCACCCGACGCGTTCGCCAAGGTCGTGGACCGCCTGCTCGGCACGCCCGCCTACGGCGAGCGCATGGCGCGCCACTGGATGGATGTCGCCCGCTACTCCGACACCAAGGGCGATCCCCCGCGGCGTGACGATCCGCGTTTCCCCCACGCGTGGACCTACCGCGACTACCTCATCGGGGCCTTCAACTCCGACAAACCCTACCCGCAGTTCATCACGGAGCAGCTCGCCGCCGACCGGCTCGTGGCCGACGCCGCGGCGAAGGCCAGGGCCGCCAAGCGCGAACCGCCTGACGACCAGGGCATCCTCGCCGCCCTCGGCTTCCTCCGCCTCGGCAACCAGCATGACGGCCGCCGCAACGACATCATCGACGACCGCATCGACGTCACCTCAAAGGCCTTCCTCGGCCTCACCGTCTCCTGCGCCCGTTGTCACGACCACAAGTTCGACCCGATCCCCACCAAGGATTATTACTCGCTCTATGGCGTCTTCGCCAACACCGCGGAGCCGCGCTTGGCGCTCCACGAGCCCGCGCTCAGCGCCCGCCTGCCGGTCACGCCCGAGCTGACCGAATACATGGCCGAGGGTCGCAAGCTCATGGACCAGGCCGAGGAGTTGCAGAAGCAATTCATCGAGTTCCGCCGCACGCGCACCCGCGACCCCGAGAAGCGGCGCGAACTCGTCCGCGCCGAAGGCCGGCTGCAGCGCGAGATCGGCAACCTCGAGATGAATCATCCCGGCGCGCCCGCCCGCGCCCATGCCCTCTCCGACGTGCCCAACCCCAAGGACTATCCCGTCCTCATCCGCGGCGAGGCCGGCAACATCGGCGAAACCGTGCCCCGCCGTTTTTTGGAAATCCTCTCCCCCGACCCGAAGAAACGCGCGGTCTGGACGAAAGGCTCCGGCCGCCTCGATCTCGCCCGGGCCATCGCCGACCCGAAGAACCCGCTCACCGCCCGCGTCCTCGTGAACCGGCTCTGGCAGCAGCATTTCGGCACGGGCTTCGTCGCCACGCCCGACGACCTCGGCAACATGGGCGGCGCCCCCAGCCACCCCGAGTTGCTCGACTGGCTCGCCGCCCGCTTCGTCGAAGGCGGCTGGTCCATCAAGCAGCTCCACCGCGCCATGCTGCTCACGAGCACCTACCAGCAGAGCAGCCGCGCCAACGCCGCCGGCCTGGCATCCGACCCGGACAACCGCCTGCTCTGGCGCTTCGGGTTGCGCCGGCTCGACTTCGAGGAGATCTACGACTCGCTCCTCGCCATCGCGGGCACCCTCGACCGCACGGTCGGCGGCCGGCCGGTCACGCCCGCCAGCGACCAGTTCGGCAAGCGCCGCGCGCTCTACTTCCTCATCGACCGCCGCAACCCGCCCGAACTGCTCACCCAGTTCGATTTTCCCAACCCCGACACGCCGTCGGGCCGGCGTTTCGAGACCACCGTGCCGCAGCAGGCCCTGTTCCTCATGAACAGCCCGCTGGTCGTCGAAACCGCCCGCCGACTCACCCACCGGCCCGAGTTCGCCGCCCTCGCCAATGACGAGCAGCGCGTGACCTCGCTCTACCTCGCCATGTTCCAACGCGAACCCACGGCCGGGGAAATCTCACTTGCCCTCGACTACGTGCACGCCAATCCGACCGGGACCGGCCTCGAACCCCCGCCCGAGCCACCCGCGATGAAGTCCGCCCGCGAAAGGATGCGCGAGCAGCGGCAGGCCCAGCGCGCCGCCCTCGCCGGCAAGCTCGGCGCCGATCCGCGCCCCATCGGCGCCACCCTCGAGCACGGCGGCCCGGTGGACGCCTGGACCAAGCTCGCCCACGCCCTCTTCCAGGCCAACGAGGCGATGTTCGTGAATTGAGTGGAGGCCGGTCTCCGACCGGTCCTACTCCGCGCAGGCCCAGTCCGGCCAGGTGGCCCGGGCGTAGGCGCGCACGCCATCGATCACCGCCCGCACCGTTTCCGAGGCCTGGCCGCGCCACAGCGCGCCCATCGTGAGCGGCGAAAAACCGGGCAGCGGGATCACCTTCACGTCCCGCGGTCGCGCCTTGCGCTCCACCAGCACGTTCAGGCCGATGCCGTCGCCGTTGGCCACATAGCGCGTGACGAGGTCGAGCGAGGTCGCCTCGACCACGTGCGGCCAGGTCGCGCCCTGCGTCTTCAGCTCTCGGAAGAACCGTTGCACGACGATGGACTGCGGCTCGAGGCAGATCAGCGGCTCGGCGATCCGCTTCTGGGCGAACAGCTCCGCCGCACCCTTCAGCTTCGATGCCTTCGGCACCTGCAGCACCAAGGGAAACGAGGCCAGCCTCGTCATGCGCAGCCCCGCCGGCGCGCGCTCATAGACCGGCAGGAACGCCACGTCGGCCTGGCCATCGCGCAGCCATTCCTCGACCTGCGACTGATAGCCGGTCGTGCGCAGGCTGAAGCGAAGTCTGGGAAAGCGGACCTTCAACTGCCGCAGCACCGCGGGCAGGTGATCGCGCAGCACCAGCTCGGCGCCGCAGACACGCAACTCGGGGTTCGCCGCGGCCTTCACCTCGCGGGCAACACCCGCCAAGCCCTCGAAGAACGGCTGCACATGGGCGAAGAGCCGTTCGCCCGCGGGCGTCAGCCGGAACGGGCTGCGCTCAAACAACCGCACGCCGAGATCCTTCTCCAGGCTGCCCACCTGGCCGCTCACCGCCGGCTGCTGGATGCCGTAGGGTATCTTCCGCACCGCCGCGCTGATGCCGCCATGCTTCGCCACATAGTAGAACAGCTCGAGGTGATGGACGTTCATGCCGCTTCCCGAGCAAGCCCGGTCCGGCCGGGGCGCGCCACATCAAAAATTCCGATGCCCCGCATCAGGCTTATCAACTCACGGCCTTTCCGGGATTCGGCTATTCTCACGGCGCTCCGGCCAAACCCCGGACCATCCACCCAACCCGAAAACATGAACCTCCTGCTCTCCCTCCTCCTGACCGCCGTCCAGGTCGTGCTCATTGTCGGCCTGGCCGACTTCGTCGCCGGCCTCGTCCACTGGGCCGAGGACGCCTATTTCACCGAGGACACCCCCGTGATCGGCCGGCTCGTGATCGTGCCCAACATCGTGCACCATCACCTGCCCCGCTACTTCACGCGCCTGTCGTGGTGGGAGAGTTCGCGTCTGCTCGTGCTGGCCGGCCTCGTGCTGATCGCCATCGCCTGGCCGCTCGGCCTGCTGTCGTGGCAGCTCCTGCTGTTCGTGGCGGTGAGCGTCAACGCCAACGAAATCCACAAGATGGCGCACCGCACCCGCGCGGAGAATGGCTGGCTGGTCTCCACGCTTCAGGACTGGCGCATCCTCCAGACCGCCCGCCACCACGGCCTGCACCACGCCGACCCCAAGAACACCTACTACTGCCCGGTCACCAACTTCGTGAACCCGTTGCTGGAGCGCCTCGAATTCTGGACGCGCCTGGAGGAGTTCATCGAGCGCCGCACGGGCGCCACCCACCGCCACGACACCGCCGTCCGCGGCCAGGGTCCCGGCCCGGAGTGGCTGGAGGAGTATCGGCCGAAACCCGCATTGCGCCCTTGCGGACGCAATTGCCCCGGCTGCCCGCGCTGCGGCCTGGCGCGCACCAACGAGCTCAGGGCGGCTTGAGTCGCCCCAAGTCGCCCTGGCTACACACCCGTAATCACACTGCTATGTTATGGCCCCAAAAGCCTCGGCCCCTGGTCGGGATCGTCGTCGAGCAGATCGTCGTCGCCGCCCTGCCGGAAAGTGAAGGGCTCGCCGGCCTCGAGGAAGCGCCGCCCGTGCTCGTAGTCCCACAGCCAGCACGAGCCGTCGTGGCTGTCGTTGACCAGCATGAACTCCGGCTCCCCGCCCTCGCTGGCACTGGCGATGTTGAAACGGTGGCCCGTGATCTTCTCGACCGTCAGGCGCAGCCGGCGCAGGAGCTCGGCATCGTCCACCAGCACGGTCCACAGCCCCGCCACGACCACGGCGCGGGAACCCGTGAAGTAGTAGCCGAAAAACCGCGGCACCCGGAACCGGCCGGTGATCCCGAGCCGCCGGGCGTGTTCTTCCACCGCCTCGATGAACTTCACCCGCCAGGCCATGTCGCGCGGCAGGCGCAATTCGGGTATGTCGATGATCATGTTGTCCGTCATGGACGTGGCTCCTTCCGTGGGTTGGTTTCACCCCTTAACGGCCACTTCCGGGCCCGACTTGAGCGCGAATGATGGACATCAGACCAACGGCTCTGCGCCAACCCTGCGTGCCTTAAACTGGCAGACACCCCAGCAGAACGTTGGTCTCTGCCGGATTGAAGTGCTCAGGGTCGAACTCATCCCCAAGCCATTCCGTCAGCTCTGCGGTCCGCTCGTGTTTGGGATCGGCGACGACCTCCGCCAACTCGGCGCAACCCCAGGCTCCGCCACCGTCTTCGGGCGGACATGCCCGTGCTCCGGCCAG
Organism: Verrucomicrobiota bacterium; assembly: GCA_049322455.1. Taxonomy (GTDB): domain Bacteria; phylum Verrucomicrobiota; class Verrucomicrobiia; order Opitutales; family Opitutaceae; genus Lacunisphaera. The sequence goes on along the minus strand of JBMOQY010000028.1, from coordinate 25,875 downwards.
GCAGCGCATATTCCGTCCGCCCGTTCACCGGCTCCGTTTGCATCACCTTCAGATCATGCTCCCAGCCGTCGCCAAAATCGCAATCGTATCGGAAACGCGACCCGCCCCGGCTGACATGATCTTCCAAGGCATGCTCCGCCTCATCGTGAATGACCACCCGGCTGTGCGTCTCATCCCAGCCTGGATCGTCCGGCGCGCGCCGTGTATCCATGCCGGCCCTTGCGGAAGGCATGCAGGTGCGAAACGGTCCAGCCCATCACCGTTTGGATGACATGATGCAGCCAGAACAGGCCGATGCCCCGGGGCACCACGAACTGCCGCCAGATGCGCGGCCGGCTGCAACGCAAGTTACTTCGAGTGTCACGGCCCTCCGGTCCGTTCTTGGCCGCGTCCGGGATATTCCTGGATTTGAAGCCGGTATTCAGCCCAAAATCAGAGGAATCCGTCAGCCGTGTCCTCGCCCCAGCCGCTTCACCGACTCCGGGGCATCGAGGTAGTTTTCGCGGCTGACAACCTTGCGGCCGGACTTTTTCTCCAGATCACGCCGGGCGTTGCCGGCCACCGTGCCGCCTTCCTTGCGGCGACCTTGTTTTCGGGGAATCCCTGCGTGTCCTTGGTGCGCGTGATCTCGGTCGTCGCCGCCTCGCCGAGCATGGAGAAGATCAGTTCCAGATCCGTCATGTGGTCGCGCAGGTTTTGGCGTTTCAGGCCTTTGTGCGCGGCATGCTCGGTCGGGGTGAGGCCAAAGGCGGCCCGGGCGATTTCCGCCGTGAGGATGGAGTATTCGCGCTGTTCCTTCACGCCGCGCTTCTTCCATTCGTCGGTCAGCTCGTCGCGGATGGCGATGCTGCGCATCCGGCGCTCGATCCAGGCGTCGGAATAACCTTTGGCCCGGTAAATGGCGCGGGTGCGCTTGGTCGCCAATTCGGGATCCTCGATTCCCTGCACGCGCTCATACCCCACCCGCGCCAGCCAGCGCTTGAACGGCTCGGCCTTGGGACTGGGGATCGACTGGATCAGCCGGAAGATACCCTCGGTGTTCCAAACGAGCATCTTCTGCAGACCGCCGGTAGTGCTGAACTCCAGCAAAAAAGGGGGGGGCAATTTGTCCCCCCCTTTGAAAGCTTCGGCCAAGGAGGGGTCGCGACCGCGCATTTTCTTGAGATAGTCAGCCGGGTTCACCGAGTCGGTCAGCACAGCCACGACATCCACGACGACGAACCACCATTCGTTTCGGTGGATGGTTTTGCGGACTTCCTTTTTCTGGAACAAGGCGACGCGGGTTTCCATGTCAGGGTGAGGTTTCATGAGCGGCCCGCAGCACCGGATAATTTCACCGGCGTCTCTGGATGCGGCGAGGCAAAAATTCCTCCGTGTCTTCCGTGTCCTCCATGGTTAACTATCCTCCGTGCTCCCCCTCTACGACGCCCACCAGCACTTCCACTTCGACCCGCTGACGCCGCACCGGGCCGCCATCGTCGCCGACCTGCAGACCGTCGGCCTGCGCCGCGCCGTCGTCAACGCCACCAACGAGGAGGAATGGCCGGTCGTCGCAGCCCTGGCCCGGGAGCATGCCTGGATCCTCCCCAGCCACGGCATCCATCCGTGGGACTGCGGCAACCGGTCGCCGGACTGGCTCGCCGGTCTCCGCGCCGCTCTGCTGGCCGATCCAGCCGCTGGCGTCGGCGAGATCGGCCTTGACCGCTGGATCATCGACGGCGTGCGGCCCGCCGACCCGCGCATCGCCGGCCTGCGCGTGGCGCCGCTGGCCGAGCAGTGCGAGGTCTTCGCGGCGCAACTCGCCCTCGCCGCCGAGCTCCACCGCGCCGCCTCCATCCACTGCGTGCAGGCCTTCGGCGCCCTGCTCGACGTGCTCAAGGCCACGCCGCGCCCGGCCCGCGGCTTCCTCCTGCACGGTTACGGCGGCCCCGCCGAGATGGTGCAGACCTTCGCCGACCTCGGCGCCTATTTCTCCTTCAATGTCGAGCTGCTCCAACCGCGCATGCAGACCCGGCTGGAAAACTTCCAGACCATTCCCACCGACCGCCTCCTCGTCGAAACCGACGCCCCGACCAAACCGCCGCCGGCGGAACTCAATCGTTACCCGCTGCCTGCGGCCGACGACGGCTCCGACGCCAACCACCCGGCAAACATCGTCGTTGCCTACGAGCAGCTCGCCGCCCTGCGCGGCGTCTCGCTCGAGGTGCTTGCCGTCCAGGTGGAGCGCAATTTCCGGCAATTGTTCGGATAAACACCTGCGGACTGCGCATATCTTGCCAAAAGCTGCTCGCGACACACTCGCGGCTTTCCCCCGACTGGCAGAAGCGGAAAGCATGGGAGCCTTCCCGCATGCCCCAGACAAACCCCACGATCATCCAAGGCGGCATGGGCGTCGGCGTCTCCGGCTGGCGCCTCGCCCGCGCGGTCGCGCAAACCGGCCAGCTCGGCGTCGTCTCCGGCACCGCCCTGCCCCTCGTGCTCGCCCGACAGTTGCAACGCGGCGACCCCGACGGCCATCTGGCCCGGGTCGCGGCCCGTTTCCCCCGGCCCGAGGTCGTCGAGCGCGTGTGGACGGCGTATTTTGTGCCCGGCGGCAAACCGGCCGATGCGCCCTTCAAGGCGGTTCCGATGCCCAGTCTGCAACCCGGCCGGATGTTTCTCGACCTGGCGGTGCTCTCCGCCTTCACCGAGGTCGCCCTCGCCAAGGAGGACCACGCCGGCCGCATCGGGATCAACCTGCTCGAGAAAATCCAACTTCCCACGCTCCCCATCCTCTTCGGCGCGATGCTCGCCGGTGTGGACTACGTGCTCATGGGCGCCGGCATTCCCCGCTCGATTCCGGGCGTGCTGGACAGTCTGGCTCGCGGTGAACCAGCCGAGCTGAAAATCGACATCGCCGGCGCCACGGAAGCCAACGACTGCCTCAACCGCTTCGATCCGCGCCCCTACCTCGGCAGCACAGCCGCTCTCATGCGACCGCGCTTCCTGCCCATCATCTCCTCCGCCACGTTGGCAATGACCCTCGCCCGCAAATCCAACGGTCGGGTGGACGGCTTCGTCGTCGAGGGCCCGCTCGCCGGCGGTCACAACGCGCCGCCCCGCGGCGGTCTGACGCTCAACGAATCCGGCGAACCGGTCTATGGCCCGCGCGACGTGCCCGAACTGCCCAAGATCCGCGAACTCGGCCTGCCCTTCTGGCTCGCCGGCGCCTGCGCCGATCCGGCGAAGCTCGCCGAGGCCCGCGCCACCGGCGCCGCCGGTGTCCAGGTCGGCACCGCGTTCGCCTTCTGCGAGGAGTCCGGCCTGCTGCCCGAATTGAAGCGCCGCGTCTGCGCCCTCAGCCGCTCCCTCGGCGCCCTGAAGGTGCACACCGATCCGCGCGCCTCGCCCACGGGTTTCCCCTTCAAGGTGCTCCAGCTGCTCGGCACGCTTTCCGAGGAGGTCCGCGTGGCGGCCCGCCAGCGCATCTGCGACCTCGGCTACCTGCGCCAGCTCTACCGGAAATCCGACGGCACCGTCGGCTATCGCTGCGCCGGCGAGCCTGTCGAGGACTATGTCCGCAAAGGCGGCCTCGCCGAGGAGACCAAGGGCCGGCTTTGCCTCTGCAACGGCCTCATGGCGAACATCGGCCTCGGTCAGCTCCGCCCGGGCGGCGCCGAGGATCCGTTGCTCACCGCCGGCGACGACGTGGCCAATCTCGCACGCTTCCTGCCCGCGGGTCGTGACACTTACTCGGCCGCCGACGTCATCCACTGGCTGCTGGGTTCACCGGCGATGGCGTGAGGTCAGCCAGGCGGCATTCGGAGATGCCGCCCCACAGCTACCCGCCCGCCACCCGCCGCACGACCTCGCCGGCCGCGGCGAACCCGAAGGCCGCCGTTACGAATACCGCCGTGCCGAAACCGCTCGCGCAGTCCAGCTGCAGGTTCGCACCCGGCTCCGGTTCGGCCGCGCAGGTGCCGTCGGCCCACGGATAGACCGGCTTCTCCTGCGACGACACGCACGGGATGCCGTAATCGTGGCCCTCGCCCTTGGCGAAGCCATGGTCGCGGCGCAGCTTCCGGCGCACGAGCTTCAGCAGGTCGTCGCCATGCGCGCCGCCGAGGTCGCCCGTGCGGATGCGCGTGGCGTCGCGCTTGCCCCCGGCCCCGCCGACCGTGACGACCGGCTGGCCGCGCTTCACGCACTCCGCGATCAGCAGCGCCTTGTTCGCCACACGGTCGATGCAATCCACCACCCAGTCGAACCGCGGCTCCAGCAGCCGCGCCGCCGACTCCGCCGTGAAAAACTCCGCGACCGTCGTCACCCGACAGGCCGGGTTGATGAGCTGCACACGTTCGGCCAGCGCCGCGACCTTCGGCCGGCCGATGTGGCCGTCGAGCGCGGGCAACTGGCGGTTCACATTGGTCACGCACACGTCGTCGAGGTCGATCAGCGTGAGCGCCCCGATGCCCGAGCGCGCCAGCCCCTCGACCGCCCATGAGCCCACCCCGCCCACGCCAATCACGGCCACGTGCGCCGCCTGCAGGCGCGGCAACGCCGCCGCGCCGTAGAGCCGGCCCAGTCCGCCGAAGCGCTGAAGATAATCTTCGCTGAGAGTCATTTCCTGTAGCGGCGGTCTATGACCGCCGGCCCCCCCGCCCGTCAATCCCGCGCCTGCCTTGGACAATCTAAGGAAAGGCTTGACCTTGCCGCCTTAGATTATCTAGGTGAAGGGGCATGGCCGCCAAAAACGAACTCCTCCCCGGCACGCTCGACCTGCTCGTGCTCCGCGTGCTCAGCCGCGGCGAGCTCCACGGCTGGGGTATCACGCAACGCCTGGGGCAGCTCTCGTCGAGCGCGCTGCAGGTGGACGAGGGCTCGCTCTACCCTTCCCTCTACCGCATGGAAGCCAAGGGCTGGATCGAGGCCGAGTGGCGGATGACCGAGAACAACCGCCGTGCCAAGTATTACTCCCTCACCCGCGCCGGCCGGAAGCAGCTCGAGATCGAGCAGGCCCTCTGGGAGCGTATGAGCGGCATCATCACGACCGTGCTGCAGACCGCCTGAACCCGCCATGAACCTGCGCCACCGCCTCCGCACCCTGCTCCGCCGCCGCGACGTCGAGGCCGACATGGCGGAGGAAATGCGCTTCCACCTCGAGCAGCGCGCGGCGGACCTCGCGGCCGACGGTCTGGCCGCCGACGAAGCCCGCCTCGCCGCCCAGCGGCGTTTCGGCAACACCGCGGCCCTGCAGGAACACGCCCGCGACGCCTTCGGCTGGCGGTGGCTGCAGGACTTCGCCCGGGACCTCCGCTTCGCCGTGCGCCAGCTCGGGCACGCGCCGGGCTTCTCCCTGCTCGCCATCGTCACCCTCGGGCTCGGCATCGGCGCCAACACCTCGATGTTCAGCCTCGTCAACAGCGTCATGCTGAAGCCGCTGCCCTACGCTGATGCCGGCCGCCTGCAGCACATCTACCGCGTCACGCCGCAGCAGCCCGAGGGCGGACACGCGCCCGCCGACTACCTCGACCTGCACCGGGCCCGCGCGGCCTACGGAGATTTCTCCGCCCTGGCCTACGCCCGCGTGAGCCTCTCCGATCCGGGGCAGCCGGCCGAGCTGGCCTTCGGCGCCCGCGCCTCCGCCAACCTCTTTTCACTCCTCGGCGTCGTGCCGGAACTCGGCCGCAACTTCCTGCCCGGCGAGGACACGCCCGGCCGCCACCTCGTCGTCATCCTCAGCCAGCGTGTCTGGCGCAACCGTTACCACGCCGCTCCCGACATCGTCGGCCGCCGCATCCGCATCGACGGCGAGTGGCACGAGGTGATCGGCGTGCTGCCCGCGGCCTTCAACGACTGGCGCCACCTCGGCAACCTCGATTTCTTCCGTCCCTTCGCCTTCACGCCGGAATTTGCCGCCGACCGCAAGGCGACCAACCTCCTGATCTTCGGCCGGCCGGCCGACGGCGTGACGCCGGCGTCGGCCGACGCCTTCATCGCCGGCTTCGGCGAACGTCTCGCCCGCGCGCATCCCGCGGAACACGCCGGCACCGCGTGGCGCGCGGTTTCGCTGCATGCCACCGCGGTCGGATCGAGCGGCGGCGTCATCCTGCCCATGCTCATCGGCCTTTCGGGCTTTGTGCTGCTCATCGCCTGCTCCAACCTGGCGAACCTGCTCCTGGCGCGCACCATGGCGCGGGCCCGCGAATTCGCCGTGCGCGCCGCGCTCGGGGCCACGCGTCTGCAGCTGCTGCGCCCGCTGATGGCCGAGGCCTTGGTGCTGTCCCTCGCCGGCGGCCTCCTGGCTGTCGCCGTGGCGTATTGGTTCCGCGACTGGGCCGCCCTGCGCTCCACCGGCGACAACGGCGAATTCGTCTGGTTCGAGGTCGACCGGGCCGTGCTGGGCTGGGCTTTCGGCGCCTCGCTCGTCACCGCCCTCGCCTTCGGGCTCGCGCCCGCGCTGTTCGCCCTGCGGCTCGACCTGAACAGCACCCTCAAGGCCGGCGCCCGCGGCCAGACCGGCGGACGCGGCCACCAACGCTTCCGGCAGGCGCTCATCGTCGGGCAGTTTGCCCTCTCGATGATCCTGCTCACCGCCGCCGCCCTCTTCATCCGCGGCCTCCACGACCTCCACCACCGCCGGGCCGGCTGGCAATCCGCCCGGCTCGTCACCGGCAGCGTCGTCCTGCCCGCCGGCACCTACGGCGACGACGGCAAGGTCCACGCCTTCCAGCGACTGGCGCTCGAGCGGCTGGCCGCCCTGCCCGGGGTGGAGTTGGCGGCGTTCGGGCAGGCCGCGCCGTTCTTCCACTGGGCCGATGTCCGGAAATTCCACGTCGTGGGCCGCACGCGCGCGCAACCCGGCCGCGAACCGGTCGCCATGGTGAACGCCATCAGCCCCGCCTACCTGGACGCCTTTGAAATGGGCCTGGTCGCCGGGCGCGCTTTCCTGGAGCGGGACCGGGCCGACGCCCCGCGCGTCTATCTCATCGGCCGGTCCACCGCGCGGGCCTGGTTTGGTGACGCTGATCCCGTCGGCCGCCAACTCGCCCAGATCGCCGACGGCCAAGAAATCCTTTCCGGCGAGATCGTCGGCGTCGTCGCCGATTTCCAGACGGTCGACCCCGATCCCAACCAGGTCGTGCATCATGTCTACCAGCCGCTCGCGCAGGAGCCGATGCGCCAGTTCGAGCTGGCGGTGCGCGCCGCACCCGGCGTGCTGCCCGGCACGCTCGTGCCGGCCGTCCGCGAGGCGCTTGCGGCGCTCGATGCCGACCTGCCCGTGCGCCGCCTGCAGCCCGCCGACCGGAACATCGACCGCACCCTCTACCAGCTCGGCGTGCTCCGCGACATGCTCGGGGCCTTCGGTGTGCTCGGCCTCGCGCTCGCCTCGCTGGGCGTCTACGGCGTCATCGCCCGCACCACCGCGCAACGCAGCGGCGAGTTCGCCATCCGCCTCGCGCTCGGCGCCAGCCTGCGCGACATCACGCGCCTCGTCCTCGGTGCCGGTGTCCGGCAGGCGCTGCTCGGCGCCTCGCTCGGCCTGGTCGGCGCCTACGGGGTCACCCGGATGATCGCCGCCGCCTTCCCCGGCATCCGCACCGGCAGCGCCGCCGTCCTCCTGGTCACCACCCTCGTCCTCATCGCCGTCGCCCTGCTCGCCTGCTGGCTGCCCGCGCGCCGGGCCGGCCGGATCAACGCCATCGACGCCCTCCGCGCCGAATGATCCTCGCTCCTGCGCATTTCCGGGCGGCCCGGCTCCACCACGAGCGTTCGACGCGCCCTCCCGCGCCCCTCCGCCAATCGTCAACCCCTCCCATCATGCCCCGTTTCATTCTCCTCCTCGTCCCCTTCCTCGCCGTTCTCGCCCGCGGCGCCACCGACGCCGCCGGAGCACCGGCCTCGCTCGGCGCCGCCTACATCGCCAAGGGCGACGCCGAATCCGCCATCGCCGCCTACGAGAAGGCGGTCGAACTCGAGCCCGGGAGCAGCGAACTGCACCGGCGGCTGGGCGAGGCTTACGGACTCGCCACGCAGAAGGCCGGCACCTTCACCCGCCTCGGCTGGGCCCGCAAGATGCGCGCCGCCTATGAAAAGGCCGTCGAGCTTGATCCGGCGAACCTCGACGCCAGGAGCGGCCTGATGGGCTTTTATCAGATGGCGCCGGGCGTGATGGGCGGCGGCCTGGACAAGGCCTACGCCCAGGCTGCGGAGATCAAAAGACTCGATGCCGTGCGCGGCCGCATCGCCTACGCCCTCCTCTGCATCGGTGAAAAGAAATATGCCGACGCCCGCACCGAGATCGACGAGGCTCTCCGCCTCGAACCGCAGAACTATGCCGCGCTCTTCCAGACGGGCCGCCTCGCCGCCTTGACCGGCGATCAGCCCGACCGCGGCCTCGCCGCCCTCCAAAGATGTCTGGCCCTGACGCCGCCATCCGGCGCCCCCGGACACGAGGCCGCGCACTGGCGCCTCGGCAACATTCACGAAAGGAAGGGCGACAAGGCCGCCGCCCGCGCGGCGTATCAGGCTTCGCTCAGGATCAATCCGCAGTTCACCCAAGCGGTCGAGTCGCTGGCGAAGCTCCCGGAGTGACCACCCCGCCAGGCGCGGCCGCGGACCTTTGCATTACGCGCGGATTGCTGCGCGTTTCTTGCGGTGGCTCTTCTATTAGCGACCGGTCGCGCCCCGGCGAGAAATCGTCATGATTGCCGGCTGCGCCAACATCGGCGTTGGCATGCGGGGAGCACGTCGGTAGCTTGCGCCTGCATCCCGGTCCACGCGCAACCCCACCAACGACCTCCGGCTCCGATGAAACTTCACTGTCATGGCAAACGCGGCGTGGATCTGCTGCATGACCCCCTCCTCAACAAGGGCACGGCCTTCACCGAGGCCGAGCGCGACGCCTTCGGCCTGCGCGGGCTGCTCCCGCCCAACGTGAACACCCAGGCCGAGCAGGTCCGCCGGGTGCTGGAGAGTTTCCGTCGCAAGCCCACCGACCTCGAAAAATACATCTACCTCATCTCGCTGCAGGAGCGCAACGAGACGCTCTTCTACCGGGTGGTGATGGACCACCTCGATGAGACGATGCCCATCATTTACACGCCGACAGTGGGCCAGGCCTGCCAGCGCTGGGGCTACATCTTCCGCCGTTCGCGCGGGCTCTACATCACGGCGCGGGACCGTGGCCGCATCCGCGAAATCCTGGCCAACTGGCCGCACGCCGACGTGCGCATGATCGTCGTGACCGACGGTGAGCGCATCCTCGGCCTCGGCGACCTCGGCGCCAACGGCATGGGCATCCCCGTGGGCAAGCTCGCGCTCTACACCGCCTGCGCCGGCGTGCACCCCGCCCGGTGTCTGCCCATCATGCTCGACGTGGGCACCAACAACGAGGAGCTGCGCAACGACCCGTTCTACCTCGGCACCCCCGTGCCGCGCCTGCGTGGTCCGCTTTACGACGAACTGCTCGACGAGTTCGTCGCCGCCGTGCAGGAACGTTTTCCCGATGCCTGCCTGCAGTTCGAGGATTTCGGGAACGCCAACGCCTTCCGGCTGCTGCACCGCTACCAGAACCGCGTCTGCACCTTCAACGACGACATCCAGGGCACGGCCGGCGTGACCTTGGCGGGCCTCTATTCCGCTGCGCGCCTCACCGGCACGCCGCTGCCGGAGATGCGCATCCTGTTCTACGGCGCCGGCGAGGCCGGCATCGGCATCGGCGACCTCATCGTGGAGGCGCTCGTGACCGGGGGCCTGGACGAGGAGACGGCCCGCCGCCGGTGCTGGTTCGTCGATTCCAAGGGCCTCGTCGTCAAGGCGCGCACCGACCTCGCGGAGCACAAACTCCGTTTCGCCCACGATCACGCTCCGCTGGCCGACCTGCCCGCCATCGTGGAGGTGCTCAAGCCCCATGCGCTCATTGGCGTGTCCGGCACCCCGCAGGCGTTCACCGAACCCGTCGTGCGCGCCATGGCGCGCCTGCACCGGCGGCCCGTCGTGTTCGCCCTCTCCAACCCCACTTCCAAGGCCGAGTGCACCGCCGAGCAGGCCTATGCCTGGAGCGACGGCCGCGCAATCTTCGCCAGCGGCAGCCCCTTCCCCCCGGTCACCCTGGACGGCCGCACCCACGTCCCCGGCCAGGGCAACAACGCCTACATCTTCCCGGGTGTCGGGCTCGGCGTCATCGCCAGTCGCTCGAGCCGCGTGACCAACGGGATGTTCTCCGTCGCCGCGCGCGAACTCGCCCGTCTCGTGACCGGGGAGGATCTGGCCCTTGGTCGCGTCTATCCGGCCCTCTCGCGCATCCGGGAGGTCTCGGAGGCCATTGCGCTGGCCGTGGCGGAGCACGCCTTCGCCCGCGGCCTGGCCCGCCAGCTCCGGCCGGCAGACCTGGCGGCCCACATCCGCGCGCACATGTTCCAGCCCGATTACCCGGACTACGTCTAGGCTTCCTCGTCCGGGGTGCGGTCGAGCAACGCCTGCACGGCGGCCACGGCCGCGCGCTCGCGCTCCCGCCAGTCACCACGGATCAACACGCGGGGCAGACCGCGCCGCTCGAGCGCGCCGCGGAAGATGCGCATGCATTTCTCCCGGTCCGCCGGGTCGGGAAAACAGCGCTGCGGATCGGCCGCCCAGGGCACGTCGGTGTCGAGCAGCAGGTAGAGTGCATAATTCCGGCAACGCTGCTCGGCTCCGCGGCGCACCTCGGCGGGCGTCGTGCCGTAGAGCAGGTCGCTCCAGAGCATGGTCGTGAGCGCCTCGGTGTCGCAGATGACCAGCCGGTCCGCCTGCGCGGCTGCCGCGTCCTCGCGCCGCCATTGTTCGCGGGCGATGGGCAGCATGTCCTCCAGGGTGATGACCCCGCCATGCGCGTCCCAGAACTCACGCGCGTATTCGGGCACCAGCGGCGCACGGAAGTGTGCCGCCAGCCGCGTGGCCAGCTCGGTCTTGCCGGTGGATTCGGGGCCGAAGATGGCGATGCGCAGGGGGGCGTTCATGATTGTTTCCTCATGGCCCTGGCCCATTGCCACCAGCCGAGCAGGCCCAGCACCAGATACACCCCGTAGAGGAAGGCGGTGAACGCCAGCTCCGCGCCCCAATACGAGGCGATGGCCACGGCGTTGACGACCGCCCACAGCGCCCAGTTCTCGAGATTCTTCCGCACCTGCAGGATCTGCGCCGCCACGCTGAACGCCGCGATGAACGCATCCCGCCACGGCATGGCCGCCTGCATCCAGGGTCCGACGGCCACCGCCCAGCCGGCCGTCGCCGCGCCCGCGGCGACGAGGGTGATCGCGATGCCCGCCGGCGGCAGCCGCGTGATCGGCAGCTCCGCCGCCGGCCCCCTGTCCTTCACCCAGTGCCGCCAACCCCAGACCAGCGCCCCGAAATAGAACACCTGCAGCAGCGCGTCGGCCGGGAAGCGGCTCCGCCAAAACAGCACGCCCTGCACGCTGACCGCGACCAGTCCCACGGGGAACGCCCACAGGCTGCGGCGGATCATCAGCGCCACTCCGGCCAGTCCGAGCGCCATGTTGGCCAGATCGAGCCCCGAGGCCGTGGCGAATCCGTCGAGGATGTGCTGCAGGGCGCCGCTCATGGCGTCTTGGCGGCCTTCGCCAGCCAGGCTTCCATCGCCTCGCGGGTGATGGTGTGCGAGGCCGCGCAGCGCGGGCATTGCACATGGACGAGCTCGCTGCCGCCGAACAGCCCCTCCAGTCCGTCGCGGGCCGCCGGGGCCAGCGCGGCCAGGATCTTCCGCTGGTCGCAACCGCAATGCCAGCGGTAGGCACGGCGCTCGATGGGGGCCAGCGTCTCGGCCTGCGCGAGCGTCCGCACGTCGGGGAGCTGCACCCGCTGCAGCCACGCCTCGTCGCAATCGGGATGCGATAGCAGCAGCGCGAAACGATCCTCGCCAAGGTCGAAGAAGCGCCCGGGCCGCTGCTCGCTTTTCGCATAGAAGGTCTCGGCCGCATGAAAGAGGTCCGCTCCCTCGAAATTCACCACGCTGCGGCGCTTCTCATCGCCGCGGCGCGGCATGAGTTCGCCGTAGAATACGTTCTTCGGAGCCTCGCGGACGTTCTCCGTGAAGAGGCGGCCGGTGACGGTGCAGTCCTCGTTGTCGCCGGCGAGGAAGAGATTGAGGCGCGGTTCCTGCAGCCCGATGGTCCAGGCGAGGTGCTCGTTGTGCGGCCGGGCGGCACAATGCAGCGTAAAGGCCACCAGCGCCTGCCTGAGCAGGGCGTCGTGGGCCGGGGAGTGCCGGAGCTTATGGTCGGCCAGATGCAGGTAGTAATCCACCAGCAAAGGGCCGAGATCCCCCTGCACGAGCAGGACGTTGCGGTGGCGGACAAAGTCCGCGGTCACCACGCTGCCGGCGGGCTCATTGTTCTGTGCTTCAGCCATGTATTCGCAATGCAGGCTGAGCGGCCCGAAGTCCAGCGGGCACCGCGTCAGGCGCACATGAGGAAATCCCGGCCCTCGGCGTAGCCGCGTCGCGCCAGTTCGGCCCGGATCAGCCCGCGGGCGCCGCGGGATGACACATAGCCGAGGACAAGAATCCGGCCTGGGGCCGGCAACCCTTCCGGTGCGATGACCGGCACGCCGCCCACCGTCTTGCCGGTCTTTTTGGCATCCACGTCAATGTAGCCCGCGAGGCTCACGCCGTGGGCCGCTAGGTGCGCGGCGCGCTTGCGGGTGGGCCGACCCGCGCCCCAGACCCAGACCTCCGTCCGACCGCTCCGGGCGAGATGCCGCGCCACATACGCCGCCTTCATGCGGAAAAACGCCTCCGGATCGTAGCGCGGGTCGGTCCGCGAGAGGCGGCCGGGCGGGTCGTGCCAGGTGAACAGCTCCCGCGGCACCTTCGCCATCCGCACGCCGGCGTCGAGCCAGCGCAGCCACAGCTCGTAATCCTCCGGAAAAGCCCCGTCGCGATACCCGCCATGCCGGTCCACCAGTTCGCGCCGGAACATCACGCTCGGGTGGGCGAACGGCGACTCCACAAACCGGTTCAGCGCGATCTGCTCCGGCGTCACCAGCGTGTTGAGCCAGTCCACATGCAGCGCGTAGCCCGCATTGGCCGTCCGGTCGCCGCCGTAGCCGACCAGGCACGAGACGAGTCCAACCGCCGGATCCGCCTCCAGCCGGGCCGCCTGTGCGGCCAGCCGTTCCGGGTGGCACTCGTCGTCGGCATCCATCCGGGCGATGAGCCGGCCCCGCGCCGCCGCCAGCCCGGCGTTCAGCGCCCGGACCAGCCCGTGCGCCGGTTGCTCGACGATCCGGATGCGGACGTCGTCCGCCGCGGCGCGGCGCAGCCACTCGCGCGTGCCGTCGGTCGAGCCATCGTCCACCACGAGCAACTCCCAAGCGGGGCAGGTCTGCGCCTGCACACTCGTCACGGCCCGGGCGATGGTCGCGACGGCGTTGCGCACGGGCAGAACGACGGAAATCGGCGGTGGAGCGGACACCGCGGCATGCTCGCACCGTCCGCCGGCGGCGTCCAGTCCGGCGGCGGGCGCGTTCAAATTTTCGTGGAAATAAATCCGAATCGGCGTTTGCCATCCTCAACAAAACCGGAGAACCTCGCCACCGTCATGTCCCACCCCTCGCACTCCGCGCACGCCGAGGAGGAGCTGTCGCTCCCCCTGTTCTTCCTAACTGTGGCCCTTTCGCTGGCCGGCCTCGTCGCCGTATTCTGGCTGGCCGCCCCGCAACCGGTCTGGCTTGCGCAGGTGGGCGCCGGGGCCGGGCAATTCGCCGCGGCCTTCCTGGTGATGCACCTGTTCGCCTGCTTCGTGGAGTATTTCTTCCACCGCTACGTGCTGCACAAGCCGGTCGTGCCGTTCCTCAGCCGCTTCTACCGCCAGCACACCCTGCACCACAACCTCACCCGCATCGGCCGCAAGCGCACGCCCGGCGGCCGGGAGATCCCCTTCGTCGAAAACATCTACCCGATTGTCGAGCCCGAGCAGAAGGAAGCCTCGTTCTTCCCCTGGTTTACGCTCGCGGCCTTCGGCCTCATCGTGACCCCCGTGCTGGCGCTGTTGCAGTGGCTCGTGCCGTCGTGGCCGTGGTTTTTCGCCGGCTACGCCGCGATGGCTTTCTCGCTGGTGCTCTACGAGGTCTTCCACGCCATCGAGCACTGGGAATTCGCGAAGTGGGCCGCGCTCATCGAGAACCCCCGCTGGGGCCGGTTCTGGCGCAAGGTTTACAGCTTTCACCTGCGCCACCACGCCGTGATCGACTGCAACGAGGCCATCTCCGGTTTCTTCACGCTGCCCGTGGCCGATTTCCTCTTCGGCACCTGGATCTTCCCGAAGTCGCTCTACACCGACGGTGGCGAGTGGGAGGCTTCCGAGTTCACCAGCCCCCAACCCTGCCGCTTCATCCAATGGTGCGACCGGGCGAGCGACGAGATCGTGCGCAACCGCCGCCTCGCCGCGCAGGGTGCCCCGACCAAGCCGCTCCTCGCGCCCGCACCCGGGCCGGAGCGCACGCGCCTTGAGCGCGCCGTCCATGCACTCACCCACGGCATCGGACTGGCCCTTGGCACCGCCGGCCTGGTGCTGCTCGTCGCCTTTGCCGCCATGAAGGGCAATGCGTGGCATCTGGCCAGCTTCACCGTGTTCGGCGTGTCGCTCGTGCTGCTCTACGTCGCCTTCGCCCTCTACCACCGCCGGGAGGAAACCGAGTGGAAACTCATGCTGCGCAAATACGCGCACGCCGCCATCTTCCTCGTGATCGCCGGCACGGCGACGCCCTTCCTGCTGGTGTCCATGCGCGGCCCGTGGGGCTGGTCGTTGTTCGGCGTCGTGTGGGGGTTGTGCACCGCCGGGGTCGCCCTCCAGTTCGTTTTCTCGGGCCGCTTCCGGATCGCCACCGCCGTCGCCTACGTGCTGGTCGGGCTGCTCGCCGTGGTCGCGATCAGGCCCGTGGTGGCGTCGCTCGGAGCCGGCGAACTGTGGCTCGTGCTCGCCGGCGTGGCCTGCTACACGGCCGGCCTCGCCTTCTGGTTCTGGCGCCTGCCCCGTTTCGAGCTCGTGCCCCGTCAGCTTTTCTTCCAGGCCGGCAGCGTCTGCCATCTGCTCGCGGTGCTGCTTTTCGTGCTGCCGCACGCCTGAGGCGGGGGATGGATGGCTCGCCGCCGGCCGGCCTGAGGGCCGCCCGGCGCGAGGCTTGTCTCGGGACGGGTTTGGGCGTATGGTTCCCCATGCGACCTGTGGGCTCTCTTTCTCTGTTCGCGCTGCTCGGTTGCTCCTTGCTGGCGGCCGAGGACGAGCAGGACCCTTGGCTGGCACGACGAAACCGCATGGTGGAAAAACATATCGAACTCCGGGATGTGACCCACCCCGCCACGCTCGCCGCCATGCGCAAGGTGCCGCGCCATCTGTTCGTGCCCGCGGAGCTGCAGGCGATGGCCTACGACGACCGCCCCCTGCCCATCAACCACGGGCAGACCATCTCCCAGCCTTATATCGTTGCGTGCATGACCGAGCAGCTCGCCCCGACCCGCGGCATGCGCATCCTGGAGATCGGCACCGGCTCGGGCTACCAGGCGGCGATCCTCGCCGAAATCTGCGCCGAGGTTTACACCATCGAGATCATTCCCGAACTCGCCGCGGAGGCCTCGGCCCGGTTGCGCCGTCTCGGCTACAAGAACATCCACACCCGGGTGGGCGATGGTTGGAAGGGCTGGCCCGAGGCCGCTCCCTTCGACGCCATCATCGTCACCGCCGCGGCCGAGGACATCCCGCCGCCGCTGCTGGCCCAGCTCAAGGAAGGCGGGCGCATGATCATCCCCGTCGGTCCGCACGGCGGGGCGCAGGACCTCGTGCTGGTCACCAAAGAGAACGGCCTGGTCGGCACGCGGCCGCTCATTCCCGTGCGTTTCGTGCCGTTTGTGCGGACGGAGCCGTGATCGCCGGTCACTCCTGGGGAATCACACCCTTTTTCTGCAGCTTGCTCACCTTGGGCCGGATCACGAAGGCGCAGTAGCCCTGGTCCGGGTTGTTCCGGAAATAATCCTGGTGATAGGCCTCGGCCGCGTAGAATTTCGGCAAAGGACTGATCTCCGTGACGATCGGGTCGTCGAAGTGCGCCTGCGCGGCGGCCCTGCCCTTTTCGGCGGCGGCCTTCTGGGCCTCGTCGTGATAGAAGATCACCGAGCGGTATTGCGTGCCCTCGTCAGCGCCCTGGCGGTTGAGGGTGGTCGGGTCGTGCGCTTCGAAGAACACCTCGACCAGCCGTTCGTAACTGACGACCGCCGGATCGAACTCGATCTGGATGACCTCGGCGTGCCCGGTCTCGCCGGTGCAGACCTGCTGATAATTCGGATTGGCCGTGTGTCCGCCGGCGTAGCCGCTCACGACGCTTTTCACGCCCGGCAGCCGCTCGAACACGGCCTCCGTGCACCAGAAACAGCCGCCCCCGAAGGTGGCGCGCTGGGTTTGTGAGGAGGTTCTGGTCTCGGCGTGGACGGTCATGGTCAGGACTAGCAGGCAGATGGAAAGGAGGGGACGCATGGATGGCCGTGGGAGCACGGTATGTCACTTTTATTCCCAGCCAAGGCCGGCCATCGGGCCACCCACCAGCCGCCCGGATTTTCGCCCAACTGCTTTCGTCCCAACGGGGAGAGCCTCCTGCCGCCTTCCTTCCGGCTCAACGCAAGGTCTTCCCCGTCCTTGGGGAGCGCACCGATCACATTCGCGTTGATTCGCCGCACCCACCGGCAAACGTTCCCTTTCGTGGACGCTCCCCAGCTCGACAACAACTTCCCGTTCCATCCTCCGACCAGCCCCGGATAAGACCGGGTGTTCGTTTGTGAACGACCCCCGCCTCGACAAATGGCTCTGGTGCGTGCGCGTGTGCAAGACCCGCGCCGAGGCCGCTGCGCTCTGTCGAAACGGCCGCGTGCAGGTCAACGGCCTGGACGCCAAGCCCGGCCGCGACCTCCATGCCGGCGAGACCGTGACCGCCCGCATCGGCGCCGTCACCCGCACGCTCAAGGTGCTCGCGCACCCCCGCGCGCGCATCGGCGCGAAGCAGTTGCCTGAATTCCTGCAGGATCTCACGCCCCCCGCCGAATACGCACGCGCCAAGCAGGCCTCGCTGGAACACCTGCTCGCCCGCGAACGCGGCCGCGGCCGGCCGACGAAGAAGGAACGCCGCGACATGGGCCGGCTGTTCGGATTCGAGTGAGGCGGGACGCGGCCGCGCTTCAGTCGCGGGCGGAAGCGAGCGCCCTGCCGCGTCGGCTTCCGGCATTTGATCCGATGCGGCTGATCGGCGTCCCTTGCCCCGGTTTCGCGACGAATGGCGCGCGAGAACCGGGGACAAGCACCGGGCGGGCAGCTGGCCGCAACGGTGTCTTCATCGTCAACGGCGAATCATCACCTGCTCAATTTCCGGTATTTGATCCGATGCGGCTGATCGGCATCCTTCCCCCTCCGGCGGTGGCAATCCTCCATGTAGGCGGTGTAGTTGCCCGGAAACCAGTGCACGTAGCTGTCGCCCTCGAAGGCCAGGATGTGCGTGGCGATGCGGTCGAGGAACCACCGGTCGTGCGAGATGATCACGGCGCAGCCGGCGAAGTTCTCCAAGCCCTCCTCGAGCGCGCGGATCGAGTTCACGTCGAGGTCGTTGGTCGGCTCGTCGAGCAGGAGGAGGTTGGCGCCGCTCCGAAGCACGCGGGCCAGGAGCACGCGGTTGCGCTCGCCGCCGGAGAGCACGCCGACCTTCTTCTGCTGGTCGGCGCCGGTGAAGCCGAACTGCGCGCAGTAGGCGCGGCTGTTCACGGTGCGCGCGCCGAGCGGGATCACCTCCTGCCCGTCGCTGATGACCTCCCAGATGGTCCGGTCGTTCTGCAGCGAGTCGCGCGACTGCTCGACGTAGGCTGTCCTGACGGTTTCGCCGGTGCGGAACGTCCCGGCATCGGGCTGTTCGAGGCCGGTGATGAGCCTGAACAGCGTGGTCTTGCCCGCGCCGTTGGGGCCGATCACGCCCACGATGCCGCCGGGCGGCAGCGTGAATGACAGCTTCTCGAAGAGCAGCTTGTCGCCGTAGGCCTTGGTCACCTCCTTCGCCTCGACCACGAGCGAGCCGAGCCGCGGGCCGGGCGGGATGATGATCTCGAACTTCTTCTCCTGCTCGGCCACGTCCTGCTTGAGCATGGCCTCGTAGGCGTTGATGCGTGCCTGGCCCTTGGCCTGCCGGGCCCTGGCCGAGGAGCGGATCCACTCCAGTTCGCGGGCCATGGCCTTCTGCCGGCGGTCCTCGGTGCGCTGCTCGATGGCGAGCCGGCGCTGCTTCTGCTCCAGCCAGCCCGAGTAGTTGCCCTGCCACGGGATGCCGTGCCCGCGGTCGAGCTCGAGGATCCAGCCGGCCACGTTGTCCAGGAAGTAGCGGTCGTGCGTGACGGCGATCACGGTGCCCTCGTAACGGGCGAGATGCTGTTCGAGCCAGCCCACGCTCTCGGCGTCGAGGTGGTTGGTCGGCTCGTCGAGCAGGAGGATGTCGGGCTTCTGCAACAGCAGGCGCGCGAGCGCCACGCGGCGGCGCTCGCCGCCGGAGAGGTTGTCCACGACCTGCTCGCCTGGCGGGCACCGCAGGGCATCCATCGCCTGCTCGACCAGCGGCGCGGGATCCCAGGCGCCGAGCCGGTCGAGCTGTTCCTGCAACTTCGCCTGCTTGTCGGAGACGGCGTCGCGCTCCTTGTCGTCGGCCGCCGCGGCGAGTTCATCCCACGTGGCGTCGTAGGCCGCGGTCAGCTCGGTGAGGTGCTTCACGCCCTCCTCCACACAGGCGCGCACGGTGGCGCCGGGCGTGAGCCGGGGTTCCTGTTCGAGCAGGCCGACGGTGTAGCCCGGCTCGAAGGCGACATGACCGTCGAACTCCCGGTCACGCCCCGCCAGGATGCGCATGAGCGACGACTTGCCCGAGCCGTTGAAGCCGAGCACGCCGATCTTCGCGCCGTAGAAGAACGACAGCGAGATGTCGCGGAGGATTTCCTTGCGCTCGATCTTCTTCGAGACGCCGATCATCGAGAAGATGACCTTGGGGGTGGAGTCAGCCTGGGCCATGAATGGAACGCAGCCTCCCCGGCAACCCGGGGCGAGGCCGCAACCTCAAGATCCGGCGCGGCGGGTCACTTGCGCAGCAGGAGGTGGGTGAGCCAGCCTGCCAGCAGCAGTAGGACCACGCCCACTGCGATGCGGATGCCCAGCTTCAAATGCTGGTCCGAGGCCGCCGCCGGGGAAGCGTCCTTGCCTGGAGGATGGACCAGAAACACCCGGATCTTCTCCGGGATGTTCTTCAGCTTCTGCGGCGGCAGGTAGGTGCCCTGCAACTGCATCTGGTTCTTGACCTGGGTATAGATGAAACTGGTCATCGCGATGCCGCCGGGTTGGGCCAGGGGCTGGACGCGCGCCGCGACGTTGACCGTGTCGCTGAAAATGTCGTCCTGCACATCGACCAGTTCGCCCATGTTCAGGCCGATGCGCACCGAGTATCGCTTCTCGGGCGGAACCCAGGCATTGTTGGCCTCGATGGCGGCAAGGATGTTCAGGCTGCAGGTGACCGCGGCAAGGCCGGTCGGAAATTCCGCCATGGAACCGTCGCCGAGAAACTTGACGAGCCGTCCCCCGCCGCGGGGAATCTCGGCTCGCAACAGTTTCTCCAACTCTCCCACGCAGGCCAGGGCGCGGGCCTCGTCCTTCGACATCATCGCGCTGTAGCCGACCATATCGAGGAACATCACTGCCGCCAGGCGACGATTCTGGGTCTGTTGGGGAAAGCCGGGGGTCGTGTCCATAATCGAGGGTAGCCTTCTGATAGACATTCCCTCCTGCGGCTCAAGAGAGGAATCGCGACCGAGGGCGGTCCGCGGGTGTCCGCCGTCCGCGGCGGGCGGCAGGCCGTTTCGCACGGTCCGTCACGTCCGCGCTTCAATGGAGCGAGGGTCCCGCGGTGATCAGCGACCGGGCAGCAGCCGCCTGCTTGGTCGTCGGCGCGGTCTCATTGCCCTTGGCGGGCTCTGCCTTGGACTCCTTGGCCGCCAACGGGGCGCCTTCTCCGACTTCTTCCACCAATTCCTTGAGGAACTCCGGTTCGACATTGAGCTTGGCCCGCAGGACGCTGCCGTAGATCTGGGCCTTGGAAACTTCGAGTTCCTGCGGGGTGAGCCCGAGCAGTTCGATCTTCCTCAGCGCATTGTGCAGCAACCTGAGATACCCGAGCACCTTGGTGGACTCGGGGGTTGGATGGGATTCCAGCCAGGCGCGATACTCGGTGACCAGCTCCTCGAGGGTTTTGTCCCCCGGGGCCCCGTCCTTGTAGGCGAAATAGGTCGTGTCGAGCGCCTGGGCCACGTCGGCCAGCGCGTCCTGTCCCTCGCCGAACAGGCCGACCTCCTCGGCGAAACGCAGGACCTCACGCACGGCGCGGTCTTCCACGCGGGCATCGGCCACCTCGTAATCCGCCTCGCGGGGACGGGCGCGACGGGGCACGGTGACGAACACCGCCTCCAGCCGTTCGCGGGCCGCCTTCTCCTCGGGCGTCAGCGCCCGGGCGTAGATGCCGAGGGCCTGGAGCTGCTCGCGCACCGCGGCAGCCAGATCGGTTTCCGCCGGAGCACTGGCGGACTCCACCGGCGCTCCACTTGGCACGAAAACCTGTGTGACTGTGCTTTGGTCGCGACCGCCCTTGGAAATGACCGTCCTCATCGCATCGCCCGTGCCCGCCGCCGGCGGATCGCCGAAACGGGAAGGCTCAATGACATGTGTTGTGACATTGTAGCCGGATCCTTTGGTATCCAGCGCCAGATGCAGCAGACCTGCGGCCTGCGGGCGGAATTTCGTGTTGTCGGGATTCAGATCCCCGGAATAAACAGGATCGTTGCCTCCCACCCTGCCGATCACCCCGGAGCCTTCATCGTTCGGGAGGTTGCCCGGAGCGTTCACGATATCGTAGTTAAAGGCATTCGCCCCGGATCGGGGAGAGAAGCTTTCGCGGGTGGGAATGGATGCGCTGCCTTTAAACAAGGCATTGTAGAACAGCATTACTCCGGCCACGAGATCCGTGCCTTGATCCTGCTCCTGACCGCCATCCTCCTTGGCATAATCAGCAGGAGCACGTGAATGAATGTGTATTGACGGTGCGGCATCGGTCCGGGCCGTGGAGAGCACCAGATAGTTGGAGGCCGCCGTGCTGCTCAGGGTGATGCCATCCTCGGTTCCCGTGCCGTCGGCGATGGCGACGAAGGAGCCGTTGCGGACCGCCAGGCGCTCAAAGGGTTGGACGATGATCCGCTTGGCCAGCAGATACAGATCACCCTCATCGCTCTTGAAGATGGAGGCACGGAGCGGGGCCGCGTTCTTGGCCGTGGTGCCGGTGCCTTCGGCACCACTGCCCAGGATGATGGCGCCGTTCAAGGAATCGAGGGTGGTGTGACGCGGGCCCGAACCGCTGCTCCCCGACACGGTGAAGGTCAGGTAGTCGTTTCTCTCCGCCGAGCCACCGGTGCCCACGGCGAGGGCGATGTTCCCCGTGGTCCGGATGTCGCCACCCACCACGAGATTCCGTCCGGCAAACGAGACCTCGGCAAACCTCCCGCTCTCCGAGCCGATGTCACCCACGGCCGTGATGGCTCCACCCGGCGCCGTTGCGGTGATGGCCCGGTCGGCGCCGATCAGCTCTTCCTGGAAGGTGATGCCTTCGACAAGCGAGTCGGCCGCGGAGTTGAAGGTCAGATCGGCGCCCAGCGTGACGGTGCGGGCGTAACGCTGCGCGCCCGTGGTATCGACGGTGATCGTGCCGGCGGAAGGAGGATCGAACACCAGCGGGCTGTTGACCGTGAGCGCGGTCGAGGAGAAATTCGCCCGGATCGCGGTGGACACGCTGTTGAGCGTCGTGTCGCCCAGGCGGCTGAGCTGTCCGGCGGGCTGCCCGACCGTGCCGTTGAACACCACCGCGCCGGCAACATTGGCGATGAGGTCGCTCTCGCCCGTGCTGGCGGCGTGGAGGCCGGACAGGGTGGCCAAGGCGGGCCCCGTGTTGAGCGTGCCGTTGAAGGTGAGCTCCGAGGCGCCGATGGTGGTGTTCGCGCCGAGCCCCACCGCATCATTGTAGGTCTGTGCACCCGTGGTGAGGGCCGAACCACCGTAGTAGAGCGTGCGACCGCCGGTGTCGGTGACGATGGAGGTCAGCGGTTGGATGGCGCCGATGGCCCCGGCAAAAACGGCGTCGCCGGTGAGATTGACGGTGAGCGCCTGGGCGCCGTCGAGGGTGCTGCTGAAGCGTCCTGTCGGGCCGGACAGGGTGGTATTGGCCGTCAGCGTGGCCGCGTCGTTGAAGGTGAACGAACCGGTGACGTCCACCAGCCCGCCGCCGATGACTGTCGAGCCGCCCGCATTGGTGACCAGGGTGCCCAGGGCGTTGATGGGGGCGGCGAAACGGGTGACGGCCGTGGTATTGGCCGTGAGGATGCCGGCGCCCGTGAGCGGGGCATTGAAGGTGATGTCGCCCGTGGCATTGGACACAAACTGCCCGCCGACGGCGAGCTGTCCGTTGAAGGTCGCGCCGCCACCGGCCGTGAGCGCCACCGTGCCGCCGCTGGCAAAGGAATCGTTGAAGGTGATGGCCCCACCGGCGGTGGTCGTAAACGGGCCGTTGAGCGTGAGCGGGCTGATGAAGGTGGTCCCGCCGCCGGAGGTGATCTGCACGCTGCTCCCGGTCGCGATGCCGGCCACCTGGGCGTTGGTCCCGGCCGTGATGATGACGGGGCCGGTGGAGGTGAGCGTGCCCGCGGCGCTCTGGGTGTAAGCCTGGCCGGCGGTCAGCGTGAGGGCGCCACCGGCGTCCACCGGGGAATTGACCGCCAGACTGCCGCCGGTCGCCGCGAGAGTGACATCGGCCGAGCCGGTGACGTTCGCGTTGAGAATCAGGTCGCCGCCGGTCGAACCGAGGTTGATCGCCGAGCCGCTGCTGATCGGGGAGCTCACGGTCAGGCTGCCGGCGCTCTGCAGGGCGAACGAGGAGGAAGCCTGCACGCCCGCCAGGTTGATCGAGCTGACGTTGAACAGGGTGATCGCCGCCCCGGCCAGTTGGACGGTGCCGAAATTGTTGCCGGGATCGTCGAGCTCGATGTTGAAGCCGTTGGCATTCAGGTTCGACAACCCGGGCACCACGGAGGGCCCGCTGTCGGTGATGTTGCCGCCCGAGCTGATGGTCATCGTGCCCGATGCGGTGAGTCCGGGCAGGTTGATCGGCGCGTTGTTGAACGTCAGTGTCAGGTTGCGCAGTCCGGTCAGGCCGGCAAGGTTGGTCGTGCCGGGGGAGATGACCGGGACCTTGGCCCCGGCGTTCACGTTGCGGACGGCCAAGTCGCGGATATTGGACACCATCCCGGCAAGCACCGGAGCGTTGGTCCCGAGATCGTTGGCCTGGGTGTTCAGGAGAATATCCGTGCCACCGGAGGTCATGGTGATCGTGGTGGTCCCGGCAACGTTGAGCACGCCGCTCTGGGTGAGGTGACTGCCTGCCGTGAGCGCCAGCGTGCCGGAGACGGTCGCGGCGCCGAGGTTCAGGGCGTTGGTGTCCACGAGCGCAACATTGTTGCCACTGGTGACGACCACTGCGGTGCCGAAGTTGTTGGCATTGTCGAGAGTGATGTTGTTGGCGCTCCCCGCCGCCAGGGTCGTGGTGCCGGAAACCGTGAGCGCACCGGTGTCCGTGATCGCGCCCGAGGTGGTGACATTGAGGGTCTGTGCCGTCGTCGTCGGCAGGATCACCCCGGCCGCGGTGTTGTTGATGGTGAGGGCCCCGAAGGCCCCGCCGGAACCGCCGCCGATGGCTCCACCGAAGGTCACCGCACCGGACCCGGTGTTGATGGTCAGGTCGTTTGCCTCGGCCGACTGGCTGTCGAGGGTGCTGGCAAAAGCCACCGCGCTGTTCGTGGTCGCCAGGGTGAGGTCGGTGTCGATGCGGACGCTGTCGGTGTAAGTCTGCGCGCCGGTGGTGGTGACGTTGCCGTTGAGGGTGGTCGTGCCGCCGCCATTGGTGGTCAGGCTGGCCAACCGCAGGCTGCTGTCACCCACCGCGGCGTTGAAGGTCGTCGTGCCGGTGCCACTGAGGGTCAGCGCGTCCTCCCCATCGGTCGTGCTGCGCACCGTGCTGGCAAAGGTGATGTCGGTGCCGGTCAGGGTGGTGCTGTTGCCGGCAGCGTTCAGCGTGACCGCATCATTGTAGGTCTGGGTGCCGGTGGTGGTCACGCTGCCACCGTTGATGGCCGTCGTGCCACCCGCGTTGGTGGTGAGGCTCGTCAGTGCCGTCGTGTTACCCACGGCCGAGTTGAAGGTGGTCGTGCCGGTCGAATTGGCCGTCAGGCTCTGAGCCCCGTTCACCGCACCGGTGAACGTGACGGCGCCGCTGCCGGCGTTGACCACGACCGGCCCGGTCAGGGTCGTGTTTGATGCGTAGGTCACGTTGTCATTCGTGGTGGTGATATCGCCCGCCGTGCTGATCCCACCCGTGGCCGTGAGGGAGACCGCGCCATCCGCGGAGATGTCACCGGCGGCCGCGAAGGTGGCGGTGCCAGACTCGTTCACCGTGACGGTGCCGCCACCCGTGGTGGTGAGGGTGTTGTTCACCGCCAGGTTCGTGCCCGTCAGGCCAACGCCGCCCGCCGCATTGGTGTTCACCGCGCCGTTGAGGGTCGTGGTGCCGGAACCGGCTGTCTGAGTCAGGGTGGCGGCGTTGAAGGTGGTGGCCGTCACATCCGTCGCCGAGGCGATCGTCACGTCGCCCACCCGGGTTGTCCCACCTACCACCCCACTGAAGGTCACATTGCCTGTGCCCGCAGTCAGCGTCAGATCCTCCACCCCGGCCGTCGTGGCATTCACGGTGCTGTTGAAGGCGATATTACCGGCTCCCATGCCTGTATTGACCGCCACCGGACCGGTCAGCGTGACGGCCGAGACGTAGGTCACGTTGTCGTTCGTGGTCGTGATGTCGCCCGCGGCGCTGATCCCACCGGTGGCCGTGAGGGAGACCGCGCCGTCGGCGCTGATGTCCCCGGCCGCCGCGAAGTTGGCCGTGCCGGACTCGTTGACCGTCACCGTTCCGCCGCCGGTCGTCGTGACGGTGTTGTTCACCGCCAGGTTCGTACCCGTCAGGCTGACGCCGCCCGCCGCATTGGTGTTCACGGCGCCGTTGAAGGTCGTGGTGCCCGTGCCGGCCGATTGCGTGAGCGTGGCGGAAGAGAAGGTCGTGGCCGTGACATTCGCCGCGGAGCTGACCGTCACGTCACCCAACCGGGTGGTGCCGCCCACCACACCGCCAAAGGTCACGCTGCCGGTGCCGGCGGTGAGGGTGAGGTCCTCGACCCCGGCCGTGGTGCCGTTCAGCGTGTCGTTGAAGACGATGTTGCCGGCCGTGGCCCCGGTGCTGATCGTGCGGTTGGCCGCCAGGATCACCGGGTCGTTGAAGGTCACCGTGCCGCCCGCCCCCTGGGCGCCCGCCCCGTTGCCGGCCCCGCCGGAGGTGTCGATGTCGCCCGACAGCGTGATCGTCGGGCTGCCGTCGGTCGCGGTCACCGTCACCGCGCCACCGGCCCCACCGGCCGCGCCACCGCCGGTGGCCGCGCTGCCGGTCGCCGTGAGCGCGCCCACGTTCACGTCGCCACCCGACAGGCTGATCGCCCCGGCGGCATGACCGCCGTCCGTGCCGCTGTCGGTGCCGCCCGTGGTCGTGATCGCACCCGTGGTCAGCTGCCCGGTGGTGGTGATCGCGACCGCCCCGCCGACGGTGTCGTTGGCCCCGGTGGTGGTGATCGTGAAGCCGGAGGAATCGAACGTCGTCGCCGTGGTCACCGTCAGCGCGGCCGCCGTCAGGTTGGCG
>JBMOQY010000027.1:0-1520 GCA_049322455.1 Verrucomicrobiota bacterium | reverse complement strand
CAGGCTGTGTGGAAAGCCGGGCAAATCGGCTAGGATGGCCGCCTCGGGAACGGGGTGGCCATTTTCATGGGATACATAGCCGGCGAGGATCGGGATCAAGCGTCGTTTTTGCCATCGCGGATCGCGGACTACGTTGCGTCGGATGCTTCGGTTCGTGTGGTTGACGCTTTTGTCGATGGACTGGAGCTTTCCGGGCTCGGCTTCGTCCGGGCTGTTGCGGCGTCGACGGGGCGGCCCGGTTATGACCCTCGCGATCTGTTGAAGCTCTATGTCTGGGGCTATTTCAACGAGGTCCGCTCGTCGCGGCGGCTGGAGCGGTCGTGCCGGCGCGATGTCGAGGCTATGTGGCTGCTGCGCCGGCTCGCCCCCGACTTCAAGACGATTGCCGATTTCCGCCGCGACAACGGCCCCGCCATCATCGGGGCGTGCCGGGCTTTCGTGCTTGTGTGCCGGGATGCCGGCCTGTTTGCGGCCCGTCTCGTGGCGCTGGACGGCTCGAAGTTCCGCGCCGCCGCCAGCCCAAAGAAGGTGATCGGCCGCCGGGAGATCGCCGAGGAGCAAGCCCGTCTCGACAGTAGGATCGCCGCCTACCTTTCCGGTTTGGACGAGGCTGACACGCGCGAGGCCGACGATGAGCCGGGTGCGGTTCCCGCCGCGCTCGCTGCCCTTCGCGTCAGGCGCGCCGAACTCGCCCGAATGGCTGGCAAGCTGGAGACACAAGAGCGCGACATGCTTGTCGAAGGCGAGGAAGATGCCCGTCCGATGCGGGGAGGCAGCGGCCACAAGCCGCCCTGCTACAACGTACAGACCGCCGTCGACGCCGACACGGGCCTGATCGTGCATCACGATGTCACCGACGAGCCGACCGACCGCCGCCAACTTCATCCGATGGCCAGCGCCACGAGGGAGAGCCTCGACCTCGACACCCTGACGGTCGTGGCCGACAAGGGCTTCGACAACGGCGAGCATGCCAGCGCCTGCGAGCGGGACGGCATCGTCGCCTGCGTGCCCTCGCAGCGCTCGATCAACAACCAGGGCGACGGCACCCTGTTCGACCGCACCGCCTTCATCTATGAGCCGGAGGCGGACACGTTCACCTGCCCGGCGGGCCGGACGCTGGTGCGCAAGCAGCTTCATCGCAAGAAGCGCAATGTCACCTACGCCTCGCAGGGTTGTTCCGGCTGCGTCCTGAAGCCACGCTGCACCACAGCCGAGCGGCGTTTTGTCAAACGCCATCTCGATGACGACGCGCTCAACCGGATGGATGCCCGCGCCACGCCCGAGATGATGAAAGCCAGGCGATGTGCCGTCGAGCATCCCTTCGGCACGATCAAGCGAATGACGGCAGGCGGACGGTTCCTAACCAGAAACCTGAAAGGAACCAGAACCGAAATGGCCCTTTCCGTCCTCGCCTACAACATCCTCCGCGCCATCAACATCAAAACCGCCGCAGCCTGAAAGCACCTGAAGCAAAAGAGGCCCCGGTTACCCGGAGCCTCCAATCGTTTCCACACAGCCTG
>JBMOQY010000026.1:0-1538 GCA_049322455.1 Verrucomicrobiota bacterium | reverse complement strand
GCGCCCTCAGTCCAGATGCGGCGTGTATTCGGGGATGATCGCCTGCAACTGCTGCTTGATCGCGTTGGGGCTGGCCGTGGCCAGCAGGGGCTCCAACTGGTCGATCGCACGGGCGCTGGCCTCCTCGTCTCGACTTGCCGAGGACGAATCTCGCCGAAGCGCCAGTGAAGGCGGACCGCCTGCGGCTTTTGCCGCCGGACGAGCCTCGCCGACTTGTCTCGCCGAAGCCGCGCGTAGGCGGTCTGGCGCTTTCGTATGACTTTAGGAATCCTGGTCACTGGCGCGGCCGGCTGCATCGGACACCGCTCCCTGAAATTCCAAGCCCGCCACGCGCTCGCCGAGGGACTGGGTGCTTTGGTCCGCCCAATCGCCCCGCTCAGTCAGGTCAACAGCCTGCGCGCGTAGGCGATCGTTCGGTCGCATATCTGATCGAATTCCGCCTTGTGGGTCCGGCAATACGCGAAAATCTCCGCCAACTGAGTGCCGGCATAGTCATGGACGATCGCGTTTCGCACCGCTTTCAACTCCCTCAAACGGTCGGCCCGCTCGACCAAGCCCCGCTTCTCCGCACGCAGGACGGCATCGAGCAAGGTGCCGGGCGGCTCCATCTCCACCTCGTCCAATCCACGAAGCACTTTGTTGACCAACAAATCCACGGCGCGCGCAAACCGGCTGGTGTAGGCCTCGACACTTTCCATCTGTGCGTCTCCGGCTCCCTGCAAGTCGTCCCTGAGGTCCACCGTCCGCGCAAAGGAAAAATCAAGATGCTCCCGAGCCGCCCTCAGCTCCGCCACGCTCTGCTCCAGCAGCCGGCGTGCGTGGCGGTTTTTCATAGCTTGAGCCCGGTATCCACCGCCAGGGCTGCCAACGGCTCGTCCAACTGCGCCCGGCGGCGCACCAGCAAATCCAGTTGCTGCCAGCCGATCCGGTCGAGGATGGCCAGCCGCAACCGCAATTGTTCCGCGAAGCTCAAGCGGTCGGAAACCACCAGCAAATCGATGTCGCCTCCCCTCGCCTGATCGTTTACCCGTGAGCCGAACAGATACACCTCGGCCGCCGGGTCAACCCGGCAAACTTCTTCGCGGATGGCGGCGGCGGCGGCGGGCGGCAATCTCATGCTTCCACCATGAGCCGAGTTTGCACCCCCGTCAACCTCCCGCGACACGACCTGCCTGGATACCCCGCCATCGCATCATCTTCGACTGCGCGGCCGATGGCGCCAACGAAGCCATTTCCATCGAAGAGCGCCCTCTGGTTTACGAGCTTTTCGGACCACCATTCAGCAAACGACTGAAGTCCCGATCCGCGCGGCAGGTTAACCTCAAACTCTCGCTTAAACTGGGCGACGGGCTGGCAGCAGCCAGGTCAGCGGCGCAGCCTCCGGCCCGGCAGGGCCGCCTCGCCATAGCGTGAAGGGGCGACGGCGGGCGTCCCCCTTCTCGCGGAGGGCGCTTCGCGCCCTCAGTCCAGATGCGGCGTGTATTCGGGGATGATCGCCTGCAACTGCTGCTTGATCGCGTTGGGGCTGGCCGTGGCCA
>JBMOQY010000025.1:0-117032 GCA_049322455.1 Verrucomicrobiota bacterium | reverse complement strand
GGACTTTGCGGCCTTTTGCCCGCTCGTCCGCCCTTGGCGCCTCTCAGCCGCTTCTTGTGCATCGGCCCGCAGTTTTGCTCCACGCTGCTTTCAGACGGGACCTCGCGGCCACGCCCTGGCGCTTCGCCACCCTTCGCCTCGGTCAGGCTGGGACGAAGACTTTCACCTCGCTGGTTGGATGACATGCTCAGCATACAAAAAAGGCGCCCCCTCGCGGGAGCGCCCGGGAAAGCGGCATCCGGCCGGCGCTCAGGCGCCGAGCTGGAAGCGCACGAAACGGCGGATCTGCATGTTTTCGCCGAGTTTCGCGATCTTCTCGGTGAGCACGTCCTTGATCAGCTTGTCGGGGTTCTTCACGAACGGCTGGTCGAGGAGGCAGACCTGCGAGTAATACTTCTCCAGCTTGCCCTCGACGATCTTCTGGATCGCGGCGGCGGGCTTGCCCTGCATCTGGGCGGCGGCGATGTCGCGCTCCTTGGCCAGATCGGCCTCGGGCACCTCCTCGCGGCGGACGACCGTCGGGCTGGCGGCGGCGATCTGCAGGCAGATGTCGCGGCAGAACTCCTTGAACTCGTCGGTCTTCGCGACGAAGTCGGTCTCGCAGTTGATCTCGACGAGCACGCCGACCTTGCCGCCGACGTGGATGTAGGACTCGATCAGGCCCTCGGAGGTCGAGCGGCCGGCCTTCTTGGCGGCGGAGGCCACCCCCTTCTTGCGGAGGATGGTCTCGGCCTGCTCCAGGTTGCCCTGGGCCTCGTCGAGGGCCTTCTTGACGTCGAGCAGACCGGCTCCGGTCTTGTCCCGGAGCTCGCTGATCATGGAAGTGGTGACTGTAGCCATGTGATAAAACTTGGGCTGGCGGGCTCAGACCTCGTCGGTGGTGACGGCGGACTTTTTGGCGCCGGTGCGGGCGGGGCGCTTCTTGACGATGGCGGGCTTGTCCTCGACGACGTCCTTGAGGCCGGCCGGGATCGGCACCTTGTCGAGGTCGATCTCGCCGGTCGTGGCGGCGGCCTGCGTCTCGGCGGGGGTGGCGCGGCGGGTTTCGCGGTGGGCGAGGCCGGCCTGGATGGCGGCGACGATGGTCTCGACGATGATGCGCACGGACTTGGTGGCGTCGTCGTTGCCGGGGATCGGGTAGGTCAGGAGGGTCGGGTCGGAGTTGGTGTCCACGAGGCCGATGGACGGGATGTTCATGCGGGCGGCCTCGCGCACGGCGATCTCCTCGTAGCTGACATCCACCACGAACACCGCGCCAGGCAGGCCGCTGATGCCGGCGATGCCGTCGAAGTTGCGGGTCATGCGGGCCATCTCGCGGCGGATGGCGGACTCCTCCTTGGAGGGGAGCTTGGCGAGGTCGCCGTTGGCGTCCATCGTCTGATACTTTTTGAACTTCGCGAGGGACTTCTTGATGGTCTCGAAATTGGTGAGCGTGCCGCCCATCCAGCGGGTGGTCACGTAGGGCATGCCGGTCGCGGCGGCGGCCTCGCGGATGAGCTCCTGGGCCTGGCGCTTGGTGCCGACCAGCAGCACGTCGTCGCCGTGGGCGACGAGGTTCTCGACGAAGGCGCAGGCCTTTTCGAGCTGCGCGTGGGTCTTCTCGAGGTCGATGATGGTGATGCCCTGGCGGTGGTCGAACACGTAGGGCTTCGAGCGCGGATTCCAGCGCTTGGTCTGGTGACCGAGGTGGACGCCGGCGTCGAGGAGGTCTTTGGGAGTGACGTTCATGATGATCTATGTCGTGACGAGACACAGGTCGGCCAACCGGGCCGCCTTGCGATCGTTACTGAGGGTGAGGGTTGATGGTGGTTGAAGGAACAGGAGGGGCGAAAACAGAGATTGGCCCGGGGCATGGCAAGTGGATTCTCGGCGAAAACCCGTTATGCGCTTAACTGCCGCCGGAGCCGCCAGTTAGCACGTCACAACCGGTGTAATTGTTTGACGCGGCGCGTCCCGGGCGGTGCATTGCCGGGCGCTCTCCACGCCACCCCGCCCCATGCTTTCGCCCCTCCGCAATCTCTTCCGTTTCCAGGAAAGCGGCCTGCTGCTCGTGATCGTGGCGCTCGGCGTGTTGCTCACGGCCTTCAGCGGCACGGTGCGCACCCCGGTCTTCGAGATCGGGCCCGACGGCTCGCGGCAGCGGGTGTTCACGACCAACGACGCCGGCGAACGCGTGCCGGCCTTCGTCGAGAAGAACAAGTTCCTCAACGCCCAGAACCTCGCCCAGCTCGCCAAGGACACCAGTTTCATCGCCATCATGGCCGTGGGCATGTCCATCGTGATCATCGCCGGCGGCATCGACCTCTCGGTCGGCTCGATCTACGCGCTGGCCTCGGTGCTCGGCGCGCTGGCCTTCCAGCATTTCGGCCCGACCGGCGCGGCGGCCGGCACCGCGCCGTGGCTGGGTGTGACGCTCGGCGCGCTCGCCTGCGTGGGCACGGCCGCCGCCTGCGGTCTCGCCAACGGCGGGCTCATCGTGGCGCTGCGCGTGCATCCGTTCATCATCACGCTCGGCGCCATGGCGATTCTCCGCGGCATCGCCTTCGTCGTCACCAAAGGCCAGTCGGTCGGCGGTTTCCCTCCCCTCTTCCGCGAGATGGTCCGCTGGGAGACGGGCGGCGGTCTCAGCCTCGTCCCGCTCGGCGTGATGCTTGTCGTGCTCGCCGCCGGTTGGATCTTCCTGTCGCGCCTCGCCGCCGGCCGGCGCGTCTATGCCATCGGCGGCAACGAACTCGCCTCCCGCTTCAGCGGCATCCGCGTCGAGCGCGTGAAGCTCGGCATCTACCTGCTCTCCGGCCTGTCCGCCGGCATCGCCGCCCTCATCGCCCTCGGCTACTACGGCAGCGCCAGCTCGGGCGACGGCCAGGGCTACGAGCTCAACGTCATCGCCGCCGCCGTCGTCGGCGGCGCCAGCCTCACCGGCGGCCGCGGCACCGCCCTTGGCGCCGTGCTCGGTGCGCTCATCATCCAGATGATCTCCAGCGGCATCGTCATCCTCGGCATCGACCAGAACTACAGCCAGATCATCATCGGCACCGTCGTCATCGCCGCCGTCGTGCTCGACAACTTCAACTCCTGGCTCGCCAAGCGCCGCCTCACGCAGGCCTCCGGGGCGAAACATTGAGCTGCCCGTCCGGTCGGTACCCTTTCAACCTCAAACACCCCAACCCATGAAACGTCTGCTCCTCCTCGCCGCGTCGCTGGCCCTCGCCCTCGCGGGCACCGCCGCCGAACGCACCCTCATCATCGGCCTTGTCGCCAAGTCGCAGGGCAACCCCGTCTTCCAGGCCGCCCGCGTCGGCGCCGAGGACGCCGCCAAGGAACTCGGCGCGAAGCACCAGATGGCCATCAGGATCGACTGGCGCACCCCCAACGAGGAGGATGCCCAGAAGCAGGCCGAGGCCATCGAGCAACTCGTGCTCGCCGGCGCCGAGGGCATCGCCGTGAGCTGCTCCGACGCCAACAAGCTCACCGACGCCATCAACCGCGCGGTGGACAACGGCGTGCCCGTCGCGACCTTCGACTCCGATGCCCCCGCCTCCAAGCGCTTCGTCACCTACGGCGTGGACGACCTCGACTGCGGCCGCCAGACGATGGAGGAACTCGTGAAGGTCATGGGCGGCAAGGGCATCGTCGCCATCCTCGCCGGCAACCAGAACGCCCCCAACCTCCAGAAGCGCGTGCAGGGCGCCCGCGAGGTCGCCGCGAGGCATCCCGGCATCACCATCCGCGACGTCTATTACCACAAGGAGACCCCGCAGGACGCCGCCGCCAAGGTCGAGCAGGTCATGCAGGCCAACCCCGACATCACCGGCTGGGCCATGATCGGCGGCTGGCCGCTCTTCACCGAAAACGCCCTCAAGTGGCAGCCCGGCACCGTCGCCTGCGTCGCCGTGGACGCCCTGCCCGCCCAGCTCGCCTACATCCGCAGCGGCCACGTGCCCGTCCTCCTCGCCCAGCAATGCTACCAGTGGGGCTACCGCTCCGTCGAACTGCTCTTCGAGAAGATCATCGGGAAGAAGAACCCCCCCGCCGTGAAGGAGATCAGCGCCCTGATCCCCGTGACAAAGGACAACGTGGACGCCTTCGCCAAGAACTGGGACAAGTGGCTGCCGAAGTGATTTAGCCCGGTAGGGCGAATCCTCTGGATGAGCCGCGGCGCGCCGGGACGACTCGCCCTATCTTACCTGAAATGGCCTTCCTGACTTTCAGCGGGATCACCAAGCGCTTCCCCGGCGTGCTCGCGCTCGACGGGGTGGGCTTCGCCGTGGAGCGCGGGACCTGCCACGCGCTCATCGGCGAGAACGGCGCCGGCAAGAGCACGCTCGGCAAGATCCTCGCCGGCGTGCACACCGCCGACGGCGGCGAAATCCGCCTCGACGGCCGGGTCGTCCATCCAACCAGCCCGCTCGTCGCCCGCAAACTCGGCATCGCGATGGTGCATCAGGAACTCGCGTTCTGCCCCAACCTGAGCGTCGCCGAAAACCTCTGCCTCGGCGACCTGCCGCGGCGCGCCGGCTTCGTGCAACGCGGCGAGCTCCGCCAGCGCGCCCTCGCCATGCTCGCCACCATCGGGGCCGACATCGACCCCGACGCCATCATCGGCACCCTCTCCACCGGCCGCGAGCAGCTCGTGCAGATCGCCGCCGCCGTCGGCACCGGCGCCAAGGTCATCGTGATGGACGAGCCCACCAGCTCGCTCTCCGCCGCCGAGACCGCCGAGCTGTTCAAACTCGTGCGCGAGCTGAAATCCCGCGGCATCACCCTCATCTACGTCTCCCATCGCCTCGAGGAACTCTTCGCCCTCTGCGACAACATCACCGTCCTCCGCGATGGCCGCCACGTCGCCACCGAGAAGGTCGGCGACACCGATCCGCACCGCGTCGTCACCCAGATGATCGGCCGCGAGCTGCTCATCGCCACGCCCGGCCACCTCGCCCGCGAGCCCGGCGCCGAGCGCCTGCGCGTCGAGGAGCTCTCCTCCCCCGGACATTTTTCCGGCATCAGTCTCTCCGTGCGCGCCGGCGAGATCGTCGGCATCGCCGGCATCGTCGGCGCCGGCCGCAGCGAGGTCGTGCAAGCCGTGTTCGGCCTCGACCCGCAGGCCACCGGCAAGGTCACGGTGGACGGCAGGCCGCTGCCCCTCGGTTCGGTGGACGCCGCGCTCGCCGCCGGCGTGGGCCTGCTGCCCGAAGACCGCAAGCGCCAGGGCCTCGTGCTCGGCCTCAACTGCCGCGAGAACACCGCCCTCGCCGCCCTGCCCGCCCTCAGCCGCCTCGGCTGGGTCAATCGCGCCAACGAACGCTCGCTTGCCGCCAAATACACGCAGCGCCTGCGCGTGAAGGCCCCTTCCCTCGAATCCACCACCGCCGGCCTCAGCGGCGGCAACCAGCAGAAGATCGCCCTCGCCAAGTGGCTCGCCCGCTCCTGCGACGTGCTCCTGATCGACGAGCCCACGCGCGGCGTGGACGTCGGCGCCAAGGCCGAGATCTACCAGCTTCTCGACGAGCTGGCCTGCGAGGGCAAGGCCCTGCTCGTCGTCTCCTCCGAATTGCCCGAATTGATCGGCCTCTGCCGCCGCATCCTCGTGATGCGCGAAGGCCGCCTCGTCGGCGAGGTCCCGCGCTCTGACTTCAGTGAAGCCGCCCTCATGCGCCTGATGGCCGGGGTGGCTGCGGCCTAGCCGCGCTCCGGGCAGACGGCGCCGCTTGCTTCCACGCACGGTCGCACGCCGGGTGCGCCCCACGTTACCGTCATGCAGACCCGCGTTTGAACCCCGCGCATCCTTCCCCCACTTGTGCCTCACCCCATGCATCAGAACAGCCGCAGGCAGTTCATGAAGCAGCTTGCTTGCTCAAGCCTGGCGTTGGGCGCGAGTTCCTGGCTGAGCACCCTGGGGTATGCCCAGACCAATCGCCGGACTGCCCGCGCCGTCATCAACCAAGCCCGGTATCGCGCCGAACTTGACCGTCGTCTGCTCGGCGCATTCTTGGAACACCTTGGCCGCGCAATCTATGGCGGGGTTTACGAGCCGGGTTCCGCCCTGGCCGACGCCCGGGGCTATCGCCAGGATGTCCTGGCGGTCGTGCGCGAAATGCACGTGCCCATCATGCGTTACCCGGGCGGCAACTTTGTCTCGGGCTATCACTGGCAGGATGGCGTCGGTCCGCAGGCCGGACGCCCGACCGTGCTCGAACGCGCCTGGAATTCCCTCGAAACCAACCAGTTTGGCACAAACGAATTCATCGAGTGGTGCCGGCTGGTCAACACCGAGCCGCTGCTCGGATTCAACCTCGGGACCGGCTCGGTCGAGGAGGCGGTGGCCTATGTCGAGTATTGCAACCATCCGAAGGGCACCAAGTGGAGCGAGCTCCGCCGGTCCCATGGCCATGACCAGCCGCACAACGTGCGGTACTGGTGCTTGGGCAACGAAATGGACGGCCCCTGGCAGATGGGCCGCCTGACCGCCCGGGAATACGGCCGGAAGGCGCGCGACGCCGCTCGCCAGATCCGCGTGGTCGATCCGGGCACCAAGCTGATCGCCTGCGGTTCCAGCAACACCATCCTGCCCACCTATCTGGAATGGGACCGCGAGGTTCTGGAGGAATGCTATGACCAGGTTGACGGGATCTCCCTGCACAACTACTACGGCAACACCCCCGCGCTGACCGCCAACGACTCCACCCGCTACCTGGCCATGAATCTGGACATGGAGCGGCAGATCCACGAGATCAGCGCCGTTTGCGACTATGTTCAGGGGCTGCAAAAATCGCCCAAGCGGCTGTGGCTGTCGTTCGACGAATGGAACGTCTGGTATCGGGCCCGGGGCGGCCTGTTCGCCAACGGCCAGGGCCGGTATGCGCCGCGGCTGCTCGAGGAGGTCTATAACCTGGAGGACGCCCTCCTGGTCGGCGGGTTCCTGAACACTTTGCTCCGACAGTCCGAGCGGGTCCGGGTTGGTTGCCTGGCCCAGATCGTCAATGTCATCGCGCCCTTGGTCACCAACGAAACCTCCGTGCTGCGCCAGAGCATCTATCACCCCTACGCCTGGGCCCTGCGGTTTGCGCATGGTCGCGTGCTCGACCTCCCGGTGGAGTGCGAAACCTACCCGATCAAAGCCGACGGACTCCGGGCCGATTTTGCGCGCAACGACCAGGTCCCCTACCTCGACGTCGTTGCCACCTTCGACCGGACAGAGGGCCGCGCGAGCCTCTTCATGTTGAACCGCGACCTGGGAGATGAGCGCGAACTGGTCCTTGAATGGCGCGACCCCGAGCCCGTCCAGGTGCTCTTCAGCGAGACGCTGACCGGCCCGGATCTCAAGGCGCACAACACCTTCGAGCAGCCGCGGCAGGTCGCGCCCCGCGCACTGGACGCGCCCGCCGCCGGCCCGACCATGACCTTCAAATTGCCGCCGAAATCCTATACCGTGGTGCAACTGGCCACCCGGTGACCCCGCGTGCCAGATCCCCATCGCCATGAGTGAGATCACGCAGCTCCTGCACGCCGTCGAACGCGGGGAGAGCCACGCCTCCGAAGAGCTGCTGCCGCTGGTCTATCAGGACCTGCGCCGGCAGGCCGCGGTGCAGATGGCCCGGGAGTCGCCCGGCCAGACCCTCCAGCCCACGGCCCTGCTCCACGAGGCCTGGCTGCGGGTGACCGGCCCCGGCGAACGCCACTGGCAGAATCGCGCCCACTTCTTCGGCGCCGCCGCCGAGGCCATGCGCCGCATCCTCATCGAGAACGCCCGCCGCAAATCCCGGCTCAAGCGCGGCGGCGGCCTCGCACGGGTGGACGCCGACCAGGTAGAGCTGGCCGCCACCACCCCCGACGAGAAGATCCTGCTCATCAACGACGCCTTGGAGAGCCTCCAACGGCACGACCCCGAACGGGCCCAGGTCGTGTTGCTGAAATTCTTCGGCGGCCGCACCAACCAGGAGGTGGCCGGGAGCCTCGGCGTCACCGAGCGCACCGTCGAACGCCATTGGGCCTACGCCAAGGCCTGGCTGTTCCAGCACATCCGCACCCAGGGCGGCTGAGACCGCCCGGTTTCGTTGTCGGCTTTTGCGGCCGGAACGCGCATGTGAATAGCGAGACGCACCACCGTCCATGAACACCGACACGCAACGGGAGGCCGAACTCTTCGACGAGGCCCGGCGGATGCCGTCCGCCACCGCACGCCGCGACTTCCTCGCCCGCGCCTGCGACGGGGACGACGCCCTCCGCGCCCGGATCGAGGGTCTGCTGGAGGCCGAGACCGAGGCCGACCGGTTCTTCGCCGAGAGCGGCGCGGCCCTGGCGCTGTCGGCCGGCCGGATGCCGCTGCCCCCCGGAGAACCCGCCACCGTGCCGGGGGAGGAGCCGATCGGCGCCCGCATCGGCCGCTACAAGCTGCTCGAAAAGATCGGCGAGGGCGGCTGGGGCGTGGTTTACCGCGCCGAGCAGCAGGAGCCGGTCCGGCGCGCCGTCGCCCTCAAGATCATCAAGCTCGGCATGGAGACCAGGAGCGTGGTCGCGCGCTTCGAGGCCGAGCGCCAGGCCCTGGCCATGATGGACCACCCGAACATCGCCCGCGTCTATGACGCCGGCGCCACAGACCGCGGGCCGCCCTACTTCGTCATGGAACTGGTGCGCGGGGTGAAGATCACCACCTATTGCGACCAGCACCGGCTCGGCCTCCGCGAGCGGCTCGACCTCTTCATCCTCGTCTGCCACGCAATCCAGCACGCCCACCAGAAGGGCATCATCCACGGCGACATCAAACCGTCGAACATCATGGTCTCCCTGCACGACGGCATCCCCGTGCCGAAGGTCATCGATTTCGGCATCGCCAAGGCGACCGAGGCGCGCCTGACCGACCGGCTCCTGTTCACGGCCTACGCCCAGTTGATCGGCACGCCGGCCTACATGAGCCCGGAGCAGACCGACGTGAACAACCGCGACACCGACACCCGCAGCGACATCTACAGCCTCGGCGTGCTGCTCTACGAGCTGCTGACGGGGCTGACCCCGTTCGACGCCAAACAACTGCTCGAGGGCGGGCTCGACGAGATGCGCCGGATCCTGCGGGAAAAGGAACCGCCCCGGCCCTCCGCGCGGCTGGGCGCGTTGCGCGACGCCGAACTGGCCCGGACCGCCGCCGACCGCCGCGTGGAAACGCACCGCCTCGCCGGCCAGCTCCGCGGCGACCTCGACTGGATCGCGATGAAGTGCCTGGAGAAGGACCGCAGCCGGCGCTACGAGACCGCCAACGGCCTGGCCATGGACATCCAGCGCCACCTGAACAACGAGCCCGTGATGGCCCGGCCCCCGAGCCGGCTCTACCGTTTCCGCAAACTCGTGCGCCGCAACCGCGTGGTCTTCGCCGCCGGCGGCGCCGTGGCCGCCGCGCTGGTCGCCGGCCTGGGCACCTCCACCTGGCTCTTCCTCAAGGAGCGCGAGGCCCACCAGCGCGCCCTCGCCGCCGAGCAGCAGCAGGCCCGGTTGCGCGCCGGGGCCGAATTGCGCGAAAAAATCTCCTCCGCCGCCCTGCTGGTCACGCAGGAACGCTTCGAGGAGGCCGACAAGCTGCTCAACGAGATTCCCCTGGTCCAGCCGACGGTCGAGGGCGCCGCCGTGCTCCGCTCGGTCACCGAATGGCACGCCCTGCGCCTGCAATGGCGGCAGGCTGCGGCCCGCGCCCTGGCGCTGCTGCAGGTCAATCCGCTCGACGGCTCCGATGTCTCCACGCTGGACTACCTCCGCGCCGGCCCGGTGCTGATCGAACTGGGCGACATCAACGGCTACGAGCGTTTCCGCCAGGAGGCCATCGCCCGCTACACCGCGGCGCCCTGTCCCTTCGCCGACCGCATCGTCAAGGTCAGCCTGCTGCTGCCGGCCAACGAGCGGCTCATCGAATCCCTCCGGCCCCTGGCCGAGGAAACCGCCCGGCACCTCGCCGAAGCCGACAAAGGCGGGGACGACTTCACCGCCGCCTGGCGCTCGGTCGCCCTCGGCCTGCTGGAATACCGCCGCGGCAACCACGCCAAGGCCGCGGAATGGAGCCGCCGCTGCCTCGACTATCCCGGCACCAACGCCCCGCGCACGGCCACCGCCCGGATCATCCTCGCCATGGCCGGCCACCGGATCGGCCGCTCGGCCGAGGCCCGCGCCGAGCTGGCGGCCGGCCGGGAGGTCATCGAGCACAAGTTCCGGAACCGCCTCGACTTCGGCAGCCCCGTGCACGGCTTTTGGTTCGACTGGGTCTTCGCCCGCATCCTCTTGCGCGAATGCTCCGCGCTCCTCGAGGCCCCGGGGTCCGCCTCCTGAGCGCTTTTTTCATCCTCCCGTGTCGGGAAACGCCCGCCGATGGCGCATGTATCCGATGAGAAGGCCGCATTTACCCCGCGGCCATACCGCAACCCCGCCCCTCGATCATGACCACTAAGCCCCAATCGAAGTCGCGCATTCCCTTGTCCGCCTGCTGCCGGAGATGGGACGCGCTATGCTCCACCGCCGCACTGTCCGCGTTGCTGAGCCTCTCCCCGGCCCAAGCCCAACAGGCCGCCCAACCGCCCACGGAAGAAAAGACCGTCGTGCTCGAAACCTTCGTCGTGACCGGCACCCGCGCCAGCATGATCAGCGCCCAGGAGATCAAACGGGAGTCCGTCCAGCTCGTGGACTCCGTCGTCGCCGAGGACATCGGCAAGCTGCCCGACAACACCGTCGCCGACGCGCTCCAGCGCGTGCCCGGCATCCAGGTCGGCCGCGACAACGGCGAGGTCACCACCGTGCTCATCCGCGGCCTCCCCAACCTCGGCACCACGCTCAACGGCAACGAAATTTTCACCGGCACCTCGCGCGGCGTCGCCCTGCAGGACATCCCCGCCGAGCTCGTGGCGGGCGTGGACGTCTACAAGTCCACCTCGCCCGACAAGATCGAGGGCGGCATCGCCGGGCTGATCGACATCCGCCTGCGCAAGCCGCTCGACTTCGACAAGCCCCAGTTCGCCGCCAGCGGCCGCCTGATCGACGGCGAGCACGCCGAGGACATGGGCTACGTCGGCAGCCTGCTCATGAGTGACCGCCGGAAGACCAAGTATGGCGAACTCGGCATGCTCTACTCCGGCGCCTACCAGCAGCGTTACTTCGTGGACCAGCGCGCCTTCAACTTCCTGTTCGAGCCCGTCGGCGTGCCCACCGCCATCCACTCGACCGGCACCCTGGAGCTGCCCTTCACCCAGGGCTCGCTCATCATCCCGGGTGACCGCACCCGCACCGCCAACAACCTCGCCCTGCAGCTGAAGGTCAACGACGAGCTCGAACTCTACAACAACTTCCTCAAGACCTCCTACCGCGACAAGCACCAGGTGCACTTCCTCATCGGCTTCCCGCGATTCGGCGCCTTCACCGCCGCCACCGTCAACCCGGGCACCAACGTGCCGACCAGGACGACCTCGGTGAACAACTTCCACCTCACCAGCACGCAGGCCTTCCAGCAGGCCACCGACGGCTACCAGAACGTGCTCGGCGCCACCTGGACGCGCGGCGACAACAAGGTGACCGCCGAATATCTCTACAACTGGAACCGCTACCGCAACAAGGTCCTCATCGTGGACACGCGCTACGCCGCGGTCCCCGGCGACACGTTCACCTTCACCTACAACGACGCCGGCCGCGCCAACCTCACCATCCCCGGCACCGCCATCACCCAGGCCGAGAACTATTTCCTCTGGGGCCTCTTCGACAACCACGACGTGTCCGTCTCCGGGCAGCACGGCCTCAAGCTCGAGGCGGAGCACAGCCTGGCCAAGGGCGTGTTCCAGAAGATCAGCGGCGGCCTCCGCTGGAGCGACCGCTCGGTGCGCTTCCGCGGCACGAGCCGCAACGACATCGCCCCCGCCGGCGCCACCAATGGCAACCGTTTCGCCTCCACCGTCCCGCGCACCTCGACCATCCCCGGCTTCGGCAGCGTCAACCCCGACGGCCCCCTCTCCTACTACGGCACGCCGCACTGGTTCGGCGCCTCGCCCGACTACCTCTACAGCCGCCCCAACGAGGTCCGCGCCCTCTTCGGCCTGCCCGCCGGCCCGGCCGCCTACAACCCCACGCTCGGTTTCACCGACGACGAATCCGTGCTCGCCGGCTACGTCAACTCGACCTTCGCCGGCATGGCCGGCAACAAGCCCTTCAACGGCTCCCTCGGCTTCCGCGTCGCCCGCACCACCCAGGACCTCAAGGGCTACAACACGACCGGGGCGCCGATCGACGACAGCAAGTCGCAGACCGACGTGCTCCCGGTGCTCAACACCCGCCTGAAGCTCTCCGACCAGTGGCAGCTCCGCTTCGCCGGCGGCCGCACCATCACCCGGCCCAACTTCAACAACCTCAATCCGGCCGTCACCCTCAACGCCCCCACCACCACCGGCGGCGGCGCCGGCACCGGCAGCGGCGGCAACCCCGACCTCAATACGGTCAAGTCCGACAACTACGACCTCTCGCTGGAATACTACTTCGCCGACGACAGCTACGTCTCGCTCACCGCATTCCACCGCGACATCGACGGCTACGTGCAGAGCTTCGCCGCCACCGAGACCATCGGCGGCATCAACTACATCGTCGTGCGCCCCCGCAACTCCGGCAAGGGCCAGCTCGACGGCTTTGAGCTCAGCTACCAGCACTTCCCCGACGTGCTCAAGGGCTTCGGCTGGATGGCGAACTTCACCTACATCGAGGGCGACACCGACGCCCCCGACTCCCGGCCCGGCGCCCCCGTCGGTTCCCGCATGCGCAAGCCTTACGCCCAGGTGTCGCAGGAGGCCTACAACGTCATCCTCGTCTATGAAGCCGGCAAGTTCTCCTCCCGCCTCGCCTACAACTGGCGCGGCGAATACACCGACACCTTCGACGGCCCCAACGCCGCCGGCAGCCCCCTGCGGCAGATCATCGCCAAGCCCATCGGCACCCTCGACTTCTCGGCGAGCTACGCGCTCAACCAGCACTTCACGCTCACGCTCGACGCCACCAACCTCCTGAAAAGCGAATACCAGGACTACTTCTTCAACGAGTCCCTGTATCCCCGCGACACCCGCGCCTACGACCGCACCTTCGAGTTCGGCGTGCGCTACCGCTACTGAGCGGCTGCGCCCACTCATCCGAGGCTATCACCCGCGGCCTACCGTCCCCCCAGCGGCGGCAGGCCGCTCTGCCTCCGCCCCCCATGCCCGCTTTGCGTCCATTCCCAGCCCTGGCCGGCCTGTGGCTCGCCGCCGCCGCCCTCGCCGCCGAACCCCGGCAGGTCAGCATCCACGACCCCGTGCTGGCGAGGGAAGGCGCCACCTACTACCTCTTCAGCACCGGCCCCGGCATCACGTTCTACAGCTCCTCCGACCTGGTGAACTGGCGCCGGCGCGGCCGCGTCTTCCCCGGTGATCCGGCCTGGGCGAAGAGCGTGGCGCCCAAATTCAACGGCCACATCTGGGCGCCCGACATCGTGCGCCATGACGGCCGGTTCTACCTCTTCTACTCCGTCTCGTCCTTCGGCGTGAACACCTCCGCCATCGGCGTGACGGTGAACAAAACCCTCGACCCCG
This sequence comes from Verrucomicrobiota bacterium, assembly GCA_049322455.1. Taxonomy (GTDB): domain Bacteria; phylum Verrucomicrobiota; class Verrucomicrobiia; order Opitutales; family Opitutaceae; genus Lacunisphaera. The sequence goes on along the minus strand of JBMOQY010000025.1, from coordinate 103,461 downwards.
ACTCGCCCGACTACCGGTGGGAGGACCGGGGCATCGTCCTCCAGTCGGTGCCGGGCCGCGACCTCTGGAACGCCATCGATCCCGCCGTCATCTTCGACGACGACGGCACCCCGTGGATGAGCTTCGGCTCGTTCTGGTCGGGCCTGAAGCTCGTGAAACTCGCCCCCTCGCTCACCGCCATCGCCGAACCGCAGGAGTGGCACTCGATCGCCAAGCGCGAGCGCTCCGTGCTCGAACCCGACGCGATGGCCGGCCCGGCCGAGATCGAGGCCCCCTTCATCTTCCGGAAAGGCGCCTACTACTACCTCTTCGTCTCGTGGGACAAGTGCTGCCGCGGCAAGGACAGCACCTACAAGATGGTCGTCGGCCGCGCCCAAAAGATCACCGGCCCCTACCTCGACCGCCAGGGTCGCGACCTGGCGATGGGCGGCGGCACCCTCCTGCTGGCCGGCAACGCCGCCTGGGCCGGCGTCGGCCACAACAGCGCCTACACGTTCGACGGGAAGGACTGGCTCGTCTTCCACGCCTACGAGAATGCAGACCACGGCCTGCAAAAGCTCAAGATCGCCGGACTCGAGTGGGACGCCGACCACTGGCCCGTCGTCCGTCCCGAGTCATGGCTCAACTACCGCAGCCGCCTGCTCGAATGACGGACCGCTCCCGGTCCCCGCCGTTTATGTCCTCCCCCGCCCCTTCCTCCCGGCTCTCCGTGCTCGAAAAAATCGGCTTCGGCGCCGGCGACGCCGCGGTGAACGTCGTCTGGTCCTCGATGGCGCTCATCCTCACGTTCTTCTACACCGACGTGTTCGGGCTCCGGGTGGAGCACCTCGGCATGCTCATCTTCATCCCCCGCCTGATCGACGCCTTCGCCGACGTCGCCATGGGCATGCTCACCGACGCCCGCACCACGCGGCTCGGCCGCTACCGCCCCTACCTGCTCTACGGCGCCGTGCCCTTCGGCCTCGCGATCATGATCGTGTTCACGACGCCCGACTTCGCCTACGCCGGCAAGCTCGCCTGGGCTTACGTCACCTACACGCTGCTCATGCTCGTGTTCACCTCGGTCACGATCCCCTACATCTCCCTGCCCGGCGTGATCACCGACGACCCGCAGGAGCGCCTCTCGGCCAACGGCTACCGGCTCTTCTTCGCCAAGATCGCCGCGCTGATGGTCACGACCTTCGTGCCGCTGTTCGCCGCCCGGTGGGGCGACGCGGAGAAGGCCCGGGGCTATCAGGTGTCCATGGCCCTGATGGCCGTCATCGCGACCGCCCTTTTCCTCTTCTGCTTCTTCACCACCACCGAGCGCGTGAGGCACACCATCGACCGCAAGCCGCTCGGCCTCCAGCTCTCCCTGCTGCTGCGCAACGACCAGTGGCTCGTCCTCGCCGCCGTGTGCATCATCGGCACGATCGGCTACGTCATCCGCGGCTCGGTCGCGCTGTTCTACGCCAAATATTTCCTGCACGGCGACGCGCGCCTGCAATCGGTGTTCATCACCACCGGCGTCGCCGGCAACATCCTCGCCATGGTCGCCTCGACCTGGATCACGAAGAAGTTCTGCAAAATCCAGCTCTTCCGCTGGACGCAGATCCTCGTCTTCGTCCTGAGCGCCGCGCTCTACCTCCTCGTCCAACCCGGCGACACCGCGCTCGCGCTCGGGCTGTTCTTCCTCATCCAGTTCGTGGTGGACCTGCACGCCCCGGTGTTCTGGTCCGCCATCTCCGAAGCCGTCGATTACGGGGAGATGAAGAGCGGCAAGCGCGTGGCCGGCCTCGCCTTCGGCGGCATCTCCTGGTGCCAGAAGATGGGCATGAGCCTCGCCGGCCTGATTGTCGGCGGCCTGCTCACGCATTACGGCTACGTGGCCGACGCGGTCCAGAGCGAGTTCACCCTCAACGGCATCGCGCTCCTGCTCACGCTCATCCCAGGGACCTTCCACCTCCTGATGGGCCTGCTGATGTTCCGCTACCGCATCACCGACGCGTTCTACGAACGGATGAAGCGCGACCACCTCATCGCGACCGCCGCCCCCGCCAAATAAGCCCCCATGCCTGCGACCCCGCTGCAACCGCTCATCCTCCAGCGCGCCGATCCCTGCATCCGCCGCTTCGACGACGGCTGGTATTACTTCACGGCCTCCGTGCCGGCCTACGACCGCATCGAATTGCGCCGGGCCCGCACGATCGCGGGGCTGCCCGCCGCCCCCGCCGTGGACGTCTGGCACAAGCCCGCCAGCGGCCCATTCTCCGAACTCATCTGGGCCCCGGAAATCCATCGGGTCTTCGACACCTGGGTCGTCTATTTCGCCGCCGCGCCCTCGCGTGAGATCAAGCACGACCTCTTCCAGCACCGCATGTGGGCGATCACCTCCACGGCGGCCAATCCCCTCGACGGCCCGTGGTCCGCACCCGTGCAGGTGGACAGCGGCATCGACGCCTTCTGCCTCGACGCCACCGCCTTCACGCACCGCGGCGCCACCTACTACGTCTGGGCGCAGAAGGAACCCGACGTGCGCGGCAATTCCAACCTCATGATCGCCCGGCTGGCCTCCCCCACCACCCTCGCGACCAGACCCGTCCGCCTCTCGATCCCGGAGTTCGAGTGGGAACAGCGCGGCTTCTGGGTCAACGAAGGCCCCTCCGTGCTGATCCGCCACGGCCGCGTCTTCCTCAGCTACTCCGCCAGCGCCACCGACGAGAACTATTGCATGGGCCTGCTCCACGCCCGCGAGGACACCGATCTGCTCGACCCGCGCAATTGGACGAAATCGCCGCGACCGGTGTTCCAGACGGACTACGCGCACAAGATCTACGGCCCCGGCCACAACAGCTTCACCGTCGCCGAGGATGGTGTCACCGACCTGCTGGTCTATCACGCCCGCACCTACACGGAGATCGTCGGCGACCCCCTCTGGGACCCCAACCGCCACACCTACGTGAAACCCCTGCGCTGGGACGCCGCCGGCCTGCCCGTCTTCGGCCGCCCATCAGGCGTGGACTGACCGCTGCGCCAAACAAGGCGCCGGATTGGGGTTCAGGAAAACAGCGCCTTGAGCTGCTTCGCGGTCGGCGCCGCCTTCGCGTCGCGCAGCAGCCACGTCTCGGTGTGCCGGAGGGTCTGCTGCGGCTTGAGCGTGGCGAAGGGGCTCATCGTCTCCATCTCGACCATGAAATTCTTCGGACCGACGTAGAACGCGAGGTTCGTGCCGAGCGGGTAGTTGCCCTCGGGCTGGTAGGGGGCGTGCATGGCAAACAGCAGTCGCTGGGCGGGGTCGTGCATGGCGATGATGCCCGCGTCGGCCTTCACCATGCGCTTGTTCTCGCGGCCGGCAGGTCGGAGCACGAGCGCGTCGTCGGTGAGCCTGAACTGCTCGTCGCCGAACCCCACCCCGCCGTGCCCGCCGCCCCAGGTGCGGAAGGTCACCATCGTGGCGTAGTCCCACGCACTGCCGTCGCCGAGCGGCATCTGGTAGCTGGTGCCGGGCCCGGGCAAGGTGCAGGTCAGGCCCCACAGACCGCCGCTCCAGAGCATGTCGCTGCAATTGGTGACGAAGTGCTCGATGGCCAGCCGGTCGGCGGCGAGCGCCGTGACCTTGAGGCCGCGCTGCGTGCGGTGGATCGGGTCCACGGGTGCGGTCACGGTGAAGCCATTGGCGAAGGTTTCCACCACGCAGGGTCGGTTGTCGGTCGCATAGGTTTCCTCGGCCTCGTCGGCGCCGGGCCGCGCCAACCACAGGCGGTGCCCGCCCATGAGGTCCCACGCGCCGCGTTTGTATTTGCCGGGTTGCCAGAGCAGGAGATTCGGGCCGGTGGGCCGGGCGAGCACCGCGACCCGCGGCCCCCTGGCCGTGAGCACGACCAGGCGCAGTTGGCTGGTGCGCAGTTCAATGCAGGGCTGGCCGCCGAATTTGAGGCGTTTGATGCTGGGCTTGATCTTCATGGGGAGGAGTGCGGACCGGAAGAAGCCCCAGCGTTGGGAGAAGGACGCGCGCAGGCAAATCGGTATTCGCGACTTACGGAGATTGAGAAAAACCCGTTGACAGGGACGCGCCCGCTCCGCACTTATGCACCTCCCATTTGTTGCAGGGTGGAGCAGCCTGGTAGCTCGTCAGGCTCATAACCTGAAGGTCGTTGGTTCAAATCCAACCCCTGCACCCAATTTGAAACGCCGTCCCCTGCTCGGGCGGCGTTTTTTGCTTTTCACCCGAAACCCGCCATGGAACGCCGGGGCGGCGCCCCGCATAACCGGGGTGACTTTGCCCCGTTTGACGGTAAAGCTTGCCGCCACTTTCGCCACTTCCGCCCGTCCGCAACACTGCCACCTTTATGAAACCCCAACCCCTGCTCCGCAGCCTGCTTCTGGCGACCACCCTCGCCGCCTCCGCCTTTGCCAAACCCCTCACCGTCGGCTTCGCCCAGACCGGCGCCGAAAGCGCCTGGCGCACCGCCAACACCGACTCGATGAAAAACGAGGCCGAAAAACGCGGCATCACCCTCAAGTTCTCCGACGGGCAGGGCAAGCAGGAGAACCAGATCCGCGCCGTCCGCTCCTTCATCACCCAGCGCGTGGACGCCATCGTCATCGCCCCGCTCGTCGAGACCGGCTGGGAGCCCGTCCTCCGCGAGGCCAAGCGCGCCAAGATCCCGGTCATCATCACCGACCGCACCGTGCAGGTGAGCGACGACTCCCTCTACGCCTGCTTCATCGGCTCCGACTTCTACACCGAGGGCAAGATGGCCGCCGACTGGCTGGCCAAAGCCGTCAACGGCACCGGCAACATCGTCGAGCTCCAGGGCACGCCCGGCTCCGCCCCCGCCAACGAGCGCCGCAAGGCCTTCGCCGACGCCCTCGCCGCCCACCCCGGCCTCAAGATCATCGACTCCCAGAGCGGCGACTTCCGCCGCTCCGGCGGCAAGGAGGTCATGGAGGCCCTGCTCAAGAAGCACGGCAAGGCCATCAACATCGTCTATGCCCACAACGACGACATGGCCCTCGGCGCCATCCAGGCCATCGAGGAGGCCGGCCTCAAGCCGGGCAAGGACATCCTCCTCGTCTCCATCGACGCCATCAAGGAGGCCGTCCAGGCCGTCGCCGACGGCAAACTCGCCTGCACCGTCGAGTGCAACCCCCTCTTCGGCCCCAAGGTTTACGACACCGTCGCCCAGATCCTCGCCGGCGAGACCGTGCCCAAGAAGTCGTTCAACAAGGACGAGCTCTTCGACATCACCAACGCCGCCGCCGCCCTCCCCACGCGCCAGTATTGAGCGCTCTGCCTGATCTGCAGGGCGGGGTCTCCGAACCCCGCCTTCTTTCTCTTCATGGCTGACGACGCCCCCCTCCTTACCCTGCGCGGCATCGGGAAGAAATTCCCCGGCGTCGTCGCGCTCGACAGGGTGGACTTTACCGTCCGCGCCGGCGAGATCCACGCCCTGCTCGGGGAGAACGGCGCGGGCAAGTCCACCCTCATCAAGGTTCTGACCGGCGTCCACGAGGCCGACGCCGGCGAGATCCGCCTCGCCGGCCGGATCATCCGCCCCGCCACGCCCAAGGACGCCGAGCGCGCCGGCATCAGCACCGTCTATCAGGAGGTGAACCTCGTCCCCTCGCTCTCCGTCGCCGAGAACATCGCCCTCGGTCGTCAGCCCGGCCGCTTCGGCTTTCTCAACTGGCGCGCCATCCGCCGCCACGCCCGCGAGGCGCTGGCCCGGCTGGAGATCGAGTGCGACGTGGACGCCGAGCTCGGCACGCTTTCCATCGCGCTGCAGCAGATGGTGGCCATCGCCCGCGCCCTCGACCTGCAGGCCCGCCTGCTCATCCTCGACGAACCCACCGCCTCGCTCGACGAGAAGGAGGTCGCCGACCTCTTCGCCGTCATGCGCCGCCTGCGCGGCGAGGGCCTCGGCATCGTCTTCGTCACCCATTTTCTCGACCAGGTCTATGCCGTCGGCGACCGCATCACCGTCCTGCGCAACGGCGCGCTCGTCGGCGAATGGCCGGTGGCGGAGCTGCCGCGCCTCGCGCTCGTCGGCAAGATGCTCGGCCGCGAGATCACCGCGGCCCCGGCCGCCGCCACGGGTGCGGCCGCCACCACCGGCACCCCGCTCCTCTCCGCCCGCGGCCTCGCGCGCCGCGGCGCCCTGCACGCGCTCGACCTCGATGTCCATCGCGGCGAGGTCGTCGGCCTCGCCGGCCTGCTCGGCTCCGGCCGCACCGAGACCGCCCGCCTGCTCTTCGGCCTCGACCACCGCGACGGCGGCGAGATCCGGCTGAAGGGCACCCCCTGCGGCCTCCGCTCCCCGCGCGACGCCGTGCGGCTCGGCCTCGCGTTCTGCTCCGAGGACCGGAAATCCGAGGGCATCCTGCCCAACCTCTCCGTCCGCGAGAACCTCCTCATCGCCCTGCAGGCCAAGCAGGGCGGCTGGCGCACGCTCTCCCGCGCCGAGCAGGAGCGCCTCTGCGCCCACTACATCGCCGCCCTGCGCATCAAGACCGCCGGCACCGAGGCGCCCATCCGCACGCTCTCCGGCGGCAACCAGCAGAAGGTGCTCCTCGCCCGCTGGCTGGCCACCCAGCCCGAGCTGATCATCCTCGACGAACCCACCCGCGGCATCGACATCGGCGCCAAGGCGGAGATCGAGCAGCTCATCGGCAAGCTCCGCGCCGAGGGCATCGCCGTCATCTTCATCTCCTCCGAAATCGAGGAGGTCGTCCGCAACAGCACGCGCGCCGTCGTCCTGCGCGAACGCCGCCGCTGCGGCGAGATCGCCGGCCCCGAACTCAGCGCCGCGCGCCTCATGCAGGCCATGGCCGGAGGCCACACGCACCATGAGTGAGCAGCTCTTAAGGCCTTGTTGTAGGGCTGCCGCTTGTCGGCAGGCCGCAGCCCGGCCCGGCGCCGAGCGCCGGCCCTGCAGACCAGGCTGTGGGCGGGGTGCCCCTACCCCGCCGCGGGGTGCAATGCCGGGTGAGGGCACCCGGCCCACATCAGAGCACTGCCAACCATGACCGACCGCCTGCGCCATTTTCTCCGCTCGCCCGTCCTCTGGCCCCTGGCCGGCATCCTCCTGCTGCTCGTGGCCAACCTCGCGCTCAAGCCGGGTTTCCTCAGCATCACCGTGCTCGACGGCCACCTCTACGGCCTGCCGATCGACGTGCTCAACCGCGGCGCCAAGACCCTCATCCTGGCCCTCGGCATGACCCTCGTCATCGCCACCGGCGGCGTGGACCTCTCGGTCGGCTCGGTCGTCGCCATCACCGGCGCCGTCGCGGCGGTGCTCATCGGCCAGGGCACGGATTCGCTGGCCCTGATTCTCGCCGGCGCCATCGCCGTCGGCGGGGCGGCCGGGCTGATCAACGGCCTGCTCGTCGCCCGCGTCGGCGTGCAGCCCATCGTCGCCACCCTCATCCTGATGGTCGCCGGCCGCGGCGTGGCCCAGGTCCTGACCGACGGCCAGGTGCTCATCATCAAGCACGCAGCCTTCGGCTTCCTCGGCAACGGCTTCGTGCTCGGCCTGCCGTTCACCATCGTCTGCGCCACCCTGCTCTACCTCGCCGTCCATTTCGCCCTGCGGCGCACCGCCGCCGGGCTCTTCATCGAGGCGGTGGGCGACAACCCCGAGGCCTCGCGCTTCGCCGGCCTGGCCACGGCCCGGATCAAGATCCTCGCCTACGTCGCCTGCGGCCTGTGCGCCGGCCTCGCGGGCGTGATGGAGGCGGCCAACATCGGCGCCGCCGACGCCCAGCGCGCGGGCGAGAACATGGAGCTCGACGCCATCTTCGCCGTCGTCGTCGGCGGCACCGCGCTCACCGGCGGCCGGTTCCTCCTCCTCGGCTCTTTCGTCGGCGCTCTGCTCCTGCAGATGCTCATCACGACGATGTATAACCTCGGCGTCCCGCCCGCCGTCGCCCCCGTGCCCAAGGCCCTGCTCATCCTCACGGTCTGCCTGCTCCAGTCCGACCGCACGCGCCGCGGGCTCGGCGGATTGTTCAAAGGTCGGGCGAATCCTCCGGACGAGCCGCGGCTCGTCGGGACGACTCGCCCTACCTCTCCTCGGAAATGACGCCCGCCCTCCAACGCCGCCTGCCCCTGCTGACCACCGGCGCGATCTTCGCGGCGCTGTTCGTCGCCGCCGGCCTGAAATACGAGGGCTTCCTCTCCCCCAGCGTGGCGGTGAACCTTTTCACCGACAACGCCGTGCTCGGCCTGACCGCCGTGGGCATGACGCTCGTCATCTTCGCCGGCGGCATCGACCTGTCCGTGGGCGCCGTGGCCGGCTTCGCGTCCATCTTCGTCGCGACGCTGATCGAGCGGCACGGCGTGCATCCCGCGCCTGCGGCCGCCGCGGCGCTGGCCGTCGGCGGCACGCTGGGCGCCGGCATGGGCGCGATCATCCATTGGTTCCGGCAGCCGGCCTTCCTCATCACGCTGGCCGGCATGTTCCTGATGCGCGGCTGCGCCTTCTGGCTCAACACCGAGTCGGTCGGCATCAATCACCCGCTTTACGGCCGGGCGGCCGACATCTACTGGGAACTCGGCCCCGTCGGCCTGCCGCTGGCGGCGATGATCCTCGCCGGCGGCCTGCTGGCCGGCGGCGTGATCGGCCATTACACGCGCTTCGGCCGCAACCTCCTCGCCCTCGGCGGCAACGAGCAGTCCGCCCTCCTCATGGGCCTGCCCGTGGGCGCCACGAAGGTCGGCGCCTATGCCTTCAGCGGCTTCTGCGCCGCGGCGGCCGGGCTCGTGGGCACGCTCTACACCGGCTCCGGCAACCCCAGCACGGGCATCGGCCTCGAGCTCGACGCCATCGCGGTCGTCGTCATCGGCGGCACCGTGCTGACCGGCGGCCGCGGCCACCTGCTCGGCACGCTCTTCGGCCTCCTCATCTTCGGCACCATCCAGTCGGTGCTGCTCTTCGACGGCCGCCTCAGCCCCTGGTGGTCGCGCATCGTGGTCGGCGCCCTGCTGCTCGCCTTCATCCTCCTGCAGCGCTTCCTCCTCACGCGCCTCAGCCGCCGTTGATTTGTTACCGTCACCCGGCGACGCGGTTCACCCCTCCGGTTTCAGGTCCTACCTTTCACCCCTCCCCACCATGTTCACCCTCGGCATCGATTACGGCACCAACTCCGTCCGCGCCCTCGTCGTGCGCTGCAAGGACGGCAGGGAATTCGGCTCCTGCGTCGTCAACTACCCCTCCGGCCACCAGGGCGTGCTGCTCGACCCGCGCGACCACAACGTCGCCCGCCAGCATCCGGGGGACTATCTCTTCGGCCTCGAGAAATCCGTGAAAGGTGCCCTCGCGCAGGCGAAGAGGCAGCCCGGGTTCTCTGCCGACAAGGTCATCGGCCTCGGCGTGGACACGACCGGCTCCAGCCCGATCCCGGTGGACGAGCGGAACGTGCCGCTCGCGCTCTCGAAGAAGTGGGCGAAGAACCTCAACGCCCAGTGCTGGCTCTGGAAGGACCACACGAGCTGGCGCGAGGCCGCCAGGATCACCGAGTTGGCCGCGCAACACCGCCCGCACTTCATCGCCAAGTGCGGCAACACCTACTCCTCCGAGTGGTTCTGGGCCAAGCTCTGGCACTGCCTGCAGGTGGACCCGAAGGTCTTTTCCGCCGCCTATTCGTGGGTGGAACTCTGCGACTGGGTGCCGGCCGTGCTCGCGGGTGTCACCGACCCGCGCGCCGTGAAGCGCGGCGTCTGCGCCGCCGGCCACAAGGCGCTCTACGCCGAGGACTGGGGCGGCCTGCCCGACAAGGAATTCCTCGCGCTGCTCGACCCGCGGCTGGCCGACCTCCGCGCCCGCCTCCACGAGAAGGCGCACGACGCCAGCGAATCCGCCGGCAACCTCTCGCCCGAGTGGGCGCAGAAGCTCGGCCTGCCCGCCGGCATCCCCATCGCGATCGGTGAATTCGACGTGCACTACGGCGCCATCGGCTGCGGCGTGGCCGAGGGCACGCTGGTCAAGGTCATCGGCACCTCCACCTGCGACTGCGGCGTCGTCTCGGCCGCCAGGACCGTGCCCGACATCCCGGGCATCTGCGGCATCGTGAAGGGCGCCATCCTCCCGGGCTTCTACGGCATCGAGGCCGGCCAGAGCGCCGTCGGCGACATTTTCAAATGGTTCGTCGAGGGCGTGCTCAAGGACGTGAAGCTCCACGCCAAGCTCACCGCCGAGGCCGCCAAGCTGCAGCCCGGCCAGAGCGGCCTGCTGGCCCTCGACTGGAACAACGGCAACCGCACCATCCTCGTGGACCAGCGCCTCACCGGCCTGCTCGTCGGCCAGACCCTCTACACCACGCCGGCCGAGATCTACCGTGCGCTCATCGAGGCCACCGCCTTCGGCGCCCGCGCCATCATCGAACGCATCAAGGAATACGGCGTGCCGATCGACCGCGTCGTCTGCGCCGGCGGCATCGCCGAGAAGAACCCGCTGCTCATGCAGATCTACGCCGATATCACCGGCTGCACCATGCTGGTCGCCGGCTCGTCGCAGGCCTGCGCCCTCGGCTCGGCCGTCAGCGCCGCCGTCCTCGCCGGCGCCCACCCGGACTTCCCGACGGCGCAGAAGAAGATGACCTCCCTCAGGAAGGTCGCCTACCGGCCGAAGCCCGCCGCGCAAAAAACCTACGACCGGCTCTACGCCCTCTACCGCCAGCTCCACGACAGCCTCGGCGGCCGCAACCCCCACGCCGACCTCGGCGGCGTGATGAAGGAACTGCTCACGATCAAGGAATCCGTGCATTCTTAATAATGCTGTAGGGCGGGGTTCGGAGACCCCGCCCTACAGCAAACCTTTTTCCAATGAAACTCCTCGCCACCCCCGAAATCTGGTTCGTCTGCGGTTCGCAGCACCTCTACGGCCCCGGCCCGCTCCAGCAGGTCGCCGCCAACGCGCAGCAGGTCGCCGCCGCCCTCGCCGCCTCGAAGCAGCTCCCGCTGAAGACCGTCTTCAAGGCCCTGCTCACCACGCCCGACGAGATCACCAACGTGATGCTCGCGGCCAACAACGACGCCAACTGCGCCGGCCTCGTCCTCTGGATGCACACGTTCTCGCCATCGAAGATGTGGATCCGCGGCCTCGGCGTGCTGAAGAAGCCCTTCCTGCACCTGCACACGCAGTTCAACCGCGACCTGCCGTGGTCCACGATCGACATGGACTTCATGAACCTCAACCAGGCCGCCCACGGCGACCGCGAGGCCGGGTTCATCCACACGCGCATGCGCCTCGGCCGCAAGGTTGTCGTCGGCCACTGGTCGGACCCCGAGGTCCACGCGCGCATCGCCGCCTGGCAGCGCGCCGCCCGCGCCTGGCATGACTGGCAGGGCGCGCGCTTCGTCCGCTTCGGCGACAACATGCGCAACGTCGCCGTCACCGAGGGCGACAAGGTCGCCGCCGAGATGAAGCTCGGCTTCGCCGTCAACACGCACGGCGTCGGCGATCTCGTCGAGGTCGTCAACGCGGTGAAGGACGCCGACATTGCCGCCCTCTGCGCCGACTACGAAAAGCAATACGCCGTCGCGCCCGTCCTGAAAAAGGGCGGCAAGCGCCATGACGAGTTGCGTTACAGCGCGCGCCTCGACCTCGCGCTGGCGAAGTTTCTCGCCGACGGCGGTTACAAGGGCTTCACCGACACCTTCGAGGACCTGCACGGCCTCCGCCAGCTCCCCGGCATGGCCACGCAGCGCCAGATGGCCGCGGGCTACGGCTTCGGCGGCGAGGGCGACTGGAAGACCGCGGCGCTCGTCCGCGCCATGAAGGTCATGAACGCCGGCCTGCCGGGCGGCACGTCGTTCATGGAGGATTACACCTACCATCTCTCGCCCAAGGGCCATCAGGTGCTCGGCGCGCACATGCTCGAAATCTGCCCGACCATCGCGGCCGGCAAGCCGAAGGTCGAGATCCACCCGCTCGGCATCGGCGGCAAGGAGGACCCGGTCCGCCTCGTGTTCGACGCCGCGACCGGCGACGCCCTCAACGCCTGCCTCATCGACCTCGGCAACCGCTTCCGCCTCCTCGTCAACGAGGTGAAGGCCGTGAAGGTCCCCGCCATGCCCAAGCTCCCTGTCGCCCGCGCCGTCTGGGAGTGCCAGCCCGACTTCAAGACCGCCTGCCAGGCCTGGATCCTCGCCGGCGGCGCCCACCACACCGGCTACAGCTACTCGGTCACCACCGAGATGCTCGAGGACTTCGCCACCATCGCCGGCATCGAGACCGTCGTCATCAACGCCGGCACCACCCTGCCCCAGCTCAAGCAGGACCTCCGCAACAACGAGGTCTATTACCACCTCGCCCCGGGCATCCGCGCCTGAAAATCGTTCTCGTTCTCCCGCCTGAATTGTTCTCTCTTGGAGAAAGAGAACGAGAACGATTCCGAGAACGATCTTCCCGGTCACTTTCACGCCCCATGAAACCACCTCGCCTCCTCCCCGCCCTGCTGCTGACCGGGGCCGCGCTTTTCCTCGGCGCCTGCGGCAAGCAACCCGCCCCCGCCGGTGACGGCGCCGCCGCGCCCGCGAAGATCAAGCTCGGCTTCCTCGTGAAACAGCCCGAGGAGCCGTGGTTCCAATACGAGTGGAAGGGCGCCGACCAGGCCGCCGCCCAATACGGCTTCGAGGTCATCAAGATCGGCGTGCCGGACGGCGAGAAAACCCTCGCCGCTATCGACAGCCTCGCCGCCAACGGCGCACAGGGCTTCGTCATCTGCACACCCGATGTCCGCCTCGGGCCCGCCATCGTCGCGAAGGCGAAGGCCAACAACCTCAAGGTCATCACCGTGGACGACCGCTTCGTCGGCGCCGACGGCCGGTTCCTCGAGGAGGTCCCCTACCTCGGCATGTCCGCCACCAAGATCGGCGAGATGTCCGGCCGCACCCTCGCGGCGGAGATGAAGCGCCGCGCCTGGAATCCCGCCGAGACCGCCGCCTGCATCGTGACCTTCGAGGAGCTCGACACCGCCCGCGAGCGCACCGACGGCATCATCGCCGCGCTGAAGGAGGCCGGCTTTCCCGCCGACCGCATCTTCAAGGCCCCGCAGAAGACCACCGACATCCCCGGCAGCTTCGACGCCGCCAACGCCCTCCTCGCCCAGAAGACCGGCATCAAAAACTGGCTCGTCGCGGGCATGAACGACACCGCCGCCCTCGGCGCCGTCCGCGCCACCGAGGGCAACGGCTTCAAGGCCGCCAACGTCATCGGCGTCGGCATCAACGGCACCGACTGCCTCGACGAGCTCCGCAAGCCCGCCCCCACCGGCTTCTACGCCTCGATCTACGTCTCCGCCGTGCAGGAGGGCTTCCGCACCGCCGAGCTTCTCTATCACTGGGTCAAGGACGGCGCCGCTCCCCCGCCCGACACCCGCACCCAGGGCCAGCCGATCACCCGCGAGAACTTCGAGCAGGTGCTCAAGGCCGAGGGGATTTTGTGATCCTTTCCAAGAGGTAGGGCGAGTCCTCCGGCCAAGCCGCGGCTCACCGGGACGGTTCGCCCTACCACGAGACCAATGGCCGCCATCCACACCAACGCCCCCGCCCTCACCTTCGACGCCCTCACCAAGGAGTTCCCCGGCGTGCGCGCCCTCGACAGCGTGTCGTTCGGCGTCCGCGCGGGCAGCGTCCATGCCCTGATGGGCGAGAACGGCGCGGGCAAATCCACCCTCCTCAAGATCCTCAGCGGCGCCTGCCAGCCGACCGCCGGCAGCGTGCGCCTCGGCGGGCAACCGCACGTCTTTGCCTCCACCGCCGGGGCCATCGCCGCCGGCATCGCCGTCATCTACCAGGAGCTGCATCTCGTGCCCGAGATGACCGTCGCGGAGAACCTGCTCCTCGGCCGTTACCCGCACCGCGGGCCGTTCCTCGACCGGACCGCGCTCCGCGCCGAGGCGGCCCGCCTGCTCACGCTCGTCGGCGAGGACATTTCTCCCGACACTAAGCTCGGCCGCCTGCCCCTCGCCCAGCGCCAGATGGTCGAGATCGCCAAGGCCCTTGGCCGCGGCGCCAGGATCGTCGCCTTCGACGAACCGACCAGCTCCCTGTCGGCCAAGGAGACGAGCCGGCTGTTTGCCATCATCCGGGACCTCCGCGCCCGCGGCACCGCCATCCTCTACGTCACGCACCGCATGGACGAGGTCTATGAGATCTGCGATGCCGCCACCGTCCTCCGCGACGGCCGTCACGTGGTGACGCACGAGGCGCTCGCCGGTGTGACCCGCGATGCCCTGGTGAAGAGCATGGTCGGCCGCGAACTGACCAACGTCTATAATTACCGCCCGCGCGCACACACGCCCGGCGGCCTGGAGGTCCGCGGCCTCGCCGGGCCGGGGCTGCGCGAAGCCGTGTCGTTCGACGTGGCGCGCGGCGAGATCGTGGGCTTCTTCGGCCTCGTCGGCGCCGGGCGCAGCGAATTGATGCACCTGCTCTGTGGCGCAGTTGAACCCGAAGCCGGCGAGGTGCGCATCCACGGCGAGCGGCTTGCGGGCGGCTCGCCGCGCACGGCCATCCGCGCCGGCCTCGTGTTCTGCCCCGAGGACCGCAAGAAGGAGGGCATCGTGGCCATCCGCTCGGTGGCCGAGAACATCAACCTCAGCGCCCGCCGCTCGCACCTGCGGGCCGGATTTTTTCTCGACGGCGCCTGGGAGCGGAAAAACGCCGCCGGGCAGATCGCGCGGCTCGGCGTCCGCACCGCCTCGCCCGACACGCTCATCAGCCTGCTCTCCGGCGGCAACCAGCAGAAGGCCATCCTCGCGCGCTGGCTCTCGGAGCAGGTCCGCGTCGTCGTGCTCGACGAGCCCACGCGCGGCATCGACATCGGCGCCAAGAGCGAGATCTACGCCCTGATCCACGACCTCGCCGCGGCCGGCACGAGCGTCGTCATCGTGTCGAGCGAGCTGCCCGAGGTGCTCGGCATCGCCGACCGCGTCTTCGTGATGCGCGAGGGTGCCGTCGCCGCCGAATTCCCGCGCGCCGCCGCCACGCCCGAGGCCGTCCTGCATGCGGCGCTGCCGGCGGGCACGGCGGCAGACTGACCGACCATGACCTTTTCGTGCCGTTCTACACGCCGTGAAGTTGGCGAGCCGAGGCCGACCGGGCGCAAATCCAGCGCCTCGACCGCCGGCGGGCATCCTGCCGGATCCTTCGCTGCGCTCAGGACGACAGCTTCAACCTGATGTCCGCTTCCAAGCCATCGGCCTTCACCCGCGCCTGGGACTCCGCCGGCATGCTCCTCGTGCTGGCGGTGCTGTTCCTCATCTGCTCGCTGTTCGTGGACAACTTTCTGACCGTCGTGAACCTCCGCGGCCTCGCGCTCGCCGTGGCCACCACCGGCATGGTGGCGTGCACGATGATGTTCTGCCTCGCGGCGGGCGACTTCGACCTCTCGGTCGGCTCGGTCGTGGCCTTCGCCGGCGTGCTCGGCGCCACGGTGATGAACGCCACCGGCAGCGTGACGGCCGGCGGCGCCGCGGCGCTCGCGAGCGGGGCGCTCGTCGGTTTTCTCAACGGCGTCTTCGTCGCCCGCCTCGGCATCAACGCGCTCATCACCACGCTCGCCTCCATGCAGATCGTGCGCGGCCTCGGCTTCATCGTGTCCGACGGCCGCGCGGTCGGCATCCGCACCGACGCCTTCTTCGCCCTCGGCAACACCGCCTGGCTCGGCGTGCCCGTGCCCGTGTGGCTGACCGCCGCCTGCTTCAGCGTCTTCGGGGTGCTGCTGAACCGGACCATCTTCGGCCGCAACGCCCTCGCCGTCGGTGGCAACAAGGAAGCCGCCCACCTCGCCGGCGTGCCCGTCACCCGCATCAAGGTCGTCATCTTCACCCTGCAGGGCCTCGTCGCCGCGTTCGCCGGCCTCGTGCTCGCGGCGCGCATGACCAGCGGCCAGCCCAACACCTCGCAGGGCCTCGAGCTCGAGGTCATCTCCGCCTGCGTGCTTGGCGGCGTCTCGCTCAGCGGCGGCGTGGCCCGCATCGGCGCCGTCATTGCCGGCGTGCTCATCATGGGCCTGGTGCAGAACGCCATGAATCTCCTCAACATCCCGCCCTTCTACCAATACGTCGCGCGTGGCCTCATCCTCCTCGGCGCCGTCATGCTCGACCGCTTCAAACAGCGGTCCTAACCTTCTCCCCATGCTCACCGAACTCAAACGCGAGGCCTACGAGGCCAACATCGCCCTGCCCCGGCACGGGCTCATCAACCTGACCTTCGGCAACGCCAGCGCCATCGACCGCGCCAGGGGCATCTTCGCCATCAAGCCCAGCGGCGTCGCCTACGCCGACCTCAAGCCCGCCGACATGGTCCTCATCGACCTCGACGGGAAAAAGGTGGAAGGGAAACTCAACCCCTCCTCCGACACGCCGACACACCGCCGCCTGTTCCTCGCGTTCACGGGCATCGGCGGCGTCGTGCACACGCACAGCTCGCACGCCACCAGCTTTGCGCAGGCCGGCCGCGAAATCCCGATCTTCGGCACGACCCACGCCGACTATTTCAACGGCAACATCCCAGTCACCCGGAAGATGACCGCCCGGGAAATCTCCGGCGGCGCCTACGAGTGGGAGACCGGCAACGTCATCGTCGAGCGCTTCAGGAAGCTCGACCCGGCCGACTTCCCCGCCGTGCTGGTCAACCGCCACGCCCCCTTCACCTGGGGCAAGACCGTGGCCAAGGCCGTCGAGGTCGCCGTCGCCGTCGAATGCATCGCCCACATGGCGCTCATGTCCCTCGCGCTCGAACCGAAGCTGAAGACGATCGAGCCCGAGCTGTTGCAGAAGCACTTCAAGCGCAAGCACGGCCCCGGCGCCTACTACGGCCAGCCGGGAAACTGCTGAGCCGGTGCAAAAACCGTAGGGCGGGGTCGCTGACCCCGCCTTTTTCGTTTGCGGAGGCGGGATCAGCGATCCCGCCCCACAACTCGCAGGCCGAGTGCGGGAGGGGCGCTTGCGACACCGACGGCCCTGTCGGGGCGCAACGCCCCTGCCACATCCAATCATCCACCAGCCAATTTTTGCCGCCCCCTACCCCTGCTTCCGCACGCTGGCGCCGTCGCGCCAGCTCGCGCCGATCAGCGTGGCGCGCGGGAAGGCCGCCACGCCCGTCTCGTTGTTGTGGATCTGGCTGATCACCATGTCCACGGCGGCCTCGCCGGTCACGTCGTTGTGCTGGTCCATGCCGGCGATGTCCGGCCGCGAGGCGCGCCATTCGAGCTGGATGACGCCGATGTCGCGCGGGGCGCGGAGCCCGCGCTCCTCCAGCCAGTGGAAGACCGTGTTGTAGAGCGTGAAGATCACGTCGGGTCTGCACCGGTCGAACCACTGGTGGAACACCTTCGGGTTCTGGCGAGCGCGCTCGATCCGGGTGAAAGCCGGCACGCGCTGGGCGCGCGGCAGTTGCTCCTGCCCGGCGAGGAACCCGGCGGAGAAGCGCCGCTCCACCAACTGGTCGATCACATCGTCGAGCACGAGGGCGGGCCGCCGGTAGCCGAGGGCCAGCGCCTGCTCCAGCGCGGTGAGCGTGAGGTTGTGGTGGTCCACGCAGGCGAAGGGCAGCACGGGGTTGTGCGTGCGCACGCCGGTGACGACGCAGGGCAGCGCCTGCCAGACCGGCGCGAGGTGCGGCGGCAGGCGGTTGCTGTCCATCAGGCCGACCAGCACGAGGCCCTTGATGCCGCGCGTGTTCAGGATGCGCAGCCAGCTGTCGGCGCGGAGCTTCGGGTCGTGCAGCCAGAAGCGGTCGAAGGTGTAGCCCTGGCCGTTGGCGCGGCGCTCGCAGCCGGCGACGTAGGTCGGGATCGTCGGATGGGTGTGGAACGCCCCGGCGTCGCGATTGGCGTTCACCAGCGCGAGCTTGGCCTGGAACGACGGCGTCTGGCTCGACCGGAGCTGCGCCATGAGGTGCGAGATGACGGGATTCGGCCGGTAGCCCATCTTCTCCGCCATGGCGCGGATCTTGGCGCGCGTGCGCTCCGGAATGTGCGGATCGCCGCGCAGCGCCAGCGACACCGTGTTCTTGGAGTAATTCACGGCGGCGGCGATGTCGGCGAGGGTGACCCGGCTCATGGGGGATAGGCGGCCGGAGACTCCCTCCCCGCCCCCGCCGAGGCAAGCGGGTTGTGGCGCGGGCGTAGCCGGCCGACACCCGGATCGAATCGCTCACCCTCACCATCAAGAGCCTCTCGACCAAGGCCCGGCCCGAACGACGGAGCGGCGATCAGTGATCAACCACGGAATACACTGAACACACGGAAGGATTTACTTCTCTGATGAAGTACCGAAGAGCAATGCAATCGTGCAGATACAGCGGGTGTCAGTCGCGCACTTCATTCCCCTCAGATTCGGCATCCCTGCGGGCCTTACCTAAGGCTATATCGAGTTCCATGAACATGCGGTTTTGCTCATCGCCAAGTCGTCCCGGGGCATGTGCACGACCGGCCGCGAGATCTTGCTGACGGTTATAACCTTCAATGCGAGCGACCAATGCGGTGATATAATTGGCCTTACGAGCAATGAGATTTTGATTATTGAGGGCCTGTGTAGTGCCAATTAACGCAACGAGAACCTTATCGAGATCTTCCTTGGACGACTTGATCTCGTCGTGTTGGTGAACGAGCGTAGCGAGCAAGCCGACAAGGGCGAACCCTGTGAAAAGCGTGTTGAGCGCACCGAATTTATCTCCAAACACACCCCACGTCGTCACTGGGCGATCTAATTTTAGCAGGCCGTATATTACCCAGATGCCGAATACTAGCGGAAGACCGGCGATAACAATCTTCCATGCATTGGTTTTCCCGGGAATGAATTTTAGGATTTTCATAGAGAAAGCGACACGTTGATCCCTTCTATCTGGATCACGCATGATTCATCCTTTTTGGCCCGCAGCCGAAAGCTGAAGGCGTAGCCCCAAAAAGGCGAGCGCAAGCTCATCGTCCACCACCGTATTGAGCCTGTTACCCTACCGACCAAACCTTGCCCCTTCACTGCCTTCGATGGCTTGGTGTAAAGCTCTCCCGTCTCCACCCACTATCAATTTGCCAGCCCCGGTCCGGCCGGCTTCATTGTCCGCATGCCAAGGCGCAAGGTCAGTGAAATCGTCGAGGAGGCCCGGGGGTTGCCCTACGGGGAGCGCGCCGAGCTCATCGCGCAACTGATCGCCGACACCGCCAAAAACATCGACCCGGCCATCGAAAAGGCCTGGGGCGACGAGGCCCTCCGCCGCATCAAGGAGATCGAGGAAGGCAAGGTGAAGCTCATCCCCGGGGAGGAAGCCATGGCCCGGGTCCGGAAAAGCATCGGCCTGTGAAACCCTACTCCTTCCATCGCGAAGCGCTGGAGGAGTTCGATGCCGCCGCGATAGACTACGCCAGGGAGGTCGGTCCTGCCGTGGCGCATCGTTTCTACCAAGTAATCGACGGACTGATCACCGACGCCCAGCGCATGCCCCACACTTTCCGGTTCATCCGCAAGCCGGCCCGGCGGCATTTCTCCCGCGAATTCCCCTACGGCATCATCTACGTCGAGCGACCCGACGACATCTGGATCATCGCCGTCATGCACCTGCATCGCGCCCCCGGTTACTGGCAGCACCGGCTCGCCTGAGCCTGCGCAGCCAACCGGACCAGAGGCGGGATCAGCGATCCCGCCCTACAGTTCAAATTCCTGTTTTGCGTTTTTTTGTGCTTTTTGTGGCCAATCCCTCTGCGGAATTGAGGCACGGCGCTCATAGAGCGCCGCTACAGCGGATCAGGTTCCCCGGCGAAGGCTACGCCTTGAGCGCGGCGAGTTCGGCGGCGTGGAGTTCGCGGAGTTTCGCCCGGGCGTCGGCGAGCGGGAGCTCGCCCTTGTCGATCTTCGCCAGCAGCGCCTTCTGCGCGAGGTAGTCCCTGTTGACCACGCCGGCCTTGCTCTGGAGCATGCGCCAGGCCTTCCGGCGCTCGACGGCGAACAGCACCATCTGCCGCGACACGGCGTAGAATCTGAACTTCCCGCCGGTCTCGACCTTGATGTAGCAGCCGAAGTTGGGGACGAAGCTCCGGTGCGCGGGATCGAACACCCGGCGGTGGATGACGTCGTCCTGCGTGATGAGCAGCAACTGGTCATCGAGGAGCGTGAGCTTGGCGACCTCCTCCTCCTTGACGGACTTCACGTGTTTGCGGAAGCGGCCCTCGGTGACGGCCCAGTGCGCGACGGTGAAGGAATAATCCTCGCCGTTGCTCGCAAACTTCGTGCGCCACCAGTCGCGGTCCAGGCTCGGGTTGCCCTTGAGGTCGAAGGCCTCCGGCGAAGTCTCGCCCTTGCGCGGGTTGAAGACGAACTCCGGCATGCCGCGGCCGTCGCGCACGAGCTTGGCCTGGTCGGCGCTCATGTTGTCGCCCACGCCGTGCTCCGGCTGGCAGGTGGTGTAGGCCTGGAAGAAGGCCGTGCCGCGGTATTCGAGGCCCTCGAGCAGGGCCTTGTAGAGCTTGGCGGCGTTGGCCATCGAGACCTGGGCGACGAACGGCGAGCCGTGGCCGCTGGTGAACGCCTCGGCGACGTTCTTCTTCTCGATCAGCTTGCCCTGCGAGGCGACGCCGAACTGGTTCATGTCGTAGCCGCCGAGCATGGTGGACGAGTCGGAGTTCTGGCCACCGGTGTTGGAATACACCTGCGTGTCGAGCATCATCATCTTCACGTTCGGCCGGTTCTGGAGGACGACCTTCGAGACGTTCTGGAAACCGATGTCGCCGAGCGCGCCGTCGCCGCCGATCACCCAGACCTTGGGCAGCTCGCGGATCTCCTGCTCGGTCATGAGCGCGTCGTCGAGGTGCGTGAGCGTGAAATACTCGGCCTCGCTCGCGACCTGCGCCGCACGGTCGAGCAGGGCGTCGGTCAGGCGCTCGGGCACGACGGAGCGGCGGGCGTGGTTGATGATGACCGACTCGGCCATGAGCCACGAGATCGTGGCGCCGTCCTGGAAGAGCGAGTTCATCCACGGATACGGGTGCGGGTTCGCCGGCGGCGTGGAGCCATAGACGGTGTTGCAGCCGGTGCTCGCGCCCATCATCATCACCGACATGCCGTTGGCGCGGCGGCCGTCCACGGCCTGGAATTCCTTGTGGTTGAACGCGTCCTGCTCGAGCACGGCGGCGAGGCCGCCGACGAGCTGCTCGTCCGTGAGCGCGCCGTGCGCCGCCTCGTAGGCGGCGATGCGCCTGGCCGTGTCGGCGTCGTTCTCGCCGCCGAGGCCCATGACGACGTGGGCGTAGGTCTTGCGGAACAGCTCGTATTCCCTGGCATCGCGCGCCCTGAGCGCGGCGAGCTTCTGCACGCCCCCGGCCTTGAGTTGCGCGGCCTTGGCGCGGAGGCGGTCGGCCTTGCGGTGATAAATCGGGCGCATGTAGGCCTCGGTGACCGACGCGACGGCGCGGAGGATGCTCTTCTCGCCGCAGCCGGCGCAGGCGCCGTCGCCCGAGACGAGCGCCTCGTAGTTGCGGCGCACCATGAGATGGTTGCGCAGGGCGGCCTCGCGGGAGGCGGCCGCGTCGTCGTCGTTGTAGAGGCCGAGGAACCTCTGCGGCGTGTCGGGCAGGAGCCGCGAGAAGATCTGCGCCGTGGTCAGCTCGGCGTTGAGCTCCTCGGTCTCGCGGGTCATGCGCAGGGCGTCGTGGTCGCCGCAGACCTGCACGCATTCGCCGCAGCCCTTGCAGAGGTCGGACACGAAGATGGCGAACAGGCCGCCGGCGCCGGGCGTCTTGGCCTCGAGCGAGCGGAAGATCGCGGGCACGTTGCCGTAGGCGAGCGGGAGCCGGTCGATGATGCCGGTGAACTCGGCCTTCGCCTTGGCGGAGACGGTCGTGAGCGCGTTCACCTCCTCGCGGATGATGTCCTTGAACGGCACCTTGGTCTTGGCCTTGACCGACTCGTTCATCCGGGCGCGGGCGCGCGCCTCGAGGCCGGCGAGCTCGGCGCCGAACTTCAGGCGCTCCTCGCGGTCGCTGACGTAGTTGTTCACCGCGGTCTTCAGCACGGTGGCGACCTCCTGCGCCATGTTGGGCAGCGCGGTGTCGGGGCAGGCCGTGATGCACTCCATGCACTGGGTGCAGTTCTCCGGGATATAGACGGGGGTCTCGCGGCGCGCGACATACTTGGACTGCGTGGCGCCCGTGCCGGCGCCCATGACGCCGACCGACGCGAAGGCCCCCGCCGGCTGGTGGTAGCCGAACCCGGCGCGGAACTCGGAGTCGAACTTCGTCAGCGTCTGGAACGGCGCGCGCGCGGGCTGCGCGGCCGGCGCCGGGATCGTGCCGCAACCCGCCGCGGTGCAGCCGGCGGTCGGGATGATGTCGGGCCGGCCCTGCGGAGCGAGGGGCGGGTTGCGCATCGAGGAGCGGTCGGCGGCGTCCGGCCGGCCGTATTTGATCTCGGTGACGCGTTTGAAGCCCTCGGTCATCACGGTCATGTTCGAGGCGACGACGGCTTCGCCGAAGCGGCCGAATTTCTTCACGTATTGCTGCCGCACGCTCTCGAGGAACTTCTCCTCGCTGATGCCGTAGCTCTTCAGGAAGGGGCTGACGCGGAAGAAGCCGCCGAGGAAGGAATTGCCCTGCATGCGCAACTGCAGCTCGGGCTGATCGGTGGCCTTCCGGGCGATGTCGAAGCCGGGCAGGATGAAGATGCGGATGTGGTTTTCCTGGATCCACTGGCGGTATTTCGCCGGCACGCGCTCCCAGGCGACCTCGGGCGGCTCGCCAGACTCCCAGACGAGCGCCCCGCCCTTCTTGAGGCCGTCGAGCGGGTTGGTGTGCGTGAAGGCCTTCGGGTCGCAGCAGAGCACGACGTCCACGTGGTTCAGCTCGCAGTTCACCTTGATGCGCGACGGCGCGACGGTGAGGTAGTAGTTCGTGGGCGCGCCCTTTTTCTCGGAGCCGTATTTCGGGTTGGCCATCACGTGGAGCTTCTCCACGAGGAAGCCGTCCTCGTCATAGACCGGATCGCGCTCGGAAATGTATTTGCCGAACTCGCCGACGAGCTCGCCGAGGTTCTTGCCGGTGGTGATCATGCCCCAGCCGCCGATGGAGTGGAACCGCACGGCGATGGCGCCCGCGGGCAGGAGCGAGGGCGTGTCCCTGCTGATGACGGCGTAGGGATGGTCCACGCCGAGCACGCAGAACGTCTCGCCGTCGGCCGCGCCCCGGCCGTCCTTGCGCCTCGTCGTGCCGGTGGCGAACTCGTAGGCGCCGAGCGTGTGCTCGGGGCGGAAGTCGCGCGAGCCGATGCCGTAGCTGCCGCGGAACAGGCGGGGCGTCTCCTCCGGCCGCAGCGCGGGCAGCGCGCCCGCGCCCGCGCGGGCGATCTCGTTGGCCTTGCCGAGGGCGACGCGGATGTCGCGCGCCAGCGGGTTGTCGCCGGCCATGCCCTCGTCGGTGCGCTCGAGGATGATGACGTTCCGCTTGCCGCGCAGCGCCTGGATGACGGCCGCCTCGGGGAACGGGCGGAGGACGTTGAGGTGGATGGAGCCGACCTTCGCGTTGCGCTGTTCGCGCAGGTAGTCGCAGGCGGCCTCGATGTTGTCGGCCGCGCAGCCGAGCGACACGAACACCGTGTCGGCGTCCGCGGTCTTGTATTCGGTGAGGAAACCGTAGTGGCGGCCCGTGAGGCGGCCGAACTCGGCGTAGCACTGCTCGAGGATCGGCAGGATGGGCTCGTTGAAGTTGTTCCGGCGCGCGACGACGCCGTTCATGTGGTGCTCCTGGTTCTGCACCGGGCCGAGCAGGATGGGGTTCCGGAGGTCCATCATCTGGGGCACGCGGCGGCGCTTCGGGCCGAACAGTTCGCGCTGGGCCGGCGTGGGGCAGTCGATCTGGTCGTCGGCCGCGCCGAGGTATTCGCGCAGCAGGTCGGCCTCGGGCGCGAGATACATGCGCTCGGAGTGCGTGGTGAGCATGCCGTCCTGGATGTTCATGCCCGGGTTGAGCGAGAGTTCGCAGGCCTTGCGGAGGATGATGGCCTGGTCGGCGGCCTGCTGGGCGTCCTTCGACATCAGCATGGTCCAGCCGGTGTCGAGCGCGGCGTAGAAGTCGTCGTGGCCGCAGTGGACGTTGAGCGCGTGCTTGGTCAGGGCGCGGGCGCCGACCTCGAGCACCATGGTGGAGAGCTTGCCGGGCGCGTGGTAATACTGCTCCATCGCATAGACGATGCCCTGGCCGGAGGTGAAGTTGACCGTGCGGCGGCCGGTGACGGCGTAGGCGGTGGCGCCGCCCTGTGCGGCGTGCTCGCCCTCGGTCTCGACGGCGACCTTCTGCTGGCCCCAGACGTTGAGTTCACCCTGCGCGTAGGAGGCCTGGTAGATCTCGCCGCCCTCGGTGGAGGGCGTGATGGGATAAAACACGCCGCCCTCGGTGATGCGCGTCTCCACATATTGCGTGACGAGCTGGTTGCCGTTGCAGGTGACGCGGATGCCGGGATACTTCGGCTTCTGGCGGGACGACGCGGCGACGGCCGCGGGCGGCTGGCCGGTGGAGACAGGAGTGCTCATCGGTTAAAGGGGTCGAAGTGAGCGTGGAATGGCGGCGGTGGGGTCCGCCGGGGCGGCTGACGCCGCCCGCGGGGCAATCTATGCGCGAAGCCCCGAAGTGAAAGCCCTATTTCGACCGGCTGTCATAATTGCCCCGGCCGGGCGGCAAGCACCCGCGCCGCGCGGCCACCCGAGAACCTACGCGCAGGCCTTTTCGCCGCCGGCGGCGCGCACGGTGTCGCCCTCGCGCCACTGGCAGTGCACCAGCAGGCTGCGGCGCACGCGGGGGATGCCGCGCTCGCCGGCGCGCAGCTTGGACAGCACGAGGTCCACCGCCGCGCGGCCGATCTCGTCGGAATTCTGGTCGATGCCCGCCCACGAGGCGGTCGCAGCGGTCACATCGAGGGAGACGAGGCCCACGTCGCGCGGGCAGGCGAGGCCGTCCGCGGCCAGCCACTCGCGCATGGGGTTGGCAACGTTGCGGAACGTCGAGAGCGTCAGCACGCAGTCCACGCGATGCTCCCGCACCCAGTCCAGGAACGCGCGCGCGGTGATCTTCTCCGGCAGGAAGGGCGGAATCGCCGCCAGGCGGGGATTCTCCGCCGGGAGCGCCGCGCAGCCGTTCACCCAGCCGTGGTTGGTGATCGCGTTCTGGTAGCTCTCCATCGCGAGGCCGATGCGGCGGTAACCGCGCTCCGCGAGCACGCGGCCCGACAGCAGCACCGCCTGGGTGTGGTCGCTCACGACGCAGTCGAGCTGCGGGTTCTGGATCATGTGGCCGACGGGGACGGTCACGAAATGCTCCCACGGCAGCACCAGCTCGAAAGGCTCGTTGGGAAACGCCGCCAGCAGGATGCCACCGATGCCGCGCGCCCGCAGGATGTCCCCGAGCCGCCGGGCGCTCATGCCGTGCGAACTCAGGGCAAACTCGCTCACGCCGAAACCGAAGCGCGCCGCCTGGTCGCGCGCCGCCGACCAGTGCCGGCAAAGCGTGGGTGTCGCGCGCCACTCCTCCACATGCTCGCACGGCGTGATGTAGGCCAGCGTGCCGAGGTAGTGGTTGGGCGCACCGCGCCGCGCCGCGCGCATGACCTCGCCGAGCAGGGGATTGTAGCGGTAGCCGAGCTCTGCGGCGGCCGAGCGCACGCGCGCCTGCGTCGCCTTGGCGATGCTGACGGCGCCGGTCAGGCTGCGCGAAGCGGTGGATATGGAGACACCGGCCTTGGCCGCGACATCCTGCAGGGTGACGTTTCCGGAGGGGGTAACGGAAAGCATGCCCCTAAGTTTCCCCGCCGCCCTCTCGGGTCAAGCCCCGGAACCCCATCCTGCAACGATTGCAGAAGGAATAATCAGGGTAAAAATCCAAAAAACAGCCCTGTTGAGGGGTGTTTTGGCGGAATTGGAATCGGTTCGAAATGGAACCGTAGAACTATGTCAGATCCGTGAAAAACACCGGCAAACGCGAAATGATCACTCCTTTGGCCCATAACCCTTCGATGAGACCGACGGAGGCCGAGCTCCCGCCACCACCGCCGTAAAGCGTGCCGTGCGGGACAGGAATGGTCGCAATGCCCCCATCCCGCGCCACGGCCACCGAGACCATCGTAGGCCCCGCTCCCGTATCGAGCAGGAACACCATCCTTTTCCCGCCGAGTTCAAGTGGCACAAACAGCCTGCCGCCTCGGCCGACCAATAGCGGTATTTCCATCTCCGCCTCTTCCATCGCAACCCGTGGAGGATTCCGGAAAAGAGCTTCCGCCTCCGGCTGGCGGGGCATGTTGGAACAAGCCGACAGCAACACCAGCGCCACAATAGGCAGGATTTTCATTCTTCGCCGCAGGTTGGTTAGGCCACTGGCCCCGGCTCAATCGATTTCACAGATGCTTGCATGCGCGGGAGGATGGCGAAAACAGGCCCGACCCCAGTCCCGAGTCACCAGTTTCAGGGCAGGTTGTTTCTACCCGCACCTGAGGCAATCCAATCCTGTTGCACCAAACCGCACAGACCGGGGTCGGCGCCCCGGCTACAGCAAACGGCTCAATCGGCCACCGGCAGCGAGCGGATTTCGAAGGTCTTCGAGTCGTTGCGCACTTCGCCGAGCTGCGAACGCATCACCGTGATTCCGCCCATCGCGTCCTCGCGGATCCACAGGCCGGGGCGGCCGGGGGAACCGAGACCGGTGCCGGTGACGACCACGTCTTCGAAAACCGTGCCGGACAGGGTGCCCTGCCCCTTCGCCCGACCGGGGGCGACGACGGCGATGCCATCCGACAGGCTGTCGCGGATTTCCAGCCGGCTGACCCGCAGGCCCGAGATGCTGCGGCGGTCCAGGCAGATCTGCAACGCCGCCCGCCACGCCCACGAATGATCGTAGCCGCCGCACCGCACCAGCCGGTTGTTCGCGACCACCGTCTCGCCGCTGAAGTTGTTGTCCACGCCGCGCTGCCCGTCCGTCGTCGGGAAGGTCGTGCTGACCAGGATGCCGCTGCCTGTGCCGATGTCGGTGAACAGGCAGTCCTCGACGCGGTTGCCCGCCCCGCCGTAGAGCGCGGCCCCGTTCGCCAGGAAGGGAAGCTGTCCCGTCGAGCGGCGGATCACGTTGCGCCCGGGTTTCTCCGCGCGCTCGTCGTGGCCCTGATCCGAGGGCGCCGGCCAGACGGCGTAGCAATCGTCGCCGGTCCCGCGCGCCGTGCAATTCTGCACGACCGAGTGGCTCGTGCCGACGCAGAAGTTGACGCCGTCGGCGAGCAGGTTGCGGAAGCGGCAGCCGTCGATCACGAGGTTGACGCCGTTGTAGATCCATGCGCCCGCCTTGGTGTGCTCGATCCAGACGCGCGACACCGAGGCGTCCGTGCAACCGGCGCCGACGACGCCGTCGTTGGGCTCCTGGTCGTTGCGGTAGTCCAGCTGCCCGAGGATCGCGAAGTCCGCGAGGTGCACGTCGCGGCCGGAGAGCTTGAACCGCACGCGCCGCTCGGCGTGGCCGTAGAGCGACTCGTCGCCCACGAAGGTGGTGTGCCACATGCCCGCGCCCTGGATCGTGACGCCGGAGGGCACAATGATGTCGCCCGTGAGCTTGTAGTCGCCGGCCGGCACCCAGACGATGCCACCCTGCTGCGCGACGGCTGCGACGGCCTTTTGCAGCGCTGCGGTGTCATCAGCCGCGCCGTCACCATGCGCGCCGAAATCGCGCACCGAGAGCGAACCCGCCGGCCGCGCGAGCGGCGCCGGCACCAATTCGAGGTCCAGCAAGTCCACGGTGCAGGGGATGCCGTCGTCCGCCGCTTTTTCCAGCCGCACGGTGTCGCCGGTCTTGATCGTCAGGCCCTTCAGGCGGAGTTCGTCGTAGAAGTTGCGCGGCTTGCCCTGCGCGGGATCGTTCGAGAACGGGTAGTTGCCGTAGAGCCAGGCGTGGCGCGAGCTGAGCGCCAGGGTGCGGACCGGCCGGCCGTTGACCAGCAGCTTGAGCGCCGACCCCACCCCGCCGCCGCCCGGGGCGTCGGGCAGACTGTAGCGCAGCACCAGCGAGTCGGACGCACCCGGGGCCGTGAATTCCAGGTGTTCGCCCGTGCGGGCAAGTTGCACGCACCGCTGGGCGGAGGATTCCATCTCCACACGGTGCGGTCCGCAGGCCGGACCGAGGATCGTGCCGGTGGTGCGCATGGCCTCCGCCTCGATGGTCGTCCAGGGAATGACGGCGCCCACTCCAGCGAAGAGCGGAAGCGCGCCGGCGGCCAGCAGGGCGCCGGTGATCAGTTTGGGGTATGGCCGTTTCATAAGGACTCCCGGCCCGCGGGAACCGCTTCCGGCGCAGGCTTGCGCAACGCCACGGTGCAAGCCCGGCCCGGATCGCAAACAACCGCCTCGCCCGCGACCAGAAACCGGTGCGGCCCGCGGTTGTCCGCGTGCGGCGTGATCGTCACCTCGTCCCGGCTGAGGCGGATCCGGAAACGATCACCGCGGTGCTCCAAGGCAAACCCCAGGCTCCGCCACTTCGCCGGCAGGCGCGGGTTGAGCACGACGGTGTCCGCCTCCGCGCGCAGGCCGCCGAAGCCGAGGACCGCAACCATCCAGGCGCCGCCGTTGGCCGCCGGGTGCGAGCCGCCGATGAAGATCGTGCCGACGTAGAGCTTGTAGCGGGCTTTCAGGTCGATCTCCGCGGTCTGGAGAAAATACCGGTAGGCGCTCGCGAGGTCGCCGGTCTCCGCCGCGACGAGCGCGTAGGCGCTCGCGCTGAGGCTGGAGCCGTGCTCGGTGCGCGGCTCGTAGTAGGCCCAGTTGGCCCGCAGCACCGCCGCGGAATGGCGCGCACGGAACAGGTTCAGCATCATCACCACGTCGGCCTGCTTGATGAGCTTCGTCGGCACCGCAAGGCCCTGGCCGGCGCCGAGGTATTCGTGCGGATGGATCATCCTGGCCTTCAGCTCGTCGAGCGAGGCGTCGCGCAGGGCGAAATATCCCTCGAACTGCTCGATGACGCCGGTGACCGGGTCGGGCGGCGGCACATACAGGCGCGCGGCGGCGTCGGCGAAACCCGCCAGCTCGGCCGCGATGCCGAGCTTGTCGAGCAGGGTGCGCAGCGCGTCGGGATGGTGCTTCTGCAGGTGGGCGACCACCGCGCCCGCGATGACGAAGGTCTCGCGCACCACGGCGTTCGTGAAGGCGTTGTTGTTGACGCGCTCGTGGTATTCGTCGGGCCCGACCACATCGAGGATCTCGTAGCGCGCGCGGTCCTGCTTGAAGCAGGCGTAGGAGTAGTAGAACCGCGCGCACTCCAGGATGACCTCGGCGCCGCCCTCGAGCAGCAGGCGGTCGTCGCCGGTGACCGCGAAGTATTGCCACAGCGCGATCGCCACGTCGCCGCTGATGTGAATCTGCTTGTCGCGGAAATGCGTGCGCAGCTCGCGTCCGGTGATCGGGTCGCCGATGTTGAAGTAGGTGCAGGCGTCGTCGCCGGTGTCCTGGCTTTCCCAGGCGTAGAACGCGCCCCGGTAGCCCGGCCCCTCCGAGCGGGCCTTCCGGCGCGCGCCGTCCAGCGTGCGGATGCGGTAGCGGAGCAGCTCCACCGCCTTCTCCGGGCAGGTGTGCAGGAAGAACGGCAGCATGAACATCTCCGTGTCCCAGAAGACCGCGCCCTTGTAGACCTGGCCGGAAAGCGCGCGCGCCGGGATCGAATTCGCGCTGCCGGCGACCGGCGCCACCATGAGCAGTTGCAGGATGCTGTAACGCAGCGCGTGCTGCGCGTCGTCGTCGCCCTCGATGACCACGTCGCAGCGCTCCCAACGGCGGCGCCACTCGGCCGCGTGCGCCTCCGCGCAAGCCTGGTAGCCGGCCTGGTGCGCCCGGCGGACTGCGGCGCAGGCCGCGACGGCCGGCGCGGCTTCGATCCGGTCCTGCTCGGTGAAGACGGCAAAATACTTCGTCAGCGTGCAGGGCTTTCCGGCGACCGCCCGGAAGCGGAACACGCGCAGGTTGCGGTTTTCCGCCGTCGTGTGCTCCTCGCCGGCAAGATCGGTGTCCACGACCTCGGCGACGGCCACGCGTTTCCCCGACTCGTGGGTCCGGCCTTCCGTGCAGAGAACACCATCGCGCCGGTCCGCGGTCAGCTTGGGCAGGTGCGGTCCGTTCAGGTCCCAGATGTGGCCGTCGATGCCGGTGCGGAGCACGAGGTCCGCCTCCCGGTCGCACTCCACGGAAAAGCGCACCACGCCCAGGTTGGGCTGGTCGGCGCTGAGAAAGCGCGCCGACCGGATCGTCACCTGTTTGCCACCCACCGCGAAGACCGTCTCGCGCTCGAGCACCGCGTCGGCAAAGCGCAGCGTCTGGCGGTGCCGCACCACCGACTCATCGCGGGCGGAGAGCTCCACGCCATCCGCCGTCACGCGCGTGTAGGCGCCGTTGGGGGCGTTGACGGGCTCCCGCCACGCCGCGCCCACCCGGTCGTAGAGCCCCGCGAGCGTCACGCCGGCGGACTCGTCGGGGCCAAACTCGTCGAGCGTGCCCCGGCAGCCCATGTAGCCGTTGGCCAGCTGATACAGGCTGGCCCGGCGCATGATGCTTTCGCGATCGCCTGTGCATTCGGTGGTGCTGATTTCCCAAAGGTTTTTCATCAAGGGTTGCGGGGACCGGGCGTGTCCTGCACCCGGAGCATCGCCACCGCGGCGGCGACCATCGCCACCCCGCCGAGCAGGAGCGCGTTGACCGCATGGCCGCCGAACACGGTGCGGACCAGCAGACCCAGCAGCGCGGCCGCGAGGATCTGGGGGATGACGATGAAGAAATTGAACATGCCCATATAGACGCCCATCTTCCGATACGGGACGACGCTGCTGAGGATGGCGTAGGGCATCGTGAGCAGGCTTGCCCACGCGATGCCGAGGCCGGCCATCGAGACGAGCAGCCACTGCGGGTCCTTGAAGAAGAACATCGAGCCGAGGCCGAGCCCGCCGACGACGAGGCAGCCCGCGTGGGTGGGGACCCGGCCGGCGCGCCGCGCCAGCACGGGCAGCGCGAAGGCCACCAGCGCGGCCACGCCGTTGTAAACGGACATCAGCACGCCGACCCAGTTGGCGCCGGCGTTGTATTCCGCGGTGCGCGGATCCGTGCTGCCGAAGTGGTGGCTGGCCACGGCGGCCGTGGCGTAGATGAAGAAGGCGAACAGCGCGAACCACGTCAGCATCTGCGCCAGCGCCAGCCGCTTCATCGGCCCGGGCATGCCGCCGAGATCGCTCATGAGGCCCACGAGGCCCCGGGCCCGGCCCGCGCGATGACCCCAGGCCGCAACAATCTGCAACAAACCGTAGGCGCTGGCGCCGAACGAAAGGATGTAGAGGCCCTTGTCCCAGCGGAGCGCGTAAACGAGGCCGCTGGCACCCAGGCCCAGCAGCAGCCAGAGCGCGCCGCCGCGGGTGGCGCGTCCGGCATCGAGGGTGATCGTCTCCTCGCCAGCGCCTGCCGCCGCCTCCGCTTCGCCGTGAAAGGCGCGCTGCTGCTCGGGCGAGTATTCCTTCACGCGCAGGATCGTCCACATCACGGTCGCGAAGAACACGAGGCCGCCGAGGGAGAAGGACCATTTGACCGAATCGGGCACCTGCCCCTCCGGCGCGGTGTTGGCGACGGAGAAGCCGTTGGTCAGCAGCCAGGGCAGCAGCGAGCCGATGACCGAGCTGGCGCCGATGAAGAAGGTCTGGACCGCGAAGCCGGTCGTGCGCTGGTCGTCGGGCAGCATGTCGCCCACGAACGCGCGCATGGGCTCCATGGTCACGTTGATGGCGGCGTCCATGATCCAGAGCATGCCGGCGGCGAACCACAGCGCGGGCGAGTTGGGCATCACCAGCAGGGCGAGCGAGGCGCTGAGCGCGCCGGCCAGGAAGTAGGGCTTGCGCCGGCCGAGCCGGTTCCAGGTGCGGTCGCTCAGGTAGCCCACGACGGGCTGGACGACGAGGCCGGTGACGGGCCCGGCGATCCAGAGGATCGGGATCTCGTCCACCCGGGCGCCGAGGGTCTCGAAGATGCGGCTGACATTGGCGTTCTGCAGGGCGAAGCCGAACTGGATGCCGACGTAGCCGAAGCTCATGTTCCAGAGCTGCCAGAAGCCGAGGCGGGGTTTTTGCGAAGCAGGCATGGGGAGGAGGGGGGTTGGTTCAGCCGGACCGGTCCGCACGGCGGACCTGCCGGTCGATTTCCTCCACATTGACTTCCGCGAGGTCGCGCACAACCACATCGGCGCCGTTCTCGCGCAGCTCCCGCGCGTTGTCCTCGCGCGCCACCCCGATCACGAGGCCGAAACCGCCGGCGGCGCCGGCCCGGACCCCCGCCACCGCGTCCTCCACCACGACCGTGCGCGCCGGCGGCACCCCGAGGGCGGCGCAGGCGGCGGTGAAGATGTCCGGCTGCGGCTTGCCCTTCAGGCCGAGGCGCGCGGACACCAGGCCGTCCACGACGGTGGCGAACAGGTGCGCCGTCTGCGTCTTCGCCAGAATCGGTGCGGCGTTCCGGCTCGAGGTGGCGAGGCCGACCTTGAGGCCCTCCCGGCGCAGCGCCTCAATCAGGGCGAGGGTGGACGCATACAGACCCACGCCGAAGGTCGCGATGATTTCGTTGAACAGCACGTTCTTCCGGTTGCCGAGGCCGCAGACCGTTTCTATTCCGGCCGGGTCGTCGGGCGTGCCCGGCGACAGATGAAGGCCGCGCGAGGCGAGGAAATTCTCCACGCCCTGGTAGCGCGGCCGGCCGTCCACGCAGGCTCGATAATCGGCTTGGGTGAACTCGCGGAACACCTCTCCGTGCCGGGTCTCCCGCAACCGGAGATACTCGTCGAACATCCGTTTCCACGCCGCGGAGTGCACCGCCGCCGTGTCGGTGACGACGCCATCCATGTCGAAGACGACCGCGGCGAAGGCCCGCGCAGGGGCGGTCACCGCGACGGCGGGGAGGGAACGAGGGGGGGAATCCACAAGGAGGGACAAGGCGAAAAAGGCCGGGGGAGCGCGTTGACCCCAGCGCGCAGCGAACGCGCGTTGCGGGCAACGCGATGCGGGCAACGCGCTCCCCCGGGAAGACGCGCCCGGCGGGAGACCGGGCGCGTCGGCAGGATCAGAAGCTGAATGTGTTGGTGAGGGAGAGCGTCTGGCCCGAGACGATGCGGTAGGCCGCCGGCGTGCCGTCGGGCTGGTAGGTGACCCGGATCAGGTCCTTGCCCTGGAAGGCGTCCTTCACGTTGAGCTGGACGTGCCAGTGCAGCTTCTCGGACAGCTTCCGGCTGTAGCCCACCCAGAGGTCGATGTTGGTCTCGACGGGGCCGCGGTAGGGATTGTTGAAGTCGTATTCGACGGTGGTCGGGTCGTTCGGGTTGCCGGTCGGCGGATAACCGAGGATGACGCTGCTCTGGTAGCGCACGCCGCCGCCGACGTGGAGGCCCTTCAGGCGGCCCGCGGTGAACTCGTAGTTGGTGATCGCGTTGACGCGCCACTCGCGGAGCTCGGGCACCGTGGTGTTCTCGACCAACTGGGCGAGGCGCCACTCGCTGCCCGGCGCGGCGACGAGGCCCTCGCCGTCGAACCAGTTCTTGCCGGCGGTCACGACGTCCTCCGTGCCCCAGTAGTGGTGCAGCTTGGAGACGCCGTCCGGGACCTTCAGGGCGGAGGCGACGAGGGTCATGAACTCGCGCATGTTCGCGTTGCCGATGTTGGTGCGGCGGGCGTCGGTCTTGCTGGCGTTGACGAGGACGCGCCAGTTCTTCACCGGCTGGGCGCTCAGCTCGATCTCCCAGCCCTTGGAGACGTTGTCCTCGGTGATGGCGAAGCCGGTGGGCACGCTGTAGGTCACCTCGCGGGTGGAGGGGCCGAAGTTGCCGAAGGTGTCGATGCGCCAGGCTGTCCAGAAGCGCGGATCCACGGCCCGCTGGAACGTGCGGGTGTTGTCGAGAATCTTCTGTTCCAGGGCCGGCGACACGATCCACGCGCCGTCGGCGGAGAGGATCTCGCCGGCCTGCAGCGGACGGTTGGCGAAGTAATGGAAGTTGTAGCGCATCGGCTGCCAGACCCCGGTGTTGCCGTTGAAGATGTCGGTGGCGCTGCCGGTCTGGCCCGCCGCGGTGGCGTCGTAGCCCCAGGGAAGGATGTTGTATTGGAAGACGTTGGCGAAGTTCTGCGTGAGCTGCATCCAGTTGCCGATGGAGGCGGCGTTGATCTGCGTGCTGTTCGCGTTGAAGTTGCTCGTCTCGTAGCGGTTCACCCGGAGGGCGAAGCGGCCGTCCTTGGTCTCGAGGCGGACGCCGTGATCGACGGTCTTGCCGGCGGGCGCGGGCAGCGGCTCGCCGTAGATGTCCACGCGGCTGGCGTCCGGCTTGAAGTTGGTCGAGCGGTTGTAATACACGCTCACGTTCACTGGCAGCCGCTCGGACAGGCCGCGGAGGAACGGCAGGTCGGTGAGGTGCGCGACGAAGCTGTAGGACTTGGACTCCACCTCGGCGCGCTGGCCGGCGGCGGGCAGCTTGTAGTAGCCCGGGCTGAGGTTGACCGCGCCGCGGTCCTGGGTGACCGGGAAATCGTTGGGCGACATGTCGAAGGCCCAGGACTCGGCGATGTCCTTGCGCCAGCCGATGGTGCTGACGAGGGATTTGTCGAGCCACTTGCCCTGCCAGACGAGGGCCTGCGACCCGGTCGTGGCCTTGTCCAGCGCCGCGCGCGTGGTGAGGCGGTCGCGATTCGCGGCCGAGGCCTCGGCGTCCACGATGTTGAGCTGGGTGGTGGTCCAGCCGACGTAGTTGGCGGGGTTCTCGGCCTGGGTCGAGTTGCGGGC
This sequence comes from Verrucomicrobiota bacterium, assembly GCA_049322455.1. Lineage (GTDB taxonomy): Bacteria > Verrucomicrobiota > Verrucomicrobiia > Opitutales > Opitutaceae > Lacunisphaera. Next base: position 68,678 of record JBMOQY010000025.1, on the reverse strand, counting down.
GGGATCGCCGGGCAGGTAGAAGCCGTTCTCCCACGGCGTCCCGGGGCTGACGCTGGAATTCCAGACGGAACTGAAGTAGCGGATCGCGCCACTGGCCATGGTGGTGTTGCCGGTGATGCCCGGCAGGTAGGCGCCGGCCAGGGGTTTCCCGAGGAGGGAGTCGCCGAGGTAGATGACCTGGGTCGGGACGAGCGCGCCGTTGAAGCGCTGGTCCGCGCGACCCGAGAGGGTGTAGTAGGCGCTGTCGAAGATGCCGTAGCGCTGCCAGGTGCGGGCGTCGCTCTCGACCTTCTCCTTGCCGACGAGACCGGTGAGGGTGTGGAGGCCGAGGACGCGCCTGAACCAGCCGCCGTCCTTTTCGTTGAAATCGTGCTGGACGAAGGCGGTGGCGCGCGCGGCCTCGCGGTCCGTGGCGAGGGAGCGGTTGCTCCAGGCGTTGTTGGACGAGACGAAGGCGCGGCCGACGTTCGGGTTTTTGGTGCCGTCCGAGTAGGGCTCGCCGCCGGCCAGGCCCGCGTCGGGCGAGCCGTCGCCATAGACGGCCATCGGGTCGATCTGCAGGCGGACCTCGCCGGGCAGCACGGCCTTCTGGCCGTTTTCATAGCGCTCGCGCGAGAGGTCCACCGAGATGCCGGCCCGGTTGTGGAAGTAGGTCTGGGCAAGGCTCAGGTTGCCGACGTTGAAATCCTGCCATTCGCGCTTCGAGTCGCCGTCGATGAGCTGGTTGTAGAAATCGAAGACCGAGGCGTCGGTCAGCAGGTTGTTTTTCCACAGCCCCGCCTTGGAATAGGGAGCGCCGGCGTTGATCGCCCACTGGGCGGTGCCGTGCAGCGAAACCCAGCCGTTGTCGGGCATGGCGGCGATGCCGCCGTCCACGCTGCCGTCGGACCCGAGGCCGCCGCTGACAAAGGCGCCGATGATGTCGGTCACCATCATGGTCTGGTTGCCGCCGGACATGAACACCGTCGGGCCCGCGCGGCCGGACGGGAAGGCGAACGTGCCGATGTAGGGCTGGTAGGCGGGATTCTTCGCGCCGGTGGAGGCGAGGTTGACGCGGAACTGGCCGTGGTTGGGCCGGTTGGACAGATGGTCAAAGGCCTGGAACTGGTTGTAGGTCGCCTGGTTCAGCCGGGTGAACCACGGTGTGATGGCGTCCGCCGGGGGCAGGGTGCGCGGGTTGTTGCTGTCGATCCGGCCGGACTCGAAGTTGGCCTTGATCGACGTGAGCAGGCCGTCGCCGTTCAGGCCCTTCGGCTCGTAGCGCAGGGCGGCATAGACGCGCCGGTCGTCGGAGAAGGCGGGAGCCTGCCGGTATTTTTCGTCATCGGCCAGCAGCGTGACGCGGAGGGCGAGCTCGCGGGGCAGGAGCACCCGGTTGAGGTCGAGGACGCCGCGCGCGCTGCCGTAGCTGCCGACGCGGACCTCGGCCGTCCCGGAATTGCGGAACTGGGCGGTCTTCAGGCCGGTGTTGATGATGCCGGCGGGACTGCCCTGGCCGAACAGGATGGAGTTGGCGCCGCGCTGCAGGTCCACGCGTTCGACGTTGTAGGCGTCCCACGGCACGTCGGAGCGGAAGAAGTCGCGGGTGTTGTCCGCCGCCGCGAGTCCGCGCACGCGGGTGTTGTCGTTCGGGCGGATGGTGTCCTCGTTGAGCTGGGCCGCGTCGCCGACGCCGGCGAAGTTGCCGCGCAGGCCGCCGACCTCGGTGCCGACGGTGTATTGCAGCAGCGAGTTGTTGTCGGTCGCGGCGGTGTCCTGGAGGAACTCCTTGGTCACGACGGAGACCGCGCTGCCGATGTCGCGCAGCTCGGTGTTGAGGCGGTTGCCGGCGAGGGTGGTGGCGGCGGTGTAACCCTCGTTTTCGGTGCCGGCCGTGACCTCGAAGGGGGTGAGCACGAGGACCTCGTCCTCGCCGGCTGTGGACGGGGCCGGGTTGGCCGTCTGGGCGTGGACCCGGGGGGTGGCGCACAGCGCGATCAACAGACAGGAGGCCAGCCGGTTCGCCAGCGGCTGGAGAAGTCCCGGACGGGACTCCGGCAGATCCGGATTCATCCGGAGCGGTTTGATGGTTTTCATGGGGTGGGGTGAGCACGCGCCGTCGTGATGGGTTAGGTTCGGGCCGACGGCAGGGGCCGATGTCCGCTTGATAGCGCACCCGCGCAACCCGGCCACACCCGGCGACTGCAAACGTTGCGGTCCCCCGGCAGCCGGAAACGAAAAGGCCCGCGGCTTGCGCCGCGGGCCTCAGGCTTTCATGCCGCCCCGGGGCGCCGGGCCAGGCAGAGCTTCCACGCAAACTCCCCGGTCCGCGCCCCAGAGCGGCAGAAATTAGGCTGCCGTCCCGCGGCACCGGCATCGCATGGCTTCCACGCAAACCATGCCATCCGTGCCGCAGGGCGGCAGAAGTGAAGAAAGGGGACTGGCCTTTGCACGAAGGTTGCCAAGGAAGCGCAGGAGGCAGGTGGAAGGTGCATTCATGCTTTGTTTTCTCGGCGTTCTCCGTGTGAAAGGGGTTTGGATGTCAGTCGCGCCAGAGCTGGACGCTCCGCAGGTAGTTGCCGCGCTCGTAGGCCTCGGGATCGGGGCAGTTGCGCAGGCTGAGGGCGCCGCGCACCTGGGCGACGCTCTCGTATTCGTGCTCCTCCATCCAGCGGCGCAGGCCGGCGAGCAGCACGGCCAGCTCGCCGGGACCGCGGACGAGCAGCGCGGCGACGGTCTGCACGGCGTCGGCGCCGGCCAGCAGGGCCTTCACCACGTCGGCGGGCGTGTGCACGCCGCCGCTGCACGCGAGACCGAGCCTGACCTGGTCGCGCAGCAGGGCGAGCCAGCGCAGGCGGAGGCGCAGGTCCTCCCCGGTCGAGAGGTCGAGGTGCGGGCGCACCTCGAGCGACTCGAGGTCGATCTCGGGCTGGAAGAAGCGGTTGAACAGCACGAGGGCGTCCATCTTCTCGCGCTCCAACCAGCCGGCCAGATGGGCGATTGAGGTGTAGAACGGCGAGAGTTTCACCGCCAGCGGGATGCCGATGGCGCCGCGCACGGAGCGCGCGATCTCGACGAGCCGCTGCTCCAGCTCCGCCCCGGTCGCCCCGGGCTGCGTGGCGAGGAAGTAGGTGTTGAGCTCGATCGCGTCGGCGCCGGCCTCCTCCAGCAACTGCGCGTAGGCGAGCCACGAGCCGAGCTGCGTGCCGTTGAGCGAGGCGATGACGGGCAGGCCGGTGACCCGCTTGATGGTCGCGAGGCGCTCGAGGTATTCGTCGGGCCCGAGGGCGTAGTCGCCCGTGTCGGGGAACATCGTCGTCGCCTCGTTGAAACTGTGCTGCCAGCGGCCGATGTGCCGGTCGAAGGCCACCTCGTTGCCCTCGAGCTGCTCGGCGAAGAGCGAGTGCATGACGATCGCCGGCGCGCCGGCGTCCTGCAGGCGGCGGACGCTGTCCATGTTGTCCACCAGCGGCGAGGCGCCGGGAAGGACCGGGTGGGCCAGCCGCAGGCCGAGGTAATGGGTCGTCAGGTTCATGACGGCGCGGGCGGGATGCCGGCGGCCTGCTGGTAGCGGGCGACGCGGCGGTCCACGGCCTCCTGGGCCAGTTGCGCGAGCCCCCGGGCGCGGTCCGGATCGGATGAGAACAGCGCCTGGAAGCGGAGCTCGTTGCGGGTGTAGGCGGTGAGCGGCTGTTTCGGCGCGGCGGAATCCATCACGCCGGCGGGCTTGCCCTCGGCGAGGCGCGCGGGGTTGTGGCGGAAGAGCGGCCACGAGCCGGTGTCCACGGCGAGCTTCTGCTGGTCGAGGCCGTGGGCCATCGAGTAGCCGTGGGCGATGCAATGTGCGTAGGCGATGATGAGCGAGGGGCCGGGGTGGGCCTCGGCTTCGAGGAAGGCCTGGACGGTCTGGCTGTCCTTGGCGCCGAAGGCGACGCGGGCGACATAGACGTTGCCGTAGCTGGCGGCGATCATGGCGAGGTCCTTCTTGTCGGTGTCCTTGCCCGCGGCGCTGAACTTGGCGACGGCGCCGAGCGGGGTGGACTTCGATTTCTGGCCGCCGGTGTTGGAATAGACCTCGGTGTCGAGGACCAGGATGTTCACCTTGCGCCCGCTCGCGAGCACGTGATCGAGGCCGCCAAAGCCGATGTCGTAGGCCCAGCCGTCGCCGCCGACGATCCAGACGGATTTCCTCACGAGGTAGGCGGCGAGCTGGGCGAGCGCCCGGGCGGGGGCGTCGTCGCGCGTGGCGAGCGCCGCTTCCAGGTCCACGAGCAGGCCGCGCGCGGCGGCAAGGCCGGCCTCGGTCTTCTGGTCGGCGGCCTTGAAGCCGTCAACGAGCGCGGGCGGGAGCGAGGGGGCGAGTTCGTCGAGCAGGCGCCACGCCTGGGCGGCGAGCTGGTCCACGCCGGCGCGGAGGCCGAGGCCGTATTCGGCGTTGTCCTCGAAGAGGGAGTTGGACCAGGCCGGGCCGCGGCCGTGGGCGTTGGCGCAGTAGGGCGTGGTCGGCAGGTTGCCGCCGTAGATGGAGGAGCAGCCGGTGGCGTTGGCGATGTAGAGCCGGTCGCCGAAGAGCTGCGTGAGGAGCTTGAGGTAGGGCGTCTCTCCGCAGCCGGCGCAGGCGCCGGAGAACTCGATGAGCGGTTCGCGGAACTGCGAGCCCTTGACGGTATCCTGCAGGAGGGCGGCGGGCGCCGGCGGCAGCGTGAGGAAGAAGTCGAAGTTGGCGCGCTCGGCCTCGCGGCGCGGCTCGGCGGGGGCCATCATGAGCGCCTTGCGTTTGAGGTCGGTCTTGTCCTTGGCGGGGCAGACCTTGTGGCAGAGCGTGCAGCCGGTGCAGTCCTCGGGCGCAACCTGGATGGTGTAGGCATGGCCGGGCACCTCGGCGGAGCGGAGCTTGGTGTGCTTGAAGGTGAGCGGCGCGCCCTCCAGGCCGGCGACCGGGCAGACACCCGCCCGGATCGCGGCGTGGGGACAAACCAACACACACTTGTTGCACTGGATGCAAAGGTCGGCGTCCCACACGGGGATTTCCTGCGCGATGCCGCGCTTCTCCCAGCGGGCGGTGCCCACGGGCCAGGTGCCGTCGGCCGGGAAGGCGCTCACCGGCAGCCGGTCGCCCTCGCCCGCCAGCATGGCCGCGGTGACGCGCCGCACGAAGTCGGGGGCGCCCGCGGCGACGACCGGCAGCCGGTCGTGCGTGGCGGTGACCGCACCGGGCACGGGGATCGCGTGCAACGCCGCGAGCGCGGCGTCCACGGCGGCCTCGTTCTTGGCGACGACGGCCTCGCCCTTGCGGCCGTAGGTCTTGCGGATGGCCTGCTTGATGGCGGCGATGGCCTCGTCGCGCGGCAGCACGCCCGCGAGGGCGAAGAAACAGGTCTGCATGACCGTGTTGATCTGGCCGCCCATGCCGGCGGCGCGGGCCACGGACAGCGCATCGATCGCGTAAAGCTTCAGGCCGAGCTCGACGATGCGCGCCTGCACCTCGCGCGGCAGGCGGTCCCAGACCTGGTCGGGCGGCGCGGCGACGTTGAGCAGGAGCGTCGCGCCGGGCGCGGCCGTCGCCAGCACGTCGAGCCGCTCGATGAACGGGAAATGGTGCACGGCGACGAAGTCGGCGGCGCCGACGAGGTAGGGTGCGCGGATGGGCTTCGGGCCGAAGCGCAGGTGCGAGACCGTCATCGCGCCGCTCTTCTTGGAATCATAGACGAAATAGCCCTGCGCGTTCAGGTCGGTGCCCTCGCCGATGATCTTGATGGAATTCTTGTTGGCGCCGACGGTGCCGTCGGCGCCCAGGCCGTAGAACACGGCGCGGCGCGTGCCGGCGGGCTCGATGCCGGGCTCCTCCGTGACGGGGAGCGAGAGGCGGGTGACGTCGTCGTTGATGCCGACGGTGAAGCGGCGGCGCGGGCTGGCGACCGCGAGCTCGTCGAAGACCGCGCGGACCATGCCGGGCGTGAACTCCTTGGAGCCGAGCCCGTAGCGCCCGCCGATGAGGGTGAGGCCGGTGCGGCCGGCCTCGTAGAGCGCGGCGGCGACGTCGAGGAAGAGCGGTTCGCCGAGCGCGCCGGGCTCCTTGGTGCGGTCGAGCACCGCGATGCCCTTGACGGTCGGCGGGAGCGCGGCGAGCAGCGCCGCGGCGTCGAACGGCCGGTAGAGGCGCACGCGCACGACGCCGGTGCGGCGGCCGTGGGCGTTGAGCCAGGCGGCGGTCTCGGCGGCGGTCTCCCCGCCCGAGCCCATGATGATGATCACGTGCTCGGCCTCGGGATGGCCCTCATAGTCGAACAGCCGGTAGCTGCGGCCGGTGCGCGCGGCGAAATCGTCGAAAATCTCCTGCACGGTCGCGGCCACGCGATCGTAATAGGGATTGCAGGCCTCGCGGGCCTGGAAGAACACGTCGGGATTCTGTGCGGTGCCGCGGATGGCGGGCCGGTCGGGTGTGAGCGCGCGGCTGCGGAAGTCCGCCACGTGTTTCTCGTCCATGAGGGCGCGCAGGTCGTCGTCGTCGAGCAGGGCGATCTTGGCCACCTCGTGCGAGGTGCGGAAGCCGTCGAAGAAGTGGAGGAACGGCACGCGGGTCGCGAGCGTGGCCGCGTGCGTGACGAGGGCGAAGTCCTGCGCCTCCTGCACGGAGCCGGAGCAGAGCAGCGCGGCGCCGGTCTGGCGGCAGGCCATGACGTCGGAGTGGTCGCCGAAGATCGAGAGCGCGTGCGTGGCCAGCGCGCGGGCCGTCACGTGCAGCGCGAACGGGTGCAGCTCGCCCGCGATCTTGTAGAGATTGGGGATCATCAGCAGCAGGCCCTGCGAGGCCGTGAACGAGCTGGCCAGCGCGCCCGCCTGCAACGCGCCGTGCAGCGCGCCGGCGGCGCCGCCTTCGGACTGCATCTCGATCACCTCCGGCACGTGGCCCCAGAGGTTGGGTTTGCGCTTGGCCGACCATTCGTCCACCCATTCGCCCATCGGCGACGACGGCGTGATGGGGTAGATGGCGAAGAGTTCGCTGAGACGGTAAGCCACCGAGGCGACAGCTTCGTTCGCATCGAGCGTGGCGATCGAGAGGGGGCGTGGTCTGATCACGGGCCGACTCTACCGCAACCGGCCCGCGCCGCCCCCGCAGCCTTTGCGCAGATGCGTGCATATCTTGGCGGGAGCGGGGTTTTACAGATGCGCGCGCTGCCGCCACCGATCCCGGCCCCGAATCAGCACCCGCGTTGACCCGGGCAGATTTTGCTGCTCCGTTCCCACGGTTCCGAAACCCCTCTCCCCATCATGAACCGCATGCTTTGCCTGGTGTTGCTGGCCGTCGCCGCGCGCGGCACCGCCGGCACCCCGATCACCCCCGTCCCGCCGCACGCCGATCTGCGCGTGGCCGCCATCCAGGTGCGCATCGCACCCGACCGCCGCGACTGGACCTACCGGCCCGGCGAACCCGTGAAGTTCCGCATCATGGTCACGGCCGACAACACGCCGGTGGACAACGCCGTCGTCACCTACAGCGTCGGTCCCGAGATGATGCCGGCGGAGAAGAGGACCGCGCCCGTGCCGCCCGACGGACTCGTGGTGGACGGCGGCACGCTCACGACCGGCGGCTTCATCCGCTGCAAGGCCTCGGCCGAATTCGCCGGCCGCACCTACCTGGGTGTCGCGACCGCGGCCGTCGCGCCGGAGACGATCAGGCCGTTCCAGACCGAGCCGGCCGACTTCGACGCGTTCTGGCAGAAGGGCAAGGACGACCTCGCCAAGATCCCGCTCGAGGCGCGGCTCACGCTCCTGCCCGAAGCCTGCACCGACAAGGTGAACGTTTACCACGTCAGCTTCCGCACGCTGAACCAGGCGTGGAACCCGCAGCCGCCGCGGATCTACGGCATCCTCTGCGAGCCGAGGACCCCGGGCAAGTACCCCGCGGTGCTCAAGGTGCCCGGCGCGGGCGTCCGCCCTTACGCGGGCGACCCCGACCTCGCGGCCCGCGGCGCCATCGTGCTCGAGATCGGCATCCACGGCATCCCGGTGAACCTGCCGCAAAACGTCTATGACGCCCTGTACGGCGGCGCGCTCCACAGCTACTGGCTCAACCAGCTCGACAACCGCGAGGCCTACTACTACCACCGCGTTTACCTCGGCTGTGTCCGCGCCAACGATTTCCTCACCGCGCGCGAGATGTGGGACGGCCGGAATCTCGTCGTGCTGGGCGCCAGCCAGGGCGGCCAGCTCTCGATCGTCACCGCGGCGCTCGACCCGCGCGTCACCGCGCTCTCCGCCACCCACCCGGCGATGTGCGACGTCGCCGCCGAGCTGCACGGCCGCGCGGGCGGCTGGCCGCACCCCTTCAAGCCCAACGACGACGGCTCGCCCTCCCTCCACGCCACGCCCGCCAAGATCGCCACGGCCGCCTACTACGACACGGTGAACTTCGCGCGCCGGCTCAAGGTGCCGGGTTTCTACATCTGGGGCTACAACGACGAGACCTGCCCGCCGACCTCCACCTTCGCCGCCTACAACGTCATCACCGCCCCCAAGACCCTCGCCGTCGAGCCGGAGCAGGCCCACACCTACCCGCCCGAGCAGTGGGAGGCGATCAACCGCTGGGTGCTAAGCACTCTCAATTTGCACTGACGCCCGGCGATCCTCCGCTCTCAATTCCGCAACAAAGAATCTCATTATCACCGACCCCGGCCCCCGGTAGGATGACCGTTTCCAGTCACCGCACTCGCACACCACCCCGATCATCCGATGTCCTTTCCCCGTGATTTCACCTGGGGCGCAGCCGCTGCCGCCTATCAAATCGAAGGAGCCGCCAACGAGGACGGCCGCGCACCGTCCATCTGGGATGTGCACAGCCACCAGCCCGGCCGCGTCTTTGAGGGCCACAACGGCGACACCGCCTGCGACCACTACCACCGCTGGCCCGAGGACGTGGCGCTCATGCGCAACCTCGGCCTCAAGGCCTACCGCCTCTCCATCGCCTGGCCGCGCGTGATCCCGCAGGGCACCGGCAAGCCCAACCCCAAGGGCCTCGCCTTCTACGACAAGCTCTTCGACGCCCTCCTCGGAGCCGGCATCACGCCGTGGGTCACGCTCTTCCACTGGGACCTCCCCAACGCGCTCCAGCGCCGCGGCGGTTTCTCCAACCGCGACATCGTCGAGTGGTTCGGCGACTATGCCGCGCTCATGGCCGCGCGCTACGGCGACCGGGTGAAGAACTGGATCACCTTCAACGAGCCGCCCTGCACGGTCGGCCTCGGGCTGCTCGACGGCCTGTTCGCGCCCGGCTACAAGCTCCCGCACTCCGAATGCCTGCAGGCCGCGCACCATCTGCTCCTGGCCCACGGCCGCGGCGTGCAGGCCCTGCGCGCCGGCTGCCAAGGCAAGGTGAAGATCTCCCTCGCCCACACCGCCCGCGAGCGCATCCCCGCCACCGAAAGCAAGGCCGATATCGAGGCCGCCCGCCGCGAATATTTCGCCAGCACCCACCGCGACCTGTGGAATCTCAGTTGGTGGGCCGACCCCATCATCTTCGGCAGGTATCCCGAGGACGGACTCAAGGCCTTCGGCGCCGAGGCGCCCGAGATCCGCACCGGCGACATGAAGCTCATCTCCCAGAAGGTGGATCTGCTCAGCTACAACTGCTACACGGGCAACCGCTACCGCGCCGGCGCCGACGGCCGGCCGGAAAAGGTCCCGCACAGCTGGGGCATCGGCAACGCCCGCGGCACGCTGCCTTGGCTCCAAGTGGCCCCGTCCGCCCTCTACTGGGCCGCACGCTTCCAGACCGAGCGCTACAAGCTCCCGATCGCGTTTTCCGAAAACGGATTCTGCAACACCGACTTCGTCCACCTCGACGGCAAGGTCCACGACCCGCAGCGCATCGATTTCCTCACGCGCTACCTCCGCGGCCTCAAGCGCGCCGTCGACGAGGGCATCCCGGTCGCCGGCTACTTCTACTGGTCCATCATGGACAACTTCGAGTGGTGCGAGGGCTACAAGGACCGCTTCGGCCTCATCCACGTGGATTACCAGACCCAGAAACGCACGCCGAAGGACTCCTACCACTGGTATCGCGACGTCATCCGCACCAACGGCGCGAACCTCTGATCGGCACGCTCCGCGGCCGCCCACCACTTTATCCGCCTACCCTGCCCATGAAGCTCAAGATCACCGGCCACCCCCTCCCCAACATCCCCTGGCAGCCGCGCCCTGCCGGCAACACCGACCTGCTCTGGCGCTACGACCGGAACCCCGTCATCGGCCGCCGGCCGCTGCCGCACGTCACCGGCATCTACAACAGCGCCGTCGTGCCGTGGCAGGGCGGCTTCATCGGCGTGTTCCGCACCGAGGGCATGTCGCGCGTGCCGCATCTGCACGTCGGCCGCAGCCCCGACGGCTACCGGTTCACCTTCGAGCCCGCGCCCATCGTCCTGAAAAACGCCGACCCCGAAGTCACCCGCTTCGAATACGCCTATGATCCGCGCGTCACGCTCATCGACGGCGTGCACTACATCACCTGGTGCAACGGCTATCACGGCCCGACCATCGGCATCGCGCAGACCACGGACTTCGTGCAGTTCGCGCAGCTGGAGAACGCCTTCCTGCCCTACAACCGCAACGGCGTGCTCTTCCCCCGCAAGGTCAACGGCAAATACCTCATGCTGTCGCGGCCCTCCGACACGGGCCACACGCCCTTCGGCGACATCTTCACGAGCGAGAGCCCCGACCTCGTCCACTGGGGCCGCCACCGCCACGTCATGGGCCGCGGCTGGCCCTGGTTCCAGGGCACCAAGATCGGCGCCGGCCCCTCGCCCATCGAGACGAGCGAAGGCTGGCTGCTCATCTACCACGCCGTCACCGGCACCTGCAACGGCTTCGTTTACTCGCTCAGCGCCATGCTGCTCGACCTCGACCAGCCGTGGAAGGTCATCGCCTCCGCCAACCAGGCCCTGCTCTGCCCCGAGGCCGACTACGAGCTCACCGGCTTCGTCCCCGGCGTCTGCTTCCCGGTCGGCTGCCTCTGCGACGCCGCCACCGGCCGGCTCGCCATCTACTACGGCGCCGCCGACACCTTCACCGCCCTCTGCTTCGGCGACGCCAACGACATCGTCCAGTTCGTGAAGGACAACCCGCTGAAACGCTGAATCTCCGGGGCGGTCCGTCACGACCGCCCCTTTGCCATATGCTTCGTCGAAAAATCCGCAACGCGAGTTTGCCCATGTGGGAGGGCCTTTGCGTCCCGACACGAACAACGCTGCGGTCGCACAACGTCGCGCCGTAAAGCCGCTCCCACCCCCGGCGCAACCCCCGCCCGATGACCACGCTCCCGCTCGCCTCCGCCGCCTGGCAATTCCGCGATGCCACGTCATCGGCGCCGTGGCGCTCCGCCCGCGTGCCGGGCTGCGTGCACACCGACCTGCGCCGGCACCGGCTGATCCCCGACCCCTTCTGGGGCACCAACGAGCTCGACCTCCAGTGGATCGAGGAGCGCGACTGGGAATACCGCGCCACGTTCAGCCTCCCCGCCCGCCTCCTAGCCGAAGAGGTTGTCGAACTCGTCGCCGACGGTCTCGACACGGTCGCCACCGTGCGCCTCAACGGCCGGGTGGTCGCGCGCACCGACAACATGTTCATCGGCTGGCGCTGGAACGTGAAGCCCCTGCTGCGCCCCGGGCAGAACGGGATTTCCATCCGCTTCGGCAGCGCGATGAAATACATCCGCACGCACCGGCCGGACCACGACCCCCGCGAATTCAACGACCCCGTCGGCCGCAGCCAGGTCATCCGCAAGCAGCCGTGCCAGTTCGGCTGGGACTGGGGCCCGCGCTTCGTCACCGCCGGCATCTGGCGCGACCTCCGCCTCGAAGCCTGGAGTGGCAACCGCCTGGATAACGTCCGCGTGACGCAGACGCACCGCAAGGACGGCAGCGTGCGGCTCGCCTTCGAGCCCGAACTGGCCCGCCGGGATGCAAAGGCGACCGCCACCGGCACGGTCTCCCTCAACGGCAAAGTCGTCGCCCGGATTTTCAATTTCCAATCGGAGATCGCAAAGGCAAAGCTCTGGTGGCCCAACGGACACGGCGCGCAGCCGCTCTACGCCGTCGAGCTGACGGTCACCGGCCGCGACGGCGCCGTCATCGGCCGCTGGTCGAAGCGCATCGGCCTGCGCACCCTCGTGCTCGACCGGCACAAGGACAAGGCCGGCGAGACCTTCCAGTTCGTCGTCAACGGCCGCCCCGTCTTCGCCAAGGGAGCCAACTGGATCCCCGCCCACAGCTTCGTCGCCGGGCTGACCCGCGCCGACTACGCCCGCGACCTCACGAGCGCCGCGCAGGCGCACATGAACATGCTCCGCGTGTGGGGCGGCGGCATCTACGAAAGCGACGACTTCTACGACCTCTGCGACGAGCTCGGCCTGATGGTCTGGCAGGACTTCATGTTCGCCTGCGCGATCTACCCGGGTGACGCCGCGTTCCTCCGGAGCGTGCGCACCGAGGCGCGGCACCAGATCCGCCGCCTGCGCCACCATGCCTGCCTCGCCCTGTGGTGCGGCAACAACGAGATCGCCCAGCTCAACACGCTCGGCAGCGCCAAGGGCGACCTGCTGCGGAATCCGCGGCTGCGCCGGGACTACGAGGCCGTCTTCCACCGCCTGCTGCCGGCCGCGGTCGCCGCCCACGACGGCGTCACCGCCTACCGGCCCTCCTCGCAGTGGCGCCGCACGTTCGAGGATTCGGTCTCGCGCGGCGACACGCACCCCGCGGGCGAACAGCGGGGCGACACGCATTACTGGGACGTGTGGCACGCGCGCCACCCGGTGAAGGATTACGAGAAATGGCGGTTCCGTTTCTGCTCGGAGTTCGGCATGCAGAGCTACAGCTCGCCGGCCACGCAGGCCACCTTCTGCCCGCCGGACCACGGCAACGTGTTCGGCAAGCTGATGGAGAACCACCAGAAGAACCGCGCCGGCAACCAGATCATCTTCGACTACGTGTCCCGCCGCTACCGGTTTCCCAAATCGCAGGAAGCGCTGATCTACCTTTCGCAGCTCAACCAGGCCTACTGCATGCAGATCGGTGTCGAGCACTACCGCCGCAACATGCCGCACTGCATGGGCGCGCTTTACTGGCAGCTCAACGACTGCTGGCCGGCCGCCTCGTGGAGTTCCCTCGAATTCACCGGCCGCTGGAAGGCGCTGCACCACGCGGCGCGCCGCTTCTTCGCCCCGGCGCTCGTCAGCGCCCACGTGCCGGGCGACGAGGACACCTCCATCGGCAACTACCGCACCACGACGGTGGACGAGGTCCACCTCTACACGGTCTATGACGCCCCGCGACCCGCCCGCGGCGAGCTGCGCTGGGAACTGTTCCACCTCGACGAGCACCTCATCGCCCGCGGCCGGAAGAAAGTCCTGCTGCGCCCCGGCGAGAGCGTGCGCCAGCAGACGCTGCGCTTCGGCCGGTTCATGGCACGGCACGGCCGCGACAACCTCCACCTGCGCATCGGCCTCGTCGTCGGCGGCAAGCGCGTGAGCGAGGAGACGGTGTTCCTCTCGCCCCCGCGCTTCCTCAACCTGCAGCGTCCGAAGACCCGTGTGACCGTGCGGGCCGTCAGCGCGACGGAGTTCGCGCTCACGTTCCGCACGTCGGCGTTCCAGCACCGTTTTGCCTTCGACTTCCCGGGCCTGGACCACCGCAGCGACGACAACTACTTCGAACTCTACCCCGACGAGCCCAAGACCGTGCGCGTGCTGTTCACCGCGCCGCAGACCCCGGCCGGGGTGCGGAAAACTCTCGTCCACCAGTCCCTCGTGGATACCTACTGACCCCGCCCCCATGAGCGCCCCTGCCGCCGCCGGCCCGTCCGTGCCCGCCATCACCGCCCCCGAGGACCGCGTGCCGCTGCGCACCAAGATTTCCTACGGCCTCGGCGGTTCGATCGACATGTGGGGCCACTGGCTCTACCCGAACCTCGCCTACCCGGTCTTCAACATCTTCCTCGGCCTCTCGCCCCAGCTCGTGGGCACGGCCTTGATGCTCATCCGCCTCGTGGACGCGCTCTCCGATCCGCTCTTCGGCTGGCTCTCGGACAACGCCCGCACGCGCCTCGGCCGCCGCCGGCCCTTCATCCTCGTCGGCTCCGTGTGCGCCGGCATCGGCCTGCCGCTGCTCTTCTTCGTGCCCTCCGGCTGGACCGGCACGCAGTTGTTCTGGTGGATGCTGGTCTCGAGCCTGCTCTACATCCCCTTCGTCAGCTGCTTCAACATGCCCTACCAGAGCCTGGGCAACGAACTGACCCCGGACTACCACGAGCGCACCAGCGTCATGTCCTACAAGATGGTGATCCAGAAATTCTTCGAGGTCGCCTTCTTCATCGGCCTGCCCTTCACCAACCTCGCCGTCTTCGCCAACGCGACCACCGGCAGGCAGGACATCCTGCTCGGCGTGCAGGTCTTCTGCGGCCTCCTCGGCGCGCTGATGCTGGTCAGCGGCCTGCTGGTGTTCTTCAACGTGAAGGAGCGTTATTACGCCGGTGTCGCCGCCCGGCAGCAGGAGAAGGTTTCGCTGAAGGAATCGATCTATGAGACGATGAAGTGCGCGCCGTTCCGCCTGAAGATCATCGCGGGGCTCTGTTTCTCGCTCGGCTCCAGCATGGTCGGCTCGCTCGGCTACTACGCCACCGTCTATCACGTGGCCGGGGGCGACACCAAGGCGGGCAACAACTGGAACGGCTTGATGGGCGCGGCATGGATGATCGGCGGTTTCATCGGCCCGCCCGTGCTCGCCGCGGTCTGCCGCCGCCTCGGCAAGCAGCCCTCCATGCTGCTGGCCCTCGGCACCGGGTTCGCCGCCTACGGCGCGACCTGGTTCCTCTACACGCCGGCGCTCCCCTGGCTGCAGGTGCTCTCCTCCGGCTCGATGGCCTTCGTCGCCGCCAGCTACTACATGCTGGATCAGACGATCGGCGCGGACATCATGGATTACGACGAGCTGAACACGGGCAAGCGCCGCGAAGGCGCGTTCTCCGCCTGCGGATCCTGGATGAACAAGGCCGGCAACGCCTTCGGCTACTTCCTCTCCGGCCAGGTGCTGGCGCTGACCGGCTTTGCGGCCGACAAGGCCGTGCAGAGCCCCGAGACCATCTTCTGGATCCGCGCCTTGCTCGCCGGCATCCCGATCGCCGGCGTCGGCCTGGCCGCGCTGTTCTGGTGGCGCTACCCGTTGACCCAGCAGAAGGTCGCCGAGATCCGCGCCCAGCTCGAAGCCCGCCGCGGCAAAGTCTGATTTTCAACCGCAACCCCACCCACCCCATGTCCACCCCCTCGACCGACAAACTTCATCTGCCCGAAAAACTGGCCTACGGCTGCGGCGACTTCGCCTCCTGCCTCTACTGGCGGACGTTCATGGTCTACCTGCCGTTCTTCTACACCGACGTCTTCGGCATCGGCGCCGCCGCCCTCGGCACCATGCTGCTCTTCAGCCGCATCTGGGACGGCGTGAACGATCCGATCATCGGCATGCTCGCCGACCGCACCGAGAGCCGCTTCGGCAAGTTCCGCCCCTACATCATCTACGGCTGCGTGCCCTTCGCGATCTTCGGCGTCCTCACCTTCACCACGCCCGACCTCGGGACGACCGGCAAGCTCGTCTGGGCCTACCTCGCCTACAACGGCCTCATGATGCTCTACACCACCGTGAACATCCCCTACACCGCGATGCTGGGCGTCATGACCACCACCGCGGCCGAGCGCACGCAGCTCTCGTCAATCAAGTTCGTGTTCGCCTTCGGCGCCGGCATCGCGGTCTCCGCCACGTTGCTCCCGCTGGTGGACCTGCTCGGCGCCGGAAACCCCCAGCGCGGCTGGCAACTGGCCTTCGTGGTCTATGGCATCGTGGCGGTCGGCTTCTTCCTGATCACGGGTTTCTTCACCAAGGAGCGCATCAAGCCCGCGCCCGAGGCGAGCCCCTCCGTGCTGCGCGACATCAGGTTCCTGCTGTCCAACAAGGCCTGGCTGCTGCTCACCGCCACCACGCTCACCTGGATTCTCTTTGTCGGCCTGCGCAGCTCGGTCTCCGCGCACTACTTCAAATACTACATTTACAACGGCTCGCCCGACAACCCGCTCTCCTTCCTCGGCTACAACTTCACGCTCACCGGCCTGCTGTCCGCCTTCAACACGGTCGGCCAGTCCGCGTCCGTCGGCGGCGTGCTCATGACCAGCTTCCTCGCCACGCGCTTCGCCAAGCGGCCGCTGTTCCTGACGCTGTTCACCCTTTCGATCCTCTGCACCGCATCCTATTATTTCCTGCCCCCGGGCGAGCTCGGGGCCATCTTCGCCATCGAAGTGATCGGCAACATCGCCGGCGCCCCCCTGCCCGTGCTGCTCTGGGCCATGTATGCCGACACCGCCGACTACGGCGAGTGGAAGACCGGCCGCCGCACCACGGCGCTCGTGTTCTCCGCCTCCACCATGAGCCAGAAGATCGGCTGGGCCCTCGCGGCCTTCATCGCCCTCAACCTGATGGCCTTCGCCGGCTTCGAGGCCAACGTGGTGCCCACCACCGAGGTGAAGGACAGCATCGTGAAGCTCATGAGCATCTTCCCGGCCGCCCTGGGCATCCTTTCGATGGGAATCTTCCTGTTCTATCCGCTCACCGACAAGCGGGTGAACGAGATGAACGAGGAGCTGAAACTCCGCCGCGGCAAAACCGGCGCCGCTCCGGCCTGAGCGGCAAACGCCAGGCAAACCAACCCGCGCGGAGCGCAGGTCCCGCCAGGCCGCCCGTTGGGCGGCCTTTTTGCCCCCGGGGGGGGACTGACCGTTCCGCTCTCGGGGTTCCAAGGGGCAGCCCGCGCTCCGCGCGGGCTTGCGCCGGCTGCCGGCCCGTCTAGCGTGACGCTCCCATGCGTCCGCAGGTGCTCCTCATCTTCCAGACCCGTTTCGAAGAGTGCACCGCCATGCTCAAGGGTGTCGCCCACTTCGAGCGCAACCACCAGCTCTGGATCGGCTTCCTCGACGACGAGGCCCGCGCCGAACGCGACCCGAAGTGGCTGCGCAGCAAAAAATGGGACGGCGTCATCAGCCGGCACACCACGCCGGCGCTCGTGCAGACCTGCGCCGAGTTGAAACTGCCGCTCGTGGATCTGAACGACAGCGAGCCTTTCCCCGGCGTGCCCAAGATCCGCCCCGACAACGTGGGGCTCGGCCACATCGGCGCCGAGCATTTCATCGAACGCGGCTACCGGCACTTCGGTTTCGCCGGCTTCTCCAACAACGCCTGGTCACGCGAACGGCGCGACGGTTTTGCCGAGGCGCTCCGCCTGGCCGGGAAAAAATGCGACGTCTTCGATGTCACCTATCCCGGCGATCTCACGCCCTTCTGGGACGCGCAGCAGATCGACGCCCTGGTGGGCTGGCTCACTTCCCTGCCCAAGCCGATCGGCGTCATGGCGTGCAACGACATGCGCGCCCAGCAGGTCATCAGCGCCGCGCACGCCAGCGGCATTCTGGTGCCGGAGGAGGTCGCGGTGCTCGGCGCCAACAACGAGCCCATCCGTTGCGAACTCGCCTACCCGCCGCTCTCCAGTGTCAGCCCCAATGCCTTCCAGTCGGGGTACAAGGCCGCTGAAACCCTCGCCGGTCTGATGAACGGCTGTCCGCCGCCCTCCTATGACCTCCGCATCGAACCCGTCGGCGTGGCCACGCGCCCCTCGACCGACGTGCTCGCCATCGAGGATCGCATCGTGACCACCGCCCTGAGTTTCATCCGGCAAAAGGCCTGTGCCGGACTGACCGTGGACGGCATCGTCAAGGCGGTCCACGCCTCGCGCAGTCAGTTGGAAAAGAAGTTTCGCCGCCACCTCGGGCGCTCCCCCCAAGCCGAAATCCGCCGGGTGCAAGTGGCCAAGATCAAACAGTTGCTGGTCGATACCGACTACCCGCTCAAAAAGATATCTGAAATGGCTGGTTTCGAGCATGTTGAATACATGTCGGTCGTCTTCAAACGGCTCACCGGCGACTCGCCGGGCGGTTTCAGAAAACGGGTGCTGATCAAGCGGACCTGACACGCGCAGGCTCCGCCAGGAATCATATCGGCAATGCTGGTTTTCCCCCGAAACCAGCTCGGGAATACGTATTAAGATGCAGGCAATGATTCTCATTTCCACCCCCGGAAACCGGGAGTATAGTCAGCCCACTTTGCGCCACCCCCTAATTGGCACGGAGTGACGGTTATCCAATAACCGTCTATCACCCCTAACCCAAACTATGACCATGAAACGCCTGACCGTGCGGTCGCGTGCCTTTATTGGCACGGCCGCAATCTGTCTTGTTTCCGTGTTGCGCCTCCAGGCGCAAACCACCGCCCCCGCCGCCACGGGGTCCGCCACCGAAGAACCGGAGGGAGAGACCCTCGTGCTCTCCCCGTTCGTCGTCGAAGCCGAGGAAGACACCGGCTACGCCGCGAAAGACACCCTCGCGGGCACCCGGGTGCGCACCGAACTGAAGGACGTGGGCTCCGCCATTCAGGTTGTCACCCAGAAATTCCTGCAGGACACGAACTCCAAGAATTCGGCCGACCTGCTGGTCTATACCACCGGCACGGAAGTCGCCGGCCAGGGCGGCAACTTCACCGGCGGCGGTGACGGCGCGGTGATCGACACCACCGCCTACACTCAGCCGAACCCCAACACCCGCGTCCGCGGCCTCGCCGCGGCGGACAACCTGCGCGACTTCTTCCTGACCGACATCCCGTGGGACTCCTACAACGTCGGCCGGGTGGACCTCCAGCGCGGCCCCAACTCCGTGCTCTTCGGCATCGGCAGCCCCGCGGGCATCATCAACAGCTCGATCAACAGCGCGTCGTTCAAGAACGACAACAAGGTCGAGTTCCAGTTCGGCGCCTTCGGCACGCACCGCCAGACCGCCGATTTCAACCGGGTGCTGGTCAAGGACACGCTCGCCGTCCGCGTCGCCGTGCTGAACGACAACACCAAATACAAGCAGAAACCCGCCTTCCGCGATGACGAGCGCATCTTCGCCGCCGTCCGCTGGGATCCCAAGGTGTTCTCCGACAGCACCCATACCTCCATCCGGGCCAACTACGAGACCGGCGAGGTCAACGCGAACTACCCGCGCCTCACCCCGCCGATGGACTCCATCACGCCCTGGTTCAGCTCGATGAACAAGGCGACCTTCGCCTACCAGAATTCGAACAACCTGACCACCTTCGGCAACGCCCAATACAATCCGTGGCTCGGCGCCGCCGGCAACCGCATCTGGGACGGCCTGGTCAGCACCTTCGAGGCCAATTCCAACGCCCAGCACATCATCTTCGGCGCCAACGTGCAGAACTTCCCCGCGGCCGATTCGTCCCGCAACAACACGGTCAACGGCAGCTACAAGGGCATCCAGGCCTACAATTCGTATGCCTCCAACTCCCGCCTGACCGGCTATACCATCCAGCCCTTCAAGGCCAAGTCGCTCACCGACGCCTCGATCTTCGACTTCTACAACAACCTGATCGAGGGCGACAACAAGCGGAACTGGAACGAATTCGACGCCTTCAACCTCGCGCTCTCGCAGACCTTCCTCGACGACAAGGTTGGCTACGAACTCGCCTACGACAACCAGGATTCCTCCTGGTCCTACCACAACGTCATCTCGGGCGACGCCGCCGCGATTTCCGTGGATGTGATGTCCACCCTCGCCGACGGCTCCGCCAATCCCAACGTCGGACGCGCCATGGTCATCATGGGCGGCGGCTCCGCCGGCTCCGGCTGGACCAACCGCACCCGCGAGACCTTCCGCGCCACCGCCTTCGGCAAATTCGACTTCGCCGACGTGATGAGCCCCGACTCGATGCTCACCAAGATCCTCGGCAGCCACAACTTCACCCTCGCCTACACCGACTACACCGACGAGACCTACTCCAAGAACTGGGTCAACTGGTACGTCGGCTCAGGCTACGGCCCCGTGGCCAACATCGCCGTCGGTCAGGCCGGTCGCGACCTCACCCCGATCGTCTATCTCAGCGGCGACCTCCGCGGTGCCAACACCGCCTCGGGTCTCGGCCTGCCCCGCGTCACCGGCAACATCGTCGCCCAGAGCGGCACCGCCCGGCAGTATGACACCACGACGATGAGCTTCATCAACTACAACGTGCCGGTCGTGACCCCGGACCAGGCGAACGGCCCCTTCACCAACGCCGTCCGCAGCAAGAACGAAATCGAGTCCCAAGTCGCCGTCTGGCAGGGCAAGATGTTCGGCGGCATCCTCGTGCCGATGTTCGGCTGGCGCAAGGACGAGTCCATCGCGCTCAACGCCGGCACGCCCGGCAAGACCCTCGGCCTCGTCACCAACATCAACGATCCCAACTGGCGCCTCCCGACCGACGATAAGGACACGGCCAACGGACGCACGTGGGACGTGGTCGAGGGCAAGACCAAGACCTACAGCCTCGTGATGCACGTGCCCAAGAAGATCACCGACCGCCTCCCCGGCAAAGTCGGCGTGAGCTTCTTCTACAACAAGTCGGAGAACTTCCAGCCCGACGCCTCCCGCAAGGACATCCTCGGCGCCCCCATCCCCGCCCCCGAGGGCAAGACCAAGGATTACGGCGTCTCGCTCACCATGCTCGACGAGCGCCTCATCCTGAAGGTCAACCGCTATGAGACCAGCGTCAGCAACGCCACCCTCAACTCGGGCGGCCTGGGCAACGCCTACCTCATCGGCGCCGGCGAGGCCTGGGGCCAGGCCGCCGCCTATCAGTTGAGCATCGACTCCGGCAACTGGCCCGGTGACGGCAACTATGGTGTCACCTCCGCGGGTTCCGCCTTCGGCGCCGGCCACATCCTGCGCTGGCAGCCCGCCGACACCGCGCAGAACCACGTGATCCCGGGTGACAACAGCTCGCCCTATACCCAGGCCGCCATCGACGCCCAATACGACATCCAGCGCCGCTCCACCGACGACTGGCTGGCCCACCCCGTCCCGGCCGCCTTCCAACAGGCCTGGGGCATGACCGGCTACGCCACCGGCAGCGGCTCCTGGTCCATGAACACCGTGCACGTCACTGGCGACACGCTGTCCAAGGGCACCGAGTTCGAACTCATCGCCAGCAACGTGCTGGTGAAGGGCCTCGACATCTCGCTCAACGCCGCCAAGACCGAGGCCCGCCGCCTCAGCATCGCCAAGGCCTACTCCGACTGGATCGAGCAGCGGTGGAAGGACTACCAGGGCCCGATGGGCGACATGCGCCTGTGGGGCAACGGCAACTGGGCGCTCCAGGTCGGCGCCGGCGGCACCGTGCGCGACAAGTTCAACAACGAGGTCATCCCGAACTACAAGCTGGCCCTCGCCCTCAACGGCTCCAACGTGCCCGAGCTCCGTCCCTGGCGCTTCAACGCCACCGCGAACTACACCTTCCAGGAAGGCCGGTTCCGCGGAGCCAACGTCGGCCTCAGCTACCGCTGGCAGGACAAGCAGGTGGTCGGCTACAAGCTGAACAGCGCGCTCGACGGCTACGACATCAGCGACCCCTACATGGGACCGACGGAAGACTCGGTGGACCTCTGGATCGGCTACGAGCGCAAGATCACCGAAAAGATCAAGTGGCGCGCGCAGTTGAACATCCGCGACGCGTTCGCTTCGAAAAAGCTGATCCCCGTCACCGTCCAACCCGACGGTTCGCCGGGCGCCTACCGCATCCCCGAGCCCAGGGTCTGGACGCTCACCAACACGTTCTCGTTCTGAGGACCTGACCCCGTCCGCACTTCAAGCCCGGTGGCCGCCGCCACCGGGCTTTTTCTTTCCTCGGATCGGCATGTGGGTAGGGCTTTATGCCCCGACCAGAGGTCCTCGGATCCCAGGCTGTCGGGGCGTAAAGCCCCACATAGCAACCTATCCCGAGTTCCGCAGTTGAGTGGAGCCACAGCACAGAGTTCACGGTGAAGCCTTCGCCGGATTCGCGGTCGATCATCAGCCGTTCACCTCCCAGGTGAAGGCGTGGCGCAGAGTAATCTTGGCCGAACCTCTGGGTTTCTCCGGTTTGCTTCCGTGCGCCCTGTGTCCCACTGCGTTTTCTGGGATCAAGCTGTGTCTCGCGAAAGCACTTCCTGGAGAGCCCGGGGTGTCCCACCTCGATCCGCGCCTCACAACCGCCCGCGCGCCTCGGGCGGGAGCAGTTCGAGCGCCAGCGCCCCGAGCTGCGCAGACGGAAACTCCAGCCCCCGCCGCCTCGCCAGCGTGAGCAGTTGGAAGAGCGCCTGGGTCGGAAGGGAGCGCAGCCGTTCCTCCGTGGCCTCACGCAGACAGTGCTCGAGCTGCTCCCGCGCCTCCGTCTCCTTGTGCGCCGTGGCCAGCACGACCGCCAGGCTCACGCGCCGGTCCCACGGCAGCGCGCGACGGGCGCCACCGGCCTCCAGCAGCGGCATCAGCCGGGCCACGGTCCCGGCGAAGGCCGCGCCTTCGCGTCGCGCCGCATCCACCTTGGCCGTCGCCACGAGCGCCCCGAGATGCGCCGGATAGCGCTGCAGCGACTGCCGTGCGGCCGCCGCCAGCTCGAGACGGCCGGTCTCGACGAAAAACTCCGCCATCCGGCTCATCGCGCCGGGCGCGTCCTGCTCGTCCACCACCTCGAACACCTCGATCCGCTGTTCCTCGAAGCCCGCGATCGGCGGAATCTGGTAGGCCCGCGGGCGCAGCCAGCCCGGCTGCTCCCAGCGGTGGATCGCCGCCACCAGGCTGTTCTGTGCGGCCGTCGCCCCGGTTTTGCCCGCCCGGCCAAGCCCCGCATAGTCGTCGAGAAACCCGTCCCACGCCGGCATGATGAGGTGCGTCACGCCCCGCTGCCCGACGAGATGGAACGCCTCCTCGGGCGAGGTGGCGCTGGCGATGCGCGCGGCGGCGGACAACCCCTCGCGGTTTTCCCAGGCCAGGGTGCCCAACCCCCGGACGCCCGCATAAAAATGCAGTGCCGCCGTCATCTCCGGTGGAGCCAGCGCCAGCAACCGGCCGTCGGCCCGCTGCCGCGACAGACTGTGGGCCAGATCGCGCTCGATGACGCCGACAAGCTCGCTCTCTGAAAGGGAATCGGAAGCGGCGACGGCCCGCGGCTGGAACAGCACGGCGAGTCCGGGTATCGCCACGGAAAGGCCCGCCGCCACCCAACCCGCCCCCGTCGGCCCGGCCGCGAGCAACCAGGCCAGGGTCGCGACCTGCCACAGACTCCACCAACACGGCTGCCAGGCCGCGAGCAGCAACAGGACCACCCACGGCCCCGCCAGCAGCACCGCCGCGCCGCGCGCACCCCGTCGCAAGGCCAGCCCCGCCGCGCCGGCGGTCAAGGCCGCCGGCAGCAGCGCCGCCACCAGCGGCAGACTGATGCCGTCGCGGCCAATCCAGGCGAAAAGATGCTCCGCCCCCAGGTTGTTCAGCACGCTGATCCGGCCCGGATCGGGCTTGAGCTGCCACGGCAGCAGCGAATCGCCCGTCACGAAGCCCGACGGCAGCGCCAGAACCGTCATCAGCGCCGGCAGCCAACCGAGACGCCCCTTCCATCCCGCCGCGGCACCGGCACTGTTCAACCACGCCAGCAGCTCACCGGCCCCGAGCCACGCGAGCGCGTAGAGCGGATGATTCGTCTCGAGCCGCAGGCGCAGGTCGCCCGGCGCATACTCGACGAGGTAACCCGTCAGCGCCACCAACGCCCCGCCCAGACCCCACAAGCGCCACGCCTTGGGGGGCGGCCCGCCGGCACCCAGACCCGCGGCGCCGGCTCGCGGAATGAAACGCAGCAAGAGGGCGCCGGCCAGCAATCCCGGCACCAAGGCAATTTGCGTGGGAGCGTCCAGCCACAGCCCGAAACCGCCACAGGCGCCCGCCAATGCCAGGCGCCTTTCCGCCTCCGCCGGGGCTTCGGATTTCCATCCCGCCAGCAACGCGATCAGACCCAGCAGAGTCACCCCGACCAGCAGACCCTCGCTGTCGGGCGCGCCGGGCAGGAAATTTCCCGCCAGCGGAAACCACGCCGCGCCTCCGAGCACCGGCCAGACGGCGCTGCCCGCTCCCAGCCAGCACCACGCCAGCCAGGAGGCCCCGGCCAGCAGCAGCAAATGCAGCAGCGGATCGGCATAAAGCGCCGCCCGCTCCACCGCGATGCCCGCCGGCTGCCCGGTCAACACGTGATCGGCCTGTGCCAGCGCCGCCAGCCACCAGGCATAGGGCGACGGCAGGTTGGAAGCGCGCCCTTGGGGGGCGTTCTCGTAGTCGATGTGCCGCACGCGCCAGCTCCCCTCGGCCAGCATCCGCTGGGTTTGCGCAATCCACAGGAAACTCCGGTAATTGTGCTCCGGCAGGATCAGCCGCCGCCAGCCGCCGGCATAGCCTGTGGGCGAGGCCGGATCGGCCTTGGGCGCATCCACCGACCATTCGGGCAGGCCGGTCACCCGCCCAATCCGCCGGATGCGCGCCCGGTCGTTCAGCATCGTCCAGACCACCGCCGCCACCAGCAGAATCCAGAGGGTGGTGGCGGCTTTCGGAAAGGCGGACGACGGGGCCATGCGGACGCTGCCATGCAAGTCCCGTCGCGAAGGCGACGCAAGCCCGCGCGGGTCTCTTGACAGGGCAACACGCGGGCAGACACCCTGAAACGCCGCCCCGCCCATGCCCGCCGTCCGCCCTGCCGCCCTTCGCGTCCTGCTCGCGCTCTGCTGGCTTTCTCCCGCCGTGGCGGGCGCATCGGGGGCGATCGATTCCGCGCCGCTCGCCACGCCCTCGGGACCCGCGACCGGCACGCTGTTCACGCCGCTGCCTCCCGCGCGGACCGGCATCGTCACCACGAACCACTACGACGACCCGCGCATGTGGGGCGACCTCTTCCACGAATTCGAGGTTGGCGCCATCGGCACCGGTGTCGCCATCGCCGACTACGACGGTGACGGCCGGCCCGACCTGTTTGTCGTCGCCAAGACCGAAAGCTGCCGGCTCTTCCGCAACCTCGGCGACTGGAAGTTCGAGGATGCCACGGAGCGCGCCGGCGTGGCCGACCGCGGCGACTCGGCAAAAATCTGGAAACAGGGCGCGGCCTTCGCCGACATCAACAACGACGGCCGGCCCGATCTCTACGTCTGCCGGTTCCGCGCGCCCAATCTCCTCTACGTGAACCAGGGCGACGGCACCTTCCGCGAGGAGGCCGCCGCCCGCGGCCTCGCTCTCAGCGACGCCAGCGGCATGGCGGCCTTCTGCGACTACGACCGCGACGGTTGGCTCGATGTCCATGTCCAGACCAACCTCCTCGACGCCGCCGCGCATCCCGACGGACAGGAAGACCGGCTCTATCGCAACAACCGCGACGGCACCTTCACCGAGACTACCGCCGCCGCCGGCCTCGCCGCGGGCGGCGCCACGCAGGGCCATTCCGCCACCTGGTGGGACTTCGATGAGGACGGCTGGCCCGACCTCTATGTGGCCAACGACTTCGCCGCCCCCGACCGACTCTGGCGCAACAACCGCGACGGCACCTTCACCGACGCCGCCGCCTCCGCCCTGCCGCACACGCCGTATTCCGCGATGGGCGCCGATCTCGGCGACCTCGACAACGACGGGCACCTCGACCTGCTCGTCGCCGACATGGCGGCCACCTCGCATGAAAAGGACCAGCGCGGCATGGCCGCCTCGCGCGCGCGCACGACCCTCGATCCTTCCGCCGATCCCGCGGCCGGCGCGCCGCAACAGCCCCGCAACGCGCTCTATCTGAGCACCGGCGCCGGGCGCGCGCGCGAGGCCGCCTTCCTCGCCGGCCTCGCCGCCACCGACTGGACCTGGTCCGTGCGGTTCGAGGATTTCGACAACGACGGCCGGCTCGACGCCTTCTTCACCAACGGCATGGTGCGCGAACTCCACAACACCGACCTGCTCACGCGCATGATGCTGTCGGAAGACGCCCGCGAACGCGTCGGCCTGATGGAGCGCAGCCCCGTGCTCGCCGAGTGCAACCTCGCTTTCCGCAACCTCGGCGACCTGCGCTTCGAAAACACCGGCGCCGCCTGGGGGCTCGACCGGAAAGGCGTCAGCTTCGGCGCCGCCACCGGCGACCTCGACGGCGACGGCGATCTCGACCTCGTTTTCTCCAATTACCGCGACGGCGTCACCGTCCTCCGCAACGACAGCCCCGCGGGTGGACGCGTGATCGTGGCCTTGCGCGGCACCGCCTCCAACCGCCTCGGCGTCGGCGCCTCCGTGCGCGTCGAGACCCCCGCCGGCATCCAGGTGCGCCCGTTGGTGCTCGCCCGCGGCTACCTCTCGACCTCGGAGCCCGTGCTGCACTTCGGACTCGGCGACGCCCCGGCCATCGACCGCCTCACCGTGAGCTGGCCAAGCGGCCATACCCAAACCTTCACCGATCTCCCGGCGAACCGGCGTTACACCGTCACCGAACCCTCCAGCCCCGCCGCGCCGGCCGCGGTGGACGCCCCCCCCGCCACCCGCTTCGTCGAAAGCAGCCGCGAATCCGGCTTCAGTCTCGTCGCCCGCGAACAGCCCGTGGACGAGACGGCGCTGCAACCCTTGCTGCCGCTGCGCCTCGACCGGCGCGGACCGGCGCTCGCGACGGGCGATCTCGACGGCGACGGCCACGCCGACGCCGTGCTGGGGGCCACCGCGCTTGAGCCGCTTCGCGTTCTGCCCGGCCGCGCCGGCGGCTTCGCGTCTCCACGGACACTGGGTTCCGCAACCGCGCCGGTGAACGGCGGTCCCGTGCTGCTCCTCGACGCCAATGCCGACGGCCGGCTTGATGTGCTCGCCACCAAGGGCGGCGCGGTCATGCCCGCCGGCACACCCGCCTACCAGCCGGAACTGTGGCTGAACGACGGCGCCGGCGGATTCCACCCCGCGCCGGCGGACGCGCTGCCGGAGTGGCGCGTCAGCACGGGCGCCGTGACGGCGGCCGACTGGGACCGCGACGGCGATCCCGACATTTTCATCGGCGGCCGGTTGCAACCGGGCGACTACCCCGTGCCGCCGCGCAGCGCGCTCTGGCTCAACGAAGGCGGCCGCTTCAGCGACCGCACCGCCACGCTCGCCCCGGCGCTCCGCGAGGCCGGCATGGTCACCGCCGCGCTCTCCAGCGATGCCGACGGCGACGGCTGGCCGGACCTGCTGCTCGCCCTCGACTGGGGCACCGTGCGCCATTTCCACAATGAGCAGGGTCGCGGCTTCACCGACCGCACCGAGGCGGCCGGTTTCGCCGCCGCCGGCACCGGATGGTGGAGCTCGCTCGCGAGCGCCGATTTCAACGGCGACGGCCGGCCCGATTACGCCGCCGGCAACCTCGGGCTGAACACCCCGTATCACGCCTCACCGGATGCCCCCGCCGTGCTCTTCTACGGCGACTTCAAAGGCGACGGCGCCTACCAGCTCATCGAAGGACACCACGAGGGCGGCCGCCTCTTTCCCCGGCGCACCCGGAAGGAACTCGGCGCCCAGATCCCCGCCCTGCTGCGGAAATACCCGCGGAACGACTCCTATGCCCGCGCCACCCTGGGGGAAATCCTCGGCGAGGACCGCCTGGCCGCGGCGCAGCGCTTCACCGCCACGGAATTCCGCAGCGGCGTTTTCCTGAGCCAGCCCGACGGCACCTGGCGTTTCGCGCCCCTGCCCCGGATCGCGCAGATCGCGCCCATCCACGGACTCGCCGCCGGCGACTTCGATGGCGACGGGCGCGCCGACCTCGCCGCGGTGCAGAATTCGCACGCCCCCGTCCCGCAGATCGGGCGCTTTGACGGCGGCCTCGGCCAATTGCTCCGGGGCGACGGGCGCGGCGGCTTGGCAGCCGTGCCACCCCGCCGCAGCGGCCTCGTCGTGCCCGGCGACGCCCGCGCCATCGTCGCCGTGGACCTCACCGGCGACGGCCGCCCCGACCTCCTCGTGACACGCACCCAGGCCCCGACGCTCGCCTTTCTCAACCGCGGCGCAGTCCCCGACTCCTTCCCCTGATGTCCTCCTCCCTGCTTCGCCTCCTGCCCTTGCTCGGCGTCGCCCTCGCTCTGTGCGCCTGCGGCCCTTCCGTGCCGCCGGCACCCAGGACCGTGGCCCGGACCCCTGTCGTGAAGGATCTCGAGCGCTTCACCCGCGAATCCATCGGCAACCCCTTCGAGGGCAAACCGTGGATTTCCCACGTGAACATCGCTGATCTCGACCGCGACGGCCGCAACGACATCCTCGCCTGCGACGACAAGCTCAACGGCGTCGTGTGGCTGCGCCAGACCGCGCCCGCGCAGTTCGCCGAATCCACGCTCATGGCCGCCCTGCCGTCGCCGGTCCACGTCGAGGCCGTGGACCTGGACGGCGACGGCGACCTCGACCTGCTCGTCGCCTGCATGGGCGAGGTGTTCCCCAACAACGACAGGATCGGCTCCGTCATCATCCTTGAGAACGACGGCCGCCAGAACTTCACCAAGCGCGTCATCGCCGAGCGCATCGCGCGGGTGACCGACATCCGGGCGGGCGACTTCGACGGCGACGGCCGCCTGGATCTCGCCGTCGGCCAGTTCGGCTACGACCAGGGCGAGATCCGCTGGATGCGCAACCTCGGCGGCTGGCGGTTCGAGAGCCAGATCCTCCTGAACCTCTCCGGCACCATCAACGTCTGCGTCGCCGACCTCAACGGCGACCGCACCCTCGACATCGTCGCCCTCGTCTCCCAGCAGTGGGAGGAGATCCACCTCTTCGAGAACGACGGGAAGGGCAACTTCACCGGCAGGATCCTCTTCGGTTCCACCAACGAGGACTACGGCAGCAGCGGCCTGAGCCTGTGCGATCTCAACCGCGACGGCCGGCCCGACCTCCTCTACACCAACGGCGACGGCTTCGCCTACGCCGACCCCGGCAAGCGCCCGTGGCACGGGGTGCAATGGCTGGAAAACGCCGGCAGCGGCAACTTCCGCTACCACCGCATCGCCGACCTGCCCGGCGCCTATGCCCCGGTCGGTGTGGATCTCGAGGGCCGCGGCGTCATGGACATCGTTTGCGTCAGCGGCTTCAACGACTGGAGCAACCCCGAGTCAGTGGCGCTCGTCGCCTTTCGCAACGACGGGAAGATGAATTTCACCCAGCACGTGCTGGCCCATGCGCCGATTCAGCTCATCACCTGCGCCGCCGGCGACCTCGACGGCTCCGGCCGGCCCTCCATCGTCACGGCCGGTTTCTACTCCTACCCGCCCT
The DNA here is from genome assembly GCA_049322455.1 of Verrucomicrobiota bacterium. Taxonomy (GTDB): domain Bacteria; phylum Verrucomicrobiota; class Verrucomicrobiia; order Opitutales; family Opitutaceae; genus Lacunisphaera. The sequence continues at coordinate 39,490 of JBMOQY010000025.1, read as the reverse complement.
TTGACCGCATGGACCGCATCACGCTCTGGCGGCCGGCGACGAAACCCTGACCCTTCCTTGGGAGCCGCGGCGCCCCTGCTGCGGTCCTCGCAATGCCCCGCGTCCGCCTCCTGATTATCCTGCTCGCCGCCGCCCTCCTCGGCGCCGCCGGCTGGTGGACGGTGCGCACGACGCAACGCCAGCGCCTCGTCGCGCAGCATCTGCCCGCCATTCCCCCGCTCCAAGGCTGGCCGGCGGAACTCGGCACCCGGCTCGCCGAAGCCGACGCCGACGCCCGCTCCTGGCGGCATTCCGCTTCCGGCCTGGCGGCGCTCAGCCGGCTTTATCACGCCAACGGCTTCTATCCCGAGGCCCTGCTCTGCTACGACGGCTTGCGCGCGATCCAGCCGCGCGAAGCCCGCTGGCCGCACCTGCAGGCCGCCATCCTCGCCGACTTCGGACGGACGGACGAGGCCCGGCCGCTGCGACGCCAGGCCGCCGCGCTGGCGGCAGACTACAAGCCCGCACGACTGCGCGAGGCCGACGTGTTGCTGAAGGCCGGCCTTCCTCCGGACGCACAAGGCGCCTACGAAGCCGTATTGCGCGATTTTCCTGGCGAACCTTACGCCCTCCTGGGTCTCGCGCGTTGTGCGATGGAGCGTCATGACTGGAACGGTGCACGCGGCCATCTGCAAACCGCGCTCGCCAGCAACCCCGACTTCATCGGCGCGCTTTCCCTGCTCGTGACCGTCCGCGAGCGCCTCGGCGAGCCGGCCGCCGCGGAGGAGCTGCGCGCGCGGATCGCCGGGCGCGAGTTCACCGACCTGCCCGATCCGTGGCTCGACGAACTGGCCGCCGTGTGCTTCGACGCCTACCGCCTGAGCGTTGCCGCCGTGGTCGCACGCGCTTCCGGCGACACCGCCCGGGCGCTCGCCCTGCTCGAGCGCGCCACCGCGCTTGCGCCCGGAGTCAGTTCCTATTTTCGGCAAGCTGCGCAGATTTATCTCGCCGACCGGGACTACGGCTCAGCCAAGTGGAAGCTGGAGCAGGCCGTCGCCGTCAACCCGGCCGATGCCGATGCCTGGATGCTCCTGCTCGGCGCCTTGCGCGGACTCGGCCAGGAGGCCGCCGCCTCCACCGCGCTGCAGCAGGCCCTCGGGCACTGTCCGCAATCGCCCGGCCTGCAGCTCGAACGCGCCCGCTGGCTGAAGGCCCAGGGCCGGCTGGCGGAGGCGATCGCCGCGTTCCGCCTCAGCCACTCGCTGCGCCCCAGCGAAGCGACGCCGCTCGTGGAGCTGGCCAACACCGCCTTCGCCGCCGACCGCGCGGAAGAAGGCCTCGCCGCCCTGCGCGAAGCGCTCGCCCGCCAGCCCGGGCATCCCATGGCGCTCGTGTCGCTCACCTTCTACCATATCGTCTCCGGCGACGAAGCCGGCGCGCGGCGCCACTGGGAGGAGGTGCGCCGCCAGCCGCGAACGCCGCCGGCAATGGCGGATGACCTCCGGCGGGCGTTTCGCCGGCAATTCGGCCGCGACCTGCCGTAGGCGGCATGCAGCTCCGTGCGCCGGAGCCCGATGCATCGCTTACAGAGGCCGGCTCGTGTTTTTTGCGATGTGACACGCTTTCCCGAAAATTTGGGTTGTCCTGATACCCCCTCCCTGCGGCAGCTAATCGCGCCAGACGCGAACGGAACGGGCCCCGATCGCGGCAACCCCCATCCCCGTTCCGTATGCTGTTCCGTCTCCGGTCCGTTGCCTTCTGGCGTTTGCGGGCTTTGCCGTTTGCTTGCGCGCTGCGCCGTCATCTCGGTCTCGCTGCGCTCCTGTTGACCGCCGTCTGTCTTCCGCCGGCGGTGCTGGCCCAGAGCGGTCCCGGGGCGACGAAGCAGTCGCTCGGGGAGTTGATCCGTGGCGACAGGGACGCCGCCGACCTCTCGGCCGACACGGTCGCGCAGGTGAAAACCTTTCTCGACGACAAGTCCAAGCCGGTGCGCGACCGGCTCGAAGTGAAGATCGCCTTCGAACAGGCGCGGCTGAAGCGCCGCCACTTTTCCTCCCGCGACCAGCAGCTCCAGGCCCACGCCGACCACGCGGCCGAGCTGATGCGCGAGTTTCCCTATGAGCCCGAGGGCTACGGTTACCAGCTCTCCCTCGCCAAGGCCGAGAATCCGCCAAAGGCCCGGCGCCTGGCCGAGTCGTTGCTGGATTCACCGGCGCCGCCGCAATTCAAGCGCGGCGCCCAGCGCGTGCTCGCCCGGCTCGCCCTCGAGGGCGGGCCGCTCCGCCTGGCCGGGGTCGATGCCGCGGTGAACGCCGCCCGCGGCCAGCCGCTGGCAATCTACGTGTGGACCGCCCAAAGCGCCGGCATCAAGGAAGCGGTGCGCCGGCTCGCGGCCGAGCGGCGCGATTTCGCGTTCATCGGGATCAACCTCGATGCCGACGTTGCCACCGCCAAGGCCGCCGCCGCCGGCCTGCCTGGCGCGCAGTTCTACGACGGTGACGGACTCGACGGCCCGCTGGCCCGCCAGCTCCAACTCACCATGGGCGTCGCCCTCTACCTGGTGGATGCCGACGGCGTCATCCGCGACGTGGACGCCTACCGCGACCCCTTGGCCAGCGCGAGGCGGATCGCGAAGGGAGGTCGCAAGTGAAAACCCGCCTCCTCCTGCTCGCCGGCCTCTTTGCCGCGGTCGCGGCTCCCGCCCACGCCGGATTCACCTTCTACTGGAGCGCACCAGGCTCGGTAAACGTCAACGAAGGCTACAGCGTTTCGGTCCAGGCCTACTTCTCACCCTCCAATTCCGGCGACCCCTATGCCGTGCTTGAACTCTACCGCAACGGCGCCCAAGCCGGCGGCGGTTCCACGGGACCCTATGGCACGGCCACCGCCAGCAATTCCTTCAACGACAGCTCCCCACAGACCGTTTCGTATTCGGCCGAGGCCTACTCCTATTACGGCGAAACCGACTACTCCTCCCACTCCGTCACGGTCAACGGTGCTCCTCCCAACAGCCCGCCCTCCGCCTGGGTCACCGTCGATGGCCACGGTTCCGGCGCCAGCCTCACCCGGCCCTACGGCGGCAGCACCGCGGTCACCGTCCGCTACAAGGCCTCCGATGCCAACGGCAACCTGACCGGCATCCGCCCGCAGATCTGGCATCCCAACGGCAGCCTCGACAACAACGCCGGCAACTTCGTCGGTCAGAGCGGCGGCTACGGCGAGGTCGCCTGGACCGTCAACCTCGACCAGGACGGCGACTGGTATTTCTGGACCGACGCGCAGGACAGCGTGATCGCGCCCGGCTACGTGGACTCCGGCTCCTGGGGCAGCGGCTTCCGCCTCACCGTCGTCCAGGGCGCCCCGCCCAACACCCCGCCCTCCGTCACACTCCTGGCTCCCTCTGCCCAGACGATCAACCTCAACCAGGCCCTCACCCTCACCAGCCAGGCCACCGATCCCGACGGCAACCTTGTCTCGCACAACCTCGACATCCAGCGGCCCGACGGCAGCTGGAACTGGCAGGGCGGCTTCGCCTACGGCGAGCCCTACATGGGCGGCCCGGTCGGCAGCGCGGGCAATTCCACCCGCAGCGCCGGCTTCACCTTCAATCAGGTCGGCACCTGGTATGTGCGGTCCTACGGGCACGACAGCGCCGGGCATGGCGTCCACTCCGCCACCGTCGCCATCACTGTGATCAACCCCAACCAGCCGCCCACGGGCACGGTCCGGGTCAACCCCGCCTCCATTTACACCGGCCAGCAGGTGGTCGTGTCGGTGGACGCCACCGACGCCAACGGCAACCTGCGCTACATCAACATCGACCAGACCAGCCCGACCAACGGCTTCTACGGCCCCGGCGACACCGGCACCGAAACGCCGCCGAACAACGGGGCCTACGATCTGGGCGGCTACTTCGGCTCCCGCACCCGCAACCTCACGCTCACCCTCAACACGCCCGGCACCTACGTCTTCCGCGGGGCCATGAACGACGACAGCGCGTGGTATTGCACGCCCAACACCGTCTCCGTCACCGTGAGCAACGCCGGCCAGGGCCCGGTGAGCCTTTCCCCTTCCTCGCAGACGGTCGCCTCCGGCCAGAGCGTGCTGTTCACCGCCTCGGGCGGCAGCGGCACGGGCGACTACGTGTGGGGCGGCGATGCCTCGGGCACGGGCGCCAGCAAGACAGTCACGTTCAACACGGCCGGCCCCCGCACCGTCACGGTGTATCGCGCCGCCTCCGCCGGCTACAACCAATCCAATACCGCGAGTGCCTCGATCACCGTGGACGGCTCCGCTCCCGGCGCGCCGCAGAACCTGCAGATTTCCGGTGTGACCGATACTGGCTTCACGGTTTCGTGGACCGCGCCCTCGGGCGAGGCTGTCGCCGGCTACCGCGTGCGCCTCGACAGCGGCGCCTTCACGGATGTCGGCACCTACACCAGCCACACCTTCACCGGCCTGGCCGCCGGCAGTGCGCACATCGTCGAGGTGCAGGCCCGCGACGCCGCCACCAACTGGTCGGCCGCCGCCACCTACGGCGTCACCACCAGCGGCGGAGGCGGTGGAGCCGGCACCGCCGCCGCGGTCTTCTGGATGGACACCAACGGCGACGGCATCCTCGACAAGGTCACGGGCAGCAATTCGCCGCGTTTCTATTTCTACATCGATTCCTGGCAGACCGAGAGGATCGACCTCATCGGCGTGCCGGTGCAGGCCTGGCTCACCACCATCGGGAATCTGTATGCCGGCACCCTTTACGACAACTACACGCGGTGGTGGGAGCCGCAGGTCAACTTCGAGGTCGGTTACGACACCCATTTCCGCATCGCCTTCCGGGTGGAGACGGAGGCCGACCGGCCGCAGCAGATCTACGTCGATTATTCCCGGCTCACGGACATCAACCGCAACCGCTGGTATCCGCTGCTCAGCCTCCCCGGCTTCGCCACCGCCGGCTGGCACGAAATCTACCACGACATCTTCGACCCCGGGCTGTTCAACCGCGCCCAGTATTTCCTCGTCGAGGAGGGCAAGCCGCTGGTGAAGGTGGGTATCAAAGATACAAACGGCAACGATCTCATCCCCACCCAGGTCGGTTCCGAGGAAACCGCGACCGTCAACCTGCCGGCCGACGGCAAGCTCATGATCCCCGTTTACGCCGAAAACGGGCAGGAAATCCCCATCGAAACCGGCGGGCACGGACTGACGTGGATCATCGAGAAAGTGGTCAACGGCGTAACCACAACGATCAATGGCGTCGGCAAGATTCTGGACGTGTCACCGATTTTGCCTCTCCCGAACGGCCAGGTCGTCGTGAAGCTCAAACTTGATAATAGAGAACAACCTTTTACGTTCGTGCTGGCCATGCCGAATACCGGTTGGACCATACAGATTTTGGACAGGGACAAGAATCCAGTTTCTCAACTGAAAGTCGCCAAGTTGACGGAGCCCGATGTAATTGATGAATACCATCCTTACGCACTGGACCCAGATGCCGACTCCGACCGCTACTACATTCGAGTAATAGATCCCAGCAAGAGAGGGACCAATCCTGAAGTGCTGCTTTGGACTGAGCCGCCGGGTCCCACCATGCAAGACCTTCTTTATTCCGATAGCAGGGCAGATCTGCAGAAGAACCGAATAATCCTGGAGGACGATCCAACCAGCAACACGGCTTTGATCTCCAAAGCGCTATTGCTGATGTCCGACGATAAGGATGACGACCATCAAGTCGCATTTGTTTCGGATGATGCCACAAATGATCGCACCAGAATCGTTGCTCTCGGAGGCAAGGTGAGGGCGCAATATCTGGCAAATTCCGCGCCATCATTTCCCCTGCGAGTCGATGTCGAGGCGGCGGTCCCAGTCCGGACCGGAAAGCCAACTATACATGTCAATGTTGTGATACTTCGAAACAGGGCTCAGGCTGAAGGTGGCACGCCAGTAGCCGACCAAGCTACCGTCGAATCTCATCTCAAGATCGCGCAGGAAAGATACGCGCAGGTCGGCCTAAAGCTCACTTGGGACAGTGAGATTCCAGTGATTGATCCGCCGTCTAATGTAGAAATTCAGACTACAGGACTCACCGTTTCTAGCGAGTCCCACAAAGTTCACAGTGAAGCACGGACGCTAATTCAAGCTTCGGGCACGGCAGGAAACAACATGGATATTCATGTGTTTTACGTGAATGCGGCGGTTGGCCTTGGAGACATCGATAGGGGGCACGCGCTCGCAGAATACCATTATTCAGGAGGGGACGAGGCTCCGTATCGCTACAACGCGTTCGTCTCAGCACTCACCATGACGCCTTTCACACTCGCTCACGAGCTAGCGCACTTGTTGGCAGACATAGGACACTATTCCGGAATTGGTGACGACTTTAATCTGTTAACGTGGAAATCTACCTCATCAAGCAACAGTTTCACGGCGACGAAACGCTTAAACGCGGATCAAGAGGCACGTATCCATTCCAATCCACGCACTCAAAATTAGGGTATGCATATGCGACTTACGATTCTAATTTGGATGACAATATTCGCGATGGCGGTGGCGCAGGATACACACCAAGGAAGGTCGGACCAAACTCCCGTTCGTGGCGATCTTCAGCAGCAAACGAAGTTGGCGATAGACAGCTTTGCATATGCCGAAGATCGAGACGAGCATCACCGGCAAATCAAGGCGTCCATAGCCGCAAACGGACCTGAAATACTCTCTGTGCTGCAAAACATTTTTCAGCAAGCGGATGATGACGAGTATCGGAAAGCCGTCTTGGAGACGATGTTTTTGGTCAAGGGGGGAGATGATCGAATTTTGAGCTTCCTCGCGGCCGAATTCAAAAGCGATGTGTCGCGAAACGGAAGGGCATGGGTTTTCCTTGCCTTGAAATATCTCACGGAAAAGCACCCCGACAAGGTCGCTGAGTTTGCGGTCAATGCCCTTCAATTTGAAGACGACAAATTCATCAAGCCTCAAGCGCTTGGAATCTTGGAGAGGCATGGCGATGAATCGGTGCTGCCGGCTCTGCAAAAATTTCTATCCGAGCGGAGTTTAATTGTTGGGAAGGATTTTGCGGGTGACAGCTTGATTGTTATGGCTGAAATCGCTTTGCGGCGTATTAAGGAACGAGCCGCTATGAATCGGCATCAGGCCATGGATTTGCTCGGCGCGCCTAAGGATGCCGTCGGTCACACACAACCACAGGTGATCGACACAGATATTGCGCGCGCCGACGAAGCGCCTGAAGGCGGGATGTCCCGCGATCATTCGATCATTTCCGCTAAAACACTGTGGGGGATTGCCACGGCTTTTGTGTTGGTTGCGCTGGTGATGGTGTGGTTGAAGCGCCGATAGACCTTCATTTCTATCATGAAACTTCACCTCTTATCGTTTGCCATTCTTCTGACAGTGTTGGTTTCCACTGGATATTCCCAAGTCGTTATAAGACCTCTAGGTCTGCCGCAACTCGCCGAGCGGACTACCCAAACGAAGTTCTCCTCGGATACGCTCTCCACTCAAGGCACACTTGGCGCACGCAACGGCGAAAAGCGCGGCGTGAAGTTCCTGACCTTGGACACGAACACCGACTGGTCCCGGCCGCTGCGGGGTGGGGCAAAGGATTTGGTCTTCGTCTCCTTCTCGGTCTATGGCTCCGTTGGCACAATCGTCGAGGCGGGCGGCGCAAGGTTGGGCATCATCGAGAGCGAGATTGATGGCTACGCCCAGCTCGCGGCGGACGAGAACTCAAAATGGCGGTTGCTCGGCATCCATGTGCCGCTGCAACAGTTCGAGGGGAAACCGCTCGGCTCCTTTTCCGTCCTCACCGTGCGCCTCGACCGCTCCGACGGTTCGTGGGACCTTTACCAAAGCGCCTGGCTCGTCGCCGAGGATCTGCCGCTGGATGCTTCCATCAAGCACGGCCAGTTCCGCGTCCGCGCCGGCGAGGGTGGCGCCATGGTCAACGGCCTGGTCCAGTCCGACGAAAACCCCCTCTACGCCGACGCCAACGGCAACGGCGTGGACGACGCCTTCGAGCAGCAGAAGCAGGGCCGCCTGCTCACCGCAGCCGATGCCAAGGCCACCCGCAAGCAGCTCATCGCCGACTGGCGCAAGCACCAGCGCACCGCCCCTCCGCCCGCCCTCTTCGTCAACCTCCCCCGGCCGGATTGAGACGGACGCAACGTCGAGGCATAAAGCCCCTCCCCATGGCCGTGGCACGGACGGCAGCCATGGACCGCCGCTACGGCTCAGCCCGCGAGGATCCGCTCGACCTTCGCCTGCTCGTCCGCCGAAAGCGGGGCGAGCTTCAGGCCGGCGTGGATGTCCTCGATCTGCGCGACCTTGCTGGCGCCGATGAGCACGGTGGTGATCTCGGGCCGGCGTAGCAGCCAGAGGACGGCGAACTGCGCGAGCGTGGCGCCATGCTGCTGGGCGAGCTCGTTGAGCGCCTTCACCTTTGCGAGCACGGCGGGCGTGATCTGACCGGCCTTGAGGAAGCCGGTCGGCTTGCCGGCGCGCGAATCCTCGGGGATGCCCGCGAGATAGCGGTTGGTGAGCAGGCCCTGCGCGAGCGGCGAGAAGGGGATGCAGCCGGCGCCGATCTCGGTCAGGGTGGCCAGCAGCTCGGGCTCCACCCACCGCTCGAACATGTTGTATTTCGGCTGGTGGATGAGGAGCGGCACGCCGTGGCTCTTCAGGATGGCGGCAGCCTGGCGCGTCTGCGCGGCGTTGTAGTTGGACACCCCGGCGTAGAGCGCCTTGCCGGCTTTCACCGCGTCGGCCACGGCGCCCATCGTCTCCTCCAGCGGGGTCTCGGGATCGGGCCGGTGCGAATAGAAGATGTCCACGTAGTCGAGGCCCATGCGCCGCAAGCTCTGGTCGAGCGAGGCGCGCAGGTATTTGCGCGAACCCCACTCGCCGTAGGGTCCCGGCCACATGTAGTAGCCGGCCTTGGTGGAGATGATCAGCTCGTCGCGGTGCGCCGCGAAATCCTGCCGCAGCAGGCGGCCGAAGTTCTCTTCGGCGGAGCCGGGGGGCGGGCCGTAGTTGTTGGCCAGGTCGAAATGCGTGATGCCGAGGTCGAAGGCGCGCCGCAGCATCGCCCGCTGGTTTTCCAGCGGGTCCACGCCGCCGAAGTTGTGCCAGAGGCCGAGGGAAAGCCTCGGCAGCCTGAGGCCGCTGCGCCCGCAGCGGGCGTAAGCGATGTGGTCGTAACGTTGGGGATCGGGGAGGTAGGTGCTCATGCGGAAAGGCGGACGCCCAAGAGGACTCAGACCGCCACCATCCGCAAGCCCGGCGTGGCCGGTGACGCGACCGGCGTCGGGCAGGACCGGCCGTCGAACCAGGTGCCCTCGACAAAGGTGGTGGTCGGTATCTCGGGCACGCCGTATTTGTTGTGCTGCAACTGCCCGGCCAGGATTTCCACGGCCAGCGCCCCGACGGTCTCGTGGTTCTGCCGCACGCCCGCGACCGCTCCGCTGAAATCGGAGAGAAACACGTCCACGAAAGCCACATCGTCGGGCACGGCCAGGCCCATTTTCCTGAGAATGGGCAGCACGAACGAGGCCTTGCTGATGATGACCTCGGGCTTGTGCCGCCGGAACCAGGCCATGAAGGCCTTCGGATCGGGGAACACCTCGGCCGCGCTCTCGTTGAGCCAGCGCTCGCGCGGCTCGGGCTCGGGGAAAAGGTGCACGGGCAGCCGCTCGCGGGGCCTGAGCACCTGCTGCTCGCAGAGGTAGCCCGCGGTCCAGAGGTGGTCCACCGCGTGGTCCCAGCCGCGGTGCATCACGAAACCGATGCGCCGGTAGCCGGCGGACAGCACCTTCTGCATGGCAAGCCGCACGATGTCGCACTGGTTGTTGGTGACGTTGTGCAGCATCGGCTGGTGCGGGAAGTAGTCGATCTTCACCGCGCTGAAGTTCTCCCACTTGAACTGGAGCGCGTCGCCCATCTCGCGGCTGTGCGAGGCGATGATGAGGCCGTTGATGCCGCGCGAATACAGGATCTGGCCGAGGCGTTCCTGGCTCATGCCCTCGTCGCGCATCCAGAAATGCTCGAGTTTGTAGCCGAGTTCGGCGGCCTTGGCCAGGGCGCCGGCGTAGAATTCCGGATGGGCCGTCACGTTCTTCCAGCCCCACTCCGTCGTCCAGTTGGTCACGTAGGCGAGTGTCGGCGTGTTGCGCCGCTCGATCACCCCGCCGCGGTAGGCGACGAGCGCCCGCAACAGGGGATCCGGAGTGTAGCCCATCTCCTGGGCCAGGGCCTGGATCCGCTTGCGCGTCTCCTCGGGCAGTCGGGGGTGATTGCGCATGGCCAGCGACACGGTGGTGACGTGCACGCCGGCGCGTTGCGCAATGTCGGACAGGGTAACGCGCCTTTCGCTCATTCGTGTGGGGTAGGTGCGCATTACCCAAGCCAGCAATTCCGATTCTTCAAGTCTATAGTTAGTATGGTCCACCCCTTGTGGGTGCTATATGCCCTTCGGAAGCTGGCCTTTGCTACCCCTGCAGCCATCTTCGCGATGGCAGCAACTGCCTTTATTGATGAAATCCCTGAACACTCACTTCCCGCAGGTCGGCAAGATCCGCTACGAAGGTCCGCGTTCCGCCAACGCCCTTTCCTTCAAGCACTACAACCCGTCCGAGGTCATCGACGGCCGCACGATGAAGGAGCACATGCGCTTCTCCATCGCCTACTGGCACGCCTTCCGTGGCGTCGGCTCCGATCCCTTCGGCCCCGGCACCATCGTCCGCCCGTGGGAGCGCGGCAAGGATCCGGTTGCCGTCGCCAAGGCGCGCATGGATGCGGCCTTCGAGTTCTTCCAGAAGATCGAGGCTCCGTTCTGGTGCTTCCACGACCGCGACATCGCGCCCGAAGGCCGCACGCTCGCCGAGTCAAACCGGATCCTCGACCGGATCGTCGCCCACGCGAAGGGCCTGCAGAAGGCCACCGGTGTGAAACTCCTCTGGGGCACGGCCAACCTGTTCTCCAACCCGCGCTACATGTGCGGCGCCGCCACCAACCCCGACGCCCACGTCTTCGCCTACGCCGCCGCGCAGGTGAAGAAGGCCCTCGAGGTCACGCTGGAGCTGGGCGGCGAAAACTACGTCTTCTGGGGCGGCCGCGAGGGCTACGAAACCCTCCTCAACACCAACCTGAAGCGCGAGCAGGACCACCTCGCCGCCTTCCTGCACATGGCGGTGGATTACGCGAAGGAGATCGGTTTCCAGGGCCAGTTTCTCATCGAGCCCAAGCCGAAGGAGCCCACGAAGCACCAATACGACTTCGACGTCGCCAGCGGCATCGCCTTCCTGCGCACCTACGGCCTCGAAAAGCACTTCAAGTTCAACATCGAGACCAACCACGCCACCCTCGCCGGGCACACCTTCCAGCACGAGATCGAGGTGGCCGCCTCCGCGAAGATGCTCGGCTCGATCGACGCCAACACCGGCGACCTCCTCCTGGGCTGGGATACCGACCAGTTCTCGACCGACGTGCGCGAGCTCACCCTCGCCATGATCTCGATCCTCAAGGCCGGCGGCCTCGGCACCGGCGGTTTCAACTTCGACGCCAAGCTCCGCCGCCCCTCCATCGACCCGGAGGACCTGTTCCACGCCCACATCGGCGGCATGGACGCCTACGCCCTGGCCTTCAAAATCGCCCGCCGCATCCTCGCCGAGGGCAAGTTCGAGCAGTTCGTCGCCGAGCGCTACAGCTCCTACGACACCGGCTACGGCAAGGACATCGAGAAGGGCAGGGCCGGCTTCAAGTCCCTCGAGAAACTCGTCCTCACCAAGCTGGGCGAACCCACCCCCAGGTCCGGCAAGCAGGAATATCTCGAAAACCTTCTCATGCAGTATCTCCACGGCTGAGCCCGGGGCCGGCCGCGATCCGGCCGGCCCCCGCCGTTACCCCACCCCAAGCGCGCCAGTCATGGAGGAAAGTTACCACACGCAACATTCCCCGTTCGGCGCGTTTGCAAGCTTCACCGCAGGACTGGTCGACGCCCCCGGCGGCTTCGGGCAGTCGCTGCGCGGCCCTGCGCGGCAGAACCTCTACATCGGCTATCGCACGGTGACGGCCAACCGCTGGCGCCTCCTGCCCTTCCTGACCCCGCCGAAATCGCAGGAAGGCGCCTTCACCGGCGACGCCACCGTCGTGCAGCCGCCCCACGGGTTCGACGCGCTGCGCCCCGCGGACTACCGGCGCACGCTCGGCTGGGCCAGCGACACCTGGCGCGCCGACGCCGGCCGCTTCGGCTTCTCCCTGCTCAGCCCCTTCGGCAAGGTGCCCGACCCGGCGAAGATGGCGCGCTCCGCGGCCCGGTTCCACCTCGCCCCGCTCGTCACCGGCTGGATCGAATACGACAACCGCGCCGGCGCCGCCCCGGTCGAGCTGATCTTCGGCGTCGGCAATTGCGAGGACACCCTCCGCCCGCTCGGCGACACCTGCGCGGAACTCGCCGGCTTCGCCGACGGCGGTCGCTTCGGTTACGCGACCAAACCCGGCAAGGGCGTCGCGCTCAAACAGGGCTTCGACATCCTCAACCCGAAATTCTTCGACTACCGCGGCCTGCACGTGATCGCCGGCGAGACCGCCCTCGTCTTCACCGTGCCCGCCGGACGGCGGAAACGCTTCCCGCTCGTGCTCGGCTTCTACGCCGCCGGCCCCGTCACCACCGGCATCACCGCCGGTTATGCCTATACCCGGGTCTTCGCCGACCTGGAGGACGTGCTCGTCCACGGCCTCCAGGAATACCAGCGTTACGCGCAGCTCGCCGCCCGGCGCGACCGCGAGCTGGCACGCAGCCGCCTCAGCGCCGACCAGAAGTTCCTGATCGCCCAGGCCACCCACAGCTACCTCGGCAGCACCGAGCTGCTCTGGTCCAAGGGCAAACCGCTCTGGGTCGTCAACGAGGGCGAATACCGGATGATCAACACCTTCGACCTCACGGTGGATCACCTCTTCTTCGAGCTGCAGTGGCACCCCTGGGCCGTGCGCGACACGCTCGACCTGTTCGTCCGCCGCTACAGCTACCGCGACCAGCACGGCCTCTCCTTCACGCACGACATGGGCGTGAACAATTTCTTCACCCCGTCCGGCCATTCCAGCTACGAGTGCGACGGCCAGCACGGCTGCTTCTCGCACATGACGATGGAGCAGCTCCTCAACTGGGTGCTCACCGCCTGCACTTACGCCGCCAGCACCGGCGACCGCGCCTGGCTGCGCGCCAACCGGCGGACCCTCCTCGCGTGCGCCGGGAGCCTCCGGCGGCGCGACCACCCCGATCCGGCGAAGCGCAACGGCATCCTCAAGCACGATTCCGCCCGCGTCGGCGCCGGCGCCGAAATCACCACCTACGACAGCCTCGACGTCAGCCTCGGCCAGGCCCGCAACAATCTCTACCTTTCCGTGAAGGCCCTCGGCGCCTGGGTGCTGCTCGAACGCGCCTTCGCCACGCTCGGCCTCGCGGCCGACTCCGCCGCCGCCCGCGCCTCGGCCGACCTCACCGCCCGCACGCTCACCACGAAGTTCGAGGAAGACACCGGCTTCTTCCCCGCCGTCTTCGAGAACGGCAACCGCTCGCGCATCCTCCCCGCCGTCGAAGGCTTCGTCTATCCGCTCTTCCTCGGCTACAAGGATGCCACCGATCCGGCCGGCCGCTTCGCCCCGCTGTTCGCCCAGCTCCGCCGGCACCTCGCCCAATCCCTCCAGCCCGGCATCTGCCTCGACGCCGCCACCGGCGGCTGGAAGATGAGCAGCACCAGCAACAACACCTGGTTCTCCAAGATCGCCCTCGCGCAGCACATCGTCCGCCGCCTTTTCCCCGAGGCCCTGAACGCGGCCGCCCGCGCCGCCGACCGCGTGCACGCCGACTGGCAGCGCACCCCCGGCTGCGGTCGCGACGCCATGTGCGACCAGATCCGCAGCGACACCGGCGTCTCCTGCGGCAGCCGCTACTACCCGCGCGGCGTCACCGCCTGCCTCTGGCTCCGCGAATAACCTCCCCTCCCGCCCCCGCCCCAGCCCCGCACCTCCATGAGCGAAACCGTCCAACCCAACCAGAAACTCTCCTTCATCGAGAAGGCCGGCTTCAGCGCCGGCGATGCCGCGGCGAACTTCGTGTTCATGTCGATGGTGCTCTTCCAGACGAGCTTCTACACCGACGTCTTCGGACTCTCCGCCGGCGCCGCCGCCGCCATCCTGTTGTGGCCCCGCCTGTGGGACGCCGCGTTCGATCCCATCATGGGCATCATCGCCGACCGCACCAACACGCGGTGGGGCAAGTTCCGCCCCTGGGTTCTCTGGACCTCCCTGCCCTGGGCCGTCGTCATGATCCTCGCCTACACCACCCCGCAGGGTTGGAGCACGGGCGCCCTGATCGCCTACGCCGGCATCACCAACACGATCCTGATGACCCTCTACTCGATGAACAACATGCCGTATTCCGCCTTGGGCGGCGTCATGACGGCCGACCTCAACGAACGCACCAAGCTCAACTCCTACCGCTTCATCTCGGCCAACATCGCCCAGTTCATCGTCGGCGGCCTCACGCTGCCGCTCGTCGCCAAGTTCGCCCAGGGCTCCGACCGCCAGCACGGCTGGCAGATGACCATGACCATCTGGGCTGTGCTCTGCTTCATCCTCTTCCTCGTCACGTTCTTCACCACGAAGGAGCGCATCAAGCCCGTCGTCGAGACCAGGTCCTCCCCCAAGCAGGATTTCCTCGACCTGCTGAAGAACAAACCCTGGATCGCCCTGTTCATCTACACAGCCTTCCACTTTGCCATGCTCACCTTCCGCGGCGGCGCCCATTACAACTACTATCATCAATACGCCGACAAGGGCGCGATGTTCGACTGGGTCGCGCAATTCGGCCTCACTACGCCGGACCCCGCCCCCACCGGCAGCCTCGCCGACTGGATGGGCTACATCGTCCACGGCACCCGCGAAACCGCCACCAACGCCGCCGACGTCTTCAACAGCATCGTCAACATGATCGGCACGGGCACCACCATCCTCTTCATTATGCTGTCGTCGGGCCTGTCCGCGAAATTCGGCCGCAAGAACGTCGCCCTCGTCTGCTTCTCGCTCGCCGCCCTCAACGCCTTTGCGATGTATCTGCTGCCGCCCGACGCCACCTGGGGCATGGTCCTCCTCGCCATCACCGGCTCCATCGTTTACGCCCCGACTTGCGCCATCATGTGGGCGATGTATGCCGACGCCGCGGACTACTCCGAGTGGCAGACGGGCCGCCGCTTCACCGGCATGGTGTTCGCCACCATCGGCTTCTCCCTGAAGTCCGGCCTCGCCCTCGGCTCGGCCGGTCTGCTCTGGATTCTCGCCGGCTTCTGGGGTTATGAAACCCATCTGCCCTCCGCTCCCAACGCCATCGCCGGCTACCGCGCCTGCTCCAGCATTGTCGTCGGCCTTTTCTTCGTGGGCTGCGTGCTCTCCGTCGCCGCCTGCGGCCTGAACAAGGGCACCACCCTGAGGATGTCCGCCGAGCTGGCCGAACGCCGCCGCAAGGCCGGCATCCCCGCCTGATCCGCCCGCCCCGAGGATTTCAACTGTGGGAGCGGCTTGACACCGCGACAAAAAATTCCCGCACCGGCTAGGACGCAAGGCCCCCACACCGACAAAACCATGCGATTCCTCCCCGGCCTCCCGCTGCTTCTGGTGCTGCTCGGGTGCAGCCCGCCCTCCGGGCGGGCTGCATCGGCTCCCAACCCCGCCCGCAACCTCTTCGCCGAACTCCTCGGCAAATCCGAAGCCGCGCTCGACGCGAAGCTGGACGCCGCGTGGCGCCACTTCTTCGCCGGCGACGACCGCCACCAGCGCCTCTACTATCCGGTCGGCAACGACCTCGCCTACATCGCCGACACCGGCAACGGCGACGTCCGCTCCGAGGGCATGTCCTACGGCATGATGATCGCCGTGCAGATGGACCAGCGGGAGGAATTCGACCGCCTCTGGCGCTGGGCGAACAAACACATGCGCCACGCCTCCGGCCCGCGCGCCGGCTACTTCGCGTGGCAGTGCCGCTTCGACGGCACGATCATCGACCCCGGTTCCGCCAGCGACGGCGAGGAGTGGTTCGCCCTGGCGCTGTTCTTCGCCGCCCACCGCTGGGGCGACGGCGCAGGCCTGCTCAACTACGGCGCCGAAGCGCGCCGCCTCTTGCACGACATGCGGCACAAGCCCGCCAGCCGCGACGTGGTGCCGATCTTCAACCCGCAGGAGAAACAGGTCGTCTTCGCGCCCAACCCCGTCGCCGGCCGCCTCACCGACCCTTCCTACCATCTGCCCGCGTTCTACGAACTCTGGGCCCGCTGGGATGCCGATCCCGCCGACCGCGCCTTCTGGGCCTCGGCCGCCGCGACGAGCCGCGCTTATTTCAAGCGCGCCGCGCATCCCCGGACCGGCCTCATGCCGGAGTATTCGCACTTCGACGGTTCCCCTTATCCCGGCCCGGAATTCGGCGGCGGCAAGGGCGACTTCCGCTTCGACGCCTGGCGCACGCTCGCCAACGTCGCCCTCGACCACGCCTGGTGGCGCGCCAATCCCTGGCAGGCGGAGCAGTCCGACCGCGTGCTGCGCTTCCTCGGCGGACACGCGCCCGCCATCCCCAACCAGTTCACCCTCGACGGCCGTCCGCTCTCCACCGACACCTCCCTCGGCCTCATCGCCATGGCCGCCGTCGCCGGCCAGGCCGCCGACCCGAAGCTCGCGCAGCCCTTCGTGCGCCGGCTCTGGGATGCCGCCCCGCCCACCGGCCGCTGGCGTTATTACAGCGGCTTGCTTTATTATCTCGGCCTGCTGCAAGCCGGCGGACGCTTCCGCATTCATCACCCATCCTCCCCCCAACCATGACACCCCCCAAGACCTCCTGCGCCTCCCTCGTTCTCGTGCTGCTCCTCGCCGCCTGCAATTCGGCCCCGCGCCAAACGGCGCAGCCTGCCCCCGCCTCCGCCCCGGGCGCTCCGGCCGCCGCCAAGCCGGAATCCGGCAAGAATCTCCGCAAGGGCATGACCGAGTCGGAAATCCGCGCCGTCTGGGGCGAGCCCAAGGCCGTCCACGCCGGCAAGGATGGCGAGACCATCCTGGTCTATCACTTCGATGTGTTGACGACCCAGCAGATGGTGGCCGCCACCATGGCCGAGGTGCCGGCCGTTGACCCGGTCACCGGCGAGGCCAGGACCGTGATGGAGCCCGTCCTCACGCCGCAGAACGTCACCCTCACCCAGACCATCGTCCTCCAATTGGTGGATGGAAAACTCGCGAGCTGGGCCCGGCAACTGGGCGAGCAGCGCTCCTTCAACTGACCCGCCATGTTGCGGCTGCTGCTCATCACCCTCGCTTTCACCCTCACTTTTCCCCCGGCCTTGGCCGGGGGCGCCGCCGTGACGGGCAATTATCGCAACCTCTTCAAGGAGTATCTCGGCAAGACCGACGCCGAGATCGAGGCCCGCCTCCGGGGCGCCTGGCGGCAGCTCTTCGCGGGCGACCCCGATTCCGAGGCGCTCTACTATCCGGTCGCCGGCGACATGGCCTACGTGCCGGACATCAACAACCACGATGTCCGCTCCGAGGGTCTCTCCTACGGCATGATGATCTGCGTGCAGCTGGACCGGCAGGAGGAGTTCAACCGCATCTGGAAATACGCCAAGCACTACATGTGGCACGACGCCGGTCCGCTGCGCGGCTACTTCGCATGGCACACCGCCTACGACGGCCGCCGCCTGAGCGCCGGCCCGGCACCCGACGGCGAGGAGTGGTTCGTCATGGCGCTGTTCTTCGCCGCCCACCGCTGGGGCGACGGCGGGGGCATCTTCAACTATTCCGCCGAGGCGCAATCGCTCCTCCGCACGATGATCCACAAGCACGAGGAGCCCGGCCGCGGCCGCATCACCCCCATGTTCGACCCGGTCGAGAAGCAGATCGTGTTCACCCCGCATCCGCCCGGCAGTACGTTCACCGACCCGTCCTATCACCTGCCCGCCTTCACCGAACTCTGGGCCCGCTGGGCCGCCGACCCCGCCGACCGCGCCTTCCTCGCCGAGGTCACCAAGGTCAGCCGCGAACTCTTCAGGAAGGCCGCCCACCCCAGCACCGGCCTCATGCCCGACTACTCCAATTTCGACGGCACGCCCTACGCCCGTTTCGGTCACGAGGATTTCCGCTACGATGCCTGGCGCACGCTCGGCCATCCCGCCCTCGACTGGTCCTGGTGGCAGGCCGACCCCTGGCAGGTGGAGCAAAGCAACCGGGTGCTGCGGTTCCTCGCCTCCCACGGCGAAGCCATCCCCGACCGCTTCAAGATCGACGGCACGCCCGTTTCCGGCAACACCAACACCGCGGGCCTGATGGCCATGGCCGCGGTCGCGGCGCTCGCCGCCGACCGGGAGACCGGCGAGCCGTGGGTGCGCCGCCTCTGGGCCATGCCCATGCCCAAGGGCCGACACCGCTACTACGACGGCCTCCTCACCATGCTCGCCCTGCTCCAGGTCAGCGGCCACTATCGCATCTACGGCCCGGTAAACGCCCCTTGAACGGCGCTCTGTGACCATGTGCCGGCTGTTACGGCTCCCAACCCTGGCTGCCCTGGCCTTGATGGCCTTGGCCGGATGCTCCTCCGGCCCCCGGGGAGCCAACCGTGACACCAACCCCTTCGAACAACTCTCCCTGGGCATGACCACCGACCAGGTGCTGGCGCTGGTGGGCCGGCCCCAAGCGGTCCGGCCCGACCCGGCCGGCGGCGCAGGTGACGAATTCTGGCACTATCGTTACAAGCGGGACGAGGTGATGCGGCAGGTGTCGATCGGCACCCGCGACGTCCCGGCGGTCAATCCGCTCACCGGTCAGGATATCGTCATCAAGGAGCCAGTCATGGGCAACGAGTACACCGTCCTTTATCTCGACTTTGAACTCTTGATCATCGACGGCCGGCTCAGGTCGATCGACCTGCGCCGGAATCTCGAACGCACCACGGCCAACTAAGCCGGCCTCCCCCCATGAAATCGTCCCGCCTGCTGCTCCTCGCCCCGGTCTTCCTCCTCGCACTGGCCCGCCTTCCCGCCGACGACGGCTACCGGCTCTGGCTGCGCTACGATCCCATCGCCGATGAGTCGCTCCGCCGCGCCTACGCCGGCGCCATCTCTGAGATCGTCATCCCCGATAACGCCCGTCCGCCCGTCACCTCCGCCCGCGACGAACTCGTCGCCGGCCTCCGCGGCCTGCTCGGCGCCGACGTGCCGGTCGTCGCCCAGGCCACGCGCGACAACGCCCTCATCCTTGGCACGCCGCGCGATCCGTGGATCGCCTCGGTGATCAGCGAGGCCGACTTGCGCGAAGCGAGCGTCGAGGGCTACGTGCTCCGCCGCATCGCCCACGCCGGCGGCCACCGCACGCTGATCGTCGCCAACCGCGAACCCGGCCTGCTCTACGGCGCCTTCGCCCTCCTCCGCCATCTGCAGTTGCACCGGCCGCTCGACGGCCTGGATCTCGTCAGCGCTCCGCGGATCCAACGCCGCCTGCTCAACCACTGGGACGACCTGAACCGCCACGTCGAGCGCGGCTACGCCGGCTTTTCCCTCTGGGAATGGTTCTACCTGCCCGAGATCCGCAGTCCGCGTTACCGTGACTATGCCCGCGCCCTCGCCTCGGTCGGCCTCAACGGCACCGTCGTCAACAACGTCAACGCCAACGCCCAGATCCTCACCGCACCTTATCTGGCCCAGGTCGCCGCGCTCGCCGGGGAGTTCCGCCCCTGGGGCATCCGCGTCTATCTCACCGCCCGCTTCAGCGCGCCCATCGAGATCGGCGGCCTCAGGACCGCCGACCCGCTCGACCCCGCTGTCGCCGCCTGGTGGCAGGAAAAAGCCGCCGAGATCTACCGCGCCATCCCCGACTTCGGCGGCTTCCTCGTGAAAGCCAACTCCGAGGGCCAGCCCGGCCCGCAGGACTACGGCCGCACCCACGCCGACGGCGCCAACATGCTCGCCGACGCCCTCGCCCCCTTCAACGGCATCGTGATGTGGCGCGCCTTCGTCTATTCCCCCGACAACCACGACGACCGCGTGAAGCAGGCCGTCACCGAGTTCGCCCCGCTCGACGGCCGGTTCCGCCAGAACGTCATCGTGCAGATCAAGAACGGCCCGCTCGACTTCATGCCGCGCGAGCCCTTCTCGCCGCTCTTCGGCGCGATGCCCAACACCCGCCTCGCCGCCGAGCTGCAGCTCACCCAGGAATACCTCGGCCAGTCCATCGATCTCGCCTACCTCGCGCCGCTGTGGAAGGAGGTGCTCGACGCCGACACCTACGCAAACGGCCCCGGCACCACCGTCGCCTCCATCGTGGACGGCACCGCCAAACTCCAGCACCCCTCCGTCATCGCCGGCGTCGCCAACACCGGCACCGACCGCAACTGGACCGGCCACCTCCTCGCGCAGGCCAACTGGCATGCCTTCGGCCGCCTCGCTTGGGACCACCGGCTTTCCTCCGCGGCCATCGCCGACGAGTGGACCCGCCTGACCTTCGGCCACGACGCCACCGTCGTTTCCACGATCACCCGGATGCTCCTCCGCTCCCGCGAAACCGTGGTGAACTACTCCATGCCGCTCGGCCTCACCCACATCATGGCCGAGGGCCACCACTACGGCCCCGGCCCCTGGGTGGACAAACTCGCCCGCGCCGACTGGACCTCCGTCTATTACCATCGGGCCGACGAAAAGGGCCTGGGCTTCGACCGCACCGCCACCGGCTCCGACGCCCTCGCCCAATATGCACCCGAGTGGCAGAAACTCTGGGGCAACCTCGAAACCTGTCCCGAGAACCTCCTGCTCTGGTTCCACCACGTCCCCTGGGACCACCGGATGAAGTCCGGCCGCACGCTCTGGGACGAGCTCTGCCTCCGCTACCAGCAGGGCGTGGACGAGGTGCGCGCGCTCCGCCGCGACTGGGATTCGCTCAAGGACCGGCTCGACGACGAACGCTTCACGCATGTCGCCCAGCGCCTCGCCCGCCAGGAGCAGGAGGCCGTCCACTGGCGCGACGCCTGCCTGCTCTACTTCCAGCAATTCTCGAAACGCCCGCTCCCCGCCGGCGTCGAGCCGGCCACCCAACCGCTCGACTACTTCACCTCCCGCGTCCTCCGCAACATGCCGGGGCATCGCTGATCAATCGTTCTCGTTCCCCTACTCGTTCTCCTAATCCCTCTTCAGAAGGCCCTCGCGGCTTCCCACACCTGCACTGAGTAGCCACAAGTGTTCACCCGAAGCGCGCGAGGGGCGCAAAAAGGAAACGCCCGAGAGATGGAGGCGCTGATCTTCGCCAGCAACGCCCATTACTGGATGAACAACCCCAGGTCGATTGAGCCGGCGAGGAGCTTGTAGCCGGCGGCGGAGAGGTGGAGGTGGTCGCCGCCGTCGGTGGCGGCGGAGAGCCTGGCGGGATTGGCCGGATCGCGGGCGACGGCGTCAAAGTCGATCACCCCGTCGAAGCGCCCGCTGGCGCGGATCCACTGGTTCACCCTCTGCCGCGCGGCTTCGCGCTCGGGGGCGTCGTAGTTCTTGAAGCCGCCGAAGGGCATGATCGTCGCGCCATAGACCTTGATGCCGTGGTCGTGCGCCCGCGTGATCATCTGGTCGAAGGCGGCGATCAGGTCCTGCGCGGTCTGGGCCGCCATCTCGGGAGCCGAGGTGCCGAGGTCGTTCACCCCCTCCAGAATGACGAGCCACTTCACGCCCGGCGCGGCGATGACATCGCGGTCGAAGCGCCGCAGCGCGCTCACGCCGAGGCCGTCGCGCAGCACCCGCCCGCCGCCGACCCCGTGGTTCAGCACGGCGACCTCCGCCGTGGCGGGATTCGCCCGCAGGCGCTGCGAAAGGATGTCGGGCCAGCGGTCGTTGCCGTTGGTCGTCGAACCGCGGCCGTCGGTGATCGAATCACCCAGGATGGCGACCGCCGCCGCGGGTTTCGTCGTCCACACATCCACGCCGCTGATGAAATACCAGTGGTCCGTGCGCTTCGCGCCCGGCAGGTCGGCGGCGGCGGGCGCGGCGTCGCCGTAGGCGAAATACGAGGTCGTGCGCGAGCCCGGGTGACCGGTCACATCACTGGGCGAGGTCTTGGTCACCGTCGTGATCGCCATGTCGGCCATCGGCGCGAGCGCCAGGTCCACGGGATCGGAAATCACGTTGGCACCGGGTTGGAGCGTGACGGAAGTCCGCCCGAAAAACGTGAGCGCGCGGCTCGTGCCGGCCCGGATCTTTGCGTCGGCGAACCCGTCGGCCAGCGCCACGTGCGCGGACTCGATCGTCAGCGGACCGTTGCCGAACTCGTTGGAGAGGCGCACGCGGAACCTCTCGCCGCCGATGGACACGCGCAGCTTCTGGCGCACCGTGGTCTCGGTGAAGCCCGGTTCGGGCGGCAGGTTGTGCTTCTCGGTGAGCTGCTGGCTCGTGGCCCAGGTGGCCACCCAGCGGCCTCCGGCTGCCGAAGCATTCAGAAAAGCCAGACCGAGGAGCCAGCCGGTCAGGAGCAGGAGTCGTTTCATGGGACGGGTGGACACAGTGCCCGGACAAATCCTGAGAGCGGTTCTATTGCAGGGCGGCGGACGAGCGGGATAATCATGCCTTGCCCGCCAGCCGCAGCGCGCCGTAGCCGGCGCGCTCGGGGCGCGTCAGCATCGCATTGGCCGCGTCGTCGTTGACGAAGCGCTCGGCCTTGACGTCCCAGTGCAAGGGGCGGCCGGTCTTCATGGCGATCCAGCTCAGGATGCAGGCCGTGTTGGAATAATGGGCCATGCTGGCGGGCGACAGCGGCGTGGCGCGGCTCTTCACGCACTCGAGCCAGTTCTTGTGGTGCGAGGTGCTGGCCGGAAAGGTCACGGTCACGCCATCCGGGTCGAGCAGCTTCGGGTCGCTCGCGGCGAGCCAGTGCAACTGGCCGGGCGTGTTGCTCTTCGGGTCGCTGGCCGTGGCGCCCTCGTTGCGCGCCACGAAGATCCAGCCTTCGTCGCCGATGAACCTGATGCCGTTCTGCAGCTCGTCGGACACGCGCAGCTGCACGCCGCCGGGATAGGTCAGGTGGACGTTGTATTTGCCGTGCACGTTCCAGATCGAGTTGGTCGGGAACTCGCCCCGGCCCTCGATCCTCGACGGGCCGCCGTGCTCCTGGTCCATGCCCCAGTGGGCGACGTCGAAGTGGTGTGCGCCCCAACCGGTGATCATGCCGAGGCAGTAGGACTCGTTGCGCAGCCAGCCCGGCCGCGAGCCGATGTCGGTCTGCGAGTGGACGCGCTGCTCCGTGTAATACACGTCGGGCGTCGGCCCGAGCCAGGCATCGTAGTTCAGGTTGGCCGGCACGGGCTGCGGCGGGTCGTCGGGTTTGGTCGGGTCGATCGGCAGGCCGATCTCGACGGCCTGGAGCCGGCCGACGCGGCCGCTGCGGACGAACTCGCAGGCCTTGCGGAACTGCTCGTGCGGCCCCCAGGAACGCTGCTGGCTGCCGATCTGCATGATGCGGCCGCTCTTCGCCACGGCGTCGCGCAGGACGACGCTCTCGGCGTGCGTCATCGTGAAGGGCTTCTGCAGATAAACGTCCTTGCCGGCGAGCACGGCGCGCAGGCCGATCTCGGCGTGCTGGTGGTCGGGCAGGCTGAGCACGACGGCGTCGATGTCCTTGCGCGCGAGCAGCTCCTTGTAATCCGCGTAGGTGCCGACCTCGGACGCGGTGAGGTTGTTGTCGCGATAGAACTTCTCCACCCAGGCCTTGCCCGCGGCGATGCGCTTGGTGTCCACGTCGCACACGGCCACCACATCGGCGAGGCCGGAGCGCAGCACGCCGGGCAGGTCGTGCCCGAGGGCGATGCGGCCGCAGCCGATCTGGCCGACACGGATACGGTTGCTGGGCGCGGCGGCGCCGAACAGGCGCGACGGCACGATCAGCGGGGCGGTGAACAGGGCGGCGGCACCGGCGGCGGTGCGCACGAACTGGCGGCGGGAGACGGGGGAGGTCATGGGGCGGCGGGGTAAAGGCAGGTTAACCACAGATGAACACAGATAGACACCGATTATTCGGACGAGGCCGAGTCCTATCGAGTTGAACAGTCAACCAAGGAAAACGCATGGGGCGGGCTCGCGTCCCTGCGAGCCGGCTCGAACATAACCAGCGGCCCGCAGAGACGCGGGCCCGCCGGATGCGGTTCATTTGCGCGAATCTGTGTCCATCTGTGGTTAAACAATGCCTTGGTTTGTTCACCTGATGTTGTCGGTGTTGCTCACGAAGGCGACGCGGGTGCTGTCGGGCGACCAGGAGGGCACGTTGATCGTGCCCTGACCGCCGAAGACGTAGGCGACGACCCGCGGCTTGCCGCCCTCGATGGGCATGAGACGCAGGTAGCAGTGCTTGTAGTAGGGATGATCCTCGGGGCGCACGTCCTGGCCGTAGGAGATGAAGACGATCCATTTGCCGTCGGGCGAGATGTGGGGGAACCAGTTGTTGAACTCGTCGTTCGTGACCTGCTCCTGCCCGGAGCCATCGGGCCGCATGCGCCAGATCTGCATCAGGCCGCTGCGGGTGGAATTGAAGTAGATCCACCTGCCGTCGGGCGTGAACTCCGGGCCGTCGCTGAGGCCGGGCGCGCTGGTGAGGCGGACCTCCTCGCCGCCCTCGGCGGGGATCTTGTAGATGTCGTATTTGTCACCCGTGGCGTCGGGGGTCTCCCGGCGACCGCCGGTATAGACCAGCCATTGGCCGTCGGGCGACCACCCGTGGAAATACGACGGCGACTTCGGGGTGACGCGCACCGGCTCGCCGCCGGTCGAGGGCAGCTTGTAGATGACGGAGCGCCCGCCGTCTTCCGGCGTGTGGATGCTCACACCGAGCATCCTGCCGTCGAAGGTGAGCACGTGGTCGTTGTTGTTGCGGCCGATGGTGCCGGTGTCGAGATCGGCCATCTGGCCGGTGACGAGGTCGAAGGTCTTGAGCCGGCCCTTGTCGGGGCCGGGGCCGCTGACGTTGACAATGAGTGTGCGGCCGTCGGGCTTCCAGTTGGGCGCCTCGAACTGCACGGGCGAGCTGTGCACGATCTCCAGCTTGCCGGTGTGGACGTTGAGGATCTCGAGGTGCGCGCCGATGTAGTCGCGGTAGGGCACGTAGCCGGCCTTGGGCGGCTGGATGATGCGCACATCCTTGAAGATCACCTCTTCCTTCACCTGCGCGTTGTGCGAGCACAGGAACAGCCCGACGAACGCCTCCTCGCCGAGATCGAGGTCGGCGAGGGTCTGCGACACGAACGTCTCCCCGTAGCGGGCCGAGGAAAAAGTCCAGCTGTGGCCGCGGCGCTCCAGTTGCACGACGTCGCCGCCCCTGAGGTCGAGCACGAGCTGCTCGGTGCCGGCTCCCTTGGCGCGGCGGAACTGGAGCGAGGTCAGGCCGTCGCCGCCGTGGAGGCAGGCGTCCACATACGGCGAGTCGTGGTCGAGGCTGGCCCGGGCGATCCAGCCGGCCTTGCGGTGCGGGTCCACGCCCTGGCCGACGAACTCGATGCGGGCGCGCACGATGAAATCGCCCTTGAGCCTGTTCCAGGCGAAGTGGTGCTGGTCGGTGGCGCCCCACATGTTGATGCCGCCGGCGCTCATGCGGTAATGCTGGATCGATGGGTCGTAGCTGGTGGCGCCGGCGATGGCGGGCGCGCCGACGTCAGCGGAGTCGGCGAACTGCCCGACCGGCGCGGCCGGCAGGGTGACATGGAGCGCAAGGAGACCGGCCAGCAGGCCGGCGAGACGGGGTGGTTTCATGACAGCGATATGGGGGTGAACGCAACGGTCCGAGAGCTAAGCCAAGGCGCCGGTTTTCGCGAATTTTATGGCAGGGATTTCCGGTCGATCAATCGACTGGAGGACGGGGCGCCCGGCCCTCAGAAACCCATGCTCACGCCGCCGTCCACAGGCAGGACGGCGCCCGTGATGAATTTCGCGGCGGGCGACGCCAGATAGACGGCGGCCCAGCCGACGTCGGCGGGTTCGCCCAGCCTCGCCATGGGGGTGCGGCTGATGATCTTGCTCTTGCGCCCCGGATCGCCGGCGAAGGCCTTCCGCGACATGTCGGTGTCGATCCAGCCCGGGGCGATGGCGTTGACGCGGATGCCGTGCGCCGACAGCTCGGTCGAGAGCGTCCGCACCATGCCGAGCATGGCGGACTTGGCCGAAGCGTAGGCCACCACGAGCGGGATGCCGAACAGCGACGCCATCGAAGCGGTGAAGATGATCGAGCCGTGCCTGCGTCCGATCATGCCGGGCGCCACCAGGCGCGTCAGCTCGTGCGCGCCGATGATGTGGGTGTTGAGCACGTCGAGGAACTCCTGCGGGGTCGTGTCCACCGCCGCCTTCTTCAGGTGCCGGCCGGCGTTGTTGACGAGGCAGGTGATGGGGCCGTGCTCCCCGGTGATGCG
Organism: Verrucomicrobiota bacterium; assembly: GCA_049322455.1. Lineage (GTDB taxonomy): Bacteria > Verrucomicrobiota > Verrucomicrobiia > Opitutales > Opitutaceae > Lacunisphaera. The sequence continues at coordinate 13,059 of JBMOQY010000025.1, read as the reverse complement.
CTGCACGAGCGCGCCGGTCCCGGCGGTGTCGGTGATGTCGTGCACGGCGTAGGCGGCGCGGTCGCCCATCGTCCTCACGGCGGCGGCGAGCTCGGCCTCGCGCCGGCCCACCAACACGACGCGGGCGCCGGCGGCGTGCATGGCCTGCGCGATGGCCTGGCCGATGCCGGTGCCGCCGCCGGTCACGACGGCGAGCTCGCCCTGGAGGGAAAAGACGGAGGGAAAATCGGAGTCTTTCATGCAACCTCACACTAGCCGTTCCGGCACTACATGGCACGAGCAGGCGAGGTCAACGGATGACTGCCCCTGCCCCGCCGCGCCGGCACACCAGGACCTCAACGGTTCCGGTTGAATGTTTCCACCACGCCGCGGATGGCGCGGGTGTGGTCGGGCGTGCTCCCGCAGCAGGAGCCGATGATGCCCACGCCGGCGGCCAGCACCGCCGGCACGTCGCGCGCCATGTCGGCCGGAAGCTGCTTGTAAACCGCTTTGAGGTTTTCGAGGACGGGCAGGCCGGCGTTGGGCTGGACCATCACGGGCAGCGCGCAGCTCTCCCGATAGAGCCGGGCGACCATGGCCGCACCCTTCATGTCCATGCCGGTGCCGCAGTTGAGCGCCACGACGTGCGCCCCGCGCTCCTCCACGAACTGCGCGGCCTGCTCGGGGGACACGCCCATCATGGTCTTGTAGAAGGTGCCGTCCATGGAAAGGTCGTAGGCGAGCGACGCGATGATGCAGGCGCTCCCGGCGTTCTTCGCGGCGTCGATGGCCAGGCCGAGCTCCTCGAGGCCGGTCTGGGTCTCGATGATGATGGCGTCGGCCCCGGCCTGCACCAGGGCGGAGGCCTGCTCCTCCAGCGCGGAACGCGCCTCGGCTTCGGTCAGGTCGCCGTAGGGCTCGAGCAGCGCCCCGAGCGGCCCGATGTCGCCGAGCACATAGCCGGGCCGGCCGGCGAAGGCCTCGCGCACGAGGCGCACGCCGGCGGCGTTGATGCCGGCGAGCTCCTTTTCGTGGCCGTGGCGGCGCAGCATGAGACGGCTGCCGCCGAAGGTGTTGGTGATGATGCAGTCGGCGCCGGCGTCGGCGTAGCGGCGCTGGATGGCGAGCACGCGGTCGGGATGCGTGAGGTTCCAGGCCTCGCCGCAGGCGCCCGATTCGAGGCCGGCGAGCATGAGCTGCGTGCCCATGGCGCCGTCGCACACGAGGCGGCGGGTCGCGAGGGCTTCGAGGAGCGGGGGTCGGTTCATGGGAATGAGGAAGTTTTAACCACAGATAAACACCCCAATTGCCCCTCGGCGGAGGGTGGCGCGAAAGATCCGGGTGTATCGGTGTTCATCTGCGGTTGATTAGGATTGGGATTGGTGGTTCTGCAGCGGGGCGCAGTTGCCGAAGGCATAGACGTGGAACCTGGCCAGGCGCGGATGGCCCCGGATGGTCCGGACGATGTAGCCGGGGTCGAATCCGAGCAGGAAACGCGCGATGTTCTTCGGATTCGAGAGCACGCCCTTCACGGAGTTCTCGATGCCGCAGATGGCGGCGAACCGCACGAGCTGCTGCAGGCTGCAACGGTTGGGCACGCCGACACAGACCGGCAGCGGCGACGCGTCGAGAAACCGGATGATCGCCTCCTCGCTGAGCGACCACTGCGTGACGACATAGCGCGCGTAGGCGGTCTTCCGGCGGAGGATCTCGATGCCCTGTTCGAAGGTGAGCGGGCCGTTGCCCTCGGGGAAGCCGGCAACCCCGATCTCGAAACCGGCGAAAGCACCCGTGGCGACGAGATCGTCCACCGTGGCGAAGGCACCCTCCCGGTGCGAGTTGCCCCGGATGAGGAAGACCTTGCGCGTCCACGGACGGATCGCGGTGGCGATCGCGCGCGCGTCGGCGGGGTCCTTCACCTTGTAGGCCGCGATGTGCGGCACGGGCTTCAGACCCTTGGCGTGCAGCTCGGCGCATTTGGCCAGCACCGAATCCTTGCCCTCGGTCGGCAGCCAGGTGACGAAGATCTCGTCGTAGGCGACCTCGGCCGGCACCTCGTTGCGGGTGGTGATTTCGAGACTCATGCCCATGGGAGGAAATCCGTGATTCAAAGTCCGGTCGCGTCGAAATCCTCGCCGGTGGTGAACACCCGGCCGTCGAAGACGACCGTGCGCTCGCGGCGGAGGTTTTTCACCGTCGCGAGCGGCGAATGCCGGGTGAGGATGAAGCGGCTGTGCCAGCCCGGCGCGATGCGGCCGAACTTCTGGCGGAAGGCCAGCCGGTCCGCCGCCGCGCCGGTGGCGGCATGGAGCACGGCGAGCGACGGCAGGCCGGCGCGCTCCATCAGTTCCATTTCGTAAAGCAGGCCCAGCCCGTGGGCCACGCCGCAGGAGCCGGCGTCGCTCCCCGCGAGGACCGGCACCCCCAGGGCGTGCGCCTGCACGAGGCTGGCTGCGTGCCGGTCGAGGATGCGGCGAAGGTGGCCGGTGACCGTGGCCTCCCAGTGGTAACGCGCCGCCTCGTCCACCTGCACCTGCACGGGCGCGAAGGTCGGCACCCAGGCGATGCGGCGGTCGCGCATGCGGGCGAGCTGGTCGTCGCGCACGAAGAAGCCGTGCTCGACCGAGTCCACGCCGCTCTCGACCACGCGCTCGATGCCGGCGTCGCCCGAGGCGTGCGCCAGGGTCTGGCGGCCCGCGCCAGCGGCGGCGGCCACCATCTCGCGCAGTTCCTCCACCGTCATCTGCGGCTCGGACGTCACGACCCCCTCCTTGAAATTGATGATGCCGGTCGGGATGAGCTTGATGCGGTCGGCGCCGGCCGCGACGCGCGCCGCGACGCATTCCGCCGGCGAGGCGAATTCCTCCAACGCCCCGCCCATGAAGCCGCCGTAGCGGCCGCGGTGGTGGATCGCGGCGCCGGGACTGTCGAGATAGGGCATGGGCTCCGCGCCGAGGGCGGAGGGCTGAGCGCTCAGCGCCTTATACCGCCGGCTGAGGGCCAGACCCACGCCGTCCTTGTCGCCCGCGTCGCGCACGCCGGCAAGGCCGAGGCGCACGAGCTTCTCCAGCCGCGGCAGGGCGGCAGTCAGCAGGCCGGCGGGCGTCTGTTTCAGGTAGGCGGCACGCTTGTCAAGGTCGAGTTCGCCGCCTTCGAGAAAGAGGTGCGTATGCGCATCAATCAGGCCGGGGAGCAGCGTGGCATCGGGCGCGACGGCGTCGGGCGCCGTCTGGCCGGGGCGCACCAGCTCCGCCGGGGGCGTCCGTCCCGCGTGGCCGGCGAAGCGGATGCACGCGGCGTCGTAAACGACGTGCGCATCCTTCGCCGGCGCGGCGGCCGAGCCGTCGAACAGGGTGCCGACGTGCAGCCAGACCGGGCGGTCGCGGGTGGCGGGTGGAACGGTGATCATCAGCGGAGGTCAATCAGGCGCACGAGAAATGCTCCCACCCCGGAAACCGTCATCCTGGGCGCCGCGCAGCGTCCGGTGGCGAAACCGGCTGAAGCTGTCCCGCGGGATTCGCTGCGCTCAGAACGACAGGCGGCGGATGCCGGTTCCGATTCGGGTTCCTTCGTGTTCATTCGCGGTGGGTTTTCCTACTCCGCCGGCGCGGCCTCGGTGCAGATGGCCATGATGGCCTCGGCCTGGCGGTAACCGGCGGTTTCCTGCGATTCGCCCGGCTGCGGCCGGCCGGCGGCGAGGGCTTCGCGCAGCCTCGCGACCATCGGATGGTCGGCCGGCAGCGGCGCGGGGGCCTTCTCGGGATTGGCGAGGGCGAAATCCAGGCCGGCCTCCTGGCCGAGCGTGAGGTAGGCGTTCTCGAGCTGCTCGCGCACGCCCTTCGGCGTGCCCCAGGCGAAGTTGGACAGGCCGACGATGAGATGCACGCCGCGCAGGTGCGGATCGGCGCGGATCAGCCGCATCGCGTCGAGGCCGATGTTGACGAGGCCGTAGGTGTCGGCGCCGACCGGCGCAAGGCCGGGATCAATGATGATCTGGTCGGTCGTGCGGCCGGCCTCGGAGACGAGCCGGTCCACGAAGTGCTTCGCGGCGGCGTGGGCGTCTTCGGCGCACAGGCATTGCGCGCTGCCGCCGGGCACGAACTTTTCCGAGGCCATGACGACGACCTTCGTATCGTGGTCCTTCACCAGCCGGATCATCTCGTCGAGCTGCGTGCGCGACGCGGCGATCGAGTTGAGGATGGGCTGGCCGCCCTTGGCGCGGTCGTAGTGCCGAAGCGCGACCTTGTGATACTCGACGGAGGGGTTGTCGAAGCTGAGGGGCACGGCGGTCACCGCCTGGATGGCGCGGATCACCTCCGGCAGCAGCGCCAGCATCTCCTCCATGCGCACCGCGATGCGGGCGGTGCCGTCGAGGTTGAGCGTGAGGTAGTGCACGCCGAGATCCGCCTGGAGCTTCGCGAGGTGCGCATAGCCGGCGGGGTTGCGCCCGGTGAAGGCCGCGCGGGCGCGGGCGTAGGAGTTGTTCATCAGCTCGCCGATGATCTGGAGCGGGCGGACACTCATGCGCCGGTGGTGTCGAGTTCCTTGACAATCGCCTTGGCCACGTCCTCGGGAATGCCGGGCCGCTCCTTTTCCTCGCCCCACTGCAGCTCGGCGGTGTAGGCGTCGCCGGAGGTCAGGCCGAGCTTCTGGGCCGTGGCGTCGATGCGCTCGGCGAACTTCGCCGGCAGGTCCATCTTCACCTCGCCGAAGTCGTCCCAGACCCTCACCGCCGAGGGCAGATCGCGCCAGTAGAGGATCTGGTATTTGACCGTGTTGTTGGCGGGGCGGGCCGCGGCGACCGCACTCGCGGTGGCCTTCACGCCGGCGCGCAGGGCGGCCTTGGGTTGCGGTCCCTTGCCCACGAGCCAGAGGAACAGGTCCACGGCCGCCGAGGCGTCGGCGCCGTAGCCGTCGGCGCCGATCTCGTCGGCGAACATCTGGCTGATCGGGGCGCCGCCGATCGCCATCCTGATGTGGTCGTAGCCCGGCTTGTCGAAGCCGTCCACGACGGTCTTCATGTAGGTCATCGTGGTGGTGAGCAGCGCGCTCATGCCGATGATGTCGGGTTTGAACTCGTCGGCGGCGGCCAGGAACTTCTCGACGCTCTGGTCCACGCCGATGTCCTTCACCACGAAGCCGGCGCCCTCGGCCATCATGCACACGAGGTTCTTGCCGATGTCGTGCAGGTCGCCGCGCACGGTGCCCATGAGGAGGCGGCCGGTGGCGCTGGTTTCTGGTCCGTGGGCGGTGAGCAGCGGCTTGAGCACGGCCATGCCCGCCTTCATGGCGCGGGCGGCGATGAGCACCTCGGGGACGTAGAGGATGTTGTGTTTGAAATCCTCGCCGACGACGCTCATGCCGGCGATGAGGCCGTCCTGCAGGACCTCCTGCACGGAGCGGCCCTCGGCAAGGGCGTCCTTGGTCATTTGTTCGACCTCCTTGGCTTTGCCCTCGTAGATGCACTGGTTCATCAACGCGTAGTCTGGCATGGGGATGGGGTATTTTAAGGATTGACGGTTTGTGGCCGGGCGGAGCGGCCCGCGCCGCCGCGGCGCACCGGGCCGGTCCGCCCTGCCCGCGCCGCCGTGCGAGGAAACGGAGTCGTTTTGGTCATGCGCTCACGCGCGGCCGAAGTGGGCCTGGTTGAATTCATCGAGGGCGGCCTTCATCGCCACGATGTTCTGGCGCGGCATGCCGGGGCTGGTGCCGCCGCCGACGGAGAGGACCAGGCCGCGGCCGTCCTGGGCGCCCTTCTCCAGCACGTCGAGCGTGGCGGCGCGGACCTCCTCGGGCGTGCCGCGCACGCCGACTTCGAGGGGATTGACGTTGCCCATGAGGCAGATCCGGTCGCCGACGCGCGCCTTCACGTCGGCGATGTCGGTCTGCTTGCCCCAGTTGAGCATGTTGAAGCCGCAATCGGGCAGGTGCTCGAGGCAGGCCTCGATCGAGGCGTCGTTGTGGTAGAGCTTCACCCAGTCCTTCGGGAAGGCGTCGCAGATGCGCTTCAGGTAGGGGTGGCAGAACTCCTGGTAATGCTCCTCGTTCACGAAGCCCACGATGTCGTCGAGGAGGAAGATGCCCTCCACGGTCGGGCCCATGGCCTTCACCTGCGCCTTGAGCCAATCGATGATGATGCGCGTGCAGAGATCCAGCAGCTTGTGCGCCCATTCGGGCTTCTCGACGAGGTCGATCATGAAGTCGCTGGTGTTGCGGGCGAATCCGGCGGTGCACATCGGGCCGCGCGCCGTGGCCATCGTGAAGATCTCGCCGGTGTCGAGCACCTGCTGGCGCTGCATGCGGAGGCGGTGGAGCGTGAGCGCCATGAAGGCGTCGGCCTCGACTTCGTATTCGGGGAGCTTGTCCACGTCCTCGATGTTGAAGAGCATGTGGTATTCGCTCGGCGTGTTGTCCTGCCAGAACTTGATCTTCGAGCCGAGGACGGACGGCTCGGCGGCCATGCCGTATTCCAGCCACCAGCCCGGCACGAAGATGATGTCGGGGAACTCGCGGTGGATCTTCAGGTGGGACTGGAACCAGAGCTGCGGGTCCAGGAAGAAGTCCATGTGCTTCACGCCGACGTAACCGGGGATCCAGGGGCTGTCGATGATCATGGCCATCGGCACCTTGGAGAGTTTTTCCATGCGCGCGGCGCGTTTGAAGATGTCCCATTGGGCGGGGGTCATGTTGTTTCGGGGTTGGGGGTTCGGAGATCGGAGTTCGGAGTCTTGTTGCTTGGAACCTGGTCCTGGTTGCTTCGCGCCGTCACGGCGCGATCAGGATTTCCCGGTCGGTGACCCGGAGCTGCACGCCGGCGGCCTGCGCGGCTTCTTCGAGGCAGGCCCGGAGCATGACGACCGGGTCGGGGCTGACAGCCAGGCGGCGCATGAGGCCGAAGCCCTTCTTGGCGCCGACCGTGAGGCTGACCTTGAGGCCGCGGCGCTTGCAGGCGACGCGCGTGCCGTCGGGCAGCGCGGTGTTCATCGGCTTGATGAAGGCGTCCACGTAATGGACGCCGATGCCGGATTTGTCGGTGAAACCGGGCGGCAGCTTGGCGGCGGCGGCGGGGTCGATGTCACAGAGTTTGATCATGGCTCGTGGTCAGGTGGTTTTGGAAACCGGTTGCGGCTCGCGTGTCCGGGCGAGGGCGAAGTGAATCGCCTCGAGAGCAAGGCCCCACTTGTGCGCCCGGCTGGCCGCGGTGCAGTGGCAGCCGGCCGGGGCCGGATCGCGCGACCACGCGAGCACCTCGGCGAGCGGTCGGCCCAGCAACGGACGCTCGGCGGCGATCTCACGCAGATGATCCGCGGCGCCGGCCTGGTAGGCGCAGGTGAGCCGGTGGCCTTCGTCGTCCGGCGCCGGCGCACAGGAACTCTCCAGTATGACGCAGCCGTGTTCGGGGTTGCTGAGGAGCACGCGGTAATCAAAAGCCAGCGGGCGGTGGGAGCAGGTGGTGCCGTCGAAACGGAAAACCGCCTCGGTCGTGCCATCCTCGCGCGGCGTGACACTGACGCGCTCGGCCGCCCATTTGCGCAGCGCACGGGCGTTGACCGAGTAGCGCGGCGCAGCAAGGCCAGTCTGTGACTGGCCGGGCGTCCGGTCAGAGGCCGGACCTGCTTGATGGCGATACGGCGACCGCCGGTAGCGGCAGGGTGAAAACGAGCAGCCCTCGCAAGGCGTGGCCGGCGCGCCGCCGGCCGGACGGCTCTCCGCGGCCGCCAGGCCGAAGACCGCGAGCATGGACTTCTTGGGATTGAGCATCCCGCTCGGGAGCACCTCGATCGGCCCGGGGAAGGGCCGGCCCATGCCGTGCGTGATCAGGCTGAAGAGCCGGTTTTGCTCGGCCACATCCCACCCGGCGTAGCCCGGACTGTAGTGCGGCACGGCCATCAATCCCCGGTGACCGGCGAGATCGCAGATCCGGCCGCTCGTGCGGGCCACGAGATCCTCGACCACGGCGGAGCCGTAGATCTCGAGGAAGAAATACTCGTCGGGCTTGCCCTCGTTCCAGAGTCGGCGGGCGTGCTCCTCGCACTCCCGGCCCGCGCTCACGGCCACCAGCACGGCGCCGGTCGCGCCGTGGTGCCGCAGGTGCTCGTGCAGGCGTTGGGAATGAAATTCCATGCCGTCGAGCCGCAACGTGCCGCCCTCCGTCCGCAATTCCACGCGGCGCTGATAGGCCCACGGCCGGCCGTGCTGCGCATACCAGCCGCGTGCCCACGCCATCAGCTCCTGCACGCGCTCACCGGGCTCATGCCCGCGCGGGTAGCCCAGCAGCCGGAGGTATTCCGCCTCCTGCACCCGGTGTTCCGGCTGTGTGTCGTAAGCCTCCATGTGCTCAGCCCCCGGAAACCGTCGCGCCACCGCCGACCGGGGCGAACTGGCAGCCCTCGACGAAGTAGTCGAAAAAACCGGGGTGGGTCTCGAGCCGGCAGTGCTGCACGCGTTTCACCAGCGCCTCCAGTTCGGCGCGCTTGGCGCGCGAGAGCAGCGCGATGCAGGCGCCCTCCACCGAGGCGTTGCCGACCTGCACGATCTTCTCCGCCGGCAGGTTGGGGATGAGCCCGATCCGCTTCGCCGACCCGAGGTCGAGGTGCCGTCCGAAGCCGCCGGCGAGGTAGAACGTGTCGAGCTGCGCGTAGTCGATGCCGTATTCGGCGAAGGCAATCTGCAGACCGGCGACGTTGGCCCCCTTGGCCTGGGCCAGCGCGTTGATGTCGGCTTCGTTGAAGGTCACGGGCCGGTCGCCGCCCGCCGCGACCAGGAACTCGTGCGCGCCGTCCTCGAAACGGCCAAGCGCGTTCATCCGGCCCGTGCGCCGCAGCTCGGCGAGCAGGTCCACAAGGCCGGAGCCGCAGAGGCCCTCCGGCGGCAAGTCGCCGATGACGCGCGTCTCGACGCGGCCGTCGTCGTGGAGGGCGACCTTCTCGATCGCGCCGGGCAGGCCCGGCATGCCGCAGGAGATCTGGCCGCCCTCGAAGGCCGGGCCGGCGGGACAGGACGCGGCGAGAACCTTGTGCCGGTTGCCGACGATGAGCTCGGTGTTGGTGCCGATGTCCATCACGGCGACGAGACGCTCCTCGTGGGCGAGGTCCACCGCGAGCATGCAGGCGGCCGCATCGGCGCCGACGTGGCCGCTGATGATGGGCAGGCCATGGATGCGCGCCTTGGGGTGGATGGGCAGCCCGAGCCGCCGGGCGGTGTCGCTCAGGCTCGTCGTCGTGCGCTTGCCCTCGGCAATCTCCAGCTCGGTGAGCGACCGGTAGGGACTCTGGCCGATGGAATAGACCGACAGGCGGAAGAACAGGTCGCGCATCGTCGAGTTGCCCGCGATGATGACCTCGTAGATCGAGCGCGGATCGACGGGAAACTCCCGGATGGCCCGGCCCAGGTAGCCGGTGAGCGTGCGTTGGAGGGCCCTGGTGCGGTCCTCGGTGTCGTATTGGATGCGCGCCATCACGTCGGAGCCGCCGAAGCGCTGCGGATTCTCGAAGGAGGAATCGGCGACGACCTCGCCCGTCTCGAGATCGAGCAGGCGCATGACCACGGTCGTCGTGCCCAGGTCGATGGCCAGGCCGTGCAACGGGCCGGCGCCGCGATCGATCTCCACGCCGTCGAGCAGGATGCGGTCGCCGTCGCGCGTGACGGCGGGATCGAGCTGCCATGACCGCGCGCCGGTGGGCAGCGCGAAGGCGTGCTTCTCGATCTTCATGGCGCCGCGACGCATCGTGTGGCAGCGGACGATCCCCTCCTCCGCCGCAAGGCGCGCACAGCAGGACAGGCGGAAGCTGCCCTTCAGGTGCCGCTCCGCCGGACCGGGTGGCGACAGGCACTCCATGCCCTCGGCCACCTCGACGACGCATTCCTTGCACTTGCCCTGCTTGTTGCACGAGGTCGGCACGGGAATGCCGAGCTTCTCCGCGCAGGTGAACAGCGAGTCGCCGCGGGCGGCGGCGGTCACGACGGAGTTGAAGTGCAGTTCGACGCTCATCTGTCCGTCTGTCGGGCGGAATCTCCGACGGCGGCTTGGTGGAGATGGCGAAGCAACCCCGCCCGGGACGAGGCATCGCGGATTGACGCAGGCGGGATTCGGAGATTCCGCCCGACAACACTCCCTGCACAACCCGGCTTCACCGCTTCCCCTCCAGGCCCATGAGACCGGCCTTCAGGAAGCCGAGCGCGTAGGCCATGCCGGCGTGCCAGGGGGCGGCACAGCTCATCTGCGGCGCGTGATCGGGGATGATGACACCGTCGAAGCCGTTCCGCTTCAGGATCGCGAGCACGCGGATCACGTCCACCTCGCCGTCGTCGATGAAGGTCTCCTTGTAGTGCGGAACCTTGTCGCGGACGTTGCGCAGGTGCACGTAGCCCAGCCGGTGCTGGCGGCTGTAACGGTCCACCACCTCGTAGAGGTCGCCCTCCGTCATCTCGGCGAGCGAGCCGACGCAGAACTCAAACTGGTTGGCCGGGCTCGGGTTGAGGTCGATGACCTTCTGGTAGAGCCGCGGCTGCCAGACAAGGCGCGGCTGGCCGCGGATCGCCGGCATCGGCGGATCGTCGGGATGCAACGCCAGACGCACACCCGCCTGCTCGGCGACCGGAATCACCTCGTCGAGAAAGCGCCTGTAGCGGTCCCAGAGCTGCTCGGGCGTCGCCGGCGGGATCGTGCCGGTGTCGCGACCGGGGGCCGTCGGGTCCACGACCATGTTCCAGACGAGGCCGTTGGGCATCGGCAGGTCGTAGGGACCCTCCATGCCGACCGAGGGGGCGCCGCCGCGTGCGTAATTACCCTTGGTGCGTCCGGCCACGCCCGCGATGGAGAAATTGTAGCCCATGATCGGGATGCCCGCCTCGCCGAGGCGGCGGATGATCGTCTTCACGTTTTCGATGTGCTGTGCACGCTTCGGACCATCCAGAAGGATGTCACCCCAGTGCGCGGGATCGAAGTTCTCGATGGCCTCGAGCTTCAGGCCGGCGGCCTCGACGTTGCGGCGCAGCGCCACGAGCTCCTCCAGCGTCCAGAGTTTGTCGGGATCGCCGGCAAGTCCCCAGCCCCAGTCGGTGCCCAGCGGCTGGTCGTCGGTGGCAGAGTGTCCCGCACCGCCGCGGAAGTAATCCACGAGATGGGCGACGATGTGCGTGGCACCGGCCTGCTTCGCAAACGCGAAGTTCTCCGGCGTCAGCATGTGACGGTAAAGACCAAGACCGAGCTTCATGGGGGCAAGCCGTCAGGCTACCCCGCCCTTCCGGCGAGACCACCCCGGGACTGTTCAACGGTTGAGCGCGACCCGGCAGGATGCCACCACGCTCGCCGCCCCCGGCGGGACTGGACTCCACCGGACGGAGCGACGTTCACGGAGCGCAGGAGGGAGCAGGGAGGTGCGGGTCTGGGTGTAGCCGGTCTGGGTGTCGGAGATCGCGGACAGGAGGTTGGAGTTCGCGAGGTAGGTGTAGTTGAATACCCAGGCTTGGCTCAGGCGGGACGTTGCGCCCGCGGCCGATCGTTCTTCTTGTCAAGAGTCTTCAGGGCTGACGTGTTCGGCTCGGCAGGGCCGGCAATGAAAACAAACTCCACCGCGAACTGCACAACTTCACCCACCCAAAGCTGCTCATCATCGACGAGGTCGGCTACCTCAAGCTCGAGCCCGCCCACGCCTCGCTGCTCTTCCAGGTCATTGCCCAGCGCTACGACACCGGCGGGGCCATCGTGCTCACCTCCAACAAGGCCTTCGCCGACTGGGCCGAGGTCTTCGCCGGTGACGCCGTCATGGCCGGCGCCGCCCTCGACCGCCTCCTCCGCAAGGCCGCCGTCGTCACCCTCCGCGGCGACTCCTACCGCCTGCGCGAACGCAAAAAAGCCGGCCTGCCTTCCCCCGCCCACGACCAACCCTCAACAAAGGAGCGTGACAACTGACCCACCCCTGAACCAATAACAGGCGCATTCTTTGACCCGGGGTGGGTCAATTCTCAACGCCTGCTACCGGGTCAATTCTGAGCGCCTGCCAACAGGGAGCGCAGCGGACGGCCGCCGTGACGTGCCGGCGCGGGTTGGCGGAGCGCCGCGTTCCGCGCGCGATCCTTCGCGCGCACGCCGCCCCCGGCGGGGCAGGACTCCACCGGACTGGAGCGACATCGGAGCGGAAGGAGGATGCAGACGGCGTGACGGCTTCGCTGGCGCGTCGTGTGCCGCCTGGTTCATTGCGGACGTGTCGAACGCGGCTGATCGTTCGTCTTGTCAAGAGTCAAGACCTGACGTGTTCGGCTTGGCTTGTGTTCGGCTTGGCTTGACGTGTTCGGCTTGGCTCTCGGGGCGCGCGTTGGCGACGTTCAAAGACGTTACTTCGCTCGATACTCGATCACTCCGTTGAAACGTCGATCTTGGCCGGTTTCGACATCGTATAAATTCAGCGACCAGACGAGAAGCACGCCTTGCTTCACCAGTTCCTTCCATCGAGGGAAAAACCGCGCCACATCCAGCTCACCACGAAGCTCGGCATTTCCCGCGATTTCCTGAACGGTGGCCCGAGGATCTTCAAACGGCTGCACCGGCTCGACCGGAGCCGCGCCTTTCGCCAAGGGCACGGCCAGCAACTTGAGCGCAGACGTTGTATTCCACGGCAAGTAGTCCTGCACCACTTTGACGGTTGAAGAGCTGCCGTTTTTAACGACGAAGGACAGCTTGCCGTCATTGCGTTCGTTCACTTTCGCAGCGGTGATTTCGATTTTAGCCAATGGATGATTCACGATGGGCATCTCCTCTTTTTGTGTTTGGGCGTCGAGCGAAGGAACACTCGAAGAGAGAACGACCGCAACAAGACCAATCAGCAATTTCGTGTTCATGATATCAAGGCCCCAGTGGCGGCATGGGAGGCATGGGGACCGTTGGTCCTCCCGCAATAGTGGCGCGGTAATTCTCAACGTGAACTTTGTAGTAATCGATCTGGAGAATCTGGTTAGCAGGCTGCTGAAAAAACCCCTGTTTTGATATAGCACGTCTTGTTTTTGTGATTTTCTGCGCCGATTCGAGCTCCCGCGAGGGAGTTTTCGCGCCGATTTCGGCGCGGCCCGCATCGTTTGGCG
>JBMOQY010000024.1:0-118517 GCA_049322455.1 Verrucomicrobiota bacterium | reverse complement strand
AGTTGGAGGGTCAGGGTTATCATGGTCCTATGGTTTTGGTTGTTGGGGGATGGGTGGAAAATCGGCGGCCGGGGCACCCGGAGGGTCGGGACGGACAGGAGCGGAGTCCTGCCCGGACGCCGGAGGCTCGGCGGAGGCGGCCGGGCGGCGAAGCGAGGGGCCGGGCCCGACTGTCCGGGTCGCTGCCGCCTCCGCTCCCGCCGCAACGGGGAGCGGGGCGCGGCTTGGGGCGACCCGCTCGCCGTTGCCCATCGGTGCCTCGGTTAGCATGATGCGCAGGCCGATGATGACCTGGCCAAGTTCACGGCTCTGGTTTGCGCCCCGGGCGGTCACATCGAACGATTCGAGGACGACCCCCGGCTGGTCGGTCCACGATTTGAGGAAGCGCAGATAATCGGGCCATTCATGCAGACGCGGGCCGGAACGGGAAAGCAGCACTACCCGGCTGTCGCCGTGCGGCGGCTGCCATTCGACACGCCAACCCGTTCCGATCCGATCCGTGAATCTCACCGCCGACCAGGCAACCGGCGGCTGCGTCCTGGCGTGCTGACGCAGCTTGTCGAGCGTCGTATCATCGTTCGTCGCGAGGGCGTCACGCTCGCCGCGAAGTGCGGTCAGTTCCGGATCGAGGCCAGCGGGGACCGGGCGGAGACGCGGCAGCGCGAAACCAAGCCCGGCGACAATCGCGCTCAAGCCGAGCAGAATCCACGAGCCGCGTGTGATGGAAACACGTTGGCTCACGGCGCAAAGACTCCGTTGATGGTGAAGGCCCCGGTCGCGCGTGGAGCCGCTGCCGACTCCACGGTCCAGCGTTTGCCGCCGAGCCGGTTGCGCCACTGTTCCCATGCGGCGGTGGCACCGGGCGCGACATGACCATTCAGGATGAAGCGGCCTTGGGCGACGCGGATCCGGTCGAGCGCCAGTTGCGGCGGCAGCGTGCCGCACGCGGCATCGAGCATTTCGCCGACCGGCGGACTCGAGCCCGGACCAGCCAGCCGGGTGCGGAGGGCGACGATTTCAGCGGCGTTAATGCGGTAGTGTGCGATCTGCGCCTGCAGCCCCGCTTTTTCCTGCTGGTTGGCGTGGTCCCGGGCAGTCCATGCGAGGTAGTCGCGAGCATAGGTGGCTCCACTCCATCCGCCCGCGAGCAGCAGGAAGATGCTGGCGGCGACCACCGCCCGCTGCGGGGTGACAGCGGATGTCGGACGCAACAGTTGCGCCGGATGCGACCGCGGCATGACGACCGCTGATGACAGTGCCTCGTGCAGAGGGAGGCTAAACGGGTCGTTCGGATCGGCAGCCCCATTCGGGGACACCAACAGGGCCTGATCGTCGAGACGCCGGTCCGTTTCCTCCTCAATCCAAGTTTGGGCCTCATCAACGGCGCCGTCGCCGTGCCACCGGTGCACCATTGGACGGCCGTCCGCTGGATGATGGTAGGCGAGCGCGCAATCGTGGCCGTCCGCGAAGGCAAGAACGACAGTTTCGCCCGTCTCGGACAACTCCTTGGGAAGTGACTGGAGGAAGGTCGCGAGCGGCCAGGCGGAAACGACGATCACCCCGCTTTGCGCCAGCCGGGTGACGAGTGAAAACAGCCCAGGCTCGGTTTCGTAATGCAGCAGTGTGCTGTAGCCGTCGCCCAGTGGCAGGATCGGTTCATGGCTCCACGCATGGCCGGACTGGGCAATCGCGGGATGTTCAAACGCCAGCGCCTTTTGCAGCGACGCACGAGGGCCGTGCGGACAGGCAACTGCCACGGTGACAAGTGTCTCCGGCTGATAGATCAGCCGCAGCCGCACAGGGTGCGGTTCGCCGGCCAGATGGGCCTGGAGAACGTCGGCCGCATGAGACAGATTCCTGAACACAAGCGGTTCAATCCGGCCGGCGAGCCACCAACAGTGGCCCCAGAGGAGCGCGGTGCGCTCAGATGTCGGCGAGATAGACATACACGTCGGTCACGCCGTTGATGGGGGCGGCATACGCCACGATGCCGGTGTCGGAGGCCGCGCCTTCGACGGGAGCGAGTTGCGGGGCGTTCATGGAGAGCGCGAGTTCGTAGGCGTCCCGTGCCGGGCAGTTCGGGATGACGAGATAGGCGACGACCAAGTTCGCCGAGAGATTGGTGGTCGTATCCCGCAGCCGGAAGTTGGCGCCCTGGGCGGCAGACGGCGCGAGGGCCGGATTGGAAGACCGCGCCTCGACGCGGGTGACGGTTGACCAGTTCCTCAACGGCGCCGCATCCGGGGTCATGACGAACGCCTGGGCGGACTGGCTCCAGGTCATTTCATTGCCGGTGCCGGTGGAGGTGAAGAGCTGGCTGCCGAGCCGCAGGCTGACCGGACGTTCGAGTTTGCCGGCCGCGAGCAGCACGGCGTCGAGCCGGGCGCCGTTGCCCTTGGCTGCGTCGGTCGCCCCGGAGAGCGCCGCGCCGGAGCACGGAATGCCCGTGCCTTCGGTGCGGGGGATGCTGCCGTTGCCGCCCGGCATCACGATGAATTCCGTGATGGCGGTCTTAAGCGTCTCGGCGGTCTTCTCCGCCTGCTGGATGCGGGCGTTGCGCAGGGCATCGAAGCCCTTGGGCAGGAGCAGGCCGACCAGGACACTGACGATGGCGAGGACGAGGACGAGTTCGAGCAGGGAGTAGCCCTGCGTGGAATGGATGCGTTTGGTAGGTTTCATATTTCGTTTGGTGGTTGTGGACCGGACGGCCCGTGAAAATCAGAGGACGCGGGCGACCTGCTCGACGGTCGTCTGGCCGGAGGCCGCCACGGCCAGCCCGTGCTGCCAAAGGGTCACGCACCCTTCGCGCTCGCGGAGTGTGTTCAGTTCGGCGAGCGGTGCGTCCCGCTCGATGAGCGGAGCGAATTTGGCGGTCGGGATGACCTCATGGATGGCGATCCGCCCGCGAAAGCCGGTGCCCCGGCACGACGCACAGCCGACGGGCCGGCAGAACGCAGCGTCGGGCAGGCCATGTTCCTCCCGCATTCGCGCGTTCGCGGGATGGGATTCCTTGCAATCGGGGCAGAGCCGGCGCACCAGCCGCTGGGCGGCGACCAGCCGGAGGGCGGCGGCGAGCAGAAAACTCTCGATGCCCAGGTCGCGCAGGCGCGGAATCGCCGCAAGCGCATCGTTGGTGTGCAGGGTTGAAAGCACCAAGTGGCCGGTGAGGGCGGCGCGGATGGCAAGTTGGGCCGTTTCGCCGTCGCGGGTTTCGCCCACCAGCATCACATCGGGGTTTTGGCGCAGGAGCGCCCGCAGCGAGGCGGCGAAAGTGAGGCCGATCTTTTCCCGGATCTCGGTCTGGCGGATGCCGGGAAACTCGTATTCCACCGGGTCTTCCAGCGTGTGAATCACCCGGCCCCGGTGATCGAGCTGGTGCAGCGCCGAATGGAGCGTGGTGGTCTTGCCGGAGCCGGTCGGGCCGGTGAGATAAATGAGTCCCGCCGGGCCGGTAAGGGCCGCCTTGATGGCCTCGGCCTGCGGCACGGCGAGGCCGAGCTCGGCCAGCGACTGGCCCGGCATCGTCTGGTCCAGCAGCCGGATCACGAGGCTTTCGCCATACACCGTGGGCACAGTGGAGAGCCGCAGGTTGAACCGGCGGTTGTTCTCCTTGAGCACCGCCCGGCCGTCCTGGGGCAGTCGTTTTTCAGTGATGTCGAGCCCACCGAAAATCTTCCCGCGGGCGAGCAGCGCATCCCGGTGTGGCAGGGCCACCCGCGCATGGTCGCGCATTTCGCCGTCGATGCGGAAACGGACGAGCAGCCCGTCCTCCTTCGGTTCGCAATGAATGTCGCTCGCCCCCTCCGTAGCGGCGGCCCGGAGAATCGCGTCAAAGGTGCGCGTGGCATCGGAACCCGCTTCGGTGGCACGGGTAGGCTGCGGTGAGCGTGGACGGAAGGACTGGAGCAATTCGCGCATCAGCGGATGAGTTTCGGGGTGAGGAAAATCACGAGTTCGGTGCGGTTGGTGAGGGTCGCCTTGCTGCGGAACGCCCTGCCCACGACCGGCACCGCGCCCAGCACGGGCACAGCCCGCGTGGAGTCGCCTGTTTCCTCGGATATGAGTCCGCCGATCATGGCGGTCTCGCCATCCTTCAGCCGGACGATGGTCGAAGCCTGTTTCACCTCCGTCAGGGGTGCCGTCTGCTTGCCATCCGGACTCGTCACAATCGCCTGCAACCGTGTGATGGCCGGCAGCACGTCGAGCGTGATGACGCCGTTGCCGTCGATTTGGGGCGTCACCGCGAGGATGGTGCCGATGGTGATGGTCGAAACCGAAAAGCTCTCCTGCGTTTGGTTCACCGGCACAGTGCTTCCGCCCGATTGGAACGTCGTGGACTGCTGCAGACGGAAAAACGGCCGGTCTTCGCCCACTTTGATAAAGGCAGTTTGGTTGTTCAGCGCCCGCAATCTCGGCTGGGCGACGGTCTTCACCTGCCCCTGCTGCTGGAGGGCGTGGATGACGGCGGTGGCGCGACCAAATCCGAGGTTCGCCGCAAACGTGTTGGCCGCGAGCAGCGTGCCGCCCACGCCGGCAACCTGGAGTGGCGCACCCGCGTCCAGTTGCACGCTCCCGGCCGTGTTGGCGGCAAGGTCCCAATCGACGCCGAGCTTCTGCTCATTGTGCAACGTGACCTCGACGATGCGGGCCTCGATCTCGACTTGCTGGGTGATGCGACGGTTCACCAACTCCACAAACGCGCGGATCGTCTCCTGCCTCCGCACCGGCGCCGTCACCTGTGCCACCCCGCTGAATTTGTTCACGACCAGGCTGTCGCCGTCCTTCAACATGGCGCGCAATTCAGCCTCCAAACCGGTCCAGAAAGTATTCTGGTTCTCCTGGCTGATGCTGACCTGGGTGGCATCGGAACCGGGCTGGATCTGGCCGGAACCTCCCGGCGTCTGCGGCATCGGCTGCATCTGCCCGTTCTGGTTGTAGCCACTGTTGGCGCCGCCCAAGGTGATGGAGGCGCTGCCCGATCCGCTGCGCGTCAGTTGCGGGTAGTCGATGGCGTAGAGGACGGTCCGCCGAAAACGCACCGTCACGCCGTCCGGTGTCACCTCGTAATAATAGCCGCCCGGTTCGGTGAGTGCCGTCAGCGCCGAGCGCAGCGTCCCGTGGCTGATCTCGGCGGTCACGTCACCTGTCACCTCGGGATCGAGCAGGATGTTCACCTGGCAGGCACGGGCGAGCGAACGCAGGGCGGCCGGCAGCGGGGCCTTCTCCAAGCGGAGGTTTTCGACGGGCCGGTCGAGCAGCGCGGGTTCGGCGGCGAGCACCGCGGTGGCGGAGAAAAGAAAGAGGAGGGATTTCATGGGTTGGGCTGGATGACGTAGGGAATGGATTCCGACGTGCGGCCGGTCTGGAGAAACGTGCGGCCGGTCGCGCGGTAGCGGAGGACGGCGGGAGCCGCCGCGTTGAAGGTCCGCGTGACCGGAGCCGCCGGGAGGTAGGTGCCGTCGCCGGGTTGGGTCGCCTGGACGCTGACGGCTCCCGGTCCCGTCAGGGTGAGGACGCCGTTGGCATAGTTTGCCGGGCCGGTGACGGTCAGCGTCACGGGCAACCCGGAAGTGGTCGTGACTGTGAGCGGAAAACTTGCGCCCACGCTCTGATCGCTGATGGCCGGAAAGGAAATGGTCTGAACCGTCTTGGGCTCGAAGATGGCTTGGACGACAAGGGGCTGGGTGATGGTCAACGCGATGGAAGGTGCGCTGCCGCTGGCATCACCGGCCCAGCCGACAAACCGGTGCGTGGCATCCGCCGCCGCGGTTATCGTCACGGTCGTGCCATAGGGATAGGTGCCGCCGGGCGTCACGTTGCCCTCGCCGATGGCATTCGTGGTCAGCGAGTAACTCTTCGGCGCGAAGTTTGCCTGCACAGACTTCGCCCGGTCCATGACGACGGCGAGCGGATTGGACGCTCCGCCCGCATCGCCGCTCCAGCCGACGAAATCATGCGTGCCGTCCGGTGTGGCCGTGACCATGACGGTGGTGCCGGCATTGTAAGTGCCGCCGGCCGACACGGTGCCGCCCGCCCCTGTGCTGGTCGTCAGCGTGTATTGAGCTGGTGGTGGGGCCATGACGGTCACGGTCTGCGTAATCGTCGCCGATACTGCGCCTGCGGCGTCGAGCGCTTGGGCCGTGTAGGTGATGGTCTGCGGGCCGGTATCTGTGCTCGGGTTGTTCGCGTCGGCATCGGCGCCGCTAACCGCAACGTTGGCGAAGAGGGCGCCATTCTTCCATATCCGCACCGCGCTCAAGTTGCCGTCGACGTCATGCGCATGCGCCGCAATCGAGTAGCCTTGTCCGCTGGCCACGGTTCCGGGAGTGTTCGTCCACACGATGGTCGGCGCCTGGTTCGCGGGCACGACCGTGATGGCGACTGTGGCCGACTGCACCCAACCGCTGCCGTCGTTCGCCGCCGACCTCACATAGTAGGTGCCGACGTCATTGAAGGTAAAACTGGCGGAGCGCGTCGAGTCGGCCGCGCTGCCGACCGGCCCTCCCTGGAACGGTTCACCCGTGGCGAATCCACCCTGGTAATTCCAGTCGCCTGCCGGCCGCTGGATGTCGAGATTGTGGTTCGCGATGTTGCCATCGGTGTCGGTGGCGCGGCTGGTGATCGCAAGGGCAGTGCCTGCGCTGATGGTCTGCGCCCCCGGAGCGAGCAGCGTGACCGTGGGTGGCTGATTCACCACGGCATTGATCGTGATGGTGTGGGTGATGATCGCAGACGTTGCGCCGTCGGCATCCACCGCCTGCGCGGTGAATGTGACCGTCTGCGGGCCGCCGTCGCTCGTCCAATTGCCGGAGTCGCCGTCCGTCCCGTTGCCCCCGCCCGCAAAGGCGAACGGCTGACCGTTCTTCCAGACGTTAACTTGAGCGAGGTTGCCGTCCGCATCGTTGCCGTGTGCGGCAATGTAATAGCCTGCACCGCTGGCGGCGCTGGCCGGAGCGCTGGTCCAGGCGATAGTGGGCGGTGAACCCTCCGGCCGGCCGTCAATGTAGGCGGTCTCCGTCCAGACGGTGGTGCCATTGAGCGGCGACTGCCAGGTGACGTATTCGAAGAAACGCAGTGTATAGGTGCCGGCGGGCACTCCCGTGATGTGCCACTGCCCGGTGATTCCGCCATCAGCCGGGGTTCCGTCCGCTGCCCAGATGTCCATCCACCAATTCACGTCCGAGAGCGACCCGATACTGGCGAAGACCGACAGGCCGGTTGTCTGGTAAGCGCCTGCGGTTACCCGGCCGACGAGATTGCCGCCGGCATCCCGCAGTTCGATCCGCCCCGGCGCGCTCGATCGTGGATAGTCGTCGCAGAACCAACTGACCCAGAAATCGACCACGTAGCCCCCGGCGGGGATCGTGACAGTCTGGGTGGTGACGGCCCAGGTGGTGGTCGGGGGTGCGGCGTGCGCCGCGCCCAAGAGCAGAACGGAGACCAAAAGCGGAGTCAGTGTTTTCATTGAAGCGTGATGGTTGGGTTTTCGTGGAGGTTGAACCGCAGCGCTTCTACGCCGGGCCAGGCTGCGCCGCGGTTGATGATGACGAGCCGCCCGCCGAGGATCTCCGGCGAGACGTTCGCCCCGGAATTGGCCGCCGCGTTGAAGGCGTTCGGCGTGTTGTTGAACGAAACAAAGGCCGCCTCGGTCGGGTGGTTGTTGTTCACCGTCACTCGGAACTTCGGGAGCACGATGCGGCGCACGCCCAGTCGGTTGACCTGGGTCATGCCGGCAGTGCCCGACGACCATGCGGCCAGTTGGGCGGGCGTCAGCCGGCCCGACCAATAGGCGGGCGGCGTGGCGGTGCGGCTGTCCCAATCGTTCTGCCAGATCGCATCGAACCATGCGGCATTGGCCTCATAGGCGGGCAGCACGAGCTGGTCGCTTCGCGCCATGAGGCTCACGAGGAGGAACCGCTGACGTCCGGCCTCGGCTGGGCCGGCGATCAGGAGTCGCGGATTGCCGAGCCCATTGAACGCGATACGGGCCAGCTCAGGCTGCACGGTCGGCGTTGGAGCGGCACCGATCTGTGGCGTGATCCCGCGCAAACGTGCGAGCTTCGCAAACCAGTCGGTGGCTCCGGTGGTTGCATAGCCGGCACTGGTGGAGGTGGAGAACACCGTCGCGGTATCTCCCGGACCAATCGTTCCGGGCAGGGCCGCCAGGTTCAGGTTGGTCAGGTCCGCCTGCTCGAACGAGGCCGTGATAGTCGCGGTCAGTTCATCGAGCGATTTGGCTTCCGCGTCGCGCCGGCCGTGCTCCACGATGTCGCGCACGGAGGGTGCGAGGGCGGCGGCGAGGATGCCGAGGACGAAGAGGACCAGCACGACTTCCAAGAGAGAGAAACCGCGGATCACCTTGCGCCAGTGGTCACGCAGGAGCCGGTTACGGACGAGATAGGGATAGAGAACCATAGGTCAGGGGTGGTTGGCTCCGCCGAGGAGCGAGAAGATCGGAAGGAAGAAACTGAGCGCGATGCCGCCCACGATGGCCGTGAGCGTGGCGAGCAGCAGCGGCTCCAGGAGGGCAAGTGCCGTGGCCAGCCGCTCGCGGGCGCGTCCGCCCGCATAGTCCTCGATGTGATGCAGGGCGGCGCCGAGTTGCCCGGTGGTTTCCCCGGCCTTGAGGGCGGGAACGATCCAGCCCGGAAACGAATGGTTCCGGGGCAGCGACGCATAGAGCGGCTTGCCGGTCGCCACGGATTCTCGGGCGGCGAGCAACTGCCGCGAGAGGACGGCGTGATTCGCCAGCTCGGCGCCGGTCGCGAGGGCTTCCAGCATGGGAATGCCGGCCTCGTGCAGCAGCCGGCAATGAGCCGCGAACCGGGCGGTCGCGATGCACCGGATGGTCTCGCCGAGGATTGGCAGCCGCAGCAGGGCCGCATCGCGCAGGTAGCGCAGGCGCGGCGTGCGGGCCGCCAGCCAGAGTCCGAGGCCGATGGCGACGACCCCGGCGATGATGCCGGGCCAGCCGTGGCGCACGGTTTCGCTCGTGCGGATGAGCGCCACGGTCAGGCCGGGCAGCGGAATATGCAGCGACTCGAAAATGGCCGCGAACTGCGGGACGATGCCCCCGACCATGAAGACGATCAGGGCGACGGTCGCGGTAAGCACGATGCCCGGATAGAGCAGCGCTCTCCGGGCGGTCCGCTTCAGTTCGGCGGCGCTCGACAGGTTTGCAGCCAGCGACTTGAGCGATTCGGGCAGCCTGGCGGATGATTCGCCCGCCGCGATCACTGCGGCCAGATGCGGTGGAAATTGTCGGGAGAAGAACCGGCAGGCGACGTGGATGGGGATGCCCCGCGCAATCTCCGAATGAATCCGCTCCAGCATGGTGCGGAGCGCCCCGGCGGGAGCGTCCTCCGCGAGCTGGGCCAAAGCCGCGTCCGCCGTCACCCCGGCGCGCAGTTGCAGTTCAAGCTGGTGCAGGAGCGCGAGGAATTCCGGCAGGGGGACAGTCAGGCGGGCAAGCTTCGCGCCGGAGCGGGCCGGCTGGACCTTTACCGGCCAAAGTCCCTGGGCACGGATGCGTTTGAGCATCGCCGGTTCGTCCGCGGCGGACTCGCGCAGGGACCGGCGGCGGCCGGATCCGTCAATGACCGTGATGGCGAACTCGGGCATGGGTCAGAGAGGAAGTTTTACCCGCGCGGGCGTGGTGGATACGGGTAGCCGTAGCCGGTGGGCGCCGAGGCGAACGATGACCGCACCCGCCTCGATGCGCTCGACTAGGAACCCTTCGAGTGAATCGCCGGCCTGCAGCAGCCGCTCGTTCACCATCGCGCAGGGTGTCTTGCCCAGGATGATGCCGCCGACCAGGAGCGACACCTCGCGGGACTTTTCGCCGGGCGCTGCCCGCACCGCGAAGGGATTCACGGGCTCGTCGGCGTTGCCCGTAAGTTCGATGGCAGCGAGATCAATGATACCCTCGGCGTTGGGGGTGATAACGGGGTCCCCCGCTGACTGAACAGGGACCGAGGCCACGGTGGGAACGACCCGGGAAGGCGGAGCCGCAACCGAAACCGCTTCGGAAGCGGTCGGGGCTGTGGCTGGAGCTGCCGGCAAATCCGCCAGACGGGCTGTGAGGGCTTCGTTCTGGTTGATGAGCGCCTCGATCAGTTGAGCCTGCTGGCGGCTTTTCTGGTCCGGTGGGGTGAGGGCAGGCCGCGCAGGCGGCATTGGGGCAACGGTCGGAACCGGCTGCGGCCGGACCGAAACAGGTGGCCACGGGGCGGGCAACGTCACCACGGGTGTTGCGGTGCGGCAGCCGCAGAGCGAGAGGAGCAAAAGCGGGAGGAGACTTTTCATAGGCGTGAGGGAGTGGCGGCCAGCCGGCGGGCCTGACCCAGGTCGAGGGTTTGCGTAACGTAGAGGTAGAAGGGCTTGCCGGGAGGAACCCGGAGGAACAGGCCGTCGCGGGCGACTGCTTCGCGGATGGATTGCGCATACTCGCGGAGCACGGCGCTCGTGCCGGAGAGGGCCGCGTTGCGGGCGGTCGCGGTGGGCAGCGATGCCTCGCCCAGAAGTCCCGTGGTCAGGCGGGTGTCCTGCAGGGCGGCGGTCGCCGCGCTGAGAAACGTGGCGGCGAAAAGTTTAACTTCGCGGTCATCGTCGGTCTTCACGACCTGGCCGCGCAGGCCCGCCGAGCCGTCGTTCGGACCCCATTCGCCGTTGGCCCAAAGTTCGCGATCGAGTGCCAGGCCGTCCACGGACAACTCCGTGCCGTTGTCGGCATCGGGCGTGCGCCACACGATTTTCCACGGCCCCGGCACGGCCAGTCGTTCGCGGGTGCGGTCGAGTGCCGCGCGAGCGTGGACTTCCGCCCCCGCCGGGATGACGAGGCGGCCGTCATGCCACACATCCTCGGTGACGATCCCGATGACCGGCGTCTCCAGCCGGTTCGATTCTAGCGCCACCACGGTTTCACAGGGAATCAACCGCCCGAATGGTGCTGCCGGAGCGCGGAGTGCGGCCGGGGGCGGCTCGGGTGGTCCGGAGAACAGGACCAGCGGCAGCGTGCGCGGTTTCTCGGGAACGGCCGCGACTGGTGCTGCGGTGGGCGCCGGGGCTGCGATGGTGCCGGTCGGAGCAGGCCCCGGAGCCTTGAAGCGCGCCCCTTCGCGGGTGAGCGTCCTGGGCAGGACGACCGTAGGCGCGGATTTCGCGGCCGGCAGCGGCGCAGGCGTGCGTTTGGCGTTCTGCCAGCGCACGGCGAAAATGCCGAGTGCCAGCACGGCGACGACGAGCACGACCTGTCCGGTGGGGGAAGTGAAGAAATCGCGGTTCATGGATGCGGCACGATGACGTTGAAAATTTCCCGCACGGAGAGATTGGCGCGCCCGCGTCCCGGCCCGCCGCTGATCACCAGATGAATCCGCGTGGAGGTTTTCGGTGGGATCGCCCCCGTGGCGTCAGCCAAGGCGGCGGGGTAAACCTCGTGGCCTACCCGCACGGCGAGCGCCGACGGATCGTAGGGCACCGGCACGTCGAGGGTGTTCTCCAGGCGGACGCGGAGCACGAGCACGTCCTCGGGATCGAACCGCACGACTTCCTCCACCGTGGCGTTGAAGGCCCGGTAGTGGGTGACGTTGCCGGGCTGCGCCCGGTCGATCCGCGCGGTCATCTCCGGATACAGGGTCTGCAACCGGTCCAGTTGCTTCGCCCGTTCGAGCAGGCCGCGCAGAGCCTCGGGGGTGGGCGGCTCGTGGGCGCCCCCCGCCAGCGGCTCGTTCAGGAACACCACCGCTTGGTCGGCACTTTCCCCGGTGATGAACGCCAGCGCATAGAGGCGGCCCTGGTGGATCACATTCAAGGCGCCGGTCGCATCGTCCTTCAACGCACGGAGCGAAAAATACTCCGTGCCCGGTTCGTGCGACAGCAGAATGCCGGGGGCATCGCCCGCCGCGATCGAGACATTGGCGCCGACCAGCGCCTTGATCGGGCCGGGAAAGACGCAGGTGGTCGGCTCGCCCTTCGACAGGCGGATGGAATAGACGCTGCGCTCGTCGAGCGGATACGCCCGGATCTGCGAGGCTTCGACCCCCGCGATCAACAGCGCCTGCACCATGATCATTGCGACGATTCGTAGGTCCATACGGCCAGGGGAAAGCGGCCGTTGCCGGCCAGGTTGGGATTGCGCGCGAAGGTCAGTCGCACGGTGAAGGCCGGGGCCTCCGTGAAGGTCTGTCCGCCCACGATACCGGTGCGGATCAACTGGCCCTCGGCCTGCACGAGCACGGATTGCTCGCGGGTTTCCAGGACGGTCAGTTTCAGAATCTCCGGCTTCTGATGAAGCGACTTGGCCGCGAATTCCTCGGACTCCGCTGCCGCCCGGTATCGCGCCCTTTTGGCCGCCTCCGGGAGGAACAGCTTGTCGAGCAGTTCGGGATAATCGAAGCCCGCCGGATTGCGCTGGAAGAGCGCGAGACACGCCAACAGCGCGTGTTGCTCGTGCAGCTTCGCGGCCTCCTCGAAGCCGAGGAGCGGGCTCGAATAAAACGTCCCCGCCGCATCGAGCACCACCACGCGCTCCTTCGTCCGGTAGGCGCGGATGATGAGGAAGGGCTGCACCGCGCAGAACCCGACGGCAACCAGAGCGACGAGACACCACAGCCGTGCGGCCAGCGCATGGTCGGCAAACAGTTCGAGCGGCCGCCAGGCCCGGCGCGGGCGCTGTTCGGAGGTGGGCCGCACATGCGGCACGGGGGATTCGCGGAGAGTCGTCATGGATGGGATGATCAAATGCTCCTTTGGGCTGCGGGCAGGGTGAGAGCGGAGATGGCGGCAGCGGCGGCCTGGTCTCCGACGGGATCGGCGCTGGGCGCCGGTCCGGATGGCGCGACGGGCGATGGGGGTGCGGCCGGCGGGGCCGGCGGCGGCGGTGGGGGCATGGAGTTGCCTCCGCCCGTCTTGGCAGCGGCCTGGGCCGCGGCGAGCGGGGCGGCGGCTCCGGCGGTCTTCAGCGACTTCACCATCCAAGCGATCTGGTGGATCGCGTAGAGCTGTTGCATGGCCGACTGGCCGCCACCGGACATCGGTGAACCCGAGCAGATGAGGCCCTGCATCAAAAATGGTGTCCCGATGGTGCCGATGAGAAGCCAGAGGGCCGCGAGCAATCCGCCGATTAGGCTGCCGAAGGACGCGGCGTTGATCTCGCCCGGCTGCAGGTCGTAGGCCGTGGCGAGATTCTGACCGTAAGCGGTGAGCAGGTGATACGCGACCAGTTCGGTGACCGCGAACCCAACGGGCCACGCGAACACCGCGAACGTCTGCTGAATGTAGCGCGTGGCGAGCTGCGCCTGCGATGGAATCATGTAGAGCGCGAGCGCCACCGGCAGGAACAGGTAGCAGAGGAGTTTTAAAACGAATTGGAGGAGCAGGAACGGCAGTTGCAGCAGGCTCGCGATCAGCACCACGAGCTTGGCCGCGCCGTAGAGAAATGCCTGATAGACCGACTCGCCGATCCTCCGCAGGCTGAACTCGGTGCCGGTGTCGGCGACCGTGGTGCGCAGCTTCGCCGCGGTCTCCATCGGGTGCTGCGTGTAGCCCTCGTGCACCGTATCCGCGACCGAGAGGAAGATCCGCTCCGTGAAGCCGAACCAGTGCGGCAATGTCGCGACCAGCGCCACGATCACGGTCGCCCGGACCAGAGGCCGGACAAAACCCTCGATGTCGCCGCGCGCCTGCTGGACGTGCAGGATCAGTCCGGCTACACACACGAAATACACGACCACGCGGAGCGAGTTGGTGAGCCCGATGACGGCCTCGCGCAGACCTGGAGCGAAGTTTTCCATCAGTTGCGCTGCTCCTCCGGGCGCTGCCGCCGTTCCTCCCGTCGCAGTTTCTCCAGCGCGTTCGAGTAGTCGGTCTGGGTGTCCAGCCGGATGCCGCGCTGCCAGTCGTCCACGACCCGCAGTTGGCGCGTTTCCGTGGGATCTTCGTTGCCCGGAGGCGGTTCGGGCGCGGCGGTCCGCACCGCGTGGCGCAACACCAGCAGTCCGCACACAAAGACGCCGCCGATGACAAGAAAGAGGAACATGCGGGGACGGGTCATGGCTGGGTGTAGCTCGTCGGCGTGAGCTTCAGGCTGCGCTGCCACGCATTCATCACGGCCAGTGAGTCGCGCTCCTCGGCCTGCTGTTTCTCCAAAAAATCCTGCCGTTCCTTGGCCGCCTGGTTCTCGTTCTGCACCTGTGCGGCCATGAGCTTGTCCGCTTCGTCCCGCCGCCTGGCGTCAAGGTCGGCGAGTTGGCCGTTAAGAGCGGCGATGGTCGCGTTCAGCTTGTCGGTTTCGGCCTGGGTGGTGGCGCTGCGCAACTGCTCCAGCGTCAGTGCAAGGTCGGCCTGCAAGGCGGCGCGACGGGCCTCCGTTGTCGCGTGAACCTCCGCGAGGTTGTCCACCTGCCGGTCCACGACGGCGTAGCGCCGGTAGAGCGTTTCGTTCCGGACGAAATCGCGCCCCAGCACGGTGCGGTCGTCGATTTCCCGATAGATGCCATCGGCGGTGCGCCGAAGGGAGTTGATGGCACTCGACAGGCGCCGGGCGGCCTGAAGGGTCTCGCCGTAGGTGCGGGCGAGGTCGCTCATCCCCAGGTCGTGCAGGAGGATTTGGGTGCCCGCCGCCTGGGGGTCGCCGATCACTTCACGGATGCGGCGCTGCACGGCGAGTTGCTCCTCGAGCTGGCGGAGCTGCCGGTTGAGGTTTTCCAACTGAACCGACCACTGCCGGAGGATTTCGAGGTGATTGGCGGCCTGACCGGCCTGCACGGCGGCGTTGACCGCGGTATTTCCCGGATCAGTGACCACCCATTGGGCGCAGAGCGGTGCGGTGAGCAGAACAAAAAGGGTGAGTTGTTTCATGGCGTGTTTGGGTTCGAGGCGGACGAAGCCGTCCGCTGCTGGTTCTGGATGATCCAATACTGCTCCTTAACGGCCTGCCGGTAGCCGCGCTCGTAGGCGCGGGCTTCGGCGTCCGGCTCGCGTCGCGGGGACGCGCAGCCGGCCAGGAGCAGGAGGAGGCAGACGAGGCTAGGTCGCATGACGCTCCTCCCTCGGCTGGATGTGTCGGATTGTGCCGCATTGCGGCGGCTGCGCCGTGGGCGCGAAATAGCAGAGCGATGAATACCGGCCGTGGTCTGGCAGTTGCTCGGGCAGCGGATACCGCTGGATGGCATCGAGTGCCGCCTCGGGCAGCGGCAGATCCGTGGCCAGGTCGGCCAAGTCCGCGCGGTCGGCCTGCCGCATGAAGAAGAATTGCTTGGCGTTGCCGATCACGGCGGCACGGATGCGCGAGGTCTTGAAGCGCGAATACTGCTGGATGATCGAGGCACACCAGCAGTTGTGCTTGCGGAGCTGCGCATAGCCCTCGGCCACGATCTGCTCGCCACCCGGGGTATCGAGGAAGCGGGACAACTCCTCGAACAGGATGCGTTTCCTAGAAGAACGAGGGAGCGCCAGGATGTGCTGCCGGCCCAGCCCGCTGATGAGGAGCCCGACGGCGGCCTTGAGCTCAACCGCCTGCTCGGGGATGGAGCCCAACTCGAAGTGGGCGATCCGCCGGTGGAGCGAGATGTTGGTCACGCCGTCGAACAACCGCCCATACTGGCCTTCGACACTCCAGGCTCGGAGCAGGGTCGCCAGCCGGTCGATCTCGTCCTTGCCGTGCTCCGGGAACCGGCCGTAAGCGAGCAATTCGACGAGCGCACTATGCGTTGGGTAGTCCTCCGGTGCGTAGTAGGCGCACGCCGTATGCGCGACGAGACGTTCGGTTTCCGGCGACTGCGCGAAGCGCGTGATGGTCTCCTCGGACAAGCCGGCGACAAAGGAGGCGGCCTCGTCGTCATGGCGGGCCAGTCGGTCCCGGAGGTCGCAGTAGATGTCAAGGGGTGCGGCACCCGCCGGGAGTCTCGTCCGCCACTGGTGAACCGCGCATGCCAGCCTCCTGACCTGTTCGGCCTCCTCGGACTTCCGACGCGACCAGTCAACATGGCTGTCGCGGTAGAGCTGGTGGAGGTATTGCGTGAGCTGCGCCTGTCTGAGCGCGAGCTGCTCTGCGTTCGCAGGCTGACCGACCATGCGGGCTAGGAGCGCCACGGCTGTGGCGAGATGCAGTTGCGAGAGCGGCAGGCGCTGGGTATCGAGGTAGTTGAGCGTGAGCGCCGAATCGGGGTGAACGATGATCGGGGTCTCGCCCAGGCTCTCGGTGAAGCGCTTGTAAGATAACCCCTCCTCGACGATCATCGTGTAGTCGAATTCCCCCGCGGTCTGCCAAAGCAGATCCTCCACATAAGCGGACTTGCCGGCTCCCGTGATCCCAAACAGCACCGCGTGCTGCGGTGAGCCGCCCGCCTGCGTCGAAACGCCGACCAGGTTGCCGTGGCTGCCGTCGTAAAGCGCCTCGGCCTCGGCCAAGGCACCCGTAAACGTCGCGGAAAACGGCAGCATGTCCGCGAGGAAGGAGTCTTCGGCATACAGCTCGCGGTGGCGATACGACGAATGCGTCCAGCCCGGCCACGAGGCAAAGAACAATTTCTGTGCCGTCGTCGGCAGGGAACACTCCAGGTATTGCGCGCCGTCCATCGCGTGGATCGCCGACTGCAAGGCGGCGAGCTTCTCGCGGAGCGCGTCCTTGGTCGGCGCCCATACGCGCACGAGGTAGGTGACATGAAACGGCCGGGCGAAACCGCCCGAGAGCTGCTCGACCTTGCGTTCCTTCTTCCTGAGCGCCACGAGCAGCGAGGCGCGGGGCTTCTCAGCGTATTCACCACGCAGGCGTTCGGCGGCGCGCTCCTCGCGGCCGATTTCCGTCCGGGCCGCGGCGGGGGTCACATTGACCGTCAGGCAATAGTCCAGGAAGGGGAGGCCGGTGAGGTGGGTGACGATGCCGGGCCGGGTCCGCTGCGGCCATCGGGACAGGGCGAGGACAGCATGGTAGTGCCCGTCCAGATAGAACCCACCATCGGGCTGCCCGATGCTTTCGCTGTGCCAGCAATTCTCCTGCACCGTGAGGCTCGGATCGAACGCTTCGTTGGCGACTTCCTGCCCCCGCAGCGCGAGACTCGGATTGAGAAAGCGCCGCAGGATCGCGCAGTGGTCAGCGTCATCCAGTGGAGTGATCGCCGTCTCGGCCCCAAATATGCTCCGCAGCGTGGTCGCAAACTCCTCGAATTGGGCCGCCAATTCCCCCAGCAATGCCTCGTAGCGGGCTTCGAGGCCGCCGCGCATCCGCACGTTGCCGGCGTAGGCGGTGATTTCGATGGAGAGAAAGACAGTCAGTCGTTCCCGGCGCAACTGGCGGGCTGCCATTCGTTGCCAGTAGCGGGTGAACCGCTCGTTACGGACCCGCCGGATCTCGGGCTCGGGCACTGCCTGGGTGCGTTCATGGTAACGGTGCAACTCGGCCTGATAGTCAGAATCACAGGACCATTGGAACTGCACCCGCCGGCCCGGCCCGACCAGGGCAAGCAAGGCCCGGACTTGGTCTTGGAAGGCGTTCAGCCGGGCGACGCTCGCCCCGCGCAGCTCGGGTGGCTCGAACTGGTAGGCCTTGGACGCCACTCCACCCCGCTCGGGGGAACCGAAAAGGATGAAGCCGTTGATAAACCGTCCGTCCGGCGCCCGGTCGTGGGTTCTGCCGTGGGTCGTGGCCACGGTATCAGGCGAGGCTGAGCCCCCGCCCAGCATCGCCTCGACCTTGTCCCGGTCGTAGCCCGAGGGTCGGGCATGGCGCAGTCCTAGAAGCCATAAACAAATAAGGCCAAATGGCGTCAAAGCGACCGCTACAGCCACCGGCAGACGCACCCCGGCAAAACCAAGGAGCGCAAAGAGGGCAATCGCCGCCACCATGCCGATCACCAGCGGCAGGTAAAGGTTTCCGGCGAGCCCGAAGGCCCGGCCGGCCGAATCATCGGCCGCATTCGTGTCGGTGAAACGCAGGTCGGTCATGGGTTAGAACCGGGGGGTGATGACGGCGTCCTGCATCCCGAAGATGGCGAACAATGCCCCCATGATGGCCGCGGCGGCGGCGATGATGATCCCCGCGAGAATCCCGCCCTTGCCCTCGGAGTCGCCCTTGCTGATGGCGTTGGCCCCGGACCAGATTTTGATGATCCCCCAAAAGAACCCGATCATGAAGACCAGGATGAGGGCGCTGCCGAAGCCCTCTCGCAATTGCTGGAGCTGGGCGACCTGTGGCGCGAACGGCGTGCTCTTGGTCAGGAGGGCCAGTTGCGCGCGGGCGGGAGCGGAGAGGGAGAAAAGCACCATTTCCTAAATGCCATAAATAAATCGGCACTTGTCAAATATTTTATGGCTTTTAGATTGGTCTCATGAATCCCGAGGGCAAATTGATCAAAGTGGGCTTCCCCTTCTACCCGGCCGATCTGAAGGCGCTGGACACGCACTTGGAGTTCCTGGAAAAAGCCGGAGTCCCGGCGCGCCAGGGCACCGTGGTCCGCGCCCTGGTCTGCCTGCCTTCGGCCACCCAGCTCTTCGCGCACTCACTCCTGATGCACGAGGCGCAAAAGGCCCGCGGCGGCATTCTCGAATCTGAATACGTCGAAGATACGATTGTCGTGCGCCTGCCCGGGGATCAGGTCGAGAAACTGGACTCGGTCCTCACGGATCTGGCGGCCAAGGGGGTGTCTACCACCCGGGCTTTTGTCCTCCGCGCCGCATTCCGGGCACTGCCGTCCGGTGCGGGGCTGGTGGCCTTCATGAAGGAGTTCAACGAGAAGTTTCCGAACCTGCCTCGCGGTGCGCCCGCCGCAAAGCTGAAGAAGGCAAAAAAAAATGGCTGACGCCGCAAGAATTGCCCATCTACGCGGCCTTGAGGCGCACCTGGGTTCCCGCATCATAGGTCAGGAGCACGTCCTGCCCCGCGTGGCGGCCGTTTTCGGCAGCGGCGAATGCGGCATCGCCGATCCCGCCCGCCCCAAGGGTTCCCTCTTCTTCGCCGGCCCGACCGGCACCGGGAAATCTGAGACCTTCAAATGCGCCGTCGAATACTCCCTCGGCCCGGGCCAGGTCATCCCCTTCGACATGTCGGAGTATCAGGACAAGTCGGCGGTGAACCGGCTGCTCGGCACCGGCCGGGATGACCCTGGCCTCTTGGGTCAGGCGCTTCTCAACCGTCCCTCTGGTGCCCTGTTTTTCGACGAGATGGACAAGGCCTGTCCAGCCCTCCTGGACGTTTTCCTGCAAATCCTCTGGGACGGCCGGGTGACCGTGGCCACCGGCCAGACGTTTACTTTCGGCAACTACTATGTGGGCCTCGCCACGAACATCGGCGGGGCCGAGGCGATGCGGATGGAGCATTCAAGTGCCACGCGCGTCGAGCAGGCGGTCATGCGGCGCCTGCGGGAAAGCCTGCGCCCGGAATTCTTCGGCCGGCTGGACGAGGTGTTGGTCTTTCGCAAGCTGACACCCGACGGCCAACGCCGCATCTGCGCGCTGGAAGTCGAGAGGGAGACCAAACGGTTGAAGAGCCTCGGCTTTGACCTGCAGGTTAGCCGCGAGGCCCTGGAGTTTCTCGTGCGCGAGGGCTTCGATCCGCAGCTCGGCGCACGCCCGCTGCGCAAGACCGTCGAACGTCAGTTGAAGGACGCGGTGCGCCGGGACCTGTTTGTGACCGGCTTTGGTTGCGGGCGTGTAGTGGTAATGGGGAACCGCTTGTCCGTCGAGCTGGCTGCGACTCGTTGAGTCCAACATCCCAAGTAAAGGAATTTGACTTCGGGAAGTCAGTTTCAAGTCTGTGCGCACACGGGCCAGGTTCTATCCGCCCCAGCTGGGCCAGCCGGGGCGGATTCTTTTTACCGAGAAACCTATTTAGCCCACAGGAATGAAGTAGGCCTTATGGTGTTAATAAATTCGACAGGCAGGCTACCGTAAGATATGCAGTGGAACGATATGCTTGGGAGCGCGGTGCCATTCATAAACACGGCGTGCGCATCCAAGACCGGAGCATCTGATTTTTGCTACCGTCATCAAACGCCCGCGCTAGGGCCGGCGCGGGCGTTTCACCTAACACCCCAACCATGCCTCCAACCAACGGGGAGCCCCATCCACCATTCAACGTTCCCATCAATAACTCCGGTCACGGCAATGTCCTGAAAATCGGACGTGGCGTGAGCGTCTATTACGATCTTCAGCCACCCAACCTCTGGACCGAACACGAACATTCCACCGCGCAGATTGTCATCGCTCTCGACCCGCCGGACGCGCACTTGACCTGGCGCATCGCCGGCCGCCTGCACTCTGTCGACTGTGGTGTGCCCCACGTCTGGTTCGTGCCCCGCAACACGCCGCACACCGCGGAATGGCGGCGCGGGCCGGCCGCCATGGTGGTCTTCTATCTCGCGCATGAATTCGTGCTGCAGGAGTGCGGACATGAACCAGCCGACGGCGCGCTGCTCGGGCTGGCCCCGCTCGTCCAGCAGGACTACGGACTCTGCCGTTTCTGCCACAACTTCCGGGAGCTCTGCCATCGGCGCAGCGCCATGTCTGAACCGATGATCTTTGCCGGCGCGGCGGTCCTTTCCTCGGTGATCCTTCGGGCTTGCGTGCGGCAGGCCGACACAGGTGCGGATCAACCCCGTGGGCTCTCCGAGAAGCGCCTCGAAATCATCTCAAACCACATCGACGCGCATCCGGGTGATCCGATCACCCCGGCAATCCTCGCCGCGCTGGTGGGTCTGTCCGAGGACCACTTTGGTCGCATGTTCCGCCTTTCGACCGGCCGCTCGCCGATGAAATACGTGTGGCGGTGCCGGCTGCACCAGGCGCGCCAGCTCCTCGAGGCGGGGGAGAAGGTCGCGGCGGTCGCGGCCGAACTGGGTTTCTGCGACCAGAGCCATCTTGACCGCAAGTTTCGCGAGGAATTTGGCTGCTCGCCCGGCTCGGTTGCGCGGGGACGGAACCGGCCATGAAACCGCTAGTGTTTGCGCGTGTTTCGGACTGCGGCGGCAATCACATCCGCCAGTTCCAGCTTCATCGCCGCCGACATTCGCAGCAGCGTGTCCAGGGTCGGATTCCGCATGCCCCTTTCGACATAGCTGACCATCTGTTGCGAGAGCCCGCCCAGCTCGGCCACCGCGTTCATCGAGAGATTGCGGCGCTGGCGCTCCCGGCGCAACTGCGCGGCTACGGCGGCGGCGATGACGTCATAGTGTTCCTGCTTTGGCACCCCGCCAGCTAACGCCACAATCCTTTTGACAGCGCATCTCACTATCGTGAGAATTCTATGGACTAATCTCGTGGTCCGGACCTTCCGCACGCCTCGTTCCAATCTTGCCGGCCGACGGCCTGCCGCCCTCCTCGTGCGTATAGCGGCGGTAAAGGAAGGCGGGGTGATCGACGGCATGGTGTATATCGAGAGAGGGGCGCACCAGACGTGCCATGCCATCGCGACCCTATATAGTCGCGAACCGCTGGCGCTGGATCTAGCCCGGGTGCTGCTGGAGGGCAAAGCTACCCGGCTGCTGCAGGAGAATGTGGCGACCGCCTTGGTGGCGATTGCCGCGGAGTCGGGCCGGAGGCGCGCTCGCCCGCCGCGCTGCCGTCCATAAGTTAGCCGCGCCGGCAGACAATTCACGCGTGACGGAATCCGCTAGGATCGTCGGATTCCAAGCACCGCGGTCGAATCATTCGCCGCGTTCCACCCACCCGACCGCTACCCGAACCCCTACAACCGGGCGCAAACTCCAAGCCGTGCCCCATGCACACCCATTCCCGTCCAGTCCAACTCAAGCTCCCGCTGCCCGCGGCCGATTACCGCGTCTTTGTCCTCGCCACCCGCATCCTCCGCCGCGTCATGGGCCGAAAAGCGCCCACAACTCTGGTGCTGATCCAGCGCAATCTCACTGAGCGCGACGCCAACGGGGTCGCCGATGATTACCTGGAATGGGTCGGCTGGCCGCAGGGCCGTCTGCCGGCCGCGCCGGTGCCCCGGTCGAGGCCAACACCCGGACGGCGGGCACGGGTGGCGGTCAGCCGGCTCAAGACGCCCTTGCTGCGGCCAGAGCAATCGTTCGACCCGAGCCGCAACTGACGAGTGGAGAGATTTTCGTCGCGGCTAGTTGTGTGGCCGCGCGCGAATGACAGGCGGCCGCCACCCCGGCCCGGCATCGGTTGCTTCATAGTTTCCCCGATGCCGGACCGGGGATTCAATCCAAGGCGGACGAGGGGCGACGGCTAACAACTCGTCCCTTGACCAAAACTACCGAGTCTCTACTGTCTAGACATGCCCGCCACCGCCAAACTCTTCAAGAACGGCAGCTCCCAGGCCGTCCGTCTCCCCCGTGCGTTCCGTCTGCCGGGCAAGGAGGCCGCCATTCACCGAGAAGGCGAACGGATCATTCTCGAACCCCTCGTGCGCGCCCGCTGGCCCCGCAATTTTTTCCGGTCGATCCGCATCGCGGACCGGACCTTCACCCGCCAGCCGCAGGGTGATCTGCCGCCGCCGGTGGACCTCGGCGCATGAGCCACCTGCTCGACACCAACGTCTGTGTGGATGTGCTCAAGGGCCACCCGCAGGTCTGCGCCCGGTTGGAAGCGATCAGTCCGGCCGATTGCGCGATTTCCGCGGTCACGGCCTTCGAACTCGTCACAGGCGTCCGCCGCTGCAGCCAGCCGGAACGGGAGCGGAAAAAACTCGAAAAGCTGTTTGCGGTCATCGCCGTGCTGCCGTTTGACGCGGCGGCGGCCGACGAAGCGGCGCGCGTGCGCCACGAACTGGAAATCGCCGGGCAGAAGATCGGGCCTTACGACCTTCTGATCGCCGGTCAGGCGTTGAGTGCCCGCTTGGTCCTGGTCAGCAACAACACGCGCGAGTTTGCCCGCATTCCGGCGCTGCGCCTCGTCGACTGGCGCAACTGACTGCCACCCGCCACGTGCGGCTAGGCTGCGTCCTGCTGCGGCGCGGCGTTCGGCAGGGTGAACATCGTAAACGGCAGAGTCCTCAGCAGTGGCCTTCCCGTCCGGCGCGGGTGCTTGATGAGTGCGGTTCCGCCCTTCAGCGACAGGAGCCGCATCGGCTTGAACCATGGTTCGTCCGCCGGCTGCCAGCTGCTCGAGGTGCGTCCCGCGCTGACCCCGCCGCTGTATTTGCGGACCTCGCGTCCGCCCATTTTCTCGGAGATGATCTTGGCTCCCTTTTCGTCGGCCGCGCGGAAGTGAATTTGCGTTCTCAGGTTCGCCATGAACACGTCGGCCTTCCTTTCGGTCTCAAACGAGGCGTAGAGCGACAGCGGGGTCTGTGTTGCCGAAATCAAACACACACCCGCCTCCCGCAGTTCGTCCACCGTGGCGTGGTCGGAAAACCCGTCCTCGGAAACCAGCGTGGTCTTCTGGCCTTCATCGAGCACGAGGGAAATCATGTTCCGACGGCGCAGTTCCTCGGGCGTCAGGTCGAAGCGTCGATACGCGTGTAGAAAAAAGAGCTGCTTGCAGAGGAGATTCAGATACCGGCGCTCCACCTGGTAGGTTTGAGGAACGGACAGGCAGATGAGCCGACCCTGGTCCACTTCGCTCAGGGAGAAATTGGGTTCGACCGAGCAGAATACCTCCCGGATGTCCGGCGGCGTGTAAGGGCGAAGATAGTTGGCGACCGTATAGACCGTGCCGCCCTTCTGCTCCGGCGGCTGCGCGGCGAAGTCCTTGAAATACTGCCTTTCGACTTCCGCGGCGGCACCCTTGGTCTCGCCGAGCCGTCCGAGCAGCATGGCGGTGTCCGTCGAAATACAGATTACGTTGTGGATGTTGGAAAGGGTCACCGGCAGATCGACCGCCTCCAGGGCGTGCATCGCATGGGTGATGGCGTCGCGGGCCGTCTCCCGAAAAAAGCTCTGGCCACCGCGCTGGCCAGCCGCCGACGCGGTATCCACGATGATCTTAGCGTAGGTTGACCAAGGCACGTCGGGGTCGCCCAGCATGTTGAGCCGCAGGGGCGGCACCCATTTGGACGGTGGGATATGCGTCGGTCGCACCCGGATGAGCCGCAAGGTGTCCTCCTGGCCAAGGGCGCGGGCCATCTCAGCCATCGGCTTCCACAGCGCTCCCTTGGAATCCACCGCCAGCACCCCGGTATCCGGCAGCGTTGAGCGCAGGCCATGCACAATCGGCACCACCGCCCGGGCGGTCTTGCCGGTGCCCGTGGCCCCAGTGATGAAGAAATGGCAACACGCCTCGTCCCGGGTCCACGACAAGCCCCACAAACGCAACACGATCCCACTCCCGCTTTCGCTCGCTTCGATCAAGGCGCAATACGCGAGCCAGACTCCGACCGATTCCGCGAGGATTGGCAGCCAATAGCCCGCCGGAGCCGCCACACCAGCCTTCGCCAGCCAGGCGCCGGCGAAACAAGTCCCGGCCAGGCTCACCGCTCGGATGTTCACGCCAGCAATACGATGATAGAGGACAGGACGCCGAGGGCGACGCCGATCAACAACGCGGCCAGCAACTGCCGGCGCTTGGCCGTTTGGAAATTCCGCGCCAGCGGGGCGAGCGACTTTTCGAGGGTCTGCAACTGGCTGACCGCCTGCGCCACAGGCTCCTTCAATTCCTTCTCGAATTGCTGGCCGAGCTGCGCGGGTTTCTCCTCCAGCACGGCCTGCACCTCGGCGAGCACGGTGTTGACGCCAGACACCGTCTCGGCCGAGTCGGCCAGGGATTCGATTCGGGCATCGAGGGCGCTCTTGAGTTCCACGATGGCGAGCTGAACCGTGTCCTCGCATTTTTTCATCCGGTTCCAGTGCCAAGCGATCAACAGGAACACCGGGTCGTTCGGCTGGAGCCGGTAGTGCGTAACGACCCATTGCAGGTCCTCGGGCATCGTCGCCGGGTCGAGCAGTTCCTCGGGTTTCATGCGACGAGCAACTCCCGGGCCTTGGCGAATTCCCCCGCCATGTGGGTGTGGAAGCGGACGCAGCGAGACCGGTCCAGAAGATGCAGTTTGGCCGCCGTCCGACCGCGCCCAACCGTGAGGTTGGCCGCCTGCAACTGATTGCGGGTGACCTCGGCCAGGCACGGCACCTCGACCTCGATGGCTCCGAGTTCGGCCAGCCGTTTCCGGACGTTGCTTTGGCCATAGAGGTTCAGGGTCGGCCCGTCCCGGAGGTTTCGGGCGACCAGCCAGCGCACCCGGTTGCCGAAGGCATCGAGCAGATCCGCGATCTGGGAATTCGCGTCCTTGTCGTCAGTTGCCACGACAAGGAATACCAGCAGGCAGTCGAAATCAGCCTGCAATTCGGGCAGCCGGGCCTCGTCCAGATAGGCCAACACCTTGCTGCCACCGGAAGCCCGGTTGTCCACCAGCACCACGTCCGCCTCGCCCAAGGCATGGACTATGCGGTCGAGGACGCCCAGCCGGTCGGCGTCCACATCGGTATCGATGAACTCGGCCTCCGGCACGAACCGCTGGAAGGTGGAGTTGGCATGATCCAGGTCGAACGCCTTCACTGCCACCCCTTCGTCCTGCAGGTGGTCGTAAAGGAGCGTGGCGACGAAGCTTTTGCCGATGCCGCCCTTGTCCTGCGGGCAGACGATGATGCGTTTGGCTGGAGTGGTCATGGGGTCAGTAGTTGTCGCGGGCGATGCGGGGACCGCGTTTGCCCGGCCCACCGGGCGGGATGACCGGGGCCAAAGGAGCTGGCGCGACCGGCTTGCGGCCGGACTCGATCCGTTGCCGTTCGCGAAGGATGTCCG
Organism: Verrucomicrobiota bacterium; assembly: GCA_049322455.1. Taxonomy (GTDB): domain Bacteria; phylum Verrucomicrobiota; class Verrucomicrobiia; order Opitutales; family Opitutaceae; genus Lacunisphaera. The sequence goes on along the minus strand of JBMOQY010000024.1, from coordinate 92,822 downwards.
TTTTGGTAAAATACCGTCGGCAGAAGACGCCGACCGAGGCCGGCGACGACCGGAGCCCATGCCGGGTCAGGGTCGCGGCGATCTGCTCGTAGCTCATGAATTTGGCCCGGCAGAGCAGGATCACGTCCTTGAACGGCACCAGCAGGCTGCGGTTGTGCTCTGCCGGGTCATACCGGCGGGCATCCTCCATCAGGCGGGCGTGCAGGGTTTCATTTTCCATCAATAAAATGACCCTGTTATATTATGGCTTTAAGTAAAACGAAAAATAATACCCCTCCACGCCGCCCCGAGCGGCGATAAAGCGGTGGCCGAGTGGTGGTCGAGTGGCGATGTAGCGAAACCCTCCTAACGAACGTTAGGGGTGGCGTGTTCCGACTTCCATGTATGAACAGGGCGGCTTTTGCCGCTACAGCTTGGGTTCCTCTATTTCGTTCCATTTGACCTTTGCAGCACGGGAAAAACTGCCCGTTCGGCTGCAGTTTAAGGTGTTTCCAAACCTCAATCCGGGTAAAGGGCTGGAATAATTATGGCGTTTAGGTATGGTGTTGGAATGGTTCGATTCGATAAACCCTGCTTTGCCGTGAAAGGTGCCGTGGAGTATTTCCGGGAGCACCTGAGTGTGGGCGACTACCTGACCCAGGAAGGCCAGGCCCAGATGACGTGGTTCGGCGGGGGCGCGGAGCAGTTGGGATTGAACGGCCCTTGCGATCTCGCCCATTTTGAAAGCCTGGCCCGGGGCTACCATCCGTTGACCGGCCAAAAACTCATGGCCCGGGACAAGGGCGGCAAGCGCCGGGTCTGCTATTTCGGGCAGGTTTCTCCGCCCAAGGATGTCTCTCTCCTCCATCTGGTGGGCGGCGACCAGAGGATCGGCGGCTGGTGGCAGGAGGCGGTGGTGGATACCCTGCGGGAGATCGAGGCGGTCACGGCCACCCGCGTCCGGCGCGGCGGCGGGAACGGCGACCGGCTCACCGGTAACATGGTGGCGTCCATTGTCACCCACGACGCCAGCCGCGCCCTCGACCCCCAGCTCCATACGCACGTCTGCATCATGAATCTGACCTACGATGCGGCGGAACAGCGTTGGAAAGGCGTCCAGCCGTTCGGGTATTACCGTCATCAGGGCTTTTTCCGGGAGGTCTGTTACAACAAGCTGGCGGCCCGGATGCTCGCCGCCGGTTACGAATTGGAGACCGTGCGCGGCATCGGGTTCAACGTGAAGGGCGTGCCGGCGGAGCTGCGGCAGCGTTTCAGCAAACGGCGCGGCATGATCCTGCGACAGGCCGACCGGGTTGGGGCATCCTCGCAGAATGCCCTGCAATCCATCGCGGCGGACAGCCGCGCCGCGAAGTCCCACGCGACCGCGGCCGACCTGCGGGCCGGATGGCTGCGCGAGGCCGGCGCCGAACTGCATCCCCTGCGGGAGGCCGTCGCCCGGGCGACCGGAATGCCGGTCCCGAGGGTCGCCGTCACGCCGGCCCAGGCCGTTGCCTCGGCTGAGGCGCACGTCTTCGAGCGCCGGTCAGTTGTGACGGACCGGGTGTTGCTCCGCGAAGCCCTGGTGGCCGGCCGGGGTGATGTTACCGTTGACGAACTCCGGCAGGCCATCGCGGCGCGTGAACATGCGGGCGGTTTAATCCGTGCGGGCGAGGAAATCGCCTCTCGCGACAATCTTGAAGCCGAGCGTGAGTTCACCGGCTGGGCGAATACCCAGCTCGACGCGTGCGGGCGGATGGGCGATGTGCCGCCTGGATTGCGGCTGGAAGGTGATCAGGCGAAGGCCGTGGCCGGCGTGCTCGGTTCCGCCTCGCGGATCGTGATCCTCCAAGGCGACGCCGGCACCGGCAAGACCGCCTGCCTCAAACCGATAGTGGCAGGCATCGAACGGGCCGGCGGCCGGGTATTCGGCTGCGCGCCCTCGGCCGGCGCGGCCGACGTGCTGCGCCAGGATCTCACTTCGCAGGCGGATACCCTGCAGCAACTGCTCGTCAACGAGTCATTGCAGCAGGCGGCGCGGGGCCGAGTGCTGCTGGTGGATGAGGCGGGCCTCATGTCGGCGCGGCAGATGCGCGACCTGTGCCGGCTGGCCGCCCGCAACGACAACCGCGTGCTTCTGGTGGGCGATGTAAAACAGCACTCGTCGGTCGAGGCCGGCGATGCGCTGCGGTGTTTGCAGGAATTTGCCCGGGTGCCGGTGTTCCACCTGACGGAAATCCGCCGGCAACAGGACCCCGCCTACCGGCAGGCGGTGGCCATGCTGGCCCAGCGCAATGCGGCGGGGGCGTTCAAGGCCTTCGACCGGCTCGGGGCTGTCCGCGAACTGCCAGACGACGACCGCCTGTGGCAGGCGGCGGCCGGCGACTACGTCCGGACCGTGCGCTCCGGGAAAAGCTGCCTCGCCATCTCCCCGGTCTGGTCGGAAATCCACCGGTTCACCGACGCGGTGCGGGAGCAACTCAAACTGGCGAAACTCGTGGCCCGGGAAGAGCGGACGGTGACGACGGTGCAATCGCTCCAATGGACGGCGGAGGAGCGTCGCCGCGTTCAAAATTACCAGCCTGGCGACGTGTTGACATTCCATCGTCCGAGCGAGGGCTTTCAGAAGGGTGAAGCGGTGGTGGCCGTGCGCCGGGAAGGCGGCAGCCTGGTCGTGCGGGCACCGGCGGGCCGGGAGCGCCTGCTCGATCCCCGCACTACGGGCGGATTTGACGTCGGTCTCGCCCGCGACATCGAACTTGCGGTGGGCGACCGGCTGCTTATCCGGGCGAACCTGCCAGCGTCCGGGCTCAGGAACGGCGACTTGGTCGAGGTCGCGGAATTCGGCGAGGACGGCGGCATCACCTGCCGGGACGGACGGTTATTGCCGGCGTCATTCCGGGATTTCACGCACGGTTACGCGACCACATCCCACGCCGCGCAAGGGAAGACCGTGGACCGGGGCATCCTGCTCATGGCGAGCGAAGGCATCGACGCGGGGAACCTGAAACAGGCGTATGTCTCGAACTCGCGCTTCCGGGAAAGCCAGATGATCTACACCTCGGACAAGGAAGGCGCCCTTGAGGCCATGCGGCGGCCGGCGGACCGGAAGCTGGCGCTGGAAATGGTCGGGGACCAGCCCCCGCCGGAAGAGTCGCCGCGCCCGTCGTTGCGCGAGCGGTTCGGCTTCCGGCCCAAAGTTCCGGCGATTGCCGCCTGACATTTCATGAGCATCGACCATCAACCCAGCCAGAAGCCGCTCGTGCCGCCACCGCCACCCACCTGGGGCGAAGTAGCCGACGAAGACGATGACGCGGAAGTGATCCGGTTTGTCCTGGTGGACCGGGTGGTGACATTCCCCTACTCGGAACTGAAACGTTGGGAGCACCTCGCCGGTGAACCGGAAGTGCTCTCGATCAGCGCGGGCCGAGAGCACGTCGTCGTCGAGGGCGTGGAACTCGGGGCCATTCGCGCCGCCCTCGACCTGAAGCGACTCCGAGAGGTCCGCGTCAATCACGAGCGCTCCAAGGCGCGGCCCGGTCCCCGGGTCCGCCGGATCGCCATTGAAACCGCATGACGCATGGCGCAAAAGAAACAATCAGAACAGCTCGATTTCCTCGGGCATCTAACCCATGAGCGAACTCCTGATTTACGGACGAATGGCGGAAACGCACTGGCGGGAACATCGCCCGCGGATGGTGGCGGAGCTGGAGGCGGAGAACCGCCTGCAGGCGGCGCTCTTGGACGCGCAGGAGCAGACGACAGCCGACATGGAGCGGCTGATCCGGCAGTTCACCCGTCAGGGGCTGACGCCGCAACAGGCGCACGACCAGGCGTGGGAGCTGGTCCGGGAGAAATACATCCTGCTCCCGCCGGAAGCGAAGGAGTAGCGCGCAACGCGGCCAACTATCGCATCACCGATGGCGACCGGCTGGGCGAAGGCCCGTTGCGCCGGAAGTTCGAGCAGAATGTGGCCGCGCTCGAACTGCTGTTCCAGATCGAAGCCGAGCGGCGCGGTGCGACGAATGAGGAGAAGGCCGTTCTCGTCAAATACACCGGCTGGGGTGGCTTGCCGCAGGTGTTCGCAACGCCCGCCGAGGCTCCGGGCTGGGAGAAAGAGCAGAAGCGGCTGAAGGAACTGCTGGACCCGGCGAGCCTCGATTCGGCGCGGGCGACGGTGCTCAACGCGCACTATACCTCGCCCACGGTCATTCGGGCGATGTATGCGGCCGTTAGCCGGCTCGGGTTTACGCACGGGCGCGTGCTGGAGCCGGCGTGCGGGTTGGGTCACTTCTTCGGGCTGATGCCGGAGGAGATGGCCGCCCGGTCGCAGCTTACCGGCGTCGAGATCGACCGGGTCACGGCCCGGTTGACGGCCTTGCTCTATCCCGACGCGGAGATCCATGCCCAGCCGTTCGAGGAAACGACGCTTCCGACCAACAGCTTCGATCTGGCGATTTCCAATGTGCCGTTCGGCGACTATGCGCCATTTGATCCGAAGCTGAATCGCCGGAAATTCAAGATTCACGACTACTTCTTCGTAGCATCGGCGGAACGGGTCCGGGCGGGCGGGCTCATCGCCTTCATCACCACGCGCGGCACCCTCGACAAACAGTATCCCCACTTGCGCGAGGCGGTGGCGCAGCAATGTGATCTTGTGGCGGCAATCCGTCTGCCGAACACCGCCTTCAAGAAGAACGCGAACACGGAGGTCACGACCGATATTGTCATCCTGCGCAAACGGGCACCGGGAGAAAAGCCGGTCGGACCGGCGTGGCAGGAAAGCCGGCCTGTGCCGGGTGGCACGGAGGAGAAGCCGATTTTCCTCAACGAGTATTACCATGAGCGCCCGGCCATGATGCTCGGCAAACTGGAGCAAGTGGAGCATGGGATGTATGGTCGCGATGAGGTTACGCTCGAATCGGATGGACGTGATCTGAGTGAGGCTCTGGCGGGTGCGGTCGCCGCCTTGCCCGAGAGCATTTACCAGCCGCTCACGGAAACCCAGGCGGCGGCCCTGCGACAGACGATTCCCGTGCCACCCGGCGTAAAGCCCAACGCCTACGTCCTGACCGACCACGGCGGGGGTGGTATCGCGGTCCGCGAAGGTGATGAGTTGCGGCTGCTGACAGAGCTTTCGCCCATGACCGCACGGCGCATCCGGCGTTTGATCCATGTGCGGGACGCCGCCCGCGAGTGCTTGCAGTGGCAGGTTGAGGACCGGCCTGAACCGGAGCTGGCTGCCGCCCGGTTCAAGCTAAATCAGGTGTATGATTACTTCGTCGGGCAATTCGGGCCGATCTCACAGTCCGCCAACTCGCGCGTGTTCGCGGGCGATCCCGATCTGCCGTTGCTCCTCTCGCTGGAGAACTATGACGAGGCCAGCAACACAGCCTCGAAGACCGCTATCTTCCGGGAGCGCACGATTCAGCGCCGGACGGCGGTCACGAGTGTTGGCGGGGCGAAGGAGGCGCTGGTCGTGACTCTTAGCGAACGGGGCCGGGTCGATCTGGAGCACATCGGCCGCCTCCTGGGAAAACCCGAGGCGGAATTCCTGCCTGAGTTGCAGGGTGCAATCTTTCACAACCCGGTCACGAAACGCTGGGAGACCGACGACGAATACCTCTCCGGCAATGTCCGGGAGAAACTCGCCGTGGCGGAACGGGTGGCCCGAGAGGATGAGCGCTACCGGCTCAATGCCGAGGCTTTGCGCGAGGTTCAGCCGGCGGACTTGAAGGCGACGGAGATTGATGCCCGGCTGGGCGCGGCGTGGATACCGGCGGAGGACGTCGTGGCGTTTGGCCAGGAGATTCTGCGGGTTCACGGCCGCCATGATGTCCGGGTGAGCCATGTGCCGCAGTTCGCCCTGTGGACCGTCGAGGTCAGCCACTATGCCAAGACCGGCGTGGCCAACAAAAGCGAATGGGGCACGGCCAGGGTGGCCGCGCATGAGTTGTTGGAGGCGGCGCTCAACCTGCGCACGCCGACCGTTTACGATTACGACGAGGAGAAAAAGCCGCACGTCAACGCGGTGGCCACGGAAGCCGCCCGCGAAAAACAGCAGAAGATCAAGGACCGGTTTGCCGAGTGGATCTGGCAGGATGACGCCCGGCGCGAGCGGCTCGTGGCCTTCTACAACCGCGAATACAATCACACCCGGCTGCGCATCTTCAGCGGCGAGCACCTGACGCTGCCGGGGGCGAGTCCGACGATCTCTTTGCGGGCGCACCAGAAGGCCGGGATTTGGCGCGTCCTGCAAACGCCTAATGCGCTGCTGGCCCACGTCGTCGGAGCCGGGAAGACATTCACGATGGCCGCCGCGGCGATGGAGTTGAAGCGGCTCGGGCTGGCGCGGAAGCCCATGTTCGTTGTTCCGAATCACATGCTCGGGCAGTTCAGCACCGAGCTGCTGACGCTCTATCCCGGGGCCAACGTGCTCGTAGCGGGGAAGGATGATTTTGCCAGTGCGCGGCGCCGCGAACTGATGAGTCGAATCGCCACCAACAACTGGGATGCGGTTATTGTCACGCATTCCGGTTTCGAGCGCCTGCCGATGTCCGAGCGGGCGCAAAAGGAGTTCCTGACGGAGCAACTGGTCGAGTTGGAGGAATGCATCCGGGAGCAGAAGGGCAAAACGAGCGGTTCCTCGGACACGCGGATGGTGAAGCAGCTTGAGCGGTCGAAAAAGAAGCTGGAGGGGAGAATCAAAACGATGGCCGCCGTTCACCGAAAGGACGACACGCTCACATTCGAGGAGATCGGCGTGGATCGGCTTTTCATCGACGAGGCCCAGGCGTTCAAAAACCTGTTCTACATCACGAAGATGACCCGCGTGGCCGGGCTGCCGCAGACGGCCTCGGAGCGGGCATTCGACATGTTCCTCAAGGTCCAGCACGTCCAGCGGATGAACGGTGGCGCGGGCGTCGTGTTTGCCACGGGCACGCCGGTGACGAACACGATGGCGGAGATGTTCACTATGCAGCGTTACATGCAGATGGACGTGCTGCGTAGGCAGCACTTGCAGCATTTCGATGCCTGGAGTGGGTCGTTCGGAGAAACGGTGTCGGCAATGGAGCTGGCTCCAGATGGGGCCGGTTACCGACTCAATACCCGGTTTGCGCGCTTCGTGAATGTGCCGGAACTAATGCACCTGTTCCGGCAGACCGCTGACGTCCAGACCGCGGACATGCTCAAGCTCCCGGTGCCGGAGCTGGAGGGAGGTAAGCCGCAGGTCATCCGGGCGCCCGCAACGCCGGAGTTGAAGGCATTCGTTCAATCCCTCGCCAAGCGCGCGGAGAAATTGAAGACCGGCCTCGTCGATCCGAGCGAGGACAACATGCTCAAAATCACCGGGGAGGGCCGGAAGGCGGCGCTCGACCTGCGGCTCATGCGCCCGGCCACGCCGGATCATCCCGAGTCCAAAGCCAATCTCGCCGTCCGGGAAATCTTCAAAATCTGGGAGGCGACGGGCGAGCAGCGGCTGACCCAGATGGTGTTCTGCGATCTTTCCACCCCGCAGGCGGAAGGCCTTCGGCTGTCGGTTTATCAGGACATCAGGGCCAAGCTGGTCGCGCTGGGAGTGCCGGCGGATGAAATCCAGTTCATCCAGGACCACGACTCCGACGCGGCGAAGACCTCCCTGTTCAAGGATGTCCGCAGCGGTCGGGTTCGCATCCTCATGGGCTCGACCCAGAAGATGGGGGCCGGGACGAACGTGCAGACGAAACTTGTAGCCCTTCACCACCTCGATGCGCCGTGGCGGCCGGCGGACATTGAGCAGCGCGAGGGACGCATCCGCCGGCAGGGCAACACCAACGCCACAATCAGAATCTTCCGCTACGTCACGGAGGGGAGTTTCGACGCGTATATGTGGCAGACCTTGGAGACTAAGGCCAAGTTCATCTCGCAAGTCATGACGGGCGAAACGACGGCCCGGCGCATCGAGGACCTGGACGCTCCGGCCCTGACGTATGCGGAGGTCAAGGCCATCGCTTCCGGCAATCCGATGATTGTGGAGAAGGCGAAGGTTGATGCCGAGGTGATGAAGCTCTCCCGGCTACGCGCTGAACATGCCGAAAGCCAGTTCTCGCACCGGGGCCGGTTGCGAATGATGGAGCAGGATGTCGTCCGGCTGGAACGGCAATTGGTTGCCACCGAAAAGGACGTGGCGATGCGCCAGGACACGCAGGGAGACAAGTTCAGGATGGTGCTCGACGGCGAGGTCTTCACGGACCGGGTGAAGGCCGGGTCGGCGTTGATCTATCTCGTGGAGGACCACCGCACCGACCACCTGCTGGGCCGGCCGTCGCCGGCCGTGCTGGGTGAATTTGCCGGATTCAAACTCGAGTATCGTTCGACGTTGGCGGACAAGGTGACGCTGCGCGGGGCCTCGGAGTATGTCGCCAGCGTGTCACCGTCCCCGGTTGGGACCATCAGTTCGCTGGAACACGCAGCCCGGTCGGTGGAGGATCAGGTCGAGCGCACGCGTCAGGAACTGGCCCGGACAAAAAACGACTTGGGGGAATTGTCGAAGCTGGCTGGCGGGGTCTGGGAGCACGAGGAGCACTACCGCACGCTCGTCAAACGGCAGGCGGAATTGGTGGACGCATTGGACCTGACGAAGAACCAGGCCGCCGCGCAACTGGCCACGGAATCGGAGGAGACAGAGACAATATCCAGCCCGGCACCCGCGGAAGAACCCTCCGAGGAAGTAGGTGTAAACGGGGAGAAATCCGAGGCTATCGAGGCGCAGGGCATTGCCAAGGGGGCCAAAAATCCCACGAGAGAGTCAGCCCCGGAGTTAATGACACCGAAACAGTTCAAGGCTGCGGGACTTGGCCCGGCCAATGATGCGATTGTCCTGGCGGCGGCTCGGCAGCATAAGCCGGTATCAGCGGCATCGGTGGACGAATACAACCTCAAGCACTCGCTTCCGAAAGGCTACGTGCGTCAAGGCGACTGCTTCGTATTCAAGAAGCCGTCGGGCACTTCGTCCCGGCAGGCCAAGGAGACGAAAGTCCTTGTCCCCACGAAACGGGTCCCTGCGTTGATGAGCCCAGCAGAGGCGCAGTTGGTCGCCAAGGTCAGCATCTCGGGTAGAGATGCGTGGGCCAGGTTCCCCGGACATGAACGGTGGCTGTCTCCGGGATCGCGGAGCAGGGATTTGGCCATCGAACGGGCGCATCGGGGTGAGATCACGCGCGCTTTGGAGGCCGGCGAACCGGTCTCCGCCGCTGCGGTCGCGGCCTACAAGATTATGCTACCGGACGGTTATGGGAAAACCGGCGACCGCTTCGTTTCAACCTGTGCGGCGGATAGTCACGCCTCAGCCATGGCTTCCATGGTGGCGACCACGCGTGCGAGCCGCCGCAATGTTTCGCAAAGGAGGATCGCGGCATGAGAGAGAATCACCGAATACAGACTGGAACTATGCCGACCGAGCAACGGCTGCGGCGTATCGCGGAATTGCTCTGCAAGGCAATCATGCGGATGGAGGCCACACGCATCGCGTGTGGCACGCCCGTCGAACCAGACGCCGACACTTTAAGCCGACCTGCATTTGTGGATGTGCCGAAGAGGGCGAAGGACGAACGGGTGCTCAAGTATCTTCACTTCGTTGGCACGGCGTCGCCAGCAACGATTCGTGGGACGTTGGGGCTGTCCCGCACCGAAATGAATCGTGTGTTGTTACGGCTTGTCGAGGAGGGCCGGATCGTCGGTTCCGGGAAAACCCGGTCAGTTGTCTATCGTTTGAATCAAGCGGAGCCGCCGGCAGACAGAATCATTCTAAACTAGCTTTGATGCCGCCGAAATCCGCCAGTCCAAACGTCGCCACCGGCGGGCTCTCCCAGCCGGTTGTCATCTACACCCGCGTATCAACCGACAATCAGGTCGGCGGACGATTTGATTCCTGCGAATCGCAGGCGGCCTACTGTCGGGAACAGATCGAGCGGCACGCACACGAGGGCTGGCATGAGGTCGCTTGCTTGACGGACGCGGCTTACTCTGGGGGCACGATGGACCGGCCCGGTATCCGGACGCTGAAGCGCATGATCGAGGCTGGGGAGGTAAAGATTGTCCTCATTTACAAGCTGGAGCGTGTGCTGCGGAGCACGGATGAATGGGTGCCGTTCCGGGCCTTCCTCAAGAAGCACGGCGTCCGTTTGGAGAGCGCCACGGAAGACTTGTCTGAGAGCACCCCGTCCGGGCGATTGAAGAACAATCTTCTGATGAGCTTCTCGCAGTATGAGCGCGAGAACACGGCCGAGAAGACGACCATGAAGATGCACCAGCAGGCGAAACGCGGCCTGTGGAACGGAGGCATGGTGCCCTACGGATACACCTACGACAAGAACACCCAGACGTTGCACGTCGATCCCGAGGACTCGAAGGTGGTGCGGCGGATCTTCGAGCAGGCCGCCCGGCTGGTCTCACTGACGGACCTGGCCAATCAACTGAACGCGGAAGGACTCCGCACGAAGGCACGGACATGGGCGCGGCGGAACGGGGAACAGATATTGGTGGGCGGGCGAAAATTCCGGTCCGACGGCCTCCGACTTCTGATCCGGAATCCCATCTATCGCGGTTCCGTGAAGTTTGCCGGAATCCACTATTCAGGGAAACATGAGGGCATCGTCAGCGGTGAACTGTGGGAAAAAGCCAATGCAGTCACGGTGCACACTGAACCGAGACCGATCTATGCCTTCCAGGAACGAGACGCCCAGAATCATCTGTTAAAAAGCATCGCTTGGTGCGGGTCGTGTGGCCGGGCGTTGGTTCCCAACGATAGCGGAAAAAAAACGCAGTCAGGGGTAAAATATCGTTACTATACATGCAGTCTGGTCATGCGGGAGACCGCGGCGGCTCCTTGTCCGGTCGGTCGGCTGTCCGCCGATGCTTTGGAGAAATCAGTCGTCGCGCTGGTTGCGGAAGCAAGCATGCATCCGACGCTGGTCAGGGAGATGGTCCAAACATCTCATAACATGCGGCAAGGTGATCGGGAGAAGCTCCGAGCCGAGGTTGAACAGGCCAAGGACGCTTTGGCGACGGTGGAAAAGAAGCTGGCCAACTGTGTGGAGGCGGTCGCCAAAGGAGGCACGGAGGTGTTGGGCGAAGCATTGGTCAGACGGGCAACGGAACTGCGAAATGAGCGCCAGCGGCTCTCGGTCGAATATGAGCGCGGTCGGCAGGCATTGGCGCTGAGTGACGCGGTGGCTTTGGAAGAGGGCCGGATACAGGCAAGCTTGGCGAAGCTCGGCGAGGCGCTACCGAACCTTGAGCCGGCGGAACGCAAGGAATTGCTCAGGCTCTTTCTCGAACGCGTCGAGGTGCGGCGTCATCAACCGAGCGGGCGAAAGCGCGTAGAGCCGGAGGGCGAAATGGCCCACGGCGTCAAAGTGTTTGAGCTGAGGATCAAGTTTCACCTGCCGGAGCTGATACGTGGAATGCAGGAGCGGAGCCGGGCGGAGGTGACTCCGCGTGTTTCGATCCGAGGATTGAGCTTGGAAGGCCGGGTTGATTTCAGTCAGGCGCATTGTGGCGAGGTTACGATCATCACTCCGTTCAGGCAGACCTTCCGGTTGGATGCCAGGGTTAGAACACTCACGGTGCCAAAGCCGGCCATCGTGCATCCGATAGTTCGCGCAATTCGGTGGCAGCGGTTGCTTGATGAGAAAGTCGTGCCGCACCGGTTGGCGTTGGCGAAACACGTAGGCTGCACGCCGGGCGCTGTGACCAAGATACTGCGGATGCTCAAACTGACCCCTCAAATCCAGCAATACATTGCCGCGCTGAGGACGCGCCCGGAAGTCTGGCACTTCAGCATCAAGCGCATGGGTGCCCTCGCAGCGCTTTCCCCGGAATTGCAGCCGGGCGCATTTGATAAGATGTGCCAGAATTACGAACGGATAAGGCGTGAGGCGGCAGGGGCGAAACAGGTGGCAATGCCGCAGTCGGCGGCCAAAAACCCGAAGGCCGGGCCACGGGTATCGGCATGACCTCGGGGTTTACACTCATTTCCAGATCCAGTATAAGACACGCTGTGCAATTTCGACCAACTTGGTTTATCGCTTCACACAGGACGATCCGTAGCCGGCCGGATGAGAATCCTATCCTGCCGCAACAAAGAGAATCGTGAACATACCCAATATTAGGGGCATGAAACTGGGAAATCGCAGTTAAGGGGCAGCTAGATTACATGCTTTGCTGCCACATTTGTCCTTTTGAGAAGAAACCCTCGCTTTGTATTTATTAGCCACTTCTTGGAGACTATTACGGCGCCTCAATGGTAGTAGGCCTTCCACGCCAAAATGAATTCAAAATCGCCAATCAATCGGCTCACACCGGAACAAGTTTCGCTTCTCCATGAGTGATGCCCGAGATCGTGATGTAGCTGTCTTCTCTGAGCCGCCGCGCTGAGTCGCCGCGGCAATCACCACTGCTTCCGAAACCGCCGGATGCGTGAACCGCACGTCCGGTGGTGTGAGAGCTGGGGGAGGGCAACCTCCCCCGGCTACTCGATTTCCAGGCGAAAAGGTTCACTTGGCGAGTGTCTTCAACCGGGCGTTGAGGACTTTAACGTCCACTTCTGCTCCGGCGATGGTTGCGCGTGCTTTCGCAAGCCTGATTTCGACCTGCATGAGGTCTTTCTTGAGCTGTGTAAGTTCATCGGACGGGTTCCCGCCGCGTGACGCGCGAGTCGGGGGAAGTTCGACGGTGCTGTTATTCATAGGTTAGAGCCGGTCGGTGCCGGGATTGATGGTTGATATGGACGGGATTTCCGCCGGCGGTTGGTTCCGCTGCCACAATCAGAGTGTCTATGGCTGTGAATGCACGGCTGCCTTTATACCGAGTTCTCGGTATCCTGCGGCGAACAGGCCAGCCCAGCGGCGCTTGAGCGATTTCAATGGTCAAGCGGGAGTGGTCGGTGCGGAGGTTACTGGAGCGGAGTGCAGGCGACAGGCCGGGAGTGGAGGAAGGAGTCGGCGCAGGCGGGAGCGCGGCAAGGCCGCCGGTGTCGCGACCGGAGAGCCTGCGACCGGGAGCGATCCTGGCGAATGGTCGTGCTCGGATGACGAATCGCCAGAGGCGGCCGTGAGCGCGTAGCCAAGCCGTCTCCGCCCGCAACGCGTGGCCGGAGAGCCGCAGTCGAAGCGGAACACCGCAGCGGTGCCCGGTCCCGCTCGCGCTAACCAAGCCGGCACTACCCGGCGGCGGGGCGTTGCGGGGTGTGTCCGCGAGCTCCACCAAGCGCGCTTGGTCTCGTGACCGAGACACTCCGGAGCGCTTCCAAGAAATTTTGCGTTAGTTGTGACCTAACGTTTTTGCGCCATACGGCCAAGAGCCGCACGACCAGATCGTCCCCGTCCTCTTTGATGCGACGGAAGAGGACCGCATCATTATTTCTCGAAAGGTTAAGCGGCAGCAGCATCGATACCCCATGACCGCCGGCCACGAGCGCCACGAGCGCCTCGAAACCATTCACGGGTTTGACGGGGCGATGTCGGATGCCACGAGCGGTGAATATGGCATCCACAAATTTTTGGTGCAAGTTGTAATGTCCGTCGTCGCCGATGCACAAGAAAGATTCATCAGCAAGTTCCGCTAGCGCCACTGATGGCCTCCGCGCGAAGCGATGTTCAGGGCCGATTGCCACAGCCAACCGCGATATCAGAACTTCGACCGAGGCGAAGTTGGAAGGGATGGGAATCCCTTGAGCGATCACAAAGCCCAGTTGGATCGTCCCTGCATTTATCGCGGAGATTTGGTCTGGCATCGACGCTTCATGCAACCCGACCTCCACCCGCGGAAAACGCGCCCGAAACGCCGCAAGCGCGGCGGGAAGAAAACTCGCCGAGATTACGCCCAGGCTGCCGATAGTCAGGCGTCCCCCGCGGCCGGCCTCTGCTTCGCGGACCGCCTTTGCGGTCATTTGCACCCGCTCTAGAATATCTTTGGCTTCTTCCAGCAACACGGTTCCTGCATCGGTTAATGTGACTCCTCCGGTATTTCGGTTCAACAGGCGTGCCCCCAACTGCTCCTCCAAATCCTTGATTTGCTTGCTCAATGCAGGCTGGGCGACGTGGAGCTGCTCAGCGGCGCGCCGGTAGTTCAGGGCCTCCGCTACTGCCACGAAATACCTTAGATGTCTTAATTCCACGCCCGTCTGATAGCCCAGGAGTATCAGTCTGCAAACAACAAAGTCACACTCCACCAGCTACAAAGGGCTAAGTTGTTTAAAGATGTGTTTTCCACCGAATCAGGGTCTGGTGCACGATGCGTCACGTCCATTGGTCATCCGCAAAGGGCCGCGTCCGGCATTTCCGTTCGTGATGATCTCGGTCCTCCTCGTTTTGCCGTTGAGGACGACGGCGTCTGCGGGGCCGGATTACATTGTCCTGACTGGCGGCTCCGCCGAGATACTCTCCGCCCGTAAAGTTCCGGTCTTTGGAGCGGAATACCGCTTCAAGGAAAACCTTCACGGCATTCATCCCTACGTTCTGTATGGCTGGGCCACCGATGGCGGCACCTATGCAGGGGTAGGGCTGCTCTATTATTTCACACTGTCGCCGCGCTGGCGCGTGACGGTCAGCTCCGGCCCCGGTTACTACCGCCGCCACCGGAGTGCGCGAGACCTCGGCCACACGCTAGAATTTTTTTTCCAAGCTCGAACTCTCAACCAGAATCTACCGCGGGCATTGGCTGGGCCTGAGCTTCGGTCATGTTTCCAATGGAGGTCTTAACCGGGACAACAACCCCGGCTCCGAAACACTGCGTCTGGCCTATGCCATTCCTTTGCGCTGAACGGCAGTTCACGCATACGCCGTTTCCGTTGTATCACAGGGCATTATCCCACCATTCATGTCTCCGGTGCCCTAGGCTACTCGAACATTATTTATTAATTTTAGGCGAGTCTGATAACCGGAAGCTATCAGACTGTGAACAACAAAGTCACACCGCGTGAGCCAGAATCCGCTAGTGTTGACTAATGTCCCGTTCATTCTGCTGTGGTCCGACCCGCGCCGCCATCCTCGCAGAGGCGGGCGAGCAGTCACCAGAGGCCGAACTGAAGTGTCATGCTTTGCTTGGCCTGCTGCAGGCCTGCCATTCGCTCCAACGTGCGTTGCGCCGCGAGATAGCCCCAAACAGTCTCACCGAATCGGGCTTTTGCATCCTGGCCTGCCTGAATCAGCATGAATTGCTGCCGGCCAATTCGCAGGCATTGGCGCGTGAGCTTTCGTTATCGCCACCAGTGGTCGTTGCAACGCTCGGCCGGCTGGAAATCTCCGGATTGGTTGCGCGAGAACGTTCACAAAAAGATCATCGTGTCCTTGCGTTAAAAATTACCGCCGCCGGCCGGCGGGCCCTTGCGGACACGCTCTCGCACTATCTCAAGTGCATCACGGGAGTGATGTCTGTGCTCGACCCACACGACGTCGCCACCCTCGACCTTGCCTGCGCGCGTCTTCGCGAGGCTTCCGCCCACGACCCCGCTTCAGCTTCATGAACCCGTTTCCCTCCATGTCTCCCTCCCTTCCTCGCCGTTTTTTCCAACGACATTCCTGCCTTGGCGCGTTGGTCGTCCTCCTGGTTTTCGTGCTTGCCGGTTGCGGCAAGAAAAATGCGTCTGCTCCCCAGCTCGCGGCCCTTGAAGTCGATGTGGTCACCGCTACCACTGCCCCCGTTGCCTTCACGCGCGAACTCCCCGGCCGCACTGCCGCGCGTCGCATCGCCCAAGTGCGCGCGCGGGTCAATGGCATCGTCCTCCGGCGGCTTTTCACCGAGGGCGCCGAGGTCAAGGAGGGGGAGATCCTTTTCGAGATCGATCCGGCGCCTTACGAGGCGGCGCTCGCGAGCGCCCGTGCCGCCCAAGCCCGCGCCGAGGCCAATGTCGCGTCCGTCAAGATTCAGGCGGAGCGGTTCCGGCCGCTCGTGGCCAGCAATGCGGTCAGCAAGCAACAATACGATGACGCCTTGGCGGCGGCCGGAATCGCCGAGGCCGAGGTGGCGGCCGCCAAGGCGGCGGTCCTGACGGCAGAGATTAACCTGGGCTACACCAAGGTTGCTTCGCCCATTGACGGTCGCATCGGCTTGGCTGAGGTCACGGAAGGCGCGTATGTGCAGGCGTCCCAAGCGACCCTGCTCGCCACCGTTCAGCAAACAGACCCGATCTACGTCAATCTCGTCCAGCCGAGTTCGGAAGTCGCTCGCCTGCGGCGTGAATTCGAAAGCGGCCGGATAACCCGCAACCAGGAAGGGCAACCGTCAGTCACCCTCGTCCTCGAGGATGGCACCGAGTATCCCGTCTCCGGACGCCTGGAATTCGCGGACATCACGGTTGATCGCGGGACCGGTTCGGTGACGCTGCGCGCCCTGTTTCCCAACCCCAAGGGGGAACTGCTCCCCGGCACTTTCGTGCGCGCCCGTTATGAGGAGGGTGTCAATCCGCAGGCCCTGTTGGCCCCGCAGCAAGGCATTACGCGCAACTACCGCGGGGATCCGACGGCTTACGTCGTCGCCGCCGATGGCACGGCGGAATTGCGTGTGCTCAAGACCGGACGCACCTACCGCGACTCCTGGGTCATCGAGTCCGGGTTGCAGGCCGGCGAGCGAGTTATCGTCACCAATCTCCAACGTATCCGGCCGGGCGTGCCCGTGAAGCCGGTTCCCTACCAACCGAAAGCGGCACCGGCTGCGCCGGCCCGATAATCAATCACCAAATGGGCGGCCCCCGCGTCTGACGCGCGTCCCGCCACAGCCAATTCCTCCGACACCATACTCATGGCCAGATTTTTTATCGACCGTCCTGTATTTGCCTGGGTGCTCTCCCTCTTCTTGGTCGGGGCGGGCCTCCTTGCGATTCGCTCGCTCCCCGTTTCGCAGTATCCCAATATCGCCCCGCCGCAGGTGGCGATCTCCGCCACCTACCCGGGCGCCTCCGCCGACACCGTGGAGAACACGGTGGCCCAGGTCATCGAGCAGAATCTCACCGGCATCGACAACGTGCTCTACATGCAGACCACGAGCGATTCCGACGGCAACGCCACCATCACGATCACGTTCCGCTCCGGCACGAATGCGGACATCGCCCAGGTGCAGGTGCAAAACAAGCTGCAGCTGGCCATTCCGCTGCTGCCGCAGGAGGTGCAGAATCTGGGCGTGAAGGTGCAGAAATCGGTCCGCAATTTCCTCATCGTCTATTCGTTTTACTCCGAATCGGAGTCGCTGACCCGCGACGATATTTCGGATTTCATCAACTCCAGTCTCAAGGAGCCGATCAGCCGGATTCCAGGAGTCGGCGAGACGGTCGTTTTTGGCAGCCAGTATGCGATGCGCCTCTGGCTCAATGCCGACCAGATGACGAACTACGGCATCACGGTCGCGGACATCACGAATGCGCTGGCCGCGCAGAACGCCCAGGTGTCCGCCGGCCAGTTTGGCGGCAGCCCGGCCGTGCCCGGCCAGCGGCTCAATGCGACGATCACCGCGCGCAGCCGCCTGCAAAGCCCGGAGGAATTCGGCCACGTGCTCCTGCGCACCAATCCGGACGGCGGCGCGGTCCGACTCCGGGACGTTGCGAACATCGTGCTCGGGGGCGAGAACTACGCAATCGACGCGTTCTTCAACGGACACAACTCGTCCGGCCTGGCTGTCCGCCCCACCGTCGGCGCCAACGCGCTGGCTACGGTCAAGCAGCTTAACGAATTCATCGCCTCCCAGGAGGCGTATTTTCCGGCCGGCATGAAATACACCGCGGCGTTCGACACGACGCCGTTCGTGCGCCTCTCGATCGAGGAGGTCGTCAAGACCCTCGTCGAGGCGATCATCCTGGTGTTTCTGGTGATGTATTTGTTCCTCCAGAATCTGCGGGCCACGCTCATCCCCTCGATCGCCGTGCCGGTGGTGCTGCTGGGCACGTTTGCGAGCATGTCCGCCTTTGGTTTCACGATCAACACCCTCACCATGTTCGGTCTCGTGCTGGCGATCGGCCTGCTGGTGGACGACGCCATCGTCGTGGTCGAGAATGTCGAACGCGTCATGGCCGAGGAGGGCCTTTCCCCCAAGGAAGCCACGCGAAAATCGATGGACCAGATTACCGGGGCGCTGGTGGGCATCGGCCTGGTGCTCTCCGCGGTGTTCATCCCGATGGCGTTCTTCGGCGGCGCGACCGGCATCATCTACCGGCAGTTTTCGATCACCGTTGTTTCGGCGATGGCGCTTTCGGTGTTCGTCGCCCTCACCCTGACGCCCGCACTCTGCGCCACGCTGCTTGAAGCCATCCCCAAGGGCCACCACGCCGAGAAACGCGGCTTCTTCGGCTGGTTCAACCGGGGTTTTGGCCGCACTACGGACCTCTACGTGGGCGGCGTCAATCGCTCGGTGCGCCGATGGGGGCGGTCGCTCGCCGTCTTTGCCGTGATCGTGGCGGCCATGGGTTTCGTTTACCTGCGCATCCCGTCGTCCTTTCTCCCGGACGAGGATCAAGGCGTGTTGATGATGCAGGTCATGCTTCCGGCGGGAGCGACGCAGGAACAAACCAGCGCCGTGCTCAAGAAGGTCACAGACTATTTTCTGACCCAGGAAAAGGACGCGGTGAAATCCGTTTTCGTCGTCGCCGGCTTCAGCTTCGGCGGTCGCGGGCAAAACGCCGGGTTGGGATTTGTAAAGCTGAAGGACTGGGAGGAACGACACGGTGACAATCTGAAGGTCCAGGCGGTCGCCGGTCGCGCGATGGGCTATTTTTCGAAGCTGAGAGAGGGCATGGTTTTCGCGTTTCCGCCGCCCGCCATCATCGAACTCGGCACCGCCAACGGGTTCGAATACCAGCTCATCGACCGGTCCGCGCAAGGCCATCAGGCGCTCATGCAGGCCCGCGGTCAGCTTCTCGGGCTGGCCAGCGCCGACCCGCGTATCATGGGCGCCCGGCCCACGGGGTTCGACGATGTTTCCCAATATCAACTCGATATTGACGAGGAAAAGGCGAGTGCGCTGGGCGTGCCCCTCGCGCTCGTCAATCGGACGCTGGCGGCGACCTGGGGCTCCTCTTATGTCGGCGACTTCAGTCACCGCGGCCGCGTGAAGCGCATCTACATGCAGGCCGCCGCGCCCTTCCGGATGAATCCGGAGGATTTGGAGCGCTGGTATGTGCCCAACCTGGCGGGCGATCCCGTCCCGCTTGGGGCGTTCGTGGGCGGGCATTGGACCTTTGGCTCACCGCTGCTCGCGCGCTTCAACGGTCTTCCTTCCATCACCATCCAGGGACAGGCGTCGCCCGGCCACAGTTCAGGCGAAGCCATGATCGCGATGGAAGAGATCACACGCAAGCTCCCGCCGGGATTCGACCTCGCCTGGACCGGACTTTCCTACGAAGAGAAGCAGTCGGGAGCCCAGGCTCCCGCCCTTTACGCCATTTCATTGGTCGTAGTCTTTCTCTGCCTCGCCGCGCTCTATGAGAGCTGGGCGGTGCCGTTTTCGGTCATGCTCGTGGTCCCGATCGGCATTCTCGGTGCGGTGCTCGCGGTCTTTTTCCGTGGGCTGACCAACGATGTTTACTTCCAGGTCGGGCTGCTCACCGTCGTCGGTCTCTCCGCCAAGAACGCCATCTTGATCGTCGAGTTCGCCCGCGAGGGATACAACCGGGGCATGAGCCTGTTTGATGCGACTCTGCTCGCCTGCCGGCAGCGTCTGCGTCCGATCATCATGACCTCGCTGGCGTTCGGCTTGGGTGTATTGCCGCTCGCCATCGCCAGCGGCGCCGGCTCGGGCAGTCAGAACTCCGTCGGCACGGGCGTGCTTGGTGGGATGCTCACGGCCACCGTCCTCGCCATTTTCCTCATTCCGGTCTTCTACGTGGTGGTCACGCGGCTCTTCAAGGTGAAGCCGCTGGAGACGTCCAGCACCCCGCCTGCCAAGGAGGACCTATGATCCCTGCCACGTCCTCCATGCGTCCCGCTTTTCGCTTCCTGCTCGCAGCCTGGACATCGGCTTGGCTGGCCGGCTGCTCGCTCGCGCCCCACTATGAACGCCCGGCGGCTCCCGTCGCGTCCGCCTATCCGGTGCCGCCCGAGGCGGCTGGCAATCAGGCGACGCCGCCGGCTGCCGACCTCGCCTGGCAACAATTCTTCGGCGACGCGCGCCTGCGGCACCTCATCCAGCTCGCGCTCGAAAACAACCGCGACCTTCGTGTGGCCGCGCTTAACGTCGAGCGCGTCCGCGCCATCTACAACATCCAGCGCACGGCCCTGATTCCGAGCCTCGACGCCACGGGCGATGGCTCCCGTCAGCGCACGCCCGGCGATCTGAATTCCACCGGCCGCCCCATCACGAGTTCGAGCTATAGCGTGGGTGTGGAGATTCCCTCCTACGAAATCGACTTCTTCGGCCGGGTCGCCAGCCTGCGCGACGAGGTGCTGCAGCAATACCTCGCCACCGACGAGGCCCGCACCAGCGCTCAGATCAGCCTCATCTCGGCCGTCGCCCGCCAATACCTCGCGCTGCTCGCCACCGACGAGCAGCTCGCGCTGGCGCGGCAAACGCTCGACGCGGCGGAGCGTTCCTATGAGCTGACCCGCCAGACCTACGAGGCCGGGGTGCGATCCGAACTCGATCTCCGCACGGCCGAGGCGCAACGCGCCTCCGTCCGGGCCAGTGTGGCCGCGCTGGCCCAACAGCGCGCGCGCGCGGAAAACGCGCTAGTGTTGCTCATGGGTGCAGCACTCCCCGCCGATCTGCCGCCCGCGGGCTCGCTTGCCACGGAACCACTGATCGAAGATCTCCCGGCGGGCCTGCCCGCCGACCTGCTGACGCGCCGGCCGGATGTCCGCGCTGCGGAGCATCTGTTGCAAGCTGCGAATGCCAACATCGGCATCGCCCGCGCCGCATTTTTCCCCTCGGTCAAGCTCACCGCCTTCGGCGGCACCGCCAGCGCCGAGTTATCCGGCCTTTTTGAAAAAGGCTCGGGCATGTGGCGCTTTGCCCCGTCGATCACCCTGCCGATCTTCGCCGCCGGGCGCAACAGGGCGCAGCTTAACGTAGCCTGGATCGAACAGCGCATCGAAATCGCGCAATACGAGAAAGCCATCCAGTCCGCCTTTCGTGAAGTCGCCGATGCACTCGCCGTCCGCAGCCTCATCAACACTCAGATCGCGGCGCAGGAAGACCGGGTGACCGCCGCCCAGCGCCGCTACGATCTCACCCAACAGCGCTTTGACGCTGGCGTGGACGGATTCCTGAGCGTGCTGCTCGCCCAGCAGGAACTGTTTGGCGCCAGGCAATCTCTGATCGACACCCGTCTGTCCCGCTTGGGCAACCTGATCTCGCTCTACGCCGCCCTCGGAGGCGGCTGGCAGCCCAAACCCACCATTGCCGACTCCGCCACCAGATAATATTCATCCTCACCCCGCCCCGCGGTCGTCCATGTCGCACGGCCGGCTTATGCTCCCTGTGCAAAACCCACCCCCACATCCGTCGCTCCATTCCGCCACCGACGCAGCCGACTGGCGAAAGTTGCTGTCCGTTTGCCTGCGCAAGGCGCACCGCCATGTGCCGGCCGATTCGGCATCCGGTGATCTGTTGCTGCGCTTCACCGCATCCGCCCGCGCTTTGCACGAGGGATTCATGCGGGTTTTCGGTCCGGAGGGTTTGACCGATCACAAGTTCATTGTGCTGGTCGTGCTCTCGGCCAACGACCCAAAACCTTCCACCGCATCTCAACTGGCGGTGCATGCCGGTGTCACCCGCGCGTCGATGACCAAGGTGCTCGACAGCCTTGAGCGCTCCGGGCGGATCAAGCGGATTCGTAACGCGCAAGACCGACGGACAATCCTGGTGAAGCTGACGCCAAGCGGGCAAAGCGTGATCAGCGAAGCGGCGGCGCGTTATCTCAGAATCGCCGCCGGCTTGGTTCGTCCGCTGGACCCCTCCGACCTTGCCGCCTTCGTCCGGATCTGCGCTCGCCTCCACACGGCGGCGAATGCGCTGCCCGGTGACATCCCGCATTTTCAATCCAACCCCGAATCGTCATGATTTCTCCCGACGTCTTTCATCGACTCCGCGCGGCGCAGAATCGCGCAGTCCACGAACAACGGCTTTTGTCCGGTCGCGACTGGCTGCTCGTCGCCGGCTTTGTCCAGATTCTGACCGCGCTCCATCCGCTCTTTGCCTGGGTAAATAATGCCGTGCTCGGGGGTGACCTGCACCGAGGCTTGCATCCGGTCGTCCACTTCACCGCCGCGCTCGTTCTGGCCGCAGCGCTGGTGGCGCTGTGGCTATGGGCTCGCCATGCGCCATTTCGGGCCGCGGTCACCGGGGTGATCGTTTTTGTCTTGGTGCATGGCGCACTGGGGTTTGCCGACCCTAGCAGCCTCCTGTCGGGAGCGGTGGTAAAATCACTCGTTCTCCTCGGCTTGTTGCACGCGGCACGCACGGGATACCTCCGCCACCGGCCGCTTTAATCCCTCGTTTACCGCAGTCATGAAAACAATCGTTGCTATCACGCCTGAGCCGCCCGATGCCTCTCCTGACCTCGGGCCGAATCACCGGGGCGGTCCGTTTGCCCTGTTCATCGCGATTTTCTGTGCGTTTTCCTTTGCCGGCACCGTGCTGCTGCTCTGGCGGGAGCATTATCGCCTCTGGGCCGGCCTCGGCGCGCTGTTTTTCGGGGGAGCCGCGCTCCGGGCGGCTTGGTGCATCATCGAACGATTTCGGCACCACGCCGCGCTGCCGCGCTCCCACGCCGTGCTCACCGGCGCGCTCGCCTTCGATATCCACAGCACCTGCCGCGATGTGGCCGCCACCGTCTTTTTTGATCCGGATGGCGTGCAGCCGGGCGCATTGACCCGGCTCTACTGTTTCGTGGAGAACTATGCCTCGCGGTGGCGCCGCGCGCGTTTCCGCATTGGCCCGCACCCCGGTCTCGGGCTGAACGAGGAGCATTGTATCTCTCTCGCCCTCGCCGCCGGGCAGGCCGCCGTATATGCGCTGCCCCTTGGCGTCGCGGCCACTCTCGGGGCCGGCGAGCACGACCTGCCGGTAACCTTGCAGGTGGACAAACCCAACGGCACGGGCGCGCGCCTGCCAGGCTCCCGCCGGCATCTCTACGATCTGTGGACGGTTCACTTCGCGGTTCCTTTCACCGTCGATGCCGCTCTGGCCGATAAACCCACTCCGGCTGGCGTCACCGTGGGGAAAGGCCGCTGCCTATCGCTTGCGTCGGTGAGCGAACCGGAGCCGCGCCTCGACGCGCTGCACACACTGGTTGCGGGCAACCCTGACCAGACGCCGGCTTCCGCATGACCTTGGATGAACGAACACCTTGCACCCATCCACTGGGCAATTTCCTCAGCAAGCAGGCCGCCGGCGTCCTGATGTGTATGCCCGCGCCGAGGCCGCATGATTGCTGTCGTCATTATATTGATATTGCTGGTGATTGTCGTGTCGCTCGATTCTGACAACGACGGTGGGGGTGGTTCGCAATGAAGAGCGGGCCGTTTCCCGTGCATTAACAATCTTACGGGTATGCCCTGATGGAATCATTCGACTACAATGCCGCCACCCCTCTCGACGCACAGCTCGTTGAGCGCAGCGGCATGCTTTATTCCCTTTGGGTCTAATACCCCGGAGCTTGCTCCGGCTTGGATGGTTGGGAAGATGAGGGATGGAGAGTCGGAATATCCACAAGCCGCACAATGTATCGGTGTTGATGTATCACTTGGTATGTGCGGCGAAGTATCGGCGGGTGGTGATGAGTGAGCATGTGGACGAGGTGCTACGGCAGACATGCTTGGAGAACGAGAAGCGCTGGGCGATACGATTTCTGGAGATCGGGTTGGACCGGGATCATGTCCATTTTCTCATCCAAACCGTGCCCAGTTACAGCACCAGTCGGATGGTGCAGATCGTGAAGAGCGTGGTGGCGCGGGAGGTGTTTGCGCAGGCTCCGGAAGTGAAGCAGAAGCTGTGGGGCGGAGCATTCTGGGGCGAAGGCTACTTCGCGAACACGGTGGGCCAGCACGGCAGCGAAAAGGTGATAGCTGCGTATATGCAGGGACAGGGTGGAAAGGGAGAGTATCGTCAGTTGCACAAGGGGCAGTTGGATTTCGAGCTGTCTTGATCA
Organism: Verrucomicrobiota bacterium; assembly: GCA_049322455.1. Lineage (GTDB taxonomy): Bacteria > Verrucomicrobiota > Verrucomicrobiia > Opitutales > Opitutaceae > Lacunisphaera. The sequence continues at coordinate 68,734 of JBMOQY010000024.1, read as the reverse complement.
AATGCCCCGGAGCTTGCTCCGGGGATCTTTACTGGGGCAAAACACCCACAAGGTTCACGCCTCGCTTTCCGAATACATCCAACCCTTTCGCGAAGCCATGCAACATTTGCCGGCCATGCTCGACCCCGGAGCGGACACCGGAAGGGCCATGCTCGATGCCCTCGTCACAAAACAAGCGGCGCTGGTCGCCTTCCTGGGTGATTTCTACATCATGTTCATCATCGCCCTGGCGAGTCTGCCGCTCGTGCTGCTGATGCGCCATCCGGATCACAAGCTCGATGACGAGGAAATAACTGCCACGGTGGAATAGGGATGCTGGCCGCCATGATGCATCGGAAAGGGGTCCTGGACTTTGAAGCGAAGCGCGACCTCTCCCGCCTGCGCAATGTTCTGGGGTGGATTCTTCCTTCCCCAAAGTTATCTGGGCCAAGTTGGACTCAATTGGTCGTCATCGCTTTGATGCTGCAACTCGGTCTTGTTGCCGCTGAGGAGCGGGAGCACGGAAATGAGTTTGTCTTCGCTTTGGGTGTCGCCCGGCTCCTTTCCGGAACTCCCGTGGCCGCCTGCAGCACTGAATACAGACTGGGGAAAAATTGGCGCGGCATTCACCCGTATTTCGCCGTGCACGGCGTGAAAGGCGGCGCCTACTACGTCGGTGGCGGATTGCTCTATCACTGGGATTTTTCGTGTGCCTGGCGGCTGACGCTCAGTTCGGGTCCCGGTTACTACGACCGGCATCACAGCCCACGCGATCTCGGGTCAACGCTGGAGTTCTACTCGAACGTGGAACTAACCAGACGTCTGAATGGCGGAAGTCAGATCGGCCTGAGCTTCGGTCATGTTTCTAACGGCGGTTTCGGCAACGAGAACCCCGGCTCGGAGACGCTGCGACTGGTCTTCGTGCGTCCGTTCGACCGACATCGTCCGGAGCGTCGCTGACCGGCGCCTTCCTCCCGTGAAAGGCAAACGGCGGCACGCCGGCAAGCCGGCGTGCCGCCGCAAAGATGCCGGGACGCCCTGCGCCCGGAGGCGGATCAATGGATGTTCACGCGCGTTTTCTTCCAGTCGTCCACCAGAACGGCACCGACGGTGAACTGCTGGGCCTGGTGCGAGTTGCCCAGTTTCACGTTGAAGTGAAGGCGACCTTGGTCGTCGGCGCGCGGCCAGTTGGGCCACACGTCGATGCCGAGTTCCGGCGGGGCGACCACCCAATGCAGGCTGCCGGGCGCATAGACGGGCGGCGTGGTGACGCTAACGACGCCGCTGCCTTTGAGCGTCAGGCCGTCGCGGGAGACATCGGTCAGGTAAAGAAACTCGACGACGTCGCGGTCGGTGCCGAAGTTCCAGCCGAAGATGTCGAAGCTCGATTCGATCGCCTGGTAGTCGAAGCTCGCGGGGGTGCCCGCGTTGGCGGCGAAGGTCTGTTCCATGACGGGCAGGGCCTGCTTGAACCATTGGAGGAAGTAATACCCTGTGTGCGTGGCTTGGGGATTCACATGGAAGGTGTGGGGAATATCGAGCGCGAGCATCTTGAGGTTGAACTCGTAGTTGAGCGCTCCCACCGCTGCCTCCATGGCGCGCGTTGTCTGGTTGTCACCCGGCATGTCCGAGCCGAGTCCGAGGCCGGTCGCATACCACACCTTCAAGGACCGAAGATTGTTCATCAGGGTGAACGGATTACGTCCGTGCCAGAGGACCGCCTGCGAAAGAAAGGGACCCCAAATCTGAGCGGGGTCGATGTTCAGCACGGCCGGGAGATTGACCAGCGCCAGAAGTTCTTCGGGGACTTGGTCCAGGGCTCCCACCAGCGACAACGGAATGTTGTTCACCGCGCCGGAGATCGAGAACACGCCGGCGAACAGATCGGGATGGCGTGTGGCGTAGGTCATGCAACCGAAGCCGCCCATCGAGAGGCCGCTGATGGCCCGCCCCCCGCGGTCGCGGCGGACCTTGAAGTTCGCCTCGACCCACGGGATGAGCTGCTGGATGTGATACGTCTCCCAATTGCGCATCGTCCCGCCGGCGGTAGGCTCATACCAGTCGGAGTAGAAATCGTTGTCCCCGTCCGGCATCACGAAGACGATGTTCGCGGCGCGCGTGTTGGTCTCGAGCGTGTCGTTGAGGTCGTTGACCGCATTCATGTTCGACCAGCTGGTCTCGCTGCCGGAGAAACCGTGCAGCAGATAGACGACCGGATAATCCTGCCCGGCCTCGTAGCCGACGGGCAGAAGCACGCGCACCTTGGTTAACCCATCGCCGACGGCGGAGTTATCGAGCAGGTATTCGGTCGTGCGCGGTATGACCAGTCCGGGCGCCGCAGAATAGGTGACCGAGGTGGCGGAGACGGTCTCGAGAGCCGGCACGCTGGCTTGAGCGGCTAACGTGACGAGGAGGCCGGCGGCGATCGCCAAGCCTCGGCGGGCGACGACAAGCGCGCCCGCGGAGCGGAGGGGTGCAGGGCACCCGAGGGGTAGGGGTTTCATTTTCATGGACAAAGGGTTTCGCGGCCGACGGCGAAGCGGGAAAGAGAACCTGGTCAGGCGGCGCGGAGCGAATGCCGGCAGCCCTTCAGGCCGTAGAACGCAATGTAGGCGTAGCAGAGCACGGGGATGAAGAAGGCGTGCTGGATGCCGATGCGGTCGGCGAAGAAGCCCTGCAGCAGCGGCACGAGGGCACCGCCGACGATCGCGGTGCAAAGGATGCCCGAGCCTTGGCCGGTGTGGCGGCCGAGCCCGTCGATCGCGAGCGTGAAGATGGTCGGGAACATGATCGAATTGAAGAGGCCCACCGCAAGGATGGCCCACATGGCGGCCGCGCCGCTCGCCAGCATCGTGAAGAGGACCAAGACGACAGCCGCGACGGCGTTGAATGCTAGGCAGTGGCCGGGGCGGAAGACCCTCGTCAGATACGAGCCGGCGAAGCGGCCCACCATCGCGCCGCCCCAATAGAGAGCGACCATCTTGCCCGCGGCTGCCTCGCTCAGGCCGGCGATTTCAGGTTGGCCGAGGAAGTTGACCAGGAAGGAGCCGATCGACACCTCGCCGCCCACGTAGAGGAAAATCGCCACCGCCCCAAGCACCAGATGCCGGTGTGACCACGCGCTCGGTGTCGCGTCGGCGGCGGAGCGAGCGCCGGCCGCGACCTCGGCTCCCTCGATGCGCGGCAGTCGGATGATTGCGAAAGCCACGGCGATAAGAATGAGCACCACAGCCAAGCCGACGTAGGGAACTTGCACGGTGCCGGCTTCAACCGAGCGGTAGGCGGCGAGTTCCGCCGGGGATAACGCGGCGAGTTCCGCGGGGCTCTTCACCGCAGCACCGAGGATCAGCATCGAGCCGACCACGGGGGCGACCGTCGTGCCGAGGGAGTTGAACGCCTGGGTGAGAATAAGGCGGCTCGAGGCGGTTTCGGGAGCGCCGAGGATTGCGACATAGGGGTTGGCCGCGACTTGGAGCAGCGTGATGCCGCAGGCGAGAATGAACAACGCGCCCAGGAACATCGGATAGGACTGGTTGCCCGCCGCCGGATAGAACAAAAGGCAGCCCAACCCGGCGGTCAACAGGCCTGCAACCATGCCGCGTTGATAACCGACCCGCTCGACCAGCCAACCGGAAGGCAGGGACGCAACGGCGTAGGCGGTGAAGAAACTGAACTGGATCAGCATCACGCGGGTGTAGGTCAGCGTGAAGACCGATTTGAGGTGCGGGATAAGAATGTCGTTCAGACACGTGATGAAACCCCACATGAAAAACAGCGACGTGAGCACGGAGAGCGCAAACATCTGGTGGGGTATCGGCGCGCGGTAACCTTTAGCAGGAGAGGAGGCGAGGGATGGGGCGGTTGCCATGAGTGCAGTTGGGGTTGGGGCTTCTATTCGGCGAAGTGCTTAGGCGCTCGCGGCGGCTCTTCCTCCGGGTTGACTGAAGGAGGACTCGTCTCCGGCGAGGTTAGCCGGTGTCAAACCGCGCAGCATCGGTGCGAGTTCGCGACGCGCCCGCGCCAGCCACGCGCGTCGCGGCGGAGTGGTTGTGCCGTCCCGCTGCCATTGCTGCTCGCAGGCTTCCAGGTAGCGTTGAACCCGGTCCCATTGTTCCCACTCGGTGGCCGAGGCGAGCAACTGCTGGAAGCAAAACCCGCTTGTTTCCGACTTGGCGGCAGGCCGAGGGGAAGGAGCTGCGTCGCGCGACGACATGACGGTGAACAAGGCCGGCCGGCTGATCTTCCCTTGCGGTGGGGGAAGCAGCGGCCGGGGCGGCGGGCGCCCCGCACGACGCTTCGCCCAGTAGCCTGGGGGAGGACATGGGATGTTGCGTCGGCGGCACATGCGCCCAAGCGCCACGTCGGAGATGCCGAACTCTCGGGCGAGCTGGAGCATTGGCACCGACCACACCCGCGCATACAGCTCCTCCCGGGTGAGAAGAATCTTTCTGGCTCCGTTCGAATTCATCCGGTCAGCGGTTGAGCAACGGTCGCGCCGCCCGGGCGAGGTAGTAATCGAAGCTGGCGAAATCGTCCGACGCGGCGAGCTGGCCCAGCAAAGAGCGGAGAATTTTCGGCGTCGGCTGACCAGATCGGTCCAACGCATTGAGCGCAAACAGGCGAAGCTCGCGTTGATCAGTCTGGACGATGGCGTCCTCGATCACCTGCATCGCTGCGGGATCGCTGCCCCGCCGCAGGATCGCCTCGGCGGCGGCGACGCGCACTGTGGCGTTGGCGTCCTGCAGGAGCGGCGCGATGTCGGCGGCGGGGGTGTCGAGGCGATCCAGCGCGACGACGGCGGCCCAGTAGCGGACGATCGGCAGCGGATCCCTGGCGGCCTCGGCTCGATGCGCGAGGGCCTCGGGGCCGGCGTCGAGTTGGAGACGGTCGACCAGGGAGATCAGGCGTGCGAGCGGGTAGCGCGAGTCGTCGGCAGCAACCACGGCCGGCGAGCCGGAGCCGGCCTGAGCGACCATCATCGGTTCGGGCATGAAACCGGTGTCGCGGATTGCGAGTTGGTGCGCGTGGAGCGCGGCACGGAGGCGGGCCAGCCGTTCCGCGTGCGCCGGATCGGCGGCAAGGTTGTGGATGTTATCCGGATCCTGCTCCAAATCGTAGAGTTCCTCGACCGGCTTGGACTCGAAGAAGCGGCGCTGTTCGGCGTTCAGATTGCCGGAACGATAGTGCGTCTCCCATTCCTGCATCGACGCCTGTTTCCAGAGGAAATCGATGCGCTGGCCCAACGGACGGTCGGGATAATAATTGCGAATGTAGCGGTAGCGTCCGTCGGACACAGCGCGAATCATGTCGTAGCGCTCGTCCATGCGGTCGCGAAACATGAAGGCGAACTCGGGAGCGGGCGCGCGCGCGGGTCCGGCAAAGGCGCGGCCTTGGAATTGCGCGGGCGGCTCGATGCCGAGCAGGCTGAAGACCGTCGGGCCGAAATCGACAAAGTGGACCAGCTCTCCATTTCGCCCGTCGGTGGCGGCCGGCGCGTGGTGGGCGAATTTCTTTGGGAGGCGCACGATGAGGGGCACGCGCGTGCCGTTCTCGTTGAGGAAGCGTTTGCTGCCGGCGACGACGCCGCCGTTGTCCGCCGCGTAGAAGACGATCGTGTCCTCCAGCAGGCCGTCCGCCTCGAGTTGGGCGAGCACGGCGCCGGCGGCGGCATCGGCCGATTCGACCAGGTCGTAATACTGGGCCACGTCGGCCCGCACGACGGCGGTGTCGGGCAGATAGCCCGGCACGCGCACCTTGGCGGGATCGGTCTTGAGCGGCTGGCGGGTTTGCAGAAATTCCTCGTGGCTCTGCATGAAGGTGAAAATCGCGAAGAACGGCTGTCCCGGCTTGCGCCCGCGCCAATCGGCCTTGGTGCTGACTTCGTCGAAGGCGGCCGACCAGTCGCTCGAGGTGTTGTAGTCGGTCTTGAAGTTGTTGGTGCAGTAGTAGCCGGCCTCGCGGAGATACTGCGTGAACATCTTCACGCCTGCCGGCAGCGGCCGCGTGCTGCGCATGTGCTGGGTGCCCATGCTCGAAGCGTAGCGGCCAGTGGCGAGCGAGTTGCGCGAGGGCGCGCACACCGGCGCGGTGTAGCAGCGGTCGAACACGATGCCGTCCTTTGCGAGCCGGTCGGCGGTCGGCGTGCGCGCGAGGGGATCGCCGTAGGGTCCCACGAAGTTCGGCGAGCTGTCCTCGATCAGCAGCCATAGGATGTTGGGACGCGGGGTCTTTTCCTCCGCGGCAACGGTCGCGGTCGCCAGAATGAAGATCATGGCGATCATGACGATCGAAGCGTGAGCGGAGCCGGCGTTGGACGAAGGGCTAAAGCGGCAGAGGGAGCGATGCATGACGTTGGGGTGGCGGAGAGTTCGAGCGCAGCCGGGGACAGTTCGCGCGAATCTGTTCGGGGAAGGCTGTTCCACTCAACAAGCTCCCCGAGCCCTCGACAACGAGTCTGTAACTTTTATCGTAATAGCCCCGGGGCGGGCGCTGCGTCGCCGCTGTGTTTGATCGGTCCGCGGAGAGTCACTGTAGATGCGTGCGCATCCACGCAATGGCGTCATCGATGTATTCGGGCGGCAGTTGGTGACCACTCTCGAAGAATTTCAGCTGCTTCGCGGTGCCAGGGATCGTGGAGACCATCTCCTCGGCTTCTTCCTTGGTGTAATAGACGTCGGTCGTTCCCATCAGGTAGAGGATCGGCCGGTCGCCCAGCAGCGGGGCGAAATTGCCCGGGGCCACGGCATCCATCCCCGCCATCGCCGGGCCGGCGGCCATGCGCGCCTGCCGCGAGAACGGCGGCGCCACGCAGGCGACGGCAGCCTTGAAGCGCGGTTCGACCGCCATGAGGTTGTTGATCGCGACTCCGCCCATGCTGTAGCCGACAGCGCCAATGCGTTTCGCGTCGATTTCAGGGCGCGTTTCGAGATAGTTGAGGGCGCGGCGATAGTCCACGGCGGCGCGAAGGATCATGTCGCGCAAGCGGACGGGCAGCGTGCGTTGCGGAGTCATGAAGGTGTTCGGATTGTCGAAGTCGCCCATCTGCGTGCGCTCGCCCGAAAACGGCGCGTCGAGCATCATGACCGCAAAACCCGACTCGACGAGCCGCGGCGCGAGGTTGCGCGAAAAGTTGTCCGCGCGCCACCACGCGTCCTTCGAGCCGCCCATGCCATGCAGGAGCACCACGCACGGGACCGGCCCGGTGGCCTGCTTCGGAAACACCAGCAAGCCCGGCACCCGGTCGCCCGCTTGCGAGGTGAACACAAACTTGTCGCGCGGGTTGCCCGCGATGGCGGATTTCTCCGCGATTCGCACGTCGAGGGGCAGCGCCTTGTCATAGGCGTAGAATTGGGTGAGGATCTCCACCATCTCCCGAGAGAGAGGTGCCGATGCGGGGACATTGGCCCGGACGCTGGAGCCCACGAGGCCGAACAACAGGCCGAGGAGCGAGGCGCGACGAACGGTCGCGCGGACGATGAGGCAGGGAATGATTTTGGCAGGGAACATCGCCAAAGCCTCCGCGAGCCCACGCCATAGCCAATGCGCTCGATCTCGAACGCGTTCGAGGCCGCACGGCTTGCGGCCGATCCGCATTGCCCGAATCTGTGACAAAAACCCTCGGCGCTGGGCATGTTCGCTCCGGTTGCCGGCCATCCTTTTCCCATGCGTTCGATCCTGCTCTCTACCCTGTTTGCCGTTCTTGTGTCGGCCGCCACTGCCGCCGACGCATCTGCGTTCGTCCAAGTTCGCGACCGCCAGTTCGTCGCTCCAAGCGGCGAAGTGCTCAAGTTGCGCGGCACCAGTCTCGGATCCTGGCTGCTGCCCGAGGGCTACATGCTCAAGTTCCGCGACAAGAAAACCTCCGGCCCCTGGCAGATCGAGGCAATGGTCGCCGAGCTGATCGGCGATCAGGCCGCCGCCCATTTCTGGCGCGCCTGGTGGGATAATTTCATCACGCGCGAGGACATCCAGTTCCTCAAGCGCGCCGGGTTCAACCATGTGCGCGTGCCCTTCAACTGGCGGCTGTTCGTTACCGCGCGCCCGCCCTACCGCATGGAGGGTCCCGGCTGGGAACTGCTCGACCGCGCGGTCGGCTGGTGCCGTGAGGCCGGACTCTACGTGCTCTTGGACATGCATGGCGCGCCGGGCGGCCAGACCGGCACGCAGATCGACGACAGCCGCGGCTATCCCTTCCTTTTCATCGATGAGGAAAGCCAGCAGCTCACCGTGGATTTGTGGCGCGAGATCGCCCGCCGCTACCGCGACGAAACGATCGTCCTCGGCTACGAACCGCTCAACGAGCCCATCGGCCACATGTTCGACACGGAGCGATTGAACCCGCGCCTCGCCCCGCTCTATCGGCGCATCGTCGCGGCGATCCGCGAGGTGGACCCGCACCACATCATTTTCATCGGCGGCGCCCAGTGGAACACCAACTTCGAAATCCTGCCGCCGCCGACTGACCCCAACATCGCCTATACGTTTCACGCGTATTGGATGCCCAAGACCGACGTCAGCGTGATCGAGCGCTATTTGCGCATCGCCTGGGAGCACAAGGTCCCGCTCCACCTCGGCGAGTCCGGCGAGAACACCGACGAGTGGGTCGCCAGCTTCCGCCGCACGCTCGAGGAAAACGGCATCGGCTGGTGCTTCTGGTCCTACAAGCGCATGGCGGGCACGAAGCACCCCCACTCCAGCATCCTCTCGATCCCTGACCCGGCCGGCTGGGACAAGATTGTCGCCTACGCGATGGGGCCGCGCCTCAACCCCGAGGAGATCCGCCAGCACCGCCCGCCGCTGGGCGAAGCCTCCGCCGCCCTGCGCGGCCTGCTGGACAATATCCGGTTCGAGAAGAACACACCCAATCAGGGTTACCTGCGCGCCCTGGGCCTGAACATTGAAGCCCCGCCCAAGCCCACGCCCTGATCTACAGCTATTTGGCGGGCGCTCCGAGCCCGGATATTTTCCACCTCTTATTGTCATCGATCACGCGATCGCATGAGGGGAAAGGCCGGTGGAGATTTCAGCCGGCGGATCAGATTTCGACATCAACCCCATGAAATACCACCTGGTTATCCCCCCGGCTCGTCCGGGTTGCGCGAACGGCTCTCCTGCCGTCCGCTTTGTCTTGCTGCTCACGTTCGTCCTGGCCGCCGCGCGTCCCTTGGCTGAGGCGGCCGCGCCGCTCCAAACCCTGTCGTCCAGCAGCGTGGCCTATATTGTCTCGCCGGCCACAATCATTCCTCGGACTACAGAATATACGCTCGGTGGCGCCACAGTTGGCCTGAACGGCGTCACCAAGGTGCGCGTGCTCGTGCCGACCGGCTATGCCACCGGATCGAACTATCCCGTGGTGTATCTCCTGCACGGTTTCACCGGCGGCGAGGGGACCTGGTCGAACATGAATGCCGCCAACAACATCAACGACACCCTTGAGGCCAACACCCGCAGCGCCGACATCGTCTTTGTGATGCCCGATGGTGACAATGATTTCTACAGCAACTGGTATCAGAATCCCGACGGCCTGTTGCATGAATGGGAGACTTACCACATCGAGCAGCTCATCCCGTGGGTGGAAGCCAATTTCAAGGTCAACAAGACCCGGGCCGGCCGCGCCGTCTCAGGCGTGTCGATGGGCGGATTCGGGTGTATGACCTACGCCACGCGGCATCCCGATTTGTTTGCCGGCGTGTTCTCATACTCCGGAGCAGTGGACAACATCGCGCTCGCTCCAGCGAGTGTGCTGCCGGATGAGCTGCTGGAAAACTTCTTCGATCTAGGCGGCCTGGCGGCCATCAATCCCGACAATATCTGGGGGCCCTATGGCTTGCAGGAAGTGCGGTGGCGTGGCCGGAACCCGGTGGATCTTGCCGACAACCTTCGCGCGCTCACCGTCTGGTTCCGCACGGGTCACGGCCTGCCCGGGCCGGGGGTGGACGACGAACAGGCTGATCCGCTCGAGGTCTTCATCGGTCTGCTCAACAACCGTCTGAACAACAAACTGAACGATCTGGATATCCCCCACACCTACATTCAAGATCCTACCGCCGGCCACACCGGCCTGCACTTCATGGCGTCGTTCAAGCAGGCGCTGCCGGTGATGCAGCAGACCTTCGCCGCCAACGTGCCCGTCCGGCCCAACAGCTTCAACTACCGGTCCATCGAACCGACCTTCAATATCTTCGACTGGCAGTTCTCCGCCACCCGCAGCGTCATTGAGTTTCTCTACCTCTTCAACGTCTCAGGCGACGGCCTCACGCTCAAAGGCAGCGGCACAGTCGCCGTGACCACGGCGCCAATTTACACGCCCGGCAGCAGCCACTGGGTGCTGGCACCCGGCCAACCCGGCATCGACGTCTGGCCCAACCACCCGCAGGCCGACAGCCAGGGCCGTCTGCACTTCAACGTGAGCCTCGGCGATTCGCACACCCTCCAGCAATACACCCCGGCGCAAAGCGTCGTCGAGGCCGCCAGTCTCGACTACTGGAAAGAGGCCAACGTCCAAATCTGGAATAATTAGGCGTTGCTCATGCACCTGCCTTGAGAGGGAGGCGGCCGATGCCGCCTCCCTTTTTTGGGAGGTCGGCCCGAGCCTCCCGGCAGCGTCCGGATCGGCTCGCCCCGGGAGCGCGGCACGGAGGATTCGGCACTTCGGTCACGGCCGGCCAGTCGCATCCGGCGGCTCGCCACGGATCAACCGGACGCCCTGACGGGCGAGCCTCTGGCCGAAAAGGGCGTAGCCGGCCTTCGTGTAGTGCAGATCGTTGACGGGCTTTCCGTCCTCCAGCTTGTCGTTGAGATCGTCGGTATCGACCCAGGCGCCGTGCGGGATTTCGCGGGCGACCTTCATCTGGATGGCCCGCACGGCGTCCCAGTCTGCCTGCAGGTCCGGGCCGGGGGCATGATCGCTGAGGCGGCCGATGACGACGTTCATGGCCGGGCAGCGCAGGTCGCGGCGGAGGTTGGCGATCAATTGGGTGAGGGCCCTTTCGTAGACGGCGGCGAGTCCGGTCTTGGCGTCGCGTTCGCCCTGCATCCAACACAGGGTGATCGAGGCGAAGGCCGGATGCCGGGTTTGCAGCTTCCGGTATTCGGCGAGGATCTGTTCGTAATAAACCGGGCCCTGCTCGCTGCTCTGGTCGAGCTGCGCGGCGGCCGCGATCTGGTCCCACTCCGGCAACCAGCGACGAATGGGCTCCCCCACGACGGCGACCTTGAAGCAGATCACGCCGGCTTCGGGCAGCAGCGCCTGTGCCTCCGGCAGGAAATCGGCCGACGGTTCCAGGTGCGCCATGTTGGACTGCCCGGAAAGGATGAACAGATGCACCGGTTTCCCCGCCGCCGGGAGAAATCCGGCCAAAAGAAAAAAGAGACCGACGGAAAAGAGGGAGTGGATTTTCATCTGGCTTAAGAAGGAAATGTCGTGGCAAAAACGGGGTCGGTCAAGTTTCGCGGAGCCGGCTTGGCGGCGACGGGGCCAAAAAAAGGGAGCCGGCGGACCGGCTCCCAAGTTTGCCTATCACCCCAAAATCAGAATTTCAGGCCGACGGAAGCCTTGAAGCGTCGCGGCCAGCCGCGGGTGATCTGCTTCTCGACGTAATCCTCGTCGAAGAGATTTTCGACATTCACCTTGAAGACGAGTTTCTGGCCGCCGGAGAGCTTGTGTTCGGCGCCGAGCCCCAGATCGACGCGGGTATAGCTCGGGGCTACCAGCTGGAAGCGCGCGGCATCGTGGTCGGCGACCATGTCGCCGACATAGATTACGCCGAGCCCGCCCCAGACATTCTTGAAGCCCGCCACATCTGGGAACGATTGTTTTACCCAGAGCTTGGCTTGGTCCGTGGGCGCGTCGCCGAGGCGCGTGCCGGCGGCGGCGGCGAAACGGACGTCGGGAATGACGTTTTCCGTGTCGAGGTGGGCGTAAGAGAAGATGACCTCGGTCTGCTCGGTGAGCTTGGAGTAGATGTCCAATTCGACGCCGGTGGCGGTCTGCTTGCCGGCGATGCTCGGGACATTGCGGGCGAGGACGGGGTCGAAAGCCTGCACCTCGATGCTCTCGCGGGAGGTGTCGAACCAAGCGAGCGTGCCGCTCAGCCGCTCCGAACCGAACTTAAGACCAGCTTCCCAAGATTCGCCTTCCTCGGGCTGGCCGGGGAAGTTGCCGTTGGGGCTGAAGGACTCGCCATGCATCACATAGACGGTGAGATCTTTCCGGATGCGGAACGACGCACCCATCTGGGGACTGGTGTTCCAGGAACTGGAGGTAGTGAAGGTCGGAACGGCGGGCTGGAGGTTGGTGACCTGAGGTTCGGCATGAGAGCGCCCCACACCGCCCAGAATGGTGAGCCGATCGTTCAGCGTGGTGAGCTGGAGCATCGCGTAGTAGCGCTCGTTCTTGCCCTCGTTGAGCTGATATTGCGTGCGGTTGTAGGCCGCCGAAGGGAACGGCGGGATGTCGTAGGTGCGTGCGGAGCGGTCAAGAACTGCAAACGGTGCGCCCGGGCCGTTGAATTGCTTGGCCCGTGACTCGTTTTCCCCGTAAATCTGGCCGAGGACGATCGTGAGTTTGCCGATGGGCAGCTTGAACTGGCCGGTGAGGTCGGTCTGGATGTTCGTGGCCGAGTTCTTGTTGTCGTTGTAAACCGGGATGGCGGTTACGTGGGTGCCCGCGGCGTTCAGCCCGGCGCCGACGCGGCGGAGAGCGTCGTAATAGGTTTCCGAATAGGAGGAGCCGTTGCGCAGCGTCCAGTTTTCGGCGATATTCCAGATCAGTTCGGTGTAGGTGTTGTATTCGCGAAAATTGGCGTAGGTGTTGGGGCCGGCGGTGTTGTATTCGCGGTCCGGCATGAGGAAGAAGGCGGGCGTCGCGCCGGGGCCGAGCGGCAGCAGAATGAACGCCTCCGCGTCCTCTTTCTGCCGCAGGTAGCGCTGCTCGACCCGGAAGCTGAGGCGGCGGCTGCGCCACTCGAGCTGGCCGTTGAGGAGCGTGCGCGAGGTGTGCTCGTAATCGCGGAAACCGCCGCTGTCCTGGTAGGCGCCGATGGCGCGATAGAGCAACTGGCCGTCACCGAGTTTTGCGAGCGGTCCGGTGAAGTCGGCGACGGTGCGGTAGAACTCGTAGTCTCCCACCTCGAAGTCCAGGGAACGCTTGGCCACCGCAAGAGGCTTCTTCGTCACGATGTTGATGCGGCCCCCGGGCTGGCCGTTGCCGTAGAGCAGGCCGGTCGGCCCCTTCAGGACCTCGATGCGGTCGTATTCGGCGTTGTCGCCGCGAGCTTGGAGCGCGCCCGGGACGTTGAAATAGTTGCGCAGCGGCGCGCCGGAATTGAAGCCGCGGATGGCGAACTCCTCGTAAATGTTCGAGGACGAGCGCACGCTGCTGACGTAGCGGAGCGCCTCCTGGATGTTGCCCGCGCCGATGTCGCGGATGAGCTGGTCGGTCACGACTTGCGCGGAGAATGGCGCATCAATCAGCGGGATGTTTACGCGCGTGCCAACCATGGAGTTGGCGACCACATAAGTGTTTTCGCCCGACTGGACAGTGAACGGATCCAATACGTAAACTTCCTCATTTTCGGGAGGCGGGGCCGGCGGCGTCTGGGCGAAGGCGGGGATCGTGCAAGCGAACGCGCAGAGCGCACTCAAGAGGAGGCGCCGGGCGGACAGGAAGGCGGGAACAGCATGGGGTTTCATGGTGGGGATCGGGGGTGGTGTCGGGAGATAGTCCGGGGAACGAACGGCCCGAGCGAAAACGCCCCCGCAAACGGACTCAAGCCACCCCCATTCGAACACGTTCGAGCCCACGGGATTTGACGAAGTGCTCCGCTCCGCAATCCTCGCCACGCAATCGCCCCTTCCTGTGAAAGCCATCGTCGTCGTATTCGATTCCCTCAATCGCCACTGCCTGCCGCCCTACGGGGGCGATTGGGTCCATGCGCCCAACTTCACGCGGCTAGCCGCGCGCACTGCACGCTTCGATGCCTCCTACGTGTGCTCGATGCCCTGCATCCCCGCCCGGCGGGACTTTCTCACCGGCCGCCCGAATTTCCTGCACCGCAGCTGGGGGCCGATGGAGCCGTTCGACGACGCGTTCACGGAGATGCTCGGCCGCGCCGGCGTGCATACGCACCTCGTGACGGATCACCAGCACTACTTCGAGGACGGCGGGCTCAACTACCATACCCGCTACTCCTCGTGGGAGTTTTTCCGCGGTCAAGAGGGCGATCCGTGCGTCGGTCTCGTGGGCGATCCGTTGTGGCCGCCGCGAGCGGCCGGGCAGAATGCGGTGCGCTCCGATCTGGTGCGACAGGACCTCGTCAACCGCCACCACCTGCTCAAGCGCGAGACCGACTGGCCGCAGCGGAAGACCTTCGACGCCGGGCTCGACTTCATCGGCCGCAACCGCGCTCGCGACGGCTGGCTGCTCCAGATCGAGACCTTCGATCCGCATGAGCCGTTCTTCAGTCCGCCCGAGGCGAAGGCCGCCTACGCCGATCATTTCGCTCAGTATCGCGGGCCGGAGTTCGACTGGCCCGCCTACGATGCCGTCAAGGAGGCCCCGGACGAGGTGCGGCATTGCCGGATGGAATATGCCGCGCTGGTCACCTATTGCGACCGCCAACTTGGCCGGGTGCTCGACGCGATGGATGCGCACGACCTGTGGCGCGACACGATGCTCATCGTCTGGACCGACCATGGCTTTCTCCTCGGCGAACACGGCTGCTGGGCCAAGATGCACGTGCCCTGGTATGAGGAACTCGCGCGCACGCCGTTCTTCGTCTGGGATCCACGTTGCGGCGCCGCCGGCGTCGCCCGACAGGCGCTCGTGCAACCTTCCATCGATCTCGCGCCCACGCTGTTGGAATTCTTCGGCGTGCCCGCTGCGCCAGATATGACCGGGCGTAACCTCCGCGCGACCATCGCGGCGGATACACCGGTTCGCGACGCCGCCCTCTTCGGCGCCTGGGGCGGGCAGGTCAACCTCGCCGACGGGCGCCATGTTTACATGCGCGGCACGCAAAAGCCCGGCGTGGCGCTGCACGAATACACGCTCATGCCGGCGCGCATGCGCCGCCTCTTCTCCCCGGCGGAACTCGCGCCCGATCGCGTCGAACTCTGCGCCCCGCTGACCTTCACCAAGGGCATGCCGGTGCTCCGCGTGCGCCACACCGGCGGCACGCACGACGGTGTCGTGCCTCCGGACAATCCCGAGACCGCGCGCACGCTGCTCTTCGACCTAGCGCGCGACCCGCGCCAGCAGACTCCGCTCGACGATCCCGCGCTGGAGGAGCGGCTCGGGGCGCGACTCGCCGCCGAGATGCGCGCGGTGCAGGCGCCTCCCGAGCAATTTGAGCGCCTCGGGCTCCTTTGAAAGGCGGGGCAGGTAGGTCCGTCACTGCGGCCGGCGGCGCTCGGACGTCGTCGGGCCGTCCTGCCAGCGTCCCTCGACCAACGTCGTCTGTGGTAGCATGGGCAGGCCGCGCTCGCCGCGGTAAAGTTGCCCCACCACCACATCCACCGCGACCCGGCCGACGACCTCCAGCCGGTGATCGTAGCCGGTGCAGGGCAGGCGCGTCATCCGGTGGGCGAGGCTGACGAAGCCGACCTCGTCCGGCACCGCGACGCCGATCTCCGCGAGCCAGCGCAGCGTCTCGTCGCCCCAACCCAGGATCACGTCCGGGCGGTGGGTGTGGAACCAGGCCAGAAATTTCTCGCGATCATATTCGTCGATGCCGGGGAACGGCACCGCGCGCATCGCCGTGGGACAGCGATCGAAATAGTGCAGGAAGCCCGCCGTCCACAGACCGCGGCTGCGCTCCTCGTCGGCGCGGCCGATGTGCATGCCCACGCGGCGGTAGCCCAGCCGCTCCAGCCGGAGCAGCACCTCGTGCACGCAGTAGCAGTAGTCGTAGAACACGCGGGAGAGGCCGGCATTGGCTTCGAAGTAGCCGATCGCCGCGACGGCGAACGGCGTCCAGTTCATGTTCCAGCGGAAGAACGGCGAATGCAGCGGCGCGATCACGAGCCCTTCGATGCCGCGGGCCACGAGGATCTGCCCGAGGCGCTGGTCGGTCATCGAATCCGGCTGGAAGGAGATCGTCTCGAAATCGAAGCCGAGTTCCTCCGCGCGCTCCCGCGCGCCGGCCTGGTAGGAACTGATCACGTTCCAGATGCCCGGCGGCTCCTGCGCGGGCGGGCCCCAGGTGTTGACGAAGCCGATCGTCGGGCGGTTGCGCGGCGAGGCGCGCGTGCGAACCTGCATCATGAGGGCGTTCACGAGCGGGTTCGGGCGATAGCCGAGTTTCTCGGCCGCGCGCAGCACGCGCTGACGGGTGCGGGCATCGACGTTGCCGAGGTTGCGGAGCGCCAGCGAGGCGGTAGATTTGGCGACGCGAGCCGCTCGGGCGATCTGGGCAAGGGTGACGGGCACTGGCGACCTCCGGGTGCCGGCGATTACTGGCTCGAACGTGTTCGAGTGCGAGCCAATTGTTTCGCCGTCCCCGGGCGCGACACTCCCAATTTCGAATCGCGCCGCTATCCCCCGCTCCCCCCATGCCCTCTTCTTCCGCCACCACCCCGCTGCCCGAGGAACGGCTCACCGCAGCGCAGAAAACCGCCTTCGGCCTCGGGTTCACCGGCAACACCCTCATGGGCATCGGCATCGAGACGATGCTCTTCCCGGTGTTCGCGCTTTATCTCGGCCTTTCGCCGCAGGTGATCGGCTTAGCCGTCGCCCTGCCGCGGCTGTGGGACGGCGTGATGGACACCGTGATCGGCACCTACAGCGACAATTTCAAGTCGCGGTGGGGGCGTCGCCGGCCATTCATCGTGGCGGGCGCGGTGGCAAGCGGCCTCGCCTATGCGCTGATTTGGATGGCGCCAAGCGGCCTGGGTTCCAGCGGCCTCACGGCCTGGCTGCTCGTCACACTGATCGTGTTCTGGACGGCGAATGCGACCTTCTTTGTGCCTTTGGAGGCGCTGGGCATGGCGCTGTCGAAGCACTACGACGAGCGGACCTCGCTGATGGGGTTTCGGAGTTTCTTCGCCAAGGTCGGCACGCTGGCCAGCAGTTGGAGCTTCTGGCTGGTGGAGAAAGGCTGGTTCGGGACCGGACAGCGCGGCGCCGTCGTAGTCGGCGCGATCTGGGGCGTCCTCATCATGGTGTTCGGCGCGTGGCCGGGCGTGTTCCTGCGCGAACGAGCGGACGCGGCGACCGCACCGGCGGTCAAGTTCTGGCATTCGCTGAAAACGGCGGTGAGCAACGCCTCGTTCCGGCGCATCACCCTGTATCTGCTTTTCATGGCGGCCTCGGTCTCGGTCTCGTCGGCGGTGCAGTTCTACACGACGCTGTTCTGGGTGGCGCAGGGCGATTCCAAGCTCACCTCACTGCTGACCGGCGCGGCCAGCACGCTGAACATCGTCTGCGGCATGCTGTCGCTGCCGCTCGTGAGCTGGGGCGCGCGGCGGATCGGCAAGCACCGGATGGCGCTGGTGTCGGCCTTCGTCACCGCGCTGGGCGGGTTGCTCAGCTGGTGGTTCCTCACGCCGGCGCATCCGTGGCTGTCGCTTGCGGTCGCGCCGTTCTTCGGCATCGGCATCACGGCGGTCTACCAGCTCTACTTCGCGATGGTGGCGGACGTGGCGGAGGAGGGCGCGTTGCGCCACGGCGTCCGCAACGAGGGCATGTATTCGGCGATCTCGAACTGCATGATCAAGGCCGGGCTGGCGCTCTCCTTCGCGCTCGGCGGCGCGCTGGTCCACTGGCTGGGTTTCACCGGCAACGACATCCGCCCGACGCCGGAGATGCTCGGCGATCTGCGCGTGCTGCGCGCGCTCCTGCCGGCGGGCACGGCGGCGCTGGCGATGCTGTTCGTCATCGGTTACCCGCTCACCAAGGAACGGCTCGAGGCGCTGCGCGCAGAGGCGGCGCGGCCGGCCTGAAGCGTTCATCCTATTTCATCCTTGAAAACGAAAACGGGCGACAGGCACACCAGCGCGGATCGAAGGCTCCAGCTCGCTCCGCCCGGCCCGCCCGCGACAGGGGCCGCCTAGGAACTTCGACTCATGAGAATCAAATCACTCCCCCGCACCTTTCCTCCGCGCTTCGCGTGGGGTGTCGCCACCGCGGCCCCGCAGATCGAGGGCGCCGCCTTCGCCGACGGCAAGGGCGAATCCATCTGGGACCGCTATTGCCGGGTGCCCGGCAAGGTGCACAACGGCGACACGCTCGACGTCGCCTGCGACCACTACCGACGCTACCGCAGCGACGTGGCGCTCATGGCCCGGCTGGGCGTGAAACACTACCGGCTGTCGCTCGCATGGCCGCGCCTGTTGCCGCAGGGCCGCGGCCCGGTGAACCAGAAGGGGGTCGATTTCTACCACCGACTCTTCGACACGCTGCACGCGCACGGCATCACGCCCTGGGTGACGCTGTTCCACTGGGATCTGCCGCAGGCGCTGGAGGACGAGGGCGGCTGGCGGCGGCGGACCACCGCCGACGCTTTCGCCGGTTATGCCGACCTCGCCGTCCGCTCGTTCCGCAGCCAGGTGAAAAACTGGATCACGCTGAACGAGACCAACTGCTTCACGCGCCTCGCCTACGGCGGCGGCGACAAAGCGCCCGGTGCCAACGATGGCGAGGCCGTCGTCAACCAGGCCTACCACAATGCCATGCTCGCGCACGGGCACGGCGTGCGCGCGGTGCGTGAACATGGCGGACGGGGAGCCCGTGTCGGCATCACCGACAATCCCATCGTCTCCGTCCCCGTCACGGAGACTCCCGCGGACATCGCGGCGGCCCGCGAGCTTTTCCGTTTCGAGAGCGATCGCGTGCTGGGCGCGATCTGCAACGGACGCTACTCCGAGCACTATTTGCGGGCCGCCGGCGCGAACGTCCCGCGTTACGATCCGCGCGATTTCCAGCTCATCGGCCAGCCGACCGACTTCCTCGGGCTGAACATCTACACCGGCCAGTTCGTGCGTGCGGGCCGGCGCGGACGACCCGAGATTCTGCCGTTTCCCGCCGGCTATCCGCGCGCCGACAGCCCGTGGCTGTATCTCCTGCCGCAGGCGATGTATTGGGGCGTGCGCTTCGCCGCCGAGCTGCACGGCGTCCGCTCGCTCTACATCACGGAAAACGGCGCGGGCTACGATGACCTGCCGCCCGCCGGTGGCGAAGTGCTCGACCTGCACCGGCGCGAATACGTCCGCCAATGCCTCGGCGAACTCCATCGCGCCATCGGCGATGGCGCGCCGGTCGAGGGTTATTTTCTCTGGTCGCTGATGGACAATTTCGAATGGCAGGACGGCTACGCCCGGCGGTTCGGCATCGTTTACAACAACTTCACCACGCAGAAGCGCACGCCGAAACTCAGTGCACGCTGGTATGCCGAGGTGATGAAAACCAACCGCCTGCTGTGAGCCCCGCGCGCCGCCAGCTGCCGACACAGCCCGCGCCGCCGTTGGCGTGGCGTTGTGGCGCGGCGCCGTCAACGTGGACCTCCAACGCAGAGGAGCGGCGATGAAGGAGCTGACGGGAGTTTCCGAATTGGCCGGTCGCTCCGTCGGCGTGATCGCGCAGCGCCTGCGCGCGAACCTGCGCCCCCCGCTCGCGAGGGAGTTGCTTGGCACGCCGAGCTTCGCGTGGCGCGCAGACCTGGCCGCGGCGGCTACCGTGGCGTTGCTGAGCGTGCCCCAATGTATCGGTTTCGCCCTGATCGTTGGCCTGCCGCTCGACGTGGTGTTGGGTGCCGCAGTGATCGGCGCCGTCGTCTGCACGGTGTTTTCCTCGTCGCGCCATCTTGTTTTCGGGCCAACCAACACCATCAGCATCTTGCTCGCGAGCGCGCTGTATTCGCTGGGTGATGTGCCGTTGTCGCCGCTGGAAAAGGTGCTGCTGATCGGCATGCTGGTCGGCGCATTCCAACTCGCGGCCGGGTTGTCCGGCACGGGCCGGCTCGCGCGCTTCGTCTCGCGGCCCGTGGTGGTGGCCTACACGATCGGCGTGGGCGTGCTCATTGCCGCCGGGCAGCTCTCGCATCTCCTCGGCATGGGACGCTCGCCCGATGTCGCGCTGCCCGGCACGATCCGGCACCTGGTCGTCAGTCTGCTGACTTGGGACCTGCACTGGGTGACGTTGCTGGTGGGATTGGGCAGCCTTGCCCTTCTGGTCGCGTTGCGCCGCTGGCGGCCGGGCTGGCCGGATGGGTTGATCGTAATGCTGCTGGCGGCGGCGGTCTTCCAATTCGCGCACGAACGGTTGCCCGGGGTCCGGCTCGTTGGTGGCATCGGCGAGATGCAGTTCCTGCCGCACTGGGTCGGCCTGCCGCTGAATCTCGAGGGTCTCGCGCTCATCCCGCGCGTCATGGCCACGGCGCTGGCCATCGCCCTTCTCGGGATGCTCGAGGCGGTTTCGATCGCCAAAAGCCTGGCGGCGCGCTCGGGCCAGCGCATCGATCCCGATCAGGAGCTGATCGGGATGGGCGCAGCCAACATCCTGTGCTCGGCCTTTGGCGCGATGCCCGGCTCCGCCTCGTTCCTGCGCAGCGCCGCGAACCTGCAGAGCGGCGCGCGCTCGCGGCTCGCGACGGTCATCGGTTGCGGCCTGATTCCCCTGCTCGCGTTCGCGCTCTCGCCGCTGCTCGCGTCCATTCCCGTCGCCACGCTCGCCGCCTACCTGGTTCTGATCGCCTTCCGCCTGCTCAACCCGCGGCAGGTGACGGTGGTGCGCCGCTCCACGCGCGCCGACGCCGCCGTGTTCTGGGTCACGCTCGGCTCGACGCTCTTCCTGCCGCCGGATACGGCGATCTACGTCGGAGTCGGACTCTCCGTCGGGCTCTTTCTGCAAAAGGCGAGCGAACCTTCACTGGTCGAATACGCGGTGGACGACGCCGGCGCCCTGCGGGCCGCTCCGGCCCGCGCCGACGTGCCTCCCCAAATCTCCATCGTGCATGTGGAGGGAGATCTGTTTTTCGGCGCCGCCGATCCGTTCCACGACCAGGTCCGCCAGCTCGCGGCGGACGGGCGCATCCGCGTCGTGATTCTGCGCCTGAAGAACGCGCGGTTGCTCGACGCAAGCACGGTGCTGTCGCTGCTGCAATTGCGCGAGTTTCTGCACGGTGGCGGCCGGCACCTGCTGCTCAGCGGCGTGATGCCGCCGGCCATGAGGGTGCTGCGCGAGAGCGGGGCGCTCGCCGAGCTGGGCGAGGGAAATGTCTTTGTCGCCGAGGAGAATCCGACGGTGAGCACGAAACGCGCCCTCCTGCGGGCGCAGGCCCTCCTCGGCGCCGAGCAGCCCGAAATCCGTCTCTTCTACGAAAACCCGCCTACGCCCCCCCGGCGCGTTGATGACGACGCAAGCCCCGCCGGCGCGGATGCGGATTGATACGCGCGCCCGGACGCGCATCGTGTCCTCCATCCCATGCCGCCCGATTCCCTCCGCAAAGATTCCCGCCCCGCCTTCGGCGTGATGACCAAGCCCATCGGGTCGCTCTGCAACCTCGATTGCGACTACTGCTACTACCTGGAGAAGGCGCGCCTCTACCCGGGCGCATCCAATCCGCGCATGTCGCCGGAGACGCTCGAGCGCTACGTGCGCGACTACATCGCCGCGCAACCGGGCCCGACGGTCAGCTTCGCCTGGCAGGGCGGCGAACCTACCCTGCTCGGCGTTGGCTTCTTCCGCGAGGCCGTCGCGCTCCAGCGCCGGCACGCCGGAGGCAAGCGCATCGAGAACGCCCTCCAGACCAACGGCACCCTGCTCGACGACGAGTGGGGTGCTTTCCTCGCCGCGGAGAATTTCCTCGTCGGACTGAGCATCGACGGTCCGCGCCACCTGCACGACGCCTACCGGGTGGACAAGGGCCGCAAGCCCACCTTTGACCGTGTGCTCGCCGGCCTCGAGGTGCTCCGCCGTCACCACGTCGAGTTCAACACCCTCACCACCGTCCACCGAAAAAATGCGACGCAGCCGCGCGAGGTTTACCGCTTCCTCAAGTCGATCGGCTCGCGCTACCTCCAGTTCATCCCCATCGTCGAGCGGCCCGCGGGAAAGACCGCCGGCGAGCAGGGCCTCTGGCTCGCCCCCCCGCCCGACCACACCGAGGCGGCCGACCTCGACGGGCAGGTCACTGAGTGGAGTGTGCGCCCCGCCGACTACGGCCAGTTCCTCGGCACCATTTTCGACGACTGGGTGCAACACGACGTCGGCCGCGTGTTCGTGCAGCAGTTCGACGCCGCCCTCGCCAACTGGTGCGGCGAACCCGCCGGCATCTGCGTGTTCAACGAGAATTGCGGGCACGGCCTCGCCCTCGAGCACAACGGCGACCTCTACAGTTGCGACCACTACGTCTATCCCGCCTACCGCCTCGGCAATTTGCTCAACGACCGGCTCGGCGACCTGGCTGCCTCGGCCCGGCAGCGCGCGTTCGGCCAGGCCAAGTCCGCCACGCTGCCCCGCTACTGCCGCGAGTGCCCGGTGCGCTTCGCCTGCCACGGCGAATGCCCCAAGCATCGCTTCCTCCGCACGCCGCACGGCGAGCCCGGCCTCAATTACCTCTGCGCCGGCTACCGGAAATTCTTCCTGCACATCGACCCCGCCATGACCACGATGGCGGCGCTGCTCCAGTCCGGCCGCGCCCCGGCGGAAATCATGGCTCTGCCCCGCACGCACTGGCTGCCCGGCCGCACCCGATCAAGTCGCGCGAAGTAAGTCTCGGTCCTGTAGTTGGCGTGCCCAGACGCCCGATTTATTCCTTCACGCGCAATGCGATCACCTTGTGCGTGCCAGCGAGGCCGCGCGGGCGGCGGCGGCGCGGGCTCCTTCGCGGTCGCCGAGGCGTTGCAGCACCGTCGAAAGGGCGTGCGGATAATCGGCCGCCCGCGGCTGGGCTTGCTCCGCCCGCCGCAATGCCTCTGCGGCCTCGGCGAGGCACCCGCGTTGGGCGAGCAGGAGCCCGAGGTTATACCAAGCGCGATGCAGTCCGGGGGACCGCTCCACGGCGGCGCGGAGGAGGCGCTCCGCCGCCTCGGGCTGGCCCGCTTCCGCGTGGGCGAGCGCGGCCTGCAGCGCGAGGGGGGCGTCGTCGGGAGCGAGTTCGACCGCGCGGCCGAGCTCCTCCGCGGCGGCGGCGATCCTCCCGTCGGCGGCAAGCACGAGGCCGAGGGACTGGCGGATGCCGGGTGAAAAGGGATCCCACTCCGCAGCGCGGCTCATCTCCGCGGCGGCCTCGGCGATCCGGCCGCGATTGGCCCACTCCTGCGCGCGGCGCACGCGCCCGGCGGGCTGATCGAGGGTGAGCGCGAGATAGTCGTCCAACTCGCGCCGCGCCGGCGAATCGGCGGACAAGGTCGGCGAGAGCGCCCATGCGGCCTCAAGCCGCGCACTGCGGATGGGATCGGCGAGCAGCGGGCCGAGCCGCTCGGCCACGTCAGGCGCGCCGAAGAAATAGCGCGCCGCGGCGGCGCGCTCAATCGGATCGGCGGCGCGGAGCGACGCTTCGGCCACTTCGCGACCGAGGACCGCGTCCCCCGTGCGCGGCAGCAGCGAGAGGAATGTGGCGCGCCAGGCGGGGATGTCCTCACCGCGCCAGGCTTCGAGCAGACGCGCGGCCGCACCGGGAGCGTCGCTTTGCGCGGCGTCGACGGCGCGGGCCCGGCGTCGCTGGCGCTCGCGCACCCGGGTGCCGAACCACTCGTCGGCCTTGGCCACGGTCCAATCGATCCCGCGATCGGCATGGCAGGTGGAGCAAGCGTTCGGAATGCCGAGTTCGCGGGTGAGGAGCGGGTCGGGGGACAGCCAGCCGTGATCGTGCCGGGGGGCGCGTTGCATGTAGTTTTTCGCCGGCATGTGGCAGGCGATGCAGGAGTTGCCCGCGCTGTCGGGCTGATGGCGCGAGTGGGCGAGCGGATCGATCGGCACCGCGCGCACGCCGCCGGGGAGCAGGCGTCCGGGGAGGGCGTGGCATTGCAGGCAAAGCTGATTGTCCGCTACGGGGAGGATGGTCCGCGTGGTGTGCGGGTCGTGACAGTCGAGACAGGTGACGCCCGCGTGTCCCATGCGGCTGAGCAGCACGGAGGTCCAGTTGAAGTCCTCGTCGCGCTGCTGGCCGTCAGGATAAAAGGTGGCGGCGTCGACGGGCAGAGTGACGCGGAAATGATCGGCGTAGTCGTCGCCCGGCTGGAAGCGCTCAGTGAGCTGTTCGTGACGCGCGTGGCACGAGGCGCAGACGTGGGCGATGCGCTGGCGATCGCCGCGGAACGGCTGAGCCGGCGGGGGCGATCGCGGTGTGCGTGGGGCGTCGTGGCCGGAGGGCATCGGGCCGTGGCATTGGATGCAGCCGATGCCGTGCTCGACCCACGTGGAGGTGTAACGGTCGGCCGCCGGGTCGTAGTTTTTCCGGTAGCCGGTCATGTGGCATGGGGCGCACATGGAATTCCAATTCATGCCGCGGCCCGTCCAGTGGCCCCACTCGCCGGGGCGGCGATGCTCGTCGCCAAAGACATTGAACCACTCGCGCCGCTGCACGTCGAAGGCGAGGTCGGTCGGTTGCCAGCGGCCGCCCGGCGCCGGGATCAGCGGCTGCCAGAGAGGCCTGGCGCCGAGGATGAACGACGGCGTGTGGGTGACGCGCGGTTCGCCCGGGCGCATCTCGGTGAGGCGCGGGCCGCCATCGGACCAGGCGAGTGCGAAGGCGGTGCCGCCGGCGGCCGCGTGCGGATGGATGGCGAATGCATCTCGGTCACGCGCGGGATCGACCGGACGGTTGGCCAGCGCGTGATCGGTGTCGGACCAGGCTTGGAAGATGTCCGCATGGCATTCGCGGCAAGAGGCGGAAGTTTGCCCCGGGCCGGCCACGGCGGCCAGAGGAGGGGCGCGGCGGAGGCAGGCCACACTGCCGAGCAACAGCAGGCCTCCCACTGACAACACGGCGAGAAGCACGTGCGTGAGGCGGGGGCGGCGGCGAGCGGGGCGGAACGGTCCGGTCATTAAATTTCGATCCCAACGGGTGTAAGGAAGAGCTGCGGCGGGCAATCCTTCTTTGGGGACGGCGGGGCGCGGTGGCGCGGTTTTCTTTTGCGTAACGCTACCGGTCGCGCTCTTGATTGCAGCCCAGCGCGCCGCCGACGGCGGCGCGCCAACCCCGACCAATGACTCCGCTCGATCTCCTGTTCTCGCTCGCGCCCCTGGGGGCGATGCTCGTGGCCGGGTTCGTCTTTTCCCGGCGAGGCGGCCGCTCGGTGCAGGATTTCGTGCTGGGCGGACGGCGGTTTTCCTGGTGGCAGGTGGGGACGGCGATGGTGGCCGGGGCATCGAACGCGGACAGTCCGCTGCATCACTCGGGCAAGGTCCGGCGCGACGGGCTGACGGGAGCCTGGTATTACTGGTCGCAGGTCGTCGGCCAGTTGTTCGGCGCACTGGTGTTTTCGCGGCTGTGGCGGCGATCAGGGCTGACGACGGTGGTGGAGTTCTACGATTTGCGCTATGCCGGGAAAGGCGCCGCTGCCGGGCGAGGCTGCGCGATGGTGCTCGGCACGTTCGTGGAGAGCACGTTCGGGATCGCGCTAGGGTTGCTGGCCGTGATGAAGCTGTCGGAGGTGTTTCTCGGCATCCACGAACCGGTGCAACTCTTGGGACTGATGGTGGAGCCGGGACTGGTGGTCGCGCTCGGAGCGCTGGCGCTGGCAGCGTCGTATTCGGTCGTCGCAGGCCTGCTGGGTGTGGTGGCGGGCGATGTGACGGAGTTTCTGATCACGCTGGCGTGCTCCTATGCGCTGATGTTCTACGTCTATCGCGCCACAGGCTATCACGCGGGCCTGCGCGAGGGGCTGGAGCGCCTGGGGCTTTCGGCCCAGCGGGAGCTGGCGCCGGTCTGGGGGCTTTCCGCCCTGGTGTTTTTCGTGTTCCAGCCCTTGGCGATAGCGGCGGGCGTGAACAGCATCAACCAACGCTTCCTGGCGGTGCGCGACGAGCGGCAGAGTGCGTTAGCGGGCGTGTGGCGGATCGTGAACCACTACTTCGTGCGTTGCTGGCCCTGGCACCTGTGCGGACTGTGCTCGCTGGTGTTGCTGGCCGACGTCGCGGTGGACCACGAGCTGGCCTATGCCGAGTTGATTATGCGCTTTGTGCCGGAGGGCGTGCGGGGCCTGATGTTCGGGAGCCTGGTCATGGCGTTCATGGGCACGGCGAGCACGGCGATGCATACTAGCGGTGCGGTGTTCGTGAACGACTTCTACCGTCCCTATTTACGACCGGCCGCCGCGGACCGACACCACCTATGGGTCATCCGCGGCGCGATGGTGGTGTTCGGCGCCGCCGGCGTTGCCGTTGCGATGGCGAACGACCACATCCTGAGCCTGGTGCAGCTTTACTACAAAGTCGTGAGCGCGGCCGGCCTGCTGATGCTTTTGCGGTGGTTCTGGTGGCGCGTCAACGGATGGGCTGAGGCGGCGGCGCAGCTGGTCGCGCTGCCGGTCGCACTCCTCTTTGAGCACGGTGATTGGATTTTTGGGCCGGGTCGCGACCCGGTGGACCTGCTGGCGGCGCATTGCGGCGGCGGCACGGCGGACGACCACTTCGCGGTGTCTTTCATTTTGACCATCGCGGCGACGACGGTCATTTGGATGGTGGTCATGCTGGCCACCCCGCCCGAACCGATGGAAAAGTTGGAAGAATTTTACCGGCGCATCCGCCCCTATGGCTGCTGGGGACCGGTGGCGGCGCGCTGTCCCGAGGTGCGGGTGACGGATCGTATCGCGCGCGACTTGCTTCTCTACGCGTTGGGCTTGGTCGTGTGCGCGTGCGTTTTGTTCGGCGGCGTGGCCGTCACGTGGGGCGAAGGCACGACCGGAGCGGCTTTGCTGACGGCGGGTGGAGGCGGCGCGTGGCTGCTGGTGCGCTGTCTCCAACGAACCTGATTCCCATGGCCAAGATCCTTTCCGTCACAATGTCCGATGTCGGCCGCGCCGCCGGGGTGAGTCAGGCGGCGGTGTCGCTCGCGTTCCGACGCGACCCCAGCATCCCTGCGGCCACACGGCAGAAAATCTTCACGGTGGCGCGGCGGCTCGGCTACCGGCGGCACGCGGCGATCTCGGCGTTGATGGCGCAGGTGCGCGCACGAAAGCCTTCGGCGATCAAGGCGGAGCTGGCCGCCCTAACCTTTTGGCCTGACCGGGCGACCTTCGAGCGAAACCCCACTTGGCAGGGACAATGGCGTGGCGCCTACGCACGAGCGCGCGAGCTGGGCTATGCGCTGGAGGAATTCTGGATGGGCAGCCCGGGCACGACGATGCGCCGGCTGTCTTCGGTGCTCTACGCCCGCAATATCGAGGGCGTGCTCGTGTTTCCCCTTCCGAAACCACAGACGCTCGCGTTCCCGTTCGACCGTTTTTCCGCCATTGCGATCGGTTACACACTCGAGGCTCCACTGGTGCATCGGGTGGTGACCGCGCATTTCGACTCCGTGCTCATCGCTCTCTCCGAGTTGCGGAGGCGCGGCTATGCGAACATCGGCCTGGTGCTGGACGAGCAGATGAGCCAGCGCGTGCGCCGAAACTGGAAGGCGGCGTTTTACACCTACGGTTCCGAGGTGGGCGAGGTGAATACCGGCGCGATCCTATCGCTTCCCGCCGAGGGGGCGCCAGCGCGCCTGGGACAATGGCTGCGACGCTTCCGCCCCGACGCCGTGCTTTGCGGCGGGCCGCATCCGATCCGCACCTGGCTCGCGGAGCTGGGCAGGTCCGCGCCGGAGGACATCGGCATCGTGCGCTTGGCCAACATCCTGCCGGAGGAGCGCTGCGCGTGCATCGACGAGCAGTGGCGACCGGTCGGCGCCGCGGCGGTCGACCTGCTGGTCGGCCAGCTGCACCGCGGCCGGCGCGGCATTCCTGAGCGCCCCATGCTCACCTTGGTGCGGGGCGAGTGGGTCGAGGGCGACTCGGTGCGAAAGTCGGCGAAGTGACCAGAATCGTGCACGGGCGGTAGGCTCCCGCACTTGTTCGCCACAAGTCCAAGCGAGATTGCCGGCAGGGGATGTATCTGGTTCGCTGTCGCCTCCCGAGCGCACTCCGTCGCAGCGGCTCTCAACTCTTCCGCCCCATGACCTATTCCCTGTCTTTCCGTTGGCCGAAACCGCTGCAGTTCGGCCTCCTCGCCCTGCTCGCTGCCGCTGTCTCGGTCGCGGGCAGCGAGCGCTACTCCGCCCGGACGGTCGAGGATGCCGGGGCGTCCCTGGTGGTGCTCCAAGACCAAGCTGCCGGGGTCGAGGCGGCGATCGCGCCGGAACACGGCGGGGAACTGTCGAGCCTGCGAATTCTTTACCGCGGGGAATGGCTCGAATTGCTCTACCGCGCCCGCGACTACCGCGAGAACCCCGGCTGGAGGGGCAAAGCGCCGTTGCTTTGGCCTGCGGTGGGGCGCAACTTCTCGCGGAGCCAGCCGCCCGACCCGAATGCGGAAATGGGCTCCTACGATTTCAACGGGCGGCGCTACGACCTGCCCATTCACGGTTTCGCCCGGTTGCAGGCGTGGAAGGTGATCGACACGCGGGCGGACGCTGACGGCGCCGCAGTCGAGGTCGAGATGACCGACAACGCGGAGACCCGTCGGCAATACCCGTTCGCGTTCAGTTTCCGCATCCGCTATCGGCTTGCAGCCGGCCGGCTGACGCTGACGCACCGCATCGCCGCGTCGCGCGAGAACGACGCCGCGATGTTCTTTTCCATCGGCAATCACGTAACGTTTCGCCTGCCGCTGGTCCCCGGCTCCGTGCCGGGGGAGACGACGCTGCAGACCCCGTCGCGAACCGAATTGCTGAAGGACGCCAACACGCTGCCGACCGGCGAATCGCGCCCGCTCGACTTGTCCGCACCGAGCCGGCTGGGAGACCGGTCCTTCATGCCGCCGCTGGGGCTCGCCGGCTACGCGGGCACCCCGTGGGTGCGGCTCGCCGATCCTACGGGCCTGGCCGTCACGATCACGCACCGCGCCGAGCGCTATCCGGCAGGCCAATGCATCCTGTTCAATCTGTGGGGGGCGCCCGCAAAGGGCTATTTCAGTCCCGAACCGTGGGTCGGCCTTACGAACTCGCTCAATCACCGCGAGGGCTTGATCGAGTTGGAGCCCGGCCGCTCTTGGGAGTGGACGATCGATTTTGCCGTCGAAGGCCGCTGAGCGCTCAAACCTCCGGTCTAATCCGGCCCAGAAGGAGTTCCTGTCGGCCAATCCACTATTACGCTATAAGCAACGGCACGCTTGGATTCGCATCGCGGCGGTGGCAGCCCTAGCTGCACCGCTTCGGCCCCCAACGTGGCGTCCAAGCGGCATCCTATCCCTCAAACCCCAAACCCCACTTGAGTATGAAACGCATTCAATCGTATGCCTTGGCGACCGCGCTTTTCGTCGCCGGCATCGCCATGGCACAGGACACTCGGAGCGCCGCCGACAGCTCGCCTGAGCAGACCCAAGCTGTGAACGAAAAGGCGATCGAGCTCTCGCCCTTCACTGTCACCGCCTCGGCGACGAATACCTACCTGGCGACCAATGCCGCCTCCGGCACGCGCATCGCCCTGCCGCTCGAATCCACCCCTCTCACCATCAGCGTCGTCACCGCCGATCTGCTCAAGGACAAGGGCCTGCCGAGCGTGAACGAAGCAATCCGCTTCATGCCCGGCGTCCGCCGCAATGCGAACAACTCCGACCAGTTCAAGATCCGCGGCTTCCAGGCGCGCGCGCCGCGTGTGGACGATTTCTACGACGCCGGCGACCTGAACGAAGGCCGCTCCCGCTACGAAATGGCCGAGATGGAGCGCATTGAACTCATCAAGGGACCCACCTCCGTGCTCTTCGGCTTCGGCAATCCGGGTGGCGTGCTGAACATGATCACCAAGCGGCCCCTGCCACACGAGGCCTACTCCGTAACGGCCACGCTTGGAAGCTGGGACCAGAAGCGCATCGCGCTCGACGCGACAGGGCCGATCGCCAAAAAGGGCGATTGGGAACTCTTGTATCGACTGATCGCCGTCAAAGAGAACGCCGAGGGCTTCCGCGATTTCGAGGACTCGAAAAGCGAATTCGCGAGCGCTCAGCTCCAGTTGAACTATCGCAACACGACGAGCCTGCGGGTGCGCTTCCGTTATCACGATATTTGGGAGCACGAGGCGTTCACACTCATGCCTTACGACATCGCGGACGGCACCATTATCATTCCCGAAATCAGCTACAACGTCAGCGGTCCGCTCGGCGACTTCGCTCACCTGAAGCAGCTGTCCACGAGCTACGAGTTCACCCACAAGATATCCTCTCATCTGCACTTCCGCGCCGCCGCTACCGACCACGAGTTCTATTTCAACTCGCTCCGTCGCATCGGCGAGGCCCTGATTCCCGATCACACCGGCGTCAATGTCGTCGGCGCGACCGACGACAACAAGCGGCAGATCAAGGCTTGGCAGATGGACCTGACCGGCAACTGGGATTTCTCAGCCGCGAAGCTCAAGCTCGTCGCCGGCGCGAACGCCACGCACTCGCTCTCCCGCATCGAAGGCACTATCAACACCAAACTGCCGGTGTTCACGCTCGAGAGATCGACGCGCAACTACACCTTGGGCAACCCGGCTGACTACGTTCCAGGCGCGAACGATTTTCGCGATAACAACATGGATCGTGTCTATTACGCACTCACCACACTGCAGGCCTTCAACGACCGGCTAACCCTCCTCGCGGCGGTCGGTCGGGGCGAGAGCGACACCAACAACACCCTCATCCGCAAGACGCCCCCCACGGTCACTATCGGTCACTTCAAAATCACCAAGCCGCAATTCGGCGCGTCCTACGAACTCCGGAAGGGCCTGTTCATGTTTGCGAACATGTCGGAATCCGCCGCTCCGAACGTCCGCTTCCCGGGCACGCCGGAGGAGGGCAAGAGCTACGACGTCGGCTTCAAGTTCAATCAAGAGAAGTTCGCCGGCAGCGTCGCCTATTTCCACACCACGCGCTCGAACATTCAGGTGCAGATCTTCAATACCACCACGGGCCTCACCAGTTTCGAGCTTTCCGGCGAGGAAATGGCCGAAGGCGTCGAAACCGACTTCCAATACTTTCCCACCAAGCAGCTCCAAGTCGTCGGCACCTACGCCTGGACGAACTCGCGCGTCGTGTCAGACGCGCAACGCCCCGGCCGCGTCGGCACCACTCTGCCGGACGTGCCACGCAACGCGGTGCGCCTTTGGAGCAAATACACGTTCAGCGGCGGAGCCTTGGACAAGGTTTGGGTCGGCGCCGGCTACCTCTATACCAGCCAGATGATCGGTAACCGCAATCCCGTGCGCTACAAGATCCACGTCGATGGCTGGCAACGCTTCGACGCCAGCATCGGCTACACGACGAAAATGGGGAAGGCGCGCGTTGATTATGTCCTCAACGCGGAGAATCTCCTCGATAAGGACTATATCGATTACATGTTCGTCAGAGGCCGTCCATTCAATCTAAAGGTTTCTGCAACGGTCTCCTTCTAAAAACAATAACGACGGGAGTCCCGTGGGGGAACGGGTGTCGCCGTCGCCCGTGCTGGACACGGCGCAGTGTTCGGCACGGGTTTTCGTGTTTAGGATATCGGTTTGGATGGCATGAGCATTTTCTCGTGCGCGTTTCTGGGCCTGTTGTTCGCCGGCACGCCCTTCTTTCTTGTATCGCGGAGCGCGTCTCCGATCCGCGTGGAAATTTCCGAGGGTATCGTCGAGGGAAGCCTTGCCTTGGATGGTGCCGTGCAGGTATTCCCTACGCGGAGCCGCCCGCCGGGCAGTGGCGCTGGCGCACCCCCCGACCCAAGCAATAGTGGTCCGGGGTGCTGAAGGCTGATCGTTTCGGCGCCCATGACATGCAGGGCCAACCGTATGGCAACAGGGGGTTCCGCGACGCCGGCCCGAGCGAAGACTGTCTCTATCTCAATGTCTGGGCTCTGGCGCGGGCTGATTCCCCGAAGTTGCCCGTCATGGCTTGGATTCACGGCGGCGGTTTCGTCGCCGGTGCCGGCTCAGAACCGCGGTAGGATGGACGCTATCTCGCCCAAGCGCGGTGTGGTGGTCGTAAACATGAACTACCGTGTTGGTATCTTCGGTTTCTACACCCACCCGGAACTGGCGGAGGAATCCCCGCCGCATGCCTCAGGAAATTACGCCCTGATGGACCAGATCGCGGTGCTCCACTGGGTGCGGCGCATCATCGCCGCATTCGGGGGCGATCGCGACAACGTCACGATCTTCGGCGAATCGGCCGGCTCCTTCTCCGTCTCCGCGCTGATGGCATCGCCCGCCGCACGCGGACTTTTTCACAAGGCCATCGGGCAAAGCGGCGCTTTGCTCGGCGAAACCTTGCGACCGCTGCCCCGGGGCAGAGGCCGAACGACTTGATCTGGCCTTCGCGGATGCGGCGTTCAAAACCCATGCGCTGGCGGATCTCCGCGCTGTTCCCGCCGAGACGCTCCTCGGTGCCTCGCTGGGCACACCTGCCCGGTGGTTCTCGCCCACGATCGGCGGCAGCGTTCTGCCGGAAGATTGCTCCGCGATCTATCGCGCGGGTGCCCAGGCCCCAGTGCCCTTGCTCGCCGGTTGGAATCGGGACGAGGGTGCGGGCCGCGCATTGCCCGGGTTCTCGGCCCCGGGGCTCGCCGGCCTCGCCAGCTACGCGGCCGGCCGGTTCGGCGCGGAAGCGCCGGAGTTCCTCCGCCTTTTCGCCGCGGAGGACGACGCCTCCGCAGCGCTCGCGGCGCATGAGTTCTCCGGCGACGACCTTATCGCGCTGTCCACCTGGCGGTGGATGGAAGCCCATCTGCGCACCGGGCGGGCTACGGTTTTCCGCTATCGCTTCGATCAACCGATGCCTCCGAAACCAGGTGCTCCGACCGCCCCCAAGGGTCTCGTCCCGCACGCCGCGGACATCCCCTTCGTGTTCGGCGCCCTGGCCGACATGGGCGACGGTTGGGACCAGGCGCACCATGCCGTCTCGGACCTCATGATGTCCTACTGGATCAAGCCGACATCGTATTTTCGCCATAGGGAAGGGCCAGGGGGATGCACTGTTTGGTTTGCGTGAAACCCGGCCTTGAGGGCCGGATTTCACGCAAACTCCGCCGATGAAGCCCGCCGCCGCGAACCTCACCCGGTGGCCGCGCTTCGGCGTGCCTGGAAAACATCCCCGTCCTCCAGCCGCTCTTCCTTCTTGGATTACGCACCGCCCCTCGTCGCCCGCTCTTCCCAACGGCCATTGCGGGACGGCTACTTACCATTTGGTAAGTAGCGCTTGACCTAGCCCTCCGGGTTCGCACGCTGGCCGCCCATTGAAGCGAAAGCCGACAGACGATATTCGCGGCGAAATCCTCGCAGTGGCCGAAAAGTGCTTCGGCGCGACGGGGTTTCGTGGCACGTCCATCAACACCGTTGCAGCGGCCACGCGTTACACCAAACCGGTGCTCTACTACCACTTCGGCAGCAAGGCGGGTTTGTTCAACGCCCTGCTCGAAGGGGCGCATGACGAGTGCTTCGCCCTCGTGGTGAACGCCGCCGGCAAATCCGGGCGCTTGGAGGACCAGTTGGTGGACATTTTGGCGGAATTGTTCGACTTCCTGCGGGACCGCCAGGCTATCATCCGGCTGGCGTTCGCGACCGCGTTCGCCACCGAGAAGGAGAGGCCGCTGGTGCTGGCGCACGACGAACGGCGCAAGCGCTATTTCCGTTTCATGCGAAAGCTTGTCGTGGCCGGCCTCGAACGCGGTGAACTGAATCCCGCCCACAGTATTCACGCACTCACGTCCGGAATCTACGGCGCGTTGTATTTCCACCTGATGGCGAGCGCCCTCTTCCCCGGGACGAAACTGAACCGCAAGACCGCCACCGAGATCGTGACCCTTTATCTAAACGGAGCCCGCAAGCAATGAGGGCAACCGGGAGCCCAGACATGGACCATCGGTCTACCCAATATAGCAAGGGGTCTCCGGGCCGGCGATGGTTAGTTGCCGGCCGCGGCGGGTCCGGGGTGTTCCTTGTGCTGGTTTTTCTGATGGGCGGATGCCAACCTCGATCGGAGTCACCTGCGATCAAAACGGCGAAGTCGGAGAATGCGGAAGCAGCGCCGACGAATGTGCGCACGACGAACGCGACGGAACGTTTGCTGCCACGTTATCTGCGCGTGACCGGTGAACTCCAGGGGATGCAGGACGCCCAGGTGGCGGCGGACACGGAGGGCAAGGTGACCGAAGCACCGGTCGAACGCGGCTCGCTGGTCAAGGCGGGTGACATTCTGGCAAAGGTGGACGAGCGGACCGCTGAGATTTCGCTGCGCGAGGCGGAAGCATCCGTGGCCCTGGCGAGGGCGCGACTTGCATTGGCGAGGAACGAGGCCGAGCGCAACGCGCCCTTGGTGGAAACCAAGGCGATTGCGGACGCAGACTTCAGGAAGCTCGAGGCAGACCAGGCCGCCCGCGAAGCGGAACTTGCCATCGCCGTGGCACAGTGTGACCTCGCGCGCAAGACCCTGGCTGATTCGGTCATCCGCGCGCCCTTCGCGGGCCTGGTGGCCGAACGCTACGTGCAACCCGGTGAGTATGTAAGCGCCAACACGCGCATCGCTCGGGTCGTGGAAGTGACCCGGTTGCGACTGGTGCTGAACGTGCCCGAAACCGCCGTGGGCCGCGTGCGCGAGGGACAATCAGTCGAGTTCACCACCGCGGCCTCTCCCGGTGACTCGTTCACCGGCATCATCCGATTCATCGGTGGTGCGGTGCGCGAATCGGCACGCGATCTCATCGTGGAAGCGGAGGTGCAGAACGAGGATGGCCGCCTCAAGCCCGGCCTCTTCGCTGATGCGCGCGTGCGCGTGGGCGAAGCCCAGGTTGTTGCGTTGCCCACCGAAGCGTTGCGCAGCGAGGGAAACCGGCGCAGCGTTTTCCTGATCGAAAACGGCGCACTCGTCGAACGGCTCGTGGAGGTCGGCGAGACCTTTGCCAACTGGTTCGAAGTGCGGAGCGGCCTGAAAGCGGGCGAAACGGTGGTGCTTTCCCCGGGACGCGAAGCGGCCGACGGCCGGCCGGCGAAAGTGATACAACCCTAAGCGGCGACACCCATGCAATGGCTCGCCGAGATCTCCGTTCGTCGTCCGGTGCTGGCGAGCGTGATCGTGTTGCTGTTCGTCGTGGTCGGAGTGATGGGCTACCTGAAGATCCAGGTGGACCGCTTCCCGAAGATCGATTTTCCCACGGTGGCGATCACGACCCGGTTGGCCGGCGCGACGCCCAAGGAGATTGAGACGGAGATAACCGACAAGATCGAGGAGGCCGTGAACACTGTCAGCGGCATCGATGAGATGCGTTCGGTCTCCAGCGAGGGCGTCTCGCAGGTGCTCGTCACTTTTCAGCTGGAGAAGAAAATTGACGTGGCCGCGCAGGAAGTGCGCGACCGGGTGAACCAGATCCTCGCCGAGTTGCCGGACGATACCGACGCGCCGATCGTCGAGAAACTTGACCCCGACGCAGCGCCCATTCTCAACATCGCGGTCGTGGCCGAACGGCCAGTGCGTGAGATTACCGAGTATGCCGACAAGGTGCTGCGGCGGCAGTTGGAGAGCGTGCCGGGCGTCGGGCAGGTGCGGGTCATCGGCGGACGCAAGCGGCAGATCAACGTGCGGCTCGACCCGGTCCGCTTGCGTGCGTTCGCCCTTACGGCGGCGGACGTGCAGCGGGCCATCCGGGCGCAAAACATCCAGATACCCGCGGGCATGGTCAAGAACACCACCCGCGAAGCGGGGCTGCGGGTGCTCGGCAAGGCGCTCTCGGTGGATGAACTGGGTCGGCTCGTCGTGCGCGAACAGCAGGGCGGGCTGGTGCGGTTGAGCGACGTGGCGCAGGTCGAGGACGGCGAACAGGAACCGCAGACGGCCGCCCGCCGCGACGGGGTGCCCACCGTCATTCTATCGCTGCGCAAACAATCCGGAGAAAACACCATCGCGGTGGTGGATGCGGTGAAGGGGCGGCTGGAGGAAACCCGCCAGCTGCTGCCGGCGGGCTACACGGTCAGCCTGATCCGCGACAATTCGAGGGTCATTCGCACCAGCATCCACGCGGTCAAGGAACATCTGGTCCTCGGCGCGCTGTTCGCCGCGCTCGTGGTGCTGCTTTTCCTTGGCAACGGCCGCGCCACGGTCATTGCCGCACTCGCGATCCCCACCTCCCTCATCGCGGCCTTTGGCGTGATGTGGGCGCGGGATGTGACGATCAACCAGATCAGCCTCATCGCTCTGGCGCTGGCGGTCGGCATCGTGATCGACGACGCCATTATTGTCGTCGAGAACATTTTCCGGCACATGGAGGACAAGGGCGAGTCCGCCTTCGACGCGGCCATCAGCGGGACGAGGGAGATCGGGCCGGCGGTGATGGCCACCACCCTCTCGCTGCTCGCGGTCTTCGTGCCCGTGGCCTTTCTGAGCGGCATCGTGGGCATGTTCCTGAAGAGCTTCGGCCTGACGATGGCCTTTGCCATCGCGGTCTCCCTGGTGGTGAGTTTCACGCTCGCGCCGTCGCTCGCCGCCAAACTGTTTCATCACCACGAGAAACCCGGCCCGTGGGACAGCGCGCTGGAGCGGCTGGTCAACCTGTTTTATCGTCCCCTCGAGCGGTTCTATTTGTTGATGCTCCGCTTTTCGCTCCAGCGGCGCTGGGTGGTGGTGGCCGCGTGCGTGGCCGTGCTCGGCACGCTGCCGATTCTGATGAAGACGGTGAAGAAAGACTTCCTGCCACCGGTCGAGGAAGCCGAGTTTGTGGTCAGCCTGCGCGCGCCCGAAGGCTCGACGCTGGCGGCCACCGACCTGCTCGCCGAGCGCGTGGCGCGCGACATCCGGTTGTTGCCCGGCGTCGGGTCCACCCTGCTGACCATCGGGGACAATCCGCAGCGCACGCCCAATTTCGCCGAAATATTCGTGCGGCTGACCGACCCGGCGGAGCGATTGGAAAACCAGCAGGCCATCATGGATCGCGTCCGGCGCGAGATCGTCCCCCGGCATCCCCAGGAATGGCGTATCAACGTGCTCTCCGTGCCGCCGTTTAATTCGGGCGTCTCCAGCGCGAACGTCCAGTATTACATCGCGGGGCCGGACCTCGAACGGCTCACGCAGGCCGTGCATGCCGTGATGCAGGCGGCGCGGACTATCCCCGGCATTCGCGACCTCGATTCGACCCTCATCGCCGGCAAGCCGGAAATCACGGCGCGGGTGGATCGCGGCAAGGCGGGCCAGCTCGGCATCAACATTGCCGACCTCTCCGGCTCGCTGCGCCTGCTGGTCGGCGGCCTCGATGTCTCCACCTTCGACGAAGACGGCGAGCAATACGATATTCACCTGCGCGCGGCCGAACCCTATCGCAACAGCCGCGAGGCGCTCGCGCTGCTTGCGGTGCCCTCGGCCCGGGCCGGCCCGGTGACGCTCGACAACCTCGTGCAACTCGAATCCACCGACGGCCCCGCCCAGATCAACCGGCTCAACCGCCGGCGGCAGGTGACCATCACGGCCAACAACGCACCGGGCTACGGTGAGACGCAGATCCTCACGGGCATCGAGGCCGCGGTGAAGCAACTCAACCTCCCGGGGGATTACCAGGCCGGAGCAACCGGCCGGAGCAAGGAAATGCGCAAGGTGGGCATCGCCTTCATGACCACATTCTTTTTGGCGGCCGTCTTCATGTATCTCATCCTGGCGGCAATGTTCGAAAGCTGGCTGCACCCGTTGACCATTCTTCTCGCGCTGCCGCTGACATTGCCCTTCGCCCTCCTGTCACTGATCATCTTTGGGCAGTCCATCAACATCTTCTCCCTGCTCGGCATCCTCGTGCTCTTCGGCATGGTGAAGAAAAACGGCGTTCTTCAGATCAGCCATGCCAACCAGCTTCGCGCACGCGGCATGGCACGCCTTGACGCCGTGCTGCAGGCCAACAAAGAGCGGCTGCGCCCCATCCTCATGACCACTCTGGCATTCGTGGCGGGCATGATTCCCATGATGCTCGCGACCGGGGTCGGCGCGGCCTACAACAACGCGACCGCCGGCGTCATTCTCGGCGGCCAGATGATGTCGCTGCTGCTGACCTTGCTGGCCACGCCGGTTTTCTACACCCTGTTTGACGATGTGATACAGTGGCGCCGCCGCCGGTTCCTCGGGCCGGAAAAGAACGGCGTGGCCGCCGCCGCGACCGCCGCGCCCCCCGCCGCCTGAACCATGTCGCCTGCCGGGAACTTGCTCCGCTCACTCGCTTGGTGCTGCCTGGTGCCGGGGCTGACCTCGTGCATAAATCCGGTCGGCCCGAAATATCGAAAACCGGATGTGACCGACATCACCCCGGCCCAGTGGAGCTGGCAGC
Organism: Verrucomicrobiota bacterium; assembly: GCA_049322455.1. Classification (GTDB taxonomy): domain Bacteria; phylum Verrucomicrobiota; class Verrucomicrobiia; order Opitutales; family Opitutaceae; genus Lacunisphaera. The sequence goes on along the minus strand of JBMOQY010000024.1, from coordinate 30,371 downwards.
CAGCGAACCCCCGCGACGAGGCTCCGAAGGGCGAGTGGTGGAAGATATTCCAGGACGACGAACTCGACCGCTTGCAAGAGCGTGCCCTCACCGCCAGTCCCAACGTGCAAGCCGCCGTCGCGCGCGTCGAACAGGCCCGCGCGAACGCCCGCGCGACCGTCGCAGATTTTTTCCCCGATATCCGCTTCAAGCCCTCCTTCAAGCGCGAGCAAACGTCGGGCCACCTGCCTTCTCCCATCCCGGTGCCGATTCCCTCGGCCCGCATCAGCAGCTTCAGTGTGCCGCTCGATCTGAACTATGAAATCGATTTGTGGGGCAAGTTGCGCCGCAGCACCGAGTCCGCACGGGCCACTGCGGTGGCGACCGTGGCCGACTATCACAACGTCCTGCTCACGCTCACTGCCGATGTGACCGCGCAGTATTTCGCCCTGCGCGCTCTCGATTCCGAACTCGCCGTGCTCCGCCGCACTATCGAACTGCGCGAGACCTCGCTCAGGCTGATGGACCAGCGGCTCAACGCCGGCGCAATTTCAGAAACGGACCATGCCCGCGCCCGCAGCGAACTGTCCAACGCCCGCGCAGAACTCGCCGACGCGAAGCGCCGGCGCCAAGAGATTGCAGCCACCCTGGCCCTATTGTGTGGAGAACCTGCCGGTCAAACCAGTTTCGCCGAACGTCCGCTGGGGCCTGCCACTCCCGTCAGCGTGCCGGCCGGGCTGCCCGCCGATTTGCTGGAACGTCGCCCGGACATCGCTGCCGCTGAACGCCACGTGGCTGCGCGCAACGCGGACATCGGCGTGGCCACCGCGGGATATTTTCCCAGCGTGAGGCTGACCGGTCTGGCGGGTTACTTGAGCCGGGACGCCGAATCCCTTTTCGCAGCGGACAGCCGCACCTGGTCGATCGGCCCGAGCGTGAGCCTGCCGTTGTCGGGCTACGGCCTGATTGCCGCGCGCGTGCGCCAGGCCAAGGCGACACGCGAGGAAGCGGTTGCCCGCTACCGCCAGGCCGTGCTGAGCGCCCTCAAGGATGTGGAAACCTCGCTCGCGCAGATCCGCTATCGTGCCGAGCAAGCGACGGCGCTCGCCGAATCCCTGGCCGCTGCGACCAAGGCCGCCGAGTTGACCCGCCAGCGTTATGAGCGCGGCGTGGTGAGCTACCTCGAACTGCTCGATGCCGACCGCACCCGCATGCAGGTCGAGTTACGGCACGTCCAGGTCAAGGCTCAGCAACACATCGCCTCCGTCCGGCTCATCAAGGCGTTGGGCGGAGGCTGGCAGGAAAATGACGCGCCCACCCGGTCAGATCGCTCTTCGCCGGCTCCTGCCCGTTGAAGTTGCCTGCGGTCGATGACTTTACGAAATCCCGCGCCGCCTTTCGCCTTCCCTCCCATTTGCCAGCGATGAGTGTAAATGTCGGTTCGGGTAGCGCGGGCCAATTCATTGCGATGCAGCTGACTGATGACGTTGCTCATTCTCACCGCAGCGTTCGGGTCGCATGGGCTGACCTGGCGGATGTGCCTTGCAACGGCGCGCCTCTGGTGCCGCTTCTCCCTACCGGCTCGCCCCCGCAGGGGCCACAGTTCCTACGGGCCGCACTTATACGAGATAAGTTAGCGAACAGTTGAGGTTCCCGCGGCGCGGGTCTTGGTGGAGTGGTTGAGCGGTGCCCCACCGCGGTCTACATTGCTTTATCCCCATGTCGTCTCCCGCCCTCAGCCGCGATTGCCTGTCAGGATGGTTCTGTGCAGTCACCGCACTGCGGCCCGCGCGCCGACGGCTCTCTGGCGGCTGGCTCAGCTTCCTGCTCCTCTCGGGTGCGATGAGCGTCTCCGCCGGCGGCCAACCGGCGGACCCGGGCAAACGCCTGCAACCGAACATTGTGGTGGTGGTGCTGGATGACGCGGGTTTCTCGGATTTGGGGTGTTATGGATCGGAAATCAGGACGCCCAACCTCGATCGCCTGGCCGCCTCCGGCTTGCGTTTCACCCGCTTCGACACGAAGTCGATCTGCGCTCCTTCACGCGCTGCGTTGCTCACCGGCGTCGAGCCGCATGCGCTGGGGATGGCCGATCTGCCTTCGAAGGCCGCCACCCGTCCGCCCGATTTTTCCCGCCACAGCACCTGCGGCGAACTGCCGGCCCATGTCGACCTGCTCCCGCAGGCGCTGCGGCGCGCGGGTTACTCTACCTGGCTGCTCGGCAAGTGGCACCTGATTCCCAGTTGGGAGGACGGTGCGCCCGGCCGCAACTCCTCGTTCCCGCTGCAGCGCGGCTTCGATTACGCGTGCTTTTTCAAGATGGGTTGGACGGATCAATATCATCCTGAACTTTACGAGGGCAACGCGCGGCTGCCAGTCCCCACTGATCCCGCCTACCACCTGACCACCGATCTGGTCGATCGCGGCATTCGGCTCATCGACGCGCAGCGTCGCGAACGCCCCGAGAAACCCTTCTTCCTTTATCTCGGACTTGGCGTTCCCCACGCCCCGATCCAGGTGGCGGCGTCCTACACTCAACGTTACGCCGGCGTCTACGAACGGGGCTGGGATGCGCTGCGCGCCGAGCGCTTCGCGCGCCTGCAGCGCCTCGGCCTCGTGCCCGCGGACGCGCAGCTCCCTGCACTCGATCCCGGCGATCCCGCTTGGGACACGCTGACCGAGCAGGAGCGCCGCGTCTCTGCGCGGTTCATGGCCACCTTCGCGGGATTTCTCGAACACGGCGATGAGCAGATCGGTCGCCTCGTCGCACACCTTGAACAGACCGGCTTGGCGAAGGACACCCTGATCGTCGTCCTGTCCGACAACGGTGCCGCCAGCGAATCCAAACCCGGCCGCTTCCGTCATCCCTATAATGGCGGCCCGACACCGGTGGCGGAAATGGACGCCCATCTCGACGAACTCGGCACCGACAAGACGCTCGCGCTCTATCCGCGCGCGTGGGCGACGCTCGGGAGCACGCCTTATCGCCGCTACAAACTTTGGCCGCATCTCGGCGGCGTGCGCTGCCCGTTGATTATCGTGCCACCCGGCGGAGCACGTGATGCGGGTGGGGTGCGTGGGCAACTCGTGGACATCGTCGATCTCGCGCCGACGATCGCCGAGTTCGCAGGCGCCCAGTTCGCGAGCGCCGTGGACGGAGAGCCAGCCGTTCCGGTCACCGGCAAGTCGATCCGGCCGCTGCTCGCTTCCGCCGATGCCGCCCCGGTCCGCACGGTGCAGTTCTTCGAGCTGCGCGGCAACCGCGCCATTACCGCCGGTTCCTGGCGCGCGCTGACGATGCACCGCCCCGCGACTTCCTTCGACGCCGATCGCTGGGAGCTCTACGACCTCGCCACCGATCCTTTCGAAACCCGGAATCTCGCCGCCCTCCACCCGGAGAAACTGCAGGAGCTGATCCACCTCTGGTGGAGCGAAGCCGCGACACACGGCGCGCTCCCGCTGCAGCAGCCCACACCGCAGATCCTGTCGGTCAGCGGATTCGAGGACGCCTTTGTTCCCGCCGATCCCGTTCCCGGGGCGACCGGCACGCCGCCTTGAGCATCGGTATTTCAATCCGCCCCAATTTCGCCGACACACCCAAGTAAACCCTACCTCGCCCCCATGAAAACCCAACCAAGCCTCAAGTCTGTCATAGTTCTTCTTGCCTGCGTGACCTTGCTAACCGCCACAGTGCAAGCGCAAGAATCCGCCCCGGAAAACGCCTCGCCCGGTCAGGCCACGGAAAAGGACCCGGCCAGCGACAAAGTCATAGAGCTGGACCCGTTCGAGGTGCGTGCGTCGAAGGACAACAAATACATGGCCACTAATGCAGCCAGCGGCACGCGCATCGCGCTCCCGATCGAGTCAACGCCCTTGGCTATCAGCATCATGACGGCCGAACTGATGAAGGATAAGGGTATGGACAACATCAACGAAGCGATCCGCTTTATGCCCGGCATCCGCCGCAACGCGAACAACTCTGACCAGTTCACCATCCGCGGATTCCAGGCGCGTGCCGCCCGGCGCAACTACTTCTCCGATGCCGCCGACCTTTCCGAAGGTCGCGGTCGCAATGTCGCCGCGGAGGTCGAGCGCATCGAGGTGCTCAAGGGGCCCTCATCTGTCCTCTTCGGCTTCGGTAACCCCGGCGGCGTCATCAACATCATCACCAAGAAGCCGCTCACCAAGCAGCGCACCTCGCTCACGCTCGAGGCGGGCGACTTTGATCTGTTCCGTGGCACGGTCGACGTCACCGGCCCGCTGGCCAAGCTCGGTGAGGCCCAGTTGCTCTATCGGGTGATCGGTTCCTACGAGGATGCCGGCGGCTTCCGCGACTTTGAATCCCGGAAACAGAAATTCGTCAACGCCCAGCTCCAGCTCAATTACAAGCGCACCATGGTGCGCGCCGAAGTCCGCTTCCAAGATCTGAAGGAGCATGAAGCCTTTATCCTTATGCCCTTCGAGCCCAACACCGGCACTCTTGCCCTGCCCGAGCGCTCTTACAACACCGCCGGCCCCGACACCTACGCGAATCAGAAGCAGATCACCACCTTGGTCGAGGCCACCCACACCTTTAATAACCACTTCTCGATGCGCGCCGCCGCGGCCCGCGACGAACATTATTATAATGCGCTTCGGCGCGTCGGTGCGCAGATACCTGCCAACCAAGTGCCTCTTTCGATGGCCTCGACCGTGGTCGTCACCGGAAACATCAATGACGACAAGCGTGCTATCGACTCCTGGCAGGTGGATTTTACCGGCAGCTTCGACCTGTCGTTTGGCAAGTTGAAGACGGTGGTCGGTGCCAGCAGCACCGACGCCGACGCCCGCATCGGCACCCTCGTGAACAACAATCTCCCCCAGCGTAATTTCCCGATCTTCAACATCGCGGCCCGCAATTACAGCGTCGGCAATCTCGCCGCCTACGTGCCGCAGGTCACCGGCAATACCAGCGAGACCCGCCTTGACCGGGTGCTTTACGCCTTGGGCACCCTGACCGCGTGGGACGACCGCCTGACCGTTTTGGCCGGCGTCGGCCGGGGCACGAGCGAGACCTCCATCAGGCAGGTTCTGACCACGACCCCCGCCACCGTGGGCGACTTCGAGGTGACCAAGCCGCAGTTCGGCGTCTCGCTGCGCATCCTCCCCAAAACCTTCCTCTTTGCGAACACCTCGGAATCCGCCGCGGCCAACCTGCGTTTCCCCGACACCCCGGAGAAGGGCAAGAGCTACGACATCGGCCTCAAAATCGCCTCTGACAAGTTCTCCGGCAGCGTCACTTATTTCGACACCACCCGCGAGAACATCCAGGTGCAGATTTTTAACGGCCTGACCGGCCTCTTCACCTTCGAGCTCTCCGGCGAGGAGCAAGCCAAAGGCGTCGAGGTGGAATTCCAGTATTTCCCCACGCGGCAGTTCCAGCTCGTCGGCTCGGCCGCCTTCATGGACACCGAGGTCCTTTCCGATCGCGAGCGCCCCGCGCGCATCGGCACCGAACTCCCCGACACGCCGGAAACCTCCTACCGTCTCTGGGCCAAATACACCTTCGATAAAGGCGCGCTCAAACGCGCGTGGGTCGGCCTCGGCTATCTCTACACCAGCGATATGATCGGCAACCGCAATCCGAACCTCTTTCGCATTCGCACCGACTCCTGGTCGCGCGTCGACGCCTCCCTCGGCTACGACATGAAGATCGGCAAGACCAACGCGAGCTGGATCCTCACCTTGGAGAATCTCGAGGACAAGGACTACATCGACTACATGCTCATCCGCGGTCGTCCCTTCAATGCCCGCCTCAGCGCGACGTTCACTTTCTAAGAGTCCAAACCCGTGTTCGCGTCAGTCCGGCGACCCGCTCCCCGACCAAATGAATCATTCCAGGGCATTCGTTCTAGCCTTCGCGGCCACCACCATTACGCTGGCCGCCGATCCGGTTCCGCAGGCTTCCGCCGGCGGTGCCACTCCTGCTCTCTACACGGATGATGCCTACGCGGCCGTGAAGACCTTTTACGATTACGACCAGGGCATTCCGCTCGACGCGCGGGTGGTGGATCGCATCGATACTCCCGCCTTCGTCCGGGAGAAGATTGCCTTTACGGCGCACGACGGTGAGCGCATTGCCGGCTGGCTCGCGCTGCCGAAAAATGCCGCCACGCCGCCGCCCTGCATCCTCGTCCTGCACGGCGTCGGGAGCAACAAGGACTCTTGGTGGCGCGCCGACAATCCCACCGGTCCCCTCGCGCCCCGGTTGATCGAGGCCGGCTACGCGGTGTTCATGCTCGATGCGCGGTTCTTCGGCGAGCGCAGCCACCTCGGTGACTTCGCCAACCCGCAGAGTTTCGTGGGCAAGAACGGCTGGCTCTTACGTTTCCGCGACCTGATCGTGCACACGGTGATCGATTACCGTCGGGCACTCGATTACCTCGCCACCCGCCTCGACCTTGATCCCAAGCGGCGGGCGGTTTTCGGCTACAGCATGGGCGGTGTTACGGCCATGAACCTGCTCGCCGTCGAACCACGTCTGGCTGGCGGTGTGATCTGCGTTGCTCCTCCCATGCTGGGGGCGCCCGCAAGCGGTCCTCTTGCCGCAACGCGGCAGAGGCTGGCCGCGGTGGCCCCCGAGAACCACGCACGCGCGCTCGCCGGCCGGCCGCTTCTGTTCCTCATGGCCAACAAGGACGAATATTACACCCCCTCCGCGGCCGGAGCGATGGTCGCCCAGATCCCCGGAGATGCGAAACAGGTAAAGTTTTTCGACAGCGGGCACATGCTGCCTCACGCCTACATTGATGACGTTCTCGATTGGCTGAAGACCCGAGGGCTGTAATTGCCGCACGAGTGGTTTCCCGCGTGCACAACTGTTTTGCCGGGTCAGGAAGCATGAAAGCCGGCTGAGAAGACGCATGCGTGCTATTCTCGGCCGCGTTTTGCTCTACACCGGAATCGACTACACAAGAAATATTCCATGGTGTCCACGATGGATGCCACCGGCACTCGCATTCGCGAGGTCCGCGTCGACCAGAACGAACCCGCGGCGTTCGCCGCCTATTTCCAAGGCCTGCCCGAGCCCAGCCGCGTCGTGGTGGAGGCGTGTTGGAATTGGGGCTGGCTCTATGACAAACTCGGCGTGATCGACACGGCGGCGGACGTGGTGCTCGCGCACTCGTTCAAGACGCCTGATCACCGACGCGCAGATCAAGCCCGACCGGCTCGACGCCCGTGCGCTGGCCACGCCGTTTCGCGGCAATCTCGTGGCCACAGTGCATGCGCCCACACTGGCCAATCGCGCGCGCAAGCACGTCATCCGCCAACGGCTGTTCCTGGTGCACGTGCGCACGATGCTGCGCAACCGCGTGCACACGGTCGTTGCCCGCCAGCGCCAGTTCCCCCGCTATGTCTTCAGCGACCAGTTCGGGAAATGAGGTCTGCACTGGCGGCGCACCGTCACACTGCTCGCACCGCCGGACCATCGCCGGGGATGGTCACGTGGGATTGCGGCCCCGGTAGTAAATAGGGTCGATGAAAGCAACTCGGCGGTCCCAAACGCGGCCTCGACAGGATTGGACGGTCTCTTGGAACGAAACCACAGAGACCGATGCACAAGCTGGAGCAATCGGATATATCCCATTATTTTTACCTGAAAGAGACCTGTGGGAGCACCCCTTTTTGACCGGAGTTGGAAGTCCCTGATGAATTCCCGACTATGAGAAAACTGTTTGATCGCCATGTTTGGTGGAAAGTGACGGACTCAGCGGACTGAAGAGCGACAATACCGCGCCGATTGGAGCAAATGGATCAAAACGGATCATAAAACCCTGATTCGCCTTTCAGAAAATGCAGCGCAATGTTTTCCCGGTTGCTCAAATGCCGCATGCATTCCCTCTCGAGAAACCCTGATTCGCCCCCAAAAGTTCGTGGAGCGAATTGAAATGGGCAGGCACCCCTCGAGTTCTCCGGCCTCCTCGATGTGGTCGGCTACAATTACGTGGATCGCTGGGGCACGCGCCGGGAAACCCATTACACCGACGACCGCCTGCGGTTTCCCCGGCGCAGGTTCATCGGCACGGAAAATGTCAGCGTGCGCGGCGTCCGGGGGGACTACCGCTTCGGCCCGCTGCTCGGCGCGGGATTCGCCGGGGGGGTGTTCTCGCCCGGTTACGGACCCGAGGGCGCCCTTTACCTTGCGGCGGCCATCCGTCCGGCGGCGCTCTGGCGGCATGTCGCGATGCACGATCACGTCGCGGGCGACTTCGCCTGGACCGGCATCGACTATCTCGGCGAATCCCGTTGGCCGCGCAAGCTGGCCACCGCCGGGCAGCTCGACACCTGCGGCTTCAAGAAGGATTCGTTCTATTTCTATCAGAGCATCTGGACGGACAAGCCCATGCTCCATCTGCTGCCCCATTGGAACTGGCCGGCGCGGGTCGGCAAGGTCGTCCCCGTGGTGGCCTACTCGAATTGCGCCGCAATCGAGCTGTTCCTCAACGGCCGCAGCCTCGGGGCCAAGGCCCGTGAATTTCCTGCCCAGGGCAACGCCGGGGCCTGGAACACCTACCCCCAGCCCGAGATTCTCGCCACCACCGGTGATTTGCAGTTTGTCTGGGATGTGCCTTACGAACCCGGCGAGCTGAAAGCCGTCGGCTATGACCGCCACGGCGTGGCCGTCGCAACCGGGATCGTCCGCACCGCCGGGCCGGCCGCCGCGCTGGAACTCACGGTCGATCGCGCCGGCCTTTCGGCCGATGGCCGCGATGTGGCCCACGTCACGGTGCGCGCGCTCGATGCCAGCGGCGTGTTCGTCCCGCTCGCCGGCGACCAGGTGACCTTCGAGCTCGCCGGCCCCGCCAGGCTCATCGGCGTGGACAACGGCGACCCGGCCAGCCACGAAAGCTACCAGGGCACGACCCGGAAACTGTTCAACGGCATGGCGCTCGCCCTGATCCAATCGAGACCGGAACCCGGAGCCATCCAGTTGACGGCCCGGGCCGACGGCATGCAACCCGCCGTCATCCGGTTGCAGTCCGCCGGCCGTTGATCGTGCATGCCCTCGAACCATCCAGCCCGGGTGTTCAGCCGCAGGATACTCATTGCGCTGGCAGGCGCATGCGGTTGGCGGCCTGCCTCCGCTTCGTCGGATGCCGCGGCACCGCCCCCGGGTGAAACATGGGAGCTGCCCCTGGCTGCCGGATCATTCCTCAGGCTTGTCTGGATCCCGCCCGGCTCGTTCAGCCTGGGCAGCCCCGACGCGGAACCGGGCCGCAAACCGGATGAAGGCCCGCAAACCCGGGTCACCATCACCCGCGGGTTCTGGCTGGGCGAAACCTTCGTGACCATCGGTGATTGGACGCAGGTCATGGGTGTCGGGGTGCGCGAACAGCTCATCGGCCGCATCCGCGACGACACGCTTTGCGATTTCGGCGGGGAAAAAATGGTTCTGCGCGATCTTATGCGCTGGTCACGTGAGGCCGACCCGGCGGCCAGCCTCGCCAACGAAGACGACGCTCTGCCGATTTATTTCGTCAGTTGGAACGAGGCGATGGAGTTCGCCGGCCGGCTGAATGTGCGTGAACGCGCCGCCGGCCGCCTGCCGCCCGGTTACGCATACACCCTCCCGACCGAGGCCCAGTGGGAATACGCCTGTCGCGCCGGCACCACCACGCCCACCTGCGGCGGTGGCAACGCCCCGGCCACCCTCGAGCGCATCGCCTGGTATGACCGCAACAGTGCCGAGGGCTATGAAGACCGCCGGATCGGCCCGACCCGCTCCGGCCCGCGCATCGTCAAACAGAAGGAACCCAACGCCTGGGGCCTCTGCGATATGCAGGGCAACATCTGGCAATGGTGCCTTGACTGGTATGGTCCTTATGCCGGCGGCGCGGTCACCGATCCGATTGGACCAGGCGCCGGCACCGGCCGGGTCAAGCGCGGCGGCAGCTTCGGCAGCGGCGCGGATTCGCTCCGCTCGGCCGGCCGGGCCGGCAATCCCCCGGCGGAGGCCAGCGCCTACCGCGGCATTCGCCTGGCCCTGAGTCCTGCCCGGTCATCCACTGCTCCCGCCCCATCTCGCTCCCCATGAAAGCCCTGCTGCTCACCGCCCCGGCGAAACTGGAACTGGTCGAATTTCCCACCCCGCAGGCGGGCAACGACGAAGTGCTCATCCGCGTGCGCGCTTGCGGGATCTGCGGCAGCGACATCCATGGCTGGGATGGTTCGAGCGGCCGGCGCAATCCGCCCCTGATCATGGGCCATGAGGCCTCCGGCGAGATTGTCGCCACCGGCGCAGGCGTGACGAGGTGGCAAGCCGGTGACCGCGTGACCTTCGACTCCACCATCTATTGCGGCGAATGCGACTACTGCCGCTCGGGGCAGGTCAACCTCTGCGGATCGCGGCGGGTGATCGGTGTCTCCCCGCCGGAATACAAGCAGCATGGCGCCTTTGCCGAATACGTGGCCGTCCCGGAGCGGATCCTCTACCGGTTGCCCGACGGCCTGGATTACGCGCACGCCGCCATGGTCGAACCGGTTGCCATCGCCATCCACGCCATCCGGCGGGTCCCGATCACCGCCGCCAGTGCGACCGTGGTGGTGGGTGCCGGCATGATCGGCCTGTTCATTGTGCAGGCCCTGCGCTGGGCCGGAGCCCGGCGCATCATCGCGGTGGATCTCGAGCCCAACCGGCTCGCCCTCGCCAAGGAACTGGGTGCCACCGATGTGCTGCTGTCCGACGCCCGCGCCGCTGTGCCGGACGAGATCGCCCGGTTGACCGGCGGTCATGGTGCCGATGCGGTCTTCGAGGCCGTCGGCATCAGCCCCACGGTGCCGCTCGCCCTGCGGACCGCCCGCCGCGGCGGCGCTGTCGTGCTGGTCGGCAACCTGGCCCGGCAAACCGACTTTCCCCTGCAGAGCGTGGTGACCCGTGAGCTGAGCATCTTCGGTTCCTGCTCCTCGGCGGGCGAGTATCCCCTGTGCATCGACCTCATCACCCGCGGTATCATCAAAGTCGCTCCCATGATCAGTGCGCGCGCTCCCCTCGCGGAAGGAGCGGGCTGGTTTCAGAAGCTGAGCGCCCGGGGCGGCGGCAAGTATTTCAAAATCATCCTCCAACCATGAGCCACCCGCCTCTGTTCGACCTGACCGGCAAATGCGCCCTCGTCACCGGGGCCAGCCGCGGCCTCGGCCGCGAATTCGCCCTGACGCTGGCGCGCGCCGGTGCCGCCGTCGCCATCACCAGCCGCGACGTGGCCCTGCTGGACGGCACGCGCCGGGAAATCGAGAAACTCGGCCGCAAGTGCCTGCCTGTTCCCCTCGACGTCCGCATAAAGGAGAGCATCTCGTCGGCCCTGACCGCCGTGCATGCCGGGTTCGGCCGCCTCGACATCCTGGTGAACAACGCCGGCTGCAACATCCGCAAACCCGCACTCGAGGTCACCTGGGAGGAGTGGAACACCATCCTCGACACCAATCTCCGGGGTCCGTTCTTCGTGGCCCAGGCTGCCGCCCGCCTTATGGTGGCGCGGCGCTACGGTCGCATCATCAACATCGGCTCGGTCACCAGCGTCGCGGGCTACGCCGGACTCGGACCCTATGGTGCCAGCCGGGGCGGCATCCGCCAGCTGACCATGAGCCTTGCCGCCGACTGGGGGTTGCACGGCATCACGGTGAACTGCCTCGCCCCCGGTTGGTTCAAGACCGCGCAGAACGCCGTCATGTATGAGGACGCCGCGTGGGTTTCCTATTTGACCGACCGGATCCCGTTGCGCCGCCCCGGCGCCACCGGCGATCTGGACGGAGCCCTGCTGTTTCTTGCGAGCGACGCCAGCGCCTATGTCACCGGGCAGACCCTGCTCGTGGATGGGGGCATCTCCGTAAACGACACCCGGGCGCTGCCCGGAAAATCCTGAACAGACCGAGCCATCTCCGCCCCCATGTTTTCCCCGCACCTCGCCCTGATCCTGCATCCGTCGCTGCTGGCGCTCGTGTCGAGCATCCTGTTCATCGTGTTTGCGATCGCGGTGCTGCGCTTGCACGCCTTTCTCGCCCTCATGCTGGCCGCCACCCTGGTGGGGATCCTGGGCCCCGGCGCCGGCTTCAGCCTCGCGCAGATTGTCGAGCTGGTCATGACCGAGTTCGGCACCGCCACGGGCCGGATCGGCTTTTCGATCGCCATCGCCGCCGTGATCGGCGCGGCGCTGATGGCAAGCGGCGCCGCCGACAAGATCGTGCGGCGCTTCGTGGCCGTGCTGGGGGAAAAGCGCGCGCCGCTGGCCTTGCTCGTCAGCAGCTACATCCTCGCGATCCCCGTCTTCTTCGACACCGTGTTTTTCCTGCTCGTGCCGCTGGCCCGCGCCCTGAGCCTGCGCACCCGCGGGAATTATGCCCTCCACCTCCTCGCGATCTGCGGCGGCGTCATCACCCACGCGACGGTTCCGCCCACGCCGGGTCCATTGGCGGCCGCCGAGACCATGCAGATTGACCTGGGATTCGCGATCCTCGTCGGCATCGTTGCGGGCATCCTGCCGGCGCTGGGCGGCCTCGCCTTCGCCCGCTGGCGTGACCGCCGCATGCCCGTTCCGCTGCGCGCCACCGGCGGCTCCTCGCTGGAATCGGTCGCGGCCATGGCCGGGAAGGACGAGGCGGAGCTTCCCGGTTTCATGGTTTCCATTGCACCGGTGGTGCTGCCACTGCTGCTGATCGCGGGCGCCTCCCTGGCCGCCACTCTGCGGGGCGCTCTCCCGCCGGGTGGGATCGCCGCCATCGAATTCCTGGGCAACAAGAACGTGGCCCTGTTCATCGGAGCGGCGATCGCCGTGGCCGTTTGCCTGCGCCAGAAAAGCCTCGGCTGGCGGGACACCGAAAACATCGTCGGCGAGCCGCTCATGACCGCCGGCGTCATCATCCTCATCACGGCCGCAGGCGGGGCCTACGGCACCATGCTGCGCAACGCCGGCATCGGCGATGTGGTGCGCGGACTGGCCGGGAGCGAGTCCCCGAATTTCATCCTGCTGTCGTGGACGCTGGCGGCGATCCTCCGCATCGCCCAAGGGTCGGTGACGGTCTCGATGATCACCACGGCAGGCATCGTGATGTCGCTCGTGGGAGCCGATGGCTTTGGCGTGCATCCCGTTTATGTTTTCCTGGCCATCGGCTACGGCGCCACCTCGCTGTCCTGGATGAACGACAGCGGCTTCTGGGTCTTCAGCCGCATGAGCGGGCTGACCGACCAGGAGACCCTGCGCTCCTGGACGCCCCTGCTCACACTCATCTCTCTCCTCGGGCTGGTCCAGATTCTGGTGGTCGCCTATTTCTTCCCCGGCGTCGGCCGGTGATTCGTTCCTCCGACCGTTCTCCCCCTCCATGAACCCCGGCCAAAAGCGTCGTGCTCCCGCGGTCCGCCTTCATCCTGCGCCAGCCGCCGTCGGCTCCCTCCCTCCACGCCTCCTTTTCTTATGAACCGCCTGCTCGCTTCCCTGATCCTGTTCGCCCTTGTTCCTGCCGTCCTCCCCGCCGTGGATCCGCCGAGCACGTTCGTGGACGACCACGGCGTGATGCGCTGGACCGCCACCAAGGCCGAGGTCGTGCAGTTCGGCGTAAATTACACGACCCCGTTCGCCCACGCCTTCCGCGCGCACAAGCGGCTCGGCGTTGACTGGCGCGACGCCATCGCAGCGGACGTCTATCATCTCGCGCGCCTCGGACTCGACGCCTACCGCGTCCACATGTGGGACCGCGAGATCACCGATGAGGAGGGAAACCTCCTGGTCAACGAGCACATGCAGGCCCACGACTTTCTCCTCTCCAAGCTCAAGGAGCGCGGCATCAAGTCCATCCTCACGCCGCTGCAATTCGGCAACGCGGCCTATCCCGAGGGCGGCGTGCCGCTCCGGGGTTTCTCCAGCCGATATGGCAAGCAGGGCAGCCTGGAGAATCGGGAATCCTGGCCGTTCCAAATCCGCTATCTCACCCAGCTCATGGAGCACGTGAATCCGCACACCGGCCTGGCCTACAAGGACGACCCGGACATCCTCGCATTTGAAATCTGCAACGAGCCCGGCCACTGGGATTACGCGCTCACGGTGGATTACATCAACACGATGGTGAAGGCGATCCGCGACACCGGCTGCCAAAAACCGATCTTCTACAACATGAGCCACGGCCTGTCCGTGTTCCGCGCCTATCTCGACGCGGACGTCCAGGGCGGGACCTTCCAGTGGTATCCCGCCAACCTCGTGGCGAACCACGAGCAGCGGGGCAACTTCCTGCCCTATGTGGACGACTATCCGATCCCGTTCGCCGACGAACCTTCGTTCAGGAACAAAGCCAGGATCATCTACGAGTTCGATCCGGCGGACATCGGCCGGGGCTACATCTATCCCGCGATGGCCCGCACCTTCCGCAAAATCGGCGCGCAGATCGCCACCCAGTTTGCCTATGATCCGCTGCACCTCGCGCCGTTCAACACCGAGTATCAGACCCATTATCTGAATCTCGCCTATGCCCCGCAAAAGGCCCTCGGCATGATGGTGGCCGGCGAGGCCTTCCGGCATGTCCCTCTGTTCAAGGACTACGGCCGGTATCCCGCCAACACCTCCTTTGCCGGCGTCCGCCTCAGCTATGCCGACGATCTGGCGGAATTTGTCACCGAGGAGAAATTTTTCCATTCCAACACCACCTCCACGCCGCCCCCGGCGCCCGCCCGGCTCAGCCGCATCGCCGGCTACGGCAACTCGCCGCTCGTGACCTATCCCGGCCAGGGCGCCTATTTTCTGGATCGTCTTGAGCCGGGGGTCTGGCGCCTGGAGGTGATGCCCGACGCCATCTGGGTCCGCGACCCGTTTGAGAAGCCCAGTCCGAGGAAGCCGGTTGTCCGCATCGCCTGGAACGAGTGGCCGCTGCGGATCGGCCTCCCCGATCTGGGCGATGATTTCGAGGCCGTCGGCATCAATCCGGGCAACGGGCACCGGGTCACCGCCGTGGGCGGGACGCTCGGCATCCGGCCTGGCACCTATCTGCTGGCCCGCAAGGGCGTGCGCCCGGCCGTGGCACCCGAATCCAAATGGGCCGGCCTCACGCTGAACGAATTTGTCGCACCACCCGCCACCGTCGAAGGCCCGCTGGTGGTGCACGCGCCCCTGACCGAGGCCGCGGCCGGAGAACGCTTCATCGTGCCGGCGACCATCGCAGCCTCCGAGCCGATAGAAAGGGTCGAACTGGTGGCTTACCTGCCGCAACCGCGCCCCTTGTCCGACCGTCGCTCACCGCTCAACCCGCGGGCGCAGCCCGGAGCCGGCAATACGCCGGGGACCGGTGCGCCCGATCTGCGCGGAGCCCGGATTTTCCCGATGCGCCAGGTGGCGGGATTGCAATACCTCGCGGAGATTCCCGGCAGCGACCTGCGGGCCGGTCAGCTTGCCTACCACGTCGTCGTCCGCACCAAGAGCGGCGCCCGCACCTTTCCCTCGGGGCACGCCTCCGTGCCCACCGACTGGGATTTTCACGGCGCTCCCTGGACCACGCGGCTGGTGGCGCCCACGGCTCCGGTGCTGTTGTTCGATGCCGCGGCCGACACCGCCGCGATCACCGGGGATCATCGCGATGTCCGCTACGATCTCGTGCCCTCGGACCGCCCCGGCACGACCGCGGTGGTGGCGCTCACCCGGGATCTCGATGAAAAGGACCACGACCACTCGCTCCGGTTCTTCTTCAAGGACAAGATTCGCGGCCGCACTTCGGCCCTCGGCACGACCAGCAAGCTCGTGCTGTATGGGCGATCCGCGACCGACAATCCCTGCACGCTGCAGCTGTCGCTCGTCACCTCCGACGGCATCGCTTACGGTGGCATCGTCCAGGTCCAGCCCGTGCACGGAACCTGTTCCTTGCCCTTGGCCGGTCTGCGTCCGGTCCGCTCACCCAACATCCCGCACGGCTACCCCTCTTTCATCCCTTTCTGGTCGGAGCCCGCGCCGGCACCGCCGCTCGATCCGGCCAAAATCGAGAGCATCCTCATCTCCATCGGCCCGGGCATCCCCGAGTCCGGGCGCAAGGCGATCCACGGTGTGGAGATCGAGCGGATCTGGCTCGATTGAGCGGGATCCGCCGCCGGCGGTCACTTCACCGACGAATCCTCGGGCAGACCCAGCTTCTTGTAGAGTTCACGCCGGCCGGCCTTGTCGGCCTCGATGATCTTGTGGGCGAACTCCGCCACGGTGAGCGCCACGTCGCGCGGCACGACCAGCACGCCGTCGCCATCGGCCACGATCACATCGCCCGGGTTGACGAGCACCCCGCCCACCACCACCGGGCGGTTGACCGATTCCACCTCGTTGCGCCAGGGGCGGATCCCGCGGCCCGGCTTGCGCAGGTAAAGCGGCACCTCCTCGGTGGCCACCTCATCGGTGTCGCGGGCGGTCGCGTCGGTGACGACTCCCACGGCGCCTTTCAATTTCCACGACATGATGTTGTTGGAGCCGATCGAGCCGACATCGGCGTCCGGCGCCTCATCAATCACAATCGCGGTGCCCGGCCGGATCAGCTCGCCGAACGGCTCGAAGGATAGCTCGTTATACCATTTGCTCTCACGGGCGCGGAACTCCTCATAGCTGAGGCCGGCCGGTGGCGCACCGCGCTGGGTCGGCACATAGCGCACGGTCACGGCGATGCCGATGAACCGGTGCTTGAACTCCCTGACGTCCTTCCAGAGGGGGTGGATTTCCGGATCCATCAGGCCGATGTTTTTCAAGCCGACAAAGTCCATGCCGTCGGTCACGTCGGCGACCCGCAGGCCTTCAAAGGCCTTCAAGATCCGCTGGTCCTCCTCCAACGGGAACACCCGGGTGGGAATGAAGTTTTTCCCCGCACGATACTCGGATTCCTTGCCGTGGGATTGAGCGGCCGCACCGGGCGCAGCGGCGAGCGCGACAAGCAGGAGGAAGGAACCGAACAGGGGAACGTTGGGGTATTTCATGGTGTGAGGAAGAGAACAGGGTGTGCCGGATATTTCAAACCATCAAGGTGGAGGCGCATTTCCCGTTTTGCGGGGATGCCGCTCCGGGATCACGGCGCCAGCTCACGTGCGAGCTGCCGCACCCCTGCGAGGTTCCTCCGGAGGACCGATTCCACGTCCTCGTTGTCCACATGGCCCAGGAGGCCAACCGGGCCGGTGTAGCCTGAATCCAGCAAGCTCCGGAGCATCCCGCGCTCCCGCGTGCCCTGGCCGACGGGCAGGATCTTTGGACCGTGGGGCTCCATGCCGTTGAGGTTGACCGCCCGCAGGTAGGGGCGCATGCGCCCGACAAGCGCAGGAAAATCGTCGATCATCCCGTGCGCATGATGGAAATTGAACACCAGGCCGACATCCGGCCCCCCCATCGCCTTGATTACTTTAATCTGGTTGTCCGGTTCACCAATCCAATCGCCGTGATTGTAGAAAGCGACCGTGCTTCCCGACCTGGCAGCCTGCGCACGCAGATAGGTCATCATGTCCGCGGCGTGCTGGATCCGCGCAGGTTCGTCCAACTGGGCGAAAAAATTCGGATGAAACCCCACCCAGTATTCGACCGGCAGCCCGGCCTCGCGAACGGCATCCATAACCGCACGGTTGCCTTCACTTAACCGGCCCACCTGGTCAGAGCCGCCCTCAATCCAGAGCCAGACTGCCCTGATCCTGATGCCGGCCTCCCGCGAAAGCCGGATTTCGGCGGGCAAATCCTGCAGATGGTTTTTCCGCCAGTCCCACGCATATTGGGTGAAACCCAATCGTTTCAGCATGGCGACACGCTCCGCCGGTCCGCGCTGGTTCTTGTCAAAGGGCACGATGCACCAAGCCAGCAGGTTGGATGGCGACAGCAACGGCGGTTCCGACGATGCGGCGGGGTTGACCGTCCCTGTGCCCGCACTGGTCTGTGCCCCTGTCAACAAAGGCCAGATGGCCATAAGCACTCCGAGCAGCCGCCTTGGGGAATCCATGCGGCATTCATGCCAGGGCGGACGGGTCCGGGCAATACTTATCATACTCTTTGATATGACAGCGAACTGTTGACTCGGCGTCGCCCGGCTGGAAGATGCCGGCTTCACTTCCGCCCAACTGCCTTAACCCGGAAAGCGCCCCATGTCTCCAACCACACCCTCCACTGCGTCCGCCATCCTGGGGACACGGCGCGTCTGTCAGATCGCCATTGTCGTAAGGGATATCGAGAAATCCGCCGCCGCCTACGCCGACTTTTTCGGCCTGCCAATCCCGCCCATCATCACCACGGAACCCGGACTGAAGGTCAACCAGACCTACCGGGGCCGCCCTTCCGATGCCCGCTGCAAGCTGGCATTCTTCAAACTCGACAACACCGAACTCGAGCTGACCCAGCCGTTGGGCGGGCCGTCCTCCTGGCAGGACATCCTCGATCAGCATGGCGAGTGCATTCATCACATTGCCTTCCAGGTCGTGGACACCGCAGACAAGACCCGCAAACTCGCGGCCCAAGGGATTCCGCTGCTCCATCAGGGCGGCGATCCGAAGACGGGGCAATTCAGCTATTTTGACACCCGGCAGACCCTGGGGCTGATTGTCGAAACGCTCGAAGGCTACCAGTAAGCTCGGCGGTGCAAGGCCCAAGGCGTCCTCAACCCGGAGGCCCGATCTTTCCGGGCTTCACCGGAGCCCCCCCCCGACATGGTCGAGGCCGCATCCGCCCGCCACGCAGGTCAGCGGCGGGCCGCCACCCGGGCAGGAACTTCGCTTTGGCGTTGTCGAGCCGGTTCGAGCGATAACCCGTGCGGCAACGCCTCCCGGAACCCCTGGCAATCAGGCGTTTTGCGCAGCGCCTGCCAAGCCGGCCCCCAACCCTCCCGGAAAAATCCACCGCGTGCGCCGCACCATTGGGGTCGCCAGATTGGAGAAACTCGTCCTGAATGGGCGGCCAATGCGGTGCTGCTGATGTTGCCGCGGCACCCCAAAAAAACCTCCGGCTCCATGAAGCGACGCGCTCTCTTGCTGATTCCGTGGACGGTCTTCACCGCCGTTGTTGGTTCCGCGCAGACCCCGGAGCTGGTCTGGGAGACGACCGGTTTCGCCGCGCCCGAGTCGGTGGTCTTCGACGCGGGGCGCAACCAGTTCTACGTCTCGAACATGGGCACCCACGGCCGGGATGCGACGCCCGGCGACGGCTTCATCAGCCGCGTCAGCCCCGACGGCCGGATTCTGGACCTCAGGTGGGTGACCGGCTTCGACAACCCCAAGGGCCTCGCCCTGGCCAACGGCCGGCTCTATGTCGGCGACGACAAGGACCTGGTCGAGATCGACCCGGAAACCTGCGCCGTCACGGCCCGCCATGCGCCCGCGGACGGGCCCGGCCTGTTCAACGACTGCACGGCCGATTCCGCCGGCAACGTCTATGTGTGCAGCGGCCGGCTCGGCACCGTGTTCCGGCTGAGCGCCGGGAAATTCGCCCCGTGGTGCGAACTCGACCGCGCGAAGACCGGCGGCATCAACGGGCTCAAGGCGGAGCAGGACCGCCTGCTCCTCGGCGGCTGGTCGTTGCGCGGGCCCGACGGCAAGGAGCAACCCGGGCACATCTCGACGATCTCCTACGCCGGCCAAACCCTGGGCCGCATCGGCGACCAGCCCTTGTGCCACATTGACGGCCTCGAACCCGACGGGCAGGGCGGCTACACCGTGACCGACTGGCTGACGGGCGACGTGCTGCACGTGACCGCCGTCGGCAAGCCCACGCCGCTCATGACACTCGGGCGCGGCACGGCCGACCACACCTATCTGCCGGAGCGGCGGCTGCTCGTCATCCCGCTGATGAACGACAACGTGCTCCGCGCCTACCGCTGGGCGCCGGCGAAGTGACCGGACTGGAGCCGGGGCGGCCCGCCGCCTGCAACCTTGGCGAAGAATGGCTCTCGCCCTGTTGCTGCCTGCATTTTGCAGGGCGGCAGCTCCACATGCGCTGCGAGTGGGGCATGATCCTAAATTCCGCAGTGGAGTTGTTGAGACCCAGAGTTCACCGGGTTGAGCACAGAGTTCCGGAGAAGCCATTGCCGGATCAGCGGTCGATCATCAGCCGTTCACCTCCCAGGTGAAGGTCGTGGTGCAGAGTAATCTTCTTGGCCAAATCTCTGGGTTTCTCGGGTTTGCCTCCGTGCGCTCTGTGTTCGACGGCGTTTGCTGGGCTGGACGAAGGCGGGATTGGGGAATCCCACCCTGCTGTTTGGCTGAGGGACGCGCGAATTTCCGCACCGCCGGGGCTGTGGGCAGAACGACGGGCGGCGGCCGGGCGGCGCGGCGGCGCGCAGCGCCGTCTGGACCGCCACAGGAAACGCACACTATCCGAGTCGGGCCGGGCGCAGCCATGGGCGAGCGAACCGCCGAGCAGAAGGGCCAGCACCCCGGGGTCGGCCTGGAATTCACGGACGAGGTTGGCGATCGAGTCGGCGTGGTGCTTTTCCATGTCCGCATCGTGGTGGCGCCGGCGGGTCCGGCAACGGAGCCGGTGTTGTCATAGTTGCCGGCGGATGCGAAAAAAAGCGCCCCGGAGCGGGGCGCGAAATCATGGGGGAGGGGCCCCTCTTGCCCCGACGCTGCCGTGTCGCTGTCAGTCCGTCGCGGCGGGTCAGGCCGCTCCCCCAGGGAAAGGGCGGGGCGGGTTCAGAATTTCCAGGTCACGCTGGCCTTCACGTTGGTGCCGCTGCCGGGCACGATGATGCTCTGGTTGCGCACGGCGGCATAGTAATCCTCGTCGAGCAGGTTGTCCACGTTGAGGGCGTAGCGGAAGGCGCCGGTCTCGTAGCCGAGCACGAGGTCGGCGACGGTGAAGCCGTCGAGGTGGCCGAAGACGCGGGCGTTGCTGTTGTCGGTGATGGCGCGCTGGGAGAGATGGCTGAGGCCCAGGCCGATGGAGAGGCCCTTGAGGCCGCCGGCGGTGAACTTGTAGCGGGTCCACAGACCGAAGGTGGTCTCGGCGACGTTGTTGACCGGGTTGGTGATCACCGGGGCGGCGGAGTTGGCCTGCGAGCGGGCCTCGGCGTCGAGGAATGCGAAGGTGGCGACCACGTCGAGGCTATCGGTGACCTTGAAGGCGAGGTCGCCGTCGATGCCCTGCGAGGACTGGCCGGGCACGAGCACGAAGGTCGGCGGGTTGGTCTGCGGGAACGAGAGCACGGGCACGTTTTGCTGCTGGATGTCGAACCACGAGAGGCTGGCGCTGAAGCGGCTCTCGGGGAAGTCGGCCTTGAAGCCGAACTCGTGCTGCTTGCCCAGCTGGCTGGGCAGGACGCCGCCGGTGGAGGTGAAGTTGGGGGCGAAGTTCTCGTTGTAGCCGTAGAAGACGGACATGCGCGGGCTGAGCTTGAAGACGGCGCCGTATTGGAGGAGGTCCTCGGTCACCGCGAGCTTGGCCGTGGCGGTGCCGGTGCGCTTGTTGCGGGACGAGGTCTCGGCCTTGACGCGCGAGGCGCCGACGGAGAGCTGGAGGCGCTGGTCGAGGAGGCTGAGGGTCTCGAGGGCGAAGAACTTCTGCTGCTTGTTCTCGGCCCGGGTGTGGCTGGCGGGGGCGGCCCAGTTGACGGTGACGGTGCCGGGGAAGGTCAGGTTGAACGGGTCCACGGCGCTGCTGGCGCCGGCGAACCCGCGGACCTCGTCGGGCGCGTCGCTCAGTTCGCCGCCGACGAGCAGGCGGTGGCCGGCCGCGCCGGTGTCGAAGGTGAACACGAGGTCGCCCTGCACGTGCGTGCGCCAGTGGTCGCGGTCCTGGGCGGTGGTGCTGCGGTTGACGAGGCTGCCGTTCACGAAGGTCCGCGGGATGGCGCTGCCGTTCACCGACTCGACGCGGCTGGCGTTGTTGTGCGTGTGGAAGCCGGCGAGGCGCATCGCCACGTGGTCGTTGAAGCGGTGCGTGAACTCGGCGAGGTAGCGGTGGGCGATGTCCTTGCGCCAGTTCAGCGGATCGGGCTCGCTGAAGGTGGACTTCGGATCCACGGCGAGCGGCTGACCCGTGCGCTCGTCGAAGGGCAGGCCGTTGTAGGACGAGAAATCGAAGTCGAAGTAGAAATACTTGAACGTGAGCTTCGTGTCGGGGCTGAACACGTAGCTGAGCGACGGCGCAAGGATGAGGCGCTTGGTGAACGTGTTGTCATACCACCCGTCCGAGTCCTGCCCGGCGACGACGAGGCGGTAGAGCAGCTTGCCGTCGGCGGTGACGGGGCCGCCGAGGTCGAGCTCGGCGCGGTTGGTGTCGAAGGTGCCGGCCTGCAGCTTGAGCGTGCGCAACTGGTAGGAGACGGGGCTCTTGGTGATCTTGTTGATGACGCCGCCGACGGGACCGTTGGCGACGAAGATGGCGGAGGGGCCCTTGACGATCTCGAGGCGCTCGATGATCGCGGTGTCGGTGTTGGAATCGAGCTTGGCGCGGAAGCCGTCCACGAAGTCGCCGATGTCGGCCGGGCTGTTGAAACCGCGCATCGTGAACCGGTCGTCGGCGAAGTTGATGTTGCCCGCCTGGCCGCCGCCGACATACTTGAGGATGTCCACGACGAGGTAGGGGTTGATGTCGTCGATCATCGTGCGGTTGATGACCTTCACCGACTGGGGCAGGTCGATCAGCTCGACGCCGGTGCGGGTGGTGGAGAGGGCCTCGCGACCGACGTAGCTGTCGTCGCGGTCGGAGGTGATGGAGAAGGTGGGCAGCTCGACGACGTCGGCCTGCGGTGCGGCGGCGCGCGGCGCGGCGGGCGGGGCGGGCCGGTCGGCCGGGGCCCGGCGCGTGACCGACAGGGCGCCGGTCTGCTCGTCCTGCACCAGGCGGAGATCGGTGCCCTCGAGCATGCGGGCGAGGGCCTCGACGGCGGTGAATTCGCCGCGCACGGCCCGGGTCTGCACGCCGCGGACCTGCTCGGCGGGATAGACGATCTCGCGGCCGGCCTGCTGGGCGAAGCGGCGGAGCGTCTCGGTGGCGTCGCCGGCGGCGACGTTGTATTCCTTGCGCGTCTCGTCGGCCGCGGTGGCGGTCGCGGCCGGGAAGAGGGCGGCGCAGAACATGAACAGGGCGAGGCCAACGCCGGCAAGCCGGCGGACAACTGCGGGGGTGGGGGTAAGCATGGTGGGGTGCTTGGGGTTCACAGCACGAGACGCGGGGCGGCCCCGTTTCCGCTAAGGCGATTTTCCGTAAATTTTGCGGCGCGGCCGGCGGGCCTCGGCGCGGCTCATGCAGTTGAACCACAGATGAACACGGATAAACACAGATGGGGTGGGAGATTGGACTCAGCAATGGCCCCCGATTTCTTTCACTGAATGGTGAAGCCAAACCGCGAAGAGCCTAACCGCTCATGCCATGAGGAGCTGTCTTCATCTGTGTCTATCTGGGGTTTTCCGCTGGATTGTTCCGCCTCAGCGTGCCGGGCGCAGCACGATGCGGTCGCCGCGGCGCTCGGCGGCGATCTCGAAGCCGGATTCGAGCAGGCGGACGAAGCCCTCGACGTTGTTCGAGCGGAACGAGGCGCCGATGGCCAGGTCGGCGAGGGCGGGGTCACCGAGCTCGAGCTGCACGCGGTTGTGGCGGTTGAAGGCCGCGACCACGTCGGCCAGCCGGGCGGAGTCGAACTCGAGCTGGCGGGGCTGCCAGGCCATGAGGCGCGACATCTCGTCGGCGGAGACGGTGTCCACCGCAGCCGGGCCCGCGGCGGGCAGCACCACGCGCTGGCCGGCGTGGAGCACGGGCAGGGCCGGGCCGCTCGCGGGCGGGGTCACCTGCACGCGGCCCTCGGTCACGAGCACCTCGACGGCGGCGGGGTCGAGCCGGATGTTGAAGGCGGTGCCCACGGCGCGCACGTCCACCTTGCCGGCGCGCACGATGAAGGGCCGGTGCGGGTTCTTCGCGACGGTGAAGTGGGCTTCGCCCGCGGTGAGCCACACGCGGCGCTCGGCGGCCGTGTAGCGCACCTCGACGGAGCCGCCGCGGTTGAGGTCGATGATCGAGCCGTCCTCGAGGATCTTCTGGTCGTAGTCGCGCAGGGCGCTGGCCTGCGAGGGGAGCCCGCGCGGGGCCGGGGCGGGCGGGGGTTGGCGGGCGAACCAGCCGGCGGCGAGCACGGCGGCCGCGGCGGCGAGCGCGAGGGGCAGACGCCAGGGCGCACGCGGCACGGCGGGGCGGGCGAGCAGGTCGGGATTGGGCCGGGTGCTGTGCTCGGGCCGCCACTGGGTGAGCGCGTCGAACTCCGCCCACGCGCTGTCCAGTTGCGCGAAGCACGCGCGGTGCCGCGGGTCCTCGCGCAGCCATTGCAGGAACTCGTCCTGCTCGGCGGCGGTGAAGCCGCGGTCGCGGCGCGCCAGCCAGGTGGCGGCGGCGGCCTCGATGGCGGTGTCGGTGGGGTCGGGGTTCATCGTTCGCGGCGCCGTCTGAGGAATTCCGCGCACTTGCGGATGCCGATCGCCACCTGCGCCTCGACCGTGTGTTCGGAGATGCCGAGCTGGGCGGCGATCTCCTTCTGGGTCAGGCCGTAGATCTTCCGCAGGGTGAGCACCTGGCGGCAGCGGTCGGGCAGGGTCTGGATGGCTTCGGTCAAGAGTTCGAGGTCCTGGTGGCGGGCGAGGGACTCGGGGATGCCTTCGCTTTCATCCAAGACGTCGCCGGCCTCCCTTTCCGTTAAGGCTTTCGTGTCAGCGCCGTGCGTGCGCCGGAAGTGGTCGCGGGCGAGGTTGCGCGCGATGGCGAAGACGTAGGCCTTGGGATTGTCGAGCGGCCCCCGGCCGCGGGCGCGCAGCACGCGCGTGTAGGTCTCCTGCACGATGTCGTCGATCTCGCCCAGCTTGGGAAAACGGCTCCGCAGCCAGGCGCGCAGCATCGGCTCGTGCGGCTGCACCTGCTCGGCGAACCAGCGGGCGGCGTCGGACTCGTGGTCGGTCACAACTCGGGGCGGGGATGCGGGTCTGAAAACAAAAATCCCGGGACCGCACAAGCCTCCGGTCCGCGCATTCTGCGCTATCTATATCGCAGGGCGGGCCCGCGCCGGCGGCGGATGACGATCCTTGCTTTGAAAATTGAGATTCCGCGTCCCGGATTTGCCAAGGTCCGGCCGGTCTGGCTGTCTGGCCCCTTCCCACGATGAGTCCCGTCACCCCGACCGACCTGCGCCAGGCCATCGAGGCCGACCTGCGCGGCAACATCCTGCCTTTCTGGATCCGGCACGTCGCCGACCCGTCCGCGCGCACCTTTCACGGCGGACTGGCCAACGATCTCGCCATCCATGCGGCGGCGGAGCGCGGCGCCCTGCTGACCTCGCGCATCCTGTGGACCTACGCGGCGGCCTTCCGCCACTATGGCGACAGGGCCTACCGCGACATGGCCGATCTCGCGCACGAGGACCTGCTGGCCCGCTACCACGACGCGGTGCACGGGGGCTTTTTCTGGTCCATCCGTGCGGACGGCACGGTGAAGCGCGACCGCAAGCAGGTCTATGGCCAGGCCTTCGCGATCTATGCGCTCAGCGAATACCACGCCGCCACCGGCGACCGCGCGGCGCTGGACGGCGCGATCGCCGTCTTCCGGCTGCTGGAGCGGCACGCCCGCGAGCGCACGCACGGCGGCTACCTCGAGGCCTTTGCCCGCGATTGGTCGCCCATCGCCGACATGCGGCTGAGCGAGGTGGACCAGAACGACCCCAAGTCGCAGAACACGATGCTGCACGTGATGGAGGCCTACACCCGCCTCCTTGAGGTGTGGCCCGATGCCGGCCTGCGCGCCGCCCTCCGCGACCTGGTCGAAATCATGCTCGCGCGCATCGTGGACGCACGCACCGGCCACCTCGGCCTGTTCTTCACCACCGACTGGCGTCCGACCTCCGACAGGATTTCCTACGGCCACGACATCGAGGCGGCCTGGCTGCTCTGCCGCGCCGCCGAGGCGCTGGACGCCGCCGCGCTCACCGCCCGTGTCAAGGCCCTCGCGCTCCGGATCGCCGACGTCACCCTCGCCGAGGGCACCGACGCCGACGGCGCGATCTTCAATCTCGGCTCGCCCGCCGGCATCGTGGACGATGCCAAGGAATGGTGGCCGCAGGCCGAGGCCGTCGTCGGCTTCCTCAACGCGTGGCAGATCTCCGGTGACAGCCGTTATCTCGCCGCTGCGGCGAAAACCTGGGATTTCATCGCCACGCGCCTCGTCGATCGCACGCACGGCGAGTGGTTCCGCGGTGTCACCCGCGACGGCCGGGTCATCCCGGGCTTTGAGAAGGTCGGCTTTTGGAAATGCCCCTACCACAACGGCCGCATGGGCCTCGAGGCCGTGGCGCGGTTGCGGGGCAGACGGGCTTGATTTCGCGGGGCTCCCCCACCGGTCGCGCGGGGTGGGAGCCGCTAAACTTTTCCTTCCCCACATGAACATGAAAACCTCCCTCCCCAAGATCAAGGCCCCGGCCGCTTGGTCGCGCCGCCTCAAGGCGCTCTACGCGAAGCACGAGAAATTTCTCGCGCGCAAAAACCCCGTGGACCCCGAATGGGACAACGGCGTGTTCGAGCGCTTCCTTTATCCGGCCATCACCTACCGCCACGCGCCGATCGAGTGGCGCTACGACCTCAACCCGAAGACCAACCCGTTCCTGATGGAGCGCCTCGGCGTCAACGCCACGCTCAATCCCGGCGCCTTTTATTGGCGGGGCAAGGTGCACCTGGTCGTCCGCTTCGAGGGTTACGACCGCAAGAGCATCTTCGCCATCGCCGAGAGCCCCAACGGCATCGACCGCTGGCGCTTCTGGGACGAGCCCGTGGACCTGCCCGAACTCGCGCCCGAGACCAACGTCTATGACATGCGCATCACGTTCCACGAGGACGGGTGCATCTACGGCGTGTTCTGCTCGGAGTCGAAGGATCCCGCCGCCGCGCCCGGCGACCTCTCGAGCGCCGTCGCCCAGGCCGGCGTGGTCCGCACGAAGGATTTCCGGAAGTGGGAGCGCCTGCCCAACCTCAGGACCCCCGCCTCCCAGCAGCGCAACGTCGTGCTCCACCCGGAATTCGTGGACGGGCACTATGCCTTCTACACGCGCCCGATGGACGGCTTCATCGACGTCGGCTCCGGCGGCGGCATCGGCTGGACGCTGTGCAAGGACATCACCACCGGCGTCACCGGCCCCGAGAAGATCATCGATTCGCGCGCCTACCACACGATCAAGGAGGTCAAGAACGGCCAGGGCCCGGCCCCGATCAAGACGCCCCAGGGCTGGCTGCACCTCGCCCACGGCGTGCGCGGCTGCGCCGCCGGCCTGCGCTATGTGCTCTACATGTTCATGACCTCGCTCGAGGATCCGTCGAAGGTCATCGCCCGTCCGGGCGGCCACTTCCTCGCGCCCTACGGCGGCGAGGGCGTCGGCGACGTGTCGAACGTCACCTTCACCAACGGCTGGGTCGAGCTGCCCGACAAACAGCGCACCGTGCTCATCTACTACGGCGGCTCCGACACCCGCTGCTACGTCGCGCGCTCCACCGTCGCGAAACTCGTGGACTGGTGCCTCCACACCCCCGAGGACGCTCTCACGACCCGCCGGGCCGTCGAACAGCGGCTCGCGCTCATCCGCGCGAACAAGAAGCTGCTGGGCCGATAGCGTCCCCGCGAACGGTGTTGCCAGCACGGGCTGCCGGGCTATTTTCGGCAGCGCAGGCTGCTTTGGGCCTGCCTGACTCCCCCTGATTCCATGAAGGCTCCCGTCCCCAAGACCATGCTGATCGTGGAGGATGACGCCAGCTTCCGGGAGGCGCTGACCGAGGCGGCGCGGCATCACGGTTACGAGGTGCTGGGCTGCGACACCGCCAACGAGGCCCTTGGCCTGGCGGTCACCCTCAGGCCGACGCTGATTTTTTGCGACGTGCACCTGGTGCAGGGCGACGGCCGCAAGGTCCTGATGAAGCTGCGCGAAAATCAGGCGATGGACGACTGCCAGTTCGTGCTCATGACCGCCGACTGGGTGGGCGCACCCCGGAGCGCCAGCATCGCCCTGGAGGCCGACGGCTACCTGGCCAAGCCGTTCACGATCGAGGAGTTCATCGCCTGCGTGAACGAGCGCTACGCCCAGGCGAACCTGTAGGGTGGGATGCAGGGCCGGGTTCGGAGACCCCGCCCTGCACCGACTGCCTCACGCCGTGGCGCCGCAGCACTTCTTGTATTTCCTGCCGCTGCCGCAGGGGCAGGGGTCGTTGCGGCCGATCTTGGGCGTCTCGCGACGGAAGGTCTTGCCCGGCTCGTCCACCTGGCCGGTATAGACCCAGCGCCCGTCCTCGCGGCCGAAGAGCGCGACCTCGAGGTGTTCACGGTCCTCGCCGTCCATCCTGAACTTGGCGGAGAAATGCACGGCGCCGAGCTTGTCGTCGGGGCCGCCCTGCTCGGTCTTGAGGATGGTGAGACCATGCCACTCGGCGCTCTCGGACCATTTCTTTGCCTCGTCGGCCGCGAAGTCCTTGCGCTGGTCGGCGCTGAGCGTGCGTTCGAGGTGGGCGACGTCGTGCTTCACGTAGGCCGTGTAGCGCGAGCGCATCAGCGCCTCGGCCGTCGGGGCGGGCGCGCCGCCGAGAATCGGACCGCAGCAGGCCTCGAACGTGGAACCGGAACCGCAGGGACAGGAACTCATGGAACCCGAGGTTTCGGGAGAAGGGGCAAGTGACAAGTATCAAGTGGCGAGCACGGAGACGCTTCAGATCACCCCGGGCTTGCTCCGGGTAGGGCGTTTCTTCGGAGCCGCGGGTGGTTTCTCGGAAGATTCCTCGTGAGCGGATGCTTCGGTCGCGGGTTTCTGCTCGTAAAAGGATACTGTCGGCAAAATCACCGGCCGATATGGGCCACGACCGGTCAAGGCACGGATAATCTCCCGAGCCATGCTGTAAAGCATCGAAGCTCCCTGAATCTTGACCATCCTTTCTTCATCTTGCGCCTGCACCGAGGGGGCCACCCCAAATTGTCCGATCAGGACAGCCCGGTAGGAGTAGGGGAAATTCACTTGTGGACCAGGCTGGTGTCTGACTTCCAGCGATACCTGCCATCGGTTGCCATCCTTAGGCGCCTTGTCGTTGTGCTGGGTGGTGACGTTAACAAAGAGGTCGTTCTCCCCAAATTGCAGGGGTTTGTCCGGTTGAAATGAATGATTGGTCGCGAGCAACAGCTCGGTCGCGAAATACTCGATCAGGGTGATGGGTGCCGGTTTCATGCGGAAGTCCTCAAAGGTTCGCTCGGTGGTGGTGTGGACCGGCACAAGTCCAGGGAAACGGGCGGGGCCGCCCGCGCACTGGCCAGGGCGAGCAGGTCGAATTGCCGGGACCAATCGGCTCGCGCAGAACCGATTTCCACCAGCTGCTGGGGCGAAACCGCTCCCTTGTCGAGCAGACGCAGCAGCAGGTTGATGCTTTGGGAGGGGCGTTGCGCACCCGACTCCCAGCGGGTCCAGCTCTTGGCACCGATCTTGAGCAATTCACCGATCTGGCGCTGACTGAGATTCAGCCTCTGGCGCATCGCCAGCAGATCCGCCGGCAGCATCAGCCCCATGTGGCGGGCCTTGGTGGTTTCGATCAACTCCTCGGCTTCGGCCGTAATCAGCCATTCCTTGAGTTCCTCGTCCCACTCCATCGGAACCTTGATCGTGACATGATCGGCCACCGATTTCCCGTCTGGGGTCGGCACCACCACCGGGTAGGGGCGCAGCTTGATGATTTTTTTCTTGGAGGGCATGGCGGGGGGGTTATTCGCAGCGGAGCTTGGGTTTCTCGGGACGATGCGCGGAAAATATCACCACGCGTTTCCGGTCGGTGCGGAGCAGGATTTTGCCGTAGGCTTGGCGGCGCTGGAGCTGGAAGAAGAATTCCCAGGTCTCGCCCGGCGGCGTGTCCATGGTGACCGGACACCCCACCGCGTGATCGGCGGACAAAACATCGAGCAGGGCTTGATCAAGATCGTAGCGCCATGAGCCGGGGAAGCTCCGCTGCCAACGTTTATGCGCGTCGTGGGTGAACTGGACTTGGTTTCGTTTGAGCGCCGCGCAGACCGCACGACGCCATTCGGCAGGTATCTCCTGTAGGCCCATAGGTTAGGCTGGTAGATGACGGCATACATGACCAAAAGGTATCAATTGATACCATCGGTCAAGCGCTGAGTTCCTTGAGGACAATTCAACCGAGGGAAAATCAGCGCCCTGACTGTGCCAGACAGGTTGGGCTGATGGGGAAAATAGAGACAGGCCAAGCATATACACTTTGGCCCGTGCGGTCCCAGACAGCCCCGCCCCAAGCCCCGAGGCAAGAGCGGATTAGCCCGACTTCCGCTACTGGAGCTATTTTTCGGGTTTTTTGGGGTAAGGGCGGCGCGCAAGTTGTTGCGTGGGCGAGATCGCTTGCGTGAAAACGGCGTGTAGTCCCGACCAAGCCTCTTCCC